>JAITMD010000005.1 GCA_031277535.1 Flavobacteriaceae bacterium
TATTTTAAAGAGTTAAAAAAAAATTTAAGCAGTGGTGTTTTTTACTGCTTAAATTTTTAGTTTTTTTCTCTTAAAAGACAAGACAAATATAAGAAAAAGAAGTGTAAATTTACTTCAAATTGCAAGAAAAGATATAGGGAAAGAACAGTGATCATATATTTTTTAGTTTGTTACTTTCTACCAAAGTCATTGATATTGAATGTAAGGAAAAAGAAAGTGAAGTAACAATGGTTTTTATGGTCGATTGTAAAAGCATACTTATATAAAAATTTGATTTTAAGTAACACAATCACAACGTCAGCTTCCTAAGTAAGGATTGGAAGCAGTGATAACTTTATCAAATTGGAATAAATCTAAATTTGCTATATGAAGTTAATAGCTATACGAAATATACTTTCTATTTTAATACCAATAACATTTGTTTCTTGTTCTGTTTTTCAAAACGGGATGACGAATCATAATGAACAGTATGTGCCTATAAAGCCACATTATAAGTTAAAAGACAAACAAGAAATTTTTCCTATAATGCTTGATACTATTGGTGTTTATAAGATGACAGAGATGTACAATAATGGGGTTTTAGTATACCCTATTAGTAATTCAAGGGATGATCTAAATAATATCTATAATTATATAAGATTTTATAAAAATGGAAGATGTTTAATATTTACTATTCCAAGTAAGAATGATTTAGGAATGTCTAATTTATTAAAAGAAAGTGATTTAAATCCTAATAATAAAAATTATAGTAAAAGTTATTATTATTCATCTAATGGTACAAAAATACAGATTGAGAGTTTTGTATGTGGAGATGGCAAAGGACATTATGTGATTTTAGATTATATGCTTAGTGCTACAGGCGATACTTTACTAATGCAAGATAAATATGTAAAGATTATATATAAAAAAGAAACAATTCCTTTGCATTGGAAAAGTTATAAAGCAACCTGGTAAAACTATTTTTGTATTTGAAAGAAATGAGTTTATATTAGAATCTTATATTATAGAAAAATAAGTATTGAACAATGAAAGAAAAGGCTAATGATTATGAATAAAAAAAATGGTACAGTATTTATAATATTTTTTACTATGTACCTATTGTCAGATATTTATATTCCAGATATATTTTTGTATTTATTTGGAGGTGTTTTTGGTACTATAGCAAAGTGGATAGGTACTACTAAAATGTTTTTCTTTTTGTGGTTTATTGTGCTATTTGGTTTTGTTTGTCTACATTTTAAGGTACAGAATCATTTTTTTAAGATTACAATAATAATTTTGTTATGGGCACTATTGTATTTAGTGGATATGTTTTTCAATGAAATAGTTACATTAGAGTATTCAAATAGATTTTTAAGATATTCTTATATTGGATTATCTTCTTTTTTTAAAAGTATAGTTTTAACTTTTATTTATTATAAGGGAGTAAAGAGTAAATAAGAAGCAATAATTAGGATATTAGGCATAGTAAAAACAGAATCAAGAACCTCCACAAAGATGACCACGTAATCCGTGTTTTAACGAAAAAGGAGATGTAACAGGCTTTCAGCACAGTTTGATCCCCTTCTTTATATGGATAGTTAAAATTGTAATGCTCTCTTCCTTTATCAGCTAATACTGTTATTTTCTTCTAAGATAAAGTTGATTAAAATATTTTCCATTTTTAAAAAAACTACAATACAACTTTAGTCTGTCTTTTTTATCTATAATATTCAACTTGATTAATCGTTCAGTATCTATGATGCTTCTATATAAAATATAGATTCCCAATCCTATAACAAAAAAAATAGCGTTTTGTCTAAAAAAAAATAAAAGACATAACGGACTAATTAGCATAAAATAATAGATAAAGATATTTTTCATAAGTTTTTAAATTTTTACTTTTTCATGCACAACAACAGTGTGTTTTGATGAGTTATGTGTGTAATTAATATGATATTAAGCATTTGCTTCTTTCTTATTTTTTAATAAACATAATCCTACAATCATTACTCCTATTTGTGGTATAAAAGTGGTTTGTATGTGAAATTTCATTTCTTAAAAGCTAAAATAAAGTAAAATTAAATACGACACTTCTTTTTTTAGTTAAATATTAACGTAAATTTATTCGTGATATTTATAACTATAATGGATTAGTTTTCGACAACTGAAAATGGAACTATAGGAAAATGAGAAATATTTTAATGATAACAAGCATTATCATTATTTGTACCTCTTGTTTTATACATAAGGGACAAAGAATTGATGGGCAATGTCGGCCAAAAAATCCTAATTTCAAATTAGTTAAAACTTCATTTAAGGAAACGGATAAAATTGTTTTCAATAAAGCTTATTTGTCGAATCGAAAATCATTTGGAATAGGGTTCTATCCTAATGGACATTTACTACATTTTGTTGCTAAAGGCGAAAGCTTTCTAATAGATGAAGATGTTTCTCAAAGAAACTGGAATAATGCACAACATATTGGTTATTGGAGAGTGGAAGAGGAAAAAATAAAAATAGAGTATTTTGTATGTGGAAATTTCGGTACATATATCGGAAGACAGGGAGAGATAAAGGGAGATACTATTTTTTTTGAGGAAAAATGTGGTTCAAACCCTTTCAAACAGGAAATATGTTATGATAAGTATATTCTATCTGATATGAGTTTTGATAAATAAAGCATTTATGAAGTATTCTACTATGATGTCAGCAACTCAAAAACTAAAATAGAATCTTTAATTTCTTAGGGAAGGAAAGCTTTGTGGTAGAATCTATAACAATGAAAGATAATGTAAATTGAACCATATGAAAATGAGAAATATTTTAATAATAACAAGTATTATCTTTATTTGTAACTCTTGTTTTATACATAAAGGACAAAGAATTGATGGGCAATGTCGGCCAAAAAATCCTAATTTCAAATTAGTTAAAACTCCTTTTAAGGAAACGGATAAAATTGTTTTCAATAAGATATATACTTATAAGAATGTTTATAAAACAGGTATAGGTTTTTATCGTGATGGGCGTTTGATTTGTTTTAATGCTGAAGATGGTTTTATATTAGAAGAAAAAAACGTAAGGGATAAAAATTGGAATAATGCAATAGCTGTAGGATACTGGAGATTCAATGATGATAAAATAAGTATTGAATTTTTTGTTTGCCAAGATGGTGGTTGGTATAATAAAAAACAAGGAGAGATAAAAGGAGATACTATAGTTTTTTACAAGAACCTTTATGATTTTAGAGGAAAAGAAGTTAGAGAAGAGCGATACGTTTTGTCTGATATGCGTTTTTAAAAGGAGATTCTCTAATATAAGTTTTTCGTAATGGAGAAGAATTACATTAAAGATAGCTCGCCTTTATGATAAGGCAATTAAAGAACAGAAAAAAATAATTAAGATTGCTAAATGAAAGATTTTGTTGCAGAAGTATAATAATTCATGTAATGTCTTGATGTAAAGTATACTATGAAAAAAAGAGTTTTAATGTTTTCTATCTTATTCTTGATGGGAGGACAAATTTATTGTCAAGGAATAGGAAGGAATTTTGATTTTTCCTTATTAAAGAAGTACAAGAGTATTGATTTTATAGATATAAGTTATCCCAATGGTACGAGTATTTAT
The DNA here is from genome assembly GCA_031277535.1 of Flavobacteriaceae bacterium. GTDB lineage: Bacteria > Bacteroidota > Bacteroidia > Flavobacteriales > Flavobacteriaceae > Flavobacterium. The sequence goes on from JAITMD010000005.1 coordinate 3,607, forward strand.
AATGATACTATTGATTTAGTTGAAAGAAACGAAGAGCAAGAATCTAATATAGTTAATATAAAACTGTCGGATAAGATTAAATTAGAACATTTATGTAATGATTTTTATTCTTCTAATCCTCGTTCTTTTAAAACAGAATATTTAAAATGCTATAACGATTCTATAAGTATAGATAACCTATTTAGTAGAATAGTCAATGAAAAGAAAAGGAGGAAGCATTTTCGTGTATTGTTTAATAGAATGATTTACCAATTTAGTTTTAATGAAAAACAATACATTTTAATAGGGGCAAGCGATAGACAGTTTTTTAGAAATATTGATCGCAATTACTGGGTCTTGTTAGAAGTTAGTCAAGAGAGAATTGAAAACCACTATGTGTTTTCAGATGGTTATAGCTTTGATGCTACTTGTTTTGGTGATTTTAATAATGATGGAAGTTTAGATTATTTGAATTGGAATTTCAATCAAAACCATATAGCATTTTATACATTGCATAAGAGGAAATTTATAGTTAATGAAAATAAATTTTTATATGTTTCTCCAAATGCTGAGGAAAAAGATAGCTTGGAAAGAGGTATTTATACGATTTATAGTGATTTAGATATTAAAAAGAGTAAATGGTTCTATGTCTTAGAGTAATGTATAGGTGGATTCTTAAGTATTAGATAACGATATTATCGAATCTTTATTCTGAGGATTTTTTCATGTGGTAACTAATTCTATTGCTTGAGCATCAAATAGTCAAATAGCGATATCGCTTCATATGAATTGACTATAGATAATCAGTTTACGGGTAAATTTTTTAAATTATTTAAGACTATAGTAAGAAACTTATACAATTATGAATAAAGTATTTTTCTACATTTTTATATCACTTTTTTTTAGTTGCACTAAAACGGAGACAGATATTAGTAAAGTAAAAGAGTCTGTGTATATACCTTCAACCTATAAATTAATTGATTTGAGAAAATCAAAAGATTTTTTAACAGATGGCTCGTCTGAAATAATAATAGTTTTTGAAATTGTCGATAAAGAGTATGATAAATTTATAGAAAGGAATAAACTAATTAAGTTCAAAAAATCATATCGATGGGCTGATTACTATACTGAAGATTTTAATTTTTATCCATATAATATAAAAGAGGAACTAAAGTTGTCTAAGTGTAAGGATTTGGATAAGTTTTATTATAATCATTGGAGAGATAGTAAGGCAAGCATTGAATGTTTTTTTGATTCAAATATTGGATTAGTGGTTGTTAATTATGAATATCAGAAATAAGTATACTATCCATTCATAGTAATGATAATATTTTAAATAAGATACTTCGTTTTAAATAGATTTTATGAAAGTAGTAATTAGAGTTATAAAAATTCTCATCAGTCTTTTAGTTGTTTTCTTTCTTCTTAATTTTATATATTCTTTGGTTATGGTGGGAAGTCATCCTTATGCAGAACAATATATTTTAAATGTTTCTGAGGATGAAGCTATAAACGAAATAGAAAAATTAAAAAGAAGAGAGCTTTCATTAAAAGTACCAATAGACGACTCTTCATTTGGAGAATTAAGTGATGGTAAGAGTGAAAATTTTTATTATACATACTTTTTTTTGAAAGATAAAAAATCAGTAGTGTTGTGTTATGTGAAGCGTATAAATGAAACTACCACTACCTTTGCTTTAATATCTGTTGGAGATGGGCCAAATTTTTTGAATAGTAGAACTATTAATGCAAGAAAATATTTTTTATTGAGAGATTTAAGTGAAGAAGATAATAGAAAGTTTAAACAAGATTTAGAAGAACAAGTTTTAGATAAGTTGGGGATTAAATGGAAAAAGAATAAATGGTGGTAATCAATGAAGAAGTATTTAGTTTTAATAATATTAATAGTTTTCATTGTATCCTGTTCCCAAAAAGGAATTTGGAAAAATGGTATGTATAGAACTAAAAAGAATGATTATTCATTAAATAAAGTACCTTTTTGTTTTTCTGACAAGGTGGTTTTTAATAAAATGTACTTAAGTCATGTTGAGAAAGTTTCAAATCATCCAGACTCTAATGTTCTAACAAATATGGTTTCTGGGATAGGTTTTTACTCAGATGGACGATTTGTAATCAATGGATATAATTATGAAAATCGATTTGCCGAAAATGAAAGTAAAAATATATGGAAGTCAGCTCAAGAGGTTGGTTGTTACAGAATAAAAAATAATAGAATACAAATAGAATTTCTTAGTTCTCAGGATTCCGGAAGATATATAAGATGGGAAGGTGAAATTAAAGGTGATACATTAGTTTTTTATAAGACAATATATCATCCAATAAGGAAGGAAATTAGAGAAGAACAATATATTCTATCTGATATGAGTTTTGATGAATAAAGCATTTATGAAGGAGATTCTACTATGATATCAGCAACTTAAAAGCTAAAATATAATCTTTAATTTCTTAGGGAAGGAAAGCTTTGTGGTAGAATTTATTCAAAAGATTGAATTCTTAAGAATGCTCCTGATGATGGTAGATATATTTATAATAATCAAGGAAATATTAATACAACTATAGGAAAATGAAAAATATACTATCAGTAATAAGTATTATTATTCTATGTACTTCTTGTTTTGTACATAAAGGGGAGTGGATAGGAGATGGATGCCGTCCAAAAAATCCTAATTTCAAATTAGTTAATACTTCATTTAAGGAAACTAATAAATTAGTATTTAATAAAGTTTATTTGTCGAATCGAAAATCATTTGGAATAGGGTTCTATCCTAATGGACATTTACTACATTTTGTTGCTAAAGGTGAAAGCTTTCTAATAGATGAAGATGTTTCTCAAAGAAACTGGAATAATGCACAACATATTGGTTATTGGAGAGTGGAAGAGGAAAAAATAAAAATAGAGTATTTTGTATGTGGAAATTCCGGTACTTATATTGGAAGACAGGGAGAGATAAAAGGGGATACTATTTTTTTTGAGGAAAAATGTGGTTCAAACCCTTTCAAACAGGAAATATGTTATGATAAGTATATTCTATCTGATATGAGTTTTAAGTAGTTTTTAAAGACATCAAATAGTCAAAAAGGTGTGATATGATTAAAAAGTTTTTTTTCATTTTAACTATTCTTGTAGGATACTTTTTTTATAGACCAGTCGTAATCCAATTCAATGATTTTAAATCTCCTACTAATTTTACTTTTAAACCTAATCAAGTAATTGATTTAAATGATATTTTAAGTTTAGAGGAGCAGAAAGATGTTACGATTTATATTGCTTTAAATGATGAAGAGAGAACGTATTTTAATATGCAAGTTCCCAAATGGAAAGTCTTGAAAACAAAAAAGATAGATCTAATTAAGGAACTGTTTAGTTGTAAATTCAGGTATACAGGTGGAGATGTATCAACAGTACAGAGTAAGCTTTATATTTATTCTGGAAGTAAATTAGTTTTTGAAAGTGAAATTTCTTTAGAAGAACATCATTTAGGCCTTCAAAATAGTTATACAGGTTGGGCATCTTGTGTAAATGATAAGGATTTGTTGAAAATTATTGCGCAATTTGATAGATATAATTTGCCAATATTAGTGATTCAATAGGTTTAATTGTAGATAAACAGTAAAAGGACATTAAGAATACTTATGTTTAGTAGTATAAATGGTTATAGCTTATTTCTTTTATAATCATAAGAATAATTAAAATAGGGATGATAATGAGGAAATGTTTAGTTTTCATAGTTGTGCTGATTTCTGTTTTAGCTTGCTCTCAAAAAGCACTCTGGAATAAGGGAATTGATGAAGTAAAAAATAATAATGATTCAATAACTGAAAGAAATAAGAAAGAATATAAACTTCTTGAAAAATTGAGATGTCTTAATGTATCTAATGATGCGTTTGAATTATATGACTATAGTTCAATTAGTCCTTACTTTGAAGGGTTTACACAAACTAATTCTATAGATTCAGTAATTTTTAAAAAAATAAGAATAGATAAGAACATTGACTTTTACACTTATAAGTATGTGCCAACAGACTATACAAAGAATAATAAGGAATTTTTCCAAATCAAGGGAAAAAGTATTCTTCTTACAAGTATAATCTATAATCAAAAAGTAGATTTGAAGTATCAGAATCCATATTTTAATATACAAGAAGTATATTCTTTTAGAAATAAGAAATCCTCTGCTCTACATAGAGTTATTATAGTAGCAAATAATAGAACATTCTATAGAAATAAATCGGTCAATAGCTTATTTATTATAGACTATAATGATAATGATGTTAATATAAATTTAGTTTACGATATCGGAGATGAGAAATAATAATAGTTATAATACTCAACTTTAAGTGAGAACCTTTTACTAAGCAACCACAGGAAATTTAGAGCAGAGTTTTGATGTTGCATAAGCAGATAATAAATTACGTTCTTTTTTTCATTAAATAATAGAGATTAATGCAAAAAAAAAGTATATTTATTCTAATAATCAGTAGTTTATGAAGGATGTGTAATGTTTAAAAAGAAATGTATTGTATTAATTGCTTTTTTTTATTTATCATAGGGTTAAATGTGGGAGCCTATATTGCTATTAGAGATTCTAATGCCACAGTTAGTCTTATTGTCTTACTTCTGTTTATCTTACTTGTTTACGGTATTCTTCAAAAGTCAATTGCAAAACAGTTTATTAAACGTAAATAGGGAAAGACTCATTATTCGTTTTTATACAATTGATATCCTATTTTATTTCCGGACTACCTTTTATTTTAAAACTGGTAGCCTAATGTTCGTATGGGGGCATGTAGTTTTGCCTTAAATAAACGAACAATATGGAACATCTACTGACAACAATTGTAAACAACGACATTTGGCATAGTCAATGGCTTAATGCTTTGTCATTTATGGAAAATACAGGAGCAAGAAAAATATCTGCCTGCGAAAATGCTTACCAAGTTACTTACTTACAGTTGAAACATGCTGCCGAAGAGCACCGACATGCCTATTACCTCAAAAAACAAATTAAGAAATTAGCTGTACCATTTCCTGAACATTATCAAGCAGAAACACTATTAGCTTCTTTAACGACTCAACAGTATTTACAACGATTAGATATCTATTGTGTAAGATATTTAAAGCAGGTATTGGAATTGACTGGAGCAGAATTGCGTTTTGCTACTTATCTACTTGTTACTTATGCCATAGAGGTACGTGCAGATGAATTGTATCCTATTTATCAAAGGGTATTATATACTTTGAATTCTAAGGTGATGGTTAAATCTATTATCGCAGAAGAACAAGGACATTTAGAAGAGATGATTGCACAACTTAAGTTGTTTGCAGTAAATTGGGAGGAGCATGCTGCAGTAATACTTGCCTATGAGCAAGAGTTAAGCAAAGCATGGTGGATAGCTATTGCGCAAGAGGTAGAAAGAAAGAACTTATGAGTTTTCCTATAAGATTACAGCAGCGTTTGAAAGATCGAATTATACAGGGGAATTATAGAGTGTTGAAACAGTATGATACTTCTTCTATTGATTTTTTTTCCAATGACTATTTAGGATTAAGTCAAAATCAAGTATTTCAAGAACAACTATTGAAATGGGCCATACAATATCCTCATTTGTTGTGCAGCAGTACTGGTTCACGTTTAATTAGCGGGAATAATGAAACAATAGAAGCTGTAGAACAATATATTGCACAAAAACACCAAGTGGAAACAGCCTTGCTTTTTAATGCAGGTTATCAAGCAAACCTTGCTTTATTTGGCAATTTACCCACTTCAAAAGATACCCTATTGGTAGACGAATATATTCATCGGTCTGTACATGATGGTTGTACGTTATCCAAAGCAAAAAAATGGAAATTTAAACATAATGATTTAGGAGATATAGAGCGTCTTTTAAAGAAGGCAACAGGTGACGTATATATTGCAGTAGAAAGTTTATATTCAATGGATGGAGATCAGGCTCCTATAGAAGGGTTAATAGCATTAAGTATGGCTTATGGTGCCTATCTTATTGTTGATGAGGCCCATGCCATAGGAGTATACGGCTGGGGGATTCTTCATCAAAAAGGATTGCAACAATTGGTTTTTGCTACAACAGTTACTTATGGTAAAGCTATGGGAGTACATGGTGCTGCTATTTTGGGAAGCAAAGCTTTACAATTTGCTTTAATCAATTTTGCTGCTCCATTTATTTATAGTACTGCACCAACACCTATGTCAGCAATCTGTATTAGAGAAGCATATGCCTATATAGAACAACATACAGCAGCAGTGATGCAGCTACAAGAACTTATTACTTACTATCAACAAGAGCTACCTCAACCTTTTGCCTCAACCAATAGTCCTATTCAAGTTGTTGAGCTATGTCGATTGACAACTATTGAAAAGTTGTTGCAAGAACTACAACAGGCCAAACTAAATGTATGTGTGATTAAAGCGCCTACTGTAGCAAAGGGGACAGAGCGTTTACGCATCTGTTTACATAGTCACAATACCAAAACACAAATAAAACAATTGATTCAACTTATAACAAAATATGCAACAGCAAACTAAACAATTCTTTGTAACAGGGATTGATACAGGAATTGGAAAAACAGTCGCTTCAGCTTGTTTGGTTAATTACTTACAAGCGGATTATTGGAAACCTATTCAGTCTGGGGATTTAATAGATTCTGATAGTATGAAAGTAGCCGAATGGACTAATAAGACTACAACTATATTTCCAGAACGCTATGCTTTACAAACACCAGCTTCTCCTCACGAATCGGCTGCAAGAGAAGGAATAACAATGGACTTAGCAGACTTTCAATTACCACAAACACCAAATAATCTAATTGTAGAGGGAGCAGGTGGGTTGTTTGTTCCGATTAATTCGTCTACTTATCTCATTGATTTAATTAAGCATTTACAGCTTCCTGTCGTTTTAGTGACAAAAAACTATTTAGGATGCATTAATCATACCTTATTAGCTATAGAAGCTTTGCGTACAAGACAAATACCTTTGGCGTATTTGGTATTTAATGGAACTTTTAACCTTTACTCATTGCGAGCGATAAAGGCTTTTTTGGATGATACAACCCAATTGATTCATTTACCCACAGTAGATAAAATTTCAAAAGAAACATTACATCAAATTAGTACAACACTCAACCTGGAAGAAGATGAATAGTAAACAAGAAGAAATGAAATGCCGAGACTATGCGGTTAATTGGCATCCTTATACCCAAATGAAAACAGCTACTGATATTATTCCAATTGTTCGAGCAGCAGGAAGTTATCTTTATGATGCAAACAATAAACAATACATTGATGCGGTATCCTCTTGGTGGGTTACTTTACACGGGCATGCACATCCGTATATTGCACAGAAACTAAGTGAACAATTACACACTTTAGAGCAGGTTATTTTTGCAGGTTTTACACATCAACCTGCTATTGAGCTATCCGAAAGGTTATTGGCTTTGTTACCCGTTGCACAAACAAAGGTATTTTATACAGACAATGGCTCTACAGCAATAGAGGTAGCTTTGAAGATGGCTATTCAGGCGAATTACAATAAGGGAGGAAAGAAAACAAAGATTCTCGCATTTAAGAATGGATACCATGGAGATACCTTTGGAGCTATGTCTGTAAGTGGGAGAGGTGTTTGGACAGATCCTTTTGGAGCTATGTTGTTTGAAGTTTTGTTTATTGATGCACCTACAAAAAGTAATTTGGAGGAAACAAAAGCTTTTATTCAGCAACATGCCGAAGAAACGATTTGTTTTATTTACGAACCTTTAGTACAAGGAGCAGGAGGAATGCTGATGCATCAAGCAGAAGACTTATCTGCTTTAATGCAATTTTGTAAGTCTAAAGGGATTTTGTTAATTCAGGATGAGATATTTGTTGGGTTTGGTAGAACAGGAAAGTTATTTGCTGCGAACCACTTGACAGAATCACCAGATGTGATGTGTTTCTCAAAGGGACTTACTGGGGGAACATTGCCTCTTGGAATCACAACTTGTACTGAAGCTATATATCAGTCTTTTTTTGATAGTGATAAAACAAAGGCTTTATTTCATGGACACTCTTTTACAGCAAGTCCGTTGGCTTGTACAGCTGCATTAGCCAGTATGGATTTGTTGCTAATGGATGAAACACAACAAAATATTGCTGCTATTTCACATCAACATCACTTATTCATACAGCGTTTAAAACACCATCCACAGGTGTTAGACGCAAGACAATGCGGGACTATTTTTGCGATGGAGTGGAAAACCTCTGGTGAGACTTCTTATTTTAGTGATATGCACGATATTTTGTATCCTTTCTTTTTAGAGAGAGGTATATTGATGCGTCCTTTAGGTAATATAATCTATTTGGTACCACCATATTGTATGAGTGAAGAGGATTTGTCTTATATCTATTCTTGTATAGAAGAGGCTTTGGAGTTGATGTGTAAATAATCTGATTTAATTTGCATAATATTCGTACTTTCTTTTATACATTTGCACTATTATTTGATGAGGACATAAATAAAGGATAACTGTTTGACTATTATTGAGTTGAATTGGTGTCAGTGTCTGTAAAATCAAACTGTAAATTACGTTCAGTATGAAGAACTATTTATTCGCAACAATAGCAGTGGTGTCATTAGCTGCTTTTGGTAGCTATTATTACAATTCGGAGTATGCCACTTGTACAGGAGCATCAAATTGTAAAGCTTGTAAAAACTGTAAGTATTGCAAGCATTGTTCACAGAAAGGTAAAAGCTGTGGCGTTTGTAGTTAATGTGTCTTAGTTGTAAATGGGTATAGTATTTGAAGATAAACTTGTACATACTACTTGTATGAGTATATTGAATTTGAAAGTAATGAAAAAACTTATTTTGTTATTGGCTTGCATGTCATTGTTTGCCTGTAAGAAAAATCCTGAATCACACGGTTTCACAATCTTTGGTGAAAGTGACTATTATACAGATGGAACATATTGTGCAGAGATAACTTATCACAATCCGAACACAGAAACTTTTAGTACATATCAGTTAAGTGTACAGGTAAAAGATGGACACTTAATACACATTGATTGGCCAAGAGGTGGTTGGTTGGACGACACTCAGTTTGAACCAAAGAATATTACAGAAGGAGAGTGTACTTTGATTAGTGATAAAGGGAATGAGTACACTGTAATTTTGGGAACTAAAGGAGGAGATTGCTATGATGATGGCTATGAGCTACAAGAAGAGGTTAATGAAGATATGGTAGATGCAACTTGTCCCAAATGTGGTAAAATTAAACAGGAACACGAAGAATATTGTGATTATTGCGTAGCCAATATGGATGCGAAAACAATAAATAAGCACCAAGTAATGCTTAATTAAAAAAACAAAAACCGATATTGTAAGGAACAGTATCGGTTTTTTGTTTTGAAGTTATTATACTACTCCGCAGTGTATGCATCTAAAAGGTCAAAAGAAGGAACAAAGAATAAGGTTCCTGTAATTGCTTTACTATAGTCTAATATTCTGTCATAGTTTCCTACAGGATCTCCTATAAACATATTTTTAAGCATTTTTTGAGTTGTACTAAATGTACTGGCATAAGAGATAAAATAAGTTCCTGCCTGTCCTTTAGAGGGATTTCCATAAGGCATATTGGCTCTAATAATTTTTAATTCATTGCCGTTTTCATCTTCTATTGCTGTCAGTGCAGTATGTGAGTTACTTGGTTTTTTGTCTTCTTCCATTTCAATATCAGTCGCTTTATATCGACCAATTACTTTTTCTTGCTCTTCCACAGATAAATTATCCCAATCTTTCATGAAGTGAATATACTTTTGAACAAATAGATAACTTCCTCCTTGGTATGTTGGGTCTTCGTTGCCTACTATACCGAAATAGTTTCTGTCTTCTCCTATAGGATTTTCTGTTCCATCAACAAATCCAATAATTGCTCGACCATCCCAATATTTAAATCCTTGTATTTCGTCTATACAATCTGCAATGGGTAGAAGTATTTTGGAAAGAGCCATTGCCATGTCAAAACAAATAGCGGGATTGATTGCACTTAAGTGAAAATGTAAATCTGCTGATGTAGCTACAGCTGTATGTTTGTATCCTTTGATAGTCTCAAAAGGTTTTAATTCTTTAGGAAGAGGAGTAGGGAGGTTTAATTTTAACCATGCCTCGTAACTAATTCCCATGATACAACTGGTAGGTCCATCTGCAATACGCACTTTAAATGAGTTATTCAGATTATTTACTAATCCACAAAGAGCTTCAAAGCCAGCCTTATAGTCCACTCCTTCTTTCAATTTCCATACAGAAAAGATAGTGTTGTTGTTGGGGTAATCTGTGACGTGTTGTGATTTTGGTGTAGTATCTCTCATATTTTTCTTTTTCGATTCTTAAAGGTATTCATTTTATATCCGATGACGAAAGAAAATAGGAGTGTTTTTTTACTTTTTCAAGTGTAGATAAGGATGGGAAATAAGAAAGAAAAGGTAATTGAAAACCTTATAAATAGAATACACTGTAAATAAGTTTGTCAGATATTTGTTATGCGGATTAGTTTACAGCTTTGTTTTTATCTTTGTAAGATAGAATAGAAAATAGATTGATATGCAAATTGTTTTATGGGTAATTGTTAGTTTGGCATTTTTGGGAAGTATATTTATGTTTATTCCTTCTGTTATGTCTATAGCTTCACCAAAAGGAAGTTTAACAACTAAAAAAGATTATAGCCTTTATTGGGTATCGAGAAGTTTCTGTTATTTGGTCATTTGTTATCCAATTATGTTCTTGATTAGTGTGTGTATAGCACGTTTTTATAGTCAAGTAGTTATTTATTGGCTTGTAGGGTATGTTGTTGTGCTGTTCTTTTTGTTTATGGGATGGAATAGTTTAGACACCAATCATTTAGGGAAGCAAGAAAAGAAGAAATAGGTTTTATACTTTAAAAAAATAAAAATGCATATAGTTGTTTTATTGTTTATTTTAATCCTGCAGATTTGTTGTAATGTATTGGGGTACAACAAAGAATATCGTTACTATAGATGGAGTATTTCTGTTTTTTTAATTGTCTTATGCATTGCAGTTTTGCCCATTTATTTTACTGAACATGGTGTAGGCAAATTCAATGGAGAAAAAGGACATAGAGGATATAGTGAGGAGGACATATGGGTTCTGATCACTTTTTATATATTTGGGACAAGTGGAATTTTGTTGACTAATCTTTTGTTTAGTCTATGGAAATACGCAAATAAAAGAAAAAAGAGTTTGTAACAGGATAGTTGCAAACTCTTTTTGAAGTTATATGTTTATAGAAGGCAGACCAGATGCAATGGTATAGGCTTCTTTTAAAACTTCTGAATATGTTGGATGAGCATAGCTAATGTTCTTCATGTCTTTGGTAGTTACTTCGTATTCCAAACCTACTACAGCCTGTGCAATTAGATCGGCAGCACGTGCACCAATAATATGTACGCCAAGTATTTCTCCGTATTTTGGATCTGTAAGTACTTTGACAAACCCTTCTGTATCCATACCAGCTCTTGCCCTTGCATTGGCTGAAAAAGGGAATTTACCAATAGTATAAGTTATTTCTTTTTGTTTTAACTCCTCTTCAGTAGCTCCTACAGAAGCAACCTCTGGCCAAGTATAGACAACTCCAGGAATAGCATGGTAATTGATATGTGGTTTTTGCCCATTGATACGCTCTACTACATAAACTGCTTCTTCTTCCGCTTTATGCGCTAACATGGCACCACCAATAACATCACCAATAGCATAAATGTGAGGAACAGTTGTTTGTAGTTCACTGTTTACTTCAATACATCCATTTTTTAAAACAGCTACATTGGTGTTTTCTAAACCAAGATTTGAAGTATTTGCTTTTCGACCTACTGCCATTAGTACATATTCTGCTTCAAATACTTGTTCGTTTCCAGCTTTATCTTTTGCAAATACTCTAACTGCTTGGTTGTCGCTTTCTGTTTTGTAAACCGCATGCTTTAAATGAATATCAATACCTTCTTTCTTTAATATTTTGAAAAGTGTTTTCCCTAATTCATGATCCATTGTGTTGATTAAGTGATCTGCATATTCTATTATTTTTACAGAAGTACCAATACGATTGAAGATAGAGGCCATTTCTACACCAATTACTCCACCACCAATAATAAGTATACTCTTCGGTTGATTAGTCAAAGCCAAGGCCTCCGTAGAAGAAATAATTCGTTTTTTGTCAATTGCAACAGAAGGTAAACTATTTGGTTTAGACCCTGTAGCAATAATATACTTATCAGCCTTTATTTCGCTGGATGTTCCGTCAGGTGCTACAATAGACAATGTAGTATTGTTGATAAAAGTAGCTGTACCCTGCATAGTAGTTATTTTATTTTTATCCATTAGGTAGGTAAGTCCTTGTGCGTTTTTGGCAACAACTTCCTCTTTGCGTTTGTACAGTTGAGCAAAGTTAAGAGAGATATTTTCTAAAGAAATACCATGTTTATCAAAACTGTGTAAAGCATCGTGATAATGATGAGTGCTGTCCAAAAGTGCTTTTGTTGGAATACACCCCACATTAGTACATGTTCCTCCAAGAGTACTATATTTTTCTATAAGTACAGTTTTGTATCCCAATTGAGCACTGCGGATTGCTGCAACATATCCACCAGGTCCGGAACCGATTACGGCTATATCATATGGTATCATAACTTAATTTTTTTGTGGTTGATAATTTGTGTTTTCTATTAAAATAGCTGTTGCACCACCGCCACCATTACAAATAGCAGCTATGCCATAACGCCCATTTTCTTGTTGGAGTACATGCACTAAAGTTGTAATAATACGTGCTCCAGATGCTCCAATAGGATGCCCTAATGCTACTGCACCTCCGTAAACATTTATTTTGTGAAGATCAATACCTAAGAGTTGTTGGTTGGATAAAACAACAGAACTATAGGCTTCGTTTATTTCAAAAAAGTCAATATCTGTTAGACTCATTCCTGTTTGCTTCATGATTTTTTGAATAGCCAGTGTAGGAGACGTTGTAAAAGCTTCTGGTTCTTGAGCTGCATCTGCATAGGCAATAATTTTAGCTAATGGCGTTAATTGATTCGCTTTAATAGCTTCTTCTGAGGCTAAAAGTATTGCTGCAGCACCATCGTTTAAGTTACTTGAATTAGCCGCTGTTAGCACCCCATTTTCTTCAAAAGCTGGAGATAAGAAAGGCACTTTCTCAGGGAGTAGTTTGTCTATGTCTTCATCAGATTGAACAATTAAAGTTCCTTTTCTTTGAGGAACATCAATTGATATACACTCTGCATCAAATTTATGTGAAGCTTTGGCGTATTGTGCTTTTTCATAAGATAGTAAAGCGTAAGTATCTAATTCTTGTCGAGTGTGGTTGTATTTTTTTGCTCCCCATTCTGCCGCACTTCCCATGTGATAGTCATGGTAAACATCCCATAGTCCATCTTTTAGCATTCCATCCATCATCGCTACTTGACCTAATTTCATACCTTTTCGCATGGCTATGTAATGTGGTACATTGCTCATGCTCTCCATTCCTCCTGTAATTACTAAGTGCTCTAATTCTAACTGAATTTGTTGTGCTCCTAATATTGTTGCTTTCATTCCTGCTGCACAAACTTTGTTTACTGTTGTAGCATCTGTTTGATAGGGAATACCCGCAAAAACTGCTGCTTGTCGGGCAGGAGATTGCCCAATACCTGCGCTTAACACATTTCCCATGTACACACTGTCTATGCGGTTTACATCTACTTGCGCGGTATCAAGTACTGATTGGATTGCTAAAGCTCCTAATTGTGGAGCTGTGAATGTAGATAGACTTCCTAAAAAACTTCCTATAGGAGTTCGTTTTGCTGCTACAATAAATACATTTTTCATTTGCTTCTAATTTATTAAAATATACCAATCGGTATATTGTTGTTGTAAAAAAGAAATCACTTTTAAAGGGTGATTTCATTGTTAATGATTAATACAATTCTATCTAAAGTATTGTATAAGTGATTTATCTTATTTGTTGTTTTAGAGAGCACAATACCTCCTTCAATCAAACTGATAAATAAATAAGCATATTGATAGGCATCGCTTTCCTTTTTAAATTCATGTTGCTCAATCCCATTTGTTATAATCTCAGCAAATAGTTTGGCCCATTGTTCAAACGCATATGCCACTGATTTTTTTAATTCAGGAAAAGTATCATCAGCATCGGTAGCAGCATTTAGTAGAGGGCAGCCTCCTTTTTGATAGAAAATATCCCAATGGTTTCTATAAAGGTCTACAAGAGCTAATAATCTATCTTTATTTGTCTGTCCTTCTTGGGTAGACACATCTCTTAGTTTTTTATACAAGTTTGTAGCATTGTATTCAAAAGCAGCTATAGCAACTTCTTCTTTGTTTTGAAAATTGCCATATATACTTCCCTTAGTCAATCCTGTTGCTTGTGTTATATCTGATAGGGAAGTTGCTGCATATCCTTTTTTATTGAATATTTCTGCAGTTTGTTCTAATATAAATAATTTTGTTTTTTCAGCTTTAGACATTTATAAGACAAATTTTAATTGTACAAATATAGTAAATATACCAATCGGTATATTTATTTAACAAAGAATTTTCAAAAGGAAATAATTCATGGAAAAAGCAATTAGGAAGTTAGCTCAGTGTATAGACGAAAGCAGAAGTGTAGTATAGCAACAATAAAAAATAGAATAGTAGGATATCTCTTTTTAGATTTTTTCTTTCTGGAAATATGGGTATAGATGCCTAACATAATACCTAACAAGACAATAGCTGTTAGGTATAAAAAAGATAATATTGTCATAGCAATAAAGGGAATATGAGTCTGTATTTTTAAGTCAGAGATTGCTTATAGCAATTGTTGTCCTATTTCTACCAGTTTATTACTGGTTTTCCAATTGCGTGTAGTTGCTTCTGTTTTTAGTTTCGTTTCAATGAAAGTATTGGTAAGCTTTGTTTTCCCATAACCTTGAGGAACATAAATATAAACAGCTTGAGGGGTAAAGATTAATTGATCACCCTCATTCATTTTGCTTTCAATATCTGCCTGTAAGGTAAAATCTGCTCCCTCGTTGAGGTAGGTAAGGTACAGTTGATTTTCTTTCTCTTGTGCATACAACGTATTCTGTTGTAGTATAGCAGTAAAATCTGTTAATGTATATAAACAAATAGGAACATCAAAGCCAAACTTCTCTTTAATAGCATTTTGTAATTGTTCTTTTAAAAGAGTTGTAGTGGTAGGTGAAGAACGGAATACAATATTTCCACTTTGAATGTAGGTTTGAACATCGGTGTACCCCAGTGTTTCACATAGTGCTTTTAGATCTGTCATTTTGATGATTTTTTGGCCACTTACATTGATGCCTCTTAATAATGCAATATATACCATAGGGAAAGTTTATTTTGTTTGTCAAATATAAGAGGAAAACTTTTCGAAATGATAGATTCACAAGACTAATTTTTACTGATGTGAGATACTGTTTATTTTAAAGAGATTTAAGCTGTTGTTTTTGACCTAATACAACAATATGAGTGAATACAGAGTTTGTCTCTTAAAAGAGTGTTATTTGGTCTGTAGAGTGATTTTAAAGTAGTGTATGAAGATGGAAACTACACAAGAGAAGTAATACAGGAGATAACAAACGATAGATGATTACCCTAAAAGAATAAGGAAGATTTGCCTTTTATTTTAGAATAAAGGAGAGTAATTATTTTCTGTTAATCTGTACTTATTTTTAATTAAGAAAGTAAATAGCTAAACGATTTTGTTTCTCTCTTTTTTAAATGCTAAAAAAAGGGAAGGGAGTAAGTAAATTGTAAAGAAAAAGTTGGTTTGAGAACAAATCATTATCACCTCATTTTATATGCAAAATAGCTTTTAAAGACTACTAAAGGTTTAAAATTTAAAGTAATTATTTTGATGTAGTAGTAACTCTTTTGTAACTGATGAAAGAGTTGCGTATAAATGCAGAAAGTTAACTGCATAGATAAACTCTATAGTTGTTTTTTTTAACTATAGTTTAGTTTTTTAATTATTTGTATTTCAGTATTTAATTGTTTTTACTTAAAGTTTTTATTTATATTAAAATAAGGATGTTTTAGACTTGTTGTGTGCTGTTTTGTAAAGAGTATACACGAACTTTTTATAGGTGTTTAGGGATGTTTTACTTCTACTTTTTTTAATTTTATGGCATTGAGATTCTCTAATCGTGTGAGAAGTTTTGTTGTTTTGAAAGTGAAGTAAAGACAAGCTTTTTTTATCCATTGAATCAAGTGTTGTATTGATTATAATCCGAAAAAAAGCTGTCTTTAAAAGTGTCCAATGGACCTTGTTTGGTTTGTTTGTGGAGGAAGAATTAGTTTCTGAAATTCTAATTAAACTGTACTGATTTTATCTGATAATCTATTAGCTTATAAAGTGTGCCTTTCTATTAAAAGGAGTTCTTTAGAGCATTGAAGATAAACTTAGTGGTTGAGGTATAATCCTATTATTAGTTTTGTTGTATGTTGCATAGAAGAGATTGCTTTTTAAAAGATTACGTATTGATTTTCTTTACTGTTTTTAGATAAGCAGTAATTCTATTACATTTACGTAAAAATTAAAACTATGGCAGGTAATACTTTTGGTACTTTGTTTCGCGTTACAACTTTTGGAGAATCACATGGAGAGGCAATAGGAGGAGTTATAGATGGTTGTCCAGCAGGAGTAACTCTTGATTTAGAGGCGATTCAATATGAACTGGACAGAAGAAAACCAGGACAATCAAAATTAGTTACTCAGCGCAAAGAGTCTGATATAGTACGTTTATTATCTGGTGTATTTGAGGGAAAGACTACAGGGACTCCTATTGGTTTTATAATTGAAAACACCAATGCGAAATCAAATGACTATGAGCATATTAAAGATATTTATCGCCCAAGTCATGCCGACTATGTATATGAACAAAAGTATGGTATCCGCGATTATAGAGGAGGAGGGAGAAGTTCTGCACGAGAAACTGCCTGTAGAGTAGTAGCTGGAGCCATAGCAAAGCAATTATTGAAAGGAATTAAGATTACAGCTTATGTTGCTTCTGTAGGCGATATAATAGTTGATAAACCATACACCGCATTGAATTTTAATGAAATAGAAAATAATTTAGTGCGTTGTGCAGATCCTGATAAGGCAATTCTAATGGAGAACTTGATTAAAGAGGTGAAGAAGGATGGTGATTCTGTTGGGGGTACTATTATTTGTGTAATAGAGAATGTTCCTATTGGATTAGGAGAACCTGTATTTGATCGTTTAGATGCAGAATTAGCCAAAGCAATGTTGGGAATTAATGCAGTAAAAGGAGTGGAGTTTGGTAGTGGATTTGAAGGAACAAAGAAAAGAGGTAGTGAACATAACGACCGTATTTTACCCAATGGAAAAACAGAAACTAATCATGCAGGTGGTATTGTTGGAGGAATAAGTAATGGTATGGATATCTATTTTAAAGTCGCTTTTAAACCAACTGCAACACTGATGAAAGACCAACTTTCAATTGATAAAAAAAATGAAATAGTAGTGGTGAAAGGAAAAGGAAGGCATGATGCGTGTGTACTTCCTCGTGCTGTACCAATTGTTGAGGCAATGACTTCTATTGTATTGATAGATATGTTGTTAATTAATAATAAAATAAACTTATAACCTTATGTTATAGGTCTAAAAAGAGCTTTTTAGTCTTGATATGGGAAGAGTATAGATCATAATAAATCTCGTAGAATAGCTTGAAAATATAAAACGCCATAGTGAAATACTGTGGCGTTTTTTTTCACTATTTGATATAACATGGAGTACTCAAAAATTGGTTCGTGAACAATTATTTATTTCTAAAATTAGGTTGCTTTGTTTCTAAAAGATCAAACCATTTGTCAGAATAAAATGAACAAGAATACTCCTTGTCTGTATTTTATTAGTAAGAAGATTTATGGATTAAATGAGAAAGATTATCACCAATTTGGATATGGGGATATTGTGCCAATTGCTCTCGTGTAGTGGTACCATTTAGTACCCCATAGAAATCAGCTGCAATTGCTTGAGCTGTTTCGGCATCAATAGTACTATCACCAATGTACAAACACTGTTCTTTTTCTGCTTTTAAATGCGTTAAAGCTAATAATAATCCTTCTGGCGAAGGTTTGTGTTGTGTAACATCTTCTCCGCCAATAATAACGTCAAAAAAATCTGTAGGAAACACTTGATTGACAAATTCTATGATGCGGTATCTAAATTTGGTGGATACAATCCCTAATAGAACCCCCTGGTCTTTCAGGGTTGTTAATACAGTGACTACTTCAGGAAACAGCTTGGTATTAGCAGTCATGTGTATGTCAGCCATATTTACGTATTCTTTTACATACAAATCTATTGTTGCTTTATCAGTAATTTTGGTCAGCTGGATAAAAGCCTGTTCTAATGTTTTTCCAATAGTGTTGCGGATAGCATCATCACTAATATTCGTATGCTTATGGGTATCTAATACATGTCTAAAACATTTTAGAATACCAGTAGAAGCGTCTGCTAAAGTGTAATCAAAATCAAATATATAGGTCTTGTATGTTTTCATATTTTTATATTGTTTTACTTTTAAAGTTGCTAAAGGTAAGTGATTTATAAAAATATGCCCTAAGATTTTGAACAAGATAGGTATATTGAAAGGGGAGATAGCTTTCTTATCGTTCTAAAGATAGTTGAACTTATTCAACGTATTTTTAGGTGACTTTATATCATTTAGGAAAGTAAGAGTAAGTAAAGGTAATTACAAGCTATTTAAATGAGATATTAATTTATTTACACCTCATGTGTATTGAAGAGGTATAATGTGCTTAAATCGCTTGTTTTGCATTAAATAGAAGGGTTATTCGTGTCCCTTTACCTAAAGCAGAAGTAATAGTATATGCAATATGGTGTTGAGCCAATATTTTACTTGCTAACGACAAACCTATACCACTTCCCTTTACTTCATCTACATTGTTTCCTCTATAAAATGTTTCAGTAATGTGTTGCAGATCTTCTGTAGCGATTCCCTTGCCGTGGTCCTGTATTACAATCTCTAATTGTTGGTTTTTGCTTTGCAAAAGAACTTCAATAGGTTGACTATCTGAATATTTAACGGCATTTTCGATAAGATTGTACAATGCAAGATAAAATAAGATTTGATTCCCTTTGTACTCCAATAAACTATAATTAGATACTTGAATATCAATGGTAACACGTGTTTTGTTTAATTGTATTTTATCTTGTAAGGCATCGTATATATCCCAAATTACTTCGTCAATTCTAAAGGTGTCATTGTAGTAGTTAGACTGGTTTAAACCAGCTAACAACAATAGATTATTTAAAATATCTTCTAAGTTGTATATCCCTTCTAAGGCTTGTTGACTAACTTTTCTATATTCTTCGGGTGTTCTGTCTTTCTGAGCAAACACTTCCAATGTTCCTGCCATAACAGTTAAAGGCGTTTTAAACTCATGAGAAACATAATTGATAAAATTCTTTTGCACCATATAGCCATTAGATAGGCGAGTTAAAAGATTGTTATACGTCTGAATAAGATCAGCTAATTCATCTTTTGTATCAGGTACTTCTATTCCTTGCTCTAAGTTGGTGTAATCGATTTGATTTACTTGTTGTGCAATATGTCGAATGGGCTGATAGGCCAAGTTAGAGATATAGCGACTAAGTAAGTAAATGATAAGTAGTCCGCCTAATAATACGGCAGTAAGAATAAAAAGAAGGTTGTGAATTTGTCCTAAAAATTCAGTTTTATCACTTTTAGTAATTACAACAAAATTCCCTTGGTTATCAGGATAGTAAATCCCGTAATAAAAAGCATCTTGAGAGGAAAACGGTTTGTTTCTTTCTTTGCGGATTTGATTTAAAAGGGTAGGTGTTAAGGTTGCGTCTTTAACTAATTTACCGTATTGTACTAAATTAGAACTATCTACAACAGCTACATTTGGACTAAGCACAGTTGCTTTAAATTGAGTGGCTATACTTGAATGTTCTGCAGCAGGTAGCTCATCTTTTTCTAAGTAATAGATTGCTGTTAGCCATGCATTGTTTTTAAGCTCACTATATACTGTGCGTTCAGACTTGTTGTAAAAAGCCCAGAAAATAATAAATGAGGTAACGATAAAAACAATACCAAAAACGGTGGTTGTATAAGTTGTAAGACGATTTCTTAAATTCATTGCTCTTTTATTCTTGTAGCATATATCCAGTACCTTTAATTGTATGAATTAATTTGCCATTTGATTCGTCTAATTTGTTGCGCAAATAAGACATATATACATCTACAACATTTGTATTTGTATCATATTGTATGCCCCATACGCGTTCTAATATTTGCGTACGTGAAACTACTTTACCTTTGTTTTCCAATAAGAATAAAAGTAATTTATACTCTCTTGGAGATAAGTCGATGGTCTTGTTATTTTGAACTACTAAGTGTTTGTCTGGATCCAAAACAAGGTCTTTGCAAGTATAAGAATTATCTTGTCTCACATAGTTGAATTTAGATCTGCGCGTTAAAGCATTGATGCGCGACAATAATTCGCTAAAGTGAAAAGGCTTTGTTAGGTAGTCATCTGCACCACTGTCTAAAGCATTGATTTTATCTGTTGTATCGCTTAGAGCACTTAAAACCAAAATAGGAGTGTAGTTCTTTTTGAAGCGAATCATTTTGGTTAGTTGAATTCCATCTAATCCAGGTAGCATGACATCCATAAGAATCAAATCCCACTCATTGTTCAAAATTAGCTCACGGGCTTCCTCGCCCGATTTTGCTAATTGAACTTGCATATTGTTTTCCGTTAATCCTTTGACAATAAAGTCGCTAATGCGATTGTCGTCTTCAACTAATAATATATTCACGTTTATATCTTTTCTGTATTAGACTTTAAAAAGTCTGTTACTAAATAAGTAATCAATTTACCTACTAAATGACTGTTCGTTTCAAAGTCAAGAGCAGGAGCTCCTTCGCAAATATGTAAGTAAGCAACATTACTCGATTTGCCAAAAAAGTGTAAGAACTGACGCAATTGATCTATTGAGAAACCAGTAGGAGTAATAGCACTACTTGCTACGTTTGGCACACTGTCTAAATCTATTTCAAGACCGTAGAAATTGTGGTCAATGTGTTTTTGAGCAGCGATTAACTCTGTTTCAAATGATTTTTCTTTGCGTACTACTATCTGTTCAAAAGTATTGTACTTTACGCGTTCTGCATTTAGTTTAATATCTCCAAATACTGTTTTAGAGGTGTAATTTTCGTGTAAACCAAAGATAAAGTAGTTCTTTAAGAACCCTTCTTCAAAAGCATAAGAAAACCCATTCCCACTGTGACGTCCTTCCAATGGTCTAAAGTCTGTATGAGCATCAAAGTTTATAGCATTGATATGCTTTCCTTTAGCTAATGCTACTCCCTTGATATTTCCATACGCATTGTTGTGACCTCCACCGATTACAATAGGTATTTTATTTGCTTTTACAATACATGCAATCGTATGAGATACCTCTTTGTCCATCAGTGCAACTAACTCAAAAAGTCTTTTTTTCTGATCTCTATTACTTGGATCCAACTGAGCTGCTTCAGCCATTTCTGAAGAGAAGTCTAAATGTCCTAAAATAGTAACCCAACTACCTTTGCAAAAGCGGTTGTGTTGAATGTTTAGGAAACTTTTCAGAAAGCTATTCCAAGCTGTACTTGCTCCAGGACGTCCCATATTAGCTTTTACTCCAATATCTTCAGGTATTCCCAAAACAACATATTTCGCTTCTATACTTTGTAGCGCTACTTCCCAATTTGAATCTGATTCTATGGTATGTATGCGTTCTCCAAATTTTATTTCTCCGTTTCTAAAGCTTGTCAGAGCAGTAATGTCTGCTTTGGTAAACAGTTTTAATCTTCCTTGATTCATATTGATTTGCTTGTGTATAGAAATTTAAGCATTTTATTTTGATGATGCAATTATTGCCATTGTCCATTTAACATCACACGTTCTATTAAGTTACTACCGAAGGCATAAGGCAACTCATAGAAAGAGTGTAGAGGTTTTGTAATGATAATACTTGCTTTTTTCCCACGAGTAATACTTCCATAGTCTTCACCCACTCCCATAGCATAAGCTCCGTTAATAGTAGCTGCATTAATTGCTTCTTCTGGTGTCATTTTCATTTTAATACATGCAGTAGCTACTACAAAGTTCATATTGCCAGAAGGAGTAGTACCAGGGTTTGAATCTGAAGCTAAAGCCAAAGGCAATCCTGCTTGCAGCATCTTGCGCGCTGGAGTATAAGGAATAGAAATAAAGAAAGAACAAGTAGGCAAAGCCACAGGCATTGTTTTGCTTCCTTTTAGTATTTCGATATCTTCGTCTGTTACAATTTCTAAGTGATCAACCGATAGTGCTCCATTTTTTACACAAGCTTCTATACCTCCAATAGCAGTAAATTGATTCACGTGTACTTTAGCAATCATACCATGAGCCTGACCTGCTTGCATAATACGTGTAGTTTCTTCTGGCGAAAAATACCCTGTCTCTAAAAAGGCATCTACATATTCTGCCAAACCTTCTTTAGCAACTGTAGGAATCATTTCATTAACTAATAAATCAATATATCCTTCATGGTTGTCTTTATAGGCAGTAGGGAAGGCGTGTGCTCCTAAAAAAGTAGCTTTGATGGCTATTGGATAATTTTCTTTTAAGCGTTTAATAACACGCAACATTTTCAATTCAGCTTCTAATGTTAAGCCATAACCCGACTTAATTTCAACAGCTCCTGTTCCTTGTTGTATTACTTCTTCTAATCGTTTGCGCGATTGTTCGTATAAATCCTCTTCTGAAGTCTCTTGTAATTTTTTAGCTGAGTTTAAAATCCCTCCACCGCGATTAAAGATTTCTTCATAGCTCAATCCGTTGATTCGATCTACGAATTCAAGTTCTCTATTTCCCGCATAAACTAAGTGTGTATGGCTATCTACCCACGTAGGTAAAACTGTTTGACCTGTTAAGTCAACAACCTGATCCACTGCTTCATTCGTCCAAGATGTCATTGGCCCATAATCTTTAATATGGTCATCTTCAATTAATAAATAAGCATTGTCAAGTTTAGGCAAATCTTTCATTTGCTCTCCAGCTAATAGCTCAACGTGTGTTTCGCGAACTTGTAAAATCTCTTTTATGTTGGTTAATAATATTCTCATTGTTGTTTGTTATGTTATTTACCGTAAAAATAGAATGGAATTTTAAAAACTCCTATCTTTATTCCAAAATAAATTAAAGTGAAGAGAGCAAAGTACAAAAAGAAGAATAAACTCCAGCCAAATAGTTTAGAATATGCAGGGTTATTTCCCGATGTACCTATTTCAATGCAGTTGTTTGTGTATAACGAAGAATCTTATACAGAGTACAAAGATCTGAATTTGGCAGAAATACAAAGTATCTTACAGAACGCTCCTGAAAATAGCAATAAGTGGTTTAACCTACACGGTTTGCACGATATTGAATTATTGAAAGAGATTGGAAAGTTTTTTGATATTGAAAGTTATATTATGGCAGAAATATTAAACTTTTCTCGCCGTACAAGGGTAGAAGAACTCGATGATGTGATGTTTTTCAGTTTAAAAGCTATTTTGCCTTTTCAATTGGATGAAGGAGGAATAGAGATTGAACAAATCAGTTTCATCTTAAAAGACAACATTGTTTTATCATTTCAAGAAAAGAAAGGAAATTTCTTTAATGTAATTCGTGAACGCATTAGAACCAAAGTTGGACAAGTGCGAAAAAAAGACAGTAGTTATTTGTTGTATTTACTGATGGACTCTTTAACAGATAGTTTTTTCACTACGTTAGATTGGATAGAAGACAATGTAGAGCGAGTACTTTTGGATGCAAAAACAAAATATGATAAAAGCATATTAGTCCGAATAGAGGAACATACACAAGAGCTACAAGATATAAAACGTGCAATTATTCCTTTTAGGGAAGTATTAAACAATTTGGTGGTTCAACACGAAAGGAGAGAGGCCGATTGTATTATAAGCAAGGGAAGTATGTTATTTTTTGGTCGATTGCATTATAAAGCCAACGAACTACTGGATCAAATTGACTATAATTTGAATAAATTAGATAGTGCTACCAATCATTATTTTTCTGCACAAAGCAATCGAATGAATGAGATTATGAAGGTATTGACCATTGTGTCTGTTATCTTTATTCCTTTGACGTTTATTGTTGGGGTGTACGGAATGAACTTTGATAATATGCCCGAATTGAGAAAAGTAAATGGATACTATTATACTTTAATAGCCATGCTTTTGATTGTTTTTATAATGTTAGGTTACTTTAAATGGAAAAAGTGGTTTTAATAAATAACGAATAAAGTAAAACGCCTTGAATCTATCAATAGACTCAAGGCGTTTTTAAATATGAAAAGGATTATTACTTCTTCTTTCTATAGGCCCAGTAGAAAATCTGTGGCAACACAGTAAAGGATAATACCATACAGGCAATTAAACCTCCTACAATCATAATGGCTAAAGGTTTTTGTATTTCAGACCCCATACCATGTGATAGTGCTGCTGGTAAAAGTCCCATAGATCCCATCAATGCAATCATAATTACAGGACGAATACGACTTCTTACCCCTTCTTTAATCGCATCTTCTAACGACATGCGATGTTGAAGGTTTTCTCTCATTACTCCAATCAAGACGATACCATCAATAGTAGCTACCCCAAAAAGAATAATAAAACCTATACCAGCAGATATTCCAAAAGTCGTGCCAGTAATCCATAAAGACAAGAAACCTCCTATAAATGCAAATGGAATTGTGATAGCAGATATGGCTGTATCTCTTAGGTTACCAAAGTTAAAGTATAGTAATACTAAGATTAAAATTAGAGATACTGGTACAACTAACATCAACTGTTTTGCAGCTCTTTCTTTACTTTCAAATTCTCCAGCCCATTCCATTTTGTTTTGGGGTGGTAATTTGACTTCTTTGGCTACTTTAGCTTTAGCTTCTTCAATCGTGCTTCCCAAGTCTCGACCTTCTATACTGAACCCGATTCCAATATATCTACTGTTTCCTTCGCGATAAATAAACGCAGGTCCAGTATGGTAGTCGATTGTAGCGATTTCTTTTAGAGGTACTTGTTTGCCATCTAAAGTGGGGATCAAGATTTCGCCTATTTTATCTGCTGAATCTCTATAGTCTTTGTCAAAGCGAAGAACAACGTCAAACATTCTTTCATTTTCATAAAAAGTAGTAGCTGCTTGTCCACCTATTGTCATCGCAATCACTGCTTGTGCATCTGCAGTTGTTACGGCATATTTTGCCATTTTGCTATCAATTAAAGAGATGCGCAACTCAGGCAATCCAATGTTTTTAAATATATTTAGATCCGTAATTCCCTTAACGTCTTTAATACTTGTAGCTACTTGATTAGCCATTTTCTCCAATTCAAATAAGTCGTCTCCAAATATTTTAATTACTAACGAACTTTTTACCCCTGCCACATATTCCTCTACATTATCTTGAATAGGTTGACTAAATCCGAAGTTAATACCAGGGTATTGCTCCAAGACTACTCTCATTTCTTCCAGCAATTCGTCTTTTGTAATCTTACGAGTCCATTCTTTTTCTGGTTTTAATTGCGTGTGAAACTCAATGTTGAAGAACCCTGTAGGGTCTGTTCCGTCATTCGGACGCCCTGTTTGACTCAATACAAAGGATACTTCTTCAAATTTTCGCAACTTAGCTTTCATCTCTTTAGACAATCGAACAGACTCGTCCAAACTAATACTACTTGGCAACGTAGCTCTAATATATACCGCTCCTTCATTTAATTTTGGTAAAAATTCAGAACCATAGTAGTGAAAGCGCACAGCGCAAGTAAGCAAAAGTAGCCCAAACAACCCTAAAGTTAGTTTCTTATGCGTATAACTCCAATTAAACATCTTATAGATATTCTTTTTGAAGAAACGAGAAATAAAGTTTTCTTTTTCTTGTATGTTCTTTGTTAGTAATAATTTACACATGGCAGGCACATAGGTTAAACTCAAAATAAGAGAACCTAAAAGGGCATATCCTAAGGTAAACGCTAACGGAGAGAACATCTTACCTTCTACTTTTTGGAAAGAGAAGATAGGCATTAAGGCAACAATTAAGATCAATAAGGCAAAGAAGATGTAACCAGCTACACTACCTGCGCTCTTCTTAATGGTTCCTAATTTGGACATTTTATTGAAGCGCTGCATACCTACGACCTCGGCTCGCTTCTCTAAGCCCACAAAAACATGCTCAACTATAACCAGTGTTCCTTCTAACAGTAAACCAAAGTCTAATGCTCCCATAGAAATTAGATTGGCTGGTAAACCTTGTATTTTCAACATGATAATTGCAAATAAGAAGGCTAATGGAATTACTGAAGCTACAATAAAAGTGGTTCTCCAATTGTACAAGAAGATAAAAACAATGATAGAAACTAAGACTACACCCTCAATAAGGTTCTTAGTTACTGTATGTACCGTTGTATTTACTAAATCTGTACGATCAATAATTGGTTCGATCTGTACATTTTTAGGTAATATTCTATTGTTTAGATCGGCTATTTTTTCTTTTAATAATTCAATTACGGCACTTGGGTTTTCCCCTCGAAGCATGACTACAATTCCTTGTACAACGTCTTCATCATCTTGGAAACTTACTTGTCCTAATCGCGGTTTTGCAGATATAGTAACTTTGGCTACGTGTTTAACTAAGATAGGTGTGTTTCCCTTTACTTCAATTAAGATGTTTTCAATGTCTTCTACATTGTCAAGCAAACCAACACCACGTACCACATACGCTTGGTCTCCTCGTTGTATTACATCTCCACCTACGTTGATATTGCTTTTTTCAACAGCTTCATATACATCAAGAGGAGAGAGGCCGTAGTTTACTAATTCTGTTGGATTAATCTGTATTTCATACATTTTTTCTTCTCCTCCAAAACTTACAATATCAGCCACTCCAGGTACTGAAAGCAATTCTCTTTCAATCACCCAGTCTTGTATAGCAGTAACTTCTTTGATAGGTAAATCACTTTTTACAATATATCTAAAGATCTCTCCTGTGGCTCCTGAGGGAGCTTCTATCTCAAATTCTGCACCTTCTGGCATATCTACATTTCCCATACGATTGGATGCATACTGCTGTGCATAGAAATCTTCTACTTTATCATTGAAGAGAACTGTAACAACAGAAAGCCCAAATAGAGAAATAGAACGAACCTCTGCCTTGTTCGGTATAGTGTTCATTTCTTTAGAAATGGGAAGGGTAATAAACTTTTCAATTTCCTCTGCACTACGACCAGGCCATTGCGTGATAATACGCGCTCTGGTGTTTGTTACATCAGGAAAGGCCTCAATAGGCGTATGCATATAACTGTAGATTCCTCCAAAAAGCAACAGAATTACTCCAAACAGAACAATAAAGGTGTTTTTAAGAGAGAATGATACTATATTTTGTACAAACTTTTGCATTGTTGGTGTGTTTTAATTATAGTTTGTTTTTCAATTGTTCATAAACCAATAGTTCATTGGTTGTGATAACTGTTTCTCCTTCTTGAACTCCAGAGGAAACATAGGTATATAAGTCATTTTTACTGATAACATCAATCTTTCTGATTTCTTGCTTACAGTCTTCTTTATATACAACCACATAATATTGATTGTTGTCAAAAACAATTGCTTTGTTAGGTATTGCTAACGTTGTTCCTAAGTCTTCATCTGTTTTGATTATTATATCTGCAGACATCCCTGGGCGTAGCTTCATCTCTTGATTAGCCATAGCTATTCTTGCTTTCAATACGCGTTCTTCGGCATCAAAAACTTGAGATATTTTAGCAATTTTACCTTCAAACAAATCATCAGGATAAGCCAATGTAGATACTTTTACATCCAAATTTGGATGTACATATCGCATAGAAGTAGCGTAAATATTTGCCATAACCCATACTTCTGACAAATCCGCAACGGTGAATAAGGGTTCTTCACTATCAGTAACCGTCATTCCTGTTGTAATATTTTTAGTAACGATATAGCCACTTTGTGGAGCCAATACTTGAAATACTCCAGAACCGCCGCCATTGCTAAACATTGCTAAATTGCTTTGTGCAGAGTTTACTTTTGACCTTAGTACTGCTACATTTTCTTTGGCTTCTAATAATTCTTTTTGAGAAGAAATCCCATCTTTATACATCAACTCCGCTGATTCTAATTCTCTTTGAGCCACTTTTAACTCTGCCTGAGATGCCTTTAGTTCATCTCTAAACTCATTTAAAGAGGTACTCTTTATTTCGGCAAGCAATTGTCCTTTTTTGACATAGTCACCCAAAGAAAAGTGTGTGCTTGTAACGATTCCTTCTATTAAACTGTGAAAAGGAACAGTTTTATCATGGTTGTATTCAATAGTTCCGTTCAAACGTATCGTGCGTTCGATAGGAAGCTTTTGTATTTTCTGAAAGTCTAATCCTTTTTTTAATTCTGCAGGAATACAATAGTTTGTTGCTTCTGTTTCTGGTGTTGTAGTTTCTCCTTTACACGCTACTAAAGCTATAGCAGATAAAATAAATAAGGGAAAGGTATATTTTGACATAGTTTTGTTCTTTTGTGATTTATAGTTCTTGTCCAATAGCATATTGTAGTGTTTCAAAATGTTCGTTTAGGTCTTTCTTAGTTTCTAATAGAATGTTTTTGTTGTCTAAATAAGCTTCTACAAAGTCTAAGTACTCAATCATACTCACATTCTTTTTTTGAAAGTTTTTGTAGTATGCATCCAATAGTTTATCTAATTGTTGTTCGTAATCTGTATCTATCGTATGATATAGTTGCTCTGCATCATAGTAGTTTCTGAAAGCTTCAATTATGGCATTAGCAATCTCGTTTTGTTTGTTTTGTGTTTCCAATTTAGACAGTTGAATCTCTATTTCAGCATCTTTAATGTTTCCTTTGTTTCTATTGAAGATAGGAAGGTCAAAAGACACTCCAAAACCTACAAAGTTGGTCATGATATTTCCTCCTCTGTCATAGTCTACACCCAAAGTCAAATCTGGAATGCGTTCTGCTTTTTCTATTTCCAGTTTTTTCTGAGATTGTTTTTCCAAGTTTTTGCTCAACAAGATATCAGGACGACTTTCCTGTGCATTGATAATCCAATCTTCCAATTGCATTTCTGATACTGTTTTTTTAGGAGCTTCTAAGGGAGTGGTGATGACTATATCAGTGTTTTTTCCTAAATTGATAAAGTTTTTCAGCTCTTTCATAGCTTCTTGCCAATCTTTATTTACATCGTTTAGCTCTTTTCTGAATTGCAACTCGGCTGCTTTTAATCGAATGTATTCGGCTTGACTAATGTTTCCGTGGTCTAATTGATTTTTAAAAGCCTTAATCAGTGCTTGGGTATTGGCAATTTGGTTTTGATAGATTTTTTTCTGCTCCTGAAGCATTACAAGCGTGTTCATTAGGTTTCTAAACTCTAATTTGCTTTGTCTTACGACATGTTCAAATTCTTTTTCTCTTTCTTCAATGCTCAGTTTTTGAAGATCAATATTCTTTCTTCTTTTACCACCCATTTGAATCATCTGTTCCAAATGCATTGAAATCTGTTGAGCTGTACCCCAATTGCCAATCAAAGGTTCTTGTTCTTCTATATTGGTTGTTTTCCACAAGTTTACTTCAGAAATTTCGAAGGTTGGGTTTGGCCATAGCTTAGCTTGAATTAATTGTGCCTCTGCTTGAGAGATTTCAAGCTTTTTCGCTAATAAATCTATGTTCTGTTCAAGAAAGAGAGTTTCTAATTCTTGTTTGCTAAAATGCTTTTCTTTTGGGGTGTTTTGAGATTGTAAAAAATGAGAGCTCAAAACGGCAAGTAATATTAAAATGGTTCTTTTCAACATAAGGTCTCTATTATAATTTCAAAAGTACTATTCAAAGATTATAGGGTTCTTTGAGTTGTATTAACATCAGATTAAAACAACATTAGAATTCGATTAGAACTTTTGAATGTCTTTTCTTATATTAAATTAAGCAATTATTATTCCATTATGTTAATTAATATTTTAAATTAATGATTATAGTGTATTAAATATGTTATATTTTCTTTGTAATTCTCCCTAAAAGGAAAAAGTAGGAGGCAAGTGTGTAGGGGAATTGAGGGGTGTTTGAAAGAATAAAATATATAATAGCAGAAACTACATGTTTAATTATGAGTACATTAGAGATAAATAGATAAGAATAGTATCTACTGTTTTAGTTGAGCTATGGGGTGTGCTTTTATTTGTTTAAGCAAATTAGAGAAATAAAAACACAAATTATTGTACCTCAGGTTTTTTTTGAATGGTTATTGCTAATTTTGTATCAGCGTTTGGAAAGCGAAAAGAGCTTAATGTAAAATAGGGTAGGGCATTGCTATTCAAAGGTATTCTTAGATAATTATTCAAAGAAAATTCTTTTTATTGCATTGTCTATGGATAGATTCTTTTTGTAAGGACATCGTTGTCCTTGAGTCCATTGCAAGTCCATTCCGAGTCTATAGGTAGTCCATTGTTAGGCAGAAAATAATGGACTAACTATGGAAATAGAAAGCAATATGTGTTGATATACTTACAATAAATTTGCTTTAATGAAAAAGGAATAAGCAATAAGAGAGATAGCGGGCAGCTACTGTGCTGCTGATTTGATTGAAAGATAGCTCAAACAATAAAAAAAGCCTACATCCTTTTATTAGTCTGTAGGCTTTTTTAATTAATTATTGGTTTTTGTATCCAAATAATTCTTTTTCTTTTATAATTTGAGCAATACCTTCTGGTAATTGTTCTTCCCAACCTTCTTTGTTCTGTTGCAATGCTTTTAGTACATCGCGAGAGAAGATATCTAAGTTCTTTTCTTTGTAGTTTTTGATATCAACAATTTGTTCGTTTTTCTTGAAGTATTTGTACAAATCTTTCATGTGTAAATCTACTTTCAGATTTGTAGAATCTATAATAGTACCATCTTCACCACGCATAGGGTATAGATAGATACGCATTTGATTGCGGAACAATTTACCCAATGCTTCTAAGATACCTCCCGTAAGATTATTGTAGTATTTTTCTTCAAAGATGTTCAATAAACTACTTACTCCCATACTCATTGCAATTTTCTCTGTTGTATATTTAGAGAAGTATTCTGTTAGTTTGTAGTATTCTTGGAAGTTTGAAATCATTACGGTTTGTCCTAACGAACATAATAAATCAGCTCTATTTAAGAAGTCTGTTTCGTCTAAGCTACCTTCCATCAATAAATTAGATAATGTAATTTCAAAAATCACAATGGTATCTTCTTTTTTTAGGTTATTTTCTGCTATAAAAGAGGCAATAGCCTTTTTATACATATTCATATTTACAATAGTAACTGGTCGGAAACTTCCTCTTAAAGCTAAGATGTTTTTCTTGTACAACAAGTTTGCTGCTAATTGGCTTTCTCCATTTGGTCCAAACATAATCGCTTCTGTCATACCATTTTTTACAAGGTATAAACTCATCAAACGATTGTCTACGTCTTTAAACAAAGGGCCTGTAAAGCTAATGCTATCAATCTCAATCTGATCCTTATCTAAGTGATCGTATAGGCTGTAGATTAGTTTTTTGGTATCGTGGTGCTGATAGAAAGCACCATAAATCAAGTTAACACTTAGTATCCCTAAAGTTTCTTGTTGTAGTTTAGAATCTGTTTCTTTGAATTGGATATGTAGAACAATACGGCTGTATTCTTCATTTGGGTTTGCTTGGAATTTAATACCTACCCAACCATGTCCTTTATTTTTCTTTGCGTAATCAATTGTAGCTACAGTATTCGCATAACTAAAGAATGTTTTTGTTGGATTATCTGCTCTGCATAAACGCTCTTCAATTTTGCGCGTTTCGTAATCTAACATTTTGTTCAAACGACTTTCTGTAACATAACGACCATCTTCTTCTACAGAATAAATGGCGTCACTAAATACTTTGTCGTAAGCAGACATTGCTTTGGCTACTGTTCTTGAAGAACCACCTGCGCGGAAAAAGTGGCGCACAGTTTCTTGTCCAGCACCAATCTCTGCAAATGTTCCGTAAATATCGTTGTTTAAGTTAATGCGCAAGGCCTTGTCTGAGATAGCAGGCTGATGCTCGATGATGCGGTCTCCTTCTAAGACCAAGTCTTCTGCAAACTTTTCCATTGTTTCGCTTTTCCAACAAACCTAATAATTATTGCACAACAAAAAAAGATAAACCTTACTTTTGTATAAAATTTAAAGTTTTGGAGGTAATTTTTTTAGGTACAGGAACATCTCAAGGAGTTCCAATTATAGGAATTGATCACCCTGTAGCACATAGTACTGATAGTAGAGATAAACGTTTGAGAACTTCGGCATTGATTAAATGGGACGATTTAACCTTGTTAATTGATTGTGGCCCAGATTTTAGACAACAAATGCTTGCAGCCAATTGTTCTTATTTGGATGGTATTCTTTTTACGCATGAGCACGCAGATCATATTGCTGGTTTGGACGAAATAAGACCTTTAAGCATATTACATGGACCTCTTCCGATTTATGCCTCTACACAAGTATTAAGTGCCTTAGAAAAGCGATATGATTATATTTTTGCTACAGAAAACCGCTATCCGGGAGCTCCAGAAGTAGATATTCATGTGATAAATGCGCAAGAACCCTTTGAAATTAAAGGGAAAAAGATTCAGGCCATAGATATTATGCATGGCGATTTGCCAATCTTAGGTTTTCGATTAGGAGATTTGGTTTATATCACAGATGCAAAATACATTGATCAAATAGAAGTAGAAAAGGTGAAAGGCTGTAAAGTATTGGTAGTTAATGCGCTTCGAATTTTACCACATCCCACTCACTTTAATTTGGAAGAAGCATTAGCTTTTGTTGAAGAGATAGGTGCCGAGCACAGCTACTTTACGCATATTTCTCAAGACTTAGGTTTTTATGAAGAAGTTCAAAAAGTATTACCAAAAAACGTATATTTGGCACACGACGGATTATCGATTACACTATAACTTATATACATAATGAAACATAAAGTTTTTTTCTACTTGTTCTTATTTTCTATTTTAATAATTGCCCTATTGTTTAATACCAATAGAAATATGACAAAAATGGAGGAGAAGAGAATAGAGATTGCACATAAACGCATTGCAATTGTGCGAGATTCTCTAAAACAAGTTGTGAAAGAGTATAACGAAGCAAACTACTTTGCTTTAGAATCTAATGAAAATGCACAAGACTATTTCAACTATCAAACAATCGATCAAGAAGTAGCAACGATAAGAGAAGAAATATTAGCTTTGAATCATCAACCTAATGGTAATCCTTTGGTTCCTTATGGTGTAATGGATGGAGAGAAGTGTGTGATTAATAAAATGAAGTTCATTAACCACCGTTGGATTGTTGCTGATTTTTATGCAGGGGCAATACATGGTGAAGTATTAATTAAATACTTCTTTAAAGAAGGAAAGCCAACAGAGCTTTCAACAATAGAAACAATATTATATCCATTAAATTAATCGGTAATTATGAACAAGAATTTAAGTTTTAAATTAGAGCAAAGGATTATCGCATACGGGCTTGCTCTTTTTAGTTTGTTCACTTTAGCTTCTTGTGACTTTATTTTGAAGGATAGAAAATCAGCTAAAGATAAAGGAACAATCTATACAGATGGAGGTAAGGCAATTGTAGGGGAAGAAGATGAACATGGGTGTACTTATACAGCGGGTTATCGTTGGAGTCAGATCAATCAAGATTGTTTGAGAGTATTTGAAGTAGGTTTTCGTTTGAATCCGCTTTCTTTAGAAGATGGGAATGAAGAGGAGAATGAATTAGAAGATAATGAAGTAAGTTGCTTTGTTATTTTTGATAAAGAAGAGAAGAAAGCAGAGATTTTCTTACCAAACAATTTAAAGAGTATTGTTTTGGAGAATAAGAATCTTAAGGGAGTATATAGCAATGATGGATGGGAGTTGGATACAAAGAATAAATTTGTATTGAAACACAAAGGAGAAATTACTTTTGCTGCTGCTAAGGCAGTTGAATTAAAAGTTATTCATTCAGATCAAATGATTGAAGAAGAATCAGAACAATAGTTTTATTGTTTAAAAAGATAAAAAGCTTACTAACGCATTAGTAAGCTTTTTTTGTGCTTAATATTTCAGTAGAGAAGTAAAAAAAAGCGCTATATTCTGCGAGGAAGATAGCGCTTTGTCTTTATTTATGTTTTTCTAAAAACTGTCTAAAATCATAGAAGTTATTAGGATGAACTCCATGTCCTACAGGGTATTCTTTGTATTCATGTGTAATGTTCAAACTTTTTAAAACTGTTGGTGTCTGACGTGCCCAGTCAATAGGAATTACTTGATCTACTGTACCATGAGAAGCAAAAATAGCTATTTTGCTAAAGTCATTAGTTTGATAACCTTCTTTTATAATTGCCTCATTGAAATAACCGCTTAAAGCAACCACACTATTGATTTTTTCTGGATAAGACAAAGCAATAGCATAACTAAGAATAGCTCCTTGACTAAAACCAACTAAGTTGATATTGGAAGAGTCAATAGGATATTTCTCAACTAATTCTGCGATGAAACGTACAATTAAATCTCTTGATTCAATAGCTTGATTATCATCAGAAAATTTGTTCATATTCTCATCAAAGTTGATGGCATACCAAGCATATCCGTAAGGAGGTACTTGATAGGGCGCTTGCGCAGATACTACATAGTAATCTTCTGGCAACTCACTTGCAAAAGAAAAAAGATCTTCTTCGTTGCTACCATACCCATGTAGTAATAAGATAAGAGCGTGCTTCTCCTTTTTAATTGAAGGCTCTTTTATTAAGTAATTGATTGATAATTCTGTGTTCATAATTTATGCAGATAAGTTTTTAAACCAACTTTGAAAATATTTTCCAACACCTGGTAATACTCTCAATTCATTAGATATTGCTCCAACAAAGCTATATACCCACAAAACAAAAAAGGTTAACCAAAAGGCATAGGTTGCCCAAACGCTATTTGCTGCAGTAGCAAACATCGATGTTGCCCAAAAGAATAAGTGCAAAGCAAAAGTTTGTTTAATGTAGAAACCTGCGTATTTATTGCGTGGTTCAATATTCATAAAGATAGCGATTATGCATCCTAAAATAGTAAGATGGCTTATGATAGCCACTGTCTTTCCTGCTTTAATTTCGCTTTCGTGAATTGACGTAATCATATGTATTATCTGTTTTAATAAAGTATTCTATGTTATTGATTAAAAACGTGTTTGTCTCCATTTACAATACCATATACTTTTCCTTGCATTGGGTAGTTTAGGAAAGCACTGTTTTTAGACTTAGACAAAATACTTGTCTTGTCAAAAGTACTTGTTCCTTGTGTGGTAAATAAACTTAAACATGCTTTATTTCCAACTTCAATAGTAGCGGTAGGTATATTAAATATTGCTTTAGCTGCGGTTAGTTTTGCTACAACTACTTCTGTAGGTAACACTGTTGTTAATGCTGTAAAGGCCGATTCTAATCCGATTGTTCCAAAACTTGCTTGGTCAAATTCTAATTTCTTGTGTTCGATGTCTAATGGATTGTGTTCTGAAGTGATACAATCAATTGTGTGATCTAATACTCCAGCAAGTAAAGCTTGTCTTGTTGCTTCATCTCTTAATGGAGGTAATACTTTGAAGCGAGTGTCGAATTCTTGTAAAGCGGCATCTGTTAAACACAATAAATGTGCAGAAACGCTACAAGTAACTTGTAATCCTTTTGCTTTTGCTTCTTTAATTAAAGCAACAGACTGAGCAGAAGAGATAGTAGGAATGTGCATTTTTCCTCCAGTGTATTCTAATAAGAATAAATTTCTTGCTACTTCAATTTCCTCCGCTAAAGTAGGTATTCCTTTTAACCCTAATTTAGTTGCTTCTATCCCTTCATTAGCAACACCTTTTCCAGTAATTGATTTGTCTTGTGCAAAAGCAATCACTAAACCATTAAAATCTTGCGTGTATTGCAAGGCTAATTTAAGTAGGTTAGCGCTTGAAATCGTTTTTTTATAATCTCCAAAAGCAATAGCCCCAGCATTTTGCATATCGAATAGCTCTGCTAAATCTGTTCCTTCAGACTTCATTGTTAAAGCGCCAATAGGTAGCGCTTCTGTTGCAGATCCTGAAGCTTTTTGTTTGATAAAGCTTACTGTACTTTGAGAATCAGTAATAGGGAAACTATTAGGTTCAACAGCAATGTGTGTAAAACCACTTTTAGCAGCTACTTCTAATCCATGTGCTATTGTTTCTCTTTCTTCAAAACCTGGTTCACCTAAACATACTGAACTGTCAAACCATCCTTGAGATACGTGTAGTTCTTCTCCTTTTAATTCTTCAAATCCTGTAGCAGTAAGGGTAGGAGCAATAGCTGTGATTACACCATTTTCAATTTGAATGTCCATTACTTGATTGTTGAATGAACTTGAAGGATCGATTATTTTAGCAGATTTTAAAATAATATTCATCTTAGTTATGTTGTTTTAATTAGTGTTCAGTGTAGTTAAATCGTACAAAAATACTTTTATTTTTTGCCAATACGAAATGATAGGTCGCATAATGTCAAAAAAAATACATCCATTAATTGGATGTATTTGATTGTTTATTTTTCATTATTCGAGAGTTCTCAAAACAGTCGCTCAATGCTTGATAGATTTGATAGTCTGTAGCGGTATAAATAAAGCGGTCTGTGTGATTACAGCTCTGTAATGTTTTTACAATATTCTCTTTAGTAATGCCTAATAGCCCACAAACAATTTCACGGTCATATCTTGTTTGCATTAATGCAATCATGTTTTGATCCTCTTTGATTGATTGCAGTTTTTTAAGCTCTTTTCCCTTTCCTTTAAACAAGTTATAAACAGCATCTACAGGACTAAAGAAAGTACCCATTGCACTACCATAATAAGGTTGTGTATTATTCTTTCTAAAGTAGTCAAACTGCAATTGTTCATTTAATGAGATTAACTTGGTATCAACTTCTAATACACCTGTTAAATCATATTTTTTGATTACAATCTCATCTAATAGAATTGTTTGTTCTGTTAGATAGATTTTTAAATTATCGTTGTTTAACCAGTCATTGGTTACGCGAAGTTTAATAGGAATATATCCAGGATAAGAGAAGTGAATAGAATCATTTAGTTTTGCATTCAAAACAAATGAACCATCTCTTTTAGTTACAGTACCCTTTACTTGTGTAAGGTTGATTACGTTTACATCATCAATAGGTAAAAAGGACTTATCATTAAGAATAGTTCCTTTTATGCTACCTGTTTGTGCAAATAGGGCAGTAGTAGTAAATAATAGGAATAAAAAAACTGTGAAATTTCTCATATTTATAAAGTTGCCTAAAAATAAAAGATATTTCACAGTTTCTAATACTATTTTGGAATAATTAACAAATTACTTTGTCAACTATTTTCAAAACTATCTATAAGTTGTTGATTACTTATGATCTACGTGATCCACGCTCATTTCTTGGTGATCTCTCACGGCTTTCGCTACGACCTTCAGATCTTCTCTCACCACGACCTTCAGATGATCTTCTTTCACCTCCGCGGTTGTCAGATCTTCTCTCACCACGACCTTCAGATGATCTTCTTTCTCCTCCACGGTTGTCAGATCTTCTTTCTCCACGACCTTCAGATGATCTTCTTTCACCTCCGCGGTTGTCAGATCTTCTCTCACCACGACCTTCAGATGATCTTCTTTCTCCTCCACGGAAACCTCCACCACCTCTACGGTTGTTGTGGTCACGACGACCATTGTTTCTACCACCATCATTATTAGAAATCTCAACGTTTACTTTACGTCCTTGGTAAGTTTCTTCGTTTAAGATAGTCATAATTTTTTCAGCGTGTTCAGCTTCTGTATTGAAGAATGAGAATCCTTCTTTTACATCTACTTTAAATAAATCATCGCGTCCTAAATCAGCAGTATCACGTAAGTAATCTTTTAAAGTCATCCAATCTAAACCATCTTTAGCTCCGATGTTGATAAAGAATCTTACAGCACCATCTGTTGGTACCTCTCTTGTTGTATTACTACGTCCACCAGAAACACTTTGTAAGCTGTTTGATGGTTTTTGGTAATATTCTAAGAAACGGTTAAATTCAACAGAGATTACTTTTTTGATGATTTCTTCTTTGTCTAAATCAGCTAACAATTCAGTAATAGCAGGTAAGAAGTTTTCGATTTCCTCGTTTACTTCTACTTCTTTGATTTTGTTTGCTAAGTGGTACAATTGAATCTCGCAAATCTCAAGTCCTGAAGGAATTGGTTTCTCTTCAAACTTCGTTTTGATGATTCTTTCGATTTGTTGAATTTTTCTCAACTCACTTTTTGTAACGATAACCATAGAAGTACCAGATTTTCCAGCACGTCCTGTACGTCCACTACGGTGAGTATACGTTTCGATTTCGTCTGGTAATTGGTAGTTTACTACGTGCGTAATATCATCTACGTCGATTCCACGTGCAGCAACGTCAGTTGCAACAAGCATCTGAATTTGTTTTCCACGGAAAGATTTCATTACAGCATCACGTTGCGCTTGAGATAAGTCACCGTGTAAAGCAGCTGCATTGTAACCATCCTCGATTAACTTTTCAGCAATTGATTGCGTGTCTCTCTTTGTTCTACAGAACACAACAGAGAAAATGTCTGGGTTAGCATCAGCTAAACGTTTTAGAGCTAAATAACGATCTCTTGCAGATACTAAGTAAAACTCATGGCTTACATTAGTATTACCTTGGTTTTTATGACCTACTGTAATTTCTTCAGGAGTGTGCATAAATTCTCTTGCAATACTTGCTACTTCTGCAGGCATTGTAGCAGAGAATAACCAAGTGTTTTTTGTGTCTGGTGTGTCAGCTAAGATAGAGGTAATGTCTTCATAGAATCCCATATTCAACATCTCATCTGCCTCATCCAAAACACAGAATTCTATGTTTTTGATATTTACCATACCACGGTTAATCATATCTTGCATTCTACCTGGAGTAGCTACAATAATATGTGCACCGCGCTTGATATCTTTTGCTTGTTCTGTGATGCTTGCACCACCGTAAACAGCAACTGTATGAAGTCCTTTTACATACTTAGAGTATTGTTTGATTTCGTTTGCAATCTGCAAACACAATTCTCTTGTAGGAGATAAGATTAACGCCTGTGTATTTTTTTTAGACAGGTCGATTTTTTGAATCAGCGGAAAACCAAATGCTGCGGTTTTCCCAGTCCCCGTTTGGGCTAACGCAACAATATCGGTATTTTTTTCTAATAATAAAGGAATAGCTTTTTGTTGGATTTCTGAAGGATTCTCAAATCCTAAATCATTAATCGCAGCTAAAAGCGACTCGTTTAATCCTAATTGTTCGAAATTGTTCATATAAATATTAAAATAGGTGCAAATGTACTACTATTACATCGGATAATATAATTATTGGGATAATATTATTATAAAAAAATCAAATTATAGTTTTTTTAGCGTTTTATTGCATTTAATGCATTTTCTATAAAAAGCCTTGTCGTTACTTACTTTGCCTATTGTGTTCGTTTGCTATGCTTTAGTATTTATATTAGTAAATAGGGAGCAAATAGATTAAATCTTATTTTAACAATTAAAACAATACAGAATAGGAGAGAAGGCAATGAAGAAAAACAAATAATTACTTTGTCTATCTTAAAATGGGATTATTTGTTTCTTTATGTCGTACTTTTTCTTTTCTCTTTTATTCTATTTCTTGATGTTTTCTGTATAAAGTAGATAATAGTTGTTTAGATTGTTCTTTAATAATAAATACACCTGATTATTTAAAACCTGAAATAGTCTTTTAATATGTGATACAACCTTTATTCTCTATTTTATTTCTATAAGGTTAATAGTATGTACTTGTTATTACTACAAAAGGAATAAATTATTTTTAGCTACTTTTATATAAATGTTTATGTTTTTAGAATACCTTTTTTTTAGACCTGATATATGAGAAAATGGTTGATTGTAGTTTTATGGATAAGTAGTACAGTTATTGTTTTTGGACAAAACAAAGAAATCTCTTTGAATGATTCGGATATATTAGCCAGAGAGTTAATTAATGAGGAAACTAAACTATATCGTATTATTACTACTAATGGGAGCGTTTATTTTCAGAATGAAAATGGAACAATAA
The DNA here is from genome assembly GCA_031277535.1 of Flavobacteriaceae bacterium. Taxonomy (GTDB): domain Bacteria; phylum Bacteroidota; class Bacteroidia; order Flavobacteriales; family Flavobacteriaceae; genus Flavobacterium. The sequence goes on from JAITMD010000005.1 coordinate 43,933, forward strand.
GAAATGTAGCTTATTATATCTGTGGAACAAGATCTGAGCCTATAGTAAACTATAAGTATGAAATTCTTCAAAAAGATACTGTAATTACTATTACTAAGAGCTTTGCATATGTGTTTTCACCTGATGTTTATTTAGAACCCAAGATTATTAATGAGTTTGTTGTAGAGCAAGGAAGCGAGGTCTATTTTACAGACTGTAAGCAAATGCTATTTAGTACTTTAAATTCATTAGAACCTGAATGTTTTATTGTGAAAGGAGAGCAAATGAGTTTACATAAAGAACCAAGTATTTGGTATGATCTTATTCAAGAGTATAAGCAAGGGGGCTATATAGTTAGTAAGGACGGGTATTCAGGACTGTACAAAATAACTGACTTGAAGTATAAGCAGTTAAAAATGATGAACAATTATTTGTTTAGAGGAAAGTTAGCAGAAGGGACAGTTGTTTATGTTGATAGAGCAGGTCAAGAATATTTTCCTTAGGCTAAAGAAAGAAATAATACAAAAGAAGGGCTATCTAATTAAGACAGCCCTTCTTTCGTATTATTTAGATTGTAAAAATGCTACTAATTGTTTTACAGCTTTACCTCGATGACTTACTGCATTTTTTTGATTGATATCAATCTCTGCAAAAGACACTGTCATTCCATCCGCTTTAAAAACAGGATCATACCCAAAACCATTAACTCCTTGACGTTTTTCTAATATTTCTCCATCTACTATTCCTGTGAATAAGTGTTGTTCTCCATGAAGGTGTAAGGCAATTACTGTTTTAAAGTTTGCTTTTCTATTTGTTTCACCTTCTAAAGCATCTAATAACTTATCTATATTTGCCTCATCATTTTTATCTTCTCCTGCATAGCGAGCAGAATATACACCTGGTGCACCATCTAAAGCGTCAACCTCTAAGCCAGAATCGTCTGCAAAACAATCAAAACCATAATGTCTTTTGATAAAGTCTGCTTTCAATAAAGCATTACCTTCAATGGTATCTGCTGTTTCAGGAATATCTACATTACATCCAATATCTTCTAAACTCAATACTTCAAAGTCGTCTCCTAATTGGTTTTTAATTTCTTTAATTTTGTTTTTGTTGTTTGATGCAAATATTAATTTCATAATTGATGTGTGTTAACTAATGTAATTCCAAATTGTTGTTTTTTGATTCAACAGATCTAACTTGTGCTTTATTTTTTGGTGCTCCGGTTGTTCTAACGAAGGGTCTTCTTTTAATATTTTTATCGCATGATGACGAGCATATTGCAAAATATCTTGATCTTTCAATAAGTCAGCAATGCGCAAAGGCAGATTACCACTTTGTTGTTTTCCCATAATATCACCAGGTCCACGTAGTTTTAAATCTACTTCGGATATTTCAAAACCATCATTGGTACGCACCATTGTTTCCATTCTAATTTTAGTGTCGTTACTCAATTTTTCTCCAGTCATTAAGATACAGAAGCTTTGTTCTGCACCACGTCCTACACGACCTCTCAACTGGTGAAGTTGAGATAAACCGAAGCGCTCTGCACTTTCGATAATCATAACAGAAGCATTGGGTACATTTACACCTACTTCTATTACAGTTGTAGCTACCATTATGTTTGTTTCTCCTTTAGCAAATCGATCCATCTCTTTATCTTTTTCCGCTGGAGTCATCTGGCCATGAACAATACTTACGCTATATTCAGGTAAAGGAAAGTCGCGAGAGATTCCTTCGTATCCTTCCATAAGATTTTTATAATCTAAGGTTTCACTCTCCTCAATTAAAGGATATACAATATAAACCTGGCGTCCTTTAGCTATTTCTGTTTTGATAAAATGCCAAACACTTAAGCGTTTGTTTTCAAAAAAGTGCATAGTTTGAATGGGCTTACGGCCAGGAGGCAATTCATCAATAACAGACACATCCAAATCTCCGTATAGCGTCATTGCTAAAGTACGCGGAATAGGGGTAGCTGTCATAACCAATACGTGGGGAGGCAGAACATTTTTTCTCCAAAGTTTAGAGCGTTGTTCTACTCCGAAGCGGTGTTGTTCATCAATAACTGCCAGTCCCAAGTTTTTAAAAACAACCTTGTCTTCAAATAAAGCATGTGTACCAATTAATATTTGAAGTTCTCCATTTTCTAATTCTTCATGTATGATGCGGCGCTCTGCTACTTTCGAGGAACCTGTAAGCAACTTTATATTTAATCCTAAAGGAGCGGCAAACTCACTGATACCGATAAAGTGCTGTGTTGCTAATATTTCTGTTGGCGCTACAATACAAGCCTGAAAACCGTTGTCTAAGGCGAGTAAGCAGCTCATAAATGCAATAATTGTTTTTCCAGATCCTACATCTCCTTGTAGCAAACGGTTCATTTGCACAGGTGCACCAACATCATTTCTTATTTCTTTCAAAACACGCTTTTGCGCATTTGTCAATGGAAAGGGAAGGTGGGTGTTGTAAAATTCAAGAAAATTATCACCAACTACTTTAAACGGAAATCCTTGTATCTTATTCTTATGCGCTATATTTTTAATTAACAGTTGCATTTGAATATAGAATAACTCTTCGAATTTTAAGCGAAATAAGGCTTTACTCAACACTTCATTATCTTTTGGGAAATGAATGTTGATTAATGCTTCCCGCATAGAGATGAGTCCTAAAGTTTGTCGGGTTTCATCAGCTAATGTATCCGAAAACAATTGATGTGTTTCTTGTATCAATTGCTGCATCAACTTATTGATTGTTTTATTCGATATTTTAGCACCAAATTTTTCTGTAGAGGGATACACCGCTTGCATGGTAGAAGATAAGTTTCTTTGATGTTCCTCTGCTGTTTCTAAATCTGGATGAGGAATAGAAAAACTATTGCTAAAACTATTTAGTTTTCCGAATGCAACATAAGGCGTGTTTAATTGAAGACTTTCTTGAATCCATTTGAACCCTTGAAACCATACCAATTCTATCTGTCCTGTACCATCTGTAAAAGTTGCTACAAGGCGTTTTCCTTTTTTTTGCTCTACTGTTTTTAAGTGAATAATTTTCCCTATAATCTGTACTTCAGTATTATTACTTTGTAACTCGTTTATTTTGTAATAACGTGTTTTGTCAATATAACGATTGGGATATAAATGCAATAGGTCGCGATACTTAAATATACCCATTTCTCTTTTGAATAGGTCACCACGTTGTGGGCCTACACCTTTCAAGTATTCAATGGGAGTATCAAGTAAATTATGCTGCATAAGTAGTACTATAAATTCTGGACTAAGATACGAATTAAAGTCTGCAACGTCCTAATGCAAATGTGCTTGCCTTGCTAAAAATTAGTGCAATTGTCAGGAGAAATAACTTGTGTTTCAAAAGTAAAATAAGTAAAAGTCATTCGTTGTTTGTAACTTATAAAAAAATCCAAGTGTAGCCTTACAAATACACTTGGATTTTATATTTTATAATTTAGCTTCTAAGTTAGCTTTGACATGATCATACCATTCGTCTTTCAGGATACTTAACACAGCCGAATCTCTTCTTGTGCCATCATTGCGCATCGTATCTTGTCTTAAGATACCTTCAAATGTACAACCAATACTTTTCATGGCTGCAATACTTGTTTCGTTGGTATTATCTGCTCTAAATTCTACGCGTTCCATTCCCATTTGATCAAAGGCATAGCTAAGCATTAAATACTTACAGTGTTTATTAATTCCTGTTCCTCTATAAGCCTTTCCATACCAAGTGTAGCCAAGCATTAGAGTTTTGTGCGTATAATTAATATTGTAGAATCGAGTAGAGCCTACATATACTTCCGCTTCTTTATCAAATACGATAAATGGAAGTGAAGTACCTTTTTCTCTATCTGCTACTGCTTGAGCAATATATTGTTCCAAATTTTCTTTTCCTGCTGCAGAGATAAAAGAATAGTTCCATATCTCAGGTTCGTTTAAAGAATAAGGTAATAGTTCGTCTATATCGTATGTTTCTAAAGGTTTTAAAATCACACGTTCATCCGTTATAATTATATTTTGCATAATTATTTTAAGTTGGTTGATTAGTCTTTTGGCGTTTTTGAAATTACTTTAATTAATGTGTAATGAACAGAAGAATGATCTGCAGGTGGATTAGCTATTTTTGTACGATTTACTTCAATTACATATTCAAAACCTTCTTGATATTCGAAGCCTTCTATCCCTTGATACATAAATGACCACTCATTTGCTTTGCCTTCTTTGACCAATAAACATTTCATTGGAGCCACACCTGTGCAATCTACTCTTTTTGAAGCAATAGTAAAGATAACAGTCGCTCCTTTTTTTGCAGAAGTGGCATGGGCTGAATTCGGAGTAGATGATTCAGCAGTTGGTGTTTTAGTTGTTTTACAAGCCATTAAACTTAGTGCAGCAAATGCAGCAATAAATAGATTCTTTTTCATAATATTCATTTAAACAATTTATACTCAAAAATACGGCTTTATATTGAGAAGAATAAAGGGTTAAATTTTTTTAATACACTATTAATATTTGAAAAACAAAAAGCTGCTTATTCCATAATAGAATAAACAGCTTTACGTTATTTATTAAGACAAAATTTTAAAGATTATTTTGCTTTTTTCTCTTTTGAAATTTCTTTTACAAGGGTATATTTCACTGTAGGAGCATCTGCAGGTGCATGGTCTCCATAGTTCATATCTTCTACTTTCACTTCTAACTTGTACTCAAAGCCTTCTTCATAGTTAAAACCTTCAATCTGATTATAGAAAAGTTCCCATTCTGTAGCTTCTCCTTCTTTAACAAGCATACATTTTTGTTTTGCAACACCACCAACACAGTCTTCTCTATGATCTGCGACAGTAAGCGTAATAATTTGTTCTAACTCTTTTGTAGCTACTGGTTCTTCAGTAGGAGGTGTAGCTTGCTCTTCTGTTGTAGTGGTTGTAGGTTCTGTTGTTTCAGTTTTACCATCTTTACAAGCTGCTAATGTAACAAGCGCAATTGCTAACGCGAAAACAGTTTTTTTCATTTTCTTAGTGATTTTTTGTGTTATACAAATATAGTCATTTTTAGAGACAAAAAGTATCTGTTTTTTATCAAATGTTGTTGTTTTATACTGTAAACAACTGTTTTTAATGGTTTTACTCTATTCTTCAAAAGAAAGAAACACTTTCTTACTTTTAAAATAATGCATAAAAAAAGTAGTTCTTTTTTTTATATTAGACTTCTTTTTTCATCAATAAAAAGTAATACAATAAGTAAAGTATGTTCTTTTTTTTCTTTAATTACCAATATAAAGAGGAATAGGCTTTATAAATTTAAAAAAAGGAATAGTTTATTTTTAATGGGGTAATTGATAAAGTCTTGTTTTATAGTATTTTATATTTTTCAGGTCGTTTATTGATAGAGATAGAATCCCCCTATTTATCAGTATTGTAGTGAGATTGTTCGACAATGGGTGGACAATACCTCGAGAATAGTGGAGGAGAGAAGGTGTTTGTCGAACAATTGTCCTCGGATAGTCCTTGTATTGTCCTTTAATCATAGTTTTAAAAGAGAATAATTAGAGAAGTATCTTAGTGATAAACCAAAACAAAAAAAGGCTGTTTCATATACGAATGAAACAGCCTTTTTTACTGTATGAATACTAATTTAATTGATATTGTTGTTTAAAACAATATACAATCCCTTAGTTTTATTGCTTTTTGACAGCGTTTAAAGTCACTCTATCAGGATAATTAATCATTTCGATTAGAATATTTTCGTTTGCAGCATTACGTCCTACAATAATGTATTTTTTTCCGCCTTCAAACTCTACATTACTTAGAGAAAAATCTACATCACCATATTGCAGTGATTTTTTGATATCTTCATTTGTTACCCATCCTTCATTGAAGGTTTTTTTAACTTCAGCAGAATAAGTTACTGGTTTACTTCTTAAGTCTTTTAAAACTCTACAGTTTGGCATATAACAAAATTCTGTTTTCTTTTCTCCAAAAAAGTATATTAGAAACATTCCTCCAATTAAAAACCCAAAAAGGTAGTAGGCTAAGCGTTGACTAAATTTCATATTATTTTGATTTGATGCAAAAATAGTACTTTATCCTTGCTATCATAGGGGTTTATGAAAATATTAAAAACTAAAAAGATCTAAGTCTCTATAATCCAGTTCAAACCACTCTGCAACAATCTTGTTAGTAATTAAACCTTTGTAGGTATATAAACCTGATTTTAGTGTGTTATTACTGCTGGCTACTCCTTTTAAATCGCCTAACTCTGCAAACTCTATAAGCATAGGAGTAAGGATATTACTGATAGCCATAGAGGCTGTTTTACAATATCTTGATGTAATATTTGGTACGCCATAGTGAACGACTCCATTTTTAATTCTGGTTGGTTTGTCGTGAGTGGTTAATTCTGAAGTTTCAAAACAACCACCTGTATCAATAGAAACATCTATGATAACAGCACCTTTTTTCATGTTTTCAACCATTGTTTCGGTGACTATAATGGGGCTTCTATTTTTACCTCTAATAGCGCCAATGGCAACATCACAACGCATTAGGGCTTTGCCTAACAATTTTTCTTGAATAGTAGAAGTACTGATTCTAATTGGCAAATTGTTTTGTAATCTTTTGAGACGTTGGATTGAATTGTCAAATACTTTTACATTCGCACCCATCCCAATTGCTGTACGAGCAGCACTTTCGGCAACTATTCCGGCTCCAAGAATAACTACCTCTGTTGGTACAACACCTGTAATATTTCCAAATAAAAGACCTTTCCCTTTATTTGTAGTAGCCATTAATTCGGCTGCAATTAAAATAGAAGAGATACCTGCTATTTCACTTAAAACACTTACAGCAGGATAAGCTCCATGGTGATCGTGTATGAATTCAAGTGCAAGACAAGATATTTTCTTTTTATTTAACTCTAAAAAGTACTCTCTTTTTAATGTTTTTAGCTGAATGGTTGACCATAAAACACTATAAGGAGCCATCAATTTGATTTCGCTTAACGTGGGCGGAACTACCTTAACAACTATAGGACAACTAAATACTTTTTTGGTATCTGTTGTCAGTTCTGCACCAGCTTTACTGTATTCTAAATCTGTATAACTTGAGGCTTCTCCTGCACCTTTTTCAATCAATACACGATGTCCATTAGAAATCAAAGTATGTACAGCTTCGGGAGTAATACACACTCTTTTTTCTATCGTTGTATTCTCTTTAGGAACTCCAATAAATAGTTCACTTTTATTGGGTTCTATAAACAGACATTCTTCCTGTGGAATAAATTCTTTTTGATTAACAGGGTAAGAGATAGCCATAAGTACTAATTATTAATAAGTTGTAATTTGCGTTGTCCATCAGCCAAAATTTCTATTGTAATTTGAGCTGTTTCTTCCTGACTTAACATATTTTCTGCTTTTTCAGGCCATTCGATAAAGCACCATGCATTTGAACTTAGGTATTCGTCCATTCCCATGTCATAAGCTTCCTCTTCCTCTTCCATGCGGTACAAATCAAAGTGATAAACAGTTGTATTTGTTGTCTCTGATTTATATTCATTCACTATTGAAAAAGTAGGACTACTTGTAAGATCCTTAATGTCTAACTGTTTTGCTAATGCTTTGATAAGTGTTGTTTTGCCAGCACCCATAGGGGCATCAAACAAGATAATTTTGTGTTTAACTTGTTCTAATATTGCTTTTGCTACTTGATCTATTTTGTCTAAAGTAAATGTAATTTCCATATGTTAACGAGGGTTAAGTACTATAAAAGGTACTATCATTTCTTCTAATGAAATTCCTCCGTGCTGGTATGTATTCTTAAAATAAGAAGCGTAATAATTGAAATTATTCTGATAGGCAAGGAAGAAATCATTCTTTGCAAAAATAAAAGAACTCGTCAAATTAATAGAGGGTAATTGGATCTTTTTTGGATCTTTTACAGCGTATACATCTTTGCTTTCATAAGTCAGAGACTTACCTGTTTTATATCTCAAGTTTAAACTTGTATTTTTATCTCCAACCACTTTAGAAGGATTCTTGCAGTTTATTGTTCCGTGATCAGTAGTTATTATAAGTTTGTACCCTGCGCTTTGTGCTTGTTGTATAATCTCTAATAAAGGAGAGTTTTTGAACCAACTGGCAGTCAACGAACGATATGCTTTATCTGTAGAGGCTAATTCTTTAATAACTTCCATTTCCGTTTTGGCATGTGATAACATATCTACAAAGTTGTACACTATAGTGATTAACTTATTTTCTTTTAAAGAATTAAAGTTATCAGCAATGCGTTTTCCTTCTTTTTGTCCTATGATTTTAAAGTATTCATTTTTAATAGGCAATCGCAAGCGATTTAGTTGTGCCTGTAAAAACTCATTTTCATGTAAGTTTTTTCCTCCTTCGTCTGTATCATTTTTCCATAAGTCTGGATGTTGGATAGACATTTGTAAAGGAGTAAGCCCAGAAAATATTGCATTTCGAGCATATTGTGTTGCTGTTGGTAAAATAGAGTAGAAGCTCTCGTCTGTTTCTATTTTATAGTGGTTTGTAATAATTGGTTCAAATGCTTTCCACTGGTCATAGCGCAAATTGTCTATTACAATAAATAAAACTTTAGCATCCTCTTTTTTTAGTTCTGGTGCAACCCATTTTCTAAAAATCTGGTGAGAAAACACAGGGCTATCTTCTGGATTATTAATCCAGTGCTCATAGTTTTTTTCAACAAATTTACCAAAGAGTAGATTTGCCTCATTGAATTGATTTTCCAGAATACTCATTAAGTTTTGATCATCAATATTCTCCAAAGTAAGCATCCAATAGGTCAGTTTTTTATATAAATTGATCCATTCCTGATAAGTTCTAATACTCATTAGTTCCATGGCTATATTTCTGAATTCTTTTTGATAGTTTAAAGTTGATTTTTCTGAAACTAAGCGAGAGTCATCTAAGTTCTTCTTTAATGCTAATAGAATTTGATTCGGATTTACTGGTTTGATTAAATAGTCAGAGATTTTTGCACCTATGGCTTCTTCCATAATTGCTTCTTCCTCACTTTTAGTAATCATTATAATAGGTAAAGCATTTTTAATAGCTTTTATTTCATTAAGGGTTTCTAATCCTGATAAACCAGGCATGTTTTCATCTAAAAAAACAATATCAAAGTCTCCTGCTTGCACTAAATCAATAGCATCCGCACCATTGTTACACGTTGTAACAATATAATCTTTCTTTTCTAAAAATAAGATATGAGGTTTTAATAAATCTACCTCATCATCTACCCAAAGGATATGTATTTTGTTCATCTCAGTCATGCCAATTTAATTCGTGTTCTAAATATAAACTAAAGAAGTTGTAAAATATTATATTTTATGTTTTAATTAAGGCTTCTATTCAGGGGGTATGGCTGTTTTATCTCCTTTTGTATGGATTAAGAAAGAGTTTTTTTAGTGCATTTCATTGTTTTTTATAATCTTAAGAACTTACTTGTTAATGTGTTGCAAGTATATTTTTTTAAAAGGGGACTATTGAATATAATTCAATAGTTTTGCGAAAAGTAAAATACACAGGGAAGCCTTGCTATCACTGGTGTTGATCGTTTAAAAAAGAACATAAACTGTAATGAATTTTTACATCATAGATGACCATCCGATTGTTCGAGAGGGGTACAGTATTGTACTCCAAATAATGTATCCTGAAGCAACTATTATGACTTCCAGTTTAAAGGAGTATTCCCTTGCTAAGTTAGAAAAATGCGAGCGGATAGATTTCTTTATCATCAGTTATAAATTGCAAAAAAGAGACACTCAATATTCTTTAGAAGACAGTTTGAAAGTTGTGAGAGAAAGCAAAAAAGTATTTCCTTTAAGTAAGTTGGTTCTTATTACGGCTCATGAAGAGATGTTATTGTTATACCACGCACATAAATGCCTGAAACCAGATGCTTTTTTATTAAAGAATGATATTACCAAGGAAGTATTGGTACAGTCTATTGCAGAGACAAGTATAGGGGGGAGTTTTTATAGTGAAAGTATTATTGAAAGTTTAAAGCAAGTAGCTAAGAAAAAGATTCTACAAGAAGACTATAATATTCATATTTTAATATTGCTTTCTCAAGGGTATAAAATTAGAGAAATCAGTGAAATTATGTCTGTCAGTGATGGCATGGTGCAGAAGCGTATTATTGCAATGAAAGAAGAATTTAAACTACAAGAGAGTAGAGGGTTGGTTAGAGAAGCCCGACTTTTTGGGTTTATATGATTTTTTTGTCGTATCTTGTAATGATAGAGTGCTTTGCGATTGCAATTTAACAATCGATATAGAAAAACTGCCTCTATTGTTAATATAGGAGAGCTACATTTGCCATGCGAAATATGAATCAATACATTTGGTTATATATAGTATGCTTATATAGATTATAGTACTATTTTTAAAGTGAATAGCCCTTTGCATAGGGTACATCTTTATATCAAATATTAAATAGGATCCGGTCGAAAAATTATCTGGGGACTTAGGTAGTAGGAATGTAGTTGTAAAGTATTTTGCAACTACTTACTACTGCACTTGTCAGTTCTATTTATTCTTTTTTGAAATCATTGTTTCCTACAATAGAAAAAAAGGAAAGGTGCTACTTAGAGTATCTTTCCTTTTTTCGGCTCTGTAAACTATTTATTTACAATAAGTTCACTTTATTCCTTGTTATAGGAAATGATTTAATCACATCAACAGGATATTCTTTACCTAAGATTAACTTTGACTTAAAGTTAAGGTTATAAGTAGTTTGTAATATTGACTTGTAATAAGATAGCAAGTTAAATACTACGGATATGTCAAATAAATTCTATTCTTTCTTAAGCTGTTTTGCCTTATTAAGTACAGCAGTTTTGTTTGTAAGTTGCAATCAAATAGGAAGCCTAAGTAGTGCTACAGATAAAGTAGAGAACACAACTCAAGGTATGTATAAAATTTGGAACCATCCAACAGATAGCCAAAAGAATCTTATTATCAAAATGGATAAACAAGGGAAAGAAGGTTTTTATGTATATGATGTAAATGAAAATCTTATAAATAAACATTTAGGTCTTCAAGGGATAGAAAATATGGCTTTGGCTTATGGTTTAGAACTTCAGGGGCATAAGATTGATGTTCTTGTTTTTGCAGAAAAAGATAGGAATGTGTTGCGTGTATTTAGAATGCCAGACTTAGTACCTATAGATGTTCGAGGAATTAAAGTATTCGCTCAATTATCAAAACAAGGGTGGCATGATTTGGCTTTAGTAAATTTACATGCAGACAAACACACAAATGGAGAACAAAAGCTATATGCTATTGTAGATGGTAAAGATAATACGGCCATAACTTATAGAGCTCAGTATGAATTAATAGACAATGGAAGAGGGAGCATTGAAGCTAAATTGGTACATAAATCAAATAAAGAAGATTTTGTTGTTTATACAGAGCAAAATGGATTAGAGCAGTACATAGTATCTAATCAAAAATAGTACTTAATCGTACGTTTAAATATTGGGTTTGTTTTTTAATTATAGAAGTTGAGAATGTGAATAAGCTATGGGGAGTGGGTACCTTGTAGCTTATTCTGTTTTTAATTCTCAGCTCGTTTTATTTTTAATCAATTTTGAAAGTAGGATATAGCGATTTTGTATATTCTATTAAATCTTTGATTTGATCTTCTTGCTTGTTTTTGATATAGTAAGTAATGATAGTTTTTAAGTATCCTTCATTAGGTATGAAGGGATGATTTAAGTCCTTAGATAGTTTTGCATAGGTGTCTTGAACTAAAGTTGGCTGTTTGTCAATCTCTTTAAAATTAATACGTAAACCATCAAATAAGTAACGTAAGCCATCTAAATTTCCTTTTAAAGGAATAGATCCATGATCTTCACCTTCATATTGTTTGTATTGGTAAGTCAATCCCTTATAGGTATTGCTTTGCAATAGTGTGTTTAATTTCTGTATGCTGTTGTAATGATCTGCTAAATGATCTTTGTTTTCAGAGGTTCCAACTTGTGTTATGAAAAGTTTGACTCCTTTAAAGTCCTTTTGCGGTTGAGATTTGTATTGCTTTAGGATATATTGATTGTCCCACCAAATACTTGGATCGTGGACAAGGTAGCCTTTAAAGTTTTGATTGTTTTTCCACAAATAATTTAAAGTTGTAATCCCTCCAAAAGAATGGCCAATAAGTATGTTGTATCCATTGGTGCGATATGTGGTATTGATATAAGTTAGAAGGTCTTTTTCAAGAAAGTCAAAGAAGTTATCATTTCCACCTGTTTCTCCCTTTATTTTATTGCGCTGTTCTTCTGTTAACTCATTTGGTTTTGAAGGCGTCAAATCTCTTGTACGATTAGTATTAGGAATACCTACAACAATCATTTCAGGAATTGAAGGATAAGGTCCTTTAGATAATTTTTCAACGTATGCGGTTAGGTAATTGAAGTTAGTTTCTCCATCTAATAAATAGATAACAGGATAGGATTGCTTACTGATTGTTTGATCTTTATAAGAAGTGGGTAAATAAACTTGTATATTTCGATCTTCTTTTAGCTTTGTAGCTTGTATTTTAGTTAGATGTCCAATAGTGATAGGTTCTTGTGCAAAAAGCATTTGATTACAAATAATGGATAGTACAGCTGTGGCTAAATAAAGTTTTTTTCTCATGTTGACTTATTTCTATTATTTCCTACAAAAGTATTATTTAGAATTATTCTAACAAAAGATATTTATCTATTTATATCTTTCTTCTTGCTATTGGCATAAGAAAACATATCTCTTATTTTTGTACTTTGCTTATTTAATTTCTTTATGACAAACAGTTGCAAGAAAGAAATCGAATAACCTATAGTATCTATATTAAAACATATGATTCCTAAAATAATACATTATTGTTGGTTTGGTGACCAAGAAATGCCTGCTTTTCAAAAACAGTGTATTGCTTCTTGGTATAAACATCTACCAGAATATCAATTGATGTTTTGGAATCAAGATAACTTTGAAGTAAGTGCTTATCCTTTTGCTGCAGAAGCTTATCAAGCCAAGAAATATGCTTTTGTATCTGATGTCTGTCGTTTAGTTGTGTTAAAGCAATATGGGGGAATTTACTTAGACACAGATATTGAATTATTAAGCTCATTAAATACTTTTTTAAAACATTCTGCTTTTATAGGTTTTGAAGAATCTTGTAAACTTCAAACTGGATTGATAGGTAGTGCAGTTGCTGGTAGATGGATAGAAGAAATACTTGAACTTTATAAAGAAAGAAGATTTATCTTACTTGATGGAAGGTATAATACCACAACTAATGTTGATTTAGTAACTGATTGGATGGAACAGAAGGGCATTGTATTGAATAATGAGTACCAAGAAGTAGCTGATTACTTTGCATTGTATCCTTCAGATTTTTTTTGTGCAAAGTCTCATATCGATGGAAGTATTACTCCAACAGTAAATACTGTAGCTATTCATCATTTTTCAGGGTCTTGGTTAGAAAAAAAGGAGCGAAGAGCAAGGGATGTAAGACAGTTTTTGAGAAGGGTAGTGGGTACTAACAGGTATTTTCGAGTAAAAAAGGCCTTGTTTTTTTGGAGAAAAGAACCCTGAAAAGCCTATTTGAGGGTTTACTAAATGATTTATTTAAAAATATTTTACAATATAACATATTTAAAATCAATAGATATGCTTATTGCGTTGTAGAAAAACGAATATATTTTGCAAATAGTAGTGTATTATCTAAGTATTTGTCGTAATATTGCAAGCGTTAGCAAAAACTGTTATTTGCTGATTCACTCCCTGGGCAGGCTTCCAATTCTGTTCAGGGAGATTTTTTTTATACCTACTTCATTTGGAAAGTTGTGCTTACAATTTACTTTCTCTTTTTATTCTATGGCGTATTTTTTTAGCGTAAATAATATACTACAGCTAACAGAAGCTTTACTTAATGATAATATTGAATTCGTTTGGTTGTCTTTATTTTGCGTACTTAAAAGAAGAATAAACCATGTTACAAATCAAATTTAATCTATCTATATTTTCTACTCTTTTGTTTTCACTATCTATTTGGGCTGGGCCTAAAGAAATTCGACAAGTAATTAAACAGTATCAAGAAGAGGGAAAATTAAATGGAGCTATTTTAGTGGCTCAATCTGGAACTATACTATGCGATACTGCTGTAGGGTGGGCTAATAAAGAGTTAAAGCTTAAAAACACAGTAGAAACACATTTTTATGGTGCTTCTATTACAAAAACCTTTACTGCTGTTGCTATTGCACAATTAGTAGAACAAAAGAAATTAACTTATCAAGACCCTGTAAAGAAGTATTTACCACAGTTGAAAGGTTTTGCAAATACCATTACCATTCATCAATTACTAACTCATACTTCAGGTATTCCAGATTATGAAGTAGAAATGAAAAGTACAACTCCTACCACCAATGAAGTAGTATTGGATTGGCTGAATACAGAAGATCGATTGAATTTTGAACCAGGGAGTCAACACAAGTATTGTAATTCGGGATTTATTCTTTTGGCTAAAATCATTGAAAAGGTAAGTGGTATATCTTATGAAACCTATTTGAAAGAACGTATATTTCAACCAGCTCAAATGCAAAAAACAACTCTTTATAAAGAGATTACACAGAAAGGAAAAGAAGTAGCCATAGGATATACAAAAGATGGGGTATTAGATGATTTTGAAATAACAACTTATGGTGATACTGGTTTATTAACTACAACAACAGATCTGTATCGCTATGCTTATAGTTTAAGTCATTCAGCTGTTTTGCCTATAGCACAACAAATGAGCATGTATACTCCAGTAACATTAACCAACGGGAAAACAGCTAATTATGGCTATGGCTGGCGCGTAGTAGAACAGAATAAGCATAAAGTAGTTTACCACAAAGGAGGACTTAATGGCTTCAAATCTATTTTATGGAGAGATTTAGCTGATGATACAGTTATTGTTCTTTTAACTAATCAAGGGGATTGTTTACCAACAGATGCATTAGTTAAAGATTTGTATAAAGCTGCTCAATTGTAATGGTTTTTTGATGTAATGTAGTATAATTTTTTTGCTTAGGAAGTCTATTTATTCCTTTTTACCTTTTGTAAAGATTTGATTCCTATAGATCTAAGTACTAATCTATTTGTTTTGTTAGATAAAGAAATATTAAAAAAGTTAAAAGATTTCCTTGTAAAAAGAGTGGAATAGTTTTTATTAGTTGAATAAACTGTTAGTATGTAATTTAGTTTGTATATTATTCGTTAAAATATATTGTAATTAATGTTAAATAGATTTTAAAAAATATATTTACTACAATGTATACGTCTTTTTATGAAATCGAATAAAGTATTTTTTACACTATTTTTACTTGCAATAAGTTTAGTCGCTTTTGTGACTTATGCAAAAATAAAGAAGGGGGAAAATTTTGGTATTGAAGCAAAGTACAATATCCTGTCAAAAGAGGAGATAAAAACCTCTTTTAGTCAGTTATTGCATTTAAAACGGTTTCAATTCGAAAGTAACCCTAAAAGTCTTATTACTGCAAGTTGTTCTGAGCCAACAGACGTTGAGACAATAACTATTGGCTCAACTAATGCAACTTTTGCATGGAAAAGTAGTAACGGGAGTAGTTATGAATATTACGTACAAGATTTGGGTGGTAATATTCCAAATAGTCCTGGAAATACTACAACCACTCCTTCTGCAGTTGTTACGGGTACTACCGCAGGTATTCCACTTCAACCAAATTCATATTATGAGTTTTATGTCAAAACAAAATGTGGAAGTACTGACGAAAGTAATTATGTAGGCCCTTTGCTATTTAAAACAAGTTGCACAAGTATGACTACCTTTCCTTTTGAAGAGGGGTTTAACACCAATAGTGCTACTTTTTCTTGTTGGAGTATTGTTGATGCTAATAATGATAAAAGTAGTGATGGACTATCGCGCATTTGGCAAAGAACTGGTAATTACAGATATGAAGGTGATGGCGCTATGATAATATATGGCTCAGCAAACCCACATGACGATTGGTTAATATCTCCTGCTTTTCAATTTGCTACAGGGAAAATGTATGAAATAACATACTATTATTCAACAACAAACAGTTCTAATGCCGATTTAGAATTATTAGTGTCAAATCAAGGTATTGATTTAAATAAGTTTGTTTCTTTAAAAGCAAAGAAAACAGTACAATCAGATAATTTTAAGAAAGAAGTTTTCTATATCAATAACATTTCAGGTGATGTAAATATAGCTTGGCATGTTTCAACTAAGGGAGCCACTACTTTGGCAATAGATAAAGTATCTGTAAAAGAAGTAACTTGTCAATTGCCTAATGAAGATGTAGTAATAAGTAATATTCAAAAGAATAGTGTTACACTTAATTGGACAGATGTGGCTAATTATAGCTGGCTTGTCTATGTTCAACCACAAGGAGGTACTTTGCCTACAACAGGTGGCACAGTAACAAATAATACTTCTATAACTCTCACCAATACTAACGGAACTAATGCTGGAGCATTACAGCCCAATACAGCTTATGAGTTTTACATAAGAGGAATCTGTGGTACGGGAAAACAAAGTGATTGGATTGGTCCTTTTGTTTTTAGAACAGCTTGTGATATTATGGCTATGCCATTCACAGAAGGCTTTAATTCTAACTCAACTACAGTAGATTGTTGGACTCCAATAAATAAGGTTGGCAATAATAGCACGACAAATTTTGAAAATAATTTGTCAGGTGGATATGAGGGTGATGGGACTTATATTTTAAATAATTCTGGAGATAAAGAGACTAATCACTATTTAATTTCACCTACTTTTTCAATTCAAAAGAGCAAAATATATCGTTTGAGTTATTACTATAAAACAACAAAATGGAATAATGGTAATCCTTTGGAAGTATTATTGTCATCTGCAGGAAAAGCAGTCGATAATTTTAAAACTATACTTGTTCCAATGCAAACATATAAAAATGAACAGTGGATAGAAAAGATTGAGTATATCAGTGGAATAACAGGAGATATTAATATAGCTTGGCATAGTAAAGCAATGCATGAAGTTGAGATAAGTTTAGATAAAATATCTTTTGAAGAAATTAGTTGTACACAGCCTCTTAATGTCGAAACAACACAAATAGAAAGCGTTAAGGCTCAGTTGAGTTGGAAGGATCAATTTAATAAAGAATGGGAATACGTCTTGCTTCCTTATAAAGTAGCTACACTAAATCCCCCAACTGGTTCTGGTGTTGTTACTAATTCCAATTCTATTACTGTAACCAAAGACTTTAAAGGTTTGAACTTACAACCTAATACCCATTATGCTTATTATATTCGCTCAAAATGTGATACGAATACGTATAGTTCATGGGTTGGCCCATTTGATTTTTATACCATCTGTTCTTTACAGAACCTTCCTTTTTGGGAAGGATTCAATACTGTCTCTAAAAGTAGTAGATGTTGGACAGTTTTAGATAAAAATGGGGCTATTGATCAAAGTGGAGAAAAATGGAAAAACAGTGATTATCTTTTATTTGAAGGAGATAGTTCTATCGTGTATGAAGATTATTCTTACGATGGGACTCAATTAGAAAGCTGGTTGATCTCTCCTGATTTTGATGGAAATGCCACTAAATATTATCGCTTGAAATATCACTATTCTACTATGAATATAAATAAGGCATCATTAGAAGTTAAAGTTTCTAATAATGGGTTAAAACCAGTAGATTTTAAGCAAGTGATAGTTCCTGCCAAACAAAATACTAATGAGAAATATAAACAAGAAGTAGCATACTTTACGGGAGTAAAAGGAAAGTTCTCTATCGGTTTCCACGTATTTGGAGGAGACTTTGGTAAATATAGTATTGATAATGTTTACGTAGAAGAGGTTCAGGGGTGTGTTGAACCAACAGAGGTACAAATAGTGAATATTCAAAAACAGCAAGCAGATATTACATGGACTGATCATTTTGGCGGAACAAAATGGGAATATTACGTACAAGAAGTTGGACTTCCTATTCCTACAACCAATGGTACAATAACACAGTCAAAAACAAATACAATAACAAAAGAAACTAATGGCACTAATCTAATTCCTGGAAAAGAATATGAGGTTTATGTCCGTACTGTATGTGCTAATGGATCTTATAGTATTTGGCAAGAATCTGTTAAGTTTTTAACTACCTGCAATGTTGTAACTACTCCATTTAAAGAATCTTTTGATACAACTTCAAATACCGTTAAATGTTGGAGCACTAATAATGCTAATAAAGATGATTTATATTGGAAAATAGATGGACGTTATCCTTTTGAAGGAGACCAATCAGTAGTATTAGTAGGAAAACCTTATGAAGAGAATGAAAATGATGATTGGTTAATCTCTCCAGTTATCAAAACGACTAATGCAGCATACTTATTAAAATTTAGATACCGCACAGGAACATTTTTGGATGATAGTGGTCAGGAGGCTCTTGTTGAAGCTCCTATGGAAATACTGTTATCTATAGATGGTAGTGATCCTACTGATTTTAAATATCCTATAGAAAGTAGAAAGATTTATAAAAGTAAAGATTATACAGAAGAAATAATTTTATTTAATGGAGCAAATAGCAATGTTAATATTGCTTGGCATGTAGAATCAACCAAAAGAGTTGAATTGTATATTGATAATGTTTCTTTAACGGAAGTAAAAAACTGTGTTGAACCTATAAATGTTCAAGTTGTAGGAACTACCACGACTTCTGTAGATATTGCATGGAATCCAATTAATGGAATTACAAGCTGGGAGGTTTTAGTACTTCCTCATAGGCAGAAAATACCTGATAATCCATCTAATTTACTCACGATTAATAATAGTACACAAGCGACAATTAATAATTTGGTAAGTGGTAAACCTTATGATGTATATGTTCGTGCGCAATGTAATGTAGGAAATACTAAAAGTGATTGGTCTACGAAACTTATAATTGGTTTAAAGGCACCTAATGATATTTGTTCACAAGCAATTCCTTTGTCAATAAATCAAGGAGTTAATTGCAATGTTAATATTCCAGGATCTTTTATAGGTGCAACTGATGAGTACAAGGATAATCCTGACTGTATTGATGTCCCTATTATTGATGTTTGGTATGAGTTTACAGCAGACTCTGATTATATAGCTGTAAATCTAAATGACTTTATAGTAGGAAAAGGAGCTATTTCACCTCGCTTTTTCATGACTTTATATGATGGAGATTGTAATACAATTAGTGCCAATTCAAAAGCTCCGATGAGTTGCAAACTACAGAAAAAGGTTAATAATAGTTACTCTCAATTATTTGGTAATTTGGTTGTGGGTAGAAAGTACTATTTACGTCTTGCCATTACAGAAGGGGAGTACTATTACACTATTTGTTTAAATAATAATAAAGAAGGTAGTTTGTTGATTGTGCCCAGTGGAGATCAATATAAAGGAACTACTTATTCTGTAGATCATTTAGTAAATAAAGTATTAGTTAATTCTAAATGCAAATTAGTTGACAATATCAAGTATCAATCAGGTGATAATAGTGGAATTAATACTTTAGGGTATTTTAATAAAGCTAAATCTATCTTTCCTTTTGAGGAAGGAATTGTTTTAACGACACAATATGTCTATAGTTCAAAGGGGCCTTATGATCCAGATGTAAATAAGCGAAAAGTACCTGAATGGTTTGGAGATGCTGATTTAAACAATGTGATTAATACTATTGGTGGAGAAGGTTTTGGAGATAGAAAGTATACCTCTGTATTGGAGTTTGATTTTATTCCAATAAAAGACTCTATCAAGTTTGATTATTTGTTTGCCTCTGAAAGTTATGTTAATTGGTGCGACTTTGCTTGTAAAGGAGGAGGAGCACTCTTTGCGGCATGGTTAACAGAAGTGAATACAGGGGAAGGTAAAAATTTAGCAATTGTACCAACAACTGATTTACCTATAGCCCTATCAACTATTCGTGATTCAAAAAAAACAAACACAGTTTGTAATAGTATTAATCCAGAGTATTTTGGTCAACATTATTATCAAAGTGAAAGCTATCCTTTAGCATCGCCTATTAATTACGCTGGACAAACTATTCCAATGAGTTCAGAAACTGTCTATGTTAAGCCAGGAGTAAAGTATCGAATTAAATTAGCCATTGCAGACTTCTGTGCTACATCCACACATACTTCTGCGGTGTTTTTTAAAGCAGGTAGTTTTGATATAGATGGCCTTAAATTAGGTCCCGACTTATTAGTAGAAACCAATAATGCCGTATGTGGAGGTAGTTCAAAAATAATACATTCTGGACTAAGTGAGGATACAACTATTGTCTCAATTCAATGGGAGAAAGACGGAAAAGCGATTAGTGGGGCTACTAAACCAAATTATGAAGTTACTCAAGCTGGAACTTACACAGTTAAAGCTCAGTACAAAAATATTGAATGTCCTGTAGAAGGAAGTATTAAGGTTGAGTTTTACCCACCGATAAAGGATGTAGTTACTTCACCCAAAGATTTAAGTATATGTAGGTTTAGTTTGACTCCTCAAGAAATAGATTTAGTTTCGCATACATCTGATATGTTTGTTAAAACTAAAATAGAGGATTACAAAACAACCTTCTATTTAGATGCAGCATGTCAGGAAGAGATTAAAACACCAGAGAAGTATAGTTTTACTGCTTTTGGAAAACAGCAGATTATTTATATTAAAGTAGAAAAGCGTAGTACAGGGTGTCACGCGTTATTTGATCTTAAGATTCTTCCAAAAGAAGGAGATAAACCCGCTAAAATAGAAGATGTAGTAGTTTGTGAAAAATATATACTACCGAAGTTACCATCTAATCAGAGGTACTTTAGTTTATCTAATGGTAAAGGAAATGAGCTAAAAGAAGGAGATATTTTACACCATGGAAACTATACTATTTTTGTAGTACAAGAAAATGGTAAAGGATGTTATGAAGAGACGTCATTTAACATTAAAGTTCTTGAAAAAAACTATGCAAAAGTATTTGAAGATCGTTTGTTGAGATGTGAGATCTTTCAATTGACAGAAAAACTTGGTCCCAATGCTAACTATTACAAAGAGAGTAATGGAAAGCGCATCTTATTACCATTAGGAACAATGATTCCGGAGGATAACACAACTATTTTCGTTGTAGCAATTACAGGAGATAATTTATGTACGGATGAAAGCAAGTTTGTAATTAGATATGATGATTGCCCGATTCCAAAAGGTTTTTCTCCTAATAACGATGGTATAAATGATCGATTTGATTTAAGTCAACATGGAGTAACAAGTATTAAGGTGTTTAATAGAAATGGAGCAGAAGTTTATTCTTTCTCAGGAAATTACACAAACGAATGGGATGGTAAATCAAAAAGTAGTAAGCAGTTGCCAAGTGGTACTTATTACTATGTGATACAGTCTTTTTCTAAAACAAAAACAGGATGGGTACAGATTGAATATTAATACAAAAAAAGCCAGTAAAGATTTTACTGGCTTTTTTTATCTATTTCGGTTTAATATATTCAAGCATTTCTGGTCCCATAATTTTAACAAGAATAACCATTATAACGGTGGTTAAAACAATTAATAAGAGATAACCAAGGATTACTAAAGTAAATAACCATAGCATCTTCAGGATAATCTTTTTAAAAGAATACTCAGGATAAAATTGTTTAAAAAACCAGACTAATACAAAAGGAGAAGTTGATAAAGAAAAAACAAATAGCTGATGAACAACTGCAGGTTTTTCTTTAAACAAATAGACGGTAGGATAAAATATAACAATATTTAATATCGTGATAAAAGCAAGTATATAGGCATTCATCACAAGATGCTCATAGTAGTTGTTTCCCGATTTTCTAAAAACAATCCTTGTTAATAGTGCAAAAATAGGAATAAGAGAAAGCATAATAAAAGAGTTATAGGCTGCAATAGAACTGAAAACATCAGCCATAAAAGGACTATAAATCTTTTTAGAAGTAAAGTATATAGCAAGTAGATCTTGCGTATTTAATATTTGAAAAGAAATTAAGGCAGATATCCCACTTAGCACAAAAACTAATAAGATAGGTTTATAGTGATTGACTCGCTTACCTTCAATAAATTCTTTTGCCGTTTTACCAGGGTTTTGAGCTACTTTTAATACAGAATACATAAATCCTTTATTGGCATAAATTAGAATCTCTTTTAATTCGTCTATGACATAAGATCTATCCACACGAGTATAGCTTTTTTGTCCACAATGTCCACAAAAATTACTTGTAATAACTTCTTTACAATTTGTACAATTTTCTTCCATAGCTTCTTTCCTTTAGTTCAATAATCAATTATAAATAGCCACACGAAAATATATATTTATTAACAAAGTATTTTGTTTTCATTAAGTTTTTTGATTAAATAAAAGTATCGGGAAATGGATTGATACTAAGTGTTTTAGTTAGGAGGTCGTCTTGATTTTTTTAAAATAAAGAAGGGTTATAGAAATTTGTGTCGCTAAACAAACAAAAATTACAACCCCATGTACCAAGTACTCCACAAAAATAATATAGAATTAGATATAGTCAACTACTGAATTAATACAAATCAAAAAAATAATCGCAAAGTACACTAACTATACCTCTTCACTAAAAAAGAATTGTAAACTATACCTCCTAATACAACAAATTGTAAAAAACCATCATAAGTCAATATTTTTAAACTTTCAAACAATTTCTTTTCATCAATATTAATACCATAATAACTATCTACAAAATCTTTAAACTTATATGTTGTAAAACTATAAGTTAAATCATCAATGAAATGTATATAGTCAAAATCACATTTGACTTCCCCTTTTTGAACAAAACAACCAGCTCCATGGAAATGATATTCATATCCATCAATATAACCATGTTTATAATTCATTAAACGATTAGAATCAATATAAATCCAATTTATTTCTTCATAAACATCTTCTGTGACTAACTCCAATTTTTTTCTAATCACTTTTTCAAAATCATGAATAAATCTAATGTATTCATTTAAATATTCCTTTACTTCATTCATTTTAATCTTCTTTATTTATACCATCCTTTATGTATTTCATCAACTTTAGAAGCAAAGTTCTGAATAGCTTTTTCGGAATTTAAAATTATAATCTCTAACTTTTTATCTGAACTAATCACAGCTTGTATTCTATGATGCCCATCTATAATATAAGATTTCCCTTTGTAAACATAAAGTATTATTGGGCTTGAATACAAATTGAGGTTGTCTTGACTTTTGTAAAATAAAGAAGGTTTATAGAAATATTCTATAAACCGTTGATTCTTTTAGTTCTGCAATTGGTTAAGCATCTTGCTTGGTATCAGAGATAATTAACTCTCTTAATAGAACACTTTGTGGTAAATCATAAGCAAATTTAATCGTGCGAGCTACATCACTTGCTTGTATTCTATTTGCTCCAGAAGTTTGCATCCATTGTTTGTATCCTTCTATAATAGTATCATTTGTTGTATGACCTAATAATTCTGTAGCAACAGCACCAGGTTCTACACTGATAACACGTACATTAAATGGGCTCAATTCTAAACGAGCTGTTTGAGTTACTCCTCTTACAGCATATTTACTGGCACAGTAGGCTGCATGGTTGTGAAAAGGTAAAACACCTGCTATCGAAGAAACATTAATAATAGTTCCTCCTTGGCGAGCTTTCATGTCTCCCATCACTGCTTGCATACCATTCATTACCCCCAAAACATTGATGTCAAGCATTTTTTTCCACTCCGAAGCATCTTGAGTTGCTAAATCTCCTAATAACATCACACCTGCATTATTAATCAATAAGTCTGTTTTTCCATACATAGCTTCAGCTTCTCTAATTGCTTTTTCAAAAGCCCCTTGGTCTGCTACATCAACACTTTTACATAGTGTATGAGGTAAATTCAAAGCCTCCATTTTTTCTAATCTTCTAGCTAATAATAACAAAGGGTGACCACTTGCTGCAAACTCTTTGGCTAATTCCATTCCAAATCCTGAGCTGGCTCCCGTAATAACTACTAATTTCTTTTCCATTGTATTTACATCTTTTATGTTACAAGTTACATTTATTTTTACATTCTACCAGGCCCCTTATATCACAATTTGATACTTTGACCCCAATAAAAAACGAGTAATTATTTATTACTCGTCTCATTAGTTTTTTTAGTATTGTCCATCTTTACTAAAGTTGACCATCCATTGAATCCCAAACTTATCAAGGATCATTCCGAAATAGTCTCCCCAAAACATATCTGCAATAGGCATTGTAATTGTACCACCTACAGCCAATTTAGCAAATAAATCATCTGCTTCTTCTTTTGTATCTGTAGCAACAGAGATAGAGAAATTATTTCCTTGTACTACAGGAGTAGGATTACCACACGATGTATCACTTCCCATTAAAATAGATTTACCAATTGGCAAGGATACATGCATAATATTGTTTTTTTCCTCTTCAGGAACAGTAAACTCAGGAGAAGAAGGAATCTCTCCAAATCGCCCTATATACGTAAAGTCCCCACCAAATACTGATTTGTAAAAATTAAAAGCTTCTTCGCAATTGCCATTAAAAGTTAGATAAGTGTTAGTTGTAGCCATAAATTAATAGTTTTTACTTGTTAAATATGACGCAATTTATAAAAAAAGTGTTTTACTCTTACTTTTGCATTGTGCTATTTTGTAGCAATTTTATTTATTCCTTATATAGTAATGAAAGGTGTATTTTGCAAGAGAGGAAAAAGAAATTGATCTAACTAAAGGGTTATACCTTAGAGGAGGATACTTAAGGGCAAAAGACTTAGACTGTATAGAGTAGAAGAGGTACTACTCATTTCTATTTCTTTTAAAACCGATACCTCAATAGGATTTTAGTTTGAGGTATCTTTTCTTTAGAGAAGGGAGTTTTTATAATACAATAACTCTGAAGTCCCTTGCATCTATTGTTATAAAAAAACACTTATAGTACAAGATAGGAAACAAACTATCTTGTACTATAAGTGTTTTCATTCCAATAGTAACTATCAGGATATTGTCGTTGTCCGAATATAGCTGTTCCCACTCGGATAATGGTAGCTCCTTCAGCAATAGCAATTTCTAAATCGTTACTCATTCCCATAGATAATTCTTTCATCTGCACACGGGGTAATTGCAGGGCTTCAATACTTTGTTGAAGCTCTTTTAGGCGCTTAAAGCAAGCTCTTACTTTAAGTGTATCTGTACTAAAAAGTCCAATAGTCATTAATCCCTTAATGTTTAAAGTAGGCAATAGCATCACTTCTTTTATTAGGGCAAGTGCTTCTTCTGGAGGTACACCAAATTTGCTTTCTTCTGCCGAAGTGTTTACCTGAATAAGAATATCCATGGTTTTACCTTCATAAGTAAGTCGTTGGTCTAACTTTTGAGCTAAATCTAAGCGATCAACGGACTGAATGCAGCTTACATTATACCGAAGAATGTCTTTTATTTTATTTGTCTGTAAATGACCTATAAAGTGGCTTTGATGAGGCACATGTTCCAAAGTATCCCATTTTTGTTTAATCTCTTGCACTTTGTTTTCTGCAATTAATGGATACCCATTTTCAATAGCTATCTTTATGCGTTCCGCATTTACTGTTTTAGTAGCCAATAAGAGTTGAACATCTGCTATTTCGCGGCCACTTTGTACACAAGCAGCAGTTATGCGCGCTTGTATTTGCTTTATGTTTTCTATTATTTCTTCTCCCATTTCAATCTAATTTTAACCCAGAACGCACAATAGTCCACTGTAAGTACTAACCTAATTCTTATAGCTTTTGTATTCCCTCAAAAACCTTCTCACTCAGTGATAGCGTGTAGTATTTAGCTTATATAGAAGCCGAGTGTAAGCGCTCATTTAAAACGAATGTTAGATACTTTATCTTTGTAGATAGAACTAAAGTTTGTTCTGGGGTATTAAAAAAGCATCTCCCAATCAAGCAAAGAAGTTGATTAGGAAAAACTTTTTACTTTTTCCACCACTGGTAGTAGTTATGTAAACCATCATATTCAAAGCCACATCTTGGATATAAAGTATTCCCAATATCATTTGTTTTTTCTGTTTCAAGCATTAGCCCACAAGCATTTGTTTCGTCACACCATTGTTTACTTCTGTCAATTAGTTTAACAGATAGACCTAATCCACGGTAATCAGGATGAACAAATAAATCACTCAACAACCATTGTTTTTCTAATTTGATGTAGTGAAATAATTTGTATAATTGAACAAAACCAACTGCTTTACCATCAACCACAGCTAAAAATACTTCTGATTCGTTGTTTAATAAACGCTCTTTAATAAACGCAGTACTTTTTGCTAAGTCAGATTGTTGACGGTAAAATACGCGGTACTGATCAAATAATAATCCTGCCTCTGTCAAGTCTTCTAAACTTGCTTTTTTAATTTTAATTTCCATAATAAATGTTTGTGTTTTATTTATGCAGCAAAACTAAGAGGAGTGAACTGGACTATAATGGTACAGTTTTTAAAAGAGTAAGTAGTCCAGCAAATGATAAATTAATAGTAAATAGATGAAGTTGTATTGCTTATTGTCTTAAAATCTTTTATTGCATAAACTATTACTAATAGAATAAGTATTTTGTAATACAGAAATAGTAGATTTGCAGTGTATTTAAACTTCTTAACTATCTTGTGATGCTTAGACCTTGGAATATAGAAATGCAATTAGATAACAATAGTGCACAACCGTTATACCTTCAAATTGTGGATGCCATAGTAGCAGATATACAATCAGGACGATTGCAAAAAGGTATGGCTTTACCAGGTAGTCGTAAATTAGCACAAGATTTTAATGTAAACAGAAATACGGTCGTTGAAGCATTGAATGTATTGTTAGCAGAAGGATATCTCATTTCTAAAGAGCGCAAAGGAACCTTTGTATCAGAAGAGGTTGAAACACTTATAGATCAATTAACACCTGTAGAGGAAACAGAAGTAATAGAAGAAGAAAACTACCGCATTCGCTTTGAAGACGGGCATCCAGATAGCAAAATAGCTCCTGTAAAAGAATTAGCAAGAGCTTATCGTCAGATTTTTAACCGCAAAGCCAAATGGCAACGCATGGGCTATGTGAGTGAATATGGAGATTTAGCTTTTCGAAAAGCAATGATTCAAATGCTCAACCAACAAAGGGGAATGAATGCTCTGCTGGATGAAATATGTATTACAAGAGGAAGTCAGATGGCGATGTATCTTATTGCGCAATGTCTTCTGGATAAAACAGATTGTGTTATGGTAGAAGTACCTGGCTATAGAGCTGCTTGGGCTGCTTTTGAACATGCAGGTGCTCAATTGCTTCCTGTAAATGTTGACAAAGAAGGACTGTGTATAGAAGATGTGAAGAAGCACCTGGCACAGTCTAAAAATATAAAAGCAATCTATACCACCCCGCACCATCAATATCCAACAACAGTAAGTCTTAGTTTAAAGAGAAGAAAAGAATTGGTGGAACTGTCAAATCAATATGGCTTTATCATTATAGAAGACGATTATGACAACGAGTTTCACTACGCTCAAAAACCTATTTTACCACTATCCAGTTTGCCTTATCTCAAGCAGTATATTTACATAGGCACCATGAGTAAAGTGGTAGCCCCAGCTTTGCGTATAGGGTTTGTGGTAACAAACAATAAAGCACTATTGCGTAGGATTGGTGATTTGCGCAAAATAATTGATGTACAAGGAGATGTAATTATGGAGCAGGCTATTCTGCAACTGATTGAAGATGGAACTATAAAAAGGCACCTCAAACGAGCAACTTCTTTCTACAAAAAGAAGCGCAACGTTGCTGTCGAATTAGTAGAAAAATATTTAGCCGAATGGGTTACTTATACTATTCCACAAGGAGGAATGGCTCTGTGGATTGCTCCCAAACAAGCTATTCGTTGGGATGTATTTAATGCTTTACTAAAAAAAGAGCAAATTGCTATTTTACCTCCTCAGAGGTATGTGTTAGAAGGCAATGGCAATGGCTTTCGCCTTAGCTTTGGGGCTATGTCAGAAGAACTATTAGAAGAGGGATTACGCGCATTGGCCAAAGCTTTTCAGTTGGCTACAGTATAAAAAAGAAAAGATATTAGCCCTTGATGTTGTGGTTTCTTAATATAGATTAAGTCGCTAAACGGACTAAAATAGCTATCTTTACATTAGTGAATTTTAAGTCTTAAACAATGTCAAATATCGGTTTAGTAATAGAAGAAAGAGCAGCAAGTATAGGTAATTTTATGGTAGGGCGTTTATTGCCATTTCGCCAAAAGCGAATGGTGGGGCCTTTTTCGTTTATCGACCATATGGGGCCTGTTGCTATTAACGAACGCACTAATTTAGATGTTGATCCACATCCTCATATTGGATTATCTACATTAACCTATTTATTTGAAGGCGAAATTATGCACCGAGATAGTATAGGTAGTTTAGAACGCATTACACCAGGCGCAGTTAACTGGATGACAGCGGGAAAAGGTGTTGTGCACTCTGAACGTATGCCAGAAGATATGCATGATAAAAATGCACTATTACACGGACTGCAAATATGGATTGCTTTGCCTAAAGAATTGCAAGAAATAGAACCAAGTTTCCAACATATTGAAGCAAAAGATCTACCTACATGGGAAGAAAACGGTGTGCACTTCAAATTAATTGCAGGTGAAGCATTAGGTAAAAAATCACCTGTAGCGGTATATAGTCCTTTGTATTTTATAGAAATAAAAAGTACAGATAAAACAAAGATTAGTATTGGAGAGGGATTGTATGGAGAATCTGCCTTATATATTTTAGAAGGAAAGGTAATGAGTGAAGGCAATGCCTATGAACCTAAACACATATTGATTGCCAATGACAGTAAACTGTGTGAGTTTGAAATGGAAGCTAATACAACTGTATATATCTTTGGAGGAGAAGTACTGCCAGAAGAACGCTATATTTTATGGAATTTTGTTTCGGATGATGTTCAAAGATTAGAACAAGCTAAAGAAGATTGGATTGCTCAAAATCAGAAAGCTTTTCCTTTGATTCCTGGAGATAGTGATTCTTATGTTCCTTTTCCAGAAGAAATGAAGTTATTTAAAAACAAACAAAACAGTTAATATGCAGGCAAAAGTGATAGCTACTTTAGGGCAAGAATTATATTATACAGAAGTGGTAGCAGGAAGTAATACCTTAATTACAGACGAACCAACAGATTTAGGAGGCGGAAACAAGGGGTTTAATCCTTTTGAAGTATTAGCTACTTCTTTAGCAAGCTGTACAGCGGCAACTTTAAAAATGTATATGGATCGCAAGCAATGGGTTGTAGATCGCATTCAAGTAGAGGTAGAGGCAACACAAGAAGGAAGTATTACTAAATTTAATCGGGCGATTACTTTTGAAGGAGGTACGTTGGGCGAAGAGGAAAAAAAGCGCTTATTACTTATTGCTAATAAATGCCCTATACACAAGGTATTAACAGGAGAAAACAGCATAGAAACAGAACTAAAATAAAATTATTATGGAAATTAAACACAGTATTTTAGGAAACAAAGGAGAGTTTGTTGCATTACAAGATGGCAAACGAGCTGGAGAAATGACTTATTCAGTCGCTGGTTCAGAACTAATCATTGTAGATCATACAGGAGTAGAAGATGAATTTAAAGGACTGGGTGTAGGAAAGCGAATCTTATTAGATGGTGTAGTAAAATATGCACGTGAACACAAAATAAAGGTTATGCCTTTATGTCCATTTGCAAAGGCAATGTTTGAAAAAATGCCAGAGATTCATGATGTTTTAGCAAAATAAACAAAAGGGGGACAGCTTATTGTCCCCCTTTTATTTTACCATCTATTGCCTTCTATTATTTTTTGTACAACTAATTTTCTTTGTAATTAGGAATCAACCACTTGGCCATATGCCAATTTACTTGATAAGGATATCGCTCATAAAAAGCATCATCTTCTGTAAATGTATAACCATGTTCAAAATTGCTTTTAGCTTCTCGCATTATTACTTCTGCTTTAGCTTGCTCTTTTAATTGAATAAGACAAAGTCCTTTGTAATATTGAGCGTCAGAAAACTTAGGATATTCTGCTAATGCTTTATTCAGATAAGTAATTGCAGTATCATACTTTCTCAATTCGTACTGAATAACTCCCATGTAAAATAAATCAAGAAAATGAAGCCATGAGGCACCTTGATTTTTTGTGGTGCGTTCAAAGTCTTTCAATAAGATTTGTTCCGCTTTTTCGAATTGATTGAGTTGTAGATAGCAAAGAGCAATATAGAATTGATAGGAATGATCATTTTCATAATTGTAACCAAACTCTTTTTGTGCCATTTCTAAGTCAACAATAGCTCCTTTGTAGTCTTTTTGAAATATACATTTTAAGTACCCTCTTCGACTTAAGTAATTTTTTCGATTGTATTGTACTACCTTATCGTAACATTGTATTGCTAAGTCGTATTTTCTCATCTTCCAATAGGGTAAAGCTTTATTCTGCCATAGCACAGCAATAGTTGAATCTTGCTGAATACCAGCGTCTATATAGTCATTCCATTGTTGTGTAGTGTAGTGATACCTGTAAGCGCCATTTGTTAGATACTTTTCAACAATTTGTTCTTGTTTGGATTGGCCATTACATTGTGCACCAATCAAAAAGAAAAAGAATGGAATAAATAATTTTATCATAAGTACAATACTTTGCTTTTTAAATTAGGATATACGTTTTATCCAATCTATTAAGCATTGCAATAAAGAGACGCTTTTAAAAAATTAGATAACCTAAAATATAAAAAAAAGTGATACTGCGAACCAAAACCTTCTGCTGATAGCTTAAATTTGTATTGTAGGTTGTTATTGCTAAAATTTTCTTAATTTGGTACTTATTATTTCTTGTTAAAAAATTAACAAAAATAAGCGAATTAGAACTGCTTTTTATGTGTTTTTAAATGCATCAAACCCAGTGATAGCAAGACTTAATACTGTTTAAAAGTGGTTTTGTTCCGCCTTTGTTCTGAGACGCTTCGGAAAAAGCACGGAAAATAGGGGGTATTTCCGAACGATGTCCGAACAACGTTCGAATAAAGCCATATAAACACTGGGATTGCAGAGATAAAAAGAATGTTAAATTTTCCTGTGAGAGTTAAAAAAATAAACAGTAAATGGTGTTTTTTACTGTTTTAATTCTTGAGATTTCTTAAAAAAAGGATAGGCCTTTTTTTGTTTTTTAAGGATACACAAAGGTATGAATAAAAAGTATATTTTACAATTTTAAATGACTGATTATCTTGAGGAAAGCCTACACAACTATTCAGATTTAACTCTATCTCGATACACATATCCTTTCTGCCCATTCATAGCCTCTACAAATAACCAATTCTCTGTGTTATCAAGCACTTTAATATGTTCTCCTGATTTTATCTGTTTGATAATCGCTGTCTGCGTGCCTTTACCTTTACGGAGATTAGTATATCCATCAGGATCACTTATTTTATTCTTAGAATATTTATCTGTTATATACGGTAAAATTTTATCAATAGTAGAGAAAGTAGGATTATATCCCTCTTTAATATCTAATTTACCATTTAATGAATCTTTATATTGCTTTTTATTCTTAGCATTATTAATATCAGTTTGAGAAAAGATGTAAAACTTATTCAATGTTTTCACTGCTAAGAAATCTTCCTGATCTATAGCCATTTTCATTAGATCATTTAGTATATCCTGTTTAAACTTATATTTCGTTACAAAGTACTCTAACCATGAATTATCTATAAAATAAGGGACATGTATAAAAGTTCTATCACTTATTAATAAAGATAATTCTGGATACACACTTACAAAATCTTCTCCTTTAAAATTCATAGCTTCATAAAGCTTAAACTTCTCTTTAAATTCTTGTATTTCTGGATCGTTCTTATTCAGATCTTTTGGAGTAAATCTAATTATACTACTTTCATTAAACAATCCATCTATATTTATTCTATTATAAAAGAAACAAGCAATAACCTTATTCCATAACTCGTTATTGTATTTTAAGATAACTGGATTATCTGGGTCAACAGTTTCATTGAGCATTAGTTTTTGTTCTTTTTTAAGCACAACCCAAGCAACAATATTCTCTCTCTCGTTTTTTATATAAAAACCCACTGTCATTTCATGAGCATTGATGCTATCTACTCTGGCTATAAATCGCTCTATTCCAAGTTTAGATTTAGTTTTAGATGGATTGTGTATATTTGAGGTATATATTAACTCAGTAAGCATCTCAGAACAATCCTCTGATTTCGTATTTTGTCCTTGACAAACTGTTGTAAAGAACAATATTATTATTAAACAGTACTTCATCATTCTGACTTTACTCTATTTCGATATATCCTTTTTGTTCATTCATAGTCTTTACTACTAACCAATTCTCTTTGTGAAAGAGATCTAAATCACTATCACAATATTTTATTTTTTCTATTTCTTTAATAAAATAATACTTTTTACCCTTTAGGCTATTCTACTAAATTACGATAACTTTTTATAAATCAATGTACTGGATTACTTTTTTGTAACTTTGAATGAAATACTTAATTAGGTAGTAATGTTTTAAATTAAAAATAAACAAGGATAAAAATATTAATAGTTTTAGGTATAGATAACTAATTGTAAATATGATAAATATCATCTTTTATCTTATGTTTTTTAGGGAATTTCCGTTCCTTAAAATTTAATAAAACATTTACATGAATTTAAAACCAATACACTCTTTTCACATACCTGTGATGGGGTTGGCCTACACGATTGATAGCCCTATTCGAGTAGCTCAATATGGGATATCATCTACTATATCGGTTATGGACGACGAACTAATAGAACGCATGAATCGCTTCTATTGTGAGAAATTTGAACTGCCTTATGCCGAAATCTCTAAAAAGATAGAAGACTTTAGAGCCAAGCGAATTACAGCTTACTTAAATACATTGGATACTATTGTAAAAACAAAATTCAATAATTTAAAACAAACTTTGCTTGACAGTAAGAAAGACTTAGAGACTTATAAAGATAGTTTGCCAAACGTATCTACTATTCGCAAAACATTGCAAAAACACATTGATGAAAAACTTTCTATAGAAAACCTAAAGAATGTGATTGATCAGTATTTGCATCCAGGAGAAATAGATGTAAACATTATGACAAAGGTCGATCGGGAAAACTTTAATAAAAAAGAAGCACTTCCTGTAGAATATAATGATGCACATGCTGCTTTAAGAGGATTTGCTAATAGTACTTTGAACTCTTCTGTAGTTTTATCAGCAGGGATGAATCCAAGGTTGTTTAGTTACTTCGAGCAATTTGATAGTTTTTTTCCTGATTCTGTATTGGGCTTACAGAAGAAGATTATATTGAAAGTAAGTGATTTTAGATCAGCTCTTATACAAGGGAATTTTTTAGCAAAAAAAGGATTATGGGTTTCTGAATATCGCATTGAATCTGGGCTAAATTGTGGAGGACATGCGTTTGCAACTGATGGGCTATTATTAGGCGTAATCTTACAAGAATTTAAGGAGAGAAAACAAGAGCTTATTGATTCTACTTTCGAATTGATGTCTAAAGCTTTAGTACAAAAAGGGAAGTATGTTCCTTCTGTTCCTTTGGAATTAAAAATTACTGCTCAAGGTGGGGTAGGAACAGCAATGGAACATCAATTCTTATTAGATCATTATCAATTGGACTCTGTTGGTTGGGGATCACCTTTTTTGTTGGTGCCAGAAGCAACTTCTGTAGATGCTGCAACACGTAAACTTTTAATAAACGCCAAAGAAGAAGATTTATACCTTAGTACAATTTCTCCTTTAGGAATTCCTTTTAACAGTGTAAAAGGCACTACTAATGAAGCAATACGCATGCATAGAATAGTAGAGGATAAAGCAGGGAGTTCTTGTCCGCGCAAGTATTTAGCACTGAATAAAACACATGATAAAGAAGGATTGTGTACCGCTTCTCGCAAATACCAACAGATTGAATTAGATCAATTGATGCTCCATAAGGCAAATTATACAACAGAAGAATTTAAGGCTAAGTTTGATCAAATAACAGAAAAGTCGTGTTTGTGTATTGGTTTAGCCAATGCTTCTTTAATAGAACACGATTTACCTGTAAAAGGGGAGAAGCAGGGTATTGTAGTATGTCCAGGTCCAAATATTGCTTATTTTGACAAGGAAGTTTCTCTTAAACAAATGGTTCAGCATATTTATGGGAATGATAATATTGCGGCAAAAACTTTGCGTCCTCACTTCTTTATTAAGGAACTTCGCATGTATATTGATCATTTGAAAAAAGAAGTAAAAGAGTTGAAACAAGAATATTCAGCTATGAAGCTAAAACAAATAGAGAAGCTTAAAGCTAATCTGTTATTGGGAATTACTTATTATAAGGATTTATTTACTTTTGATATGCAATACTTTGTAGATGAAAAAGAGCAAGCATTAAATGAGTTAATAAAAATAGAAACAGATTTAATTGGAAATTATAATCTTGTGCAAGAATAATTGATCCAAGGTTTTTATAGAAAGAGGGAATAGGTTGTGGCTATTCCCTCTTTTTTTATACTTTCTAATGATTATTTCTTCTTTTTATTAAATTTAATGTATTTCTTTGAATTGCGATAAAATAGAGCAGAGTACTTTGTTAAAAATCCTTTTAATCGTGTATTTTTGTACTAAATGGATTAGTAAATGAAGAAAGTGTTTACTTATGGTAAATGGTTTACCTTTTGTTTTTTAGGTTTTATTATTTTATATATTGTTTTGTTTACTATTCTTTCTACGATAACAATTGATAATCGTAAAATTGTTAAAGCAGACCACAATATCCCTATTTATTTATCCACTAATGGCGTACATACTGATTTTATATTGCCTGTGTCCAATTCTGTTGTCAATTGGGAACAAGAGTTAGGAGAGCAATACAAAGATATAGTTTGGCTTGGTTTTGGCTGGGGAGATAGAGGATTTTATATTGATACTCCAGAATGGAAAGATTTGAAAGCAGGTACTGCAATTAATGCTTTATTTGGCTTAGGACAATCTGCAATGCATGTAACACAATATAAAAATATTAGAACAGATAAAGATTGTATTATGCTTTATCTAAGTAACTCAGAATATGATTTATTGGTTAATTATATTAAGCAAAGCTTTAATAGGGATATAGCAAATAAACCGATTGAAGTACATGCAGCAGGATATAGTACATACGATAGATTTTATGAGGCTGTTGGAAATTACAGTATGTTTTACACGTGTAATTCGTGGGCTAATCAAGGATTAAAAAAGGCTGGACAACCAGCTGCATTATGGACATTAACAGATTGGGGAATTTTTAGAAACTACAGATAAAAATGGGAAAGATTAATTTTAAAAAGTTATTTGAACTATTCAAGTGTTCTTTATTTGATTTTTTGGATGACAATGCCATGAAATTTAGTGCTGCCTTGTCTTATTACACCATTTTTGCATTACCTCCTTTGTTGATTTTGATTATCGCAGGAGGAAGTTTCTTTTTTGAAGAAGGAGATATTTCTACGTTCTTCTATCAACAACTAAGTGATTTTGTAGGTCCTAATACAACTGTAGAAGTACAAAAGGCGATGGGTAATGTACAGTTAAGTCGTTCAGGTATTTTGCCTACAGTTATTGGAGTAGGGATGTTGCTTTTTAGTGCATCCGGAGTGTTTGCAGAGATTCAAAGCTCCATTAATTACATTTGGGGAATTGTAGCCAAGCCAGATCAAAGTATGAAACGATTGGTAAAGAATAGGCTTCTATCTTTTGCTATGATTGCTTCCGTTGGTTTTGTTCTTTTAGTCAGCTTAATGATTAACTCAATTGTCGGAATTTTGTACGGCTATTTAAGTACTTTTTTTGCAGAAGAGACTATTTACTTGGTAGTTGTAGTTAATAATATTGTTGTGTTCTTAGTTATTACTTGTTTGTTTATGCTAATTTTTAAAACACTTCCTAATGGTATTATAGGATGGAAAGAAGCCTTTGTAGGTTCTGCTTTTACAGCTATTTTATTTATGATAGGAAAGTTTGGTATAGGCATCTATTTAGGAACAACCGCCTCTTCATCTCTTTATGGAGCTGCAGGTTCAATAATTGTTATGTTTATCTGGGTTTATTATTCTGCTATGATTTTATATTTTGGTGCAGAATTCACTAAAAACTATGCTGCCATGTATGGAAAGAAAATAGTTCCAGGAGCCTACTCTCTTCAAATTCGAAAGAATGTGATACACCACGAAGACTAAAGATTAAGAAATTATAAAATATGTTTATTTGACCCCCTCGGTCATTTTTATTTTACTCGAAATAGTAGTATTTTAGCGCAAATTACAAAGGTTATATGCAAGAACAGAATCAATATACAGAGGATAATATTCGCTCGTTAGATTGGAAAGAACACATTCGTATGCGTCCGGGTATGTATATCGGGAAATTGGGTGATGGATCTTCCTCAGATGATGGTATTTATATACTGATCAAAGAGGTGATAGACAATAGTATAGATGAGTTTGTGATGGGGACAGGGAAAACTATTGAGGTTTCTTTGAAAGATAAATTAGTTACTGTACGCGATTTTGGAAGGGGAATTCCTTTGGGAAAAGTTGTGGATGTAGTATCTAAGATGAATACAGGAGGAAAGTATGATTCCAAAGCATTTAAGAAGTCGGTAGGTCTAAATGGAGTAGGTACCAAAGCGGTAAATGCACTTTCTACATTTTTTAGAGTTGAATCTGTACGTGATAACCAACAAAAAGCTGCTGAATTCTCAGCAGGTAATTTAGTAAATGAAGAAGAAGTTGTTGAAACAACGAAGCGCAAGGGAACTAAAGTTTCTTTTATTGCGGATGAGTTGATTTTTAAAAACTATAAGTATAGAAAAGAATACGTAGAACGTATGCTAAAGAACTATTGTTACCTGAATACAGGATTGACAATTATGTTCAATGGCGAAAAGTTATATTCTGATAATGGGCTAAAAGACCTGTTGGAAGAAAATATTGATCGTGAAGATCAGATGTATCCAATTATTCACTTAAGAGGAGAGGACATTGAAATTGCAATTACACATAGTAAAACACAATATTCAGAAGAGTATTACTCGTTTGTGAATGGACAAAATACAACACAAGGAGGGACACATTTAGCTGCTTTTAGAGAAGCTATTGTTCGTACCTTAAAAGAGTTTTACAATAAGAACTTTGAAGCTTCGGATATTCGTAAGTCGGTTGTAGCAGCTATTGCTATAAAAGTGGAAGAACCCGTGTTTGAATCTCAAACAAAAACAAAACTGGGGTCTACAGAGATGGGACCTAATTCACCAACTGTACGTACGTATATTAACGATTTTGTAAAAACACAGTTGGACAACTTCTTACACAAGAATCCAGAAGTAGCAGATGTGTTATTGCGCAAAATATTGCAGGCTGAGAGAGAGAGAAAAGAACTGTCAGGTATTCGTAAAATTGCGAAAGAAAGAGCTAAAAAGGCAAGTTTGCACAATAGAAAATTAAGAGATTGTAGAGTACACCTTACGGATATTAAAAATGACAGATACTTAGATAGTACCTTATTTATAACGGAGGGAGACTCGGCATCAGGATCAATTACTAAGTCCAGAGATGTGAATACTCAAGCAGTATTTAGTTTAAGAGGTAAGCCTTTGAATTCATATGGGATGAGTAAGAAAATTGTCTATGAGAATGAAGAGTTCAACCTTTTGCAAGCAGCATTAGATATTGAAGAAGATTTTGAAAACTTGCGTTATAACAATGTAGTGATAGCAACCGATGCCGATGTGGATGGTATGCATATTCGCTTGTTGTTAATTACGTTTTTCTTACAGTTCTTCCCAGAGTTAATTAAAGATGGGCATTTGTATATTTTACAGACACCCTTATTTAGGGTAAGAAATAAGAAAGAAACAATTTACTGTTACAGCGACGAAGAACGCGTGGCTGCAATAGAGAAATTAAAACCAAAGCCTGAGATTACCCGATTCAAGGGGTTAGGTGAGATTTCTCCAGATGAGTTTAAATACTTTATTGGGGAAGATATTCGCTTAGATCCTGTGATGTTGGATAAGAGTATGTCTATTGAAAAAATGCTTGAATTCTATATGGGTAAAAATACACCTGATAGACAAGAGTTTATTATAGAAAATCTGAAAGTAGAACTTGACGTTGTAGAAGATTAAATAGTATGATGCACGAAGATAATTTAGATCCTGAATTAAATAAACAGAACGAAGAATTTATAGAGGACTTTACAGAAGTTCAAGAGGAGGAAACGGAAACAATTACTAAGATTACAGGGATGTACAAGGACTGGTTTCTTGACTATGCATCTTATGTAATTTTAGAACGTGCTGTTCCTGCTATTGAAGATGGTTTTAAACCTGTTCAGCGTCGTATTATGCATTCAATGAAAGAATTGGATGATGGTAGATACAACAAAGTTGCTAATATTGTTGGGCATACAATGCAATATCACCCGCACGGGGATGCGAGTATTGGCGATGCTATTGTACAATTAGGACAGCGCGAGCTATTGATAGATATGCAAGGAAACTGGGGTAACATCTTGACTGGAGATGGTGCTGCTGCTTCTCGTTATATTGAGGCTCGTTTGAGCAAGTTTGCTTTAGATGTATTGTATTCTCCTAAGATTACTACTTGGCAAGCTTCTTATGATGGAAGACGTAATGAACCTGTGAATTTACCTGTGAAGTTCCCATTGCTGTTAGCACAAGGAGCAGAAGGTATTGCCGTAGGTTTATCTACAAAGGTTTTGCCACATAATTTTAATGAGCTGATTGATGCTTCGATTAAAATTCTGAAAGGAAAGCCTTTTACAATATATCCAGATTTTCCAACGTATGGTATTGCTGATGTTTCTAATTATAATGATGGATTGCGAGGAGGTCGTGTCAGAGTACGTGCCCGTATTTCTCAATTAGATAAGAACACTTTGGTAATTACTCAAATCCCTTTTTCTACCAATACTACAACTTTGATTGATAGTATTCTAAAGGCCAATGAAAAAGGAAAGATTAAAATTAAGAAAATAGAAGATAACACAGCGGCAGAAGTAGAAATACTTGTTCATTTGCCAGCAGGTGTATCACCAGATAAAACAATTGATGCCTTATATGCTTTTACCGCATGTGAAACATCGATTGCTCCTTTAGGGTGTATTATTGAAAACAATAGACCTTTGTTTATTGGAGTTTCAGCCATGTTGAAAAACTCAACCCATCAAACAGTAGATTTACTTAAACGCGAATTGGAAATTGAATTGGATGAGTTAGAAGAGAAATGGCATTTCCTTTCTTTGGAGCGAATCTTTATTGAGAATAGAATCTATCGTGCAATTGAGGAAGAAGAAACTTGGGAAGGAGTAATTAAAGCGATTGATGAAGGGCTTAAACCTCATATAAAGCATTTAAAACGAGAAGTTACAGAAGAGGATATTATACGCTTAACAGAGATTAAGATTAAACGTATTTCACGTTTTGACATTGATAAAGCAAATCAAAATATTGAAGCTTTAGAAGGAGATATTGAGAAAGTTAAATATCATTTAGCGAATCTTATTCCTTTTGCTATTGACTATTTCTCTCGTTTGAAGGAAAAGTATGGTAAAGGAAGAGAACGTAAAACAGAGTTGAAGAGCTTTGATACCATTGAAGCGACAAAGGTTGTTTTGAGAAATACGAAACTTTATGTCAATAGAGAAGAAGGTTTCTTTGGTACTGGACTTAAACGCGATGAGTATGTATGTGATTGTTCTGATATAGATGATGTAATTGTTTTCTTAAGAGATGGTTCTATGGTTGTTTCTAAAGTAGATGAGAAAAAATTTGTAGGAAAGGATATCATACATATAGCTGTTTTTGATAAGAATGATAAAAGAACTATTTACAACTTAATCTATAGAGATGGTAAATCAGGACCATCTTATATTAAACGTTTTAATGTATCAGGAATTACACGTGATAAAGTTTATTCTTTGACTCAAGAAAATACAGGATCACAAGTATTATACTTCTCTGCAAATCCGAATGGAGAGGCAGAAGTAGTTACAATTTTGTTGAGACAATTGAGCAATGTTAAGAAATTAAAGTTTGATATAGATTTTGCTGAACTATTGATAAAGGGTAGAGTAGCAAAAGGAAATTTAGTAACAAAATATGCTATAAAAAAAATAGAACTGAAAGAAAAAGGTATTTCTACTTTGCGTCCACGTAAGATTTGGTTTGATGATACAGTTCATCGTTTGAATGTAGATGGAAGAGGAGAGCTTTTAGGAGAATTTAAAGCTGATGATCGCTTACTGGTAATTACGCAATCTGGACGTTTGAAAACAATTATACCAGAGTTGACAACTCACTTTGAGGAAGATATGATTGTACTTGAAAAGTGGAGACCAACAAAGCCTATTTCTGCAATCTATTACGATGGAGAGAAAGCTCGTTATTACATCAAGCGATTTATTGTTGAAAATGAAAATAAAGAAGAAAGCTTTATTACAGAACATGAAAACTCAAAGTTAGAAATTGTTTCTACAGATTTTAGACCAGTAGTCGAGGTTGTTTTTGCTAAGGTAAAAGGAACACAAAAAGAAGACTTAGTTATTGACTTAGAACAATTCATAGCTGTAAAAGGAATAAAAGCTTTAGGAAATCAATTAACAGCAGATAAAATTCGTCAAATAAGTGCTTTGGATTCCTTGCCCTATGAAGAGGAGGAGGAAGAAGAGGAAGAAGTAGCTCCTATTGGTGAATTAGGAGAATTACCTGATATTATAATTGACGAGGACGGACAAGGAAGTTTGTTTTAAAATAAGGATATGAGGAAAAGTAATTTTAATTGGATGCTCATTCTTTTGGGACTTTGTTCTACTTTGGGGTATGGACAAGTTGTTGAAGATGATACTTTGTTTGACGAAGAGCGTCGAACACATAATTTATCCGAACGATGGGATTTAACGCCTGAAACAAATAAGCGTACATTTACAATTACTCCTTATAAACCTGTATATATTTTACCTGGTAGATGGTCCAGTGCTCCAAATGATCAGCCTTTTAGTGGAAGTGAATACGTTGGAGCAGCAGATCCTTTAGATTATCATCCGATGGAGATTAGGTTTCAACTTAGTTTCAAGACAAAGATTACTAAGGGAATGTTTTTTGGTAAAGGAGATTTGTGGTTAGCTTTTACACAAACAGCAAACTGGCAGGCTTATAACGCAGATATTTCAAGACCCTTTAGAGAGCTTAATTATGAACCTGAAGTGATTTTTAACTATCCTCTTAATTTAAGAATTAATGAATTTAAATTTAGTATGGCTGGTTTTGGATTTAATCATCAATCTAATGGAAAAAGCTTGCCTACTTCTCGCAGCTGGAATCGTTTTACGATGCATATGGGAATGGAGTATAAGGATTGGACTTTTTTTGTTAAACCATGGATACGATTTCATGAAAA
Source organism: Flavobacteriaceae bacterium (assembly GCA_031277535.1). Taxonomy (GTDB): domain Bacteria; phylum Bacteroidota; class Bacteroidia; order Flavobacteriales; family Flavobacteriaceae; genus Flavobacterium. The sequence continues at coordinate 85,506 of JAITMD010000005.1, forward strand.
AGTAACAGCTGATGATAATCCTTTTATAGAAGAATATGTTGGAAAAGGTGAATTTACAGTGATATATGCCAGAAAAGGACAGGTATTTACTTTAATGAATAGAAATAATCTTCGTTTCAATCAACGCTATAAAGGGTTTACTGAATTTACATGGACTTATCCAATTAAGAATAATCTAAAAGGTTTTCTTGTAATTAATAATGGTTATGGAGAATCAATGATTGATTACAATTGGAATCAGACAACTATAGGAATAGGTGTTTCACTCTTAGAGTGGCTTTAATATAAAAGAGAGAGGTAGTTCCAAAAGGACTACCTCTCTCTTTTTACTTTTCTTACTAAAGCAAGTAAAGTTTGGTTGAATTAATATAACTTTATTTTTAAACTATTTTTTTAATTTCGCCTGTACTCATCAGGAGCAACTCCAACATATTTTTTAAAGAATCTCGAAAAATAAGAATTGTCTTTAAAACTTAATTTATAAGCTATCTCACTGGCAGACATAGTTGTATTGATCAATAATCTTTTACTTTCTAATAATACTCTGTTTCTAATTAAATCTCCTGCAGATTGTCCTTTAACTTTTTGGCAAGTTGCATTTAAGTAATTAGGAGTAACATTAAGTATTTCGGCATATTCTTTTGGGAAACGCAATTCATTGAAATGTTTTTCTATAAGTGTTTCAAATTGCTTAACTAATTTTAAAGGCTGTAAAGATTTATAATTAAAACTGTTGTGAACCTCTATTTGTTTTTTAAATAGAATCAATAACTCTAATAAGTAGACCTTAATTAGTAATGGGTCTGAATTTTCAAGTAATTGATTCTCATACATTATCTTATCAAAGATACTTTCGATACGAGAATTATGATCTCCTACATTTATTAAGTTGTACTCTGATAAATTCTTTATATAAGGAAGTTCGCTTACTAAATCAGTTTTAGAAATAAAACTTAAAACAAAGTTACTTGTAAAGTTTACAATATATCCATCTACATTTTCATGTAAATCCCAACTATGACTTTGTTCAGGTGTCATAAAAAACACGTCTCCTTTGCTTATTGTATATTCGTGATTGTCTATTGTATGAGTACCCGTTCCACTTTTTATAAACATAATCTGATAGAATTTATGCTTATGGTTATTAGTAACCATATTCTTTCTGACAGATAGAATATATCTTAAATCAAATATGACAAAATCCTTCTGCGTATTTTTGTCATTTAATAAGTCACAACTTTCAAAGCGTGGAATGTTTTTCATTTGGAGTACTCTTTAATAGTAATTGATGTTATTTCTAATCTTATTTATTTGTGAATTAATCTTTATATAAAAATAATGAACCTAAATTAGTTATTAATTTTAATAAAAGCAAAAAATTAGGTTAAATATATATGATTAAAATTATTTTTTAAGTCTAATTAACGGATATTAATCTTTGAAAATTATAAGTATTACTACTTAGTCAATATATAGTATAGCTCTTGATAGTCTTTTATTACGTAATGAAAAGGGTAGAATTAGAAATTTTAATAACAGAAGTACTATATTTGTGTGGCTCCTTTTTAGAATAAGTTTTATTAGCTTATTTAGGATTAGGTATTATTAATTATTATGAAAGAAATAAAAAATATTTGTTGTATAGGCGCTGGTTATGTAGGTGGCCCTACAATGGCTGTTATAGCATTAAAAAATCCACATATAAAAGTAACTGTTGTTGATATTAATACTGAACGTATTAATGCTTGGAATAGTGATAGTTTAGATGAACTACCTATTTATGAACCTAAGTTGGCTGAAGTTGTGTCAAAAACAAGAGGAATAAATTTATTTTTTGATACAAATGTTGATAAGGCAATTGATGAAGCTGATGTAATCTTTATTTCCGTAAATACTCCAACAAAAATGTATGGAAAAGGGAAAGGGATGGCTGCTGATCTTAAATACATTGAACTATGTGCTCGTCAAATAGCCAAAGTAGCAACATCAAGTAAAATTGTAGTTGAGAAATCTACACTACCTGTTAGAACAGCACAAGCTATTAAATCAATATTAGATCATACGGGGAATGAAGGGGTAGAGTTTGAGATTTTATCTAATCCTGAATTTTTAGCAGAAGGTACAGCTATTGATGACTTATTAACTCCAAATCGAGTACTTATAGGAGGTGGAGATACAGAAAAAGGACAGTGGGCTAAAGATGTTTTAGTTAGTATATACAATAGTTGGGTTAGTAGAGATAAGATTTTGACAACTAATTTATGGTCTTCAGAATTGTCAAAGCTAACAGCAAATGCATTTTTAGCACAGCGAGTATCTTCAATTAATGCCATTTCTGAGCTATGTGAAGTATCAGGTGCAGATGTTTCAGAGGTAGGTTTAGCTATTGGTGCAGATGAGCGTATTGGAAGTAAGTTTTTAAAAGCTTCTGTAGGTTTTGGCGGTTCTTGTTTTCAAAAAGATATTCTCAATTTAGTATATATTGCTAAATCTTATGGTTTGGATGAAGTAGCTGATTATTGGGAACAAGTTATAATTTTGAACAATCACCAAAAAAGACGTTTTGCTAACAAAATTGTTTCAACCTTATTCAATACTGTTAGTGGTAAAGAGATAGCTTTCTTGGGATGGGCCTTTAAAAAAGATACAAATGATACACGTGAGTCTGCTGCAATCTATGTCGCAGATGATTTAATTGAAGAACAAGCTAATATTCGAGTATTTGATCCTAAAGTAACAGAACAACAAATGTTGGCGGATTTAGATTATTTGAATTCAAGAAATTCTGAAGAGAATAGCAAAGCTTTGAAAGCTTATAAAAATCCTTACGAAGCTCTTAGTGGCGTACATGCTATTGCTGTAATGACAGAATGGGATGAATTTACTACGTATGATTGGCAAAAAATATACACAGAAATGGCTAAACCAGCATTTGTATTTGATGGTAGAAATGTATTAGATTCTAAATCATTAGAAAAAATAGGGTTTGAAGTATATAGTATTGGAAAAGGAAAAAGTATATAATTCTTCTTTCTAAAAAGAAAAAATAAAAGAGTCTTGATAGGTCAAGACTCTTTTGTTTTATTCTTCTTCTTCAGTATCAGATGTAGAATCATCATCTTTAAAATAATTTGTAAATATTCTTATGCTATCAATAGGATCTGGCATTCCCATAGGAGCATTATCCCTTTCGTATTGTTCAATTAAAATGTTTAATACATCAAGTTCATCTGCGGCATCTGTACCAGGTTCTACATTTTGTAATAATTGCAAACGAACCATTGCCATATGATAATCTTCTTCTGTTCGAATTGGTTTTAATTTCATATATTGATTTTTGTGAGGATATTTTTATATATTCTGATTTTTAATGCTTTATAAAAGTACGTATAAAAAATGATTTATTAAGCCTCTTATTGATAGATTTATAATAATTAATAAGGTATTTATTTAAAAATAATAAGAATAGAATATTTATTTCATATAAAACGTATTAAATTTTCCTCATCTATTATTTTGTTGTGAAATAGCAACAATTCTATTCTTTTTTACTTTCTTATATTTCTTAAAGTTAGATTGTTTATTCTCTAAATCAAGTATCTTTAACATAAATAATAACCCATAGTAGAGATATGCTTAATTTTGAGATAGAAAGCAAAGAACCTTTATCAGTAGCTTTTAAAGCGCTTAGTATAACTAATTTTAAAGCAGCTTGTCAATATGTTCAACAACTTCCTTATAAACGAAATAAGGACAGAGATAATCTATTAAATGTATTAGAGGAACAAAAGGGGGTATGTAGTACTAAACATGCTTTATTGCGCAAATTAGCTTTAGAAAATAATCATCCTGAGGTAGAATTGGTTTTAGGAATCTTTAAGATGGATGCAGAGCATGCACCAGCTATCAGAGAGACTCTAATTAAAGCCCGTTTGGATTATATTATAGAAGGACATACTTATTTAAAATACAAGGATTGCTTTTACGATTATACAACAAGCAGTAGTGATTATACATTCTTTAAAGATAAAGTCATAGAAGAATTAATCTACGAGTATAATCAAATAGGTGACTATAAGATAAACTTACACAGAAAAGCCATTGAGAAATGGTTAGAACTAAATCCTATGATTCCCTATACACTTGATGAAGTGTGGATTATCAGAGAACAATGTATAGCAGACTTACAGCTATAGAAATTTTATGATAAATTAAAGAGTAAAATCTGTTACATTTACCATTATAAGACTACTAATAAGAAAAAGAAAAGATATGAACTTGTTTAAAAAATTAGCCGGAGAATTCATTGACATTATTGAATTCTTAGACCCAACTCAGAATACAATCGTACATCGTTTTGAACGTTATCAAAACGAGATAAAAAATAATGCAAAATTAGTTGTTCGTGAAGGACAAATGGCAGTGTTTATCAACGAGGGACAATTAGCTGATGTTTTCAGTCCTGGTACACATACCTTAAACACACAAAATTTACCTATTCTATCTACTTTAAAAGGATGGAAGTATGGATTTGATAGTCCTTTCAAAGCTGAAGTATATTTTGTAAGTACAAAGACTTTTATTGATCAACGTTGGGGTACTAAAAACCCAATTATCTTGAATGATGATCGTTTTGGTATGATAGAAGTAAGATCATTTGGTACTTACACATTCAAAATTGCTGATCCAGGTAAGTTTATTAAAGAAATTGTAGGAACGTCAGGTACATTTACAACTGATCAGATCAATGATCAATTGAGAAGTGCTATAGTTACTCGTTTTACAGATTCTATTGGAGAAGCTAATCTTCCGATCGAAAGTTATGCCGCTAACTTGAATGAGTTATCTACAGCTATATTCGCTTATATGAAAGATGACTTCGAGGTGTATGGTATGGATGTGACGAAGTTCTTAATTGAGAACGTGTCAATGCCAGAAGACATCAAAAAAGAGATTTTCGAGTTAAGCAGATTAAATCATGTTGATTTAAATAAACTAATGCAGATGAAAGCTGCTAAAGCAATGGAAGCAGCTGCTAATAATCCGTCAGGAGTAGCAGGAGCAGGAGTAGGTATGGGAGCAGGTTTTGCAATGGCTAATCAATTCGGTCAAGCAATGGCTCAAAGCCAAACTACTACACAAGGACAACAACCTGTAACAAATACGCCACCACCAATACCTGGAGCTGTAGTAATAAGCTATTTTGTAGCGATGAATGGACAACAAGCAGGGCCTTTTGATTTTGAAGGTTTAAAACAGATGGTAGGCAATGGACAATTAACCAAAGATACTTTAGTGTGGAAAAATGGCATGGGTAACTGGGAAAAAGCAGGAGACCAAGGTGATTTAAGTACGGTATGGGGACAAACTCCACCGCCGTTACCTACTATGTAACAAAATAACAAAAGTGCTATAGAGGATCTTGATCTTCTTTAGCATTTTTTATCTAAACGAGCTGTTAGTTACTAAGGTTAGTAGTTCGTGTAGGAAATTAGATTTTAAAAAAGTTGTGAGTTATTAATTCATTATCAAAGTGTCATCAGGAGAAGAAATTAAATTAAATACGTCAGAAGCGACACCATGTAGTTCATGTGGTGGTCCGATGACATATAAACCAAGTGCTCATGCTTTAGTTTGTGAGTATTGCGGTAGTATTAAAGAAATAGAGCAAACAAAAGATGAATTAAATGAACTTGACTTTATGGGGTTTATGGAAAGTTATGAAAAGGAAAGCTTTAATACTACAAAAGTAGTCGAATGTAGTAGTTGTCATGCAACTTCTACTGTAGATGAAAACTTAAAGTCTATGGCTTGCCCTTATTGTGCTAATCCTTTAGTAGAACAAGACATACATGAAGAACGTTATATTAAACCAGAATACGTAGCTCCTTTTGCCGTTGAAAAGACTCAAGTTGCAGAAATATTACAAGGTTGGATAAAAGGTTTGTGGTTTGCTCCTAATAAAATACAACGAGGTATTTTCTCAGCTGATAACTTAAGAGGAGTATATGTACCTTTCTGGACGTATGATATGCAAACCTACACGCAATATAGAGGAGAAAGAGGAGATGCTTATTATGTAACAGTAGGTAGTGGTGATAATAAAAGAAGAGAACGAAGAATATCTTGGTCAAGTGTTAGAGGAACTGTTTCGAACTTCTATGATGATATATTAGTCACAGGAAGTAAAACACTTAAGATGGATTTATTAAATTCAATATCTACTGGTTGGGATCCTAAAGCGGTGCAAAAAATAAAACCAGATTATCTAAGTGGCTTTATTACAGAAAAATATCAAGTAGATCTAAAAGAAGGCTATGATAGAGCACGTGATATAGTTACACAATATGAAAGGGAAAGTGTCAAAAGAGATATTGGTGGAGATGAACAGAGAGTAGATGATATGAATACAGAATTATCAGAGATTACTTTCAAACATATTTTATTGCCCTTATATATAAGTTCTTTTTCTTTTGGAAATAAGCAATATACCTTCTATGTAAATGGTGTTACTGGTAGAATTACAGGAGAAAGACCTTATAGTCCTTGGAAGATAGCTTTTGCTTGTTTTATAGGCTTATTGGTATTAATCTTCCTAATCTACTTATTTAAAAATGCTTAAATACTATAAAAAGGAAGCTTCAGGAGTAATATTATATAAGGAGACTTGGATTGATAATGAACAAGGACAATATATTATACATTGGGGAAAGTATGGTTATCAAGGTAAAGTTAAGCAAGTTCTTTTAAAAGAATACACATCAGAAGAAGAGTATTTTCGGCTATTTAAAGAGGAATGTGAAAAAGAAAATTATTCATTAATCCCAAGTGATGAGATCTATCAAGTTGTTATTCAGTTTCCTTTAGCAAGTGCTTTTGGAAATAAAAGGGATAAATGGTTACAAGAAAAAATAGAGGAGTACTTAAATGAGTATTTAGGATGGAGAGGAGTAGGTCATGTAGATGGTTTTGATATTGGAGAATTTAAACTTAATATCTATTGTAAGGTTATTGAACCGATTAAGGCTGTTTCTTGTATCAAGACGTGTTTAAAAGTATCTCATCTTGATTTGACAAGATGCTGCATAGCCAGTAGAAAACAAAATGAGGAAGAGTACACTATACACTATTCATTAAAAAAGGTAACAACATTCCAGTTATAAAATAACAAAGCCTCCTTATGGGAGGCTTTGTTATATATAAGCTATTTGATTATTTAGCGTTGTTTTCTTCAATCCACTGACGTGCATTAGTGAATGCTTCCATCCAAGGAGAAACTTCGTCTTTTCTTCCTTCTGGATAGTTAGCCCAGTGCCATTGGAATAATGAACGCTCAATGTGAGGCATCATTACTAAGTGGCGTCCTGTAGTATCACACATCATAGCTGTGTTGAAGTCAGAACCATTAGGGTTAGCTGGGTAAGCATCGTAAGCATATTTTGCAACAATGTTGTACTTATCTTCTGTTTCAGGTAAGTTGAATTTACCTTCTCCATGAGAAATCCATACTCCTAAAGTACTACCTGCTAATGTAGAAAGCATGATAGAGTTGTTCTCTTGAATAGTTACAGAAGTAAAGTTACTCTCGTGTTTTTGAGAATCATTATGTAACATCTTACCGTGTACTTTGTGTTCTGGATTGATCAACTCTAATTCCATAAACAACTGACATCCGTTACAGATACCTACTGATAAAGTGTCTTTACGAGCAAAGAAGTTATTTAATGCTGTATTTGCTTTCTCGTTATACATAAATGCACCAGCCCATCCTTTAGCAGAACCTAATACGTCTGAGTTAGAGAATCCACCTACAGCTCCAATAAATTGGATATCTTCTAACGTTTCTCTTCCAGAGATAAGGTCTGTCATGTGAACGTCTTTTACGTCAAAACCTGCTAAGAACATTGCGTTAGCAACTTCTCTTTCTGAGTTACTACCTTTCTCACGGATAATAGCAGCTTTAGGTCTTGGTTTAGAAGCATCAACTACTGGTTTTTTACCATCAAACTGAGCAGGGAAGCTAAAGTTTAAAGGTTGTACTTTATAGTTATTATAACGATCTGTTGCTTTGTTATTCTTTGTTTGTTTTTGGTCTAATAAATAAGACGTTTTAGCCCAAGTATCTCTGATAGCTGGTACGCTAAATTCGAAATGATCAGCTCCATTAGTGAACGATACTTTCTCATCTGTAGTAACAGTACCAATCTTCACTGCTTCAACTCCTTTAGCAGCTAATGCTTGTTCTAAAGTAGCATCGTCTTTAGCTTGAACAATAAGAGCAATGTTCTCATTGAATAATGCTTTTACTGTATCTTTTTCGTTAAGAGCAGTTAAGTCATACTTAGCACCTAAGTTAACATCTGCAAACGTCATTTCTAAAAGAGAAGTAACTAAACCTCCACTTCCGATATCATGTCCAGCAGCTATTTGCTCATTAGCTACTAATTCTTGAATAGCATTGAAAGCATTTTTAAAGTAAGTAGCATCAGTGATAGTAGGAACCTCTTGACCAATTTTGTTTAATACCTGTGCAAAAGAAGAACCTCCTAATTTGAAGTTATCTTTAGACAAGTTGATATAATAGATAGAACCCGCATTTTTCTTTAAAGTAGGTTCTACAATTTTAGTAATATCTGTACAGTTTGCTGCAGCAGAGATAATAACAGTACCAGGAGCGATTACTTCGTCATTAGGGTACTTTTGCTTCATCGATAAAGAATCTTTTCCTGTAGGGATATTAATTCCTAATTCGATAGCAAAGTCAGAACAAGCTTTTACAGCCTTGTATAAACGAGCATCTTCTCCAGCATTGTTACATGCCCACATCCAGTTAGCAGATAAAGAAACATTCTTAATTCCTTCTTTTAATGGAGCCCAAACGATATTAGATAAAGCCTCAGCAATAGCATTTCTACTTCCTGCAGCAGGATCTACGATAGCTACGATAGGAGCGTGTCCTACTGTAGTAGCGATACCTTCTTTACCTTTATAGTCCAATGCCATAGCACCTAAGTTGTTAAGTGGTAATTGTAATGGACCAGTACATTGCTGTTTAGCCACACGACCACCTACACAACGGTCTACTTTATTTGTTAACCAATCTTTAGAAGCCACAGCTTCTAATTGTAATAATTGGTTTAAGTATTCTTCTACTTTTGATACAGAGTAATCTAAGTCAGTATATACACGGTTGATTGTTTTATCATCCATGATTGTTTTAGGAGAACTACCAAACATATCTTCGATAGCGAAGTCCATTGGTTTATCTCCTTTTGTTTTAGACTCGATAGTGAAACGGTGATCGTTAGTGATCTCACCTACAGTGTACATAGGAGCACGTTCTCTCTCTGCAATCTTAGCTAATGTATCAATATCTTTTTGACCGATTACTAATCCCATTCTCTCTTGAGATTCGTTACCGATGATTTCTTTAGCAGATAGAGTAGGGTCACCTACTGGTAAATTATCTAAGTTGATGTGTCCTCCTGTTTCTTCTACTAATTCAGAAAGACAGTTTAAATGTCCACCTGCACCGTGATCGTGAATAGATACGATAGGGTTGTGTTCTGCTTCCACCATTGCACGAATAGCGTTAGCAGCACGTTTTTGCATCTCTGGGTTAGAACGTTGAATCGCGTTTAATTCAATCCCTGAACCAAAAGCTCCTGTATTAGCTGAAGATACTGCTGCACCTCCCATACCAATTCTATAGTTCTCTCCACCTAAGATAACTACTTGGTCACCTTCTGATGGTTTGTGTTTTAACGCTTGGTCAAGTTTACCATATCCAATACCTCCAGCTTGCATAATTACTTTATCAAATCCAAGTTTACGAGCGTCTTCTTCGTGCTCGAATGTAAGGATAGAACCTGTAATCAATGGTTGTCCGAATTTGTTACCAAAGTCAGAAGCTCCATTAGAAGCTTTGATTAAGATGTCAATTGGTGTTTGGTATAACCATGCTCTTTCGTCCATTGCTTGTTCCCAAGGACGGTTTTCTTCTAAGCGAGAATAAGACGTCATATAGATTGCAGTACCAGCTAATGGCAATGAACCTTGTCCTCCAGCTAAACGGTCACGTATTTCTCCTCCTGATCCTGTAGCAGCACCATTGAAAGGTTCTACAGTAGTAGGGAAGTTGTGTGTTTCTGCTTTTAGGGAAATAACAGAGTCAAATTCAGTCTCTGCATAGAAGTCTGGTTTGTCTGCTGATTTAGGAGCAAACTGTGTTACTTTAGGTCCTTTGACAAAAGCAACGTTATCTTTATAAGCTGAAACAATATCGTTAGGATTTGTTTCAGATGTTTTTCTAATTAACTTGAATAGAGAAGTAGGTTGCTCTTCTCCGTCGATAATGAAGGTACCATTGAATATCTTGTGACGACAGTGCTCAGAGTTAACTTGAGAGAATCCGAATACTTCAGAGTCTGTTAACTTACGTCCAAGTTTTGTTGCTAATTCATTTAGGTAAGTAATTTCTTCATCATTTAATGCTAAACCTTCTTCTTGGTTGTATTTAGCAATATCTTCAATGTAGTTAATTGCTTCAGGAGCAATATTGATTGTAAAGATGTCTTGGTGTAATGTCTCAAATTCTTGTGATAACATTGGATCGAATGTATCACAGTCTTCTGCTTTTACAAACTCCTCGATACGGATAATACCAGTGATCCCCATGTTTTGAGTGATCTCTACAGCATTTGTACTCCATGGAGTAACCATCGTAGCACGTGGACCGACAAATTTAGTGTTGATTGTTTTCTCGTTGATGTGCTTGGCATTGCCAAATAACCAATTTAACTTTTGGATATCTTCATTAGATAAATTGTTCTCCACTTGTACCGTGTAGAACTTTCTCGAAGGGTTTTCGAAGAAATAAATCATTACGTTAAGAATATTTAGTTGTTGTTGTAATGCACAAAAATAGGTTAAAAAATAATATTTTAAAAATTATTATTTTAAAGATGGAACATATTGATAAGCACCATAATCAGGAGCATTTATTCTGCTTTTTCCTGTTATATCTATAGGTGCTTTTTTCGCAATTTCGACAGCTGCCTTCCCTATAATAAGGCTATTTTGATCTGTTATGGCCAAATTGTTTTTTGCAGAATTAGCAAAGTATAAGGTAGCCGCTTGTCTGTTGTTTAAAATTACATTACTCTGAAAGATATTTTGGTTGGTATAAATCTCTTGATCTGTAGATAGATCTCTAATAACATTGCTATAAAAAAGTAAATTCTGAGAAGTCAATAATTCTTTTTGTATAGCTAAACTGCTTGTTAGATTGGAATATATAAGAGAATTACTAAAATTAATCTGCTTAAAACTACTATTAGAAGACCCTATAAGCTGTACTGCTTTTTGATCTGGTCTATTAGAAAAATTAGCAATAGTACAATGTGTAAAAGTATAATCTCCTGAAGCATTTAAACTTAAACTTGTTCTTAAGGCCGTACCAATAACCGTATTCGTTGCATTTATAGTAGAGTTTCTTGCAAATAAACCTGTATTCTCACTATTATAAATTTGTACACTATTAAGTGTTAAGTTACTCACTCCATCAACAAAAATTCCATTGTAAGCATTTGTTAGTATTACATGGTCCAAAATACTATTAGAAGTGTTGTTTAGCCATATACCATTCCACAAACCAGTAGTATAACGTTGTGCTTCTTGTATGCGGTTGCTGCGCATTACAATTGGTTTTTCAATAGTTCCTATTGCTTCAATAGTACTATTAGGCTGAGCTATTAATCCAGATTTACTGTGAAAGTAGAGTGTAGTACCAGGAGCTATCGTTAGCTTTTTATTTTCAGGAACTACAGCATATCCATAAATAACATAGGGCTTTGTAGCATTTAATTGAAGTGTTTCTTTATTTAATACAAATCCCGTTACCTTGGTTTCTTTTGTTATTTGTAATTGTTCACTACGACCGTCTTTAGTCTTTTTAGGGTATAAAAGAACAGCATCTTTTGCAAGAGTAACCAATTCTACTTTCTGAGTCTTTGATTGTCCTGAGAAAAGAATCTGATCTGTATATAAGTAGTCAGAATTGGTATTATTTCCTTTGACATGTGCTGAAATAAAAATAGCCAAACTATCTTTTGCTAATATTTCAACATTAGAAAATTGTTTCCCAGCTAATCCATCTACTATCAACTGATAGTCAGAAGACATACCATTGGCTAATCGAACACTGTGAATGCTAATATTTTTATTTGACTTATTATATACTTTTAAGCGTTGTACCGTTGTTGATGTATTGGTAAAAATAGTATCTAAAAAGATTGTATCTTTTGAAAGAACTAAAGAGTGGTTCAATGGTTCAAAATCAAAGTCTTTTCTACAACTACTTAGAGTTAAAAATAGAATAGAAAATAAAAAAAATAGATACCCATTCTTTTTCATAGTAATAAAGTGTTTTTGTAAAAATACATTAAATTTCTGTGTGAATAGAACAGTTTTGTAAATTTGTACTATGACACAAACAATAGAGCAATTATTGCAATTTCCGAATAGAGAGAAAAGAATGCCTACTTTATTTATAGGGCATGGTTCTCCCATGAATGCGATTGAAAACAACGAATTTTCATCATATTGGCAAAAGTTAGGACAGCAATTAGACATCCCAGCAGCCATATTAGTTGTATCTGCGCATTGGCTTACACATGGCACTTTTGTTACGGCAATGAATCAACCAGAAACAATTCATGACTTTGGTGGTTTCCCTCAAGCTTTATTTGATGTAAATTATCCAGCACCAGGTAGTTTAGCTTTAGCTAAAGAAACCATTGAAATAATTGAAAGCACAACAGTACACGAAGATTTAGAATGGGGACTTGATCATGGAACATGGTCTATTTTATGTCATATGTTTCCTGAAGCTCAAATACCTGTTGTCCAATTGAGTATTGATTACAACCAATCCGGTAATTTTCACTATACTATTGGTAAACAATTACAAGAACTGCGAAACAAAGGAGTTTTAATTATTGGCAGTGGTAATATGGTTCACAATCTACGCGCTCTGGATTGGAAAAATATGCAAACAGACAACTATGGTTTTGATTGGGCGATTGAAAGTAATGAAATATTTAAAAAAGATATTCTTAGTTTTAATCATCAAGCTTTACAACAATACGAATCATTAGGAAATGCTGTTCAATTAGCTATACCTACACCTGATCATTATTATCCATTATTATATACATTAGGGAGTACACTTCCAACAGATAATATCACACTATTTAATGATAAATATGTAGGGGGATCATTAAGTATGACTTCTTTTGTTTTTGGAGATTAAACTTATAGGAATAATTCCATTTCAATGCGTTCATCAATCTGATTTCCTCCAAGCTTTTTGCAAAAGTTAAGCATTGGAAAATATTGACTATCAATATTAGTTGCATGTATGTGCTCTCCAGATTTGAGCACATCATGAACTAAAGTTGTTCCTATTTTATTTCTTCTATAACCATCTTTTACCCATAACTGAACTATTTTAGATTCAGAAAGTTGATATACTATATAGCCTACTGTTGTACTACCAAGAATAGCTTTTCTAATTACAATATCTTTATCCATATTTGAAATACAGAACTCATTGTTTTCAAATGAGGGTAAAACATCTTTTTCGGAGTATAATACTAAATAATCATAATAAGAGGCGGGTTGTACAACTACTTCTTGATTTTGCTTCATTTGATGATCCAATGTACCATAGACACATTCTACTGTACGCCATTTTTTAAAACCTATTTTTCTATAGTTTCTAATTAATACTTCATTGGAAGTACTAACTTCAATAGAAATCTTTTTTAGTTCAAATCGTTTAAATAGGGGCAAAGCATACTCATACATTTTTGTAATTAAAAGCAACTCTTTAAACTCTTGATCTACATAAGTCAACGTATTAAACAATTTACCATTGTTATTAGCATGTAGCATTACACCAACTAATTTTTTATCACTAAACACACCAATAGATAAACTAAAGTCAATATTTTCTGCTTTGACTTTTGCCTTTAGCTTTTCTAAAGTCATTTTCGTTGGTCGATAGGATGTAACTTCTAAATTTTCAATCAGTGAAAGTATAGTAGTTAAAGGAGTGTTATTTAAAAATTTAATACGAAAACTACTCATAGATCTCATGAATCAATTGGTTAAATATCTCTTTAGTTTCTTTTTTTCTTGCATAATGTCCATTTACACCACTCCACATCGAATAATAATCGGGAAGGTTATTTTCTTTTGCAAAACTTCTCATTTTTCCTGTAAATAGATTTTGAATAGGGAAGGGAGGTATATTTCTTTCTAAGGCTTCATATTTTTGCATAAAGTCATTTTTAATCCCTCTTGCCCATTTACCAGAAAAAGCTTTTGTAAATACTGTATCAACAGCTATTCCTTGTGCTAAAATATCTTTTTGGAAGCTTGGAGCTGCACTTTCATCACTTGCTAAATATATTGAACCATATCCCACTAATAATGCTCCTTCACTCAAATACATTTTCCCATCTGCTCCATCTTTTAATCCTCCTGCTACAAGATAAGGAACGTCCAATTTTAATGCCTTAGCTGCATGAAATAACTCTTTCAAAGGAAGTTGATTCGTATACCCATCTTCCAAAAAACTACCTCTATGTCCACCAGCTTCTATTCCTTGTAATAAAATGATGTCTATACCTTGTTTTGCTAAATATTTTACTTCAGGTATTGTTGTAGCGGTTCCTATTAGAGTGCATTTGTTTTGGTGTAGCAAATTAATCTCCTCTATGGTAAAGCACCCAAAAGTAAAAGCCACCAATTCTATTTGATGCTCAAACAAAACAGGTAATAATTCTTTATAGCTCACTTGACTCAATTGGTTTTGAATCTCATAATCGAAACCAATACTTTGTGTAAGTTTCTGAACTTTCTTTTGTGTTTCAATATAATTATCCTCCTGTAGTTCTACTAAGGGATGTAAAAAGAGATTAACAATAAATGGTTTGTCTGTTAGTCTTTTCGTTTCTATAATTAATTGATTAGCTTGTTCTGCTGTTGTTCCTCCAAGAGGTAAACTCCCAATTCCTCCACAATTACAAACTGCTGCCACCATAGCAGGAGTTGTTACACCAAGCATAGGGCATTGCATGACAGCAAAAGGCAATTTTATTGTGTTATTTAAAGCTATTGACATAATCGATTATTATCTAATTCTGTATAAAAATACATATTTTATAAATTTATATATATTTTTTATATTAAAAAAATAAACTAAAAATTTTATTTTATCTGTAATTGGTAAATAATGTATAAAAATATAAAATAATCCTTAGTAGTACAATATATCGATTATTCAATTTTCTTTTACGAAAGAAAAGAAGTAGGGTAGGTACAAAAAAAAAGAGCTCTATACTTAGAGCTCTAAATTTCCTACGGAATAGTCGCCAAAATGATGCGACAGATCCACTGTTTTATATGTTAATGTAGAGTATTTATTTGAGAATAAAATAATACTTACACTATCTTGTGCTAATCTAATGTATGATGAAGTACTTCCGCGCCACCATCCGTTGTGGTAAGTGTATTGATTGCCATTTTTCATTTTAATCATACGAATACCTAATCCATAGTTTCTATCTCCTTTTGACTCAAAACTATATCCCTGATACATTTCTTGTTTCATAGCAGCACTCAAGAAATCATCTGAGTATAAGGCCATATCCAACTTTAAAAAATCGCGTGGGGTAGTATAGATATTTTTATCTCCATACGTACCATCCATATAGTCCCAATGCATTGCAGTATTATTGCCCTTGTACGATTGAGAAACTAAATCTTTTTTACTCAAATCGTCAAAAACAAAACTATGAGTCATTTGAAGCGGATCAAAAATCATTTCCTTAACGGCTTCTTTAAATGATTTTTTTGTAACCTTTTCTACAATAGAAGCAAGTACAACGTAATTGGTATTACTATACTTAAATCTGGTATTAGGTGTAAATTCCAAAGGAACCTTTTTACTCTTAATTATATCAATTACATCATTATTTGTAACTGTTTTTCTATAATCCCAAATCTTATCATAATACCCATAATACTTCAATCCACTACGGTGATTTAATAAAATACGTACGGTAATATTTTCATAAGGGAATCCTTCTATAATTTCTCCTACAGGCTGATCAAGATTAATTTTACCTTGGTCTACCAGTTTTAAAACAGTAATAGCTGTTACTACTTTACCTACTGATGCCACGTGCAGAGGAGTATTCTCATCTATTGGCTCATTGTTCCTTCTATTGGCAAATCCTGAATAGTTTTCATAAAGGATTTGTCCATTTTTAGCTACTAAAAAGCTTCCAGTATAATTATCTTTATTTATATTCTTGTTGTAAAAATCTTCAATTAACGCGCTTTTCTCCAATATAAATTCAGGAGAAAGTTCTTTAAAAGGAACATTAAACGTATTATCTGTTAAGACGTTGTGCTCTTTAATGATTTGAATATTCATTGCAAGCTCGTCGTTATTATCTTTATTTTTACAAGCAACAAGGGATAAAAATACCAGTAAAGAGAGTTTTATCTTGTTGTTCATGATGATGCAAAATCTGTGTTTCTATATGATTCCACCAAAGTATAAAAAATATAAATACAATAGCTTTTTAAGAGTATAAAAAATAATTATTTATTTTTTGTACCGTAAATCTAATGCTAAAGCTCTTTTTTATTCTCACAAATCTTTAATATCTAAGGATTTATTTCTTTTTACGCCAAAACTCCATACTTTGAATTTTAATCTCAATTACCTTGTTTCCTGTCGTATTTGTAATCGGTTTTTCACAAACTACCCAATACATTAATTGACGACCTGACTTTGGATTAGTATAAATACAACTAAGAAGAGGAGATTCTTCTTCATTTCCCTTTCCATTTTTATACTTCATTGTTGAAGTACAATAAGGTTTTAAATCTTCCAAAGTTGTCTGATAAGCATACTTTGGATCAGTGTATTTTACTACTCCTTTAGTATCCATTGTGTATTCACTATTCAACAAAAATTGCATTCCAAAAAAGGGTTTCCCATCTCTTGTTACTTGCTCAATTGTAAATCTGCTTTCTTTTCCTGTTTTAAAGGGAATGTAGTACATCGTATCTCCATCAAAATCATCGTAAAGACTATAACTCATGGGAGATATTTTGACCTCTTTCCCGTCAATAGATAGGGTTTGAATAATTTCTTTCATTTGCTTAATATCTACAGAAGTATCAGTAGCCAATTCCATTAGTTTACCCACTTTTTCTGCAAATGTCATCGTTTGTGCTTGAGCTCCTAATGTAAGCATTAGGGAAAGTATTATAAATATCTTTTTCATTTTTACTGTTTTAGTGTTTGTTTCCTATTTATGTTAAATACAAAAGCTATACCACAAAATTAAATAGAAACGGTATAACGCGCTATAATCATTTGTCGCTCTTCATCAGAAATCTTTAGTACCTCTCTAATATAATTATCCATACTGCCATATTTATGTTCAATGCTATCAAACATAGCTTGTAAGTAAATAGCTTTTATCCAAGAGAAATTCTCAATCACCTGATAATCTACTTTTGGATAAACGATCTTACCCACCTTAGCTAATTTCATTAAAGAGGTAATTTGGTCTTTGCGGTAATTATTAGACAATAGATAATCTTGTATAATTGTTTCTCTATCAACTTTCAATATACTTAATAGAATTGCAGCTACCATACCTGTTCTATCTTTTCCAGCAGAACAATGAAAGAGGACTGCTTCTTTATTAGATAAGATTTCTGAAAAGATCTGTTGCATTACTTCTGGACGGTCAAATGTATAAAGCGAATAGAAAGTACTTACCAAACTATCAGACTGTTTTGGAGTTACCAATCCTTTTAAAACATCTTTTCTTGTTTTTGTAAACATATCTTCAGAGTCTTCAAATGCTTGTCGGACCATGTGTTGAGCCCCTTTAGGCAATTGATCAGGCTTTTTTGTTATTTCTTTATCTGTACGCAAATCAATTACTTCAGTAATATTCAATGCTGTAAAAGCATCGTATTCTCTTTGCTTTAAATGGTGTAAATGACCGCTTCTAAAGAATTTGCCCCAAACAACCTGTCTATTTTCTTGTGTAACATAGCCACCTAAATCTCTAAAATTAGAAACATTTGCTAATACAATTCCTCTATTGCTCAGCTTTAAAGTATCTTTTTTTCTTACAATATCTATAGTAAGACGTTCAGTAGAAGGAACAAGAAGCTCTCCTTTTTTATTAGGGGCAATGGAATGAAGCAAATAATCAGGAGGTGTAATTTCTATTTTATACGCTTTGTCTTTTTGTTCAATTTTAGAAGCCTCGGCAATAGAAGAAAAGGCTATAGGCTGATACGCCTTATAAGAGCAACTCTGTAAGAACATAAAAAGTACACTACCCGCTAAGAAAGAACGATAGAACATCTAATTAATTTTTGAATTGAATAGCTAAAGTTAACAATTAAAGCTGTAGCACTTGTAATTCTTGTCTTTTTTTAGCTAAATCTTGTGTTTTCAAGGCACTAAATCTTTCTGTTTTATTCTTAAAAAGCAGCTATAATAGGGCTTATATTTTGAATAATATAAAGCTTACAAAGGCTATAGAGCAACCTCAAAAGGAGTGATGCTAATATTATGCTAAAGTTTAGACCTATATTTTTTTAATTAAAGAATAGGAGTGAATTTTGAGAGTAATATACTGCAAATGAAGTGTGTTCACAGGGAATGATTTTTTCTTTCGCATTTGGCTGTAAAAGAAGAAAACAGAAAACTAAAATTATATAATAGGGCAGTATACACTTAGTAAAAAATAAATATGCAAGTTGAAATAATTCAAGACCCAAAAGTAAAGCAATACCTTCCTTGGCTGGGTGCATTAGCAATTTTTATGCAAGCCTTAGATGGTACTATTTTAAATACAGGTCTACCTTCTATAGCTAAAAGTTTAGGAGAGTCTCCTTTAGAAATGCAAAGTGTAATAGTTTCTTACACGCTTACTGTTGCTCTATTAATTCCACTCAGTGGTTGGTTAGCAGATCGCTTTGGAACTAAAACAATCTTTATGATGGCTATTAGTATTTTTACTGTAGGTTCATTATTTTGTTCTTTAGCCAATACCATAGATCAACTGGTTTTGGCGCGTATTTTTCAAGCAATTGGCGGCTCTATGATGGTTCCTGTAGCTCGACTAATCCTTATCTATGCATATCCTAAAGACAAGCTTTTAAGTATTATAAATTTTATTACTATTCCAGGTTTAATAGGCCCGATGCTTGGACCTACTGCTGGTGGTTTTTTAGTAGAAAAACTATCTTGGCACTGGATCTTTCTAATTAATTTGCCTGTAGGAATTATTGGAGTGCTGTGGGCTAACAGCATTGTTCCCAATTTTAAAAACACAGTAGATAAATTCGACCTAAAAGGATGGCTGTTACTTAGTGGTGGATTAACTACTATAACATTAGTGATTGAACGTTGGAATTCTCCTAAAATCACGCCACTAATGTTAATCCTATTGTTTGTGTTATCTATCATTTTACTAATAGGTTATGTTTTATATGCTAAAATAAAAACAAATGCCTTAATCCGTTTGAGTTTATTTAAAATAAAAACACTGCGCATTGGTTTAGTAGGTAACTTATTTACGCGATTTGGAGTAGGAGGAATGCCTCTAATGATTCCTTTATTACTGCAAGTTGGGTATGGATATTCTGCTTTCTATGCAGGTTTAATGATGATTCCTCAAGCTGGAGCAAACCTTGTTTCAAGAAATTTTGTTATTCCAATTGTGAAGAAATATGGCTACAGAAAAACACTGATTACCAATACCATTCTTTCTGGAACTGTTATTTCATTATTTTTCTTTATTAATAAGGAAACTCCTATATGGATAATTGTTCTTTTAATGATTGCCAATGGAGCATTTAATGCTGTTCAGTACACTTCAATGAATACTATTGCTTTAGCAGATTTAGATAAAGATTCTTCAAGTGAAGGAAATACTTTATTATCTGTAACCCAGCAATTAGCTATTAGTTTAGGAATTTCGATTTCTGCTATGGTATTAGCTTTATTTCAAAATAGTGCTATAGGTGCTGCAGACCAAGGGGTGGATGTGTTTAGATATACTTTTTTAGTTATGGGAATCATCACTATTGTATCCTGTAGAGTGTTTGTTCGTTTGAATGACGAAGCAGGAGCAAGTTTATCTGGTAAAAGAGAATATAATAAATAAAACATCGCTAACAAAAGGGCTATAAAAAACAATAGAGCCTATCCCATTTAATAGACTCTATTGGTGAAAAAAAATTAAGATGAAGTATTTTATAAATAGGTAATTTCTATAATAAGTTGATTCAATTGCTGTGAAATATGCAATTTCATCTGTTTATTTTGATAAGTATTAGCATCTACTTTGGTAAATCCATCCAATTTAGATACTAATTTTTCTTGTAATTTGTCTATTCTCTTATACATATTATCTGATAAGTAAATATTGTATTTAAAGCTTTTAGGCTTGCTATTTACATCAAAAGAATCTGTAAAGTTACCTTCTGAGAAAAAAGGATTACCTATTGTATAAAAAGAATATGATATATCAATGTTTACAACCTTTCTGTTTATTATTTTCTGATTAGATGTATTGTAAAAATCACTTGGTTCTTTATCAAACAGATTAAAAATTTCTTCATAAGTCATCTCTGACGTAATGCCTTCTGTATGAATAAAATCAAGCTTGTCAAACACCACATCTGTATCGATGTACTCATTAAATATAAATCGGTAATAGGTATCCATTAAATAGGTTTGGGTAGCTATATCAAAAGGGATGTGTATACTGCTTGGCTGAATTACATAATCTCCTTTTTTATTGATAAACCCTGTTTGTCCATCTTTTGTAACAGCAGCTATATCATCCAAAAACATAAAGCCTTCTGTATATTGTGGTTCAATAACCACTGTGCCATCTTTAGCAATAAAACCAAACATATTATCTGAGCGGACTAAAGCTAAGTTACTCCCTGCAAAAGGATGAATCTCTTCATAAATAGGTAAGATAGCAACTTTTCCTTCTTTATTTAACCAACCAAATTTGCGGTCTTTTTCAAACATATATAAATCACCATCTACATGTAGGTCGTTATAAGTATCTGGAAGTAACTTCTTATTCTGTTTATTCACAATAGTAGCGCTATCTATCTTGTCGTAAACAACAGCTTTTCCATTTCTAAATATTTTAGCCATGTAATATTGTGGTGCTATCTCAAAATTGCCGTTCTTGTCTATATATCCCCATCCTTTTTGTGGTAGTTTGACAGGAGCTAAGCCTTCGCTAAAGCTTTTAACGTCTTTGTAAATAGGTTTTATTACAATTGTTCCTTTTTTATCTACAAATCCCCAACGCAAATCTCCATCAATTGTATAAACAGCAAATTTGGCTAAACCATCTGTATAATTTCCAACCAGTTCGGCATGATCTAAAGTAAATAGTTCTTTTCCTGTTTTATCAATTGCAATTGGACGACTATTTTTTTTGGTTACCCAAGCAATTCCTTCCGAAAATACGGTAGCATTGACATATGCACTTGGAATCACGTATTTCCCTTTGGTATCAATAAAGCCCCATGTTCCTTTTTCATTATCCGACTGCACTAAAGCTAATCCTTCTCGAAAAAGAGAGCCTTTTATAAAATCGCCTTTTATGATTGTTTTCCCCTTGTCATTGATGTACTCAATGTGCGTGTCTTTCATTACTGGAATTAATTCTGTTGAGAATTTTACCGTATGACTACAGAATAAAAAAAGGAAAGAAGGAAAAAGAACCATCCATTTGAATATTTTTCTCATAAATTTTCATTTTTTCTATTCTTTATCAATTATCGTGCTATTTTTAATAACGACTTATTTGTTTTTTATGATTATTGTGTTAAGTATTTTATTTACAAAGGATTGTGTTGGTTTTATTTTGTCAAAAAAAAAACGAGTAGTAGGAAGGGATGTTTTATAGTCAGAAAATTTCCTTAAGAATTTGCCTCGAGACCGAAGAGTAAAGCTTACTATATTGGTGTGATGAGTGAACATATTTTTAAACAGCACAATAAAATCTTACTATCCATTATTGCAAATTAATGAGTGTTTTTACCTGTGTTAAAAAATTAACGTACACAGGTGTTTTATAAGCTTTTTTAGTTCTTTTTTAAAGTATTGAAGTCAGTAATAACGAAGGATTTGAGGGGTTTATGGTAGTTTTGTTTTGGTGTTGTTCGGGAATCCTTCGGAAAAACATAGGAAAATAGGGGGTGTTTCCGAACAACGTCCGAACAATACCCGAATAAAGGTAGATGTACACTGGGATTTGAGGAGAAAAAAGAGTGTTAAAATTTTGTAAAAAAATAAATAGTAAAAAACCTAAATAGAGTTTTTTTACTGTTTGTTCTTTTCCTTTTTTCGATAAAAATTAGAAGTACAAGTCAATTGTACTTAACTTAAAAATACAAGAAAAAGCATGTATTTATAGCATATTAAAATAAGAGATTTAATTTTTACAAAATTTTCTACCAATTGTTTATATTGATGTTATTTATTGCTATAGATCAAAGGCTTGTACCGATCAATAACTTATTTTTGTATCATGAATTTAATCAAAATACTTCAACAGATTAAACCTTTTGTGATGCCTTATAAAAGGTTGATTGCTGGAACTTTAATTCTTACAGCAATTGGTTCTTTTGCCGTGCAGGTAAACGCTCTAATCATACGTTCTATGGTAGATACATTGAATGAAGTGGTTGGGGGAACAAAAGAATTGGCATGGGGATACCGCATTTTATTGCTCAGCAGTGTCATCTTAATCGTCAAAGAGATAGCAAACGCGTTTATTCAATTTGGTCAAAAATTCTTTGGAGAAAAACTGCGTATTTATGTGTCCAGAGATATATCCCAATTAGTAGTCACTAAGATATTAACTTATCGCATGGCTTTTTATACTTCTGAGGAAAATGATAGTGGTAAACTACAAACCCGTATTGACCAAGGAATAAGTAGTATTACGCGTTTAATACAAAACTTTTTTATAGATATACTTCCCTTATTTGCCAACGCTATTGTTGCTCTTGTTTTTATCTATGTGGCTAATGTTTATATTGGCTTGGTAAGTACAGCTATGATACCTCTTTACTTTTATGTAAGCCAATTGCAAGCGAGTAAGCTAAAGGGATTTAGAAGAAAAATGCGCAGCTATCGAGAAAATAAAAATAATGGGATTATTTCTTTAATTAATTCAATTACAGTTATCAAATCGTTTGTTCGCGAACCTTTGGAAGCCGAAAA
This sequence comes from Flavobacteriaceae bacterium, assembly GCA_031277535.1. Lineage (GTDB taxonomy): Bacteria > Bacteroidota > Bacteroidia > Flavobacteriales > Flavobacteriaceae > Flavobacterium. The sequence goes on from JAITMD010000005.1 coordinate 108,883, forward strand.
ACATGAGGTTATACAGTATGATATGACAGAGAATCAACTGCAAACCAGACGAACCAGTTTTGTGTTTGATGCTGTAAAAGGTTTTATAGAACAGTTTGGTTTGGTTGTTATTATTTTAATGACTGCTTATTTTGTACTCAAGGGACAAATGACTGTTGGTGCCATTATGTTTCACGTGTTGTTGTTCAACAACGTGACTGCACCTATTAGGCAATTACACCGTATTTATGATGATGTAAATGATGCAATGATTTACTCAGAAACATTCTTTGAGATTTTGGATGCAGATCATGAAGTGGAAACTACAGGAACATATATACCTTCTAAAATAAAGGGCAAAATAGAAATTAAAGACGTATCTTTTGATTATCCTAATGGAACTAATGCCTTAAAAGAGGTATCCATGGTGATAGAGCCTAATCAAACAACTGCTTTGGTAGGTTTGAGTGGAGCTGGTAAGAGTACTGTAATCAATTTGTTGGATAAGTTTTACGCTCCTTCTTCAGGGCAAATAGTATTAGATGGGCTTGATCTTAAAGAGTATGACACCAAAGAATTGCGTAAACATATCGGGTTGGTTCTTCAAAAAAATCATATTTTTCAGGGTAGCATTGCAGAAAATATTCGCTATGGAAACCCTGAAGCAAGTATAGAAGAGGTACAATTAGCGGCTCAGAAAGCGTATATTCATGAGCAGATTATCGATTTGCCTCAAGGCTATGATGCGGATGCTCGTTTGCTATCAGGGGGACAACAACAGCGAATTGCTATTGCCCGTTTGTTTTTAAAAGATCCTGCTATTATCTTTTTGGATGAGCCTACAGCCAGTTTAGATGCTATTGCTACAGAGCAAATTAAAAAGAGTTTGGATGCAATTAAAAAAGACAGAACAGTCATTATTGTTTCGCATAGCATTTCTCAGATTATTGATGCACATGCTATCGTAGTCATGGAAAAGGGAAGAGTGGTAGAGTATGGCAAACACGAACAACTGTATGAGAATAAAAGCACTTATTATGACATCTTCTCTGCTATGGCCAATAGCTTAAACTTAGAGAAAATATCACAGACCTTGCATCCAGAGAGTTGAGCAGTACTTGTGAATTACCAATACAACAGTTGTAGAAGGGGATAGAAATTGAGTCTATGTTTTAAATTTGTAATGTAATGAAATCAGATCGAATATTAAGTATGAATGATAAATGGAAACCTTCGGATATCGCTTTTATAAAAGAGTTAAGGTGGTCTAACAATAATTTAAGGATCGTTTTTTATGGACAGTTTAGGGATCCGGTTACTATATGGCCTGATAGGTCAAAGGATTTTTTTGAGGTAGTAATTACTTTTAAGAATGTCATAAATCTTAGATTAGATTTTAATGCTTCAGGATTACATCAAATCTCCGGTTTTGATATTCTGGATATTTCAAGTGATGGATTAGAGCAGATTAATTTTAAGATTGAGGATTATGAAGATGATAGTATTAGTTTTTATTGTGAGGAGATTGAAGTGAATGAATTAACTAATCCAATAGAATTACCTTTAAATAAATCTATTGAGGATCAAAAACTATAAATTAAGAATAGGCCGTGTGTTTATTAAATAGATTGTTTTATTTCATGCGTTATAAATCTAAACAATTGTGTGAGCTGTTAAGTATAAATCAGTATTAAATATCCTTCTATGGCATTTTATAAATTGAGATAAAAGCTTTAGTTTTGCACGAAATTTTATACTCAACACACTACTAAAAATCGCACTATGTATAAAAGCATTATTCGACCTATTCTTTTCAAATTTGATCCAGAAAGTGTTCATCATTTCACTTTCTCTTCTTTAAAATTTATCAATAAAATTCCAGGAGTATCTTCTTTAATACGAGCAAACTGCCAAGTAAACGATCCGTGTTTAGAGCGCGAGGTATTTGGTTTAAAATTTAAAAACCCTGTAGGGTTAGCTGCTGGATTAGACAAAGATGCAAAGCTGTATAGTGAATTGGAGAACTTTGGTTTTGGTTTTATCGAAATTGGAACGTTAACTCCTAAAGGTCAACCAGGAAATCCTTTAAAGCGCTTGTTTCGCTTAAGAGAAGATGGCGGATTAATTAATCGCATGGGATTTAATAATGGAGGAGTAGAGGAAGCTGTAAAACGCTTAAAAAAGAATAAAGGGACTTTAATAGGAGGTAATATTGGTAAAAATAAAGTTACCCCTAATGAAGAGGCAACTTCTGACTATGAAATATGTTTTGATGCTTTATTTCCATACGTAGATTACTTTGTTGTAAATGTAAGTTCGCCTAACACTCCAAATCTAAGAGCGCTACAAGACAAAGAGCCTTTAAAAGCCCTTTTAAACGCACTACAAGTAAAGAATAACACGAAAGCTGCACCAAAACCTATTTTATTAAAGATAGCGCCAGATTTGACAGATGATCAATTATTAGATATTATTGAAATAGTAACAGAAACGAAAATAGCAGGAGTAATTGCTACAAATACAACAATTAGTCGTGAAGGGTTACTATCTTCAAATAAAGTAGAAACAGGTGGTTTAAGTGGTAAACCATTAACTAAAAGAAGTACAGAAGTTATTCGTTTCTTATCTGAAAAAAGTAATAAAGCTTTTCCAATTATAGGTGTTGGAGGTATTCATTCTGCTGAAGATGCTCTTGAAAAATTAGAAGCAGGAGCGAGCTTAATTCAGTTATACACTGGATTTATTTATGAAGGTCCCGCATTGATAAAAGAAATAAATAAAAAAATAATAGCCAAAGGCTAAGAAATAGAAATGTCCCCAGAAGTATTGTATACCTTTTGTATTACCTGTTTGGTACTAATTATTACACCTGGTCCTGATTTGCTCTATGTTGTTTCTCAAAGTATAACAAAAGGGCAGAAATATGGCTATGCAATAGTTCTTGGACAGGCTGGGGGACTCTTATTTCACTTAACGTTATTCGCTTTTGGAATTTCCACATTAATAACGAATTCTGAGATAGCTTTTCAGACAGTCAAAATATTGGGAGCAATCTACTTGCTATGGCTTTCTTATAAAGTTTTTCAAGAAGATGCCTTGCTTCAAATTGAAAATAAAGAAACTACAGATGAGGCTTATAGCTTTATGAGTTTTATGAGAAAAGGACTATTAATGAATATAATGAACCCCAAGGTGATGATGTTTTTCTTGGCTTTGTTCCCAAGTTTTGTATCAGGTCAGGTAACTACTATTCGCAAAGAGGTATTTATTCTTGGAAGTGTATTTATTACTGAAACATTAATTGTATGCTTTGTAATTTGCGCTATAGCTGCAAAATTAGCTTCTGCAATACAAGGAAATAGAGCTATTAATCTATTTTTAAAATGGCTACAAATTATTGTTTTTACAGGTTTAGCACTTTATTTATTAAGTTCTTAATCCATTGAAATAAAGCCCCATTTATAAAAAGCACCTAAAAAGAGAATAATTTTGAAAGAAATCACATTTGGTATTTATTTGATTTCTTCTATCTTTGGAACACTATGAAACCAACAGTAAAAATTATAGAATGTCCACGTGATGCGATGCAAGGTATCAAGGACTTTATACCAACAGAAAAAAAAGTACAATATATACAATCTCTATTGCGTATAGGGTATGATACTATAGATTTTGGGAGTTTTGTATCTCCTAAAGCAATTCCTCAAATGCAAGATACGGTAGAAGTATTAAGTCAATTAGATTTGAGTACAACACAAAGTAAACTTTTGGCTATAATTGCCAATACAAGAGGAGCAGAACAAGCAGCAGAACATAAAGAAATTCAATATTTAGGTTTTCCTTTTTCTATTTCAGAAAACTTTCAGATGCGTAATACGCATAAAACAATAGCAGAATCAATCATTACCTTAGATGAAATACTTAATGTAGCAACTAAATCAAATAAAGAAGTAGTAGCTTATTTATCTATGGGGTTTGGAAATCCATATGGAGATCCGTGGAATGTAGAGATTGTAGCAGATTGGACTGAGCGTATGGCTAAAATGGGAGTAAAGATTCTATCGCTATCTGATACTGTAGGAAGTTCTACTCCTGAAGTAATAGATTATTTGTTTAGTAATTTGATTCCTGCTTATCCGCAAATTGAATTTGGAGCACATTTACACACTACTTTAGACACTTGGTATGAGAAATTAGATGCAGCATATAAAGGAGGTTGTTTGCGCTTTGATGGAGCTATTAAAGGATATGGAGGTTGCCCAATGGCCAAAGATGATTTGACTGGGAATATGCCTACTGAAAAGATGTTAAGTTATTTTACTGCTAATAAGGTAGATACAAATATGAGTGCCATGTCTTTTGAAAGTGCATACAATGAAGCGTTAAAAATATTTAATTTTTATCATTAAGATTTTCATAGTAAGAATTAATAAGCTAAATTTGCGTGCAATTCAACAACAATTGCAAAATGAGAGCACACACAACTAAAATCATCGGTCAAGGCTTAACTTACGATGATGTCTTATTAGTTCCAAACTATTCAGAAATTTTACCAAGAGAGGTAAGTCTTCAATCAAAATTTTCAAGAAACATTACTTTAAATGTTCCTATTGTATCTGCTGCAATGGATACAGTAACGGAAAGTGAAATGGCTATTGCTATGGCTCGTGAAGGAGGAATCGGAGTGATTCACAAGAACATGACTATAGAAGAGCAAGCTAAAGAAGTACGCAAAGTAAAAAGAGCAGAATCAGGTATGATTATTGATCCTGTTACTTTACCTTTAACTGCTACGGTAGGTGATGCTAAAAGAGCAATGGCAGAGTATGGTATTGGAGGTATTCCAATTGTTGATGAGCAAGGATACTTAAAAGGTATTATTACTAATAGAGATATGCGTTTTGAAAAACAAGATCAAAGAGCTATCACTGAAGTAATGACAAAAGAAAATCTTGTAACAGCTGCAGAAGGGACAACATTAGCTCAAGCAGAGGGAATTTTACAAGAGAATAAAATTGAGAAACTTCCTGTAGTTAATGCAGAATACAAATTGGTAGGTTTAATCACTTTTAGAGATATTACCAAACTTACTTTAAAACCAAATGCCAATAAAGATAAATTTGGTCGTTTGCGTGTTGCTGCTGCTTTAGGAGTTACGCATGATACAGTAGAGAGAGCAACAGCGTTAGTACAAGCTGGCGTAGATGCATTAATTATCGATACTGCACATGGACATAGCCAAGGAGTTATTGGTGTTTTAAAAGCTGTTAAATCAAGTTTTCCAGAAATAGATGTAGTGGTAGGTAATATTGCTACTCCAGAAGCTGCGTTATTCTTAGTAGAGAATGGAGCAGATGCTGTAAAAGTAGGTATTGGACCTGGTTCTATCTGTACTACACGTGTGGTAGCAGGAGTAGGGTTTCCACAGTTTTCAGCTATTATGGAAGTAGCAGCAGCATTAAAAGGAACAGGAGTACCTGTTATTGGAGATGGAGGATTGCGCTACACAGGAGATATTCCTAAAGCGATTGGAGCAGGAGCAGATTCAGTTATGCTTGGTTCTATGCTTGCAGGAACAAAAGAATCTCCAGGAGAAACAATAATCTTTGAAGGAAGAAAGTTCAAAGCATACCGTGGAATGGGTTCTGTGGCAGCTATGAAACAAGGATCAAAAGATCGTTACTTCCAAGATGTAGAAGATGATGTTAAAAAATTAGTTCCAGAAGGAATTGAAGGACGTGTACCATACAAAGGAGAATTAAACGAGAGTATGTTACAATTTATTGGAGGTTTAAGAGCTGGTATGGGATACTGTGGAGCAAAAGATATTCCTACTTTACAAGAAGTAGCACGTTTTGTTCAGTTAACTGCATCAGGTATTGGAGAAAGCCACCCACACAATATTACAATTACAAAATCAGCACCAAATTATTCAAGATAATTTAGTTGATAATTATAAATTAAAAGCCACTAATCAAAAAATGATTAGTGGCTTTTTTCATAACACCATAACTCAAAGTACAAAATTTAAAAAAAGTAAATCATATAAACCTTTTAAGTATGTCAGTTTTCAATAGAATCTTATCTTACTTAATAATAGACTCTAATTATTTTATTTATAAAAGTCCAGCATCCGATTAGTTTCGTCAAGTACTATAAATTATTATACTTATAGTTTTTAATCCCACATAAACTATATAACCTGTTTTCTACTAATACGGATTATGGTAAATGCTCAATTTGCATCAATCATCTATCTACTGGACTTATTGTAAAGCTCTCCTTCTTGTTTGCTGTGTAGAAAATTCATTAAAGATGAGATAAGATAGGTAACATTAAATGATTTTTTTCAATTAAGGTAACCAACTCAGGTGGCGCAAATAAGGTGAGAGCTGATTTTTTATATTCGGTATAGGTATATCCTTCTGTTTTGGGACTAAACCCTAATACAACTTGATTTGTAAATATGTTAGATAAGCTTTTTATTACTATATCTAAATCAATCTCTACTATACTAAAAACATCATATAAATACAACGTTCTACCTATATGTTTAGCTATTGCAATAGCACTAAGCTCAGGAAAATAATAGATATTATCTTTTAGGCCTAATTCTGAATATAGAAAAGTATAATACAATTCTAACCCATAGGGACTTATAGCTATTTTTTTATTGGTTAACCAATATTGTGCATAGTTTTCAAATAACTTTAAATGTAAATCACTATCTAAGTTTAATTTATCTACTACTGTAACAGCATTAGTAGCTCTAATGTGCTTGGTTGGTAGTAATTCTTTGACAGGATAGAGATTACTTAATTGCTGGGCATTGATTAAAATAGGGTTGGCTAAAATTAGAAATCCTTCAGTATTATCTTGATAGTCTTCCTGCATTCGCTTTACCAAGTAATCATTAATCCTTTTATTTTTAAACTCTATATCTAAAACAATTAATCCAAAAGGTTGTTTATAAGGAGAGTGTTGATTTGTTTCAAAGTTAAATAACTTAATTTCTGCGTAGGCTACTATTTTTCCTTTACTATAAACAGAATAGGAAGAGTTGGTGTTTGGAATATAACTAATGTCTTGATATGTAATATATGGGCTTTCAAACGTGTTGCCTATTACCTCATTTGTTTTTACGGTAGAGTAGTTGAGAGACTCCATATATAGGTCATATGAGTTCTCATCCAACTCAATCTCTTCTTTTCTCATTTTCTTTTATCTTTTGGTGCGATTTAATTTAAAAATATCACTGTTAATTCATTAGACGTCAAAGATAAGAGTGGAAGAATTGAATACTATTTGCATTAGGGCGTATATTATGTGCAATACGTTCTTTTTTTGTACTTTTATCAAAAAAATGAAAAAGCCTCCTTTTACAGTAGAGAGTATTCAATCATTGTTTGAGCTAAATGAGAAACAACGTGTTCCCGGAATTATTATTACTCAAGAGATGGGACAAGTACGAGATTATTTTACAGGGGCACAACACCTTATAGATGGCCTTATGATTGGATTTTGTTATCAAGGGCAAACACAATTGAAGGTAAACTTTACAGAATATACTGCAAATCCTGGAACAGTATTAGTTTTATTGCCTCATACCTTGATAGAACCTCTTGCTGTTACAGAAGATTTTGAAACACTATCAATTGTCATATCGTTAGATTTTATAGCTTCGTATCCTGAAATTGGAGACTTTATAACTAATGATAAAGTACGCAATAATCCTCAATTGCTTTTGACTGAAAAACAGTTTACTTTATTGAAACAATTTAATTCTTTTTTAAAAAACTATTACAATCAGGAAGATCCTATTAATAAAGGAGAAGTATTAAAGCATTTAATATTTGCTCTGATTACTTCTATAACTGGAATGTATAATGCCATTCCTATTTCTAAAAATAAAATCCGTACAAGACAGGAAAAAATAGTGGATAATTTTTATTATCACTTGTCTAAACACTACAAACAAGAACGATCAGTTGCTTTCTATGCCGATTTACTATGTTTATCTCCAAAATATCTGACCACTATAATAAGAGAACAAACAGGTAAGTCCATCTTAATTTGGATAAATGAAGCAGTTGTATTACAAGCAAAAACATTACTAACTTCTACCGATTTAAGTATTAAAGAAATTGCTTTAGCATTAAATTTTGCAGATGCCAGTTTGTTCTGTCGTTTCTTTAAACGCTATACAGGTATAACAGCTATGGAATTTAGAAATAAAAAATAAAGCCCTGTGGTTTTCACAGGGCTTTAAAATATATTATGTCTGAAACTTATTTCTTTTTAAATTTCAATAAAACCATATCGTCTTTGCTTGATAAAACAAGTTCTCCATTTTCGATTTTAAACTTAGTTACTTTATCCATATTAGACATTAATAAGTTTTCTTCTACTCCTTCACAGAACATTCTTGTTGTAGCAATCTTGTCGAATTTAATAGCATCTATAGTTCCTGTATATTCGCCACTCATACTATTACATCCCGTGTTTCCAGTAAAACCATTTTGGTTAAATTCAATAGAAGGTAACTGATGAGGAAAACGATCTTGAATAGTTTTCATACTGCGATCTAAAGGTTGAATATAACTCAATTCCCATTTAGTTCCGTCTAATTTAATATCTTGATCTTTGGTTAATGTCATAATAACAACATCCCCCATAAGTAGGTGTAACTTATTATTTTGAATATCAAATTTGCTTACACTGTTTAAAGCATTAGAAAAAGCATAATCATCTACACCGTGACAAGCCATCATTGTAGATCCCCATTTATCCCCTAAAGTAATTCCATTTGCTCCTTTTAAAAAGTAAGGTCCAAAGATATTATTACATCCGTTGTTTCCACTTGCGAAATTCTTAGTTGTATCAAATCTAAGTTCAGGTGTTTTTCCTGGGAACATTTCTTTTAATTCTTTTCCTCCACTTAATGTTGTGTCAAGAAAAGTAAGCTTCCAAGTACCTTGTAACTTATTAGACAACTCTGTTTCAGTCACTTTTTCTGTTTTAGGTTTAATCTCTTTGTTTGTTGATTTTAAAGCATCACAGCTTGCAAATGAAACTGCAGCTAAAGTTGTTAAAAGTAAGATTCTTTTTTTCATTGTTAAAATTTTAAATACTATAAAGTTTTAATGCACTATTATAGTAGTATTTCAGTCAAAGATAAAGAAAGTAAGCCTTAAAACTATTTAAGACAATCATAAAGTTTTGAATAAAGTGTGTTTTGGCGAAGGTGATTAAAGTATAAATAAGTCAATTGCTAATTTTTGCGAATAAAAATATTAAAAAACTTAAATAATATTTGAATTATGAATTTTTAATCTATTTAAAATGATTAAATTAAATATAGGTACAACAGAAAGAGTTAGTCCCTTTTAAAAGAGGCAAAAATAGTACTATAAGTGGTCTATTTAGTGGTTTAAAGCATAAATCGCCTTTTTTACAAAAAGACTAAAAATGACTTTTTACTTAGAAAATAAGAGTAATAGAAGTTAAAAACAAGCTGTGGCGTATTATTTGATTTGTGCACTTTTTGTACAAATTACTTCTCTTTCAAAGAAAAGTTTAATAAAACATACAGTATATGAATAAGTAAAAAGTACCAAATGTTAGGATTAGAATAAAACCTTTATAAACGATTTAAAAAGAAAATTATGTTAGATGCAACAGCAGTTCTAAAGAAACTAAAAAGAGTTCTTGGAATTAAAACAGATTTACAGTTGTCTATTTTATTAGATGTAAAACCTAATACTATCTCTTCATGGAAAAAAAGAAATAGTCTTCAATATGAGAATTTAATAGCTCTGTGTAAAGAGCATAACATAGACTTAAATACCTTATTTTTTGAAAACTATAAAAGTGATAAGGAACACACTAAAGAAGGTCGTCAGGTGAAAATGATCTCAACAGAACAATATTTTGAGTATTTTTTAGACCCGGTTAAAACTTTAGCAGGAGCACCTTCTTATATCTTTCCAACAGTAGATGAGATTGATACAGCCTTTCAAGTTTCGTCAAATAATATGTTTCCTACTATTAAAGTAACTTCCTATGTCTTGACAAAAAAAATAGATTTAAGTGAAATACAACCTTGGCATGTTTACTTATTTATTATGGAAGGTAAAGGGTTATTTCTTTATCGTTTTAAGAAATATACAGACCTTGGAAAATTACATTTTGTAAGTGATAACCATACCTATTCCAGTATAGATGTAGATCCGTTGGATATAAGAGAGGTGTTTTGTGTAAGAGGGTGTTTTTTACCAGATTTCAAAGTTGTTGGTGATATTTAATGATATTTACTGCCAATTTGTTTTGGAATATTAATTACTTGTGTATTTTTGGAGGCTAAACAGTAAATATGAAAATTAGCCTTCCAATTTTATTAACACTCTTTATGACTCTATTGGGAGTAAAGGGAATAGCTCAGTGTACGAATTATAACAAATTAAAAATAGGAGGAGACTATAACAGTGACTCATATATCGATGTATGTCCTACATATAAGTTCTCTCCTGATGCCAAGTATTCCGATATTGGATATTTTTATTTAGATAGACCGCAAAGCTTTGTACCTAAATACGTTGTAGGAGTACAAGAATCATTGGAGAAAAAATTAGAAGGTTTAATAGGAGAAGATTTTTCTAAAAAACTTACATACAAAGGAGTTTCTATTAGCTATTACGATAGTATTGCTAAGTTCCACGCACGATATCCCGTGGTAGATTTACTAAAGTGTAAGACTAAATACTTTTTTTACTATGAGTTTGAACCAGTAAAAGAAGTAAAGTTTTGTGTGGGTATAGCCTTAGATGATAATCAAAAAATAATCTCAGACCTTCCTTTTCCTGATGAACAGGAAAAGCTTTATTTAGATCCTGAATTAAATGTTTGCAAAGTATTAGAAATTGCTAAAGCATCACAGACACCTATTGAACCAATTGATTTTGTTTCTTTTGAATTCGATCCTACAAAGAGAGAGTTTTTTTGGGTAGTAAGGCAAAAGATTGCTAATCCTAAAAAAGGAATTAATGAATACAATCAGATTTTAATTGAGGCAAGAGATCATACACAGATTGTTTCTTATAGACGTACAGTATATATAGAGTAAATTGTATATTTACGACTTAGCAAATTAATAAAACTATTCCATTGAAATTAATTACAGAAGCCTCTTGGTATAATGTTTTAGCTGAAGAGTTTCAACAAGAATACTTTGTTCAATTAACAAAGTTTATCCAAGAAAGAGCAAAAACAGAAACTATTTATCCTATTGAGGAGAATATATTTAAAGCTTTTGAAGCAACTCCTCTTCATAAAGTAAAAGTTGTTATTTTGGGGCAAGATCCTTATCATGGACCTTTTCAGGCAAATGGACTCTCTTTTTCAGTAAATAAAGGAGTAAAATTTCCTCCAAGTCTAAAGAATATATTTAAAGAATTAGAAGATGATTTGGGAATAAAAAATCTTGTAAATGGCAATTTAACAGCTTGGGCTAATCAAGGAGTTTTATTACTTAATGCGACACTAACAGTAGAACAAGGGAAAGCAGGGAGTCACCAAAAAAAGGGATGGGAACGCTTTACAGATAAAGTTATTGAACTAATTGATCGCAATTGTGAACATGTTATATTTGTCTTATGGGGAAGTTATGCACAAAAGAAAGGACAGCACATCGATCGTACAAGACATTGTATAATAGAAACAGCTCACCCTTCTCCTTTATCTGTGTATAGAGGTTTTTACGGGAGTAAACCGTTTTCTACTATAAACACTTACCTAAAAGAACAAGGAAAGGCACCTATTGACTGGTCCTTATAATAAATAATAGAAAGAGACTTTTTTTAGAGTCTCTTTTTTGTTTGTAGATTGAGTGGTTCTTATTTACAATAATCTTTTATTTTTGTCTTATTCAATACTGAAGGCTTTAACCATGTCCACTAATCAAAAGAATTTTATCGAGATCATTGTAAAACACCTTCCAGAGGGAGTCAAGTTAGTTGACTTTATTTCAAACTTGGTTCACCTTGGTAAAGAAGCCAGTTATAGACGCATACGCTGTGAAGTAGAATTTACCTTATCAGAAATTGTAATCATCGCCAAAGAACTAAATATCAACTTAACTTCTTTAATCATTAGAGAAGGCGGAGAAAAAGTTACATGTAATTTACGTTTGATAGAAGAAGATACGCCACAATTAACGTATTGTAAAATGATAGAAGCAGATTTAAATGTCTTTGAAGGAATAGATACTCAAAGTAAACATCTATTATTTACAATTAATCACACACTTCCTTTGTTCTTCACTACTACATCAGCCTTATTGACCAAACTGAGATTGCTAAAAATACAATTTAATCAGGGGAGTTTAAATCCTAAGAAGCTGAAAGATTTAGAACTCACTAAAGATATTAAAACCATTAACGAAAAGTATCTCAAGGCAATATCTTCATTTGATGTGGAGGTAGTAATGAGCCAGGATATTATTGCTAATACAGTATTAGATATAGACTTTTTTTTTCGTATTGGATTAATAACAGAGGAGGAGCAAGGACTATTATTAAAAGAATTAGAACAAACTATCTTTTTATTACAAGAAATTACTCATACAGGCACTTGGAATAATAAGAATCTACAATTATATGTATCTTATCTGTCTCTTGATAGTTCTCATCAATATATCTATTCTAATGGAGTACAAGCTTCACTATTGGATTTGCATGTACCAAATTCGTTACTTTCTTTTGATAAGACCTTCAATACTATGCACTTTAATAGAATTGAAATCATTAAAAAAGGTGCAACACTTATTACAAAATCTGGAGAGATAGAGAAGGCATCTTTTTTTAAAAAACAGTTTAATAGTATAAAAAGAGATTGGTAAATGTAATTTGATTGTAACAGAAGGAGCCTACTTGAAAACTTGTTGGAAATCAGTTAACAGATTCATACAAAAGTGCTGAACCAGATTATTATACTATTATATCTTTAACAGATAAAGAATTAGTGTATATGTATGATGTTGAACCTTATACTGGACAAGGAACTTCTGAGATTGATAAAAACACGGTAAAAGAAAGAGTTGTTTTTACAAAAAAGTAAACTTACAAGTAGTCCAAAATGCGAATAATAAGTTTGTGAATATCTTTTTTAAGAGTATGTTTGCATAAATTTTAACAAAACAACTTATTATGAAAAAAGGAATTATTCTTGCATTTACAGCATTAACATTAGTATTAGGAACAGTGTCGTGCTCTAAAAGTGATGATAACGGTACAGTAGCACCTACTAATGAAGAATTAATCTCTAACAAGAAATGGCAATTAGTAAAAGCTGAAGCTCTTCTTAACGGGGCTATAATATTTGAACAAGTTCAAGAATATGACGATTGTACCAAAACTAATAATGTTCAATTTTTATCAAATAAAGAAGTTCACTATGTTGAAAATGAGTTTGATGGACAAAAGTGTCATGAGTTTATGGACTCTTCTGAAAGATGGTCGATTCAAGGTGATATCCTAACCTCTATTGATCCAGCATATCCAAACGAGCCAACTGTACTAAAAATTATTAGTATTTCAAATGATAAGCTTGTTTTAGAGGGAGATGCTGATATGGAAATAGATGATACGAATGGAAACGAACAAAAAGTGAGAGCAAGAAGTTACTTTAAGAAGCTTTAAATACGAAATCAGAAAAACTCAGTCGGTAAAGCCTGAGTTTTTTTATACTTTTTGTAATTTGAAAAAGTTTTTTCTATAAATTAGCCTTATGAATAAGGGATTATTTTTATTCCTATCAAAGATGAACTATTAACAAGAAAACAATAAATTATGAAAAAAATCATTTCAACTATCGCATTAGCATTAGTAGTTACTTTAACTGTATCTGCTCAAGACACAAAAGGAAAAACAAAAGAAGAAATCGAAGCTTGCAAAAAAGCTTGTGAGAAAGCTGGTAAAAAATGTACAGCAGATGCTAAACATGACTGTTCTACAGATAAAAAAGCTTGTAAGGATGGAAAAACTTGTTCTTCTACAGCAGCTAAAGATGGAAAAAAAGATAAGAAAGAATGTTGTTCAGGATATGGACATAAAGAAGAGAAAAAAGCATAATTCTTTTGCTTTTTATAGAAAAAGAGAACCTCGGTTCTCTTTTTTATTTTATATTATCTATAAAAGGGTAGCTCTAAGTTCTTCTGGTGATTTAGCCGATAGGTAGCCTAATGGAATATCAAATACTGTACGAGCCCCTGTTTGTCCTTCTTTTGCCATTTTATAAATAGCACGACTAAATGCTACTAAGACAGATGAAGTAAACTCTGGATTGCTATCCAATTGTAAATGAAACTCAATGCGTTGTTTTGTATCTTCTCCTGTAATACCTGAACGGAAAACAATTCCTCCATGAGGCATCTTAGAATGATTGGTAGCTAATTCTTCTTCCGCTATAAAATGTACTGTTGTTTTATAATCTGCAAAGTAATTAGGCATTGTCTTAATTGTATGAGCTATTTTCTCCTGATCTGCTCCTTGTTCAGTTACTACATAACACACTCTTTCGTGTTTTTCTGCAGTTGTTAGAATAGGATTCTCTCCAGATTTAACTTTAGCAATAGCTTCTTCTAATGGAATAGTATATTGAACACCTCCTTTTACACCTTCAATACGTCTTATCGCATCCGAATGTCCTTGACTTAAACCTTCTCCCCAAAATGTATAATCTTCTCCTTGAGGCAATACACTTTGACCTATTAATCGCAACATAGAGAATAGTCCTGGGTCCCATCCTGTAGAGATTAAACTTAATCTTTTATTTGCTTTAGTGCATTCATTGACAGATTCAAAATATTCTGGGATTTTAGCATGTGTATCAAAGCTATCCACTGTATTAAAAAGCTTTGAGAATTCTAACACTTGTATTGGTAAATCTGAAGCAGAGCCTCCGCATAATAGAAGAACATCGATTTTACCTACATAAGTAGTTATATTATCAATAGACTCAACTAAGGTTTCTGTTTTTATCTCTTTAGGACTTCTACGTGTGAATATTGCAACCAATTCCATATCTGCATTTTGACGGATTGCCATTTCCACACCTCTTCCTAAATTTCCATATCCTACAATTCCAAGTTTAATTGTAGATGATACTGTGTTTTCCATGTTTATAAATTATTATAATAGAATGTTTACTTGTTTTTTGATACAACAAGTTATCTGATAAGCCCGCTAAATTAGAGAAAACTTTAAATTAATTCCGTTAAATCAGAAGAAATACTTCTTAGTTGACTCTAAACTAAAAAAGAAAATAACTAATTTTCAAAAACAGAAAAAATAGATCTTACTTATTGCAGAAATAGACAAAAAAGAACAAACGAATCTCTAATTATATTATTTACTTGTGATTCATAATTTTTTAAATAGATAACGCTTATTAATAAAACGATAATGGCAAATAAAAACTTTATAGCTGGAGTAGAACAGGCAAGAACTTTAGATCAACAAGATGTATTAGCTAAATTCAAAGATAGATTTTATCCTTTAGCTGATAATAAGATTTATATGGATGGGAATTCATTAGGATTAGCTTCTAAAGATGCTGAAGCTGCTTTATTAAAAGTAATGGAGATCTGGAAAAATGAAGGAATCTTAATTTGGAATGCAGAGAATGGACATTATTTTAACTATGGAAAAAATATTGGAGCTCGTGTAGCAAAGCTAATTAATGCAGAAGCAAATGAAGTAATGATTACAGCAAATACCACTCTTAATATTCATCAAGCCATTGCTACTTTTTGGAAACCGACAAAAGAACGTTATAAAATTTTAGTTGATGATCTAAACTTCCCAACAGATCGCTATGCTGTAGATAGTCAGATTGCATTAAAAGGAATGAAGGTAGAAGATGTCATTAAGATAGTAGAAAGTGCTGATGGTATTTTCATTGATGAGGATGCTGTTATTGAAGCTATGACGGAGGATGTTGCTGTTATCTTATTACCTTCTGTATTGTACAGAAGCTCTCAACTATTAGATATGGAGCTCTTAACAAAAGAAGCACATCAAAGAGGAATCTATATTGGTTTCGATCTTTGTCATTCTATAGGGTCAGTACATCATAATTTTAAATCAATTAATCCTGATTTTGCTGTTTGGTGTAACTATAAATATTTATCAGCAGGGCCAGGTGCTACTGCGGGTATGTTTGTCAATAAAAAACACTTTGCCAAAGAAGTTGGTTTAGCAGGATGGTTTGGGAATAAAGATGAGACTCAGTTTCAACTGAAACATCAATTTGATCAAGCAAGAGATGTAACAGCATATCAAACAGGTACACCTAATATGTTTTCTATGGCACCATTAGAAGGTGTAATGAATATTTATGAAGAAGCTGGAATGGAAAATGTACGTGCAAAATCGTTAAATCTTACAGCGTATATGATGTATTTAATTGATACACGATTAAATGAATATGGTTATTCTTATACTAATGAAACTGAAGATCACAAAAGGGGAGGGCATGTAGCTTTAGTACATGAAGAAGCTTATCGTATATGTATGGCTTTAAAGGCTCATAATATTATTCCTGATTATAGAGAACCTAATGTAATTCGTTTAGCACCTATTGCATTATATAATTCTTATGAAGAAGTTTACCAATTAATAGACGCTTTAGAAAATATTGGAAAAAATAAAGAGTGGAATAACTTTAGTCAAGAGCGCACGATAGTTATCTAACAAATTAGAATAAAAAATAGAGGGAAGACACTTGTTGTATCTTCCCTCTATTTTTTATTTCATTGTACTAAATAGCTTTTGTCTTTTCTTTTAGCCAACTTGCTTCTTCCGCTGTCAACTTTGGAGTTACTGAATCGTATACCCATTGATTATAATTATTTAACCAATCAATATGCTCTTTTCCTAATAAAGATTTTTCTATTAAATCGGTTGCAATATAACAGATAGTCAATGTTTCGAAGTCCATAAAGTCACCAAACTGATTTGATGCAAGATCTTTAGAAACTACTAAATTCTCTATACGAATACCATGTTTTCCTTCTCTATACAAACCTGGTTCAATAGAAGTTACCATACCTGGTTCAATAGCTATATCTGTAGCTGTACCATTAAACACATGTGGTCCTTCATGTACATTCAAGAAGAAACCAACACCATGTCCTGTTCCATGTCCATAATTACGCATAGTTGCCCAAATAGGTCTTCTTGTTATTGCATCAATCTGATAACCTCTTGTCCCTTTTGTATAAATAGCCATAGAACCTTCTATAGTACCTTTTAATACAATCGTATAGTCTTCTTTTTCTTCTTGTGTTAGTTCTCCTAAAGAGATTACACGCGTAATATCTGTTGTACCTGTTTCATATTGACCTCCAGAATCAACCAATAATAAACCTCTTGGTTCTAATTGATAGTTGCTGTGTTCTTCAGCTTTGTAATGAGGTAAAGCCCCGTGATCTTTATAACCAGCAATCGTATCAAAACTGATATCTTTAAAACCTGGTTGTGCTGCACGTAAGTCTTTCAAATAATCAGCAATGCTCATTTCAGATAAATTACCTGTGGCAACATTTTCTTCTACCCATTTGAAAAATTTAGTCATGGCTACACCATCATTAATCATAGCTTGACGTTGGTGACTAATCTCTACTTCATTTTTAATTGCTTTCAACATAGTTGAAGGATTCATATCTTCTATAATTTCAACAGAAGTAGGAATAGAATCATAAGTAGCAAAACAAGTTCGTTTAGGATCAATTAAAATACGTTCTCCTGCAGGTAAAGCTCTTAAAGTTGTTTGTACCTCATTGTATCCTTTTAATGATACACCATAAGAAGCTAATTCAGCTTTAACTTCTTCACTCACTTTTACAGCATCGATAAATAATACAGCTGTTTCTGCTGTAATCAATACAAAACCTAATGTTACAGGATTACATTTTACATCAGTCCCACGTACATTTAATACCCAAGCTAAATCATCTAAAGAAGATATTAAGTGGCAAGTAGCACGTTTTGCTTTTAATGTTGCACGTACAGCTGTCAGTTTATCTATTGTGTTTTGTCCTGTAATAGATACAGGTAGAGTATAAGCAGGTTTAGTAGGTAAAGCAGGTCTACCTTCCCAAACTGGGTCTAATAAATCGTGATGTCCATTAATAACAAAACCGTGTGGTTCTAAAATTGATTTTACTGAATTAGCAACTGCTAAAGATGCTAAATTACCATCAAAAGCAACAGTTGCAGGTGCAGTAAATTGGTCTTTTATCCAAGTAACATATTCTGGTGCATGTTGTACTTTTAATTTTACTAATTCGAATCCGCTATTTGCCAATTGCTCATTTGCTTGTACAAAGTAACGAGAGTCTGTCCAAAGGCCAGCAAAGTTTTGTGTAATTACTAAAGTACCTGCTGAACCTGTAAATCCAGAAGTCCAAGAAATACATCTATAATGACTTGGTAAATATTCACTGATATGTGGATCTGAAGAAGGAATAATATAAGCATCAATTCCTTTTTCTTTCATTAAAGAACGTATCGCTGCTAATTTTTCTAAGTGTGTCATTGATTGAATTTATTTGAGATAAAGGTACGAAGTCTTTGTGATTTGGAATAGGAGAGGTTGTTAAAAAATTCTGTGAAGGAACAAGGTATAATATACTTTGAAAATATTTTCTAAAAAAACTCTTTCTCTTAAGAATGAAACCTAACGTTATATTTGACAAAAGTCAATTATGTTGGGGGTTTTCTTAAATTTATTCAGTTAATTAGCTTCTGTTTTAAGTTGTACTGAGTCGAAACTTTTGTTTTCAACTTTATTCACTTGATAAAGCCTTGTTATGTTATCCAAAATGCTATGAAAACAATTCTACAAATAATTTGTCTATTATTTTCAATATCCTCAATTGCACAGAATTTACTATTTGTTAATTTTGAATCAAGTGAGAGTATAAACAGTGATTTTCATTTGTATACAAACGATTCTTTAATATATAAATACTGTGAATCGCAGAATAAAGAGGATAATCAACTTAATAACTTAGAAATAGGAGAGTATAAGATTTTATTTAATTCCATTAACGGAATTGATTCATTAAATGTTAGCTTCAGTGCTAATAAAGATTTTCAAATTATTGAACTTTTTACGGAGAGAATAGATTTTGAAAAAGTAAAAAAGACAGAATCTGTTATTGAGGGCTTAAAAAATGATGAAAAGCTAACTCTGTTATATTCGAATATAAACTGTTATACACCAAAAGAGCTTAAATTAACAATTGTAAAAAAGAATGGTATCTATTACGAGCTAAAAAATAACAAACAAAAAAGAATTAAAAATAGGGTTCTCACTTTCTTAATAAATTATGAGAAAATTATACGAACCGGAAGATTTGAAAACGATTTACATCCAGAACTTGTTACAATTTCTACTGCATCAATAAATTATGAATTAGTAAAAAATAATAACACAATTTATTGTCGTAGAATATCTTCAAACTGGAAAGGTATCTACGAAATTGAGAATTATTTATGGTAAAAACATCTGTGAATAACACTCTTTCGATGGAGTTTCTATAAACTAAAACAATTTCATATCCCCATCTTTGATCCATTGCTTCTTTTTCATTACATAATAGATTAGATAAGATAAAATTGCAGGTAAGATGATCTGCAAGCTTAAAATGGCTAATAGGATATAAGAGGTAGAGTAGGAGTCTTTCATGGCATTAAAGGTTCCTATTTGCCCAACTAAGCCACAACTTCCCATTCCAGATTCTAAAGCAGTGTTCTGCATATCAAAAAATAAAATAGCTATTGGCCCTAATACGGCTGATGCTAAGGTTGGAGGGATCCATATTTTCCAATTCTTATAAATATTTGGTACTTGTAGCATACTGGTACCAATGCCTTGTGCTAGTACACCTTTTATACCATTGTCTCTATAGCTGATAGTAGCAAAACCGATCATTTGTGCACAACAACCTATAGTTGCTGCTCCTGCTGCCAAACCATCTAATTGCAACATCAGACATAATGCAGCAGAGGAGATAGGTAAGGTCAGTACTATACCAACAATTACTGCTATAACAATTCCCATGATTAGGGGATTAGATTCCGTAGAGAGTATAATAACTTGACCAATCCACTGCATCAACTGATTGACACTTGGCCCTATTAACTGTGCTAAAGCAACTCCAACTAAGACAGTCACTATAGGGGTAACTACGATATCTATTCTTGTTTCCCCAGCTACAGCCTTTCCTATTTCTACCGCAATAATAGTTGCTATAAATACACCTAATGGGCCTCCTAATTGATAAGCTGCTACACCTACTACTGCAGAAGAGAACAACACTAACTGTGGAGCGCGTAAACTATAGGCAACAGCAAGGGCTATTACTGGACCTGTAGCCTGATTAGCAAAAGGCCAAACGACTTCTTTTAAAAAGGAAACACTGAATTCTTCTCCTATTGTTTTAAGGATGGTTCCTACTAATAGCGTAGCAAATAATCCATAAGCCATAGCTCCCATAGCATCAATAAAGTATCGCTTACTTGAGATTTGTATATCTTTTCTTAGAAGAAATTGTTTCATTAATTGTGTTGATTAAGTAGAAAATATTAGGTCTGTTGTCGTTTATATCACAGTAAGACTAAACGGAGGCTAATTTATTAATAATTTAAGGAGGAATGGATTACTATTTAGTGTCAATATTATTCTTAAATTAGTATTGTTTTTAACGAGAATAGAGTCTTATGATTTGCCATTGGTAAAGAATTTTTAATATCTATTCCATTAATAATCTAAAAGAAAATAGCATGATAGTTAACATTGATAAAAAAATAAAAGAATGGAAAAGTGAAGCTGAATCTGCAGATGATTATATGTATGGTTTGGCAAATAATTTATTAGAGTTTAAAACAATAACGAATCTTGAAAAATATATCTCAGACGATGCTGAGAATTACTATGATACGGACTGTTATAAACAATTGCTTGAAAGTATAGCTGAAATTATACATCCTGAAATAGAAATATTTGATATTACAGCTATTAATTGGATGTTTAAATTCAAAATAAATGGAAAGGAAGTAGAGATTAAAATGAAAGATCCTGAAACAGATTGGCTACAAGAAGAATTTATAGATCAGTTAAATGAATTAATAGGGACTACACAAACCAGTAAAAAATTAGAAAAGGTGTACGCTACAAGTGAAAGTAATGCTGATCAATGTTTTGATTTATGTTTTATCAGTAAGAAGACTCTTAATTTATTAATCAATAACGAACCAAGATATGCATTTAATAGTGCTGATTATAATTAATCAAAATATTATACTTTTGGCAAGGTAAAAAGTTATATAACAAACAAATGACAATAATCAAAAAACTCTACTCTTATTTATCTTCTTCAAAAGGTTCAGTTAAACAAATCACAAGTACTGAATTACCTTATTTTGGAGAAATTAACTATGCTCAACTTGATGAACACTACTCTACAGAGATAGAATTTGATAGTTTTAGACTTAATCTTTATTTGGGCTTTAAGAGTAAAAACATACATAGGGAAGAGATTGAAAGTGTTAAAGAGTTTTTAGAGCATATTTCTGTATTTGATATTCAGAATAGAATAGAAATCAATAATGATTTAAACAATGAAGGAGAAGCTAAAGAATATGTAGACTTTTATATTGATGAACTCGAAGAGGAGGAGTTAAGTGAGATTATAGATTATCATAATCTAAATGAATCAAAAGAACAGCAATTGATCAATAAACTCAGATTAGTAAGTATAGGTCTTTATTCTGATGATAATCAGCATGATGGTGTTTTTGAATATTCTATTGAGATTGATGAAGTAATGAGTAATCAAGTATTAGTGATTTATACTGATATAAATGGAAACATAAATCATATAAGTTGGGAAAGTTAATTTAATGAATAGTGTCCATTAATATATTTTGACCTTAATAACAATACAAATAAGGAGAGTGGAGTAGTTAACCACTCTTCCTATATTTTTACTCACTTATACTAACTGTGTTAATAATCTTACCAATTCCTTGTATTTCCAGTTCTACTATATCATCATGCTGTAGTTTTTTGCCTAATTAGATACCACAACAAGTACCTACCTTTCCTAAACTCCATACCTCACCAGCATGAATGGTTCTACCTTTACTAATACTAACGAGAATTTCTTCAAAGGATTGAGAGTACTCATTAGTATTTCCTTCAGACCATAGTTATTTATTTACATTAGCTTTCATTTCACAATTATTGATATCTATTTCATCTTTTGTGACAATACAAGGTCCTAAAGTAACAGACTGATCAAAGTCTTTAGCGGCGTTGTCAGCCTAACCTTTTCTACTAAGTACATATTTATTTCAATCTATATTTGATTTTTTTAGTAAGCAATAATCTTTTGTTTGTCTTTTTACGCAAATAGATTATATTATTTTATAAAAATTAACATATATTTGTAGTAAATATTTATAAAAATGGTGGTTATATATTTTGTAATTGTAGCGATTTTAATTGTTTGGTGGATAACAACTCATAATAGTTTTATTCAAAAAAAGAATAGAATTAAAGAATCTAATAGTGCTATATCAGTCATGTTAAAACAGAGAAGTAGTTTGATTCCCAATATAGTTGCTTCCATAAGCAAATATGTAGATCACGAAAGCGAAACACTTTATCGCGTTACTAAAGCAAGAGGTAGTAGTATGGAAGGAGATAATGTAACTGAATTAAATATTCCATCTATCAAATTACTATCGGAACAATACCCTAATTTAAAGGCTGATACACAATTTATAAAATTATTGGATTCTTTAGAGGAAATGGAGCTTCAGATTCAAGCCTCTCGTAGATCTTATAATGCTGCTGTTGTAGCTTACAACAATTACGTGCAAATGTTTCCTTCTTCTATTATTGCCTATACAAATGGTTACAAGACAGAAGAACTCATCGAAATTACAGAAGAAGAAGCCGCTAATGTTAATGTTAAATCCTTATTTAACTAATGGATACAACAGAAATAGAAAAGCTTGAATTAGAACTGCAAAATGCATTATTTGAAATTAAAAAGAGAAGTAAAGTTCTTACTCTTTTTAGAGTACTTTCTTATGGAGGGAGTCTTATTTATTTTTTAGGTGTTCTTGTTGTTTTTAATATAGGTTTTCTAACAAACCCTAAATTAGTTAATGCAATAGATAACACAACTGTTTTATCCATAATAATTCCCCTTTTTATATTAATTACAATTGGTAGTGCTGGTTCAAGTTACTATTATTCCAAATATATTTCTACAGAACAGGAAGCAATAATAAGAATTGTAAACAAGCTTTTTCCTGATGCTGAATATACTAATAGCACGGGATCATTTTCTGTCTCTAAACTAATGCTAAGTAATCTTTTTGGCAATATGGAGCGTGAAAAGGTAAGTAGTTATTCTCATGGAACTCTTAAACTAAAAGGGGATCGTTCTCCAATAGTATTGAACGATATTTCTGTTGGAAACAGTAAAATAGATTATTGGCTATTCAAAACTTCTATTGGAACTCTGTTGGTTGTTATGAAGTATATGTTTAAGGGAATGTTTTCTAAGCGATTAGAAAATCTTACTACTAATTTTAGAGGTGTTTTCAATGTTATAACTTTAAACAAAAAGGTAGAGGGTATAGTTATTATTGTACCAGATCATTTAGAAAAACACATCGATTATTTGGCTAAGAGTATTCAGCAATTGAGTAATAGAGAAGGTATCAATCTTATTAAAATGGAAAATATTGATTTTGAACACAAATTTTCTGTTTATACAACAGATGACATATTAGCACGCTATATTCTTACTCCTGCAAGGATGGATGAAATAGTAAAACTAAAAGGAGAGTATCACAGAGATATGATGTTTTCTTATGCTTTTAATCAATTTTATATGGCTATAAGTATGCCTGAAGGACTTTTAGGATTAGATAGTGAGAAAATTAATAAGGACAATAGTGTAGCAGGTTTTTATGCTAATGTTTCTTTAGCAAAGAATGTAATAAATAATTTAAGTAATATATAATAAAGAGTACTATGAATAACAAGTATCACGAAAGTCTATTTGACTATTTTAAGTCAAAAAATGAAGAATTTGAAGAAAGAACTAATGTTCCAAAGAAAGTAATTGGAGGATTGCTTACAATTGGTTTTATTGTTTTAATCATATTTCCAGGTATTATAATGGAAGGTTGGTTAGTAAGAGGAGGAGCAATACTTTGTTTGCTTTTTGCTGCTGGTTACACTTTTTTAGGTGGAACAGATATTTTTAGTAAAAAAACTGGAGGGAAGATTACTTCTATGGGAATGGTTAAGTTTGCTAATCCTGAACGAGGTACTGTTCCTTTTGATCCAGAAGATATGCATATTATTAATATGTATAATAACAATGATTGGGCAGGTTTAGCAGATGAACCTACAGCTGATGATAGACCAATGCAATTAGAGATTCAAGAAGATAAAAATAATAAAATACTTTATTTACTTTTGCGTAGATATGTCACATCTGCTCGTCTTGAAGGTGTAACAGAAGTTAAGGTAATTACTGAACCAGAATATACTCAAATAATTAAGTTATTTAGAAGTATGAAAAAGTATTAAATAGGTTTTTCTACAAAAAAAAATAACCCTGTAATCAAGATATGATTATAGGGTTATTTTTTTATAATGTAACATTATTGACTAATGACAGAATGATACCATATCTAAATTATTATTAATACAGTAATCTATATTGTCAATAATCCCTTTTAGATGTTCATAAGCAAATTCTTTTTCATCTGGATCATCTTCTAATTCTTCTATTTGTTCCTCTGTAATATTAAGAGAAGAAAGTTTATGCTTTAGTTCCTGTAATTCTTGATTTTTAATCAGTCCAATAAGTGGCCAATCGTCTATCTTAGGTATAGGGAACGGATGTGGACTGTCTAAGAGAGTTTCTTCTATATTGATATCCTGTATATCAAAGTCTTCAGTTAGTACTTTATTAATTAAATCTGTTTCATAACCCAATTTGATTTCTTGACCATACGGCAACTCTACTCCTAAAGTAGCACAAATACCTATAAGGGCATAGCCATAAGCATAGTTTGATTTAGTATCAAAAGGTCTATTCTGAATGATGTCTATAAGAGCTTTATCAGGTGCAGTCTCAAAATCATCAACTTCAAAATCATCATAATGTTTAAAAACTTTGTTCTTTTGAATTTGTTTCTCTAAGACATCATTCTTAGAACCAAAAGCATTTAGCACTTGATCTGTCTTGATACCATATGAAAAAATGTAATATCCCATGATTTAATTTTTTAGTTTTAACCTCTTAGAGGAAGTTTATAATACTACTGAAAAGGTAGAGTATTTATTTGATTTTTAGGTAAATAATTTCAATTTTCCCTCAATCTATTCCATGCTTTTCAATCTATTTCTTTAGTAAAGGTATTAACTATTTTAAGATACTGATTTAGATCTATTATAACTTCAGTACCTTGAGTAGATATTGCTTTACTTTATTGTTCTGTAGGTGCTGATTGTCCAATCTATCCTACAGGGACAGCCTCCTATTACAAGCTGTTTGTTTTCATTAAGCTACATAGGTTGTTTATCATATTAGTCAATATTAGAATTAGTAATCTTTTATGAAAATACCTTATCTGAATTAATAACCTAAAACTTAGAGTTAATAGGAATATTAAAACGAATAGAGGTTGTAAATCCTTTGATGGGACGGTAGTCTGCTTTATCAGCAATAGGTAAACCATATCCTAAGTCCACTTCAATAAAAGTAAGAAATGATAAACCTACTTTTGGAGTTATAGTGTAAGGTGTAATTTCTGCTCGTCCAAAAGAAGCGATGTAATACATTGTAGAGTAGTAGGTAAATGCAGCTTCTGGAATAACAGCATATTTATTTTGTATCCATGTAAAATTGGCTGTTGCATCTATCTTAATAAATTTATCTAATGCTATTTCTGTTGCATAATAACCTCCTGTTTTACAATACTTCCCTTTTGATATTGATAACTTACAGAAGGCCCCCATAAACTACTTTGAGCCTGAAGAGTTAATGCATTTATAAACAGACATATAAAGGATAAAATAATTTTCATAGTAATATTGTTTTATAGTTTGTAAAATAACTTATTAATTTTAGAAGATCATTTTTGTTTATAATAAATTACGGAATTTCACTTCCTTTTATCATTATCGCTACAACTACCTATTCCTAAAAAGTACTATAAGACTTCCCTAAAATAAGATATCTATGCTTAAGATATATAAAGCAAGGGAATATTATTTAGTTTATTATACTTTTGCATCCGAATTCACAAGTTATACTTTATAAAATGGGAAGAAATACACCTGCTAATCGAAAAGCTGTTAAAGACAAAATCGACAAGAAGAAACAAAAAGAGCATGAGGCAGCTGTAAAGCGAAAAGCGCTTTTAAAGGAAATAGTTAATCAGGTAAAGAATAAACAATAACTCAAGATATGATCAGACGTTATCTAAAAATATTCATCATTGCACTTGGTTTAGGAGTATCTCTTACTAATTGTAATAGCTTGTCTAACAGCAATCTTTTAGTAAATACTATCGTTGAAGGTTCAGAAAAAACTATTCTTGTTCCTAAGAAGAATGAGGCAGGAGTATGGGGATATGTAGATGCTACTCAGAATTGGGTAATAGAACCTAAGTATAAGGATGCTTGGATGTTTAGTAAAGGAATGGGAGTAGTGCAAGTTAGCGAAGATAAATGTGGTTTGATTAATACTAAAGGGGAGTGGATAATAGAACCTAATTATCAATCTATATTGACTTTTGTAGACGCTAAAGGAGAGACTTACTTTAATGTAGAGAAAGATAATGTGAATACACTCTTTGACGCTCAAGGTAAAGAGATATTTTCTTCTCCCGAAACAGTATTTTCATCAGAAGTTCTTTTTGATGAAGGACTATATATGAGAACAGGTGACAATGGTCTTTTTGGTTTTATCAACAGTACTGGTAAATGGACAATATCACCAACCTATCTATATGGTTCTGATTTTTCAGATGGTGTCGCAAGTGTTAGTTTAGATGAAAAAACACGAGCGATTATAGATCATAAAGGCGATGTTATAACGAGATTTGCTAATGATATTGACTATGTAGGAGTATTTAGAAATGGACTTGCGCCTGCGCGTAAAAATGAAAAGTACGGTTACATCAATAAAAAAGGAGATACAGTAATAGAATTTAAATATCTTGACGCAAAGGAGTTTAATGAAGGGATTGCTTTTGTTACAGATAATAATGCTGATTTATGGAAATGTATCGATACTCAGGGTAATGTAGTTTTTGAGATCACCAGTAGTTTTATAGTACCTATGGGGCACGGTTATATACAGGCTCATAAAGAGGGTAAATTAGGAATAATCAATACTAAAGGAGAAATAGTATTGCCCTTTATCTATGACCTGATTCTTAATATCGAACAACAGCGTTACGTAAAAGTGAAGTTAGGAAAGGAATATTACTATATAGACTTAACTAAAGGAACCAAATATTAGAGATATGTCAAGAGACTTTAAACAAATATTTAAAGATTATCAGAAGAAATATCATCTATGTCATTGGTTGGATAAAAATGAGCAAGTAGCAAGTAATGAAGGAGAAGTTTTCTGGCAATATTGTGGATTAATTGATGACTTTAAAGAAGAGTTAGTGAACACTATGATAGAAGCTTTTTTTAAAGATAAAGAATATCTCTATTTATGTATTTCTCCAAGTAAAACTGATTTAATTAATAAAGAATTAGTAGCAGGTCGAATAGCTGAACAATTGCATAAAAAAGATATTGGTATAACAGATGAGGCTTTTAATAAGATGATACATTTTACTTCGTATGGTGTTTATAAAAAAGGGGTTAATCAAGATTTTGATAAAGTTAGGAAAAGACTTGATAATCAGGTTTTAAAAGTATCTTTCTTTACTAATGTAATAGAAGAAAAAACAAAGTTAATCCCTTCTTATCTGAATGAGTATCTAAGATTAATTGAGAATGATTTGTACAAAAATTATGGAGGTACAATGGAATCTCTGTGGATTGATATTGAATTAGTTGAAAAACAAGAACCATATCCCTTTAGATTTCAGAAAAGAGTAAATTGTCCATCTTCTTATACAGATCCTTATACTTATAATGTTGGCCATTTTAGTATTAAACCTGATTTTAATCTGCTGGATAAACTTCAATCTAAAAATTTAATCTGTTTATATCTTATAGATTTATTATGCGAGTCCATAAATGAACTATCAAATAGGAAGAAAGCATTAGGAGATTTTGATTTTAGGGCTTTCCAATCTGATTTTATAGAAGCTTGTGAAAAAGTAAAGTATTTGTTAAAGTAAACTTGCTTTTTAATATAAATGTCTTTATTTTTAAGTAGTTAGCAATGCCTTAAATATTAGATAATAATCTTTCTATTATTATGAAGTTGCGAGCTATCTAATATTGACTCTTTATGAAGACTATTGTTACAACATTATTGCTTAGTGGAACTGTGTTTACTGCTTTCGCTCAAGATTCGATAGAAGCAAAATTAGTGCTTCTGAGTGAGGAGAATAAGTTTAAAGAAATAGCAGAAACTTACTTTAACAATTTAGATAAACTATCAGCCCAATCGTTATACTTTATCGCAAATGCTCATTATATGTTGGAAAATGATCAAGAGTGTTTAAAGTACTTAAATTTATCTATAGAGAAAGATAATTCAAAGTCAGCATCATACTTCTTAAAAGGAAATACACTAAATTATATAGGCCAATATACTGAAGCTATTGAAGCTTTTAATGAGGCACTTAAATTAGATCCTGATGACGCGTTATTTTACAGTGGGATAGGAGATTCTTATAGCCAACTAAACCAGTATCAACAAGCTGTAGATGCATATAGTCAAGCTACAAAGATAGAAGGTTGTCCTACAAGGTCTTTTTATATGTTAGGACAGTTATATGTAAATTTACAGAATAACGATAAGGCTTTAGAAGCTTATTATGTAACGAAGAGTAAAATAGATTCTCAATCTCCGTATTATATAGACACAATGTTTAATATTGGGTTATTAGAACTTCTTGTAAAGAATTATAAAAAAGCAAAGTCAGTTTTTGAAGAGATTATTAAGGTTTCTCCTGCAGATCATCACTCTTATGCTAAGTTAACTCAAATCTATTATCACAATGAGCAGTATGAAGAAGCAGTTCCTTTAAAGGAAGTCTTGTATAAAGCTTTTAAAGAAGGGAAGTTAGTTAATACTGATTTAGAAGATATGTTTTGTATTGACCAATATACTTGGAATAATAAAAAGATAATGGCTTTTGAACGATATGAAGAAGGCGAAAAGAATTCTATTTATTATAAACATCTCTTTTATGTCTTAGATGATGCAGGCGAGCTTTTATTAAGGGTTCAGTCTGAGTATTCACCATTTGCAGCCCAAACAAGTGATGTAAAATACCTTCTTTGTGCTTCTAAAGATTCTACACATTATAATTCTGGTATAGGCTTAAAAAAAAATTATGCTTATAAGGACCTAAAAGCATTAGCAATAAAAATGTTTGAGAACTATTCAGAATAAATAAACCCCACTGATAGAATGGTTATCGATGGGGTTTTTACTTATTACTTCATTCTCACTAATTCTACTCTTCTGTTTTTAGCTTTATTGCTATCAGAGTCATTAGCTACTAAAGGATTATCTGCCCCCAATCCTTTGGCAACTAAGCGACTTTTATCAATACCTTGACTAATCAAAGCAGTCATAACAGCATTAGCGCGCTCAGAAGAAAGCTTCTTATTGTGATTAGCCTCCCCAATATTGTCTGTATGTCCTTCTATAGAGATTTTTAAAGTACTATCTTTCTTTAAAGCAGCAGCAATCTCAGAGACTACCTCATTACCTTCTTTAGTAAGCGATGATTTATCTGTATCAAAATTAATATATAAAATAGACTTTCCTTTCTGAGTTAGATTTTTTACAATGTCATCTGCAGTAATTTTAGTAATAGTCTGCTCTAAAGCTTCTTCTTGTAAGATATTCAGTTTCCCACCAGCATTGTTAGCAGTGTACTGTATATAGATATTACCTTGTTTGTGTGTTTTGATAACATACATTTTTATCACTTCACCTGCGTAACCTATATCTCCATCAGCACCTTTGTTAGGATCCTGCTTATTATAGCGATCATATTCTTCTTGTGTTATTTCTCCATCGTATACTTTATACGCTCCAATAGAAGTTAAGTAATCTTCTAAGCTTTTCTCAAAATAACGTTGAGAGAATTCTTCTCCTTGTACAGCAGTTACGTTTGTCTTATATAGTTTCCCTTCTATAGGTGTCATTATCCCTTCAATAGGGAAGTAGCATACATCAAAGTTCTTTTGTAGAGGCTTATTCATTTCTTGTAATCCTTTAGGTAGAGTAAAGAAAGGAAAAGCGCCTATCTCAGCTTCGCTATAAGGGATATTTTCAATCTTAAAACTTGTCGATTCTTTTATAGGCTCTTCTGTAGTAGTTGAACTCTGCTCAGCAGGAGTATTTGCTGTATCAGTCTCTTTATTTTTCTGGTTACAAGCCATTACAAGTAATGCACTTGCTAATAGAAAGGTTATTCTTTTCATACTTTGGTCATTTAGATATGGTTATTGTTGTTTTTGCCTTTTTATGACCGTACTAAATTCGGTAAAAAAACATTATCTATTACAGATAGAGCATAAATTAAATGAATTAGGGGGTAAAACAAATCCCTATTAATAGAAATAGAAGGAAATCATCTGTCAAAAAAATATGTACTTATATACTCAATTAAAAAAAACTCCTTGAGTAATAAACCATTATGGACTGAAAGTCCATAATGGTTTATTTATAAATTTATCTTGATTTCATTTATCCATACTTGCTCTCTATCTTTATTCTTTTGAAAATTCTTAAGCATAAAATCTCTATTGTAATATACATATTCATTAAAGTAAAGTTTACCATTTATATATACCTTTACTTTTTCTTTCAGATTGACCATCTCAGGAGATATATTAATAACAAAGGATTTAATACGTGAAGTCTCTACAGTAAATACATTGTTATTATATACAGCTTTTATCATACCTGATTGTCTTGGGAAATCAAAGGCATTTTTGTCAACATCAATTGTCTTTAATTCATCCTTATCATCATATTCAAGCCATTTAGTTATTTTGAAATTTAGTTCCTTATGCCATTTTGCTTTTGGTATTAGAGTATCTAATTTAGAGTTGTTTATCCAATCAGTACTTCCATAGTTATTATCATCAAACTCCCATGTAATCTCTTTGGGAAAAGGATTACGCTCACGCTTCTTTATATCCTCAAATAGTATTTGATATGCAGGTTCTGATTCATTAAATTGTGGAAACCAATGTGGGAAACCATTATAGCGATACTCTTTATAATCAGCTTTAATATTTTTCATCATTGCAGTAAAATCATCATTAGCATTAGGAGGATAATAATAATCTAAGTCTGTAGAGAAATTAATAAAAGAGCGATTCAGTATATTTTCTACAAAAGTACCTCCTGTATTAACCATAGGTTCAGTATTAAAACCATAAAAACCCGCAAAATCAGTAGATTGTTTCATCAAATATGAAAAGGAACCTGTTGCTCCATTAGAATGCCCACAAATAAAAACTTTATTATCATCTATGTTTATACATTTTTTTATCATTCTAACAATTTTAGGAACCATAAAAAATCCCTCATCTGGTGTCATCCAATTATACTCTTTACTTCCTCTTGGAAATACCATTATTACCTCATTTAAATCCGCATATTTAGTATAAAATCTATTCCAAGCTTCTAAATTTATCTCTGCTGTTTGGTAATCTAATAATCTACTATGTCGGACTGCTCCATGTAAGAAAAAAAGTAAAGAATATTTTTTAGTAGGAGTATAATTTTTAGGTAAATGAATAAAGAACGAAGTCTGTAGGGTATCATTAATAGGAAGAGATATAGAATAATTTTTTTGTTTCTTTTCTATATAAGGAGCATTTTGTTTAATTGCTTTATATAATTCTACATTAGTTTTACTATTTTTTAAAGAGGATTTTTTTACTTTATAAAACTCCTTTTCGCTTTTGAGTAATGCTTCATAAAAATGTTTTTGCTTCTTTAAGACAGTATTAGTTAAAGTTTCCCACCTTGGATCTTGAAGTAAGTTTTTAAAATCCTCATATATATCTTTATCTAAAATAGGACGCCAAGCAGGAAACCCATATTCTCCTTTTGAACTGTTAGATAATATTTGTAAATACGTAAATGCTTTATCTTTTTCTTTTAATCGAGAATATAGTTTGGATATTTCATATAATCCAAAAGCATTAATACTATCTGGATATTGTTTAAAGGCCTGTTCATATAGTCTTAATGCTTTGTTATAGTCACTATCTTCTTTGGCATTAGACACAATATCATCAGCTTTTTCTGTTAAAGTAACATAGTTCTCTTGTGCCATTATAATAGTTGAGAACAGCATTGCTAACCATGTAAGATATCTATTCATAATTATTGTTTTAATCAAATAAAATTATGAAAAATCCAAATTTTAAAATTGTAAAAAAGGAACATTACTCTTTAAAATGCCAAAATGTATCTCTATTACCTAATTTAGTACCTTTATCAAAAAAGTTTTTAGGAGACATTAAAGTAAATGTTTTGTAAATCTTGTTAAAGTGAGACTGATCACTAAAGTTAAATTGGTGAGCTAATTCAGTTAAACTTTCTTCTGAAGTACAATGAATTTTTTTATTAATGGTCTGTCTAAATCTATAGATATCAGCAAATCTTTTAGCAGACACACCTAAATGTAACTTAAACAATCTATTGATGTGTTGCCTGCTGATTCCCATATGTTCTGATAAAGATTCTACAGAAAAGTCACTATCTCGATAATAAATATATTGAATTCCTTCCTCCAAGATAGGATGATTAAACACCTTAAACCTTTTTCTTAAGGAGTTATCCAGTAGCTCAGTTAAAGTCTCTATCTCAAAGGTCTTAAATATTTCTTCTAATTCATTTCGACTTAGGAAATCGAAATCCTTGATAGAAGCCCCGAAGTTTAGCCCATCGTAGAATTGCTGAATACCTAAAGGATGAAAGACTATGACAATTCGATGTACTTTTCCTATTTGTTTTACAGTAAGGACTTGTTCTCGTATAGGAGTAAATATTTGACAAGCATCAGCATTTTCTTTATATTCCACATTATCATTCTCATTTAGAATATGTGATTTATAAATAGAAATCGTATTGTTATAATGAGGAAAACATTGATACTCCTTAAGTTCATTATAAGGTTTTATATCTAAGTAATAGTAATCAACATATTGCTTAATGATAGGGTGTATAGGGCTAAAAGTTTGAAATGTATCTAACATACCATTAATAAGTAATCAGATTAGTAGTTATTTTGTAGTTGGTGCTACATTCACTCATCTATCAAAAATAACAATAAATAAAGAAGTGAATATAGTTAAATAATGTGTTGATTGCACCACAAATTAGAATATTCTATTTAGTTACTTTAGCTAAATAACCAAAATATAATGAAGCAATAAAGACTATAGTAATAGCTAATATAGCATTGCATCTCTTTAGAAGTCTTTAAGAGGTACTATGTTTATTCTTACTTGTCAATAAATGATAAAGACAGATAAACTAATGTGCAACTACTAATAAATTATAAAGAAACGTAATGTAGGAAAGATAATTCCAAAGCATAGTAATGGTTAATAGATTATTATATACATTTACTAAGATAACAACATCTTTACTCATTATATCTAAGGTTATGGAAAACAAATATCTAATATGCCAGAACATTTCTTTTTTTACTTAGGATTGACATTTATATTAATGCATGAGATGGATGCCATACGTTGTAAAGAGTGGCGTATATTTCCAGGACTTTCTTTTTTAAGTGAGAGTAAAGGGAAGTTGATATTTATAATAGTTCACTTTCCTTTATTCTTAGCTTTATTAATTGGTTTACAAACAATAAATATAGCAACTTTTAGTTTCTATGGTAATTTGTTTATGATAATACACTTTGTATTGCATTTACTGTTTTTAAGACATAAAAATAATGAGTTTAAAGATGCATTATCATGGATCATTATAATTGGCTCAGCATTATGTGGGATGATAGATTTGATTGTTTTATAGTATTTGTATGGATTATTTAAGTTAAAATATTTGTTTATAGTTAGTTGTTGTTATATACATAGTAGTCAATCTGATGATTACTTCTCTACCATTCTTTAACTGTACCATATGAGAAAGAAATAGTATGATTTTTTGAATTTAAAAATAAGAAATAGTATACACCTATTCATAGGTATGATTTTCTTTAAGATAAACAATAGATTCCCTACACAACAGCTCTAATACTTCAAGATTAATATCTGCCAGTTTTTTTATGTATATACAAGCTTTTCCCATTTTATACTTACCTAAAGTTTCAAGTGCTTTTCGACTCTTTTCTGTTTCAGAAAAAACATAAAGAGAAAATTTATCTTTTCTTGGAGAAAACCCTAAAATAGGAGCACTACCTTCATGTCCACTTGCATATTTATAGTGATAAATACCAAAACCTATAATAGTAGGTCCCCACATTTTTGGTTCAAAACCAGACCACTTAGAGAAAAGATCAAGTAGAGCCAAACTGTCTATTTTCTTTTGCTCCGTATCTACATATGAATCTATAAATTCTGAAACATTTTGTTCCGTATATGTCGTTTTTGCTTTGGTCATTATGCTGAGACTTATTAAGTGGTTAAAATAATAAATATATTAATACAAAGTTCTTTAGAGGTAAAATCAATGGAAAGAATTTTATGTACGTTTTGTATAGAAATAAGAATTAATATCCATTTATAATTCTTGAGATACTTTTAGATACGAAAGATTGAATGTAAGTAGAGAAGACAATACTTAAACTTTAATGTGTACGAATCTTATTCATAATTAAATCTTGCAGGCTTAATTTGGACAATAATTGTAAGAAGTGGAACAGATTATAAATTCACTCTAACAAATAAACAAAATCACCAAACGATAGAAAAATAAAAAACGGATACCACTGGGGGTATCCGTTTGATTCAATAAGCGTGTACTTATTGAGGAGTAATATAGAGTTATGTTTGTTTATATTAATCTGATAAGATTCATCAATTAACCAAATACACCATTGATATAATTCTTTGTCATTTCGTTTTTAGGGTTCTCAAAAATATCCTGAGTAGAACCACTTTCTTTCACCTCTCCTAAATACATAAAATAGGTGTGATCAGCGATACGCTGTGCCTGTTGCATATTATGAGTTACAATAGCAATTGTATATTTTTCTTTTAAGTGAAGAATTAACTCCTCAATCTTGATTGTACTTACAGGGTCAAGTGCCGAACATGGCTCATCCATTAAGATAACTTCTGGACGTAAGGCTACAGCTCTTGCAATACACAAACGTTGTTGTTGACCTCCAGATAGACGGTGAGCAGGCATTTTTAAATCATCTTTTACTTCGTCCCATAAGAAAGCCTCTGTTAGAGCCTTCTCAATAACGCTTTTATCATGAGGTAGATTATTAATCTTTAAACCATAAGCAATATTTTCATAAATACTCTTAGGGAAAGGGTTTGCTTTTTGAAACACCATTCCAATGCGCTTTCTAATTTCTGTTACAGGGACATTCTTAGAGTAAATATCCATATCTTCTAACTTTAAAGAACCTTGTATTTTAGCGTAAGGAATTAAGTCATGCATACGGTTAAAACTTCTCAATAGTGTGCTTTTTCCACATCCAGAAGGTCCGATAAGGGCAGTTATTTTATTCTCTTCGAATTCTACATTTACATTCTTTAAAACTTGTTTGCTTGCAAAGCTAATATTTAAGTTTTCAGCAGATAATTTAGTTTTCATTTTTTCTGAATTTATAACGGATATAAAATGCGCTTAGGTTTAATAAAAACACCACTAAGATTAAGACTAATGCAGTACCATAGGCAATAGGTCTTACTTCTTCAATAGCCTGGTGTTGTGTTGATAACATATATAAATGGTAGGGTAGAGCCATAAACTCTTGATTCATGTATCCATTAGTATCACTGATATAGAAAGCTGCTCCTGTAAATAGGATAGGGGCTGTTTCTCCAGCTGCTCTTGATAGCGTTAATACAACTCCCGTAAGAATACCTGGTATTGCAGAAGGAATCACCACATCTTTGATTGTTTCAAATTTAGTAGCCCCTACAGCTAAGGCTGCTTCTCTTGTGCTATTAGGTATTTGCATTAGTGCCTCTTCTGTTGTCGTAATAATATAAGGAAGCGATAGTAACCCTAATGTTAACCCAGCTGCAATAAGCGATGTTCCTAATTGAAGTGTTTGTACAAATAAGGCCAATCCAAACAATCCATAGATAATTGATGGTACTCCTGATAAGTTACGTATGGCAGCACGTATTGTTTTTGTTAGCCAATTGTTTTCTGCATATTCATTTAAGTAAATGGCACAGAATACACCAAACGGAATACTGAATGCTGCTGTAATTAAAGTGATTAATACAGTACCTATAATTGGTGTAAGAATACCTCCTTTAGTCATTCCCTCTTTAGGAATTGTAGAGATAAACTCCCATGATAGGCTTCCTATTCCTTTTGTTACTATTTCTAAAATAATGACAACAAGGAAAAAACATACAATAAGAGTTGTTCCTACTAATGTTCCCCATTCTACAATAGAGGATAATTTTAGTTTATTATGCTGCATGGTATTTTCTTAGTCTGTTAATGAAATATTCTCCTACAAGATTTGCGATAAGTGTCATAAAGAATAACACAGTTGCCAAAGCGTATAATCCGTAGTAGTGTGTTGTTTGATAGGGTACTTCTCCCATTTCAATTGCAATCGTAGCTGTCATTGTTTTTACAGAGTCAAAGAAACCTGTAGGAATAAGAGCTGCGTTACCAGTAGCCATAAGCACAGTCATTGTTTCACCAATAGCACGTCCTACACCTAACATTACTGCTGAGATGATACCTGGAGCTGCAGCAGGGATAATAACCTTGCGAAGTGTTTGCCACTTGGTAGCTCCAACACCATAACTTGCCTCTTTATACATTTTAGGTACTGCGTGTATTGCATCTTCTGCTATAGTAATAATAGTAGGTAAGGCCATTACCGCTAATAATATGGCACCATTTAAGGCATTTAATCCATTTGGCAATCCAGCCAAATCTGCTATTTCAGGACTTAATACTACAATTCCCAAGAAACCAATCACTACTGATGGTACAGCGGCTAACATTTCGATTGCTGGTTTCAAGATATTCTTTAATCGTGTACCTGCATACTCAGAGATAAAAGCAGCCGTTCCTATTCCTAAAGGAATAGCTATAAACATCGCTCCAAACGTAACAAGTGTTGTACTAAGTATTAAAGGTAACATCCCATAAGCAGGGCTTTTAGCAGTAGGATTCCATTCCATTCCAGTTATAAAGTCAAGTGGCTTTACATCCATGAAAAAAGAAATAGAGTTATAGATTAACATGGCTAAGATTCCACCTAATAAACAAAGTACTAATAATCCGGTGGCTTTAAAGATGTACTTAAATGTAACATCTAATCCAATTCTAACGTTATATTTCATCTTGTGGTCGTTCTATAATATAATACCCATGTTCTTTAATCAAATGCTTTCCTTTTTCGCTTCGTTCAAAATCGATAAAAGGTTTTACTTTTTCCCAAGAATCTTCTAATACAAATTGATATAAAGGTCTTTGAAAGAAGTATAAACTGCTATTAATAGCCTTAGGATCTATTGGAGAATAAGCCTCAGATGTAGGTGTTTCTTTGATACTTAGAATTTTCACAGTAGGATTAGCTGCTGTTTCATGTGAGATGTATCCAGCACCAACATAACCAATACCAGATTTATCAGCTTTTACACCTTCTAATATTTGAGCATTACCTGTCATTTCTTTAGCGGCATTAGAAAACTCAATCTTAAGTTTCTTTTTGATAAACGAATGCGTTCCAGAACTACTTTGACGGCCATATATATTAATTGGAAGATCTATAGAAGTAATCTCTTTCCAATTGGTAATTTCACCTTTCATAATTTTGCCAAGTGTTTCAATATCCAAAGCATCAATTGGAATATCTTTATGAACTACAAAAGCAGTAGCATCCTCAGCAAAAATAACAGTATGTAGTTTAATGTTTTTCTCTTCAAACTGTGCAATTTCTTTATCAGATAAAGGACGGGAAGAGTTTGCAATGTCTGCTTGACCATTCAACAAAGAGGTGATACCAATACCTGAACCACCCCCTGAAATAGCAATACTGAAGCCAGAGTCTTCTAATGTATATTGCTCTGCAAGGTTCACTGCTAAGTTTACCTCAGTATCAGAACCTTTCATTTTGATTGAATGATTCTTATTTCCGCAAGCAAAAAGAAGTAAGGAAGAAAAAATAACTATACTTTTTCTAACAAATAAATAGTGTCTTTTCATTGAAGACAAAGAACTAATGTATTTGTAATGTATAAGTTACTGATGTGTTACTAAAACATTAATTGAAAATAATTAAGAACATAATCGTTTGTATAGTAAATAAACAAATAGATTCTTTTAAAACCACAACAATTAATTAGTTATTGATAAAAATTTAAGAGAGTTACTCTTTTTGTTTAATAAAGTACTAATCCTATATATAAGGCCTAATGTTATTAAGGTGTTAAGTCAATACATCACTTAATAAATAATTAAAGTGTAAACTAAAATAAAAAGCATTAGAATTACTTATCAAAAATGCTAATTCCTTACACCATTCCTGCGCCTTTGTTGCACAAACAGGAAACAAACCCAGTAAAAGTGCAACAATCCTGAAAGAATACTGCAAGAAATTAGACAGTTATAAATTCTTTGTCTATCCTATATATTTTTAAAGCAAGAGCTACTTAATAAGTATTGAAGAATAGATGAATAACTCCATTTATATTAAAGCTCTTAGTTGATAAAAACTATTTTATATTTTTAGGTTTAGCACCTATGTGTTTCCATCGCTTATGTGTCCAAAAATAATACTCTGGAGCTTCATGCAACTGTTTTTCTAATTCTTTTAAGAAACGATTAGTCAATTCGTAATTTGGAACCTCTTTTACATTTTCTCCTTCTTTTAATAATGGCACAAAAGTAGCTTGATAATGACCACGTTTTACATATTCCACTTTTAAATACATCGGAACCATCCCAAATTTCTTACACAAAGCTTCTCCTCCTGTAAATACAGGTACTTCGTGCCCCATAAAATCTTGCCAATAATTAGCATCTGATACCATAGGAGATTGATCACTAATAAAAGCATACGCACTATGTCTTTTATCTACTTCATTTTGTCTAATTGTGCGGATAGTTTGTTTCATTTCTATCAACTTGGTATCAAAACGACTGCGTATCCTATTAAATAACTCATTAAAATAAGGATTATTAATTTCCTTATACACAGCATAGCTTTCATTGGTCAAAGAGCGATCCAAAATAATCATCCATTCCCAATTTGCGTAATGTGCACAGAACAATAAAACACTTTTATTCTGCTTTTCAACTTCTAAAATAGTATCTATATTAGTAAAAACAAAACGCTTCTTTAACTCTTGTTCCGGAATCGTAATTGTTTTTATCATCTCTAAAAATATATCACATAAATGCTTATAAGATGCTTTTACCACTCTTTTTGTTTCTTCTTCGGATAAATTAGGCATCGTAAGTTTTATATTATTATATACTACTCTGCGTCTATATCTTACAATATGATATAGTAAAACATAGAACATATCTGAAATCAAGTAAAAAAGAGGAAAAGGTAATTTTGAGACTATCCATAAAATAGGATAGGCAATTAAATATATGATATAATTCATGTTGACATTTCTATTTTGAGGCTACAAATATAGTCTATTCTTGTTTATTAAATCTTAAATGTACTTAGATGTAACCTAACATTTTCTATATTTATCCAAAATATAATTTTATGGATATACAACCAATTATTTTAATAATTATGGGGCTAACAGCCTTGATTACATACCAAGGATTAAATGATTATACTTTTTTCAACAAGTATAATTTTGATATTTATGGTGTTAAGCAAGGACAATTTTGGAGATTTTTAACCTCTGGTTTTCTTCACGTAGATTGGCAACACTTTATCTTTAATATGATTACTTTGTATTTTTTTGGTAGTAATGTAGTGGATGTTGTCGGACCTTTTTACTTTATTCTTATCTATATTGTAAGTTTGCTGGCAGGTAATGTACTAACTTATCAATTGTATCACAATGATTTAGCTTACAGAGCCGTAGGGGCATCTGGTGCAATTATGGGGGTGTTGTATTCTTTTGTAATTATGTTTCCTACACAAACTATTTATTTATTAGTTATTCCTATCCCAGGATTTGTATTTGCCATAGGTTATTTGTTGTACTCTATTTATGGTATGCGAAAAAGAATGGATAATATAGGACATGCTGCACATTTTGGAGGAGCAATAGGGGGGCTATTATTAATTCTTTTAAAGTTCCCTGCTTTAATACAAGAAAGATTGTATCTTATTGGTATTCTGTTAATCCCAATATTACTCTTAATTGTTATGGCTAAAAAAGGAAAAATATAGGCGGTTAAATCTATCTTAAAATAAATACTGAAAACGGAGTTCATATTTGAATTTAGATATATTTGTCGATATAAAATTTGAAAAACAAGATTAATTATGAAAAAGAGTTCAATATTGTTTGCGTCACTATTAATGGCTACTACAGCTGCTATTGCGCAAACAGGTTCAGGGCAAATTGTGCCACAAATACAAGTAAATGGAATTGGTAAAGTAAATGTAACTCCGGACAAAGTAACTATTCAGTTAGGAGTAGAAAATAAAGCAGATCAAGCAGATCAAGCTAAAAAAGCAAATGATGAAGCTATCGCTAAAGTTTTGAAATTTATCAAAGGAATGAAGATTGATGATAAAGATGTTCAAACACAACGTGTTAGTTTATACAAGACTCGTGATTACGAAGAGAAAAAGGATTATTTCCAAGCGTCTCAATCAATTACAGTTGTCATAAAAGACATCTCTAAATATGAATCATTTATGACAGGGGTAATGAATGCTGGAATTAATAAAATAGATGGCGTTTCTTTTGAAAGTTCAAAAGTTGCAAGTTATGAAACAGAAGCACGTACTTTGGCTGTAAAAGATGCTAAACAAAAGGCAACTGATTACGCAAATGCTTTAGGACAAAAAGCAGGAAAAGCTGTTTTAGTAACAGATGGTAGTTCATATGCTCCACCTGTCGTTCGCCCAATGTATATGATGAAAGGTGCAGCAGCAGATATGAATGAACAAACACTTGCTGTGGGAGAGATTGAGGTAATATCTAATGTCTCAATTAGTTTTTCTTTAGAGTAGTTTAAAAGTTAGAATAAAGTTCTTTTGAAAGCCTTTGAAATATTTTCAAAGGCTTTCTTTTTTATATATATTTGGAGCTTTTACGTTAATACTTTAACAATGAACAACACGAAAATAAAAACAAACTATCCTGCCCTTTACACTTTAGTAACTGTATTCTTTTTTTGGGGATTTTTTGGTGCAGGAAATAGTATTTTTATTCCATTTTGCAAGGCATTCTTTCACTTAGATCAATTTCAATCACAGCTTATTGATTTTGCCTTTTACACAGCTTATTATTCAGGAGCACTTATTTTATTTTTAGCAAGCACATTAAAAGGTAGAGATATTGTAACATTTCATGGATACAAAAAATCGATAGTCTTTGGACTATTATTTTCAGCAATAGGAGCAGGCGTAATGATTTGGGCAGTTAATGTCAGTATTTACACAGCCTTGT
This sequence comes from Flavobacteriaceae bacterium, assembly GCA_031277535.1. Classification (GTDB taxonomy): domain Bacteria; phylum Bacteroidota; class Bacteroidia; order Flavobacteriales; family Flavobacteriaceae; genus Flavobacterium. The sequence continues at coordinate 150,922 of JAITMD010000005.1, forward strand.
TAATTGGGCTATTTATTGTAGCTTTAGGTTTTTCACTGCAACAGATTGCTGCAAATCCTTTAGTTATTTCAGTAGGAGATCCTAAAACAGGGACGAGTAGAGTAAGTTTAGGAGGAGCAATTAATTCCTTAGGAGGAACCATAGGCCCTTTGCTAATGGCTTTTGCTCTTTTTGGATCTACTAAAGCCTTAACAGATGACCAAATTCAGCATCTTAGCTTAGATAGTATGACTGCTTTGTACACAGGTGTGGGGATACTTTTCATTATAGCAGCAATGCTTTTTTGCTTCTCAAAAAAGATTCCTGATGGCATAAGTATTGAACCTATGGAACCTGCAAAAAAAGCAATTAAAACGCTTGTAGTAATGACAGTATTGTTAATTACTATTTATATTCCGGTTTTTGGAACTTACAGCAACGAATCAATTGATCGCATTGAAGTAATTAAAAAAGAAAGAGATACGATTAGTAATACTATTAAAATTACTATTGATCAGCAAAAGAAAGAAGAATTAGAAAAGGATAGAGCCAATCTGGATAGAGAGTCTCAACAATTAACAGAATCATTAGACAACACCCGTATAGGTTTATTAGGTTCTGCCTTACTTGTAATAGGTGGTTCTATTGCTTTTGCGTACAATAGAAGTAGAAAAAATAAAGAAGGATGGGGAGCTATGCAATACCCTCAATTGTTGTTGGGGATGTTTGGAATTTTTGCTTACGTTGGAGTAGAAGTAGGAATAGGGAGTAATTTAGGCGAACTTTTAAAACTAAAAGAATTTGGAGAATTGCAATCTTCAGAAATAACACCTTATATATCGATGTACTGGGGAAGTTTAATGATAGGTAGATGGGCTGGAGCAGTAAGTGTCTTTAACTTATCAGCAATACAACGTCATTTAGCAATGATTATAGTTCCTTTTTTAGCTTATTTTGCTGTATTAGGTGCAAATCATTTAGCTGGAAACGATGTTACACCCCTTTATTATTATGCTATTTGTGTTGTGATTCAAATAGGGTTAACTTATTGGACTAAAGATAAATCAGCTAAAACAATGATTATATTTAGTCTATTTGGTTTACTTGCAATGCTTACAGGTTTATTTACATCTGGAATGGTAGCAATCTATGCTTTCTTAGCTGGAGGATTAGCTTGTAGCGTTTTATGGCCTGCTATTTTTAATATTGCAATTATCGGATTAGGGAAATATACGGCACAAGGATCTTCTTTACTAATCATGATGATTCTGGGAGGAGGAATAATACCACCTATTCAAGGAAAAATAGCTGATATAATAGGGATTCATCAATCGTATATAGTTAGCTTATTATGTTTTGTTTATTTACTGTTATTTGGGATTGTTGCAAAAAGAGTTTTAAAGGAACAACAGATTAATATTGATGATATCGATTAAATATTTGAATATCGTACGTAAAAAGTAATTTTTCACTTGGAGTAATAATTAGTGATTTATTACATTTGTACATTAACAACAGAAAAACTGATTATTTAATTTGACAGATTATACTAATTAATCTGGAAACAATAATTTTAACAATGACAAAACAAGTATATCTTGATAATGCTGCTACTACTTCAGTACGTCCAGAAGTGATTGATGAGATGGTGAAAGTATTGAGAAATGATTATGGTAATCCTTCTTCAACTTATGCAATCGGGCGTCATGCCAAAGCATTAATTGAGAATGCAAGAAAAATAATTGCAAAACAACTTAATGCAACTTCTTCTGAAATTATTTTCACTTCATGTGGAACAGAAGGGAATAACTGGATTTTGCGTTCTGCCGTAAGGGACTTAGGAGTAAAGAGAATTATTTCTTCTAAATTAGAACACCATGCTGTATTAAATACAATCAAACAATTACAAGCAGAATTCGGAATAGAAGTAGAGTTTTTAGACATTTTGGCAAGCAGTGAAATTGATTATGAACAATTAGCTACACTATTAGCTGATGAAAAACCTACATTAGTAAGTTTAATGCACGTTAATAATGAAGTAGGTACTATATTAGATTTAAAACGTGTGTGTGACTTATGTCAAGCTCATCAAGCTTTATTTCATTGTGATACAGTACAATCTATAGGTAAAACAGTAATTGATTTATCTGTTTATCCAATAGATTTCATCGTTGCAAGTGCTCATAAATTTCACGGTCCAAAAGGAATTGGTTTTGCCTTTATTCGTAAAAAGAATGTTTTGAAACCTGTTATCTTTGGAGGAGAGCAAGAAAAAGGATTAAGAGCAGGAACAGAAGGTGTGCACCAAGTTGTAGGTATGGCAAAAGCTTTAGAAATGGCTTATGAGTTATTAGATAAAGAAAGTGCACATATCAAAGCTTTGAAAGAATACTGTAAAGAAAAAATATCTACTGTATTTCCGGAAGCTAAGTACAATGGAAATGAAGTTGGATTTTACAATATCGTGAATGTCTTGCTTCCTTTATCAGAAGAGAAAGCAGCAATGATGTTGTTCCAATTAGATATGAAAGGGATTGCAGTATCAAGAGGAAGTGCTTGTCAATCTGGTAGTCAAAAACCTTCACATGTATTATCTCAATTCTTGTGTGAATCAGATTTAAAGAAACCAAGTTTAAGAATCTCTTTCAGTCATGAAAATACGAAAGAAGACATTGATCTCTTGATTGATGTTCTTCAAACAATATAAAACTAAGAATCTACCCCAATAGGGTAGATTTTTTGTTATTCCTTTATCACTTTTGCAGTAGAATAATAAACAAATTGTTAAAAGATTTAAACATCAATAGCTTCTTCTTTTCTATTCCAAAGCAGAAGTAGTAACTACCAAACTAAACACAAGTAAATTAACTAAAAATGTTATGCAATTTGATTGCTTAGCTAAAACATTAGGTTTAAATTTGCGCAAACAACACACAATTTATGAATTCGAATAACAGATATGCACAACGTGGCGTTTCAGCAGAGAAAGAAGACGTACATAATGCAATTAAAAACATAGACAAAGGTCTATTCCCAAAAGCTTTTTGTAAAATAGTTCCTGATTATTTAAGTGGTGATGACAATTACTGTTTGATTATGCACGCAGATGGAGCAGGTACAAAATCTTCTTTAGCTTACATGTATTGGAAAGAAACAGGGGATATCAGTGTATGGAAAGGTATTGCACAAGATGCTCTAATCATGAATATTGATGATTTACTTTGTGTAGGAGCTACAGATAATATCATGTTGTCGAGTACAATAGGACGTAATAAAAACTTAGTACCAGGAGAGGTAATTTCTGCAATTATCAATGGTACAGAAGAACTTATAACTGAATTAAAAGAATTTGGTGTTACTATTCACTCTACTGGAGGAGAAACAGCAGATGTTGGAGACTTAGTACGAACTATTATTGTTGATTCAACAGTTACTGCTCGCATGAAGAGAAGCGATGTGATAGACAATGCTAATATTGAAGCTGGAGATGTAATTGTTGGATTAGAATCTTTCGGACAGGCTACTTACGAGAAGAAATATAATGGAGGAATGGGAAGTAATGGATTAACTTCTGCACGTCATGATGTTTTTGATCATTCGTTAGCAAAAAAATACCCAGAAAGCTTTGATCCATCAGTTCCAGAAGAACTTATCTACTCAGGTAAAGTACAGCTGACAGACCAAGTTGAGGGATCACCAATAGATGCTGGACAATTGGTTTTATCTCCAACAAGAACATACGCACCTATTATCAAAGCTATTTTAAGTAAATACTCTTCAGACAGTGTACATGGGATGGTGCATTGCAGTGGAGGTGCTCAAACTAAAATACTTCATTTTATAGATAATTTACACATTGTAAAAGATAATTTATTTGATGTACCACCTTTATTCCAATTAATACAAGAGCAATCAAATACAGATTGGCGAGAAATGTATCAAGTGTTTAATTGTGGGCACAGAATGGAATTATATGTTAAACCGGAAGTAGCAGCAGATATTATTGCTATCTCTGAATCGTTTAATGTAAAAGCACAAATAGTAGGTCGAGTAGAGGCTTCTGAAACAAAAAAACTAACAATAGAATCAAAGAACGGTACGTTTACGTATTAGTTTAAATAAAAAGGCATGGCAAGGTTATTATCAATTGATTACGGAAAAAAAAGAACAGGTATAGCTGTTTCTGATGAATTGCAAATTATAGCTTCAGGCTTAACAACTGTAGACACAGATCAGTTACTTGACTTTTTAAAAAAATACTTTGCTGCCGAAAAAGTAGAAAAAATTATCGTAGGAGAGCCTAAACGTCTAAACAATGAACCTTCTGAAGTGGTTCCTTTGATAGACGCTTTTATTGAAAAGTTTAGTAAACTATTTCCTTCAATGCCTATAGAGCGAATGGATGAAAGATTTACTTCTAAAATGGCTTTTCAAACTATGATAGACAGTGGTTTGAAGAAAAAACAGCGTCAAAATAAAGCTCTGATTGATGAGATTGCCGCTACAATAATTCTTCAAGACTATATGAACAAATAATTACGAAGTGCTTTTAGAAAATTTCTAAGAATATAAACGCACTTTTAAGTTATTATAGATTAATTTTGTAAAAAAATAAATCCGATATAATGTCAAGTATACAAAAATCAGAGGCTGACGTTGTTTTAATAGGAGCCGGTATTATGAGTGCCACTTTAGGTGTAATGTTAAAAGAGCTGAAACCAAACCTAACAATTGAGGTTATTGAGCGTCTCGACAGTCCGGCTGCCGAAAGTTCTGATGCAATGAATAATGCAGGAACTGGACACTCTGCGTTTTGTGAATTAAACTATACGCCTGAAAAAGCAGACGGTTCAGTCGATGCTACTAAGGCGATAAACATTGTGGAACAATTCGAAGTTTCACGTCAATTTTGGTCTTATTTAGTAAATAAGAACATAATTAAAGATCCTAAAGCTTTTATCCATACAGTACCTCACATGAGCTTTGTTTGGGGAAAAGATAATGTAAGTTTCTTAAGAAAAAGATTTGAGGAGTTACAAAAATACCCACTATTTTCACAAATGGAATTTTCTGATAATCCAGAAAAAATCAAAGAATGGGCTCCTTTATTAATGGAAGGTAGAAAGTTAGACGATTCGTACGCTGCAACTCATATGATGTTAGGTACTGATGTAAACTTTGGTAACTTGACAAAGCAATTATTTGATCATTTGAAAAGTACAAATGGAGTACACTTAACATTTAATACACAAGTAGTAGATATTAAACGTCAAGGAAAAAGATGGCAAGTAGTTTCTAAAGATTTAAAAACAGGAACGAAAAAAGTTGTAAATACTAATTTTGTATTTGTTGGTGCCGGAGGTGGTGCGATTTTGTTATTACAAAAAGCAGATATCCCAGAAAGTAAAGGATTTGGTGGTTTTCCAGTAGGTGGACAATGGCTTGTTTGTAACAATCCTGAGATTGTAAATAAACATATGGCTAAAGTGTACGGAAAAGCATCTGTGGGTGCCCCACCGATGTCTGTACCTCACTTAGATACTCGTTATATCGATGGTAAGCTATCTTTATTATTTGGTCCTTATGCAGGTTTTTCTACAAAATTTTTAAAACAAGGATCATATGCTGACTTGTTCAAATCTTTAGAAGCAAATAATATCGGGCCAATGCTTGGTGTAGGAATGCGCAATATGGATTTGACTAAATATTTGATTGGACAAGTATTACAATCTGATAAAGCTCGCGTAGAGGCATTAAAAGATTATTTCCCAGATGCTAAAGCGGAAGATTGGAAAATAGAGATTGCAGGACAAAGAGTACAGGTAATTAAAAAAGATAAAGAGGGTAAAGGGATTTTGCAATTTGGTACAGAAGTAGTAAATGCTGCAGATGGTTCTATTGCTGCTTTATTAGGAGCTTCTCCAGGAGCTTCTACAGCAACACCTATTATGCTAAAGTTACTTGCTAAATGTTTTAAAGATGAGTTTAATTCAACGGAATGGCAAACGAAGTTTAAAGAGATGATTCCTTCTTTTGGACTTAAATTGAATGAACACCCAGAATTAGTAGCAGAAGTAAGAGATAATACTTCAAAAACATTGAAGATTTATCCAAACAATAAATAAAAAAATAGGATGACTATAATTGGTCATCCTATTTTTTATTACTATACTCTAAAAGAAATGGCAAACTAAATTAGTTTGCCATTTCTTTTATATTGTGAAAGATTATTTATCTTTTTTCTTTCCGTTTTTAAATTTAATTCCTGCAATTGGAGATTCCTTTTTACTTTTAAAGTTTGTTCCTTTTTTAAAAGCTGGTTTAGAGGTAGTTTTAGGCTTTTTCTCTTCAGTAACCTCTCTTAGTACTTCTTTTTTCTTTTGTTGCGCTAAATTAGCTTTATTAGCCGCTAAAACATCCATTGGATTTTTAGGTTCTTCTTTAGTTCCTCTTAAATAGATTACTAAACCATTTAAAAAGTTACGTAGAATCTGATCACCACATTCAACATACTTTGGATGATCTGCATTTCTAAAGAAGTTACCGATTTCTCCTTTAGAGATTTTAAAATCTACTAACTCTAAGATTTCTACTATTTGATCATCTCTCAATTGTAAAGCTACTCTAAGCTTTTTAAATATATCGTTATTTGTCATATTCTAAAGTATTATGGGGCAAATGTACTATTAAAAGCTATTATATCTTTTCTTTTAATACATTAATTTCATCTCGCAGTCTCGCAGCATTTATAAAGTCTAAGTTTTTAGCAGCTTTCTCCATTTCTTTTCTTTTCTCTCGAATCATTTTTTCAATATCTGCTTTAGAACTATATTTAATCTGCGCTTCAGCTGCTTTTATTAATTGTTCTTGTTGTAAATCGTCATAAGAAGGTTTAATAAGATCATTACCTATTTTCTTATTTAGATTAGTAGGAGTAATGTTATTTTTTTCGTTGTAAGCCATCTGTTTACTTCTACGATAAGATGTTTCATCTATTGTTTTCTGCATACTATCTGTTATTTTATCAGCATACATTATCGCTTTTCCATTGACGTTACGAGCAGCACGTCCTACAGTTTGTGTTAATGAACGATGACTTCTCAAAAAACCTTCTTTATCTGCATCCAAAATAGCAACCAATGAAACTTCTGGTAAATCCAATCCTTCACGCAATAAGTTTACTCCAATAAGTACATCAAACAACCCTTTTCTTAGGTCTTGCATGATTTCTACTCGTTCTAAAGTATCTACATCTGAGTGTACATATCTACAACGTATACCTACACGTGTAAAGTACTTTGCCAATTCCTCAGCCATACGTTTTGTTAGAGTAGTAACTAAAATACGCTCATCAACTTCTACCCGTTTGTGAATCTCTTCAATTAAATCATCTATTTGATTTTCTGTTGGTCTTATTTCTATAACAGGGTCCAACAAACCTGTTGGGCGAATCAATTGCTCAACAACAATTCCTTCTGATTTTTGAAGCTCATAATCAGCAGGAGTTGCAGAAACATAGATAACCTGATTTTGCATAGTTTCAAACTCTTCAAATTTCAGAGGTCTATTATCTAATGCAGCAGGTAAACGGAAACCATATTCTACTAAATTTTCTTTACGTGAACGATCGCCTCCATACATGGCATGTACTTGTGATATGGTAACGTGACTTTCATCAACAACCATTAAATAGTCATCAGGAAAGTAATCTAATAAGCAGAAAGGACGGGTACCTGCTTCACGACCATCTAAATAACGTGAATAGTTTTCTATACCAGAACAATATCCTAATTCTCGAATCATTTCTAAATCAAAATTAGTACGTTCTTCTAAGCGTTTTGCCTCTAAGTGTTTTCCTACTTCTTTAAAGTAGTCTACTTGTTTGACTAAGTCTTGCTGTATTTCCCATATTGCTTTTTGTAGTACATCAGGAGATGTTACAAACATATTTGCAGGATAAATATTCAACTTCGTAAACTTTTCTATTACTTGAGCATTTGTAGGATCAAATACTTCAATATCTTCTATTTCATCTCCAAAAAAGTGAATTCTAAAAGGATTGTCTGCATAACTTGGAAAAACTTCAACAGTATCTCCTTTAATACGGAAATTACCTGGACCGAAGTCAGCCTCTGTACGAGAATATAAACTTTGTACTAAACGATGGAGTAGCTTTGTGCGACTTATTTGCTGATCCAATTCCAAAGAGATAACATTCTTTTGAAATTCAGTAGGATTACCAATACCATATAAACAAGAAACAGAAGCAACAACAAGAATATCTCTTCTACCTGATAAAAGGGCAGAGGAGGTGCTTAAACGCATTTTCTCTAATTCCTCGTTAATAGATAAGTCTTTTTCAATATACTGTCCTGTAACAGGTAAAAATGCCTCAGGCTGATAATAATCATAGTAAGAAACAAAGTATTCTACAGCATTATTTGGGAAAAAGTTTTTAAACTCTGTATAAAGTTGAGCTGCAAGTGTTTTATTATGTGCCAAAACTAACGTTGGACGTTGAACTTCTTGAATAACATTTGCAACAGTAAAAGTTTTACCTGAACCAGTAACTCCTACCAATGTTTGGAATTGATCACCTGCAAGCACGCCTTCACTAAGCTCTTTTATAGCCTGTGGCTGATCTCCTGTAGGTTGATAATCTGATTTAATTTCAAAATTCATATTCTATACAATCTTTAGCAAAGGTAAAGATAAAAAACAAAGAAAGCACGAGCTATGCCCGTGCTTTCTTTTGTTTATAGAAATAAATTATCTACTAAATTATTTTACTAAGAAAAGTACTTTTCTTGCAGTTTTTCTTGCCATATCTGAATCTTTAGAAGCAGAAGTGTCCATTCCTTTTCCTTTAGCAGAAACTCTTGAAGCGCTAACTCCTGATTTCACTAAAATATTTTTAACTGTATTAGCACGTTTCTCAGACAATTTATCATTGTAAGATTTGTTACCAATTGCATCAGCATATCCTATTACTTCTACAGTAGCGTTTGGATTTTGCTTCATGTAAGTATTAATGAAGTTGATTCCATCTACAGAAGAAGGTTGAGATTTGTTGAAATCAAAGTAAACAGCAACGAAACCATTGTTGATTAAGTCTTTGATAGCATTTGGATCAGCTTTAGCAGCAGTTCCTTTATCTCCACCGAAGTTTTGTTCGAAGTAGTTTTCAATGTTATCAGCGATACCGTTTTTGTTAGCATCGATAATAGCACGTCCTTTAGTGTCAACCATAGCACCTGCTGGAGTATTTGGCTCTTGATCTAAGTAATCAGCAACACCATCTCCGTCAGTATCAACTAATTTACCTTCAACAGCAGCTAAACGATCTTCTAATTCAGCTAATTTATTTACTGTGTTAGACTCTTCAGAATACCAGTCAGCATGTTGAGCTTGTTTACCTAAATAGATAGAGATACCCATTGTAGCGTTAAACATAGTTCCTTGGAAAACAGACTTAGTAGTTACTGATTGTCCATCCCAGTTTTGGTTTTGTTGTGTATTTTGAATAACTGTAAAGTCAGCATTCAAAGCTACTCTTTTATGTAATTTAATTTGTCCTGTTAACCCAGCCATTAAGTGACCCATGTTATCAGTTCCGTCAAATGATCCACGTAACCAAGAGTATCCCCCCCCAGCGTGAGCTTGTACGTTTAAAACACTTGTCCAGTTTTCAAAGTTTAAAATACGTCCTAAGTTTACAACTCCTTCTAAGCTAGTTCTGTAGTATTCAGCTTTCACATCTTGGTTGTTAGTCCAACTATCAAGTTTGTCATAACCAAAAGATCCTTTAACTCCGAATTTGTTGTTTAAACTATAACGAACTCCTCCGTCTAAATGTAAGTTTTCAAATGTTTCAGCACTGAAACCAGGTGTAAGAGTACGAGCAGGTTTAGCTAAACCACCATTTAAATCAACAGCCCATCTGTTGTAGTTTTTTTCTTGGGCATTAGCAACGTTAATTGCAAGCACTGCTGTTAACAATGCAACAGAAACTTTCTTCATCTTATTTTTTTTAAATTACTAAATAAAATGATTCCTTTAACGAATCATCTAAAATTGCTTTTCTTATGCAAATATATAGCTTATTCAAAATTCTACAAGAAATAATTTAATTTTGTGGCCACATTTTGTGATTTATTACTCAAATTAAAATTTTTAAAGATGAAATACGTGTCTAAAATATTTGTAACAGTAGATGTTGTTCTTGTTAAAGAGGAGAATAATATTGAAAAAATTTTACTTATCAAGAGAAAAAATGATCCTTTTAAAGACTCTTGGGCCTTACCTGGAGGCTTTGTTGATGAAAATGAAGACTTAGAAATAGCAGCAAAACGCGAATTGGAAGAAGAAACTTGTATAAAATGTACTAAACTTAAACAAGTAGGAGCCTATGGAAAACCTTTTAGAGATCCAAGATCACATGTGGTAAGCATTGCTTATAAAGGGGTAGTTACAGCTGATACTATTGGAAAAGCAGCTGATGATGCAAAAGAATTAGCTTGGTTTGCTGTAAATGAACTCCCTTCTTTAGCGTTTGACCATATAGATATAATTACTGATGCCTTAAGTAAAGCATAACAAAAAAGCCTTATAAATTAGATTATAAGGCTTTTTTTTATTCTATTGTTTTATTTTTAAGCATTTTGGCTTCCATATAAAAAGTTCCAAAAGGAACGATGGAAGCTACACATACTAAAAGATAATCTTTTACAGTCCATTTCATATCTCCCTTAATTACTGTCGCAAAAACAATATAGGCAATAAATAATACACCATGTGCTGTACCAACTGGACGAATTAAAAAGGGCATATCTGCTAAATACTTCATAGGCATTGCTACAAAAAACAATAATAGCAATGATAAACCTTCGAGAAGGGCAATAAACTTAAATAACTTAAGCATAATGATTTGTTTTGAGTTTGGGCTAAAATAGAATATTAAATTCAAATAAGAAAGATTCTAATTTACTCAAAAGCAATATTCACAAATAGTTAACTAAAATACGCACTTTGTACATAGTGTATTAGACTTATGTAAAACAAAAAAGCACATACTATTTGAGTATATGCTTCTTCATTATTGTTTTTATTTTAAAACTTCTTTCAGTTTTTCTTCCAATTTCTCTCCTCTAAGATTCTTAGCAATTACAACACCATTAGCATCTACTAAGAAAGTAGCAGGAATACTTGTTACTCCATATAGTTTTGCAATTGGCTCTTCCCAATGCTGTAAATTAGAAATTTGGTTCCATGTCAATTGATCTTGAGCAATTGCTTGTTTCCATTTATTAGCATCTTTGTCTAAAGAAACACCTATGATATTAAATCCTTTGTCATGGTATTTTTTGTACATCGCTACCACATTAGGATTCTCTTCTCTACATGGTCCACACCAAGAAGCCCAGAAATCAATAAGTGTTACTTTTCCTAATGATTCTTTTAAACTAATCTCTTTTCCATCAGGTGATTTTGCTGAGAATTCAGGTGCCTTTAATCCTACTTTAACTGGAGAATCAGGAATCTGATCTATCATTGTTTTGATAGCCTTAGCTATACTTGATTTTTTATATGCTTCATCAAATTTATTAAAAGAAGCTACTATATCATCTTTTTCTAACTCTCCACTTTGCATTACATTAGTAAACAAAATTAAAGCCACAAAGCTCTTTGCATTCTTTTCAGTAAATTCTTTTATGTACTTATCCTTATTCTCTTGCATTACTTCATAAGGTCCAGTAATTGTTTTTATTGCTGCTTCATCATTTGCTTGCATAGCTTTCATATAAGCTTCCTGATTAGCTCCTTGATAAGTTAGCATTTGCTTTGTTAACTCCTCATTCTTTTTGTTGTACTCAGTAAATAAGTCATTATTAGTTGTACCAGAAGCATAACTTGTTGCTAAATCACTTTTATTGTAAACTAATTTTATATCACCTGCTTCAAGAATCAAAGGAATTCTACCTTGTTCACCTTTTAAGTATACGAAAGCAAGATCCGGGTATTCAACATTACCTTTAAACAAAAAGGCATTAGACTTAACGTCTGTAGAATCTTTTACTACAAAACCTCCTGTTGCAGGATCAATAAGATCTAAGTATATTTTTGTTCCGTCCGCAATTTCTTTTGCTTCTCCTGTAACTGTATATTCTCCAGCTACATCATTTGTTGTTTTCTTTCCACAAGCAGCAAAAAGTGCAAGAGCACCTGCTATTACTAAAATTTTTTTCATTGAGTAATTTGTTGATAATTATAATCGATTTAATTCAAAGATATACAAAAATATATTCAATTTGATTTTTCTTTACAGAAGTCATTTTATTTTACAAAAAACGAATATAAAAGCATAAACCAACCACCTACTAATAATAAGCCTCCAATAGGAGTAATAGGGCCAAACAGCTTAATCTTTTTCCCAAAAGTAGCACTCAAGCATAGTCCATAAATACTAAATGAAAAAAGAATAGTTCCTATAAGTATTAGATTTACAATCAAATTAGTGAAGTCACTTAAAGATAGTATTGAAATAAAACATAGCAAAAGAGCGTGATACATTTGATAACGAACACCTGTTTCAAAACTAACCAATAGTTCTGCTGACATTCTCTTTTTTAAGGCATGTGCTCCAAAAGCACCAAATATTACAGCCAACATACCCAATGTACTTCCTGCTATAATAGCCAACTGATTCTGTATTTCCATTCTAATTACTTAAAGTTAATTGTCCTAATATTTCTTTAGACATAAAAGGGCCTCCTGGATACTGAGCTGTATAATCAAGATTTAACCATATTTGTCCACGCTCATCTACGTGATAAGCTATTTCTTTTCCTTTTGCTTCTTCTTTAAATAAAACTTCTTTAATCAAATAAACTACTTGTTCAAACTGTGCCTTATTTTCAATAAGCATTTCAGGATACATGTGTTCTTTTGTATGAATAAGACGGGGAGTACCTCCAATAGCCCTAATACAAGCTGCCATTAATATAGAATAGTCATCACAATCCCCAGAAAAATGTATTAATGATTCAGTAGCAGTGGCTATGTATTCTCTTCCTTTAGGGTCATTTACATAATTCCAACGAGTCTTTATTTCTTTAAAAATAGCTAAACACTGAATAACTTGTCTATTTTGATGATATCCTGGAACATTTGTAAAGTGCTTTGTCGTAGCCATCAAAGCAAAGTTTCTTACTTTCGGATTGTCATATTCTATTGCGTTTATAACTTTTGCTTTATTAGGGAAAGGTAATAATTTAGCAATAATTACATCTTGAGGAGCAGAATCATCTGCCATTGCATAAATCATTACTTTATAGTCATCTATAATTTTGTCATAACCATATCCTCCTGTAAATGTTCCCCATACCAATACAATCAAATAAATGAAAATCAACACCAATAGTAGTTTCTTCATTTTTTGAAGTATGAATTGCAACAATCCTACAATAGCAATAAAAAGAATTATACGATCTAATTGTAATGGCCAATTGGGATCAATAATATTTTGGTGAATAATTATAAATATAGGGATAGTAATTAATACATTAAGTACCAGTATAATGATATTATCCCAAGGTGAAGGCACCTTGAGTTTACTATACCATTTTTTTATTTCTGGTAAAACATCCTTATTTATATTCGTCTTATTTGGCACTTAGAAGGCAGCTTTTAAAATCTTTTATAGAATAATTGTTTCGTAAGTAAGTTTTGATTCTATTAATCCTAACTCAACTAATTGGTCTTGTACTTTATTAAAATCTTTTAACTTTAAAGTTTTCTGAGACCACTGTGTTAGTTTCAACCACTCTTGAATCTGTTCTATTCTTAACTCATATTTGGAAGCTAATGTTCTATCAATGCTTGGAATTAATTTGAATTCACTTGTTGTAGCATTAATTACTTCCAAAAGATAATCTATTGTAGCTTTATTTTCTTTAATAAATTCATTAGTTGCTACAATGACAAAAGAAGGCCAAGGAGTAGGGCATTCGCCAATTCTTCTAAATATATTTTGATCAACAATAGGTTGAGTCATGAAGCGTTCCCACATAAAATAATCTGCTTCATTGTTTTGAAGTGCATTTACAGCGCCATCCAGTGTATTAACAACTACAAATTCTAATTCATCAATAGGCCAATTCATTTGTTTGGCATGTACAATAGCCATTAAATGAGATCCTGAACCAAATCGGCTAATAGCAACTCTTTTTCCTTTTAAATCATCAACAGATTTAAAAGTAGAAGGTTCAGCAACGTGTATTCCCCAAAGTAGAGGAGACCCTACATACTGCTGTATAATAGTAGATTCGTTTCCTGCTGCAATATCTCGAACGATTCCTTCTGTAAGAATAACAGCTAAGTCTGTTTTTTTCTCTCTCAATAATTGACACATTTTTCCAGTACCTTCAGGTACATCTTGCCATTTTAAATCGATACCCACATCGCTAAATTCCCCATTTTCAATACATAAGTGCCATGGAAGATTGAAGTGTTCTGGAACGCCAACTATTGTAATTTCTTTCATTTTAAAGTCCTATCATTATTAGGCTAAGATAACAAAATCAATCAAGTTGAAATGAGAATAAAACGCAAAAAATAAAAAAAACTCTACAAGTAAATTTTGTAGAGTTTTTTTATAAAAGATTATTTTTTCATCGAACCTGTTTCTGCAAATCTTTGATGAAATTTGAAAGCTTCACCTAACAAGTGTGGTGTATGTCCACCTTTCTCCAAAGCACGAGAATAATAGTCTCTTAGCTCATCTTTATAATCCGGATGAGCACAGTTTTCTATAATAACTTCTGCTCTTTCTCTTGGAGATAAACCTCTTAAATCAGCAAGCCCTTGATCTGTAACTAAAATATCAACATCATGCTCCGTGTGATCCACATGCGATACCATAGGTAATACATGCGAAATAACATTGTTCTCTTTTGAAGCTGCTTGTGTAACGAAAATACTTAAATAAGCATTACGCGCAAAATCTCCAGAACCTCCAATACCATTCATAATTTTTGTACCACTAATATGTGTTGAATTTACATTTCCATAAATATCAAATTCAATAGCAGTATTAATAGCAATAATTCCCAAACGTCTAATTACTTCTGGAGCATTACTTATATTTTGTGGACGCAAAACTAATTTATCTTTGTATTGATCAAAGTTTTTCAACAAACGCTCATAACATTCTTCTGTTACTGTAATAGATGAACCAGAAGCAAATGTCATTTTTCCTGAATCGATCAAATCAAAAGTACTATCTTGTAATACTTCAGAGTACATAGTTAAATTCTCAAATGGACCATCAATAAATCCAGTAAGTACAGCATTAGCTACTTTTCCGATACCCGCTTGTATAGGTAATAAAGAATAAGTCAATTTCCCTTTTTTCACTTCATCTTCAAAGAATTTAAGTAAGTGCTGAGAAATAGCTGTTGTTTTTACATCTGGCTCAGGTAATAGAGCAGGAGTATCCTCAATGCTTGAGTACACAATTCCAACTACATTGTCTGGATTCAATCGAATAAAAGGTTCTCCTATGCGATCTTCAACAGAATGAATTGGAATAGATTCTCTTCTTGGTTGTTGTAAAGGAACACAGTTGTCGTGTATTCCCACTACACTATATGGAATAGCAGTATTTACTTCTACTAAAATTTTCTTTGCAACACTTGCAAAATAAGCAGAGTTACCAATTGAAGTAGTTGGAATAATAAAACCATTTTCATCAATATATGTAGCTTCAATAATCGCAACATCTACTTGAGGAATATGTCCTTCTTGCAACTGTTCAATGGTTTCACTCAAATGTTGATCCATGTATTTCACTTTCCCTTCATTGATGCTTTTTCTCAATATAGAATCTGCTTGGAAAGGCATACGTCTAATCAACGCATTATTATTTGCTAAGTCAGCATCCGTAGTTTGTCCTAATGAAGCACCTGTTATTAAGGTAATCGCTACATTCTCATTTGCTGCACGTTGAGCAAAAGCGGGTAAAATTGATTTACTATCTCCTGCTTTTGTAAACCCACTTGCTCCTACAATCGCTTTGTCTGGAATTAATAAGGCAGCTTCCTCTGCTGAGATGATTCTCTCACGATAAGGAGCATATTTAATCCTATCTAATTTCGAGTCTTCGTTCGTCATTTTAAATTAAAATTTTAAGCTGTTACAATTTATATAGAATAAAATGAATTTTGAAAATAAAAAAGCATACAAAACAAATAAAAACAGAAAGAAAGTCTTTTTTATTAAAAAATTAAATAAATGCACAATATTTTAAGATATAAAAATACTTCAAATATTGTATTCTTATTTATACAAAAAAAGAAAAAGTTCATTTTTTACTACTTCATATTAAAAAAAGATAGTTTGCAAAAATTATACTAAAGAAAAGAGGACAATTATTCAGAAAGTCCTCTCCTCAGTACTTAAAAAAGTATTTTTAAAAGTCAAAACTCAAACATTTACCTAATACATATTTTGATATAAACGAAGCATACGATGTTGTTGTATTGAAGAGGAGATTTTATCTATTTCACCTACATATATATTTAGTAATTCCAAATTCATGAATTTTTTATTGTATGCTTTCTTTAAATAAGTCTTTACTTCATACAGATAAACTAAAGAAATTGACATCTCTTTTAAATATTCATCAAAATTCTCTAATTGGGAAGCATAAGCGATTTTAGTAGGTATAAGTACTAATTTATCTTTCAGATCTCGAAGAAAATTATCATTGTCATCGTAGGTGTCATCTACAGATTCAAATTTGACTGCTAATCTAAATAATATTGTACTAAGCCTTACTGAATCAATCCAGGCATTGAAACTTTTAAAATCTTCCATAACATTCATTTTTAAACAATTAATTTCATTTAACACACTTCAAAAGATATGCCTAATTAAATTAACTACGTGAAAGTATTTCAAATAAATTAAATTATTTCACACATTCAATGAATTATTAAAATATTAAGGTATTATTGTTTGAATATTTTACACAATTAATTAAGTTCCATAATTGTCCTCTGTAAATTGAATAGTAAAAAGTCCTTTTGTCAACTATTCTATATTAAATAAAGTGATATGTAATTGAAAATACCTACCATGTCATCCATTTAACAGAGTAGGAATAAGCTCATGTACCTTTTTACTTTTATAAATCTATACACTCCTAAAAAAACAAACTCCTTTTTTTATATTAGCACTTATAAAAGGATTAAAATAGTTAGGTATAAGAAAAATAGATAGTTTTTTTTATAAACAAAGGGGGAATTATACTTTTATGTAGTTCTTTTTCAAAAAAAACATGATCTATTTTTTTAGAGACAAAAAATATAAAATACTAAAATTCAAATACATAATTATTTTTTACATTTTATATTCTATTTCGCTTATTATTTTAATCTCCCTATTTACAAGTGTTAGTTTACTATCCTTGGGAAATTCTTTGGGTATTCTTGGGGTATTCGTAGGGAATGATTGGGTAGAACACCTGTTTGTCGAACAAAACTGCACGTATTCCCCAAGTAATCCCCTCCAAAAACAAAGGATACTCCTGTAAAAAGTGTTAGACCTCCTATAATAGTATTTAGATAGAAACCAAAAATTATACAACAACTATATAAAATCATATAACAATTTCTTCATTTGTGTATAGTACTTTTGGCGGAGAGATTATGAAAAAACTATTCGTCATATTATTCGCACTTTTGTACACAGCACTGGCTTCAGGCTTTAGTACATATCAGCACATCTGTAAGGGATTAGTGCAACAGACGAGTATGACTAACACTCAGTCAGACGATAGTAGCTGTGGTTTCTGTTCTAAAAAAGGGAATACAGTAAAAGAACCAAAGAAAAACTGTTGCAAAGAAAAAGTTGAAGTAGTAAAAGTAAAATCAGAAGTTCAAAATAGTTCCTTTAAAATTCTAAAAATAGCATTCTTTACAGATGCTATCTTACACCGCTACTTTGGAGCAGTATATGAAGTAGTAGCTACAGTAAAAGACAACTTCACTACTTATACTTATTACTTATACAAGGTCAAAGCAGTACCTCTGTATATCAAGAATTGCGTTTATAGACTTTGATTAAATACAATATAACAAACCCCTATCTATAGTGGGTACACGTCTCATATTGTATAATTAATCACAACATTTCACATGAAAATTAATAGGATAGCACTGTTTGTCCTATTGGGTTCAGTATCTATATCTTATGCTCAGGAGCTAAAGTTAGATGCTGCACTAAAACAGGCTATAGAACGATACGACCTTATTAAGGTTAAAGAAGCGAGACTTGCTGCTTCTCAAGAAAATACAATCAATCAAAAAGGAAACTACTTTCCAGACTTAACATTCGGTGCCCAACAAAGCTACGGTACCATTAACGCGCAGAACGGTCCTTTATACGCTTATGGAGGATTGGGATCAGCAGCTACCTCTATGCCCTTAGCAGAGCAAAATTGGAATGCGGCTTTTGGTTCATTATATTTTGCTAATGTCAATTGGAATATCTTCTCTTTTGGTAAAATAAAAGAAGGGGTGAACATGGCAAAGGCTCAACAGGAGGTTAACCTTAAGGATTTAGAACAAGAGATTTTTCAACAACAAGTAAAAGTAAGTGCTACCTACTTAAATCTATTAGCAGCTCAGCGTATTAAATATGTGCAACAAAAGAATTTAGAACGCGCCAAAGTATTCCATGATGTTACAGCTGCTAAAGCTAAGAGTGGTTTGTTACCTCAAGTAGATGAGCGTTTGGCAATGGCTGAAGTGGCTAATGCAGAAGCGCTACATATTAAATCTTATGACAAAGAGATAGAGTTCAATAAGCAACTGGCTGTTCTATTAGATGAACAGACTAAAACATATACATTAGACAATGTTTTTGTGTCTGAGAAACCTCTAATAGTAGAGGAGACTGTTAGATCTATAGATCAACATCCTATTTTACAATTACAGGAAAGTAAAATAGCACAAAGCGAATCGATGGAGCGCTTAGTAACTAAGGGAAGTTTACCTACACTTAACGGCTTTGGAGTATTGCAAGGAAGAGGATCTGGTTTTGACTGGAATTATGTTCAAGATAACAGTGCATACTCTACTGCTTATGGCAAGGGGGTAGGTATCGATAGAGGAAACTACTTAGTGGGGCTTCAATTGACATGGAATATATCTAATTATTTTAGAACAACCTATAAGCGTAAACAACAAGAATATACAACAAAGAGTTTTGTGTATGAATTATCTCAGATGGATAAAGAGTTGACTAATCAAGTTGCTTTGACTAAAGAGAAATACAACAATGCTCAGGCAGTGTGGGCACAGTCCAAAATACAGTTAGAAGCAGCAGATGTCGCTTTTAAACAGCAGAAAGCTTTATATGACAATGGGTTGAGCAACTTAGTTGATTTTACCCAAGCTTTGTACACTTTACAACGTGCAGAGATTGACTATGAAATAGCTCAAAACAATGTGTGGCAATCACTATTGTTACAAGCTTCTGCCTACGGAGATATTCAATATTTGTTAAACGCTATTCCCCTAAAATAAGATCGTATGAATTTAATTCGATTTGCCTTGCGCAAGCCTATATCTATTATGGTATTGGTAATAGGACTATTGTTCTTTGGAATAAAATCTTCTAAAGAAATTCCTGTAGATATACTTCCTGAGATGAATCTCCCTGTGGTTTATATTGCCCATTCATTTAATGGATATACACCACAACAGATGGAAGGTTACTTCACAAAGATGTATGTAAATATGATGCTTTTTGCCAATGGGATAAAAAGTATCGACACTAAAAATACACAAGGGTTAACCCTGATGAAGATAGAGTTTTACGAAGGTACAGATATGGGAGAGGCTATTGCGTCTATCTCAGCACTTTCTAACCGTTCGGTAATCTTCTTACCACCAGGAGCACCACCACCGTTTATTATTCGTTTTGACGCTTCTTCTCAACCAGTTGGGCAGTTAGTATTCCGTTCAGAAACAAAGACGAATAATGAACTACAAGATATTGCCAACTTTGCCGCACGTCCTTTCTTGATTAAGATACCAGGACTAACAACAGCACCGCCATTTGGAGGATCACCACGTACGATAGAGATCAACATTGATCCTAATAAGCTACGCACACACCATATTAGCCCAGAACAAGTGGTTGAGGCAATCAGCAGACAAAACGTAACAATGCCTTCTGGTAATGTATATGTAGGGGATAAAAACTATCTAACACCAACTAATAATACGTTAAAAACAGTAGAAGAGTTTGGCAATATTCCTTTGTTTAAAGGACAAGTGGACAACGTGTTTATTCGAGATGTTGCTACCGTAAAAGATGGAGCAGATATCACGACAGGATATGCCTTAGTAGATGGAAAGCGATCAGTATACATTAATATTGCTAAGTCTGGTAAAGCATCTACTTATGATGTGGTAGAAAAGTTAAAAGAGTCATTGCCAATGATTCAAAACAACTTGCCAGATGATGTAAAGATATCATACGAGTTTGACCAATCAGTCAATGTAATTAACGCTGTTAAGAGTTTAATTGTAGAAGGAGTATTAGGAGCTTTGTTAACAGGATTAATGGTAATGCTGTTCTTAAGAAATCCAAGAGGAGCGCTTATCGTAATTATGACTATCCCGATTGCTATTATTTCTGCTGTACTGTTTTTAAAGATGTTCGGTCAGACGATCAACATTATGACTTTGTCAGGATTAGCATTAGCGATTGGTATTTTGGTAGATGAGAGTACGGTAACTATTGAAAATATACACCAGCACTTTGCCCTCGGTAAGACTAAAGTACAGGCTATATGGGATGCGTGTAAGGAGATTGCCTTCCCTAAGTTACTGATCTTATTCAGCATCTTGGCTGTATTTGCACCAGCCTTTATGATGACAGGTATTCCAGGAGCATTATTTATGCCGTTGGCAATGGCTATTGGATTTGCGATGACTGTATCATTCTTATTATCGCAGACATTTGTGCCTATTATGGCAAACTGGTTAATGAAGTACACCCCAGAGAAACACGCTATTCCTGAAGAAGCAAAAGGATTTGACAAGTTTAAGAATAGAGTAGTCGCTGGTATTGAAAAAGTGATGCCAATGAAGAAGATGATTGTGATAGGTTCTATTGTATTAGCCCTGTTGTCTGTTGGATTTATGTATCAGAATATTGGTAAAGACGTATTGCCAACAATAAACTCAAGCCAAGTACAGATGCGTATTACTGCTCCAGAAGGGACGCGTATAGAGCATACAGAAATGAAAGTGAAGAAGCTATTAACGGAGTTAGAAGATTTGTTTGGAAAAGAGAAAATCGCCATTTCATCTGCCTTTGTAGGACAACACCCTTCTTCATTTGCGGTAAGCCCGATTTACTTGTATAACGCTGGCCCGCATGAAGCGTCTATGCAGATCGCATTCAAAGACTTTAGTGGTAATACAGATGAGTTAAAAGATCAGATACGAGAGCGCATAAAAGAGAAATTACCTGAACTAAAAATAACTTTTGAGCCAATTGAATTAACAG
This sequence comes from Flavobacteriaceae bacterium, assembly GCA_031277535.1. Lineage (GTDB taxonomy): Bacteria > Bacteroidota > Bacteroidia > Flavobacteriales > Flavobacteriaceae > Flavobacterium. The sequence continues at coordinate 172,486 of JAITMD010000005.1, forward strand.
AGAAGATTCTAAGTCAAGGGACGAATACACCTATTGAGATTAGAGTATCTGGCATGATGCGTAAGATGAATATGATGACGGCTAATAAATTATTAGCTAAGTTAAATGAGTTGGATTATATGCGTGATGTAAAAATGCCTATTTCTATGAATTATCCTTCTTATGAGATTAATATTGATAGAGTACGTGCAGCACAGTTAGGATTAGATGCGATGGACATTGCTAAATCAATGGTAGCGACTACAGCTTCATCAAGATATACGAATCGAAATATGTGGGTAGGAGGTATGATGGGTATCGCTTATGATGTACAGGTACAGATGCCACAGAATCAATTGGGGAGTAAAGAGGAGTTAGAGAATATTCCATTGAGCAAGAATGCTGATAGACCAGTGCTTAGTGATGTTGCTACAATAACTGAGGGTAAGGCACTTGCAGAGAGTTATAATGAAGGAACGATGGGGTATGTAACTGTAATTGCCAATGTACATAAAACAGATTTGAATAGAGCCAAAGAAGATGTGCAAAAGGCAATAGCAGAATTAGGAGAGTTGCCTAAAGGGGTAAATGTGGAGCTTAAAGGTATGGCACCAGTATTAGATGATACAATGAAGAGTTTAGCTAATGGTTTATTGATTGCTGTTGTTGTTATCTTCTTGATGTTAACTGCTAACTTCCAATCGTTTAAAGTATCATTTGTGATCTTAACGACAGTGCCTTTCGTAATGTTAGGATCACTATTGTTATTAAAAGCGACTGGATCTACAGTGAACTTACAGTCTTATATGGGAATTATCATGTCTGTAGGGGTATCCATAGCTAATGCGGTACTGCTAATTAACAATGCAGAGACACTGCGCAAAACAGGTTGGACATCTACAGCTGCGGCAATAGAAGCAACGAGATTACGTCTAAGACCAATTGCTATGACAACGATAGCGATGATAGCAGGTATGTTGCCTATGGCTATAGGACATGGAGAGGGAAGTGAGCAAGTAGCTCCTTTAGGACGTGCAGTAATTGGAGGACTATTAGCTTCTACAGTTTCAGTTCTTATTATTCTACCTATGGTATTTGCTTGGGTGATGAATAAAGTAACAAGAAACTCTCCGTCATTGGATCCAGAAGACACAGAAAGCATTCACTATTTACCTACTGAAAACAAATAAAAAGATGAAAAGAATATATATAGCATTAGTAAGCCTTGTAGTATTAACAGCTTGTGCAGATAAGAAAACAGCTAAATCAACTGAAAAGAAAGAGGAGAAGACAGGAATGAACATGATGATGAATAAGATGGAGACTATTCCTTTAGAAAAGATAAATCCTACTGTTCCACTTCAGTTGCCAGGAGAATTAAGAGCAGATCAGCGTACAGAGATATTTGCTAAAGTGAACAGTTATGTAACTGATCTAAAAGTGGACATCGGAAGTGTAGTAAAGAAAGGACAAGTACTAATGATATTGGATGCTCCAGAAATACAAGCTCAGGTAGCTAATGCCCAAGCTAAATGGAAAGCACAAGAAGCTATCTATGTTGCTACAAAGGCAACTTATGATCGTACGATAAAGGCTAATCAGACAGAAGGAACTATAGCACCGGATTATTTAGAACAGATAACAGCTAAGATGTTGGCAGATAAAGCTCAAGTAGCTTCGGCTAAGTCAGCTTATGAAGAGACGAGAAATATAGATCAGTATTTGGTTATCAGAGCACCATTTGATGGAGTGATAACAGATAGACAAGTGGACAAAGGGGCTTATGTAGGGCCAATGAGTAAACTTCCCTTATTGACAGTAGAAGATACAAGAACATTGAGATTAAAGTTGTCTATTTCGGAGGCGAATACACCTTATGTAAAGGAAGGTGATACGGTGAAGTTTAAAGTGCGTACACTACCTCAAAAAGAGTTTACAGGGGTAGTAACACGTAAGGCAGGAAGTTTAGACTTAAAGCTTAGATCAGAGCAGATACAAGCTGATATCAACAATGCAGAACATTTATTAAAGCCAAATATGATAGCTGATGCAACTGTCAATCTGAAAGGGGCAGAGCCGAGTTTCTTTGTTCCTAAATCTGCATTAGTAGATAGCAATCTTGGAATGTATGTGATAGAGGTAAAAAACGGAATAGCATATCACCGAAAAATCACTAAAGGGCGTGTAAACGGAATGATGATAGAAGTATTTGGAGACCTAACAGTAGGAGCTAAAATATTAAAGATGGCTACTGAAGAAATAATGAATGAACAAAAATTAATGTAATAAAATGAGATTGAACATTATTAAAATAATTACTATAATAAGTATTACACTTTTTATAGTTGCCTGTGGAAAAACCAAAAATGAGATTGAACCTGCTGCAAAACAAGGATTAGAACAATCTATGCAAGAGGCTCAACAGGTTGTTGAAAAAGAAAGAAAAGAAACAGGAACTTCTCAATATAAAAAAGGAGATAGTATACCTAAAGAACTGGTTTGCATGGTAAATGATGCTTTTATGGGGACAGAGCAACTACTTGTAGAGTTTGAAGGTAAACAGTACTATGGTTGTTGTGAAATGTGCAAGGCGCGAATTCCAGAAGATAAAACAGTTCGTGTAGCTCTTGATCCCTATACACTTAAAGAAGTAGATAAAGCAGAAGCATACATTGTAATGATAGGAAACAAAGGAGAAGTAGCATACTTTGCAAATGAAGATAATTATAAAAAATTCTTAGCTGAAGGTAAATAAGATTAATTTGTATAATCAGGGTGTGCTACAATTTATGTGTAGCACACTCATTAAAAAAACGGGCAAATATGAAGTACTCAACAACCTTATATATAAAAAACATGGTTTGCCACCGTTGTGTTTTAATGATAGAACAAGAAGTTAGTAAACTTGGTATTTTAGAAGCTGTTGTTTCATTAGGGGAGATTCATTTTAAGAATGAACTATCTTCAGAAAACACATTAAAGTTAAAAGAACAAATAGAACAATTAGGGTTTGAATTGTTAATACAAAAACAAGATATACTTATTGAGCGTATCAAGCAATTGATTATAGAGCTTGTTCAACAAGATAAAAAACTAACCACAAATTTATCCTATTTAATTTCTGAGACATTAGCCATGGACTATAGCTATGCCAGTAAACTATTTTCAGAACGTGAACTACTTACTATTGAAAAATATTATATCTATCAACGCATAGAACGCGTCAAGGAATATATATCATATGGAGAACTAACACTTGTAGAAATAGCTAATACAATGTATTATAATGATCTAAGCCATCTAAGCAAACAGTTTAAAAGTGTAATGGGAGTCTCTCCATCTCAATATAAAAAAGAGCAGAACTATAATAGAAACTATATAGATAAAATTATTACTTAGTTTACAAGACTATGTTGGTGAGAGAACATAGCGTTATTTTTTTTGTACTTAAGAGAGAGTAATGTAAAAACTGCTCTCTCTTTTTATTAAAATACATTCGTTCATTTAAGAAAAGTAAATAATGCCACTAATAGACAATATTGTTTCAAAAAAACAGTTAATTATTACCAACAAAAACAAATTTTCTTATACAATTGTAGTGTTATTTCATTTATTACAAATAAAATAAGTAATAACTGTTTAATATATTAAAATTATATACAATAATCTTAGTTTGTCTTTTTAGTAAATAAAATAATTAATCATTTTTACTAAATTTAACAAACATTAAATCATAAAGTATTCTAAAATTATTCATTTTTAATAAATGCGATTTAAAAACAACAAATTTCCTATTTAAGCAAGCCAAAGTGTGTTTTACACTTTGGCTTGTTGCTTTATATTACCTTTTAAACAAGAAATACTGTATTTAATTGTTAGTTGTAACTAATCTACCTTGATATCCTATAAAAAATAGTACTTTTACTTTTAAAATAATCAAAAAAGATAACAGACATGATAACATTAAATATAGGAGATAAAGCTCCTAATTTCTCTGGAATTGACCAAACTGGTAAAAAACATACATTAAAGGACTATGAGGGTAAAAAATTAGTAGTATTCTTTTATCCTAAAGCAAGCACGCCTGGATGTACTTGGGAAGCGTGTAATTTAAGAGATAATTATGCCGAACTACAAGCAAAGGGATATGAATTATTAGGAGTTAGTGCTGATTCTGCTACTAAACAACAAAAATTTATAGAAAAGAACCACTTGCCATTTCCTCTACTTGCAGATGAGAACAAAGAGGTAGTAAATGCTTTTGGGGTTTGGGGGCCAAAAAAATTTATGGGAAGAACCTATGATGGTATTCACAGAACAACTTTTGTGATAGATGAAGATGGAATGCTTTCTAATATTATTACTAAAGTAAAAACAAAAGATCATGCTTCTCAAATCTTAGAGAACTCTTAGTCAAAAGTAGTTATGAAAAAAAAGTTTGACAAAGAAGATCTCTTTCATTTATATCACTGTAGTGATTTAGGTAAAGGTGAATTAACTACAATTTTAAAAGAAGATGTCTATAGTAATAAAAAAGATTGGACTACTTTTATGGAAATACTCTTCCTTATTTTAGGAAGTGGATTATTAGTAATAGGTGTTTTATTTTTCTTTGCTTATAATTGGACTGCATTACATACCTTTTTAAAATTTGGTATTATAGGAGCAATTTTGACAATTGCTGTTTGCTGTTCAGTTTATAACAAAATTCCTATTCTGTATAGAAGAATAGCCTTGCTATGTGCTTCTTTACTTATTGGAATACTATATGCTGTTTTTGGTCAAGAATACCAAACAGGAGCTAATGCTTATGATTTCTTTTTGGCTTGGTTGATGTCAATAACGATATGGACCTTAACCTCTAAATTTCCTTTCCAATGGTTAATGTATGGCCTATTAGGTAATGCTACTTTAATGCTTTGCTTTGGCCAAGTATTTGATTCAGAAAGCGTATTTACCTATTTATTAGGTTTATTAATCACTAATATTATGCTTTTTATTGTTCCAAATAGCATATCATATTTTCGAAAGAATACTATAGTACCCCAGTGGTATAATAAAATTTATATTACTGTTGTAACTTTAATTTCAACTCAGGATATTATTGTAACGATTTTTTCTACAGACTTTCTGAGATATAATGAATCAAGAGCTAATTTAGTGATAACCCTCTGCATTAGTCTTGGATGGATTGGAGGATTACTATGGAGAGCTATAGTTACAAAAACGTTTTATTACTATAGCACTGCAATTGTAAGTTGTTTCTTTATTCTATTGGGATTATTAGTCAAAATATTTGACTTTACTATATTCTCAACTTTACTCTATGCTATTTACTTTATTGGAGGAACTTTTGGTGTAGTCAATTACTTAATGAAAACCTTTAAAAAATGGCAAGATGAATAGTATAGAAAACTTTAAAGTTCTGAAAGATTCTCTTGTTGCAAGAGGAGGAACTATCAATGAAGAACTATTGATAGAAGTAAACAAGAAAAAACCTTTAAAAACAACCTTAATATTAGTTTTATCAGTAATAGGAGGAATCTTAGGTATCGCTTCTTTTATCGCATTTATTGCCTTAGTTACTGAAGCGAATCAAATAGAAAATTTAATTGTTTTTTTTGGTATCGTTTTTTTAATTATATCATTCTTTTGGAGTAGAAAAGCAGAGACACCTTCCACTGAAGGTTTAGGAATATCTTTATATGTTTCTGGAGGTATTTCAATTGTATTAGGTATTGCCTTTTCTAATAATCCTTCCAATAATATACTAATCTCCCTTAGTGTATTAATTGGTCTTTTGGGGATTCTATTCTTTAAATCAAGAATTATTACCTTTTTAGGTGTGCTAACAATTTTAATAAGTTTGCATTGCCTTGCAGTAAATAATGAACTTAATGAAGCAGTATATATCTTACTGATTTTTTGTATGTATTGTATTATTGCTTTATATATTTTCGAAGTTAAAATTAGAACCAGAAGTTTGTTCCTTTCTGAATTATATCTTCCTATTCGCTCTGCTATTATTTTGTACACATTGGTATCTGCTATTATTTGTTCTACCTTAAAATGGGTCGATTACTATGGAACTGATACAGTTACTTTACCACTGATCTTATGTGTTAGTTTAAGTATTGCACTAATGTACACGATATATGAAATCTTTAAAATAGTATCAATTCAATCTTTACTAATAAAAATAGTTTTATTTATTATTTCTTTAGCTTCTTTTATTCTAATTGGATTATATTATCCAGCTTTTAGTATTGGTTTATTAGTTACTTTTTGGGCTTTTAAAGAATATGATTTAAAAGGTGTAGCAAAAGGCTCTGTTGTATTTTTATGGGCATTGGGAATGTTTTATTACGACTTAACTTATACATTACTTATTAAATCAATATTATTAATAGGGGTTGGTTCCCTTTTATTAATTGCTTTTTATTTAATCAAGAAAGGAGGGAAGGTATATGAAATTAAGTAAAACATCAATAACAATACTTATCGCTTTTGTATTAAGTAGTTTCTTTTTTATAAAAGCAGTAATTGATAAAGAACATACAATTGCTAAAGGTCAATTAATTTACTTAGAATTAGCTCCTGTTGATCCCCGATCATTAATGCAAGGTGACTATATGAATTTAAACTATGCCATACAAGGTAATCGCTGGCAGTTTGATGAAACAGGTCAAACAGATACTTTAAAATTACCACCAAGAGGATATGTCTTAGTAGAAGTAGATTCATCTAAAGTAGCGAAATTTATTAGTAGAGGGGCAATTAAAAACTCTCCTAAAAAAAGCCAACTCTACATTAAATATTTTAATGGAAGTGAGTGGAGTTATAACATAGGAGCAGAGAGTTACTTTTTTCAAGAAGGTCATGCTAAAAAATATGAAAAGGCTAAATATGGAGGACTAAGAGTAGATGAAAAAGGAAATAGCGTCTTAATTGGTTTGTTTGACAAAGACTTAAAACTTATTCAATAACATAACAATAAAGGGAATTAAATGGACTTTTAATTCCCTTTATTATTTCTAATAATCTATTTAGAATACTATGGTAAAAAATGTCTTTGATTTAGAGGTTAGAAGTAGGTTAGTTTTCCTACCTTTGTACTTCAAGTTTTAACGCAGTATAGAAATGAATAAACAGACGTCTTTTGGATTAATTACTACAGTAGAAGTACCTGGTGCATTAAACTTTAAAAGTAGCTGCTGGAATGAGAATGGTCTTTTAATAGCAAATTATATAGTTGATGACAAACAAGCAACCTCTGAGTATAAGATTGTATATTCTCTAATAAATCAAAAAGGAGAAGTTAGTAATGTAGACTCTAATGAAGGAGCTTTGCCTATTCTATTTTCTAATAGCAAAGGAGAACCTTTTGTCTACTATACTAAAGGAACTTCTAATGATTTAAAAGCTATTATTGAGACTGTAAATATAAAAGGGGAGAAGGAAAGGAGTCAAACTAATGTAGATGCCTTTCAAGGTCGTTTTGTAGGATGTACTAACGAAAGTTCTATTTTCTACCACGTTGATATTTGGCAAGAGAATGAAAAAGATACAATAACAATTTTACGCTTTGATAATCAAAATAAGGTTACACAAAAGCAATTAGAAATTCCTCTTCCTAAAGCAAATAAAATATTTGTAGAAAATGGAGAAATTCATTTAATAACAGAAATGGAAGAAGGGTGGTTGCACCGCCAAATAGATGAAGAAGGAAAAGAGTTGAAGAGACGTATTTTAGATTTCGATTTTCCATTTGTACACGAAGCAATTTCTCTTTCTTTTCAGAAAAAATCATATTTATTGTGTGAAGAAAATGGAGAAATTGGAGTAGTAGAAATTGAAATAAATGGCGACTGTCTTTATGCGGATCTATTCAATATTGGAGATGAATTTTTTGGAACTTGGCACCCGCAAATAATAGGAGAAGGAAAAGCAGCTGTACAATTTACTACTGAGTTTGGCAATGGTTGGTTAACTATTCAAGAAGACGAATTGATTGAATTATTCTATAACAAGAATAAAAAAGGATATAAAAATCTTTTAACAAAAGAAACATTAGAAATAGATACAAACGACTTAGCTTTGGGATCAATTAATAAAGTTAATGAAAACACTTTTGGTTTAGTGTTCTATCCACGTAAACAGCGTAAAGAAACATATAATAAAGTTTTTATTCTACAACATAGTTTTTAACTATAAGATACTACATAAAAAACTGCTTTTATATATTTATATAAAAGCAGTTTTTTTTAATGAATACACAATATCATTGAATAGAAATAGTTATATAATAAAGTAATCCATAATCTAAGTATTCCAATGAGAAAGAGTTTTTTTCTTTTAACTTTAATAGGCTTTCTAACTGTTGGTTGTAAAAAACAAGAACAGATTAAAGGAAATGACAAGGAACCTGATGTAATCACTCATTATTCCAGTAAGCCAATAGATTACTTAATTGCAGATAATTATACTTTAAATAACGAATTCAAAACGTCTAAAGGTTTAAATTTGAAAATAACATCGCAAGAGCAATTTGATAAATACTTTAAAGATATTCAAGAAACAAAAGCGAATACTATTGACTTTAAAAAGTATTTCGTTCTTGCTTTTATAGGGATTACAAGTAAAACAGAAACCTCTTTTAAAGTAGAAAGTATCAATGACAAAAACAATAAATTGGAGATCAAATATTGTATTAATGAAATTGAAAAGCCTTTGAAAGAAGCTGTTTATCCTTATAGTATTATACTAATTGACAAAAAATTTAAAACAAAAGACATCCATTTTGTAATACATTAATTAAGTTTATTCTATCTTAATTAGATATAAGCTATGCTTTCTGTGTCAATAAGATTAAAGTAACTGCAACTAAAGCTAATCCTAATCCTAAAATATTCTTCTTAGTCATTTTTTCATTAAAATAAAAGTATCCTATTAGGGTTCCTAATAATATCACACCAAAATTCATTCCTGCAAAAACAGTAGTTGGACTTGTAGCAAATGCTTTATGAGCTTTCATATAACAAACAATATTTATAAAGTTTAATAATCCTAAAGGAATACCCAAAAGCAAAGTTTTTAAACTAAATGTAGTCCTATTACACTTCTTAAGATAAAGAATCAAATTAATAATGATTGAAACAATAAAAGCTGCTCCAAAAACATAAAATAGGGAAGAAGTATAAGGTATAGTGCTATAAAGTGCTAATTGCTTAAAAAATATATCAATTACTCCAAAACCAATAAAAACTATCAAAGGATAAAATGTTTTATTTTTCGTCCTACTAATTCCATTAATATTAGTATCTAAAGATCTATCAAGTATAAAATAGATAGCAATTAATCCAATCGCTAAAGCAAGATACCTCAGATTTGAAATATCTTCCTTAAAAATAAAAATAGCTGCAAGAATAGGAATAAATAATGATAATCGTTGAGCAATATCTGTTTTTATAATTCCTGCATATTTTATAGAATTATACTGAGCCATAAATATTGTAGGTAACAGTATAGCTAAACTTATAATTGTTATAATTGGAAAATTTGATGGAATAACAGAATAACTTAGATCAAAAAAAAAGTATGAACAAAACATAGTAACTATATAGTTGATACTAATCATTTGAAAAATAGAGACTTTAAACTTTTTTACAATTTTTAAATAAATACCAACAGTTACACTTCCTAAAATACTTAAAATAAGAAATAGCATAAATAATAACAAATATTGTTTTAGATTGCTAATGTAAATATTATTGTATTTAAACTAAAGGAAAATTATTCTAATCAGTTAAATTATTCTAAGAGTTTCTTAAAGGTAGTAGTTATTCAAAAAAAAATCTATTTTACATAATATTCATTACAAAATAAAGAGATACTAAAAAAAGAAGCATTGTATAGTTGTTAAACCGAGGAATTGTTTACTTTTGCAAATATAAGTTTTACTAAAATTTTTTACTGTGGAAAACACTAATGCTTTAAAATTAATCAAGAAAATCCAATCTGACTTAATCGCCAATGGTTTAGTTGTGGATAATATTGTAACTGATTTAAAAAAATTAAGAGAATTTGCTTTACTTGAAGAAAAACCTGTTCTTGTAAAAGGTATTCGCTTAGCCTATGAGCACCTTTTAGCAAATGAAGCTTTCTTAATTAGCATTCCTTCTGACGAACCAATTGAAGATGAATTTGAAAATGAAGAAATTAATGATGAACCTAAAAATGATTTAGAAAGCTTACAATATCTATTATCTTTATTTAAAGATGCAGATAATAAACATAATCTATCTGATTTACGTGAGTACAACGCAAAATTACAATCTTTTAAAGCATAACCATAAACTTGCTTTAGAAAAATGATAAACTAAAAAAACTGATAGATCTAATATTAGATCTATCAGTTTTTTTAGTTTAAAAGCCTCTCTGCAAAATTACAGTGAGACTTTTTATATTTTCAAAAAGACTCTATTCTTTTATACTCTCAACATTTACTAATTCATTAGTATCTGCGTCATAATTAATTGCATCAAATTCGAATCCAAATAAATTAAAGAAATCTTTGCGGTACCCTGCTAAGTCAGAAATAGCTTCAATATTATCTGTTGTAACTTCATTCCACAATTTAGCTACCTCTGCTTGAACGTCTTCTCTCATTTCCCAATCATCTACACGGATTCTTCCTACATCATCTAATTTTACATCTTTACCAAACAACCTGTCTGCAAATAAACGTTGCATTTGCTCAATACATCCTTCGTGAATTCCCTTTTCCTTCATTACTTTATATAACAAAGATATGTATAATGGAACTACTGGAATCGCTGAACTTGATTGTGTAACCAATGCTTTATTTACAGAAACATAAGAAATACCTTTTAAGTCACTTAGTAAGTTATTAATTGTAGGAACAGTAGCTTCTAAATCATTTTTAGCCATACCAATTGTTCCGTTTCTATAAATAGGATAAGTTAGTTCAGGTCCTATATATGAATAAGCGACTGTTTTAACACCTTCTGCTAAAACTCCTGCAGCCTTTAAATCTTCTATCCAAAATAACCAATCTTCACCTCCCATTACTGCTATTGTATTATCAATATCAGCTTGTTCTTTTACTGGATCAATTGTAATATCCGAAACTACTCCTGTATGGAAATCAACTGTTTTGTTTGAGAATGGTACATCAATAGGTTTTAAAACAGATGCATACGCTACTCCTGTTTTTGGATGTGTTCTACGTGGCGATGCTAAACTATATACAACTAAATCAATTTGACCTAAATCTTGTTTTATTAAATCAATTGTTTGTTGTTTAATCTCATCAGAGAAAGCATCTCCATTAATACTTTTTGCGTATAAACCTGCTGCGTGAGCTTCTTTCTCAAAAGCTGCAGAATTATACCAACCTGCAGTTCCAGGACGTCCTTCAGTAGCTGGTTTTTCAAAAAAAACTCCAATTGTTGAAGCATTAGAACCAAAAGCTGCCGTTATACGAGAAGCTAATCCAAAACCTGTTGAAGCCCCAATAACTAAAACTTTTTTAGCTCCTTCAATTACTCCTTTTGACTTTACGTAAGAAATTTGCTGTTTTACATTTTCAGCACATCCCTCAGGATGAGATGTTAAACAAATAAAACCTCTTGTTCTTGGCTGTATAATCATTTATATTACTATTTAGAAAATTCAACATTTATTAATCTGCAAATTAATCATTTTATTATTATGAAAACTATTTTTAAATGAGTATTTTTTTGTTATAATCTTAGTGCACTTATTCTTATTTTTTTTAATAATACAAATTCAGTTTATCTAATAAAACCATAAATAGATACTCCTTTTTAATATATTAAACATCCCCTACTCTACTTTAAATATACTATACATTAAACAGACTTTCTATTTAGATCATATTTTGCTAATTTTTATAGCATTTTGTATTATACATCTACCTATTCCCTTAATAGACGCATCTATAAAAGCAGAGAAATGCTTATATTTGTTTTTTTATAGTTAACATGTCTAAAACAGAAGAATCGATAGAAGTATTAGGTGCACGAGTTCATAACTTAAAGAACATCGATGTAATAATTCCAAGAGAAAAATTAGTTGTTATCACAGGTCTTTCAGGTTCAGGAAAGTCTTCTTTGGCTTTTGATACCATATATGCTGAAGGACAAAGAAGATATATTGAAACTTTTTCTGCCTATGCAAGACAATTCTTAGGAGGTTTAGAACGTCCTGATGTAGACAAAATTGATGGCTTGTCTCCAGTAATTGCTATTGAACAAAAAACTACAAATAAAAGTCCTCGTTCTACAGTAGGTACAATTACAGAAATTTATGATTTTCTAAGGTTACTTTATGCCAGAGCAGCAGATGCTTTCAGTTACAATACAGGAGAGCAAATGGTAAGCTATTCTGATGAACAAATCATAGATTTAATAATCCAAGACTTTTCGGGGAAAAGAATCAGCATATTAGCTCCTGTAATTCGCTCCAGAAAAGGACATTACAGAGAGTTGTTTGAATCAATAGCTAAACAAGGATTCGTAAAAGTAAGAATTGATGGTTCTATCCAAGATATTGAGTATGGAATGAAATTAGACCGTTACAAAACTCATGATATCGAAATTGTAATTGATAGACTTTTAATTAGTGACGATGAACAAATTAAAAGCCGTTTGATTGAAAGTATCAAAGTAGCAATGTACCATGGAGATGAAATTATGATGCTAACAGAACAAGAAACAAACGAAACACGTTTCTTCAGTCGCCATTTAATGTGTCCTACAACTGGTATTTCATATCCTAAACCAGAACCTAATAATTTTTCATTTAATTCACCTAAAGGTGCTTGTGAACATTGTAATGGCTTAGGAATAGTCAATGAGATTAATTTAAAGAAAATAATTCCAGACAATAAAATTTCAATAGCCGCAGGAGGTTTAGCACCTGTTGCTGAGAAGAAAAGTTGGATATACAAACAACTTGAAGTAATAGCACAACGTTATGACTTTAAATTAACTGATTCTATTGAAAATATTCCTACAGAAGCTATGGATATTATTTTAAATGGAGGAAAGGAAAGTTTTACTGTTTCTCATAAAGCTGCAGGAATTTCAAAAACATACAATATAGATTTTGAAGGTATATCAAGCTTTATAAAGAATCAATTTGAAGAAAGTGAAAGTGCAACTATTAAGAGATGGGCTAAAGAGTTTATGGACGAAATTGATTGCCCAACTTGTCATGGTACTCGCTTAAAACGAGAAGCATTATACTTCAAAATCGCAGAGAAAAATATAGGAGAATTAATTCAATTAGACATTGAAAATTTAATCGAATGGTTTAATACGATTGATGGCAAATTATCTACCAAACAACAAAGTATTGCTGCCGAAATTATAAAAGAAATTCGTACACGATTATCTTTTCTAAAAGATGTTGGACTAACTTATCTTTCTCTAAACAGAAGCTCAAAAACACTATCTGGAGGAGAAGCACAACGGATTCGTTTAGCAACACAGATAGGTTCTCAATTAGTAGGAGTCTTATATATTTTAGATGAACCAAGTATAGGTTTACATCAAAGAGACAATGAGCGATTAATTAAATCATTAGAATCTCTAAGAGATATTGGTAATTCTGTTTTAGTTGTTGAACATGACAGAGATATGATAGAACGTGCTGACTATGTAATTGATATTGGTCCACGTGCCGGACGCTTTGGTGGAGAAATTATTTCTGCAGGTACACCAAAAGATTTATTGAAAGAACATACACTTACTGCACAATATATCAATGGTGAACGAAAAATCGAAATTCCAACAGAAAGAAGAAAAGGAAATGGTAAAAAACTAATACTTGAAGGTGCTACTGGAAACAATTTAAAAGATGTATCTATCAGTATTCCTTTAGGAACACTTACATGTGTTACAGGAGTTTCAGGTTCTGGTAAATCTACTTTAATTAACGGTACACTCTACCCTATTTTAAATACACATTTCTTTAATGCAGTTGCTAAACCACAACCTTACAAAAAGATTAAAGGAATAGAGCATATAGATAAAGTTATTTGTATTGATCAAAGTCCAATTGGTAGAACACCACGTTCTAACCCTGCAACTTATACAGAAGTTTTTTCAGACATTAGAAATCTTTACGCTCAAACTACTGAAGCTTCAATAAGAGGATATAAACCAGGGCGTTTCAGTTTTAATGTTAGTGGAGGTCGTTGTGATACTTGTGAAGGTTCAGCTGTTCGAACAATAGAAATGGGTTTTTTACCTGATGTATATGTTGAATGCGAAACCTGTCAAGGGAAACGATTTAATAGAGAGACTTTAGAAATTCGTTATAAAGGCAAATCTATTTCTGATGTATTAGAGATGACAATTAGTGATGCTGTAGTTTTTTTTGAAAATATTCCAAAAATATATCGTAAATTGAAAACTATTAATGAAGTAGGTTTAGGTTATCTTACTTTGGGACAACAGAGTACTACTCTTTCTGGTGGAGAAGCACAAAGAATTAAATTAGCCACAGAATTGTCAAAAAAAGATACAGGTAATACCTTCTATATTTTAGATGAACCAACAACAGGTCTCCATTTTGAAGACATACGTGTATTAATGGAAGTAATAAATACCTTAGTAGAAAAAGGAAACACTATTTTGATTATAGAACACAACTTAGATGTAGTCAAATTAGCAGATTACATTATTGATGTTGGATATGAAGGTGGTAAGAATGGAGGACAGATAGTCGCAACAGGAACTCCAGAAGAAATTATTAAAAACAAGAAAAGTTACACTGCTCAATTCTTAAAGAATGAGCTTAAATAATAAATAGAATATGAAAGATGTTTTTGAAAACGAAGATGAAATGATCCAAGACAAGTTTAAGCAAAAATCTTGGAATGAAATTAAAACAAACGATTCATGGGCAATCTTCAAAATTATGTCAGAATTTGTTGACGGTTATGAGAAGATGGGAAGAATTGGACCATGTGTATCTATATTCGGTTCAGCACGAACAAAAAAAGAAGATCCTTATTATAAATTAGCTGAAGAAATAGCTTTTAAAATCAGTAAAGCTGGTTATGGTGTTATTACAGGTGGAGGACCTGGAATAATGGAAGCAGGTAATAAAGGAGCACATACTGGACAAGGAATATCAGTTGGTTTAAATATTGAATTACCTTTTGAGCAACATTTCAACCCTTATATTGACCATGATAAGAACTTACAATTTGATTATTTTTTTGTTAGAAAAGTGATGTTTGTAAAATATTCTCAAGGGTTTGTTGTAATGCCTGGTGGTTTTGGAACTTTAGATGAACTATTTGAAGCTATTACATTAATTCAAACAAAAAAGATTGCTAAGTTTCCAATTGTATTAGTTGGATCTGAATTTTGGGGAGGTCTATTTGAGTGGGTTAAAAAAGTCTTGTTAGACAAACATAATAATATATCTGAAAAAGATATGGATTTAATTAAAATTGTAGACACGGCTGATGATGTAGTAGATGTAATTGATACTTTCTATAAGAAATATAATTTAAGACCTAACTTCTAAGTAAAGAAATTAAAAAGCGTTTAAGGTATTTAGTTCTTAAACGCTTTTTCTATTCTAATCTGCTAATATTTTTTTAATATCTCTATTATCTCCATAGATAACCATAATATCTCCCTTATTAAGTACTGTTTCATAAGAAGCAATTCCTTGTACTTCATGAATCTTTTTACTTAATCCTAAGAAGTTCTGCTCCTCACAAATTTTTAAAGTAGTCAAAACAACTAAATTGTAATTTGTTCTGAATCCAATTTCTCCTAAAGTTCTACCTGCAAAACGATCAGATACTCTAATCTCTACAATACTATAACGTCCATTAATCTCGTACGAGTCCACCACTCCTTTTATACAAAGTTTTTTTGCCCATCTTTCTGCTGTTTCTTCTTCAGGATGTACAATTTCATCCACTCCAATAGCTTGTAATACATTTTCATGTAAAGGTGTAATTGCACGACTAATTAATCGCTTGACATTCAGATTTTTTAATACAGCTGTTGTCATAATATTAGCGCCTTGATCTTCACCAATAGCAACAATTACAGTATCTGTATTTGCTAAAGGCAAACCAGTCATCATATATTGATCTGTAGAATCTAAACAAATAGTATGAGAAATTTTATCTTTATTTGCATCTACACGAGTCATACTTTTATCTACTCCTATTACTTCATTACCTTGCTCTGTAAGCTTTTGAGCTAAAGAAGCTCCAAAGTTTCCTAATCCAATAATAATATATTTCATAAATGTCTTCTTTCTAATTTATCAATATTTCCTCTGTAGGATATCTATAATTTGTCAATCTTTCTTTCTTAGTCATTGCTATCAAAATAGTAAGCATACTCACTCTACCTATAAACATTAGCATAATTAAAGTTACCTTACTCGGATCACTAAGTTTAGATGTAATTCCTGCAGACAATCCAGAAGTACTATAAGCAGAAAATGCCTCATATGCCAATCTAACTAAATCTATTGTAGGTTCAAAAATCGTTAAAGCAAAGATAGCCATTCCAACGACTAAAAGTGATAAAATAATAATTGCAAATGCTCGATTAACAGATAGAGCATCTACTTCTCTTCTGTATACTTCAATACGTGATTTACCTTTAGCTAAGGTCCAAATATTAAGTACTGCTATTGCAAAAGTACTCGTTTTTATCCCTCCTCCTGTTGAAACAGGTGAAGCTCCAATCCACATCAATAAAATAATAACTAAAAAAGTAGGTACATAAAACATATTATTATCTACAGTGGCAAAACCAGCTGTACGAGGTGTAGTGGCTGTGAAAAAAGCTGTTACCCACTTTCCAAAAGATCCATGTTCAGCTAATGTGTTATTATACTCTAATAAATAAATCATCACGGTTCCTCCTACAATTAATACTCCTGTTGTAATTAAAATAATTCTTGTACTAAGATTTATTACATGGGGTACATAAGTAACCGTACCTTTTAAACTAAAAGGTAGAATTCGATTAATAATTAGATGTTTTACATATTTATAAATATTAAAAACAATCGGAAACCCTAATCCTCCCATTATAAATAAAAAGGATATAATCAAGTGTAAGGGATAATTGAAACGATATTCAAAGGTATAAAGGTTCTCTGGTAAGGTTGAAAAACCTGCATTACAAAATGCAGATACAGCATGAAAAATGGAAAAGAAAATTCGCTCATATATACTTGCAAAATGCTGTCCTTTGATACTAATAAAGATTGCAATCATACCTATGACCTGGATGATTCCAGAAATAATAATAATTCTTTTTAACGTTGCAAAAACATCTCCTAATTTATCAATATAAGACATATCTTGTAAGACTAACTGATTTCCATAAGAAGCCTTACCTCTAAAAAAGAAACTAAAATAACTTGCAATAGTCATAATACCCAATCCGCCGCATTCCATCAAAAATATCATAACTGTTTTTCCAAAAATAGTAAACTGTCCACCAATATCAATAGTAGAAAGCCCTGTTACACATACAGCACTTGTTGCGGTAAACAATGCATCAATATACCTCAAACTCCCAGGAGTTACAGTGGCTTTTGGAAAAGAAAGCATAAAAGCTCCAATGAAAATAATAAGTAGAAAACTTGTTATAAACAACTGAGCAGGATTCATACGTGTCTTATTAAGATTTAGTTGCAGGGTTGAAAACTCACGAACTACCATTACAAATACAGCAAAAAATATAATAGCATTACTATCAAAAAATCGATTCGTATGTTCTGGTTGCCATCGTATTACAATAAGTAATGCAAATAATAAAACACTTCCAATATCAAATATTTTAACACCTATACTGTTAATGGAATCCCTAAAATAATATCTTCTAAAAATAGCTACTATTCCAACAGTTACACAGATATTGTATAAAACATTAAGCTCTTTATGATAATTATTTAATGTACTAAAACCTAAATCATAGATTAAAATAAACAAGGTTAAAAAGCTTAATATGAATGGTAAACGAATTAAAACATACTTTATTCGTTTCCAAATATGATCCTTAAGGCGATATAACGGCATCTTATAAAACTAATTCTTCAAATAAATTATTAAATAGTATTTCTAAATCTAAAGTCATACCAGGATGAGGCCGAGAAGCCTGAATGCAAGAACTTTTAACAGCTGTCAACCAACGGAAACGCTCTGCAACATCCATTTGTGCTATTGGGCTATCTTTTGCTGTTCCTTTAGCAATTTGAAAAAAAGCATTTACATGACAAACCAATTGCTCATAATCTACTTCTGAACAAAAACATTTTATTAATTCCTCTTTCAAATGGAATTCAGCCTTAATATAGCGTTTAGATTTGCAAAATAAAATAACACCAATATTAATAAACTCCTCTCTCTCTACCTTAGGAACAAAACGTATTACTGCATATTCATATACCAGCATTTCTTATCTTATTTGCTTCATTAATAAATAACTCTGAATGATCTCTTCTCATTTTTAAAAATGAAAAATATACATTTCTTATTTCTTCAGAACTAAATTCGCTTTCCTCCCATTCTAACCAATCTTCAGGTAAAGTCCAAACAATAGCATGCAATAACTCATCAGTAAGTAATTGTTTAAACTCCTTATCTACTTGATTTAAATGCTCAGCCTGATGTAACAATACATGATCTTTTATAAATGGAAATGGTGTTAAAGCACTTTTCTCCCAATTAGTAAAAGAATGGTGAAAATAAAAAGCTGCACCATGATCAATTAACCAAAGTTCTTTATGCCACATCAACATATTCGTATTTCTATAGGTACGATCAACATTTGTAATATATGCATCCAACCATACTATTTTAGAAGCAAGTAATGAATCTATTTTTTGTGCTTCAGGATCATAGGTTAATGCTCCTGACAAAAAATGTAAAGCCATATTAAGTCCTTTACTAAATTGCAATAAATCTTGAATTTCTTCATCGCCTTCAGTTCTTCCAAAAGCTTCATCCAAATCTGCAAAAACAAGCTCTGGAACTGCCAAACCAAGTTCTTTAGCAATCAATCCTCCTAAAACTTCTGCTATTAACATTTTGACTCCATGCCCTGCTCCTCTAAATTTCAACACATACTTGAAATCATCATTTGCTTCTGCTAACGCAGGTAATGATCCTCCTTCTCTTAAAGGAGTAATATATCGAGTAACAGAAACTCTACGCAACGATAAATCTTTGTCTTCCATCATAAGGTTTCCCTAAAAAAGTGTGCAATATTAAACAAAAAACTCTTACCAAATAGGGTAAGAGTATATTATTCACTAATCTTATTCTTTTTTAATTTTAATTCTTGAATCTTAGAATAAATCTCACAAGTCTCCTGATGGGCTCCCTCTAAATACCCCATGCTCATTAAAAATTCATTCACAATCTCTCCTCCAACAAACTTGAAATACTGTTTGAATAGCTTTACCCAAGCCTCCAAACTTATGCCTCTATGAGAATCTAACCATGCTTTAAAACTACCAAATTCTTTTTGTAATAACAAGATTTGATTTGCATTATAGATAACAGCATTAATTTTTAATTTATTCCTAATAATCCCAGAGTTACTCATTAACTCTAAATACTTATCCTCTCCATAAGAAGCAATACAAGCAACATCATATTGATCAAAGGCTTTATAGAAATTATCTCTCTTCTTAAGAATTGTAGTCCAGCTCAATCCTGCTTGGTTTATCTCCAAAACCAAACGCCCAAATATCTCATTATCATTAAATAATTCAATTCCATATTCATAGTCATGATAATATTTATTAGGATCTATTGAGTCACTCGCTAATGCATTACAGAACTCACAATAAGTTTTAGCCATTAATTATTTAATATTATAATACTGTTATTTTTGCATCTTCCAACATCTTTCTTAACTTCATCTTACTTTCTGGTGTTTTATAACCATAAACCTCTCTAATTTTTCGATTGTTAAGTTTTATAGTAACCTTAACTCCCATTGCTTTTGGCATCTTAACATATTTGATATCATATTTTTCAATAGTATCTATCGCTGTATTTACTAAAAAGTTTTTATATACTAAATATAGAAAAACAGCCGCTACAATTATAAAAATATAATCCATTTCATTCACTCCATCCCAATTAATCATATAAATACGAATAGCTGCCATAAGTAGAATAAGTGAAGACATAATTCTTGAAGAAGTTAATCTTCCCTTGTAATTATCTGTAATATGTATCTGCTTTGTTTCTTTATTAAATGAAATCATATTTATGCTTTATAAATTCTTAAAAAACAAATCTACTATTTATTATCTAAATAATAAGTCAAGGCTTTGTTAGTATTTATTCTTTTTTACTTTATAAAAACAGTAAATACATCTTTACTTAATTTATAAACAAAAAAAGAAGAGCAATATTATTACTCTTCTTCTATCTTATTTCTTCTTAAAGTATAAATATACCTTTTCTCCATTTAGTTTATTATAATCAGACATATAATCCTCTATTCGTAAGTATCCTGCTTGAAAACCTATTTCTAAATTACCATTATAAACTGTCTTAATGTCTTTATAGCGTTTGATTTCTGGTGAAACTTCTTCTTCTATTGCTGTAGGTTTTCTCCAATTATATTCTTTTATTGTACTTTGTAGAACACCTTCATTTAGTAAAGAATTAGAACTCATTGTTCTTGGTGAAGTAAAAGAAAGGATACAATCCATTTTTTTACTCTCATATCTAAAATTTAAATAAACAATAGAATCTATTACATTCTCATTTTTTTTAAAAATTGTTATTAAATCATTTTCCTTACATTTTGCAGAAGAAGTGACCAATCCAACTGGACGATCTCCAATCTTATTACCAACATACTGGTAATACCCTCCCCCTAAATCTTTAGCATCTTTCAAAGGAAAGTATTTTTGAGAAAAAATTGGATCAACTTCTTGCTTTCCATTATCATCACTCTTTGAGCAAGCAACAAAAGCTATAACTGCTGCAAAAATTACTACTACTTTTTTCATTTATTGTCTGTTGAATTAGTTATTAGAAACAAATATATAAAATTATCTTAAAATAAAAAGGTTCAAGTAGAATAACCTACTTGAACCCTTCTTATATTATTATATATAATGCTATTATACGTGTAATGCTCTATTATCAGTAGCAGCTAAAGCAGCTTCTTTTACAGCTTCAGCAAACGTTGGGTGAGCATGAGACATTCTTGACAAGTCTTCAGCTGATGCTCTATATTCCATAGCTACAACTGCCTCAGCAATTAAGTCAGCTACACGTGCTCCAACCATGTGAATACCTAAAATCTCATCCGTATTTTTATCAGCTAAAATCTTAACCAACCCATCAGTTTCAGCACTTGCTCTTGCACGTCCTAAAGCTTTGAATGGAAAGCTTCCAGCTTTATACTCTCTTCCTTCAGCTTTTAATTGTTCTTCTGTTTTTCCAACAGCTGCAACCTCTGGCCAAGTGTAAACAACACCAGGGATTAAGTTATAATCAATATGAGGTCTTTGTCCTGCAAGGTATTCAGCTACCATTACTCCTTCTTCTTCTGCTTTATGAGCCAACATAGCTCCACGAACTACATCACCTATAGCATAAATATTAGAAGCAGATGTTTGTAAATGATCATTTACCTCTATTTGTCCTCTATCTGTAACTTTTACTCCAGCTTTTTCAGCATTCAATCCATCAGTATATGGACGACGACCTACTGCTACTAAAGTATAGTCTCCCTCTAAAGTAATAATTTCTCCTTTTTTATCTTCAGCAGACACTTTCACTACATCTCCCTCACGTACAACACCTTGTACTTTGTGAGATACATAGAACTTCATACCTTGTTTTTTCAACACTTTAGTCAACTCTTTAGAGATAGCACTATCCATTGTAGGTAAAATTCTATCTGCAAACTCTACTACAGATACTTGAGCTCCTAAACGCATATAAACTTGACCTAATTCTAATCCGATAACTCCACCACCGATGATGATTAAGTGTTTAGGAACTTCAGGTAGTTTTAAAGCCTCTGTTGAAGTAATGATTCTTTCTTTATCTAAAGTAATGAATGGTAAAGTTGATGGTTTAGATCCTGTAGCAATAATTGAATGTTTTGCTTCAAATGTTTCTACACTTCCATCTCCTTTAGTTACATTAATAGTAGTTGCATTTTCAAATGATCCAACACCTTCAAATACAGTAATCTTATTCTTGTCCATTAAGTATTTTACTCCTGAACAAGTTTGGTCTACTACAGCTTGTTTTCTTTCGATCATTTTTGCTAAATCGAACTTAACCTCTCCTGTGATTTCAATTCCATGATCAGCAAAATGAGCCATTTCTTCAACATGGTGTGAAGATGCTAATAATGCTTTTGATGGAATACAACCAACGTTTAGACATGTTCCTCCTAATGTAGCATATTTTTCTACAATAGCAGTTTTAAATCCTAATTGTGCACAACGGATTGCTGCAACATATCCTCCAGGTCCTGAACCGATTACAACTACGTCAAATGAATTCATAATATTTTTTATTTTATGTTGTTTTTATCTAAAACACAAAGGTACACTTTTTATAAATTTAGTACCTACTGCGACTCAAAATCTTTTCTTAATATTCAGACAATATAGAACTAACAAATGACTGTTAATGCACCTTTCAATACTTCTATCTTAAATTTATTTGTATCAAAAGTATAATACTCTCCATCCATTTGAAGACCGTTTTTTTCTGTATTTGGTATCTCTACAATAATTTCATTTGTTTGTACATAATCTGTCTTTCTAAACTTCTCTGTTTTTTTCAACAAAACATACAATCCAAAAGTCAATTGCTTTAAAATATTAATTTTAGGAACCATTAAATAATCAAGTAAACCATCATTCAAACTTGCCTTAGGAGTTAATGTCATATTATACCCCATTTCATTTGAATTAGAAATAAAAAGTAATAATGGATTAACTTGTTTAGTAATTCCATTATAAGTCACAAACATTGACTTGGCATCATACTCTTGTGCTGAGTTTAAAGCAGCCTTTATATAAGCCCCTAATTTTCGTTTACCAGACTTTTCGTAATTATCAATAATAGTTGCATCAATACCAAATCCCATATTACTAAAAAAACGCTCACCATTTACCATTCCTACATCCATTTTCATTACATTCCCATCTCTTACTCGTTCAATAGCTTTTTGAATGTCTTTGGGAATTGATAAATTAGAGGCCAAACCATTTCCTGAACCTACAGGTACAACGCCAAAAACCACTTCTTTTCCTACACATTCATTTGCTACCTCATGTATGGTACCATCTCCACCACACGCAACAACAATATCTGCACCTTCAAGAATAGCAATTTGTGTCAATTCAATAGCATGACGTTTATAAGTAGAATAAGATACTTGAATCTGAAATTTTGTCTGATCAAAAAAAGATTGAATAAACTCTAATGTAATATTGTGCTTTCCTTTTCCTGATATAGGATTAACAATAAAATGAATTTTTTTCATGTATATGGTTTACTTTTTTATATGAATAGAATAAATTATCCTACCACAGGTCCTTCCCATTCTGTAATACCACCTAATAAATTGAATGTGTTTTCAAACCCCATTTGTCCCATTAACAAACAAGCTTGGTTACTTCTTCCTCCTGCTTTACAATAAACATAATAGTTTTTATTTTTATCCAATTGTTCTACAGCATCTAAGAATCCTTGTCCTTTATAAATATCTATATTAATTGCTCCTGGAATTGCTACTTCTTCTACTTCGTCTTCTGTACGAACATCTAAAATAACTGCATTCTCATCTTGTTGGTATTGTTCCCACCATTGTTGTTGATCTAAATTCATTTCTTAATCTTTTTAGGTTTTAAAGACTCAAAGATAAAATTATTAAACAGTACAGAGAACTTTTTATACAATTTATTACATTTTATAAATCCGTTTTCTTTTACTTTGCTATATAATATAAAAATTACAATATGTCTTCACACCACATTGTCAGAGATGACCAAGAACCTGCTTTAATTATTGCCAATGGTGCCGCTTGTAGTCAGGAACTAATGGGACAACTATTAGAATGGTCGCCACTTGTTGTTGTGTTAGATTCAGCTATTGAAAGAGTTATTGAATTGGGAATTAAAGTAGATGTACTTATTGGAGACTTTGACAGAGACTTTGATGCTGAAATCTATAGAGAAAAGCAGTATCCTATAGAAATAGTACATATCGCTGATCAAGACTCTACAGATTTAGAGAAAGCATGTGATTATTTGATTCAGAGAGGTATACCAGCTGCTAATATTATCTGGGCAACAGGAAAAAGAGCTGATCATACCATTACAAATATTACAAATATAGTTAAGTATAAAAAAACTTTAAAAATAACTATATATGACGACTATTCACGTATCTATACCTTACCAAACAGTTTCAAGAAATGGTATGAGAAAGATACTATTATATCTTTAATTCCAATTGGCGAAGTAACGGAAATAACTTCTACTAACCTTCTCTATCCATTAACAAACGAATCTCTTATTCTTGGTGATCGTACAGGAAGTAGCAATACAGTATTAAAAGATGGTTTAGTTACTATTGAATATAAAGAAGGTAGTTTATTAATGATGGAGTGCCATGACTAATATAATTACCCTATCGCAACATTCTTATAAGAATATTTCTAACCTTATTTGCTGTGTTCATGGCATCTGAATTAGAATATGCAAATACTGTTTCATGGTCAAATCTTCCGTCATTCCATTTAATGATTAAATAAACTAAAGTGTGTTCTATTTTATTGTGAAACGCAATGGTATATTTTTTAAAAATATAAGATTGTCGCATCCATGTTTCTGTATTTTCAAAGGTAGTTTGGTCTAATACAGAAATATTTGCTATTGCCTCTTTAGGTATATAAGCTATATTAATTACATTATCCTTATAAGCCTTATTCAATATTAAATTATTATTATCAACCGAACCTAAACAGATCTCACAATTATTATCTACATCGGGGTGCCCATGAATTAATGTTCCTAAGTCTAATAAATTATACTTTTTAATTAAATTAGATCTCATATTTCTTTTTTTTAATACACGTCTTAAGTGAGATAGAAGTAAAAAATAAAAAACTGAAAACACACCAAGAATCAATAATAAATCTTTCATTTTTAATTTGATTAAATAAAAAACAAATTAACACTTTAATTTTTTTATATTGTAATATATATAACCCGTTGTGCATTATGAGTAAGTAATAAAAAAAGTTGCCCATGCTTATAATAAGCAGTAAATTTAAGATCCTACCCAAAAATTCACCAATGGACAACTTGCTTGCAAATTACAAAAGAATCTTAGAAGTTTTACAGTCAATTAGTGAAAATACTTTACTTTCTTATCAAAGACGAAAACCTAAACTAAGTGATATCTAACTAATAAGTATTTACCTAACAGCTGAATATCTTGGTATAGATAGTGAGAATTATTTGTTTACACTTTTACCTAAAGAATTACAACACAAAATAGAACAAGGCTATTGTGCCTCTCAATCTATGCATTTTTATGGATATAGACTACATGCAGTTTGTTCATTTGAAGGTGTTTTTCATAGTATTGATTTAACTAAAGCTTCTGTACATGATATCAAATATTTAGAAGATGTAAAACATCAAATGAATGATTGTGTACTAATTGGAGATAAAGGTTATTTATCAAGCAAGGTACAATTATACTTATTTGAGAGTGCCAATATTGAGTTAAGTACTCCTAAAAGAAAAAATCAAGTTGACTATAAACCTCAATTCTTTTTATACCAAAAAGGAAGAAAAAGAATTGAAACCTTATTCTCACAATTATGTGATCAATTTATGATTAAACGTAATTATGCTAAATCCTTTGATGGATATAGAACCAAAATATTATCTAAGATAACTGCTTTGACCACAATACAATATATTAATAAATTCTTACTCAACAGAAATATAAATACTTTAAAGAAACCGATTGTTTAAAATGCACAACGGGTTCTTATAAGAATATTTCTAACCTTATTTGCTGTGCTCATGGCATTTGAATTAGAATATGCAAATACTATTTCATGGTCAAATAACCTAAAGTATATTTACTCTATTGTGAAACGCAATTGTACAAGCTTTAGAAAGATCCGTTATTACCCAACAGTAAGACGAATAATACCAAGTATTTTATAACCCCAGTATTTGTTTCTTTTTTGCTTCAAATTCATCATTAGTGATAATGCCCTGATCTCTTAAATCTGCAAATTTTTGCAATTCATCAGCAGAACCTAAAACTTGATTATTATTTACAATTGGCATTATTTTCTTTATTTCTTGATAAAGTTTTGGAATAGTTTTACTGGGTTTAAGTTCAATATAACACAACTGTCCCTCGTAATTAACTGCCAATAAAAGTTCGTTATCTTTCCTTCTTTTCCCCCCAATTACTGCACCTGCAAGTAAACCAAGACCACCTGCAAGTAAACCAAGACCACCTGTAAGTATTCCTCCAACAACAGCTCCTACAGGCGCTTTCCCAGCTGATCTATAAGTTTCTTGATTTAAGCCTAATTCAACAATATCATTTTTTAAAATGGTAAATTTTTTATTCTTAAAACCAACTAAAATTTTAACATCAATCCCTTATGTTGTTATAGATAGTGTTACTGTAGTTTTATAATGACAAAAAGGAAAACCCGAAGTATATGATTCTACAAATGTCGGGTATTTAGGTAGTGAAAATATCCCATAGTTTAAATGTTAAGTTTATCAAATATATTAATTTTTTAATTTAACACATAATATGATTCATTTAATACAGAGCATAGTTTATTAGCACGTTTCATACTATCAAGTACATTTACAATAAATGGTTAGATCTTATATAAAGTATTTGCCCTCATGGTAGTGGTTTTCGTAATAAGGACAGTAAATTTAGACTATCTATTTAAAGTTTTATTATTTCTTATAATCTTCTATTAGAGTTAACGTACTTTTGTATAATCAATAAAAAGAAACTATGTACAGCTTTAAAAATGATTATACAGAAGGTGCTCACCAGATTATATTAGATAAATTAATACAGACTAATGAGGTTCAACAAGCTGGTTATGGAGAGGATGACTACACTAAAGAGACTAAAACCTTAATAAAAAAAGAAATAGACAATCCTCATGCAGATATTTTCTTTGTTTCTGGTGGTACACAAGCTAATTTATTAGTTATATCTACAATATTACGTACACATCAAGCAGTTATCAGTCCGCAAACTGGGCATATATTTGCTAATGAAACTGGAGCTATAGAAGCGACAGGTCATAAAGTAATAGGAATACCTACTGTGAATGGTAAACTTACCGCTACAGATATTGAAACTACAGTAAGCCAATATGGTCTTAGACCACATGTAATAGAACCTAAGCTGGTATATATTTCAAATTCTACAGAATTAGGCACTATCTACACCAAGGCAGAATTAGAAGAAATATCTATTACTTGTAAAAATCTGGGATTATATCTTTTTATAGATGGTGCACGTTTGGGGCATGCCCTGACAGCTAAAGACAATACATTAACCTTAAAAGATATTGCAAAAATTACAGATGTATTCTATATCGGAGCTACTAAAAACGGAGGATTATTAGGAGAAGCGATTGTATTTAATAATAGAGAATTAGCTACTTACTTTGATTATAACTTAAAGCAAAAAGGAGCTTTATTAGCCAAAAGCAGATTATTAGGTATCCAGTTCTTATGTTTATTTCAAAATAATTTATACTTTGACTTAGCTAAGCATGCTAATTCTATGGCTGCAAAACTAACACAGGCCTTTAAAGTAGCTGGTTACTCTTTTTTGGTTGAATCTACAACTAATCAAATATTTCCTATTTTACCTCTATCACTCATCCAAAAACTAAATCAAAATTATGATTTTTATACATGGAAAATATTAGATAACCAATTTGCTGCTATTCGTTTAATTACTTCTTGGGCTACTAATGAAACAGAAGTTGATAAATTTATAGCTTTACTTGAAGAATATTAATATAAAATACAAAACCCAGAGCTTATGCTCTGGGTTTTATTATGTAATCATCTTAAAATACTATTTACCCAAGAAAATTTGGAAACCAATAGCTACACCTAAACCAGATTGTTTTTCCGCACCATCCGTATTCGCTTTGCTATAATTATAACCAGCCATAGCTTCTAAAGCTACATTACGAGATAAGAAATGAGAATAACCTGCATTGATTCCAAATGCAAAAGAGTTTTTACTTTCTCCTCCTTCTGCTCCTTCTACACCAATGTTCCCTTGTCCAAAAAATCTTCCTGTAGAACTTGCTCCTTCAGGAAAATAATAACGTACAAATGGAGATACTGTATAAGTCCATTGATCTTTAAGAGGCTTTTTTTGAGTTTTAATTCCTCCCCCTACTTCTAATCCTACTGCAATTCCATCAGAAATAAAATAACCAGCTGTAGGTTTTAGCATAAATTCAAAACTTTTGTTTTCAAAACTATAACCAATTTTACTAATGTTACTACCAACCATCCAATTACCTTTTTTAATAGGAGTTGTACCAACTTTAGCTGATAATTTAGGAGTTTCAACATTAACTTGCGCATTAGTAGTTACTAAACCACCTACTAATAATGCTGCTAATAAAGTAATCTTTTTCATATTTTTTACTTTTAAATTATTTATAAAAATAACAATGTGCTAATTTAACAAAATTAAGTGTTTTATAAGTTATTTATTTCAAAAAAATGAAAATAAAAAAGCCGCTGTAGATAATTATCTACAGCGGCTTTTTTATGAAACGAAAAATTACACAAATAATTTTTGTTTCAATTCTATTAAACTCAAATTAGTCTCTATCAAACCTTTTATTAATTTAATTCTTGCCTCATCAATACTGATATCTTCTATATACTTAAACCACGCAGTAGATGTCTGTAATTCTTTAATTTTCTTTATTCTATTATTGGTCTCTTTTGCTGTTCTACAGAGAATTTCTGTACTACCTAAACTTCCTTTATGCTTAAAACCAACTGTACCATCACTCTCTAAAACAATAGCATATAATGCTTGATCTTCATTATTTGGAAAAAAACTATCCCAAGGTGCATATGCCAAGCAGTAAATACTATTTTTTTTCTCTTGACTGATTAGCTTCCATCGACAATTTGCTGCACGTCCCCAATGATTAGAATAACGAATTACTCCTATTTCATCAAAATAGTAAGCACTACCTGTTTTACTTTTATAATCAGGTTTGCGCCCTTCAATAGCAGTCATAGGAATCTCTTCCCACTCACAATAAGTATGTTTAAAAAAATTAAAACGATTATACTTCTTCATTTCTATACTAAATCCTCTCTTGTTTCAACTATTTGAACTCCCATATCTCTCAACACTTTTTTTGCCTCTATCAAACCTACTTCAGAAATAGCTTTTGTAGCAAAATCTAAGAAATAAGTTTGCAAACCTGCTTCAGCGGCAT
Source organism: Flavobacteriaceae bacterium (assembly GCA_031277535.1). Lineage (GTDB taxonomy): Bacteria > Bacteroidota > Bacteroidia > Flavobacteriales > Flavobacteriaceae > Flavobacterium. The sequence goes on from JAITMD010000005.1 coordinate 202,068, forward strand.
CTTTGGCAGTATAGTATACACAAAAATCAGCAGCCAACCCACAAACATAGAGTGCAGTCACTTGTTTTTCCTTTAAGAAACCCAAAAGTCCTGTATTTCCACGTTTATCATTATCATAAAAACCACTATAAGAATCTACTTCAACATTCATCCCTTTTCTAAAAATGGCTGCCACATCATCACTTTTCCATTCTCTTGTAAATTCTGCCCCATAGGTACCTTGTACGCAATGATCTGGCCAAAGTATTTGTGGTATTCCGTTTAAATCAATACTATCGAATACTTTATGTGTACTATGTTGAGTAGCAAAACTTTTATGCTCTTTCGGATGCCAATCTTGCGTTGCTATAATTAAATCAAATTGTTGTTGTATTTCATTGATTACAGGAATAATCTGATCTCCATAAGGTACAGCTAATGCCCCTCCTGGTAAAAAATCATTTTGTAAATCTACTATAAGTAATACCTTCATAAACAAAAAATAACCTTATGCTTGGTTACTGCTGCAAAGATACGAATATCAAAAACTTATAATATGTACAATTAAAATTCTTGCTTTAAATAATTTATACCTAAACCATTTGATTCATTTATTTTAATACATTTGCTTTATACAATACTTAAACATAATAGTTTACATATAAAAAACTTCCTTAACAAGTAAAAAGATCAATAAACAAAAGATCTGCTTTATTTCTTTCAACACTATTTTAACCTCTCAAAAACATTGCTACAACAGCATATTTCTTGTTTTTATTTGAGCTTTATTGCACTATTGTTGCAGAAAACCGCCTATTTTACTGCTTTCAGTGCAAACAACCTGCAACAAAGTTGAAACACACCTGCTTAAAACAATCAAACCCATTGGTATCAAAGGTATTACGCACAAATATCTCGTTTATTATACTATAACTTATCGTTTTTTTATCTTTTTCAACAATAGATAAATAACACCTATTTTAACTAATATATTTTAAAGAAAAAAACCTATGCAATGCATAGGTTTTTTTCTTTAAAATATATTAGTTATTAGTTCTCAAATTCTTTTAATGTTTCTGTTATGATACGTACACAATCCATTAATTGTTCTTCATTCATTACTAATGGAGGAGCAAAACGGATAATATTTCCATGTGTAGGCTTTGCTAACAAACCATTGTCTCTCAACTTTAAGCAAATATTCCAAGCTGTATCACTCTCTTCTGTATCATTGATAATAATTGCGTTCAACAATCCTTTTCCACGAACCAATGTACAAATAGTACTATTTGCAATATACTTATTTAATTCTGCTCTAAACAATTGCCCTAATTTCTCTGCATTATCAGCTAACTGCTCTTCCAATACAACATCTAAAGCAGCTACTGCAACAGCTGCTGCTATTGGGTTTCCTCCAAATGTAGAACCGTGTTGTCCTGGTTTAATCACATTCATTATTTCATCATTTGCTAATACAGCTGAAATTGGATATGCTCCACCTGATAAAGCTTTACCTAATACTACAATGTCTGCTTTTACATTTTCATGATCAATAGCCAACATTTTTCCTGTACGTGCAATACCCGTTTGTACTTCATCAGCGATAAATAATGCCTTATGCTCTTCACACAATGCTTTAGCAGCTGCCAAATATCCTGTATCTGGTACATATACACCTGCTTCTCCTTGGATAGGTTCTACTAAAAATCCTGCCACTAATCCTTTATTTGCTTCCAAAGCTTCTTTTAAAGCATTTACATCATTATAAGCTACACGAATAAATCCATCTGTATAAGGTCCATAATTTTTACGTGCATCTGGATCATTAGAGAATGAAATAATAGTAGTAGTTCTACCGTGGAAGTTGTTTTCACAAACAATAATCTTTGCTTGATTTTCGGCAATTCCCTTTACTTCATAAGCCCATTTTCTACATAGTTTTAAAGCTGTTTCTACAGCTTCTGCTCCAGAATTCATAGGAAGAACTTTGTCAAAACCAAATAGCTTAGTGATCTTTTCTTCATATACTCCCAATTTATCATTGTAAAAAGCTCTTGAAGTTAGCATTAATGTACTTGCTTGTTCTGTAATTGCTTTTACAATTGCTGGGTGACAGTGTCCTTGGTTTACTGCTGAATAAGCAGATAAAAAATCATAATATTTCTTACCTTCCACATCCCATACATAAACACCTTCTCCTTTAGCTAAAACTACTGGAAGTGGGTGATAATTATGAGCACCGTATTTGTTTTCTAATTCTATTGCGTGTGCTGAAGTCATTTTTTGTGACATATTTAATTGTTTTGTGTGTATCTAAATTATTTGGTATGCAATTTAAGCTATTTTAATTAGAAACTAAATAATAGAAAAAAGTAAATTGAATCTTACTCCCATCTAAAGATACTATAGTAAGAATAATTCCCCCAAGTACTGAAATAAGCGGATAGAATAGAACTTCGTTAAAAAATTCTTTACAAAACCTATTTTTCCCTATTTATCTTTTTACAAATAGTATTTTATCCAAAGAAAGATTTACTTTTGTCATTGAATTATTATTTCGACCTATGAATAAAGTTTTCACTTTAGCAGGACTATGTTTAACTGCTTTATTGACTTCATGTAACGATGGGGACATCGTATATAAAGATATTAACTTTGATAAAGTTACTCGCGTTGATCGTTGCGATACTTCTTTGGCTGCCAGACGAGTATTTTATAAACTTAACAATGAAGAAGCATTGATTTTGCAAATTGATGCAGATGGATACATGCGTGATGAAACTATTCAAAATGTTGAAGTTGATATCGATGGAAGAAACACTTCTTTAGAATATAGAAAATATAATGGAAAAGTTGCAGGTGCTAATATTTGTAATACTCCTCCCCCTGGTTTCCCAAATGTAATGCAATTAATACCAGCTACACCTGGTGGAAAGGTTTATATTAGAAGAGAGGTTTCTATTGATAACAAACAAGGTACTGCCATTACAGACAATAATTCTGTTACCCTTACTTATCAGTATACATTTTATTTAAAGAATATCAGTTTTGTACAAGATGATATTAATATGAAATATGATCAAATGTTATTTGGAACAACAAACTATAATAGTAGAGTTCTTGATTTCAAATTCGTACAAAATGATGGAAAACCAAAAGAATTAAATCCTTGTAATACAACACTTCTTGTTTTAGCAGATAAAGAAGCTATGCAATTGGATCTTTCAACTGATGATTTACCGAAATCAGAAGGAACTACTACTTTGGATTTGAATGATAAAAGAACTTTGCGGTTCAAACAATACGAAAAAGCAGGAATCAATGCAATTCAAGTTTGTGAAAATGAAGGAAATATTCCTGGTCTGAATGGATCTACTCCTAATGTTTTAAATGAGTATTGGATTGCCACAACAGGTCAAGTTTTAATTACTTCTCGATGGACAGAACCTATTGAAGGAGGAACACGTTATCTACAACATGAAATAAAATTACAGAATGTTGGTTTTATGAAAAAAGGAGTAGATTATTTACGTTTTCAGAAAAACAATTTATTCTTCGGAAATATAAGAAGCATATAAAAAAATAGCCCAAAGTATCTCTTTGGGCTATTTTTTTTTTGAACTTAGCACTATTTAATCTTGGTAATCTCTTTGATAATCACTACAATTGGTACTCGATTACTTTCTTTTCCATCTGCTTGTTGTTGACTAACCCAATAATTTAATATACCTGCTTTATCAGTTGATGGTGTTGGTGCAATTGTACTTGATACTCCACCTACTTTTACAGTGTACCAAAGTAATTGATGATCTTCATTTCCCTTTGCCTTGAGTGCTGTTGATTTTTCTTTCACATTATAGACAACAGGACTTTTCACAAAAGGTTTTACAGGATTGGGAGTTTGAGTAAATACAAAATTCGTGCAATAATTTATATTCCCCCCTCCTCCTACACTGGCATATACCACATTGTATGACAATAATAGCAATATGCTAATTACTCCTAAGGATTTCATAATACTTATTATTTTTGTTGTTTTCGAGTTGTTTCATTTATCCATTTACAAAAGGATAAAATTGGTTGTCCTTACTAACTATAAAATCACTTTCAATTGATTTATTACAGAAATTTTTATGTACTATTTCATATATAAAATAACAACAAATAAGCACATCATTCAAAATTATTTCTAACAACTATCAAACATTACAAACACATTAATACTAAAAATATTTGTTTATTGACATTTACTTAAAAAAATATTTTACAAAGGCATAAAAAAAATTCCCGTAAGGGAATTTTAAATTTTATAAACTCAACTCTAAAATTGGATGTTCTTTATCGTCGTTGTCAATAGGCCTACGATTAACAATAGAAAAACCTGCTTGAAGATAAAATTTTACAGCTTTATGATTTTGTTCATTTACTTCTACAGTTTTAATCTTTAATTTATCAACTGCAAAATGAAGTAAGCTTTGTCCGTAACCATGAGAATGATATGTGGCATCAATAAAAAGTAATTCTAAAACAGTTTCTACTACACCTATAAAACCTACAACTTTAGATTCTAAATTTTCTATCACATACAACTCTACAATTCAAAATAAATAGGTAGGTTTTCCTTATATCGATTAAAATCATCCTGTTGCAAAAAATAATGTGTACTTAATACTGCACTTTCCCAAACTTCCATAATAGATTTATAATCTCTACTATTCGCTTTTCTAATTTGCGTTGAATAATTCACATATAGCTATTTTTTACTTATAATTTTGTCACCAGCATTTAATCCTTTACGAATAACTGCTTTTCCATCTTTTATTTGAACTACATCTACTAAGCATTTCTCTTTAGTAGAATCACTTTTCACCTTCCAAACAAAATGTTGATTATTTTCTATTACTATTGCTGCCTCAGGTACAGTAATAGCATCAATAGTTACATCCCATTCAATCTTACTCACTTTAAAAGCTCCATACAATTTATTGACACGTATTTCTAATTGAATATTATTGTCTTCATCAACCTCATATGCTTTTAATGATGCGATTTCATCTGCTGTAAGAACCAACTTATCTCCTTCTTCATTAACAACCACTGCATTGACTCCCTCTACACGATCTTGTAGCAATCGATAATCATCATTTGACAATTTAAAAGATACTTCTTTGGACTGAAATGGTTTTATCTCTAATAATGCTTTAGTATTTTCACCAATACGCATTCCTGCCTCTACATTTATACTTTGTACAATACCACTGATAGGAGCAAAAATATTGCGAACTTCTACTTCTGACGTTATAATAGAAAGATTGGCTTCTGCTCTTTTTAAAGCTTCTTTCACTCTATGATACTCTTTCTGTTCATCTGTAACAGCTAATCCATCTGTATCACCTAACATACTACTTTGCTCTAAATTTTTTAGTATTGTCTTTAATTGTTGAATATATTCTAAGTTCTCAGCTTTTCTTACACTAATCCCTTCTGTGCTACTTGCTCCAGCAATGATTGCTAATAAATCTCCTTTTTGTACCTGTTGCCCTTCACTTACAGCCAAACGCTTTATCACTCCTTCTGTAGCACTATAAATAGGTAAAGTATTTCCTCTTTTTGAACTTGCTTCAAATGACTTAACAATAGTAGCTTTTTCACTAAACACTTCGATAACATCTCCTGTTATCTCTTCTTTATTACTTTCTACTTCATTCTTGTTTTTATCGTAACCGATATATCCTACATAGCCCAAAAATCCCACTGCTAATACAGTCATTATGATTTGTTGTACTAATATTTTCTTTGTTTTCATTACTACTTCTTAGTTCTGCAAATATATTATATTCAGTAGGCATTTTCCTAAAATTTTAGGAATAAGAATAAAAAAAACCGACAACAATAGTTGTCGATTTCTCCCTCAATCAAAAAATCAAAAAAATAATTAATTAATTTCCACCTAATGCACGGTATAATTCAATTAATGAAGCCAAATAATCTCGCTTCAACTCTACAAAGTTTAGGTTTCCTTGTAATGCATTAGACTGGGCGTTTACAACTTCTAAATAAGAAGCTTTATCAATTTCAAACATGTATTTTGTATTCTTCAAAGAAGTATTCAAGATCTGTACTCTTTTATCCATCACTTCTTCCTTTTCCTGTAGTTTATCCACTTTTACCAAAGCATTATGTACTTCTGTAAAACCGACTATAACTGTATTTTTAAATGCTATACCTGCTTTCTCTCTTTCTAATTTTGCAATTTCAAAATTAGTACGCAATTTCTTTTGATTAAATATTGGTGTAATGATTCCTCCAACTACAGTACCAAATAAAGATGCTGGTGTCATAAACCAATCTGAAGCTTCAATACTGTTAAAACCTCCTTGTGCAGAAATAGTCAATGCGGGATACATTTCTCCCTGTGTAGCACCAACTTTAGCATTAGCTGCTTTCAAAGTATATTCACTAATCTGAATATCAGGACGATTACTCAAAAAACCAGCAGGAACACCATTATTCAAATTAGTTGAAAAATGAACATCTTTAATATGAACATTTCGTACTATTTTTTCTGGATACCTATTTAATAAAACATTTAATATACTTTCTTGCAAAGCTATTTCTTGTTGTAATTGTGGCAATAACTCTTTTGATTCTAACCATTGTGCTTCTGCCTGTTGTACAGCTAAAATAGTTTCATTTCCAACTTCAAACATCTTTTGGGTAAGAAGAAAAGTATTCTCTCTTAAAGCAATTCCTTCATTGGCTATTCTAAGTTGCTCATCCAACATTAAAAGATTGATATAACTATTTGCTACATCTGCAACTAATCTGTTCTTCACTGCTCTACTAACTTCTTTATTCTGTAAATATGTTGCTAAAGCAGCCTCTTTATATCGACGTATTTTTCCCCATATATCTAATTCCCAACTCATATTTAAGTTTGCATTAAAATCATCGTTAATACGCGGTGCACCAGCTAATGCATTTGCACTGTTTTTTGATGATTCAATTCTACTTGCAGTAACATTCATTGTTAATTGAGGAAGTAAAGCCATCTTTGATTGATTAAACAAAAGAGAAGTTTGCTCCATATTCTTTATCGCAATTTCTAAATCTGCATTGCGCTCTAAAGCTAACTCTATCAATTGATTTAACTCATCATTATTATAAAACTCTTTCCAAGATAATTGTTGAAGAGTATTTTGAACGGTATCCATCCCAGTTTTACTTTCGTAAAACTGATTTGGTAAATCCACTGTTGGTTGCTCATAATTTTTACCTACTTTACAAGAAGTAAGTAAAACAGACCCAACCGCTATATATATTATTTTGTTCATTTTTCTATTAATTGTGATCCAACGTTTCGTATGTATCCTCTTCTTTATTTTCAACTACTATGGCTCCTGATACTTTTTCTTGTAAGTATTGAAATGCAATATATAATACTGGAATAACAAACACTCCCATAACAACTCCTAATACCATTCCGCCTGCAGTACCAATACTTATAGAGTGATTTCCTTGTGCCGATGAACCTTGAACAAACATTAATGGAATTAAACCAGCAACGAAAGCAAATGATGTCATCAAAATAGGACGCAACCTTAAACGAGACGCTTCTATTGCTGCGTCAACAATACTTAATCCACTTTGCCTTTTCTGTACCGCAAACTCTACAATTAAAATAGCATTCTTGGCGAGCAGTCCGACCAACATAATCAATCCAACCTGCACATAAATATTATTGGCAATACCTACCATACCTATTGCTAAAAATACCCCCATTAATCCCACAGGTAGTGATAATAGTACAACCAGAGGTAAAATATAACTTTCGTATTGTGCTGATAAGATGAAATAAATAAACAAAAGAGACAATCCAAAAATAAAAATCATTTGTCCTCCAGACTTTTGCTCCTCTTTACTTAATCCTAACCATTCGATACCATATCCTTGTGGAAGTTTCTCTGCAGCTACTTTTTCTACTGCTTTCATCGCATCACCAGTACTTACTCCAGGTTTTATAATTCCATTTACAGCAATAGAGTTAAATAGATTATGACGACTAATTGCTTGTGGACCATATACCTTTTCTAAATGCGCTAATGAGCTAATAGGAATCATTTCTCCTGAACCCGCAGTAACATAAATCGTTTTAAAAGATTCTTCATTTGCTCTAAATGGAGCATCACCTTGAACAAATACTTTAAACTGCTTTCCAAATCGGTTGAAATCATTTACTTGAGCAGACCCATAGAACAACTGTACAGCATTCATCATATCACTTACTTCTACTCCATGCATTTTAGCTTTTACTGGATCCACTACAATCTTGTACATTGGAAAATCTGCTTTAAACATAGTGAAGGCACTTGAAACCTCGTCTGTATCGCTCAAGTCTTTATTAAACTGATCAACTACAGTTGCAAACTCATCTATACTTCCTCCTCGTTTATCTTGTACCACCATTTCTAAACCATCAAAATCTCCAAATCCTGGTACAGTTGGGTTTGCAAACACATAAAATTCCCCTTCTTTTAATACAGCTAATTCTTTATTCAAGTTTGCAATAATTTCATTGATATCTCTAATATCACCTCTTTCTTTTAAATCTTTAAACGAAATGAATCCCATACCATAAGCTGGACTGGCTGCGTTACCTAAAATATTAAATCCAGAAATGGTTGTTACAGACTTAATAGCTGGGTTCTTACGCATAATCTCATCTCCTTCTTTCAATACTTGTGCAGTTCTATCAATGGAAGAACCTGGAGGTAACGATAGCGCAAACATAGCAAAACCTTGATCTTCATTAGGAATAAATCCTTTTGGTGTAGTATTCATTAAAAATACCATTCCTACAATCGAACCAACTAAAATAGTTAAACTAACTACTTTACGTTTAATTAAAAATTGTACTCCTTTTATATACTTATTGGTTAACGAAGTAAAACCAGCATTAAATGATCTGAAGAATCTTGTTTTGAATCCTTCTTTCTTAGTTGTACCATCTTTTTCTAAATCGTGGTGATGATTTTTCAATAGTAAAGCACATAGTGCAGGACTCAGTGTTAATGCATTTACTGCTGAAATCATAATTGCAATTGCTAAAGTATAAGCAAATTGTTTATAGAAAACACCAACAGGTCCTTCCATAAAACCAACAGGTAAAAACACAGCTGACATTACTAATGTGATAGAAACAATTGCTCCAGAGATTTCACTCATCGCCTTAGTTGTTGCCTCCTTTGCATTTAATCCTTCATGTTCCATTGTACTATGTACAGCTTCTACCACTACAATCGCATCATCTACTACAATCCCGATGGCTAAAACTAATGCGAATAGGGTTAACATATTAATCGAGAAACCTATCATATTCAGGAAAAAGAATGTACCAATCAAAGATACCGGCACTGCAATAGCAGGAATAAGCGTAGATCTAAAATCTTGTAAGAAAATATATACAATCAGGAATACTAACAAAAAGGCTTCTATTAAAGTAGATTTCACTTGATTAATAGATTCATCTAATTGATTTTTATTAGCAAACGTCACATTGTATTTTAATCCTTTTGGCAATTGAGGAGTTAAATCCTCTAATACTTTATATACTTGTGTCTGTATTTCATTAGCATTAGAACCTTTTGTTTGGAAAACAGCCATACTCACAGCATCTTGACTATTAATCTTATTCTCCTCATCGTATGCAACAGCTCCAAATTCAATACGAGCAATGTCTTTTAGGTATAATACATTACCGCTTTTATCTGCCTGAACTACAATATTCTCAAATTGTTCTGGTGTATTATATTTCCCTGGGTACGTTAAAGTGTATTGTACAGCACCTCCAGCATTCTGACCTAAATTCCCTGCAGCAACTTCCATACTCTGGCTTTGAATTGCCTTTTCAACATCTTTTGGAGTAAGTCCTCTATTCGCTAATTTGTGAGGATCTAACCAAACACGCATTGCGTAATCTTTCTCTCCATACAATTGTACTTTACCTATTCCTTTAATACGTTTTAATTCACGAACTAAATTAATACGGGCGTAATTTTGCACAAAAGTCTCATCATATAAAGAAGCGTCTTCACTGATTAAATCAATAATCATAATCATACCTCGTTGTTCCTTTTGCGTGATAACTCCCGCTTGCAAAACCTCTGCTGGTAAAATACCTGACACTTGAGATACACGATTCTGTACATTCACAGCAGCTTGATCGGGATCTGTTTCTAAATCAAAAAACACAGTAATAGCAGCTGTACCATCATTACTTGCTGTTGATTCTATATGTGTCATATTCTCTACTCCATTAATAACTTCTTCTAAAGGAGTTACTACCGATTTTAATACTGTTTCAGCATTACCCCCTGGATAAGAAGCCATAACAGTAACACTTGGTGGAGCAATATCTGGAAATTGTGCGATAGGCAACTGCGTTAAGCCTACTCCCCCTAATATAACAATAATAAGGGAGATTACTGTAGCTAATACAGGTCTATGTATAATTTTTTTTAGCATTTTGTTTCAGTTTGTTTTAGTTATAATAAAGAATCTATTAGGATTAATTATTCACTTGCTTTTGCTGTTTGAGGTTCTACATTACCACCTTTTGTTTTGGCAGGTGCAGCTAAAACCGTAACTATCATACCATCTTGCAACTGATTAACTCCAGTTGTAACCAAAGTTTCTCCTGGCTTAACTCCAGACTCTACAAAGTAGGTATGAAGATTTTTACCAATAATTTTTAATTGTCTTTGATCAACTGTATTATCTTTATTAACTACATAAGCAAATATCTTATCTTGTAAATCTGCTGTTGCAGCGATAGGCACTTGTATTGCATTTCTATGTGTAGCAACTAAATTAACGATTCCTGTACCTCCATTTCTCAGCAATCGATCTGGATTATCAAATACAGCACGAACGCTAATTGAGTTAGTACCTGCATCAAACTCCCCATTGATAACATCTACTTTACCAGAAATTGGATACTTATCTCCGTTACTTAATTCTAACTCAATAGGCATTTTTAAAACATTCTCTGAACTACCATTTTCTTTAATTAAATTAAAATAATCAGCCTCTGTTAATGAGAAATAAGCATATACTTGAGAGATATCAGACATTGTAGTTAACTCTTCTTCTTCTCCAGCTGTCACAAGGTTTCCAACACGTTTATTGATACGTCCAAGATACCCATCGACAGGAGCTTTAATTGTACAATAACTCAAATTAAGCTTTGCCTCTGCAACAGCTGCTTCTGCTTGCGCTACATTTGCCTTCGCATTATCTAAAACTGCTTCAGCTGATTTTAATTGAATAGGAGAAACAAAATTATTCTTTAATAATTCTGCTACTTTATCTCTTTCTAAACGAGCATTTACCAAAGCTGCTTTTGTAGCTTTCAAAGTTGCAGATGCATTATTTAATTGAATTTGGTAAGGCTGAGCATCAATAAGAATTAAAGCTTGTCCTTTTTTTACATAGCTCCCTTCTTCCACCAATATTTTTGTTATATATCCAGAAGACTGTGCACGAACTTCAACATTTACTTTGCCTTCTAATGAGGCAGTATATTTTTTAAGTAATTGAGCATCACCTTGAATGATAGCAGCTGCTCTAACTTCGGGTGCCATATTCACAGCTTCTTGTTCACTTGAACCTTTTTTACAACTTGTTGCAAAAATCAATGCACTAAAAGTTACTCCACAAAAAAATAAGAATCTTGTTGTTCTACTAATTTTCTTCATTATTATTCTATTTATACGAGGCCAAAATTCAACAAAAACTATGCAAATATTTTTTATTTGTTTTTGAAACGTATAAAATAGCCACTGAAACGTATGAATAGTAAACTAATTTGATTAGATATACTTCTATCTTGAATAATTACAAACAATATCACACTGTATCACAGAGTCTAAGCAAATGAGTTTCACAAATTATCGGAGACATACATTTTCTTCAATCTTTGAAGTAATGTCCAAAAGGATATAATATTTTTAACATCATTATTGAGCGTTTATACTTATCAAAATTTATGTCATCTATTTTATATAAAAAAAGTTGACTTAGGAATTAAGCCAACTTTTAAATAAAGGAGCCTTCTCACGGCTCACTATAACTTCTCTATTAGTATCTCTTTTTAAAACTACTTTTAGTTTTCCATTAAAGTAATTTTGAATACTGCTAATACTATCGATATGCAATATATGTTGTCTATTAGCTCTAAAAAAGAGCTTTGGATTAAGTTCTTCCTCTAATTCTTCCATAGTTTGCCCTACTATAATTGAACTCTTATCCTGTAAACCTACACGAGTAATTTTTTGCTCTGAAAAAATATAATCAATTTCTTCTACTCTAATTGTTTTAAACCCATCGTTGAATGGTATTAAAAAACGAGAACGATACACTTTATCTTTTTGTTCTAATTGTTTCAAAATTGCTTTAATCGGATCATTTGTAATTGTATTTCCGCACAACATTTTGAACTTTTCTAAAGCATTAACTAATTCATCCTCATTAACCGGTTTCATTATATAATCAATACTATTAACTTTGAATGCCTTTAAAGCATACTCATCATAAGATGTTGTAAAAATAACAGGGGATTTAACATCTACCTGATCAAATATTTCAAAACATAAACCATCTTCCAAACGTATGTCCATAAAAATTAAATCAGGTGCTGGATGCTCTTGTAACCAAACTACACTATCACTCACACTCTCCAAAACTTGTAGAATATCAATAGTAGTATCAACTTCTTGTAACAACCTACAAAGCTTATTTGCATTTCTAACTTCATCTTCTATAATTAATACTTTCATACACTATAAATTATTTTTCTACTTGATTCTCTAACAAAGGTAATTTTACAATAAATTCAGTACCTGTTTTTATAATATCAACCCTCTCATGACTCAATAATCGATAACGTTCCACTATGTTACTCAACCCAACTCTTGACGAAGGTAATGCAACAACCAATTCTTGAATATTATTGCTAACCACTACATACTTATCTTGTATTGAAATACGAATAATTAATGGGTTTTCTTTTGAAACTCTATTATGTTTAACGGCATTTTCTACCAATAACTGTAAACTTATAGGGGCTACATAATAATGTTGTTCTATTTCCAAAGCAACATCAACTTCCAGCTTTACTTTATTTCCCATTCTCTCTTGAATCAAATAAAAGTAGGAGTCTACAAATTTTAGTTCATCTTTTAAACTAACTACATTTTTTCGAATATTTGAAAGCATATAACGATATACTAAAGAAAGATGCTCTATAAACTTCACTGCAATCTTTTGATCTTCAACAACAAGCTCTGATAAGGTACTAAAATTATTGAATAAAAAATGTGGATCCAGCTGCATTTTTAGTGATTCTAATTCTGCTTGGCTGGCAATTCGTTCAAACTTTTCTGCTTTAACTCTAAGTTCTGCAGCATCTAACATTGACTTTCTCCAATTTGTAAGTAGAAAGTAACCTGTATGTATAGCACTAATAAATATCCCTGTATTAATACTTATAATTAAAGATTGCCATAAGTCTATTTTTGCTTCAAGATCAATAACATCCTGAGGTCCACTTGGTAAAATGAGTAAATACCCAATATTAATAACAAAATAAACTACAAATATTAGAAAAATAAGCAAAAACACTTGAACAATTGCTCTTTTCCCTGCTGATTTATCCCATGGAATCCACTTGTTTAACACCCTACTTAACCATAGACTAATCTCAGTGATAATAGTACAATATAGAAGCAGCAAAATTATAGATTCATATAAATCCTGATCATCCATACGATACCAGTCTGTATCATACGGATTTAGAAGATAATGTGAAAACATATAAAGTACAAATACTAATGGTATTACCGTTATACGATAATTTTTAGTAAAAAGGGAGGTTTCTTTTTCTGTTCTTCTCCACATATATTTGAACCATTTTGTTGTTCGCATCAAAAATAGTTTTAAAATAATCTATTAATCATAATTTTCTGACTCAATCGTAAAAATAAGTATTTGAAACGTCAAATTTACAGACTACATCTATAAGACAAACATCGACTTATATAAGGATAATTCAAAATACTTTTCTATTTATTAACTTTTGAACGATTAACAAGAGAGATTTATCAATCTCTACTTCTTTTAAAAAAAGTATAAATATCTCATTTATAAAACATAAAAGAACAAAACTAAGGAATTATCACAAAAAAAAGAGGAAAGATATTACTATCTCTCCTCTTCTCTATTAAACTATACAAATTATCTATTCAATTCTACCCAACCTGTTTTTGTTTTGGTAAATGTCTGGATTACATAGTAATATGTCCCACTTGGAAGCTCTTTCCCATTTGTTCCTTTTCCATCCCACTGATTTGTATAAATACCAGCAAACGAATATACTTCAGAACCATTTCTATTGAAGATTTTAATACTTGTAGCTCCATGTTGACTTAAATCAAATCTATCATTTACACCATCGCTATTTGGTGAGAAACCTTTTGGTATAGGGCAATCTTCATAATGAATAGTAAATTTACTTTCATCATAACATAACCCATCTTCTGATTTAGTTACAACAAATATAGTTGTATTATCTTCTGTAATCACTGTACCTAAAGGCAATTCTACACGTATTCCATTTACTTCTTTATAGTATTTAGAATTATTTGGCAGTGCCATAGTTAAAACAAACATTTCACACATCATTGTTCTATTCTCAAAAACTAAAGAATATTCTTTTTTCGTTACTTTAACTTCAAAAGACACCTCTTCGTAGCATCCCTTGCCATTTTCTTGTAACAAGTAAATAGTATATTCTCCTGCATTTAATATATGCCCTCCTTTGTACTCTTGCCCTTTACCACCAGCTTCCGAGAAATACTTTTGATTTTCTTTAATCATTGGTAAAGCATACGTATCACAAACTGCAACATCAGCAGGCTTAGTAGGTTTGTCACCATCAGTTGGCACTAACTTCATTGCAAACGTATAAGTACACTTAGAACGAATATCTTTTACCAACACATAAACTATTTGCTCAGTTCCAAATTCCTTAAACGAATACGCAGCTGGTGTTACAATTTTCGTTTTAAGTTCTTTATCTAAATAGAACGTAGTTTCGTACTTATCTCTACTTGTTTTTACAAACATATCATTTGTGTGAGACACTAAATCAATGTTTTGATCATTTAAACTATGTTTACAAATGTTCAAATCTTTTGGTGCATTAACAATCGATGTAATAGGAGGGAATATTTCCACTTTTACAGAACCTTCTACAGGACATACCGGATTTTTATACTGTCCTCTTACAGTGTAAGTACCAGTTTCAGTGACTTCGTAATCTGGCTTTGTAGCACCAGGTATCACTTTACCATCTTTTTCCCACTGTATTGCTACAATCTTTTCATCTGAACTTAAACCTGATTTAATTGTTTTAGAGCTTGCATCGCAAAGCGCATTACCTGTATCAACTAATAAATCGGCACCTAAATCTAAATTACCTAAATCGAAACTTCCTGCTTTAAAAAATACAGCTGATGTATGAGAGGATGTACCACAGAAATCAGCTATCGCTAACTTAATTCGATACTTTATACCTGGTTTTACATGTACTATTTCGGAACTCATAGGTACAGTTTGTCCTGTATAATTAATTGATGACTCTAAAGGATTTCGTTCAGTTTCATAATAATTCTTATCGAAATATTGTGGATTAATACTTTCACAAGAAGAATTTACCTTTTCTTTATCCCTAATAGTTGACAACGCGATTGGCATATCTGTCCCAGGCACAAGTGCCAAATTCTGACCCTCTCCTGAATTAATTTCAGTCAACCATGCCGCAAATAGTGCTCCACCACCCTTACATTGATAAGAACACCAGCTTACATAACTTTCAGAAGCAAATAAATATTCAAACTTAATGGAGTCTTTTACTGGTGTAAAATCAAATTCCAAAATAGATACATACTTATTATCACCAAAACCTGCTCCTCCAATGCTTTTAATTACATCATTCAAATCTGGATCCCCTACCCAACTTGGCACTTTCTGCTTAGAAACGTCTGGATCATATGGTCCTGCCGTTTTAGTAATAGCTTGAGTAGTTAATACAATTCCATCTTGGAAAGGGAAGTTCGATTTTCCTCTGTTAAAATAACCTAATGTATTAATTGAACTTTTATTACCTGCTTGATATTTTATATTCTCGACTAACTCACAATTAGAGTTTATCAATACTTTTTTCACCAAATGATCTACAGTATAATCAACATTATTGTACTTATCTCCACTTGGAACAACAATTAATTTACCATCTGGATTACTATTAAGACATAAATTATAATAATATTCTCCAATAGGAAACGATATTCTTAGGAAATATTTTTTACCTACCACTAAATCTGAGAACAAAGTCTCATACTTACCATTTTTATTATAAACATAATTACATTTAATCGCTGTACTTGTGGTTGGTGCTGTAGCAGTTGTACAATCTGCATCAAATAATGACATATAAATAGTTGGTGACTTTGCTCCTGTATTGGCTACAAAATCATTCAATGTAACTGTCATATATGAATCAATAGCAGTAAACTCATACCATACATCTGTAACAATTGTACTTCCAACACACGAAGGTGCTTTACCTGGAGATACTGTAGTTCCAATAGTTGATCCTGGTATTGGTGTGGCACATTCCAAACCTTTAGTAACGGTTACTTTTTTCGCTTGACTACAATCATCATTATCAGTTTTTGGACCAGCAAGTAACTTAGTTGACCATTCACTATGATCTCCTGCTACATTACATTTTGCACGCACATAAACATTATACAATTTACCAGCTACTAAGCTTGATATTGTTGCTTTTGCCGTTCCACTAACTGTAATAACATTTGTTGGGGTTATTGGAATTGTTGCCCCATGTGGAATAGCAATCACCTCCCAATTTGTTATACCACCTGTTTGCTGCCACTCTACATCTATAGATGTTGTTGTGGTTGCAGTAACCTTAACATTTGTTGGCTCTGGACATGTTTTAACTTCTGTTAATGAGATATTATCAATATTCATTCTCAATCCCATATCAGAAAGAACATGCCATCCTATATTTACATCTGCTGCAATACCTTTAAAGAAAAGTACTTCTTCAACATAATTAGCGTTCTTATAAACCTTCTTACCAATTAAAGTTGTTTTAAAATCTACTGGTGTTAAACCAGTTGTTGATAACAACACCTCCATAGGCACACTTGTTGCAGGATTATTAGTTTGATATCTAAACTTCAACAAATAGTTTGCTGTAGTCATTTTTACTGTTGGTGAAATCAACCAATCATCATTTCCATCACTATTCCCATATAATGATGCAGCCTTATCTCCTTCGTAAGGGTAAGATGTATTTATATCCCAACCATACTCATCATCATTACTATCAATGATTGTCCAACACTTAGCTGTAAGAGAATTTTTGTCAAAAGACTCTATAAATGAAATAGGAAACACATCACAAATAGTCATAAATTCAACTGCATCTTGCCATATACTATATTCTCCATTAGTGCAAACAGTACGTACATATACATCATACTCTTGTCCAGGGACAAGTGTATTCCCTTTACTGTCTTTCGTAATTGTATTTTTCTTTGTAGTTGTTACTGTTCCGCTTGTAGTAGGTACTGGTAATCCAGCCTCTTGTACAAAATACTCCCATTTAGTAGCACCATAAGCATCAGTCCACTCTATTTCTGCTTGACTTTTAGTTATGTTGCTAATTTTTACATTCAACGGTTCTATACATCCTGTTACTTCTTCTACGAAAAGATTATCAATATAGACTGAAGTACTTCCTTCTCCTGTCAAATGGAATCCAATATGGAATTTACCACTTACTCCTGTAAAGAAAATTGTTTCCTTTGTATAATTATAATCATTAAATACTTTTGAAGGAATTAAAGTCTTTGTAAAATCAGCAGGAGAAACACCTATAGTAGATAACTTAACTGCAACTTCTGCTGTATTACTGATTGAACCTCTATAATGATATTTTAAACGATAATATTTGTTTGGTAAAGCATTAAATTCAGGAGTAATTAGCCAATCATCATGTACATCATCTTCATAATAAGAATTATAACGCATTGCCTGATCTCCTTCAAACATAGAATATTCATATAAGCTCCACTTATTAGAATACGAATCACCATCACCTGCAATGTCAAGAATTGTCCAACATCTATTTGTTTTAGAAGTTGAATTAAACCCTTCCCAGAAAGGTAATTTTTGGACACCACATTCAGTATAAAACTCTATTGGACCTACCCAATTTCCAAATACACCATCTTTACATTTTGCACGAACATAATATACATAACGTGAATTGGATTGAAGATTTAATCCATTAAAATCTTTCGTTATTGTTACAGGAATTGATTTAGTATTTATACCACTTGTTTTTGGTGCTTTCGGCATAGTACTACTTACTGGTAATACAGCATATTCCCACTCTGCATTAAATTTATCTGTCCAAGTAATTTTTGCTTCTGTGTCTTTTACATCCTTTACATCCAAATCTGTTGGTTCAGCACAAGCTACTTCTTCAAAAGTTACTAAGTCCAAATGTATTTCTACATTATTATCTGATTTAGCATGCCAAGCTATAGAGATATCTCCTGTTAACCCTGATACATAAGCGACTTTTTCTGTCCACGTAGAAGTTTGATAATTTTTTAAAGGTGTTAATACAGTTTTATAATCTGTTACTGTACGTCCACTTGAAGAAAGCAATAATTCGAATTCTCCTTTATAATAAGTACTTGTCTTATAATAATAAGTTAACTTGTATATTTTATTAGCAACAACTCTAAAGTTAGGAGAAATTAAATAGTGATCCGTTTTAGTATCAGAATAATTACTCATATACATATGAGCATCACCTTCATAATTATTATATGTATATTTTCCAAAATTAGTTGTACTTCCTGAACCTATATTATTAATAACATTCCAACAACTTAACGTTGGAGAGTCACTATTAAATCCTTCTGTAAATGGTAACGTCATAACATCACAAGGCGTTTTAAACTTAATTGGTCCCACCCAAGAACTAAATTTACCACCTCCACAATTAGCACGTACAAAGAATTCATACTCTGTGTTAGGTTGTAACAAACCTCCTGTAGCCCCAGTTGTACGAGTTATAGTTGTTGTTTTTGCATTTACACCACTTCCTCCTCCTGTAGGTGTAGGTGCAGCTCCTAAATTCTGAACATAAATTTCCCAACTTGAATTAGAGTCATCAATCCAAGTCACGGTAACTTTATCTTTTTCAAGATTACTAACAACTACATTTTGGTCTGGCCCTTTACAACCAACCTCTCTAATTGTTATTTTATCAAGATAGATTGTTGTTGAACCACTTGAAGTAGCACGCCATGCCAAATTCACCTTACCTACTAATTTATCTACATAAACTATCCCTTTCGTATAATTTCCTGTCTTAATTTTAGTTTTAGGTAGAATAACGGAGAACTTATCAATGTCCGTTCCTTGTACAGAACCTAATATCTCTATTTCTGCTTCAGTAGAAGCTGTAGAACGATAAAAATATTCTATTTCATACAGTTTCCCAGTTGCAAATGTAAATGCAGGAGAAATTAACCAATCATTATGTGGTTTAGCACTACCTGTCAAGTACATAGCACCATCTCCCTCATACGTATTACTTGTAGTTTTTCTCCATACACGACTTAAGCCATCATTACTTTGATCATTATTTTGATCAACTATCTTCCAGCAATTTATAGTAGTACTACTTGTATTAAATGTTTCTGTAAAAGGTAATGTTATAATACTATCACATGCTGTTTTAAAAATAAATGGTCCTACGTATTCACCAAATGAATTATCACCACATTTCACTCTTACATAAAACTCATAAAAAGTTCCAGATGCTAATGCTGTACCAATACTTGTCTGATTAACTACAACTGAAGTGCTATTAGTTGATATACCAGCATTAGTAGGAATACCTGAACCTAAATCTTGAACAAAATACTCATAATTAGTACCATTATCCCCTTTCCATGATAAATTAACACTATTACTTGTTTCATTATTAACGGCTAAATCCGTAGCTTCTAAACAAGTAACTTCTTTTATAGATACATTATCTATCCAAAAATTAGATTCACCATTAGTTGTTAGGTGCCAAGCTAATGTGACATTTCCTGTAATTCCTTTTACAAAAGCTACTTTCTTTCTATAATTACCTGTTTGATAATTCGCTTTTGCTAAAACTATTTGTGTGAAATCTGTAGCAGCTTTACCTGTAGTAGACAATACTAATTCAAGGTCCTCATTTACATACTTCGTTTTATATTCAAATTCTATTCTATATATTCCACCTGTCATTTTTGTAGTAGGTGCAACCAAATAATCATTGTGTAATTTATTTTCTCCCTTAAAATACATTACTCCATCTCCAGAAGAAGGTTCTGTAGTAGATAAATTCCAAGAATTATCTTTTGATGTTGTAACATCGCCATTTGCATCGATTGTAGTCCAACACCCTAAAGTAGTAGAAGTAACATCAAAATTTTCTGTTAATGGTAATTTTATAGGAGTACACAATGTCATAAATTTCAATGGCCCAACCCAAAAACTCTCATCACCTGTAGCACAAGAACTTCTGTACCAAACATAATAGTATTTTGTATCACTTAAATTGGATACAGTATATGTTGTCGCATTCTTAACATTAATAATAGTAGCGTTTACATTTGGGCTTGTATTTACATCAGAAACATACAAATCATAATCTACAGCAGTAGAGCCTATTGGTGCTTTCCATGTAAAAGTAGCATCAGTTTGAGTAATATTCGACACTTTTAAATCCGATAATTCAGGTGCTTTACACGTTACTTTAGCAAACTCAAAGTTATCTACTGCTCCAGGTGGATCATAATCACCTGAAGTATCATGTCTCCATTGGAATACTATTTTTACTTTTTGTCCTTGAAACTTAGATAAGTCTTTAATTATTTTTACATTTATGAAGTCAACTTGACTATCTACCTTAGCAATTTCTACTCCATTACTTGAAGAGGTTGTAATTGCTACTTCTTCTGTTGGAACATAAGCTTCAGGCACTAACCATAATTGTAAATCATCCCATCCAGATTCTCCTTTAGCCCTCCAATCAAAAGAAAAAAGATAATCAATAGTTGTCGCATCCAATGTTAGCACTTTAGACACTGCATGAATAGTAGCTCTACCTCCACTTTGCTCATATGAGTTAGAAATACCTTTATCTTTTGATATATACATAGATTTAGTTCCACTACTTTTTACAGCAGAACCAATATACCATTCTACAAAGGTTGACTTAGTAAAAGTCCAATTTCCAGTAGAATTTTCAAAATCATCTTCTAACAATACATTTTTAGAAAGTGAAATCGCAAAAGCTTTTTTTCCCAATTGAGTAACATTATTACTTTTCTGATGTTGATCACCAATATCAGAGTGCAGATTATTCTCAAAAACGGAAAATAATCCTTTCCAACTGAGTTGCGTATTTAATGCGTAAATAAACGCACCTAAAGCAAATAACAACACAGTAAATAGAGTTTTGTTGTTTTTCATAATTTGATAGTTTTGTTAACATAGTAAATATATATAATTATATAATATTTAACATGTTTAAAATTTAAAAAATCAAATATTATCAATAAACAAACAATATGAAATAAAAAATTATCACTATAAGATTATTTTTAAAACAAATACGATAGATAAAAAGAAATAAAATAAAAAACTCATAGAAGTCATCTTGACTTTTTGGTTTTGTAAAACTTTGTTAGTCCTATAACGATAAAAGCTATGAAGTTCCAAGCCATCCAGCTAGAAAGTGAGGTATCAAATCTATTGAGTAAAGGACGAAAGCTATCTACCAAGCATTGGTTCTTTCAATAGCATATCTTTCTTTGTATAGTTGTTCATCAAAATAATCATCTTCATTATCTTGTCCATTTCGTTTATTAGGACAGATGTTAGCTATTATTTCTATCTGTCAATATTTTTCTAAGTTTCTGTGAATCAAAACCTGCATCAGCATTAATAAACAATCCTGATAGAGATATTTCAGCATCAATTAGTTGACTAGTTATGTCTTCAAAATAGACTTCTATATCAAATAAATCATTGTGATTTCCTGCTATCGGTTTTGACATAGCTAATGGGAACCCCTGACGATCTGTAAAATATAAAGAATTTGTTGTTTTTCGTTATTTTCTTCCTTGATAAACTACTTGTTCTCCTCCTCTTAATGCCGTAGTATGGTTTCCGTCTAAGTCTGCACTTGATAAATCAATAAGTGACTTATTCTTTTTTAATAATTCTGTTCAACAAGATTGCCACACACCTGCTTTGCACCAATTCCGAAAATGACCAAATACTGTTTTATGACTTAATATTTGAACACTAAACAAAGCTTGAACTGGTAAATAACTCCATTGGATACCTGTTTTTAGTTTGTATAATATGGCATTAACTATCTCATAAAGTGGAGCTTTTGATTTAAATCCTCTTTTTGGAAGTGGTAAATGGGGGACTATATCTAATTCTATACTATCTTTGTGGAGTACTTGGTACACGGGGTTGTAGTTTTTGTTGGTTTAGCGACACAAATTTCTATAACCCTTCTTTATTTTACAAAAGTCAAGACAACCTCATAGTTAAAATATTTACTTTTAGATTTAAAGAGTAAGACAATAAAAATTGAATTTTGTTTTTATCTTTAAGAAGTATACTTATGTACTCTTGCTATCTTACATTCCAATTAATTTTATCATCTATTCCAACAAAAGCAGCACATTTATCTTGTGACAAACCTTTAGCTCCAATTGTAAATCTACCTTGACCGGCTATTATTTTAACCTTATGACCATTATTTCTTGTAAGCAATAAATAAAAGACATACAAAGACGTTTCTATTCATTACCATTATTTTAATTATTTAAACCATACCTCGTATCCAAAACGGCAAATTGCAACAAACATAATAAATAAGAAAATATATCTTACCCATTGTTGCCCTTTTAGAATGGCCATTTTTGCTCCACAATATCCCCCTAAACCATTACAAATAGCCATGGGAATAGCAACTTTCCATATAATTGTTCCTTTAAGTAGAAACAAACAAATACTACCGAAATTAGTAGCCAAGTTTATCATCTTAGCATAAGCTGAAGCTTTGAAGAAATCAAAACCCAATAGAAATATAAATCCCATAATAAAAAAAGTACCTGTAGCTGGACCTATAAAACCGTCATAAAATCCAACTAATAGGGCTATTAAAATTCCCCAAATATATTTTTGTCTTGTACTTATTTGTGTAATGAATATTCTACTAAAGTCTTTTTTGATATAAGTAAACCCCCATAAAACAATTAGAATTGCAAACAACAAAGGTTTCATAAAATCATTGTTAACTACAGTCAACACATAAGAGCCTAAAAAAGCACTACCAAAAGAAAGAGATGCTAAAATTAAAAAGAACCCCCAGTTTACTTTCGATTTCTTCAAATATTGTTTGACAGCCATTGCTGTTCCAGAAAAAGCGGGGATTTTAAGTGTGCCTATAACAGAAGAAACCGGGATTTGTGGTAACAGCGCTAACCCCAAAGGTGTTTGAATTAATCCACCACCACCAGCAATAGCATCTATGAAACCAGCGCAAAATGCAACAATACCTAAATAAAACAATATATCTAACTCCATTATATAATCTAAAAACACAAATGTATATTTATTACAGTTAACTACATTGCCATACAGTCTTTAATTAATTACAAATTCAATAGAAATATGAATTTTCATAACACAACCAACTATCATAAAATTTAAGAAATATTATCTTTTAAGTATCATTAATGAAGCTTCTTTTAGAAAATTTTAGACCTAAAAAAAGCTTAGACGTAGTAAAAAACAATTTATCAAACCAACAAAAACAGCCAATTTAAAATAAAAAAACAAATTTTATAACAAATAAATATAATTATATACACAATAACAAACTAAAAAACAAACAATTATCATCTTTTACCTATATATAAAATAACCTACACTTTATTTAAAAGTATAATTATCTTTAACCATATTCTTTTGATGATTAATAATGAAAAATAGAGTACGTACATATTGCTTCGTTCTTTTAGTATTTTTTACATTTATTCAATGTACCAAACAAACATATTATACTACCACAACGGATATAGATCAACTATATGCAGTTCAGTATGATAAAGCACATAAAGATAGTATAGCTCAATCTCTATCATCTAAAGTAAAGCAAACTTTACAATTATCAAACAATTTACACAACCGAATTATAATTGATCATATTTTAAACTCATTAAGATGGTCTGCAGATTCTATTAACTTTTTAAAATTATCCAAAAAAAGTATTGACTTTGCATCAAGAAAAAACGATTTATCAATTTTAGCTAATACGTACAACAATATTGGCATGTATTATCATGATAATCAAAAATTAGATAGTACCTTTTATTACTATATTAAAACAGAAAACATCTATAAAGAATTACACGATTCTATCAAAATAGGTGAGACTAAATTCTATCAAGCTCGTTTACTATTTGAAATGGGATTACATATGGAAAGTGAAACAAAAGTATCACAATCCCTCTCTCTTTTAAATAAGCAACAATATAATCCTATAAATTTTGAAGCAAATCAACTTATGGGGTTATGCTTAATGGAAAGGAAAAATTATGAAGAAGCTGAATTATACTTAAAAAAAGCTGTAGAACAAATTCTAACAGATATAACAAAAAACAAAGTATTAGATCAAAAAAGAGCACATATGGCAATTGGCAATGCTTATGGCAATTTAGCAGAAGTATGTTATAAACAGAATAAATTTCAGGAAGCTAAAACATTTGTATTAGAAGGTCAAAAATACTTAGAACACAATAGTCCTATTATGTTAGTTTCTTTTTTACGAAATACTTTAGCACAAACAAACTATAGACTTACAAATAATACTAAATATATTGCAGAAGTAATTCAAAGTTATAAAGATGATTCTATATTAGGTAATTCTTTCAGAATGCACTATACCGCTATGGATTTAGCTCATCTATATCTACTAGAAAAGAACACCATTACAGCAAACACTTGGGCTGAAAAAGCATATAAAAATGCAACTAAGTACAAAGTAATTCCTCAACAAGTTGAAGCTTTAGAATTTTTATTATCAAATGATGATTATGAAATGCGTAATCAGGTAAAGCACTTAATTAAACTCAGACAAACTTTAACAAAACAAGACAACGAAACGAGAAATACATTTGCCAGAATTGCTTATGAGACAGAAATAATTGAATTAGAGAAGAATAAACTAAAAGATATTGTTTCCACTATATCAATTAGTGGAATTAGTTTAGTACTTCTATTAGCAATTAGCATCTTTCGATTTAAACTAAAAGCAAAAAATAAAGAACTAAAATTAGTCGATGAACAACGTAAAGCAAATGAAAACATCAATGAACTTATAATAGAAAGGAATCTTATAGGAATAGATATTATAAAAAAAGAAAGAAACAGAATTGCTAAAGATCTACACGACAGTATAGTTAATGCCATTTTTACTATTCGTTTTAATTTGCAATTATTAGAAACCAACAACCACAACAAAAAAAAAATCTTAATAACTGAATTGCAAAAACTTGAAAATAATACCCGAGCAATTTCTCATGATTTAATGGATAGTCTGATATTTAATAACAATAAGTTTCTTCAACTAATAAAGGATCACATTTTTATGCAAGTTAATTCATGGAAAACATCTTTCTTTTTTCATTCCGAAACAAATATCAATTTTGAATCTTTTAATGCTGAAATTAAAGTTAATCTATTTTTTATTCTAAGAGAAATAATTCAAAATGTAAATAAATACTCCAAAGCAAATAAATGTATTATCACTTTCACAAAAGAAAACAACAAGCTAAAGCTTATTGTATCAGATGATGGTGTTGGTTTTAACCAAACATCTAAAAACAAAGGTTTTGGTATCCGAAATATAAATGAACGAGCATGTAAAATCAAAGGGGAGTTGACAATAAACTCACAACAAAACCAGGGAACTATAATAACTTTATCTATTCCTTTTACTAATCAGAATATTTAACTACATTATTTTGTATAAGTATAAAAACAATAAAATGAAAATGAGATTATCAAGCTATTGCCTTTTAATTACTATTTTACTTACATTAATACACTGTACTCCAGAGAAAACAACTGTAAAAACAGATATAGATCAACTATATGCTGTTCAATACGACAGTAAATATAAAGATAGCTTAGCTAAATCAATAAATCCAGAAATTAAAACTGCATTAGATTTATCTAACACACATCACAATAGAATAATTATAGACAGTGCATTACATAAATTACGTTGGACTTATGATTCAATAAATTTTAAAAAGCTTTCACATAAAGCTATTAAATATGCTACTGACAAAGATGATAAATATTTCTTAGCAAGTACATATAATAATATCGGTATGTATTATCATGACCTCTTTAAATTGGACAGTACTTACTATTATTATTTAAAGACAGAAAATATTTATAAAAGTTTAAAAGACACTTTAAGATTAGGTGAAACAAAATTCTTTCAAGCCCGTTTACTTTTTGAAATGGGATTATTTATGGAAAGCGAGTCAAAAACATCGCAATCTTTATCTTTATTAAAAAAATATCCTAAAACTCCTGTTCATTATGAAGCAAATCAACTAATGGCTTTGTGTTTAATAGAGCGTAAGGAGTATACAGAAGCAGAACGTTACTTGAATACTTCTATCAATCTTATGCTTAAAGATTTGAGTACATATAAAATATTAGATAAGAAACATGCTTACTTAGCGATAACTGCAGCATATGGTAATTTAGCTGAAATAAAGTATTTACAAAACAACTTTCAAGAGTCAAAAAAATATTCCCTTATAGCTCTTAATTATGCACAACAACAAAAAACACATCCTGTTCTACTCTCTTTTTTAAAGAATAATTTAGCTAAAACAAATTACAAATTAACTAAAAAAACTATATACCTCAATGAGCTTATTGAGAGTTATCATACTGATTCCGTCTTCAATAACACATTTCGAATGTACTACACTGCAATTGATTTAGCTAAATTATATCAGATAGAAAACAACAATAAAACTGCTAATAAATGGGCTAATAACGCTTATCAAATTGCTACAACAAATAAAATACTCCCTCTACAAGTTGAAGCATTAGAGTTCTTATTATTAAATGATGATTATGGAAAAAAAAATGAAGTAAAGTTATTAATTCAATTAAGGCAGACTTTATCAACTCAAGAGAATCAAACAAGAAATACTTTTGCTCGTATTGCCTATGAAACAGAAATAATTGAACAAGAAAACAATAAGCTTAAAGATATTATTTTTATTATTACCATAATTGGAGTGGGTTTAGTACTCATATTATTAATTAGTTCATTTCGTTTTAAGTTAAAAGCAAAAAACAAAGAACTAAAATTAGTTAATGAACAACGTAAAGCAAACGAAAACATTAACAAACTAATAATAGAAAGAA
This sequence comes from Flavobacteriaceae bacterium, assembly GCA_031277535.1. Classification (GTDB taxonomy): domain Bacteria; phylum Bacteroidota; class Bacteroidia; order Flavobacteriales; family Flavobacteriaceae; genus Flavobacterium. The sequence goes on from JAITMD010000005.1 coordinate 229,740, forward strand.
ACCTTATAGGAATAGATAGTATAAAAAAAGAAAGAAATAGAATTGCTAAAGACCTACATGATAGTGTTGTTAATGCTATTTTTACTATTCGTTTTAATCTTCAATTATTAGAAACAAACAACAATAACACGAAACAACTGCTTATTACTGAATTAGAAAAATTAGAAAATAATACAAGAGATATTTCTCATGATTTAATAAACAATCGTTTATTTAACGACAATAAATTTTTGCAATTAGTGGAAGAACATATTCTCATGCAAGTTAATTCGTGGGAAACTTCCTACTCATTTCACTCTGATTCAAAAATAAACTTTGAGACTTTTAATGCTGAAACTAAAGTTAATCTATTTTTTATTTTAAGGGAAGCTATTCAAAATATAAACAAATACTCTAAAGCAACACAATGCACTATTTCTTTTACAAAAGAAAACAATTACCTAAAACTTATAATATCTGATAATGGTATTGGTTTCGAACAAAATTTAAAAAACACCGGATTAGGAATTAATAATATGCACGAACGAGCTCTTAAAATCAAAGGAGAACTTTTAATCAAATCTCAACGAAATCAAGGGACAACAATAATATTAACAATCCCTTTTAACAGTTAAAAACACTAAATTTAAAATTAATATCTTATGTTCGCCTAAGTATTGAAAAACAATGAAATGATAAATAAACTAATCCCCTATTGTCTCCTATTTACTGTTTTATTCACCTTAACATACTGTACTCCTGAGAAAACACGTATAAAAACAGATGTAGATCAACTATATGCTGTTCAATATAACGATAAACATAAAGATAGCTTAGCTAAATCAATAAATTCAGAAGTCAAAGTTGCTTTAGAATTAAGTAATACGCATCACAATAGAAAAATTATAGATAGTACATTACAGAAATTACGTTGGACTTATGATTCTATAAACTTTAAAAATTTATCAAACAAAGCCATTAAATATGCTACTGATAAAGACGACAAGTACATTTTAGCAAGTACATACAACAATCTTGGTATGTATTATCATGACCTTTATCAGTTAGATAGTACCTACTACTATTATTTAAAAACAGAAAATGTATATAAAAGTTTAAAAGACACTTTAAAATTAGGTGAAACAAGATTTTATCAGGCTCGCCTACTTTTCGAAATGGGACTTTTTGCTGAAAGTGAAAGTAGTGTATCTCAATCTTTATCTCTTTTATATAATTTCCCCAATACACCTATCCATTATGAGGCTAATCAGTTAATGGCCTTATGTTTAATGGAGCGCAAAGAATATTCAGAAGCTGAACGTTATCTCAAGAAAGCCTTAGACTTAATGCTTAAAGACATTAATAAAAATAAAGTATTAGATCAAAAAAGAGCAACTATGGCTATTATAATGTTGTATGGCAATCTATCTGAACTTAGCTATCTTCAAAAAAAATACCCTGAAGCACATAATTATGCTCTACAAGGTCAAAAATATATAACAAAGAATACTCACCCTATGTTGGTTTCTTTTCTAAAAAACAACTTAGCTAAATCTAATTTTAGATTAACAAAAGAAAGAAAATATATTCAAGAAGTTATTGATGGATATAAATCTGATTCTGTACTCAAAAACAACTTTAGAATGCACTACGCGTCTATAGACATTGCAGAATTATACTTATCCGAAAATCAAATAAAAAAAGCCAATGAATGGGCAAAAAAATCCTATAATAATGCCGTAATTCACAATGTTATTCCTTATCAAATAACAGCTTTAGAATTCTTGCTTCTCAATGATTCATACGAAATGCAACCTCAGGTCAAACAACTTATTCAATTAAGACAAATTGTCACTGCAGAAGATAATCAAGCTCGTAATAGATTTGCTCGTATTGCCTATGAAACAGAAGTAATTGAGCAAGAAAATGATCAACTAAAAGATATCATTTTTATCATTTCTATAGGAGGTGTAACTTTAGTTTTTTTATTAATCATAGGTATTTATCGCTTCAAGCTTAAAACAAAAAGTAAGGAATTAAGACTTGTAAGAGCTCAAAAAAAAGCAAACGACAATATCAATGAACTAATTATTGAAAGAAACTTAATTGCTTTAGATGTTAAAAAGAAGGAAAGGAATAGAATAGCTAAAGACTTACATGATAGTGTTGTCAATACTATTTTCACAATTCGCTTTAATCTTCAATTATTAGATTCAACTAATAATAAAAATAAAGAGTTATTAATAGAAGAATTACAAAAATTAGAACAAAACACAAGACAACTATCTCATGATTTAATAGACAACGAGCTATTTAATGAGAACAAATTCAGTCAGCTTGTGGAGGATTTAACATCAATGCAAATCAATGCTTGGAAAACTACTTTCAAAGTAAAACATGATCCAACTATTAATTTTGATTTGATTAATGCGGAAACAAAGGTTAATATTTTCTACATCTTGCGAGAGGCTATTCAAAATGTAAACAAGTATTCACATGCAAAAAACTGTATTATTACATTCTCTGGAAGAACAAATGGTATGCAATTAACAATAGAAGATAACGGAATAGGTTTTGATAATTCTCATAATAACTCAAATGGTATTGGATTATCAAATATTAAAGAACGTGCACAACAAATAAATGCTATAGTTACTATCAATTCTTATATCAACCAAGGAACAACCATCAGCCTTTTTATTCCATATCCTGTCAATACAAGAACCTTTTAATCTTAATATAAAATCCCATAAAGTAGATTTTTCATCTACTTTATGGGATTTTCATTTAACAAGGTTTTCAAATTAAGATCAACTACACCCCTATAAGGGCCTAAGACCTTAAAAAAAGCATCATCTACTTCTTTAACTACTACCAATGCCTTTTGAAGTAAATCTTGCCCTAAACGAGTTAAATTAACTATCTTAGCACGTGTATCAGTAGGATGATCTTTTCTAACTACTAACTTCTTTTCTTCTAAAGTTCTCAACACCTTAGAAACCATCATACGATCTGTGTTACTGTGCAATGCTATATCAACTTGCGATACTTCGCTGTTTTCCTTTGCAAGCCAACCTAAAGCAGCTAATAAAACAAACTGAGTATGCGTTATATCTAATTCATCTAATGATCGTTTCATTGCTCGTTGCCAAGCCATGGTTACCTGCCATAACAAATAACCAGAACTCTCCTCTGGAGAATCAAAATGATAAATAACTTCTTTATCCATACTACACTGTTTAATCTTCAAAAATGATACAAATTAATAAAGTAAAACTTTATCTAATGCTTTTTTTTGTTTCAAATGATGTTTCCAATGCATCAATATCAACAGATACCATTCTTGGGCATTCAGATAAGAAAATCCTGGATGAAGTGTTTTACCTCCTTTAGAAGTATCTAATTTTTTCTCCCAAAGTTTCATCATTTCTAATGCCTTTTCCATCCTTTCCCTTACGTCTATTTTTGATTTTGGTGCAGGAGGAGTATAATCACTTGAAGGGGCTACTTTTATTTTTACTGGAGGAAACTTCCCCAATATTTTATACACCATAAATCCTCTAAAATTTTTCATCTTTGATTGATTGTCTTCTTGTTCCAAACACACTTCTAATTGCTTCCCTTGAAATTCTAATGTAGCTTGTATTAAATGCATATACACTTGGCCAATAGACCAATTTTCATCTGCTCCATACCCTTTAATTTGTTCTTCTGAATACAGGTCCAATGCAACCAACCATTCTTCATATACGCCTTCAAAATCTTTTAATATACTTTTATTACTTCTCATAATACTTATTTTGTTGTTGCAAATATAGTAATCGTGACAACAATAAAAAAAGAAAAAACATTTTAATTAAACAAAATAACTACAACACAATATTAACCAATAGATTATAAAAATCATCTAAATAAAAACTTTATCTTATTTCAAGTAATTATAAGTTTTAAAAAATAAGTAACAGAACATTAAACATCCCCTAAATTATTAAAGCAATACTTTAAGTAATCCAATTTTTAACATTCCTTACAATGTATACCTCCCCAAAAAAAATCTATTAACTTTGCTAAAGAGTATTAGTATTTTTTCAATACTCCTTTTCTATTATTACAATTAGAGAACTATACTAATTCTATCTAAAAAAACTATTGGACAAAAAAAAAGACTCCTTAAAGAGTCTTTTATACTGTATTTTATTTCGTCTATTTCAAAAGCTTTTTTACATCAGAAGCTCTTCCATAAAAGTCATTACTTTCTACTAAAGAACGATAATAAAAAGTACCTAAATCAAGTCCTGTATCTACAAAAGAATCTTCGAATGTAGCCTCCTCTGTTCTATAGAATAAATCACTATCAAGGTAACCAATAGTCCATGTATTTGTATTCAATACGATTGGATCTTCATTCAATCCCGTACCAATAATATAATACCCTTTTTTGTAAATTTCTTTATTCTGGGGCATAAAATTTAGTTTGTGCAACATATAAACCTGGCTAAAAACATTGTTCCCAAAACGCCATCCTGAATGATAAGAATGATTAATAAAAAACGTCCCTACTTCTTCTCCAAAATTCTTAATAAAATTCCCCTCTCCTGTTTTAGTAAGGCTCCATACTTCTAAGTTATACTCCTCACTCATTAATTCAATAGCCTTATCAAATAAGATTACATTTATTTTACTTGTCATTACAATCTTTTCTTTATTAAATATCTATTTTATATCTCTAAGTAGTTCATCCAAATTTCCAAATGGATATGTCTTATCATTGCAAAATAATCTTTTGTTCTCAAAATCAATATTTATCTTATAACACCTATTTCCTTCTGGATAAATCCTAAATTGAATCTCCAATCCTCCATTAACTTCTTTATGTCCCATATAGTCGCAAGCTTCACTTCTAAAATCTAATAGCATAACAGCTGTTACAGCATCGATAATATAAAACCTATTAACCCAATGAGACATTCTCATTTCATTCAATATGGTGCATATCACATACTGATTAAAACATATGCTATACTCTGATTTATATGTACTCTCATCTACCATAAGATATATTATTAAACCAAAATTAGTGCTTTTTAAAACACAAAAGTTCCTCATTAAAGAACTTTTATTTACTTCTATTTATTATTGATTAAAAACGTTAGAATTTCATCTGTACTGTACTCATAATAATTACCTTCACTGTCCTTATACCTATGAAAAAACTTAGGATTATACTTTTTACAATTCAGCTTTAGAAAAGCGTGATAATACGCATGAAGATACATTCCAAACTCATCTTCATAACTCAATTCTTCTTCTACTTCTTCCTTTATCTCAAAAGAATTTATTTTAGTAATAAGTATTGCTAAATCTTCTTTACTCAAATCATTAATCCTTTCAGGATCAGGTAAAGCAATGCGGAAAGCCAACACTTCTACTCCCTCTTCTTCCCACCACTCATATAAATTATAAGTAGACATGTCTTTACCTGTTAATTGATGTAACTGTTCTTCCATCTTCTTGTATTCTACCAACCCTTCATCTCCATACTCATCACAATAATCCGTATACTCTAAAAGTATTTGAAGAATTTCTGGATATCTTGCTTCTGCGATATCCATCTTAGGCGCTATTTCTTGTCGCAATTCCATACACCACACTATATTATTTGATAAAAGTAAGTAGAGTTTGAGTAACTTTCTTGGTAGCACTGACTTTACTCCATGCATTTATCAATTCAGCTACTCTATTATTTGTTACTTTAGCCTCATTCACTGTCAATACTTCTACATACTGTTCCAACAAAGTTTTAAATCCTTTTATAGGCACCTCATTCAACTCTACCATAATATGCTCTATCAATACCTGTAAGGCTTTATTATGCTGCACACTTACATTCATCATAAAACCTTGTATTGAATCTGTCAAACGTTTTATAGTTACAAATTCTATCACCTCTACTTTTCCAATCACTTCTCCTATCTTTTCTTGTTCTAATCGCTCTACTTCTTTAATCCATAATTCAGCAGCGTAAGAACGAGATACTTTATCCTCTGCCAACAAGGCTAAACCAAAAAACAAATAGAAGTTAGAAGATAATGTATATCCTTTCATTTGTAACAAATAAGACAATACTCCTTGCAACAAATTCCTTTCGGCTACTTCATAATTTGAACTACCTCCGTAATGCAAACAGCGTTCTATCACAGCATTTAATATGACATCTATACTACGTGGGTTAAAACACAACAAAGTAGTTGACACACTTACTTTTGCATCTATAATTTGGTACATTATTAACTCAGCCAAGTTAACTGAAGTAGTTAAATCTCCAACTTTCTTCTTAGTTAACCCCTTATTAACTCTACTAAATATCAAGGATGTATTAACTTCAAAAGGCAATTGCTGCAACTTGATAATCTTATTAGTATGTATTTTATCTACTTGTTTCTTTGCTTTATAGTCATAATCTTTATATGTATGCGATTCTTCTATAGCTTCCCATTTTCCTAACCACCCTGCACAATACAATTGACGTTCTTTTGTATACTTTTCATCTGTAAACTCTTTTGATGCTTCATGTGGATGTTTTATCATAGCCACAAAACGCCATACATCATATAATTCAAAAGGTCCTTCAGGATCTTGACTACTATCCATTACAAAGCACATTAGACGCAATAGTTCTCCTTTCAAAACTTTATTTGCTAAAATAAGACCTTCTGCAAAAGTATCTTTATCAATACGAGCAATAGCTATCTGTAAATCAATAGCATCTACCTCATAAGTATTACTTTGATAAATAGCTAATCGACGAATTAATTCACTTGCGTCAATATAAAATGGTTCATGAGTTGGTACACATAAAACAGGATAATAATAATCTTCCTTTAGCATTTTCAAGGTATGATAATACACTGAAAAATAAGGTCGCAATGTGGCATAATAATACTCTAATTGATTACTTGGTTCTAAAGTAATTGTATCATAGGTTATCGTTTTGTTGTAATACAACTTATCGCCTTTCAAATGCTTTTGATGTAATTTCTCTAACCCCATCACTGAGATACTATTATTAGCCCTCAACAATCTTGACCATTCTAAAAACCAAAAAGCAAGTATCTTCTGACTTTCTGTAGCTGACCACAAATTAGTTAATAGCTTATAGGCTTTATCAAAAGAAGGCAATAATTGTTCAATGTGTTCTGCTGTCAATTGATTGTATAGGCGAGTAATTGCTTCTACAGTTTGCTCAAACACATAGTTCTGATCACTACTCCATACAGAAGAAATAAAGAAGATTAAATCTTCTACAGTAGTTATTTCTGTCAATAAAACTATCTCATCCTCCTCTTGTTGTATCGTATCATCAAGTACTAAAATATTGTTTGTTACAATATACGAAGACAATAAATTCTTTGTTTCACTCAACAGCAAATCTTGAAAAGCCATTAATTGCTCATTTAGACTTTCAGTTGGTGGACATAATTTCACAATTAATTTAGCTACCTTACTTTGTAAGGTCTGATCCTGTATGTGAAAAGTACTTAGTAAAGCTTCTGCATATTGACTATTATACTGTGGGTACTTTTTCTCTAAAGTAGAAACTAATTTTACTCCTTTATTAATTGTTGTTTTTACGGTACTATTAAAAATAACTGGGAGGTTTACTAACAGGTTATCCATGTTAAAGTTCTCTTCATCTATTATTTTTTGCAATAAATCCAAAGAGACATTAACTACTTTTGACAATGAACTATTACACAACTGTAATAAATCGTCCTGTACCTCTAAAAGATCTTTATTTGTAATTGCCAGACGCTCTACCAAGGCCATATTCCAACTACATAAAGTTTGATTCGTAAAAGTCATCACTGCTTGTATAGCTGCAGTAATTACTTTATTACGATCCAACTTTCCTTTTTCTACCAATAGTTGAATAGCATCATTCCAATAATAAAATGTTTCTGTGGCAAGTTCATACTGACCTCCATTAACAGAAGTCTCATATTGAAACAAATACCAAAACTGTACTTCAAGTAAATCTGGGTATTTTTCATACACATCAACATAAGGTAATGAGGCCATAATATATGCCCAAGTTTCATCTGTCAAAGGAGTTTTAAAAGCATTGTTCTGATATAAATGATACATCATATCTATATCTCTAAAAGGCTCTGCTATCCAATCTTTGCGTACTGACTCATTCACTTGCTCTCCTAACCAATCTGGCACATACCAAGATAAAACATCTTCATAAACCGCCTTTCGCAAGCCCCAAATAGATTTTATCTCTTTATAATTGCAACAACTCAACATAGCGATTTGAACACAATGTAATTGCTCCCTTGAGCCACGAGAAACATACGAATTTCTATTTCCCTCTTCTGGAATATACTCTGAGTAGTACTTTCCTAATTTTGCTATATTTTTACTTTCTTTAAGTCGAATATCAAGAGACGTGTTTTGAAGTAACACTATCGTCTTCTCCTTTTCTTCTGACGCTATTAATTGTTCTAATTGATTATAAAAAGAATCCTTACTCATTTCAAGTATTTATTATTCAGTATTTTATTACATTAAAGTTCTTATACTATAAGAAGCTTTCTCTATTTAGGAAAGATACAATAATCCCTTTAATTAAAAATAGCTGAAAAAAGTGAAATCATGAACTACAACCTTGGCATTCTAATTTGAATAATTAAAGAAGATAAAATAGTAAGAATACCTATAGAAAGTACAGCATATTCAATACCGAAAAGATCAGCTGTAATCCCTGATAAAATTGCCCCGATAGCATACCCTAAATCTCTCCATAGACGAAAAGTTCCAATGCTTTCTGCTCTTTGTTGAGGACTCGTTACTTGTGCAATAGTAGACAGAAAAGTAGGATATACTAAAGCTGTTCCCAACCCCAACAAGCCTGACAGCAATAACAACAACTTCTCATTTGTAGCAAAAGAAAGAATCAAAATTGCTATTCCTTGTATAAACATTCCCCAAAAAAGCATCTTCTTTTTAGAATATATATCAGACATCCTCCCTGTAAATAGCTGTCCTATACCCCATACTGTTGGATATACTGCTGCTATTAATCCTATTGAATCATTAGTATAGTTCAATGACAACAAAACAATAGGAAGTAAACCCCAAATCATACCATCATTCAAATTGTTTACTAATCCTGCCTGGGTAACAGTACTTAATGTTTTATCTTTAAAAGTTGTAGCAATAAATATATTGTCTAACACTGCGAAATCATTCTTTTCACTCTCTTTCTGCACATAAGACTGAGTGTCCTTTACCCAAAACAACGTACACAAAAAACCTACAACAGATATTCCAATTCCCAAGTAAAAAGGATAAGGAGTAATTCCATATGTGTTTGCAATATGCCCTGTCAAAAAAGCAACAACACCAACTGCAAAATACCCAGCAAATTCGTTGAGTCCCATCGCTAAACCTCGATTCTTTTCTCCTACTAAGTCAATCTTCATCACTACAGTACTACTCCATGTTAATCCCTGACTAACACCCAGCAATACATTAGCCATCACAACAACGGTCCAATTAGAAGCGTAAATAAACATAAATGGAATTGGGATTGCCAACAGCCAACCTATCAATAATAGTTTTCTACGTCCATAGACATTCGCTAATTTACCTGTATAATAATTAGCTATAGCTTTGGAAACACCAAAAACAATAATAAACGATAGAATAGCTGTATGAGAATTCACCTGAAATACAGAAGTAGCAAACTGAGGGAATATTGTACGTTCCATTCCTATCATCCCTCCTACAAAGGCATTAATCAACACCAATAAGCTAAATTGTTTCCAATTTTCTTTCAATCCTAATGTAATTTCACTATTCATTTTTCATATTTATTAGAAAAACAAAACTCTACAATAGAAAAGAGAAAAAGATTATCATTTGATAAGAAATTACTTAATTCCTGCTCGAATACGGCTCAGACTGACGTGCGTAATCCCTAAATAAGTTGCAATATACTTTAGTGGAATTTCATTAACCAAAGTGGTTTGTTTCAACAATTCGTAATAGCGTTCAGTAGCTGTGTAAATCTGTAATTCCTCCACTCTTTTAGTAAGAGATAAATATTCGTTTGTTATAATTTTATAGAACAATCGTTCTATATCACTCTGTAAGTCAAAAAGAGCAAACAAAGCTGCTGCATTGATCTTTATCAACTTTAATGCTGTCAATGCCTGAATGCCTTTTGCCGTTGCTTCTTCTCTAAACAAACTTTCTGCTCGAATAATAATATGAGAGTCAAAAGCAAAATGTTCCGTAATATCTTGTCCATCCTTAAAATAGAAAATACGAGCTACCCCATCAGTAATAAAATAAATTGTTTTACAACTGCTTCCAATTTCTTGAATTATATCCCCTTTACCATAATATTCTTCTTCTATAAGATCCGACAACAGTTCTTTACTTTGTTCAGATAAAGTAGATAAACTTTCAAAATAAGCAATAATACTTTCCATTACTTTTGATTTTTCATCTTCTCTACATATTCTTCCACGATAGGAATATCAGCAGCAGCCCAATCAAAATCCGAGAGATCTTCCCAAGACACCCATTGTACTGTTTGGTGTTCTTTTACAATGCAATCCATAGTTGTCGTTCGACAAAGTAAAGGATACAAATTTAAAGAGAAAGATTCGTAATGATGTGTCACAGCTGTCAACGAACCAATTACTTCAACAGGTAGTGCCAATTCTTCTTTTAGTTCTCGTTTAATACATTCTTCTCTTGTTTCTGTTGCCTCAATCTTTCCTCCCGGAAATTCCCATTTCAAAGGTAACAACATTTGTTCACTGCGTTGTGCTACCAACACCTTATCTTTATATTGTACAATCGCACAACAAACTTCCAGCATAACTTTTCTGTTTTAAGGCTAAATTATACAAATAAAATAGCATCACTCCTCTTAATCTCCCTTTATTACAAAAATCTTATAGAGAAACCAATTCTCTTACTTTTTCTACTTTGGAAATTATTACTTCAACAGCCTCCTCCCACTTCATTTTTTGCATCAAACGACGAATTATCTTATCATCAGTAAACACACCATTATAATTACCCCAATACAACCAGGCCAACATATCTTCTTTTGTCCACGTCTTTAATTCATTAATTAGTTCATAAGGAGATAATGTACTAATTCTATAATTCGGATGTAAAAACACTTTGCTAACCATAACTGTACTTTTAATAATTTATCAAATCACTTCATACAAATAGTATTCCAAGATACTACTATTCAGCTAAATAAACACAAAAAAAATACTTTTATTTTCTTCTCAATCCATTCATTACCTTTCCTAAAAAAGACGTTTTATGTTTCTTTACTTTTGTTATTTCTGCTGTGCTATTCACTTTCTCATCCCCTTGTTTCAACTCACTTTTCACCGTAGATTGTATTGGCAATTTCTCCAACTGATAACGGATACACTTCTCTTCTAAATCTATATCCCAAAAAGACACATCAAGTAGTTCTTCCATCAAGTGATAAATTAATTCTGACTTATCAGATTCCCCTTCTTCAAAATCCAATAATTCTCCTTTACTTTCAACTATTTCTCCTTCAGTCTCCAGCACTTTACGCAACAAAAATCTATTCTGAGTATAAGAAATATAAAAACTCATCGAAACCTCTGTCAACACAAAAGACATCACTCGTTGATTTGTTGCAGAAAAAGTAGTTGATGCGTTTTCTGTGCTTAAGAATACCAAGGTTCCTTGTTCTGTAAAATAAATATCACATAAATCATCTTCTTTCCAATTCTCGCTTGCTCCTTTAAAATCAATTACCTCTGTTTCAACTAATTTCTTATTTAATATTTGCTCCAACTCCTCTATTTGATCTCGATAGTTTTTATCAATTACAACGCCAGCGATATTATATCCCATATCTGATTAATTACTTTGTTTTACACCGCTAAATTAGTCTTTTGTTGTACAGTACAGCTGAATAAAACAAAAAAAAGACAAGCCTTTTCAGCTTGTCTTTTCACTCATGTATTAGTTTCTCATAAAGTCTCTTTATCTTGTTCTATAGTAATATGTTTTTACTTTTACTGTTTTTTGTCCGTATCCTCTCTTAGGTTTTGCATAAGCCTGATGTTCAAGTTCTAATCGATTGCCATTAACACGTACAATTTCTATCTCATACTCTGCATTATTTTCCAAATCTTTCCCATATCCTACATATAATTTATCATCTACAACATTATACTCTTTATATACCTTGTCTGAATCACAATCAAACACTTTAGATCTTTTACTATAAGTCACTTGAGTTGCTAAATCATATTCTAAAAACTCTACCTCTTCTGGTGGACAGGTTTCGTCATTCACAAAGTTTCGTGCTACAATATTTCCTTTTTTATCATATTCTACTTCTTCTATCATTTTCCATTTTCCCATTAAAGCTGATTTCTGTGCTCCTGTAAAAGACAATGTTACGTCATCGTCTTTTGTACATGAAACCAATGTTGTTAATAATAGGTTAATTAATGCGATTTTGATAATTACTAACTTACTCATCTCTTCTGTTATTTTGTTGTTGTTTTAAATTATTTATACACAAACAAAAATGATATGATATTTATCAGTAAAAAATACAAGTCAACTACTTTATAAAGACAATAACGCTATACTAACAAGGCATTAGATACCATAACCCACAAAAGGTACAAAGCGCCTTAATTTCTAATGCATTCAAGCAAAATATCTCCTATTTTTTAACGATACTTTGAATAAAATTGATTGGGATTCTCCTCTCAATTACATTATATTCCGAACGGCACTTTTTACTTATTTTTAAGTGCTAAGTAGATGCAAAAAAGCAAAAAACGGCTAATCACTATAAAGTGACTATTTTTTTGTTGTAAATCAGATTCAGATAATAGCCATAAAACAAACATTCTGTGAGAGTTAAAGAAGACAAATGTCCTTTCATTCTGAAAAAAAAAGCGTATCTTAGTTAACTTTTACACTTAAAATTCCCATGTATCTGGCGTACTGTCTCGCTTCAAGGGAATAATACTTCTTTTTGGAAAAAACAAGTTAAATAATATTCAAATAACTACATTAAAAAGACACAACAATTCCTTAATTTTTAACCTCTAAACAAAGAGAAAAGCAATGAGAATCGCTAATGAGAGAGATAGTCTAAATGATTATCTCGATTAAATATTAAACCAAAAACCACATATACTTATTACTAAGACATGTGGTTCTTTATTATTAAACAAACAATTGTTGATTTCTGAGGAATAAAATCTAAACTAATCTCTTATTCTACAGCACTCTCTACAATACTAAATTTTTTCTGATCAACGTCAATCTCCGCTATTCTTCCAAAAGGTAGAGTAAATGTAGGACATGTATGTCCAAAATCCATTTGAGTCACTACAGGCAAACTATACAATCCCTCTTCATTCAACACTTTCAATATTGCTTGCTCATATTCCTTGGCATACTTATTATCATAAGGTCTACCAAGTACAATTCCATTAATCACTCCCAATATTCCCATTGCAGCATACCCTCTTAGCCAGTGTCTGATGTAATTTGGAGCTGTTGTTTCTTCTGAAGTTTCCAAAAACAGAATCCCTCCTCTCCACATTTCCAAATCTGGCCATAGTGCTGTTCCTTTTATAATTTCCAGTACTTCTATACACCCTCCTATTAAATGTCCCTGTACCACACCTTTCCCTCTTATAAAACGCCATCCATCACAAGGTATCAGTTTTCTTCTTATATGCTGTAAAGAAGTATTATACCAATCCAAGTATTCTGTTGTCCATCCCTCTTTATTAGGCTGAATCTCTCCAATAACTTCCGCATTAAACAATGTTCGCTTAATATCTGCTATTTGATATTCGTGCATTCCACCATTTTCTGCAAACCCGACTAATACAGATGTTCCATAAAAAGAACTCAACCCTGCTTTTAAACACATAAAATGCGTAACTGTACTATCTGAAAAACCCATAAATATTTTAGGATTCTGACGTATAACTTCAAAATCAATATACTTCAGTAGTCGAATACTTTCCTCACCTCCAATAGCAGAAATAATAGCCTTGACTTCAGGATTTTTAAAAGCATCCATCAAATCTTGAGCTCTTGCTTTGGGATTGTCATAAATCCACTCAGCTGTTTTTAAAGCATGCGCAGTCTCCACTACTTTTAATCCAAACACTCTCTCCATTTGGCGTTTCCCTGTTTGATAACGATGAGGTAATTCTCCTGCTCCACCCCAAGACAAAGATATTGTTGCAACAGTATCTCCTTCTTTTAATTTATTTGGTTTTATTAGTTTCATATCTTCCATTTTTATATTTAGAAACCTATTCAAATTTCAGAATCATTTCATGTTGTGTAATAAACAATTCCAACCCTATTCTCTTCAAAAAACTTATTATTTCAACACCATTACAATCCACATTTGTGACTAATATTGGTTTATTTACTGTTTTTGCTACTTCATTAAACAATAGCCTTCCAATCTTTTTGTTTCGGTGCTTTTTAGCAACCGCAATTTGAAATACTTTACCACTATTTTTGTGATATGCAATATAGCCTACTATTTCACCTTGGTTCATTGCTACTTGATAACGAACATCTTCTTTTGCTTTATTAAGTACAGCAACTGAATTTTGCCAACTGGGCTGTATATCCCAAAAAGCAACTACAACCTCCCAATTAATCTCCTCTACAACTTTTATCTTCCAATCGTCACTTGTCTGTTGTACCTTTTGAATATCCCCTTTAAAACACAGCAAATCTCTACTTATTTCATAACCCTGTGTTTTATAAGCCTTAATTGCTTTGTCATTTCCTTTTATGACCTCCAAAAACAAGTTGATCCTTTTCTCTTCTTTTTTCCATATAGGCAAAGCGTACTCATACATCAGTGCTACCAATCCCTGTCCTCTATAAGTAGGTATTACTCCAGTTCCAGCATTGTAATAATATCGCTCAGCACCTTCATTTCTTACTCCTGTCAACATAAACCCAACAAGTCGTTGCTCATCGTAAACACCTACTGAAAGCGCTAAGTCAATTAACTCACTGTATAACTTAAAGGACATATTCTGCTCTGTTAAATGCAATGGAATAATATAATCTGAGAAAGAGTCATTAAACACATCTGTTAACTCAGTTACTGTTACATTCTGTAAACTTCTAACCTCTATTGCCATCTTTTAAGCTATCTTATTATTTTCCTCCTTTAAAAGACTATATATTACAGAGTCTTCCACTTGTCCTTCTTTTACATAATGATTCCTCATCTGCCCTTCTCTGGTAAATCCAAACTTCTGAACCGTATGTAAAGAAGCAATATTCTCTGGACTAATAAAAGCCTCCACACGTCTCAGATTCATTACACTAAACCCATAGGTCAGCACTGCATGTAGCACCTCAGACATTACTCCTCTTCCTTTCCAATTTTCTTCATACAAACCATAGCCTATCTCTGCTCTATCATGCTCCACATACCACGTATGATACCCACAATAACCTATTATTTTTTCTGTCTGTTTATCTATAATTAAAAACATTAGATAGGATTTATTATAGGTGCGAAACCCATACATCCCTTTCGCCTTTTCTTTTGAAACTTCATCAATTGGTATTCCTATATAATGTAATACTTCTTCATCTGTTGCTATTTTTAAGAACTCTTGATAAGCCTCTGCTTCCAATAGTCTAAGTCTAAAATGCATTGTTTCAATACTATCAAATATAAATTCTCTCATTTTTATTCTTTTGTATTTGCAAAATACAACTTAAATCCCCTCACCTGCTTTTCTTTTATATGAACGCACGCCATATTATATCAACTTTCTATCACTTCTTTCACTCATAGTTTGTGCAAAGTAATTGTTGTATAATAAAGCTAAGAAAAAAAAACGTATATTTGCACTGTACTTCATTATAATTAAGTGTTTTACCAAATTATACGAAAGTCTGTTTCAAAACATTTTTCTTTGATTATTGAAACAGTAAAAAAGACAATTTCTTACCTTTTGTCTGTTTTATCCAATATCAATTTTAGTATTTATTTTCTCACCAAACCACTGATTATTGCTGACTTCTTCGAAGTTTGTTCGGAAGTTCTTCGGAAACACCCCCTATTTTGGGTACTTTTTCCGAACTATGCCCGAACAATGCTCGACCAACGTCACATCAACTGGCATTCCCATTGACTTCAAAGCCCTCCAGAGCACCTCAAAACAACAAGATTTATCAGCATTTCAGCATGAAATAAAAAGTACCATTTCGATAATAATTTGCTTAAAAAAAACATGTCTTTCACAATTAATTACACTATTCAAATATTGATTACTCCAACAAAAATATAAAATACTTTAATTCAATTAATTAACGTATCGAAATATTTACATCCATCTATTACTCCCTGTGATTGATAAAATTGCTCCACTACCCAACCGTCAAAAATAGCTTCTCAAACAACAGAATTGATTCATTTTCTTTTTAAATGGTATTTATCTTGCTTTTTTCACCTATCAACGCCATTGATATATACTCAAAATCCTTCACATAAAATACTAATAATCAAATACAAAAGCCCTTTACATTTGCAGAAAGTTTTTAAATAAAAAGCTATGAAAAAGAATTTACTAACAGCTTTACTAATTGCAAGTAGTTTTTCTGCTGTTGCACAAATACAGCTAAAAGGAACAGTGATTGACACAAACAATCAACCTGTAGGATGGGCTACAGTAGTGTTGAAATCTGATAAAGTAGCCAAACAAGAATATGCTATGACTACAGATGAGCAAGGAAATTTTGTATTTGATTCATTAAAAGAAACAGGAAGTTATACAATAAACATCAGTTTTATTGGCTATCAAACCATTGAACAAAAAATAACTGTTCAAGAAACCAATAATCCCTTGCAATTAACGATGCAAAATGATGAGCAGTTACTGGATGAGGTAAAAATTACAGCTTATCGCAAAGCATTGCAAGTTAAACCAGGTAAAGCGACTATGGATATTACTAAAAGTGATATGGCACAAACGCAATCTGCTTATGATGTATTAAAAGCAATGCCAGGAGTAACTATTAATCAAAATGGAGAGATTAAAATAAAAGGAAAATCTGGTGTAACTATTTTAATGGATGGGCAACCAACTCAATTGTCTGATGAACAATTAAAAACCATTTTAAAAGGAACACCTGGTTCCACTCTTAACTCTATTGAGATTATGACTATTCCACCTGCTAATATAGATGCCTCTGGTATTGGTGGAGTAATTAATATTATATCAAAAAAGAAACTTACGCAAGGTTTTTACGGAACTATTAATGCCAATATTGGTGTTGCCCATAAGATACAAACAGATCAATCTTTAAACTTAGGGTATGGCAATGATCATTGGAGTTATAACTTTTTATATTCCCACAGTTATACACCTAATCGCCTATTTGAAGATTACAAGAAAAGAGAACCAGTGAATAGCAAATTCAATTGGCTAAATCAAGAACAACAAACAATAGCTAATAGTAAAACTCACTTAGTCAAATTTGACGCTACACGTTATTTTTCGAAAGGCCATAGCTTGACGTTAAATACTTCATTTGATCACAACGAGACACCAAGTACAATAAAAACAACTACTTTAATTGGAAGCGATAAACTACTGGAAAACAATTTGTTTCAAAAAAACAACAACCACAGCAAATTATCTACAGCCAAAATAGAAGGTAAACTGCGTATTAAATTAAACGAAAAAGATGACTGGACTACCATAGTAGGTACAACGTATAATAAACATGAAGTAAATGATCAAATAATTGGTTATAATGAAACAAGTCGTCCGCAAGTACCTGTTTCTTTATTACAGCAAAATAAATATCCCAGTAAACAAAACGCTTTTTATCTCAAATCTGATTACAACAAAATCCTTTGGGACGAAGAAAACAATCAGGCTAAAATGGCATTTGGAATCAAAAGTGATTACACAACATTAAAAACAAATGAACGTTTGTTTACTTCTATTTTAGAAGGACAACAAGTATCGATTAGAAAACAAAGTGAATTTCAATACAATACGGGGGTACATGCCTTCTATGGAACTTTTGAATTAACTAAAGACAAATGGAATGTAGTTGCTGGATTAAGAGGAGAGCTTACAACAATTGTTGGTGATACGCTAAACTACAAAAAATTAGTCAAACAAGATTATTTCTCTTTATTCCCTTCTGTACAAGTTACTTATACCGCATCCGATATGTATTCTATTATGGCGTCGTACTCCAGAAGAATTGAAAGACCCGAGTTTGACAAGTTAAATCCGGCAGTGCGCTTTTTAAATAGTACAACAACCTCTTTTGGTAATCCAAACTTACAGGCAGAGTTTTCTAACAACATAGAAGTAACTCAACAATTACTTGGCTTCATAGATTTATCGTTGGGATATAGCAGAATTACAAGTCCTATGCAATATAGCTATTTTAGCAAACAAATTGATCAAGCGTACTATACCACTATCAATGGAAAAGATCGAGATGAATGGTTTGCATCATTAGCTATGCCAATACCTGTTGCCAATTGGTGGGAAAACTATCATGGGGTTTATGCCTTTACTTCTCGTTATCAAAACAATAGTATTGACATTAAACGAAACAGTATAGGGGTATATACCTACAACAACTTTAAATTACCAAATCAATGGAGTGTTGAACTATCAGCATGGTATCAAAATGGAGGAATTGAATCAAACTTCAAGTATAAGGCTTTAAGTGAAGTTAATATAGGAGTAAGTAAGAAATTTTGGAATGATCGATTTACGGCTACTTTAGCTGTCAATGACCTATTTAAAACAGCTCAAGTAAAAACAGAAATATTAGGAGATCCTAATCAAGCAATAAACTTCGATTTGAAACAAGATTCAAGAGTCGTTAAATTCGGGTTGACATACAACTTTGGCGGGACTCCGAAAAAAACAGTAGAAGTAGAAGAAGAACATGAAACAAAAGGACTTCCAAATAAGAAGCCTACTCTTCTACCTTCTGCATCAAAATAGGTCTTTGATTATTTATATTTTTTGTTCCCTCAAAACTTTATATACCACTATAACTTTAGACCTTAAAAGGACAGCTATTCACTGCTGTCCTTTTTGTATTTCATGGACACCAATAAACTACACCTATCCCTTTATTCTATACCTATAACTCTACTTGAAACAGTTAACCATAAAAATTATAAACACCACATAATCAATAAGTAATTTATTTAATGATGGTAAAAAAAATAGAAAAAAATGAACTATCCCAGAAAAAAACAATACCTTTGTGGAAAGTAAAAAAGTAATTATCAACACATTAAATCCTTTTGCTATGATAAGTTATCATGTAATAATACCAACTGACAAGCAAGCAGTATTTCAAGAATTTCTTGAGATAATAGGAGCTGATTATAGTGAACAGATTAATGACCTTAACCTTACCTTAGAACAACAAGGCATTTTAGAACAAAGAATTGCAGAACCAAGCGAGAACTATATCTCTATGCATAATGCTTTAGAAGAATTGTACAAAAAGTATGATCTATAATATAGTCATATTGCCAAGTGCAATTCAGGATATAGATATGATATTAGCGTACTATCACTCAATCTCTAAAAGCATTTTGGAATCTTTTAAAAAAGAACTTGACAAAACATTGAAAGTACTGAGGATTAATCCCTTCTTTCAAATTCGATATAATGACATACGAGCTATTTCAATTAAGAAATTTCCGTATGTCATTTTTTTTAAGGTTAATCCCTATAAACAAACAGTCTCTATTGTAGCAGTATTTAATACAAAACAAAATATTGACAAATATCCAATATAAAAAAGGGTATCAAAACTGACACCCTTTCTTCCTCTAATCAAATAATCTTAGCAGATTAACTCCACTTTACCGCTTACTACATCGTAATAAGCTCCAACTACCCCTATCTTTTCCTCCGCAATCAGCTTTGTTAAAGAAGGACTCACACTTTGTAACTGTTGAACGATAGATTTTACATTTTCAATCGTTACTAATTCTACTAACTCTGTAGAAGATAACTCTTCTCCAACATGTTTTTCTTTTACCTTATCCACGATAGGATGTATGCGCTCTAAAATGGTATCTAACTTACCCAAAGTAGTATGATTGCATGCTCCTGTAACAGCACCACATCTACTATGTCCTAAAACCATAATTAACTTACTCCCTACTACATTACACGCATACTCCATACTCCCTATTACTTCATCTGTCAATACATTACCTGCAATTCTCAAGCTAAATATATCACCAATTCCTTGATCTAACACGTGCTCTAAAGGAGCTCTACTGTCCATACAGCTTAGAATAACAGCGTGTGGATGCTGTCCATCTTTTGTTTCTTGTAATTGATGCAAGAAGTTTCTATTAAACTTTAAATTATTCACAAAGCGATTATTCCCTTCTAATAATAAATCTAAACTTTGTGCAGGCGTTGTATTTTCTAATATTTCTTTTGTAAATGAATTCATACTTAAATAGTTTTTCTATGTGATAAAATAATGTTTTGTTGATCTCCTGATACTTTTATTTCTTTGTGGAAACCTGTTGTAGTGATTAATATATTTTTCTCTTTAGCCTTTTCGTTAATAAAGGTTTCTATCAATTCTAATACATCAATATGTATATACCCCATGCGCTTAGCATCAATAGCTAAGTGGCAATCATTAGGTAATTGATATAACCTATTTTTAATAGCTGTCTTATTTAAAAAAGAGACTTCCTCAGCTAATGTCAATGTGTAAAGTAATTGATCTTCTCTTACAGAACGGTGCATAGAGAATGCTTTACGGACATTACCTATAAGCAGGAATAATACACTTACTCCCATCCCTATTAGAACTCCAACTAATAAATCGGTAGCTACTACCATAATAAAAGTGATGATAAAAGGAATAAACTGAGTGTAGCCTTTATGCCAAAAGTGCATCACTACCGCAGGTTTAGCTAAGTTGTATCCTACTAAAATTAATACAGCTGCTAAAGATGCTAATGGAATCATATTAAGCACTAAAGACAATGAAACAACTGCTACGAATAAGAATATACCATGTATCACTGCTGATGCTTTATATAATCCACCTGCATTAACATTAGCTGAAGAACGCACAACTACAGATGTCATTGGTAATCCTCCTATCAAAGAACTCAATATATTTCCAATACCCTGTACTTTTAGTTCTCTATTTGTATCTGTATGACGTTTCAAAGGATCTAAACGATCTGTGGCCTCAATACACAACAACGTTTCTATAGAAGCTACTATTGCAATAGTTCCCCCTATCATCCATACAGCAGGATTAGCAAACCCAGTCCAATCAGGAAACATTAGAATAGAACCGATATCTGATAAACTATCAAATGCAGGAATAGATACTAATCTCGACTGCTCTATTGCTAAGGAACTACCTGTAGCAATCCAAAACTGGTTAAGCAATATTCCTACAACTACTACAATCAATGCTGCAGGTAGAAAAGAAACTTTCTTTGTCCACTTCATCTTATTCCAAAGTAATAAAATGGCTAAAGACACTACTGCAATAATTACAGTTCCCATTTGCACTGACGCAAAAGAAGTAATATCTCCAATAGTATCAACACCAAACACTAAAGGAATTTGCTTGATTAAAATCACTAATCCAATACCTGCTAACATACCTTCGATAACACTTGAAGGAAAATAATTAGCTATAGTTCCTGATTTTAAAAGCCCTAAAACGATTTGAATTACTCCTGCGATTACTCCTGCTGTTAGTAGTAATTGAAAAGAACCTAACTCTGTAATAGCACCTAATATAATAGCTGCTAATCCAGCAGCAGGGCCACTAACACTAACATTTGAATTGCTCAACAATCCTACTACTACCCCTCCTATAATGCCTGATATAATACCTGAAATGGGTGGAGCTCCAGAAGCTAAAGCAATTCCTAAACACAGAGGAAGTGCTACTAAAAAGACCACAAGGCCTGGTGCAACACTTTTCTTAAGTGCTGCAAAACTTATATTATTTGTCATTTTCTTTTTACGCTTAATATTCTTTCTCTCCTTAACTACCTTTCAATAAAGACAATACGAGTTCTGTTGATTAATTGTATTCAAAAAATCAAGTACAGCTACATTGAACTATTCAATGTCAAAAAGTAAGAAAGAAATATGATTAATAAACTGAAGTACTATATTATTACAAACAATTGATACTGTTGTAATAAAGTATTCTGTTTCTAACAACTGGTATTCTATAAGTTGATTATAACAAAACATAGCACTGCTTGTACAGTATATAATATACTGAATAACAATTCTTACATACGAATATATAAGTAACCTATAAAATACCTTTTGTTGAATCTACTAAGTAGATTATTAAACGAAGCGTTCTGGAGGAGGTGATAAAATATCAAACTCTTGTGATTCGTACACAAGTTTTAATTGAGAGAAATTTGTTTCTAAACCTTCACCTGCTTCCAAATGATTTAGATTATGAAAAGAAGCTAAGTCCCACAAATGTCCTTTGTGCTCTTCTTCTGCATTAGTGATTGGTTTTTTATTTTCTTCAGAAATAGTTACAGATGGTATGTCTAAGTCAATACCAGCCATCACCGCAATAGTGGGTGTAGCGAGGAAATTTACAAAGAGTAACAATACGATTAGTGATACATATTTCATATCACAAAAATATTTTTTTCCTGAAATATTACAGTATCTAACTTGTTAATTTTACTATAAAAAGTAGTTTTTCTTCTAACTGGATGCGCTAAACATCAATATTACCCTCTCAGTAACTCTCTATTTGAGAACTACCAACTATTCTTCCTTCTTGTTCTTTTCTTTCTATTAAACTGATAAGCAAACAGTAAGCCTACTAAAGCACCTATCAAGTGTCCTTGCCAAGATACACCTTCTGCGACAAGATTTGGAAACACTCCATAGATAAGACTTCCATAAAGTATAGCTACAATAATAGACACAAGAATTAATACTATTTGACGTAGGAATATTCCACTAAAAAACAGAAAGAAAGCCAACATATAGATTAAACCACTTGCCCCTATATGACAACTGCTTATACTTGTATCTAAATAACCAAAATCTGGAAATAACCATAAGATAATACCAGATAATATCCATCCAAAAATAAGCACTGTATAGGCTTGTCTTTTATAAAATAGAAACAAAATAACGCTCAAGACAAATAATGGAAGTGTATTACTTATAATATGATCTAAGTTTCCATGAAACAGAGGGCTTAAAAAGATCCCTTTAATTCCTTCTATTCTCCAAGGAATAACTCCATAGCAGTTTTGAAATAATCCAAGATATTGCAATCCAAAAATTAACCACATTAAACCTATCAATCCTAAGGATGGATAAAAGTCTTCTTTCTTTAATTTTAATTCATCTCTTCTCACGCTAATACTGTCTTAAGCAACTTATTAAAGATACTATTATACTATATGATAGGCAACTAATTATTATTTTTGTTTAAACAACTTATAGGAAGGTTCAAATTCTTAGTGATCTTCATTTAGAGTTTGGTAGTACTAATACTTTAAAATTCGAACAAGCAGACCTTATTATATTAGCCATAGATACTCCTATGAGCACTAAAGGTATTGAATGGGTAAAAAAAATATTCCTACTAAAGAAGTAATTTACCTTTGAGGAAATCATGAATAATAAAAAAAAGCAGGACTCTAAACAAATCCTGCTTTCTTTCTATTTTTTACGCAAAGCATTATATATCTTCACAAATATTTTAAAGTTAATCTTACCTAAAGAATATATTAAGTAATACTTATATTTATAATTAGCAATATACTTAAGGTCTCCTTTATACTTTTGGAAAACCTCTTCATTCTCATTTAGTAATGTTAATCTTACTATTGAAAGTGTTTTTGATCCTAACAATTTCTTTTTTAATTGTTCTTTGTCACCTGTATAATATTTATTTAGATAGTACATTCTACAGGTATTTATTTTTTCTTCAAAATCGACTATTCTATTAATATCCTTTGAATGACTTGCAGATTCCTCAAGTATACGATAAACTGAAGACACTATTGGCAAATACTTAGCTTTCCCATGAATTGTTGCATGAAGCCATAATGAATAATCTCCAAATGGTAATGTCTTTAGATTCTCATAATCTTCTTTTAAATAAGAATCTAATACTTCTCTTCGAAAACAAGTTGTTAATGTAAAAATTCTATTTTTCACTAATAAATCATCAAATCCACTTATTTGCTGTGTTCGTTGAAGATCAAATTTCTGTGTTTTCTGAGTAAAATATCGAGCATCCGTATAAATTAAATTATACTCTAAATTCTGCTCTAAAAAATCAACTTGTTGCTGAAGTTTTTTACTATCAGACCAATAGTCATCTCCTTCCAAAGGGGCTATGTAATAACCATCTAAGTTTTCTAAAAGAACATGATTATTTTCAATTGCTCCTACATTAACATCTTGTAATATCAATTTTATAATATGTGGATACTTTTTCTGATATTCTTTAACTATTTCTCTAGTATTATCTGGAGAACAGTCTTCCGCAATGACTAATTGTATAGGAAAATTTGTTTCTTGTATTAAAACACTTTCAATAGCTTGTTTAATATAATCAATATGCCCATACGTAAGCATTGCAACAGAAACAATTGGATTTTTAATCGTTTCATCAATAATCTCATATCCCATTATCTAATACTATTTATTCCAATAATCACAATCCACAATTAATTTATTATAATCATCTGAAGTAATTCCAACTACTATTTCGTCCCACCATGTGTTTTTTCGAAAATAAGCCATCTTCTTACGTCCTTCGATAACCCATCCACATTTTTTTGTATATACACTAATAGAAGCTTCATTATATGAAATCATCGTTCCATCAAGTCTTTGCAATCCCAATTCTTCAAAAGCATAACGATTCATAGCCATTATAGCATCAACTCCATATCCTTTTCCTCTCATTTCTTTGTCTCCTAATAGCATTCCTGTAAAAGCACGACGATCTTTCCAATTAATATCTACAATATTTATTGTCCCTATTAAACCTAAATCCTCTGTCTCTATAGCAAATCGTTGATTTAAACTTGAAGCATTTAGACTTTCAAACCATTTATTTTGATCCTTCATACTTGTAGGAAAGTGCCAACCACCAAGCATATAATTAATCTCAGGATCATTTGCCCATTTGTGTAATAATTCTAAATCTTTTTCTTCTATCGCTCTTAGTAAAACTTTTTTTCCTCTAACATTCATCACTTTATCTCTTTAATTATATTAATAATTCTATTCAAATCTTCTAAACATATTCTTTGATCAATAGGTAAATAAACAATTTCATTAGTCAATTTACTTTCCAAAGAATATTCATTTACCCATTCTATAACATTAGGCCAATATGTAGCTGTATAACAACGATTTTTATGTAATATACCTCTAACGTCTTTTTCAAGCCATAAAGGAAACACTAAAGGAACACTATTTATATCTAAAGGTAAATTAATCTTATTGATAACTTCAAAATTTTCATACAGATACCTGTAATTTTCTCTTCTCTTTTCTTTAATGTATTCATGATCTACATTATCAATTAATGAAGATGTTAATACAGACATTTTTTTTAAAGGTAAAGTATCTAATAGTTTTTCATTCTCTGTAAAGTCATTATATCCTTCTTCGGCATCAATCTCCAATCGTTTTAATAAATGAGACATTCTATTATAAGATACATCAACTTTATCAATATGTAAATTTCCTTTACAATATACGTATCCTCCATCTGGCACCCCTATAAATTTACGAGGAGAATAGAAACTGTCTACTCCATTAATTGCTTTAGCATAAAAAGCCTGTGCATTATCTATAATACAATTTTTAATTATTTTTATTAATTCTGTTACAAACTTATCTTTTAACCCAAAATAATTTGTATATAGAAATGCTTCATTCTCTTTCAATATTTTCCATTCAAACACAGGTTCTAAAAGAGTATTTATACAATAAAACTCGTAATCAATTCCCTCTTCTTTTATCGTATTAAGTACTACATCACAAGTAAAATATGGAAGATATATTTTACTATATTTATTTGTACGTAAGATGTAGCGCAAGCCATTCCTCCCTGTATTAACAGCTACTGCAGAATTGTGAATTTTTCTACTATTTCTAAGATCAAGTTCTAAATATCCTCCTAAAGCCTTTCTCATATCAAACTATATTGATTTAACATTAATTGAATTTCTTCAATACTATTAAACATCAAAACATCTATAATAGATAACCAAGGAACAAACTCTTCGTTAAATTGTCGATATATATGGTTGTCACTTTGAATAAAATATAATTCTAAACCTTTAGATAAAAAATCCTCCTTATTATACAACTTTTGTCCTCCTATAGGATTAATGTATACTGATGCATTTTCTTTATGACATATAGAAATCACTCTAAACTTACTAGATAATTCATTATTCATGTAACTCTCTGATGAATAAACAAATTCTGTTTTTAATTTTAAGTACTTAGAAACTGTAATAATACTATCTTTTGCTAAAACACCTATCCCTTCAGTATCATTATCTAAAACACTATAAATCAACTTATAAATATCATCAAAATAAGGTGCTTTTTTATAATTTTGTTCTATTGAACGTAAAAACTTAATCTTCCAATTACTAAATAATCGAGAATGTAACTTAACATCATTAATCTTAGTAAAAGAACTTGCTTTCTCTAAAGGAATTGTAAACAATGATGCTTTACCTTGCAATAATATATTATTGCGATTTATCCATCCTTGTTTTATGTAATTTACATCATCATAAAAAACAAACTTATCTACAGCATTTATCAGTTGAAAATAACCAATATAAGGTAAAAAATAAGGTTGCATAATAGCTATCTTCATATTTTCTATTTACTTACAATTCACACATTATTTCACAAATACGCTTTACATCCTCTATTTCTAAATCATAATAGAATGGTAAACAAATAGCACGTTTAGCTATATCTTCTGTTACTTCTAACATTTGTTTTGGTAAATATGGTAATGCGGATGCTAAAGATGGATAAAAATAACGTCGAATATGAATACCTTCTTTCAATAAAGCTTCCCTAACCCTAAATAATAATTCTTCACTTTCTAATACTAAAGGAAAATAAGGATAGTTCATTGTTGCATTATCTCTCCAAATAGGCTGAATAGCTTTAAAATTTTTCAAACCTTCACTATAAGCCTCGTGCAACTCTTTTCGCTTTTTACTAATATTTGCAATATATTTAAAATTTGCAATTCCCATAGCTGCGTGCATTTCCGAATTCTTTCCATTGATTCCTAAATCAGTAAACACGTCAAACCCTGCAATTCCAAAGTTACGTATACGCTGCAATTTTACATTTAATTCTTTATCCTTCGTTACAATAAAACCACCTTCCGTACTGTGATACAACTTTGTTGCATGTAAAGAACACGTAGAAATATCACCATATTCAAAGATTGATTTACCTTTATATTCAACACCAAATGCATGTGCTCCATCATATATCACTTTCAGCTTATGCTTTTTAGCTATTATATCAATTGCTTCTACATCACAAGGATTTCCATATACATGAGTAGCCAAAATTGCTACAGTATTCTCAGTAATAGCTTCCTCTATTTTATTTGCATCTATAGTTAAACTATCCCTATCAATATCTACAAAAACTGGCGTACACCCTTCCCATACAATTGTACTTGTTGTTGCAACAAATGAAAAAGGTGTTGTTATAATCTCTCCTTTTAAATCCAATGCTTTTATTGCCATTTGTAAAGCAACAGTACCGTTTGTAACAAACAATAAATTACTAACCTTTAACTTGTCTTGTAACTTACTCTCCAATTCTGTGGCCAAAGGCCCCATATTTGTTAACCAATGACGTTCCCAAATACCTTCTAACAATACTTTATACTCCTCAAACGGTGGTAAAAATGGTTTAACTACTGGAATCATTTATATAAATCTTTTTTTAATATAATCGTAATAATCTCCTTTTAATCCTACTATTGATTGCATTACCTCTTCTTTGGATACCCATTGATATATCAAAGCAATTTCCTCTAAACAAGCAATTTTCAACGAAGTTCTTTTTTCAACAGCTTTTACAAACTCCGTTGCCTCTGTTAGCGATTCATGTGTTCCTGTGTCTAACCAAGCAAAACCACGGCTCATCGTTTGCAATTTTAACTGATCATTTGCTAAATACATCTGATTTACAGTAGTTATCTCCAATTCTCCTCGATGCGAAGGCTTTACTTCTTTTGCTTTCTTCACTACAGAATTTGGATAAAAGTACAGTCCTACCACAGCATAATTAGATTTAGGTTGTATTGGTTTCTCTTCCAAGCTCAACACATTTCCTTGCCCGTCAAACTCTGCCACTCCATAACGTTCAGGGTCGTTGACATAATAACCGAAAACTACTGCCTTTTCTTCTTCTTTTACTGTTTGAACAGATTTTGTTAATATCTGCTGTAAACCTGCACCATAGAATATATTATCTCCTAAGACTAAACATACATCGTCATTACCTATAAACTCTTCTCCTATAATAAAAGCTTGTGCTAATCCATCAGGACTTGGTTGTTCTGCATAACTCAGTTGAATACCAAACTGACTTCCATCACCAAATAACTTTTTAAAATTTGGTAAATCATGTGGAGTAGAAATAATTAATATTTCTCGTATTCCTGCCAACATCAATACGGATAAGGGGTAATAAATCATTGGCTTATCATAGATAGGCAACAATTGTTTTGATACCGCCAAAGTCAATGGATGTAATCTTGTTCCTGATCCACCTGCTAATATTATTCCTTTCATTTCTTCTTTTATATTTTTGTTTTTTTGTGATTCTGTATTTTTGTTTTAAAAACTATATTTAAACAAAAACATAAACCAAAAAGAACCTATTTTATAGACGCAAAGTATTGCGTCTATTACATTCTGTAAACCTATTTGTATTGTTCCTTGTAATAATCTGCATATGCTCCACTTGTCACATTATCCAACCATTCTTGATTATGCATATACCAATCTATCGTTTTAGCTAATCCTTCTGGAAAAGTAACTGATGGCGCCCATCCTAATTCTTTATTAATCTTTGTCGCATCAATAGCATAACGCAAATCGTGTCCTGGTCTATCTTTTACAAAAGTGATTAACTGTTCACTCTCTCCTACTTCACGTCCTAATACTACATCTATCTGTTGACAAAGCTCTTTCACTAAGTCAATATTCTGCCATTCATTAAATCCTCCAATATTATAAGTCTCCCCATTTCCTCCTTTGTGGAATACTTCATCTATTGCTCTGGCATGATCGATTACAAACAACCAATCACGCGTATATTTACCATCTCCATAGATAGGTAATGGCTTTTTATGAATAATATTGTGGATACAAAGCGGAATTAACTTCTCTGGAAAGTGATTTGGACCATAATTATTAGAACAGTTACTCACTACATAAGGCATTCCGTATGTTTCACCATACGCCCTTACAAAGTGATCAGAACTCGCTTTAGAAGCAGAATAAGGCGAATTAGGATCATAAGCTGTTGTTTCTGTAAACAAACCTATTTCTCCCAATGTTCCATATACTTCATCTGTACTCACATGATAAAAACGTTTTCCTTCCCAATTGCCTTGCCATAATCCTTTAAAAGCTTGTAATAGATTCACTGTACCAATCACATTCGTCTTTACAAAAGCCAATGGATCTGTAATTGAACGATCTACATGAGACTCTGCTGCCAAGTGAATTACCCCATCAAACTGTTCTTTCTGAAATAAAGCAGTAATAAAGTTTTCGTCTGTAATATCTCCTTTAATGAAAGTATAATTAGGAGCACTCTCTAAGTCTCTTAGATTCTCTAAATTCCCTGCATACGTCAAAGCATCTAAATTATAAATATCATATTGAGGATATTTATTTACAAATTGTCTTACAACATGAGAACCAATAAAGCCTGCTCCTCCTGTAATTACTATTTTTTTCATTGCGTAACTTATTACATAACTATTTTGAAATAGAGTTAATTAACTATTTCACGAATCCATTCATTAACTTAATAAATTATTATTTCTTCTATTTAATACTTTATCAAATGTTAATGATGTGAACAAATTTACACCTTTAGTCTTAAAAGCCCTACTCATTTCTAAGAAACTTCTACTTAGACAATTCACATTGAAATACAATTCTATTAATTAGCCAATTAAAATTATTCTATTGTCCTATATAAATTCTATAAAAAAAATTTGACTCCACACTCTCTCTCGTCCCCCTCTTAAAAACATAAATAGCAAAAGCAATTAATTATTTTAAGATTAATTGCTTTTGCTATTTATAGAATACAATTATTTATTGACTAATTCTTTACACCATAATTCTTTACCAATTGTTTTAAAGCTGCCCACTGTCTCAATGTAGCTTTTGCTTCTTGTGCTGGATATCCTAATACTGTTTTTCCTGCTTCTACATTTCCTGTAACACCAGACCCTGCACCTACAATTGCACCTTGTCCAATAGTAACATGATCTTTAATAGATGCGCTACCACCAATTACAACAAAGTCTTCTAAAGTTACAGATCCTGCTAACCCACTATTTCCAGCCATAACACAGAATTTACCTAATACACAATTATGTCCAATTTGTACTAAGTTATCTATCTTACATCCATCTCCAATAATTGTAGCGCTAAACTTCCCTCTATCTACACAAGAGTTGGCTCCTATTTCTACGTAATTACCTATTTCTACGTTACCTATTTGAGGAATCTTTACTAATCCAAATTCTGGTGAAGGACAAAATCCAAAACCGTCTGCTCCAATTACAGCATTAGGATGTAAAATACAATGAGCTCCTATTTTACTACGTTCACGAACAACAACTCCTGACCATAATACAGTATTATCACCAATCTTACTATCATCCAATACAGTAGAATTTGGATACATTATAACATTCTTTCCTATAACTACATTCTCTCCAATTACGCATCCTGCTCCAATCTTAGATCCCTCTCCTATAATAGCTGTACTATCAATACTTGCATTTTCATGAATATCCGTCTTAAATACAGGCATTTTAGGAGCAAATAAAGTCAGTAATCTTGCCAATGCTATGTCTACATTATCTACTTTAATGAAAGCTCTATCTTCACCAGGTAATATAGAAATATCATGATTAACAATAGCAACTGATGCTCTTGACTCATTCCATAATCGTTCATATTTTTTATTCCCAATAAAAGATATCTGCCAATCCTCTGCTTTTTCTAATTGTTCTGCAGCTTTAATCTGTTTTAATGTACTTCCGATAATTACACCGTTTAACACATGATTTAATTCGTCTAAAGAATATGATTTCATAATTATAAAATGAGTTTCTGATACTTTTTTAATATAAACACATAAATACAACAATTATTATATCAAACTCAATTAAGATGTAATTTTTACACATAAATAAACGATTTATAATAACAAGATAGTAAAAAACACTTATTTATTCTTAAAACACAATAAATCAACAGTATAAAATCATATTAAATATAAAATTCAATAGAGATAAAAGTATATAAATCAAATTATTTATCTATAAAACAATCAAATACAATGAATTCATAGTAGTTAAAGTAATTTCAATGGAAGTAATTATACCATTGTAAGCTTTTTACAAAGAAAAATGATTGACAGAGATTAGTAATTTGAAAGAGCGATTTTTTGTTACTCACTTCTCAAAAAGATTAAGTCAAAGTAACATGATGTAATAAAACAAGAGATTGACAAAACAGTCAATCCCTTGTTTTATTATCTACTAAAGGTAAGTACAAACTCACTTCCTACTCCATATTCACTATGTACAGCTATTGTACCATATTGTGCTTCTATAATTTCCTTACTAATAGAAAGCCCTAAACCTGTTCCTTCTCTATGAGTCCCAGGTACTCTAAAGTAACGATCAAATACTTTTCCTAAATATTCTGGCGGTATTCCCATTCCTTCATCTTTTACCTTAATAAGAGTATGAAACTCATCTTGAAAAACACTTACCTGTACAACAGAAGATTCATGTGAATAATTAATTGCATTAGCTATCAAATTTGTCAATACCCAAGTAGTTTTTTCGGCATCTACTCTAATAGGATTTAAATTCTCTGGAAGTTTTACTTCTAATTTTATTTCCTTCTGTTCTGCTAAAGTATGATTTGTCTCTATTGCATATTGAACAATCTGCTCAATCTCACAAGGCTTCATATTCATTGTAATCTTACCACTTTCTATCTGTGTTAGATTCAATAACTCAGAAGTGATTTTTAATAATCGACCAGCATCATCTTGAATACTGTCTATCAATGTATTTTGCTCGTCGTTTAGCACTCCAATTCTTTCGTTCTTCAACAATTGAAGACTCATCTTCATAGACGAAATTGGCGTTTTAAATTCATGAGAAACAGTAGCAATAAATCGAGTCTTAGCAGCATCTAACTCTTTGAACTCCGTAATGTTTTTCAAAATAATTACATGCCCCACCAGCTCTTTATGTTCTTCTCCTGTTGGTGTAATCTCGATATGTAAAAACTGTTTATCAAAATAATTCTCCTTATCATTATGAATAATCTTAAGAGGTTCTTTTTCTACCTGCTCCGTATTCAAGTCTTTCAACAGCATACGCATCAAATCATTATAGATAGCTATATCCTTACTACTTTTACCTGCCATTTCCTCTTCTGGAAGCCCTAACACTTTACATGCCTCTTCATTAACAAAGATTACTTGCATATTCTCGTCTAAACCAATCACGACATCAGACATACTATTAATTAATGCCTCAATTCTTTTCTTCTGACGCATCAACTTAGCCAAATGACTGTTGTTATATTCTTCTAACTTCTGTGCCATTGTATTAAAAGACTGTGCCAATTCACCAAACTCATCATGTTTATCTAAAAATACTCTTTCTTTATAATTACTACTGGCAATCTGTTTGATACTGGCAGTCAACTTCTGAATAGGATCTGCAATATTAGATGGTAAATTAATCAACAACCCTAATGCAATTACAAAACAAGCTGTCCCTGCTATAGCTATCCATATTGTTGCCTGAACTGCTGTTTTATTCGCCAATTCACTTTTGAGTTCAATTGCTTGCATATTCATCTCCATCACCTCAATCAGCCATTCTCTTATTTGAAATAGATCTTCTGTCTTCTGACCATTTTTCTTGTAGGATTCAAAGTAATTTCTAAGTGTAATATTCATTTCCTTTTCACCTACTTCAGTAGCATTCCCTTCTTGATTTCGCAATTGTTCTTCAAATTGAACTAAACGACTATCTCCTGATTTATCTAATGCACGCAGCATACTTTTTGCATATAACAACGAATTATAGTTATCATGTAAAATATTACGTGTATCAAGTTTCAGAAAATGAATATACACTGCTCCTATTCCTCCTAAAAGAATGATCAGTGTAAACAGTAATCCTAAACCTAAAGTTAGTTTTGTTTTTATTCTCATTTCGAAAAAATTATTATGTCAATAGGTAAAGACGATAACTTCTTTAATAATTGATTGAATACATTAGTAGCTAAAATAATCTGATATAGACGCAAGCGGGGTTTTCCTATACAGATAGTTGTCACTTGTCGTTGTTCTACTTGAGTCATAATAGCCTTAGCAATATTAGGATGCTCACTCTTAATAATCTCTGCTCCCAATTCAGTAGCTAATTTAAAATTATTAATCAAATGTCGTTGCTTGTCCAAAGCAATTTTATCAGGATGTTCTTTAGGCGTTTGCACATAAAGCACATACCATTTAGAATTCAAATAACTTGCTAAACGAGCTGTTTTTCGAATTACATTCTTTGCATTCTTGTCATTAGAACTTATACATGCCATAAATCGACTGGGTTTTGCAGACACAGACATACTTACTTCTGTAGCTACCTTATTTTCCACATGAGAAGCTACTTCTTTTAACGCCAACTCACGCAGTTGAAGAATATTAGATGATGTAAAGAAGTGTTGTAGTGCAGCAGGTACCTTATCAGCAGGATAAATCTTACCTTCTTTCAATCTTTCAATCAAATCATCTGCTGTAAGATCTATATTCACTACCTCATCTGCCTCTTGTAATACCTTATCTGGTACACGTTCCATAACATCTATAGAGGTAATATCTTTTACTGCATTATTTAGACTTTCAATATGTTGGATATTTAAGGCAGATATCACATTGATACCTGCCTCTAATATTTCCATTACATCTTGCCAACGCTTAGCATTTTTACTTCCAGCTATGTTTGAATGAGCCAATTCGTCAATAATGACTATCTCAGGTCGGTCTTTTAAAATAGCTTCTAAGTCTAATTCTTCAACCATCTTCCCTTTATAGAAAACTTCTTTTCTTGGTATAATAGGTAGCCCTTCTAAAAGCACATGAGTCTCCCGACGATTATGCGTTTCTATAAAACCCAACTTTACATCTATGCCATTGCGTTGTAAATCTCTTGCTTCCATTAGCATGCGATATGTTTTACCAACACCAGCACTCATACCTATATAAACTTTAAACTTCCCGCGTTTCGATCGACGAATAAGTTCTAAAAAATCTTCTGCACTTTGACGAGTTTCTCTTTCCATCTATAACCGAATTGAAATACTACTTCCTATAAATGTCTGACCTGACACTTCTCTATCATTTCTCATAAAAACAGCATCTTTACTATTCAAAGACCTTGCTTCTATTCTCCACAATACCTCATCCGTAATTTGGTAATCAACATTAACGGAATATCCCCAAGTTTGAAAGCCATTAGCAGTATCTGTACTTATAATTACTCCATCTTTATCACAATAGTATTCTGCTCTTGCTGCCACACGCCATTTATCACTCAGTTTATATTGTCCCATAATCAACGGTGCATACCAATTACTATAGGCATTGCTATTCTTTTCTTTTTGTTGAGCTCCAATATCAAAACCTGCTAATAATTTCAGATTTTCATCAAACTGATAAGAAGCATATAAATTGTGGAAATATCTCATCTTACGCTCTACATCAGGTGTATCACTCCCTACAAACGAACTACTATTAATTGTCCATCTTGTATTAGGAGTATAAGTCAACTGATGTCCTACAGCGATTGTTGAGTTTCCTTCTGGACGCTGTATGCGCTGCCAACCATTCATCACATTAAGTGCTAACATCCATTTTTGATTAGGTGTTATATAAGACAACTTTACTGCAGATGAGAAATAAGGAGAATTCTCCGCCATCATACTGCGTGTCATTGTCATAATATCTGCTCCTATATTGCTTTCAAATCCTATATGAGAAGGCATAATACCAGCATCTAACCACAATTCTCGTGTAGGTGATAACTTCACCCCTACATTAGCTTCATAAATATTCTTTAAACCATTAGGCTCACTTGCTAAATTAGATTTCACATAAGTTCCTGCCATAAAAGCAAGATTAGCTCTCACCCTTTCTTTCGTATAACTCAATTTAGCCATTCCGAAGTTTAAATTCACTTCATTATGACGGTTATAAGAATATACGAAGTTATTTAATTGCCCTGATTTAGGTTGATTAAAGTCATACATATAATACAACTCTCCATAAGCTTGTACCTTCAAATCATCTGTCCATTTGCGTTCTTGCGCTTGAGCAGTTGAAAAAGCAAGTGCGCCGATGACAAGCGCACCTACTAAAGAAAATCTCTCTTTCATACTATTTTAATGCATCTAATGCTATATTCAGTTCTAATACATTTATTTTTTGTGGTCCTAATACACCTAACAAAGGTTGTTGAGTTTGTTCAGTAACCAATTGTTCTAAACGATTTACTTCTATTCCTCTACTCTTTGCAATACGAGCTATTTGTACTCGTGCAGCTTGAACAGAAATATTTGGATCTAAACCACTACCACTTGCAGTAATTAGATCTACTGGTATATCCTCTTTTTTAACTTCTGGATTTTTAGCCATAAAATCTTCTATGCGCTTTTCTACATCCGCAAGGTATTCCGCATTAGTTGCAGCTTTATTACTTGCCCCAGAACCTGCAGCATTATAATCTACAGCAGAAGGTCGAGACCAGAAATACTTATCCGATATAAATGTCTGACCAATGTTTACATAGTTTTTTCCATTGGTAGATTCTACTATAAATCCTTCTCCCGAATTAGGAGAAACTTTAGCAATACCCCACATCAATAAAGGGTAAGCACCACATAACAACACTAATAAAGCAGTAGTTAATATAATAGAGGGTAATAGATTTGTTTTCATCTGTTTATTACATAAATAGTGATACGAAAAGGTCAATTAGCTTAATACCAATAAAAGGTACAATCACTCCACCTAATCCATAAATTAATAAATTGCGACGCAATAGAGCACTTGCTCCAATAGGTTTATATGCCACTCCTCTTAATGCCAGAGGAATTAAGAATGGAATAATAATCGCATTAAAAATAACCGCAGAAAGTATAGCACTTTGTGGGCTGTGTAGATTCATAATATTTAATCCTTGTAAAGCAGGAATAGCTGTAATAAATAACGCTGGTATAATAGCAAAATACTTCGCTACGTCATTAGCAATACTAAAAGTAGTTAAGGTACCACGTGTCATTAATAGTTGTTTACCTATTTCTACCACCTCAATTAACTTCGTTGGATCGTTGTCAAGATCTACCATATTTCCTGCTTCTTTAGCAGCCTGTGTTCCACTGTTCATTGCTACCCCCACATTAGCTTGTGCTAAAGCAGGTGCATCATTAGTACCATCTCCCATCATTGCAACAAGTCTTCCTTCTGCTTGCTCACGTTTGATATAGTTCATTTTATCCTCAGGCTTAGCCTCTGCAATAAAATCATCTACGCCAGCAGCTGTAGCAATGTACTTAGCAGTCATTGGGTTATCCCCTGTTACCATTACTGTTTTAATTCCCATTTTTCTCAATCGAGCAAAACGTTCTTGAATACCTGGTTTAATTACATCTTGCAATTCTACCACACCTAACACTTGCTCATTTTGTGAAACTACTAAAGGTGTTCCTCCATTCTCAGCTACTTTTCTCACGCAATCCGCTACTTCTGTAGGGAATACATTTCCAGCATTTATACAAATATTCTTAATCGCATCTACTGCACCTTTTCGAATGCGGATATCATCATAATCAATACCTGAACTTCTTGTTTCTGCTGTAAATGAAATAAAACGCGGATTATTTACTGTAAAATCTGTAGGATCAACTCCTGCCAATTCTATAATAGATTTACCCTCTGGAGTATCATCACTTAATGAACTTAACACAGCTGCTTTTATAAGTATGTTTTTATCCACACCATTTGCAGGATGAAAGTTTGTTGCTTTACGGTTACCTATTGTAATTGTCCCTGTTTTATCTAACAACAATACATCAATATCTCCTGCTGTTTCAACAGCCTTACCACTTTTAGTAATTACATTTGCTCTCAATGCTCTATCCATACCTGCAATACCTATCGCAGATAATAAACCACCTATCGTAGTAGGAATCAAACAAACGTATAAAGAAATTAATGCTCCAATAGTAATTGCTACGTTAGCAAAATCTGCAAAAGGTTTTAAAGTGATAATTACGATTGTAAACACCAACGTAAATCCTGCTAATAGAATCGTTAATGCAATCTCATTAGGTGATTTCTGTCTATTCGCTCCTTCTACCAATGCAATCATCTTATCTAAGAAACTCTCTCCTGCTTGTGCTGTCACACGTACTTTAATACGATCAGACAATACCTTTGTTCCTCCTGTCACAGAGCTCTTATCTCCTCCAGCTTCTCTGATCACTGGTGCACTTTCACCTGTTATAGCACTTTCATCGATAGTAGCTAACCCTTCAATTATTTCTCCATCGGCTGGAATCACATCTCCTGCCACACAGATATACACCATTCCTTTTTGTAAAGTAGAAGAAGATACTTGTGTTCCATCTTCCAGCGTTGCAGGTGTTTCTTCTCTTGTTTTACGCAAGCTATCTGCTTGTGCTTTTCCTCTTGCTTCTGCTATAGCTTCTGCAAAATTGGCAAACAACAGGGTCACAAACAACAATAAGAATATAGCAAAGTTGTAACCAAAACTACCTTGACTTGTTTCGCCAAATAATATCCATATACAAACTCCAAGCATAATAGCTGTTCCTATTTCTACTGTAAACATAACAGGATTGCGGAATAGCGTTCTTGGATCTAACTTAACAAAAGCCTCTTTTAATGCTTTCATTACTACCTCTTTTTGAAAAAGAGCTTGATTATTTTGAGTTGCCATTTTTTTATAAACTTGTTATTGTAAAGTAATCAGCAATTGGTCCTAAGGTTAATACAGGGAAGAAAGCTAATGCTGCTACAATTAAAATCACAGTTAATACTATAGTTCCGAATGTTGTTGTATCTGTAGCCAGTGTTCCTGCACTTTCTGGTACGTAGCGTTTTTGCGCTAAGAAACCTGCTAATGCCACAGGACCAATGATTGGTAAGAAACGTCCCATCAACAATATAATTCCTGTTGAGAAGTTCCACCAAGGGGTATTATCACCCAAACCTTCAAATCCACTA
Source organism: Flavobacteriaceae bacterium (assembly GCA_031277535.1). Classification (GTDB taxonomy): domain Bacteria; phylum Bacteroidota; class Bacteroidia; order Flavobacteriales; family Flavobacteriaceae; genus Flavobacterium. The sequence goes on from JAITMD010000005.1 coordinate 268,487, forward strand.
CCATTATTAGCCGCAGAAGAAGTGTACTCATATAGTATTTCACTAAATCCGTGGAAAGAAGGATTGTTTAATGTCTCTCTTGTCAAATCTGGAAAAGCTGCTCCCAAAGCTGTACTACTCAAGATTAGGAAAGGATGTATTAAAGCAATTACCATGGCAATTTTCATCTCTTTAGCTTCTATCTTTTTACCAAATAATTCAGGTGTTCTACCAACCATTAATCCACTGATAAATACAGCCAACACAATAAATACAAAGAAGTTTAAGATACCTACTCCTACTCCTCCATAGAAACAGTTAATCATCATTGCAAGCAATTGATTCATTCCTGATAATGGCATTGAACTATCGTGCATTGAGTTAACCGATCCTGTTGAAATTACTGTGGTTACTATACTCCAGAATCCTGAGGCTGTTGCCCCTATACGTACTTCTTTTCCTTCCATTGCACCAATTGAGTTATCCACTCCCATGGCTACAATATTAGGATTTCCATTAGCCTCCATCATCACATTTGGTATAGCCATACATAAAAATCCTAAAGTCATCACTCCAAACATCATCCATGAGAAACGTTTGCGATTGATGTAATATCCAAATGCAAACACCATCGCTAATGGAATAATCAACTGAGCGATCATCTCAGTCATATTGGTTAAATAAGTAGGATTTTCAAATGGATGTGCTGAATTTGTTCCAAAAAAACCACCTCCATTAGTTCCTAAGTGTTTAATAGCAATAAAGGCTGCTGCTGGTCCACGAGATACTTCTACTTGTTGTCCTTCTAAAGTTGTAATAGTATCTTTTCCTTCAAAAGTCATTGGTGTACCTTGGAAAATCAAAATAGCTGCTACTACTACACTTATAGGTAATAAGATACGTGTAAGCGATTTCACAAAATACACATAGAAATTTCCTAATAGTGTAGTTGTTTTATGTTTAAACGCTTCAAACACTGCTACTGCTGCTGCCATACCAGTTGCTGCACTCACAAACTGAAGGAACATTAACCACATCTGTGTTAAGTACGTTACTCCTGTTTCTCCTGCATAGTGTTGTAAGTTACAGTTTACTAAGAACGAGATAATCGTATTAAAAGCTAAGTCTGGTGACATGCTTGGGTTGTTATCTGGATTAAAAGGTAAAGACCCTTGCGTCATTAATAAGACAAATCCCATCACAAACCACACGGCATTGATAGTTAATAAAGCTACTAAATGCTGTTTCCAGTCCATTCCTTCCTCTGGATTTATCCTACTGCTCTTATAAAACAGTTTTTCGAGAGGGTTCATTACTTTGTCTAAGAACGTAGGTTGACCAGCGTAAACCTTTGCTATATATTTCCCTAAAGGAATTGAAATTCCAATTGCCAGTAAAAATGTGACAATGATTCCGATTGTTTCTGTATTCATTTTAATTAATCAATTAATAATAAAATTTGATGTATGATATCGACCACCAGGAAGATTAACGCAAAGACGAATAGGACTACCCATATTTCTCTGCATATTTTTCTAAAATTTCTCTGGTTTAAGTAAGACATAACACAGATAGGCAAATACAGCCAAAGCGATAATTAATAATAAAATCATTGGTCTAATAAATTATAAGTTTTCAAAAAACTGAATGGCTTTGTAAAACAAGACAAAGCACACAACGCCTAAAACGATACACGCTAAAATTGTCATTGGTAGTCTATTTAAGTTAAGTTTAAATTGTTTGTTACTGCTCTTAAAGCTAATTTCTGTTGGGGCACTAACGCTTTGTTACGCCTACTTTGTACGGGGTATTGTGTTTTCATTATGTATTGTTTTGCCAATGTATAAGCGAATGCCATACCAGTTTGGCACAAAAAACACACTTCACTATTTATCAATTAGTTATAAAATTTTGGCATATATGCCAAAAAAGAAACCCTATCAAAATGATAGGGTTTTATGAGTTTGAGACTTTCAAAATGAAAGGTTTTTACTAAATTATAACGTTCCAATATATTTTAAACAATCCTTAATAACTTATATTTTTTAATCCTATTATCAATATGACTACTCTTTCTCTCCAAATAAAGGACTATTTCTCATCGTTTTCGGTTATATCAAAATACTGCAAAGGATATTTACTAATTTCTTTTTTTGATTGCACTATAGTATATTTTGCAATATTACTAATTGCCTTATTAAAACGTTCCTTCAAATTATATCTCTTTCTTGGTGTTTTAAATGCCATTACAAAAACAATATTTTTTCGACCTTTAAATTTAAGAACAAACTCTTCTTTATCAATTAAATTTTCATCATTCTTTAAATTATACTCATCTACAATTTTTTCCAAAAAATCAGATTTTCTAAAATTTTTCAAATCATGCCATAAACGATTAGAAGCCACAAGTACCTGATTTGATAGATCTCTAATTTTTGCATCAAAACCATTCTTTACATGAATCAAATAAATTGTATTTTCACTTTCATACATAATATCACACAACTCAATATTGTCACTAAATACTTTATCAAAAACATAATAATTCTTCAATCCATTATATGATGTATTATAAGCATCTTCATCCTGGAGCTTACTATCCCACTTATGTGGTAACAAATCTCTCATTGATCTATTTGTCATATAAGTTTCAAAGCATAATTCATTAATCTTACTAATAAAATTACTCTCTATTTTATACCAGTAGTTATCAATTTTAAAATATGAATTATTTTCAACTTTTATCTCAGTATTAATATGATTTAAAAACATAGCTTGAGTAACTAACTCTCCTTTCTTATACCCCCTAATTCTTATACCATTAATTACCTTTTGTAGTTCTATTTTATTATTAAGATTTTGTACAGTTTCATATATGTATCTCAAACACTCCTGATAAATAATATTCTTATCTGTGGTTCTTAATATTGGATCTTTCTCCATTTTTGATTTAATATCATAAGAATCACATTCATAAAATTCAATTGTTTTTGTAGGGTGTATGAAATCAATATCCATACTATATGGGACAGCACCTCTAGTTGGACTAAAAGTCTCATTAATTTCATTTTTAAGATCTAAAAACAATTGCTCTTGTAGTATATTTTCTATAAAATTAAAATCTTTAATTCTTTGAAATGAAGTTAATTGTTTTGGAATATTATGATTAAATATCTCATTTAGTAATTCTATAAGATAGTGAAACTCTTCAAAGTTAAGTTTCACTTTAATTCCAAAGTAAGTACCAATATCTAAATAGCTCTTTCCATTTCTAAATGAAATGAAATTAAAATATCCTTTTTTTAGCTCATCTCTTATTTCAATATTAATTTTAACTGGTATATTGGTTAGATCTAATGCATCAAAAAGTGTTTGGTTTTTTCGATATAGTTCTCTTTGCTCTGTTAAATGTCCCGTAATTCCCCTGCTTGTTAATGATACAACAATATCTTCACTAGGTTTTGAAATATATTCATATGTTTCTATACCAAACCTATCATTTAAAAACTTTCGTACAACTTGCATCCCTACTCCTCCAACTATACAGTATATATAATTATTATTTATTGCAAATAATACAAATGAAAATTGCTTCACACTATAATCTACAGTACTAGTTAAATCATCAGGAAAAAAACCTTCCCAGATAGATTTTTTTTGTTCTTCACTAAATTGATAAGAAATATAATCAGTATTATCTCTTTCAAATTCATCAATTGAAGTTACTATTTTTTCTTTAATACCTTCACGATGTTGATTGATAATAAATAAAACCTTCTCTTTATTACTTAAGCTCCTAATCTCATATTGATCACTATTGATCTGAAATATTTTAATATCAACTTTCATTTTATAAAATACTGTTTTATTGTTGATTACAAATGTAATTATTAAGACATTACCCATATTACGGAAATCCTCATATAGATTTACTATAAGAAAATTTTGTACATATTACTTCAAATTTAATCTAAACTAGGATTGATAAAATTAAAAAGATCCTGTTACTTTATTGACTATGTGTACTTTTAAAAAATTGATATACCTATACCAATAAGTAATATCCAAAATTGTAAGCAAAAAAATCCTCATCAGCATTTCATTCATAATATATGATACTCAGTCATTTTACGGTATAGCGTTGTCAAAGCGATGCCTAATAGTTCAGCTGTTTTGGTTTTATTGCCATTCGTGTGTTGCAATACCTTTTGGATATGTAATTTTTCTACAGTAGCCAAATCTAAAGCTGAAATACCTTCTCCAGCAGGTGAATATTTTTGTTGCACTTCATAAGGCAAATCCGTTAGGTCTAACGTTGTACCCATACAAAGAATAACAGCACGTTCCATTGCATTTCGCAACTCTCTAATATTACCAGGCCAAGCATAGAGTTTCATTGCTTCTAATGCTTCCTTAGAAATAGCTGTTACAGTACTGCGTTGCGCTGCTGTAAACTGTTTTCTAAAACGCTCTGCCAACAGAGGAATATCATCTATGCGCTCTCTTAACGCAGGTAAATTTATTTCAAATACAGAAATACGGTAATACAAATCTTCTCTAAAGTGTCCTTCTTTTATCTCTTTCTCAAAATCTCTATTTGTAGCTGCAATGATACGCACATCTACTTTAGTAGGCTTAGTCTCACCTATTTTTAAGAATTCACCCGTTTCTAATACACGTAGCAATTTAGCTTGTAATTCTATTGGCATCTCTCCTATTTCATCTAAAAAGATAGTACCTTGATGAGCCTCTTCAAACAATCCTTTTTGGTCTTTAGTTGCATTAGTAAACGAACCTGCTTTATGACCAAACAATTCACTCTCTAAAAGATCTTTACTAAAAGCAGAACAGTTAATTGCCACAAAGTTGTGTTTTGCACGTGTACTTGCACGATGTATTGCTTGAGCAAATACTTCTTTTCCCGTTCCTGTTTCTCCTGTTAATAATACAGTGGCATTAGTAGGTGCAACTCGTTTTGCCAAATGAATAGCTGCCATAAAAGCAGTTGACTTTCCAATCACTTGATCAAATCCTACTGTTGTTTCCTCTACCTCTATTTTAGTTTGCTCCAAACTGCGATTGACAGTCACTCGCTCCAGTGCACGATATAACAAGGGAAGTATTTTATTATTATCATCTCCCTTTGTAATATAATCAAAAGCTCCGTTTTTAATAGCCTGTACTCCATCTGGAATATTACCATAAGCTGTAAGCAAAATAACTTCTACTGTTGGATGAGCAAGTTTCACTTGTTCTACAAAAGCTACTCCATTCCCATCAGGTAACTTCACATCACATAATACTACGTCAATTGCTTGTTGTGCCAACTTCTTAGAAGCAGATTTTAAGTCTTCAGCCTGATGTACCTCAAAACCTTCTAATTCTATGATACGAGATAACAACTTGCGCAATTTCTCTTCATCATCAACCACTAAAATCTTCTGTAATGCCATATCCACTGTTTAATAACAAAGGGTTAAAGGTATAAAAGAAAAAAATATACTTTTAAAATATTAATTTTTTCCTATCACAAAAATCAAGCAACTCTCCTATTTAGGTTTATAATCAATACATTACTTCACCTCTAAGAAGACAATTTAACACTAAAAAGTCTCCATTATTGAATTTTATATAAAATATAAATAATTCATTCTTTTTTTAGTCATGTAATACTTTATATCTTTAACGAATATTTCATACCCTTTTCAATTTAATATACTCTATGGAAAATACTCCTTTAATATCTGTTATCGTTCCTGTCTATAATGTACAGGATTATGTAGCAGAATGCTTAGATTCAATTATTAATCAGTCTTATCGAAATCTTGAAATTATAATTGTAAATGATGGAACTAAAGATAATTCTGCTGAGATATGTAAAGATTATGCAGCAAAAGATAGTAGAATAATTTTTTTAGAAAAGGAAAATGGAGGAATCTCATCAGCTCGTAATTTAGGTTTAGATCATGCTACAGGAGATTTCATTTCTTTTGTAGATTCTGACGATTCTTTATATGAAAAGTATTTTGAGATATTACTCCAGCACTTAGAAGATTTTGATATTGTTTTTTGTAAGGCAAATTTTTACATCACAGGTAGTGTTAAAACAATTCCTTCAAAAGAAAGTATCGAGCATGTGAAATATACAGAATTTACATCAGTAGAGCTACTTCAAAGAATCCATACTTTTAGAAAACCATTAGTAATTGTGCCTTGGGGTAAACTGTACAAAAAAGAAATATGGAATGAAATTAGATATCCTGAAGGTAGATCTCATGAAGACGAAGCTGTTGTACATGAATACATAGACAGAGCAAAAAAAATTAGATATATTGATTTACCACTTTATTACTATAGACAAAATGTTGCAGGAAGTGAAACACACAATATATGTCCGAGAAAAGTAAATAATTTTTATCAAGCTTGTCTTGATCGTGAACGCTTTTTCTTAAAGAAAGGAATGCACAAAGATGCTGATAAAATCTATAATAAAGGAAAGAGCTATCTGGTTCGAAACTTATTAAAACTAAAAATAAAGACTGATGAAACAAGTATAAAAAGTGTTTTAAGTGATAAAAAACTATTCTTATCTACTAAACTTGAACTTGTTTTAAAAATATTAATACGCGGATAAACAGTAAACCTCTCTCTATTGAGAGGTTTTTTTATTTTTCTTTACCCAATCTAACAAACATAATAGCTATTCTACCAAAATTAGTCAACATTAAATAACCAAAAACCAAATTGACAATAGCACCAAAAAAAGAATAATTGTCATAGATATTCATATTTATACCAGATACATCACTCGAGAATCGCTGTACTATCCATGAAATAGTATAAGGTAGATTATCTACAAAAAGCATTGCTCCCATAAAAAACACACCAATCTTAACAATATCTGTAGCAGATAAGTTATCTAATGCTATATAATCGAGTTCATAGCCTTTATCTATGTGAAAAAAGCCAACTATTTTATCTCCATAAAACATTAAACTAATACCTATAACTATAAAAATTGCATATAATCCTATATCTGTAGTTTGATATCCAAAAGGTTTATCTTCTGCAAAAATTAAAGAATATACTATACTTAACAACGAGGTAACGCTCCCAAAAAAACTGGAAAACCCTACTAATTTTATCAATGCAGTAAATAAATCTTTCTTGCTCATATGTATTTTTCACAATATTTAGTATCTAATATACAACATTTTACAAAAAAATAACTATAATTCATCTACTCACAACTATACATTGTCTTTTCCATATCGTGATAAAACAGCACAGTCCAGTGTTCTGCTTCCGCTTGTACTTTCCAATCAGTACGCCACTTCATTGCCAACTTGCCATCATAATCACTCTTAAAGGCCATATTGTACTCTAAGTAATTGTACTTTGGTAAATTATCCGCTCCATAAAAGATAATTTGATCGTTTTCTTTCACCCAAAACACTTGCATATAAGGAGTATGCCCTCCTACTACTTGATAAGTAAAATGTTCATCTATACTTCCACTATCCTCATTCATCCACTCTATATTAGGCAAGGCTAAGACTTCTTCTAATATATCGTAATCAAAAGACACATCATCCATAGACAACTCAGCAAAAGCAACTTCACGACGTTGTATATAAATCTTTGCATTGGGATAACGACACACATACCCTTGTGCTGTTTCTTCTACTAAACCATTGATGTGATCTTTATGTAAATGCGATAATAAGATTCGATCAATATCTAATGGTGTTAACCCTTCTTTAGCTAATAATTCTTCTATTTTGTAAACACCATTCTCTTGATAACCTAAACCTACATCTAATAAAGTATTGTGATGGTCTGTGATAATCAAAAAAGGTTGAACAGCCAACTGTATTTCTGTGGTTAATACTTTATCTCCTATTGGTAAAAAATTCTTTACCTCATCTTCATAAAAATCTCCTTCTTTTAAGGGAACTACTTTAATCATTGTTTTTGTGAGTTTGAGCATACAAAGATAAAGAGAATCAACTAATCGCTTTAAATACAAAAAAATTATAATACACAATTTACCTTCTTTAGGTCAAAAAAGATATATCTTTACAGTACTTCAAAAAAACAAAAGATAGACACATCTTACTTCTATTCTTTCTAATCCAAATTTTACCTATTTACAATTAACTCTCAGAACTATAATTCGATTTAAAATCTATAGTTAGTCCATTAATTCCCTTATTTTCTATAGACTGACTATGGATTCAGAATGGACAAACAATGGACTCAGTCAAAACTAATAAGCTTAAAAATCATTTATAATTCTCTGAAAATAGGAAAAGAATATTTCTTGAAAATTTTGGTTATAGGATAATCAAAAGCAATGCTAAGCATGATTACTTTAATACACTTATATTTTTGAAATATAAGAAATGATTTTCTAACCAAATACTTTACAAATATACAAAAAAGAGAAAACACTTTATGTAATAGCCTCTATTTTACAACTTTAGTAAGTCTTCTGCAAAACCTACTAATTTTCCTTCTTCAAACAGGTAAATGGATGGATAACTCTCTTTAGAAATTTGCATTTCTTCTCCTTTCAACATATCAGCAATAAAACGATTGGAATACTTACTTCTAACATTCGTTTGATAATAAAGATGATCCATGACGAATATTGGTTGTTTTATCTGTTGATCTATTGTTTCATTTAAAGAAGCATAACTATTAAGTATTAAAAACAACTTATAATTATGTTCCTTGGCATAACGAACAAAAGTACTTAAAGGATAACAAGTAGCACTAACACAATTACTTTTAAAATCATAAACCAATGCTTTAGGGTATTTTTTGATTTCTGTTTTTAGCTGTTCTCCATTAATGGGATAGATATAACCTGGTTCTGTCTGATTAAAAGCAACAAACTCTTGAAGGTAATTTCTTTCTTCTTTGGTTAGCTTCTTGATGTCGCTTCCATAACCGTTGATTTCTATTATGCCACAAGAACTAAAAAAACAACTACTAAGTACAAAGCCAATAAACCACTTATTTCTCTTATTCATCAAATAACTTTTTTATTTAAAACAAGACAGCAATATAAGCTAAAGAAACTTATGATATCAGAAAAGATTAATCCCTAAGAAAATTGAAAGAGGAAATTAAAAGCCCTGTTCTATCATCTGATAAAACAGGGCCTTTAAAACATTTAAAATATATCTTTACTTTACTAATACTTTCTTTAGTTCCTCATAGTTCTTAATCACTGTACTTTTCTTTTCTCCCTTCATAATTTCTTTTAACCCTTCAGGTATCGGGATTTCTATCTTTAATAAATCTTCTATACATTCAGGGAACTTAACAGGATGTGCTGTCCCTAAGAATACACCTGTAAAATCATGGTGCTGTTTAGCATATTCCTTGATCCCAAGATATCCTACAGCTGCGTGAGGATCTAACAAATAACCGTCTTTCTGATACTGTTCTTTTATCATTTGTAGAGTCTGTTGATCAGTAAACGAATAAGCTGATAAATCCTGATGTAAAGCCTCAGCATCTTTAGCAAAAAGTTCTAAAATACGCACAAAATTACTTGGGTCACTCACATCCATTGCATTCGATATCGTTTCTATAGTTGGCTTTGGTGTATAAGCCTTACTTGAAAAGAAGCGAGGTATCGTATCATTAACATTAGTAGCTGCTACAAAATGAGCTATTGGCAAGCCCATTTTTTGTGCTAACATTCCTGCACAGATATTCCCAAAGTTTCCGCTTGGCACTGAGACCACTAAAGGTTTATCTATATGTTGCAATTCCTTATACATCAAAAAATAGTAGAACATCTGTGGCAACCAACGCGCAATATTAATAGAATTAGCAGAAGTCAAACGACATTCTTTTAACTCAGCATCTAAAAAAGCCCTCTTTACCATCGCTTGACAGTCGTCAAAACTTCCTTTTACTTCAATTGCCTTAATATTCTTGCCCAAAGTAGTCAATTGCTTTTCCTGAATGCTACTTACTTTACCCTTTGGATAAAGAATTACCACCTCTATTCCGGCTACATCGTAAAAACCATGTGCTACTGCTCCTCCTGTATCACCAGAAGTAGCCACTAAGATAGTTACTTTCTCTTTTTTCCCTTTGACGAAGCTTCTTAAACATCTTGACATAAACCCTGCTCCCACATCTTTAAATGCTAAAGTAGGCCCGTGAAATAGCTCTAACGTATAGACATCCTCAGCAATAGGTACAACAGGGAAGTCAAAGGCTAAAGTCTCTGTAACAATTTGTTTTAACTCCTCTTCATCAATAGCATTTCCTACAAAAGGAGAAATAACCTTTAAAGCTATTTCTTCTTTAGACATCTGTTTAATATTTTCAAAAAAAGCTTTGTCTAATCTTGGTATCTCCATTGGAAAATACAATCCTTTATCCTCTGCAATACCTTGTATAGCTGCTTCTTTAAAAGAAGTTGTAATCTGTGGGTTATTTAAACTGTAATATCTCATGGCAATATTTTTATTCCTTGTGAATTAATAGGTGATACATGAATATCACATTCGTAATCTGCATCTTTCACTACCTCACGCATCGCTTGGGCTACTTTTTCTGCAGCTTCTTTCCCTCTACTCAAGGCAAACACAGAAGGTCCTGATCCAGAAATACCACCACCTAAAGCTCCACTGTCGTAAGCAGCTTGTTTTAGTTCTGCATAGTTCGGAATTAATAAAGAACGCTTAGGTTCAACAAATTCATCGTATAATGAGTTTCCTATTAATTCGTAATCTGAAGTGTATAGCCCACAAATCAAACCTCCCAGATTACCACATTGTTTGATCGCTTGTTTTAGTGTTACTGTTTGTTTTAATACTGAGCGAGCGTCTTTTGTTTTCAACTCTATCTGCGGATGAATAACAGTAGCATACAACTCTTGAGGAGCTTCAATATGTACAATATTTAAAGGTTCATAACTGTGTATGAATGCAAATCCCCCTAATAAAGCAGGAGCCACATTGTCAGCATGAGGAGCACCACTTGCCAGAGCTTCCCCTTGCATAGCATAATAAATCAGCTCTTTATTAGACAACGGACTACCACATAAAGCATTAATTCCATATACAGCACCTGCACTACTGGCAGCACTACTTCCGATACCACTACCTGCCTTTATATTTTTATAGATCGTAATCTCGAAGCCAAAATCTGGTTGTAACTTCTCTATCAAAGCTAAGGCAGCTACTCCTGCTACGTTCTTCTCTACCTCAAGTGGTAAGTCAGCACCTATGATAGCTTTAATGCGTACCCCTTTTTCTTCTGTTTTGGCAATAATCATTTCATCACCTACATTGTCTAAACAAACACCCAATACATCGAATCCACATGATAGATTAGCGATTGTAGCAGGGCAAAATATCTTAATTTCTTTCATTTTATACTAATTTACTTCCTATTCTAATTACATCTGCAAATATTCCTGATGCTGTAACTTCTGCTCCAGCTCCAGCCCCTTTAATTAATAAGGGCTGATCTTTATAACGATTGGTAAAAAACAGAACAATGTTGTCTTTCCCTTCTAAGTGGTAGAATGAATGATCCGACTTGATTTCTTGCAAGCCTACACTTGCCTTCCCGTCTTTTAGTGTAGCTACTACTTTTAAACAAGCTCCTTTAGCCTTCGCATTTTCATACAACGCTTTAAAATGAGCTTCTTCTTTGCCTAATCTTTCTATAAAAGTATCTGCATCTTTAGCCTCCATACATGATTCAGGTAAAAAGTTAGCTACTTCTATATCTTCTTCTTCTACCCAATAGTTACTCTCACGCATCAGAATCATTAGTTTTCTCTTTACATCTACGCCACTTAAGTCAATAAGTGGGTGAGGTTCTGTATAGCCTTCTTTCTTGGCCAATGCTACTACCTCAGCAAAAGGTTTACTACCATCGTATTGATTGAATATAAAGTTTAAGCTACCGCTCAATACTGCCTGTATTTCTTTTACTTGATCACCAGAGGCTATTAAGTTTTTAATCGTATCAATAATCGGTAATCCCGCACCAACATTAGTTTCGTATAAGAATGGAGCATTGTACTTCTTAGACAATGTTTTTAGTTCTTTGTAATAGTCCATACTTGAAGAGCAAGCAATCTTATTACTTGTCACTACAGCAATACTATTCTTTAGATATGCGGCATAAGTCATCGCTACCTCTGCAGTAGCTGTATTATCAACAAATACACTATTGCGAAGGTTGAGCTCTTTGATTTTATCTAAAAACCCTTGTTGGCTCATAGGTACACCACAATTAGATAAATCTTTTACCTCATGAAGATTGAATCCCTCTACATTAAAGCACATCAATTTAGAATTAGCAATACCCACCACTCTAATATTTACTTTTAAATGCTCTTTTAAGTAATGATGCTGTTGAACGATTTGCTCTAAGAATTTACTTCCTACATTACCTATTCCCATCACGAATAGATTTAACTGTACTACCACCTCTTCAAAAAAGGCTTCGTGTAATACATTTAGTGCTTTCTTGACATCCTTTTCTAAAATAACAGCTGAAATATTACGCTCAGAAGCACCCTGAGCTATAGCACAGATATTAATATTATTACGCCCCAATGCACTAAACATTTTACCACTTACTCCTTGGTGACCTTTTATATAATCTCCTACTACTGCTATAATTGACATGTCATATTCTACGCGTACTGGTTTTACCTTCTTATTGTGTATCTCAAACTCAAAAGCAGCATTAATCACTCGCTCCGCTTTATCTGCATCTGGTGCGATGATAGCAAAACAAATAGAGTGCTCTGAAGAAGCCTGAGTAATAAATATCACATTGATATCCTCCAAAGACAATACTTCAAACAATCGCTTAGAAATACCCGCCACACCTACCATACCAGGTCCTTCTAATGTTAGTAAAGCTAAATTATCTATATTCGTAATTCCGCGAACTGGGTTGGGATCAGTACTTCCAATAGCACTTACTAAACTTCCCTCAGCCTCAGGTTCAAAAGTATTTTTAACAATAAGGTTAATTCCCTTAGGCAATATTGGGGCTAAAGCTGATGGATACAATACTTTGGCTCCAAAGTGAGAAAGCTCCATTGCCTCTTGAAAATTAATGTGTTTGATAATTTTAGCTTGTTTTACTACTCTTGGATTAGCTGTATATATACCGCTCACATCAGTCCATATCTCCAACTCCTTTAGATTTAATGCTGCTGCAATAATAGCTGCTGTATAATCAGAACCTCCTCTACCCAATGTAGTAACCTCATCAGCTGCAGACTCTGCTATAAATCCAGGTACTATAGTAATAGCTGCTGGATTTTGTTTAAAGTATTCTTCTATTAATACATCTGTCACATCAAAGTTAACTGCTGCTTTACCAAACTTAGCATTTGTTTTGATGAATGCCCCGCTATACCCCTGACGACAATCCTCTCCCTGAGCCTTCATCACCTCTGCAATTACATAAGATGATAAACGCTCACCGAAAGACATAATCAAGTCTTTAATTCGGGGGGATAACTCTCTTAATAAATAACACCCTTGTAGCAATACTTCTAATTCATTCAAATCTCGTATAACACTACTTAGAATACCCGCCTGCTGATTAACAGGAATTAAAGCTCTCACTACTTCTAAGTGACGGTGGCTAATCTCTTTAAACTGATCTACATATTCTTCCTCGTGATTAGCTGCCTGTATAGCCGCTAATTGCAATAAATCAGTTACGCCACTTAAGGCAGATACTACGACAATTACAGGTTCTTCTATATTCTTGATGATCTCAATACATCTCTTTATATTCACGGCATTAGCCACTGATGACCCGCCAAACTTTATTACTTTCATAAATTTCATTGATTTGGTTTTTTCCTAAAAATCAGTAACTAATTGATACTATTGATTTTGGACAATAAATAATACAGCCGTTAATAGATAAACGACCACAGACTATGGTTATATGTAATAATTTCCCCCTTTACAGGGTTGAGATAGATGATGACGATGATGTCAACGTAGATGTTGTTACCGTAGAAGCGGTAAGGATAGAAACGCAAGAAGTCTCACTACTAAGTATAGTAGTGTTTAAAACTGGGTTATATGTTCTAAAATTTGCGTTCATTGATAAGGCTAAGATACCAAATCATATTCTAAATAAACTAATAAAATACTATAACAATTCAAATATTTATAGGTAAACAATTCACAAATACATTCAAAGTCATAGAAATAACAAGGGATAGACAAGTTTTACAAAAACTAAAAAAAAGATTAAAAACCACTAAAAAACAAAAAAGTCCTACTGTATTTTACTACCATAGAACCTTTTCTCTTTATGTTTGTTTCCAATTATTCACTCTCTTCTTCGGCTAAGTAGATATGCTTTTTCTGTCTATTCTGCCATCTCTCTTCTGCATATTTTCTTAAATCGACAATCTTATCTTTTTCATCGACAATCTCAAAGCCAAGTAGTGTTTCAATAATATCTTCCATAGTTACCAAGCCATCTACTTCTCCATATTCGTTAACTACAATAGCAATGTGTTCGTGTTTCTCCTTCATTTTATTCCATGTTGTAATCACATTGAGCTTTTCTGAAACAAATAGAATCTCTCGTTTGATTTCTTTTAACTGCACATCAAACTTATCTTCTGCCAGATATTCAAAAGCGACTTCTCTCAGTACATATCCTGTAATATTATCTTTCGTATCATTATACACGGGTATTCTTGAAAAATGCAGGAACTCCTTGTTCTTTAGGAACTCTCTTAAAGTCATTTCTTCATCCGCACTAACCATCATAATACGTGGTGTGTGAATCTCATCGATACGGACGGCATTCAACTTAAAGACATTTTGGATAATCTTATTCTCCTTTACTCCTAAAATACCTTCTTGTTCTCCAATACTTGCTAATATAGCGATCTCCTCTCTACTGGTTGTTGATTCAACCTCTTTCTTACTCAATCGCTTTGTCAAAAAAGAAGACATCACTACCAATGGATAACTAATTACTACCATCACTGAGATAGTTGTAGCCATAGAACCATAGATATCTTTTGCATAATTAGCCCCTAATGTTTTAGGGATAATCTCTGTCAGCACAAGGATTAACAAAGTTAATACAGCAGATACTACTCCGAAATAAGCTTCTCCGAATACAATAGCCGCTTGAGCTCCTACTCCTGCGGCACCCACTGTGTGAGCAATAGTATTTAAGGATAGAATAGCAGATAAGGGTTTATCTATATCACCTTTTAATTCAATCATTTTTAAAGCTTTCTTATCTCCAGACTCTGCCTTTGATTTTAAAAAAGATGTAGATAAAGAAAGTAAGGTTGCCTCTGCGATAGAACAGATAAAAGATACTGCTAAAGCTAAAAACAGGTAAACTAATAATAATGTCATTTATTTTTCAAATATTTAGACAAGTTTACTTCTTTATAGCACATAATAAGGCTAATAATTAATCAAAACATACAAATTAACCACTGAAACGTCAATTTGACTTACTGATATTAATTATAGATAACTACGCTCTTAGGTATGTTGCATGATATAGCCACTCACTTTGGTCTTATCACACCAGAAGATATAGCACAATCCTCCACTACCATAATATACTTCACTACCTTTAACATCTGGCACTTCTGAGTCTAACTGCATAATAAACTGCATCTTCTCTCCACTAATCGGGCAAGTTAATACCTCTCCATTCTGTATCCACGAAGGTTCTCCTCCTATTCTAAATAAGTTCTCACGACTGTTACTACTTGCCCAAGACTGGAAAGACCAACGTGCATCAGTAGGAGCTATCTGTACTTGGGTAGGTACCATAGCACTCTCTTCTACCCATTCGATAGTCATTACATCTCCTATCTTATGTGGCATTCCCTGTTCATCGTGTTGATAGAATACAATTCCGTTCTCATTTAATTCTCTCAAATGACAACCTAATACCAGTTTTGGTAGTCCTGTTATAGGCAGTCCTTCTGGAATAGAATCAAACGTAATTATATGCATCATAGGATTGTTTTCGTCCTCTGTGATATAACCTCCCATAGCAAAAGACTGACTTGTAGGCGTGCCATTCCACGTGGGGTGATCTGTACGATTGAGGTGAGAACTATTAGGTTTGTTCATATAGTTTGATTGAAATAAAATATGATAAACCTTATCTTGACAATAACGCTTTACCAAACCATTGTCTCTACACAAACCTACCATTTCTAAGTACCCATCGATATAATCATCTGTACTGCCATAACTACTTAGCTCAATCTCTAAAGCATGAGGGATAAGCTGTTCTATAATAGCAATGTCTCTTGATTCTATCAGGCAACTAAACAGTTTCTCTTTTGTTGCTCTATCTGTATCTATAGCCAAAAAGCGCTCTAAATAGGGCTGTAACTGAGCTGTAGGTAAATAGCGCCAATAATAATCTGCATAATAACTTTCTCCATTGGGATTGAGGTCTAATAACTCTTCTGTATAAGGGTGCAGAATATGAGGCAATTGAATACTTGCATATTCTATCACACTCTCTGCAGCTTCACTTTCTTGTTTATGTAATATAGTGATGGCTAATTGAACTAACATACTAAAGTGCTTCTCACTAATATAACTCAAGGCACTGTCAAAAAGCGTAGAGCTCTTTATGTTTTCTGTCAGAAATTCTAAACAGAAAGCATACATCTCCTCTTCATTTTTCATCAATACTCTTAACTGATTATACACATCTGGTGTCTTCCACTCTGTCAATTTAAAATCAACAGCCAATTGCTTTCCTTTGCTCATAAGATTACTTGTTTAATAAAGCGTCTATTCTATGTAATGCCTCTTCGGTAGAGATACCCTCATAAAACTCTTTGATAAAGATAGAGTCTCCTTGATGAGGTAAAATAGTTGGAATCCCCTTACTATTATCCACCTCTACATTCGTAGGTAGCGCAAAAGTAGTATTAGCAGGGTAATTAGGTAAATCTGTTACCAACCATCCAAAGTAAGTTGTTTTGTATTCTTTATCGTCATAATGTTCATAATAGTCTTTCATACTTGCCTCACTAAGACTCACCCAAACACCGTAATCTAAGTACTGACAGGCATCATACACATACTGTGTCATTACTCCTCTTAAATACCAATGTGTTCCTTCCTCATCGTCAATACAACATATTTCTTTAGTCAACTCCGCATTCGCTTTTGCTTCTTCAGATAAAGCTAAATAAGGATCTGGTGCCTGAAACACCAATGCAGGCCAATCTTCGTGTTCTTGACCACAGTCTGCACATATATATTTCATTAAAATGTTCCGTTATCTATTATAAATTGTTGATGTTCCGTTGTTTCTCCTTCTAAAGAAGCAATCTCTCTATAGATTAGTTCTTCTAAGCAGAATGCTACTACTGTACGCTCCCACGATTCGTTTTGCAATTCTATAATTTGACCATACGTACCTGTATCACTTGGATCGGTATCTATTAACAAATAGTCTCCATTCTTCCCCTCTGCAATAGGTATCCAATTAGGATTAGCATAACTTGTACACTTTAATCTACTATCAAAGTTGGCGATTAACTCCTCATCTACTTCTTCATCCTCGTCAAATAAATCATTGATATTCTCCCACTCGCTTACTATATTTTCAAAAGGCAATAAATCATAATTCCAGCCATTCGCTTGTAAACTTATGGCAGAAGTTACTGCATTCCACTTGACATTTCCTCCTTTATAGAAGTTAACTAAAATAGCAGGTAATGTCACTTCTACCTCTTCTAACTGCTCTATGACTGTATCTAATTGTTCTTGTGTAATACCATGCGTAGGGTTGTAATACTTGTTATCTGCTCCTACTTTATTTTCTATTGCGACCTTCCATTCTTTCCACACAACTTCTAAGTACTCAAAGTTCTCATCGAAGGGCAATACATCTACCTGCTCTTCTATTGGTTCTTCAAATGCTTGTAAAGATAAAGAAGTAAGTCCTTCTTCTCTTATGTTGTACCAAACTGTCGCATCCTCAAATACAAAGGCTCCTGTATCATCACTGTCCCAAAGTTTGATGCGTTCTTTCTTGTGATTATTGTAATATAACATCGGATCAGTCTCTCCATTTAGGCATAACTGTCCTACAAAAGGATGTTTGGCAGCGCTACTGTAATCCTCTACGATATAGGTTACTTCAATAGTATCTACTAATGCGCCGTCTTTTGCAAAAGCACGTAATCCTAATGTATGCCAGATATATACTTCATTATGTGGCCCTACAAATGTTTCTGCTTCTCCAAACAGATTAAATAATTCTTCCTTAGCAATAGGAAAACTATACTTTACTCCATTTATCTCAAATCCATTTGATGTAAAATCAAATCTTATCATATTCTTTCTCTTTGTGGGCTAAAATACTACTATTTTTAAATAGCGTCTTCACGGAATATAGGGAAGTTTTCTTACTTTTATGAAAACTACCACCATGAAAACTTATACTTTACAAACGGAGAGATTAATACTTAATCAGCCTCATACAGACGATATATCTCGTTTAGTAGAGATTATGAAAAATCCTATCTATAACAAGAATACAACCAATATTCCTTTTCCTTATACAGAAGAAAACGGACAGTTCTGGGTTAATTTAGCTTTAGAAGGTGTAGAGCAAGGAGATAAATACATCTTTGCTATTCGACTAAAAGACACCCCTACTATCATAGGTGGAATAGGTCTGGGAATAGACAAGGCTAACAACAAAGCCGAAATGGGCTATTGGTTGGACGAACAATATTGGAATACAGGAATGGTAACGGAGGCTGCAAAAGCTTTAGTACAGTTTGGTTTTGATACTTTGGGATTACATAAGATATTTGCCACTCACTTTACTTACAACGAAGCCTCAGGACGCATTATGCAAAAAATAGGGATGCAACAAGAGGGAGTGTTAAAGGGCCATACATTGAAAGAAGGAGTTTATTTGGACCATATTGTCTATAGTATTATAAATGAAAAATCCTGATAGTTTATATCAGGATTTATTATTTTGTTATACTTAAAAAGCGTTTTCTGTCTTCAGAATAGAACACACTAAATTACTTTAAATAATCAAGTACTTCTCTTATATTCCCAAGTTTGCGATACTTCTCATAAGTAAGATTCTCTTCTACTACTTCATGAGCCCAAGTTACATGAAACGGAATATGCAATGCAGAACCTCCTAATTCGAGCACAGGGATAATATCTGACTTGACCGAATTACCTACCATTAAGAACTGATCAGTCGAACAAGACAATTTACCAATTAAACTATCGTAATCCTTAATTTGTTTATCACTCATCACTTCCACATGATGAAAATACTCTCCTAAATTAGAATTCTTCAACTTTCGTTCTTGATCTAATAGGTCTCCTTTGGTTGCTAATACTAATTGATAACTCCCATGAAGCTGTTTTAACGTGTCTTCTACTCCATCAAGCAATGTGATAGGTTTATCGATTAGATTGTGTCCTAAATCCAATATACGATACATCAAGACATTATTCATATTAGAACCCGTAATCTGCGCTCCAGTTTCTAATAAACTCAATAAAAAACTCTTCGCACCAAAACCATATCGCTCTAAATTTCTCATCTCTGTTGCAAACAACACTTTAGAAACTTCTTCCTTAGGTAAATAATCACTTAATAACTCACAAAATGCATGTTCTGTCTCTTGATAATATATTTCATTATTCCAAAGGGTATCATCTGCATCAAACGCTATTGTTTTTATTTCTTTACTCATCTTATCTCTTTATTACAAAGTCAAATATAGAGGTAATGCTACTATGGTAAAAAGACTTTTGTCTTTTTGTATAAAACAAAGAACTACTCTGTCACAATTACCAATCGCTGTCCGCTATCTAATGACTTATCCCATACCTCGCTAATTTCTTGCCAATTATAACTCACTATATCCAAGCGCAATTTACCTGCTACAGCCAAGTCAAAAGCCTCTGGTAATAACACCTTAAAGAACTTTATCACTTCCTCATCAGTCCAACTTCCTATACCAGAACCCAATAACATAATATCTGTTCCTCTCAGAATAGAAGAAGACAGTTCAATTAAATCACCAGACATAGCCCCCACATTGACAAAGCGTGTTCTATATCTATATTTTCCCTTTCCTTTTAGAGCTGTAAGAATAGCTGAAGCACTATCTCCCCACAGATAATCTATCACAATATCAATAGGGTTTTCTTGATGTACTTGATCAAAAGTTTTTATTAACTCTTCTTGATTTCCATTAAGCGTTATAACCTCATCAGCACCTAACTCTTTTAGATAAGCTAAAGCATTGGTATTACGACCTGTAACGATTACTTTACTTGCTCCGTAATGCTTAGCCATCTGTACAGCTACTTGTCCTGTCACACCAGTTGCACCATTAATCAAGACTACTTCCCCTTTTTGAAGTTTAGCTCTTACTAACATGGCTATAACTGACCCCATAAGTGCATTAGGCAAGGCAGAAGCTAATGCTAAATCAATCCCTTTAGGCAAAGGCACCATCTGTTCTTTATCAACTACAACATACTCCGACAACATTCCTTGTAGTCCAAATCCATAAACCATTGTACCATCTTCAAGCGCTCCTACCCCATCTGTTCCTATCACAAAAGGAGAAAAAGGCTTGCTACTTACTGAGTAGTGTTTACCACTTGCTATAGCTCTATCTAAGTTCTTAATAGACGCTGCCTTTACACGCATTAGTACTTGTTCTGGAGAGTTAATCTCTACCTCTTTAAAATCGGTTGTATATACAGGTGTTTGTCCTTTTTCTTTTACGATAACTGCTTTCATATCTTACATTTTTATTGATGTAAAATTAGAGTAGGCACTTACCTCCATACGATAACATTTGTTATCAAATCAGCCTTTTACAAGCTTGCTTTTAATACGGCTCAAGTGAACCTTAGACACCCCAATATACGAAGCAA
This sequence comes from Flavobacteriaceae bacterium, assembly GCA_031277535.1. GTDB lineage: Bacteria > Bacteroidota > Bacteroidia > Flavobacteriales > Flavobacteriaceae > Flavobacterium. The sequence continues at coordinate 289,444 of JAITMD010000005.1, forward strand.
TATAGTGTTGAGGAATGCGTTTGATCAACTCTGGACGAGTTCCATACAGTTTTAGATAACGTTGTTCTGGGGTAGATTGTACAAAAGATAGGCTATGATTTACATAGTCAAACGTACGTTGAAAAAGCACATCGATAAACAAATCTCTATAAGCAGGTATTGCTAAAGATTCTTCTAATAGCGGTCCGATATCCTCTTTATCTGCTACCCAAACCTCAGTAGGTTCTATCGTCTCTAAAGTAAACTTGCTTGGTACTCCTTTCCAAAAACTCTCGATAGAAGATACCATACTATTCTCTAAGAAAAACTGAAACGTTACTTCCTGTCCATCCTTATTCAGCCATACACGCATAGCTCCTTTCTCCACCCAAAATACCTTATGTGCCACTTCTCCTTCTTCTAACAGCACTGTCTTAGCCGCATAAGTCTCCTGTCTAAAATAAGGCTTATACGCATTAATAAACTCTTGACTAATTAGCGATTCTCTATCTACTTTCTCAAACATAAAACACTTTTTATACTAAGATATAAAGTACTAAAGTAGTGATTTTAGGGTTAACTGTGATAGATAAGGGAGTAGTTTAAATAATTAGATCTATCCTAAAAAGAAGTTATTATTTTTTAAGATATTTACATTAAAAATGAAAAACGAAATTATTCTTATAATACTATGTTATACTACATTAGCATGTACTCATCCTGAAATAGGTAAAACAACCTTAGACCTTGAAAATTTTGATACAAACTTTAATATTAAAAAGTTTTACCAAGGAGATATTGATAGGCATCAAGCGTATCTAAAACAAAAAGAAGAACTTTTAGATCAAGGTATTACTGATTTTCAAAATGTTGAGTTTCCAGAATTCAATATCATTGAAATAGAAAAACAATATGTAACTGACCCAAAAACAAATAAAGATATTCTTTTTACCTCTCGATATAAAATGAAATCATGGAACCCCACTGATAGTCTTGCTTCTTATGGACCTTTATCTTTTTCTAAGATAAATATGATTGAATCAGATAAAAAAGACTTTATGGGATTAGTTGCTTCAAATGAGTATGTAGAGGAATCCAAAACTGATCAATTAATTCAGTATATCACCCAGAAACAAGGCCAACCTAAACATGTGAAAACTCTTTTTTCTAATCAAGATAGTATTTATGTATGGAACACACCAAACTATACATTAGCATTTAGCAAAGAACATGACACTAATATTAGTGAAAAACTAAAAACATCCTTATCAAAAGGCAATCCTCAGAAATCACATATAAAAGCAAAATTATACTTAATAGCTAATCAATACGTAGATACGTTAAAAAACAATATAGCAGGAGAAGGTTGGGCAAATATGCATATTTATTATACAAACAATAGATAATTATTTAAAATAAGAAAGTCCATCAAGTGACGGAATTATATCATCATATTATTCCTCATCTTCATTTATAAATGAAGAGATAAACTTATTCCATTCTACGTCTACTTATAAAGTAGTCCATGTTGATTCAGAGAGAGGATATTCAGATTTAGTAGAGAAGATAAGAAGTAATGCATTGGAGATTCCATTTAAAATAGAAGCTTATGCCTATGATGATGGTATGTTAGATAATTCTCTAAGTGATGTTATTGTCAAATGTCAAGTTTTAGATACTTGTTTAATTCTTGGGCAAAGAATAGGATTACTATCAAAAGGAGATTTTGAAACCTTAATGAAACAATTAAATACTGTAGAGTATCTTATTCTTAAGAAAATTAAAGAGAAAGAAGTAGCTAAATTCATTGCTTCTTTCCAAGCTTCTAATTCTTGATGTGGTTTTTCTTGTAACATAATGAATAGTTTTTTTATTCTTCATCATTACATCCATAACAATACCACGTTAACCTTTTTAATATAAACAAATTGTTATTCAAGCATTAAGGTTCCTGTTATTTTTTGTTTCTTCTTTTTTTCAAAATATGGTAAACTCTATAGTCGTGCTTTACCACTCTTTTACTCCAGTCTACAATATGTTTTCCTTCTTCAAAAACTAATAACATTTTAACTACAAGATAATCATATACAGTAGTCAATAAAATTACAGCAACACCAATATACAATGTGCGCAAATGCATCCATTCAAAACAATAAGCAGCAACAATACCTCCTATTCCAAAAGAAAAAATAATAGACAATTTTAACCCTATATGAGAGAGTAAAACACGACGTACATTTTTATTTCTAATATAGAAAAACAGACGTGCAGTCTCTATCCCCAAGTCTGTTACAATACCTGTAATATGCGTGGTTCTCACTACGGCTTTTGAAATAAAAGTGACCAAAGAATTTTGCAACCCCATTGCAAACAGTAAAACATACGCTATTTTCATGGGATATTGATGTAGAACATCGCCTTCTAAATAAGCAACTCCTGCCAACAATAAAGCTTCCAAAATCAGTGGTACTGTAAAATAAACCTTATTTCTAATTAATTTTTGAATTTGCAGAATAACGTGAGAAGTGAAAGCTCCCATAAAAAAGGCGACTAACAATAATACAGACTTAAGAATCGCTGTTTTATTAAAAGACAAAAACTCTTGTGCAAAATTTGACAAGTACCCTGTCACATTTGTAGTCATCAACTTCAGGGCTAAAAAACCACTTACATTTACCACTCCTCCCACAAAAGACAACAATACTGCTAAGCGCAAGTTCTGCACAAAACTTCTTTCCCTTCCACGATGTGATAACATACCCTATTCTTTTTATCTCAAATTCTGCAAAAAAGCATTACCTTTTATTCATTACAGAATCTATTTTTATACTCAGTAATACAACAAATTTAAGGATAAATAATAAGCTTTGGATTTCTTTGTTCTTGTTTTATATTGGTAAGTCTTCTATTTTTTTAGTCTTTATGAAATACAGTCTGTTTTAAATCACCCTCTTTCTTATTCTTCAATCCACTTCTTAACCACCTCACATATACGTTCTTCAAAATTCTGTATAGAATCACCTACTCCTAAATGAATTAAATAACAGACATCTCCTTCTCTCCCTTTTAAATAGGTTCCTTCTTGTACTTTTGCCTCTTGACCTGGATAAACTAATGCTACCCTATTAGCCTCATAAAAATGATGATATACATACATCTGTCGCAAATCTTCAACTGAAGCATTAGGCATTCCTTCTAAGTTTTTCCACTTTGTATCAAGAACAAATACCTGAGAAGAGTCCTTTACATCCGTTATTACTATATCCGCAAACATATTTACGTTTCTATACCCCTCTGTCTGTGCTTGCCAAAACCCCTTCTTCACTTGTTCTCTTACCTTATGCGTATCTTTCAAATGTTTATGTAAAGTCACAAACACAAAACGCTCCCACAGTACATTCATATCAAATAACAACGCCAATACCTCGTTATTTCCCCCTCTGATGTCAGGGTGATAGTTGAGTAATAACAACTTCGCAATGTTCAAAGCTGTTTCATAACCTGCTGTTTTTCGGTTGAGAACAATCTTCTCAAAAGTCCCCTCTGTTACTTTTATATCTTCTTGTTCAGGAAAGTTAAACAACAACTGATTAATCTCACTATCCAGCGCTACATTGGTATTGATACGTTTTATCAATCGCAGTGCTTTATACAACACTTTGTGCAACTCATGATTTACATCATACACACTATGCCTGGTATAGAAATGCTCCTGATGCACCAAGTTCTGTTGTATATGTTTACCAAATACCAAGCCCCCTTTTAACGCTAAAGTATTCCCTTCTTGTATTCTATACTTTTTAACCAAACCTTGATGAACCAACCGCTTAATCTCTTGGATGTACATCGCAATATACACATCAAGAATTGCATTGGGTTTGATAGATAAATTACTTGTTGTAGGAGTATGCGTCTTAAACCTACCTACACGCCAAATCATCTCTATCAATAACTTACGCCATACTTCTTCTCTGTCTTCGTTTTCTCTGTCTTCGTTTTCTCTGTCTTCGTTCTTCTCTACTTTAGGCAATATCTCTATCGTCAAATCTCCTAACTGTAGTACTCCTACATACTGATTAAACTTAACCCCCTTATGTATTAAAGAATAAAAAGGCACACCTACTGTACCATAGAAGTCAGACAACCTCTTGTGATGCTGTTTTGTAAACATATCATCACCTATTAGTAACTTTTGGTGTTCAAAAACAGTAATTGTTTGTTTAGTCATAGTTATAGGCTATCTCTAATAATTCTATCAAAATCACTTTCAAATATTCTATCTTGCAGAACTCTATATTTCTCAAACTCACTTTCAGCATGTGCTTTTGCTATTTCTGCAGTTACTTGACCAGCATTTTGTAATACTTCTCTATCAGTTGCCTCAATAAACTTGTTTAACCTATTTTCCCAATCCTCCATCGTCATTGATATTTGCCTAAGAGCCATATCTTCAGCAATATCTAAATAAGCAGACACTAAACGCTGTAACTGTTGCATCTCGTTTTCAGACAAATAATTTTTAGCGACACTAACATCAAACTTCTGAATCTTACCTCCAGGCGCATCCTTCCAGGTATTTAACCCCATATTGTTTTTTTGGTGATCTGCTTTACTACTACCTCTGCAGCTGTTTGTCCATGTATTGCCCAGTGCAATTTGTTCTGTACTGTCGCAAAAAAGCGTTTTGTTCCCTGTGCATTAACATCGTAATCTATAGCAGTAATATAAATATCAGTAATCTTTTGATAGAATTTACGCTCACTTAATCGAATTTCACGAATACGTTGAAGTTGTTCATCGAAATATTTTTTACCAAGAATAGTCCCATCATTTTTAAGACGTTCATCATCCATTGCAAAACCTTTGATTGTAAACTCTTCTACTATTTGCGTAGCCCATTTTCTAAATTGCACAGCTCGTTCAGAATTTACTTTGTACCCAACAGCTATTATAGTTGATAGGTTATAATGTTTTGTATTATAACTCTTACCATCTTTAGCAGTTATTCGAAAATTTCGAATAACTGAATTCTCCTCTAATTCACTGTCCGCAAATATTTTTTTTAGATGGTAATTCACAGTATGAGTCTCTACCTGATAGAGAATTCCCATCATCTTTTGTGTCAACCAAATATTTTCATTCGCATAAATAGCATCTACTCCTCCCTCTCCTGTTGCTGCGATAAATGTCAAATATTCTGCTGAAGAAGAGCGAACGAATAATCTTTTATCAGTAGTATCTTTCATATCATTTATCGTTTTAATTACATATCCCTAATTTAGACATTTTTTTAATCTTTATGTATTAGAATACTTATTCAACTTCTATTTTGTCTTCTTACTATATCCCTTCTATTGCTTTTCTAAATTCTCCCTCATCCTCAATAGGTTTTAATGTATAAGTAGTCTTGCCTCGATACATCTCACTATCATAGTCAAAAGAAGCAAAACTAACTTTCATCCCTTCTGCCTTGGTTACAAAACCTTTTCCTAACACCAGTCCTATCTTGCCATAATCCCCATAGAAATACTCTTGTAGCAATGGGATAATATTATTCTTAAAACGAGCCATTAATGTAGCTATAGAATCTACCCCTAAGAAATAACTATGCCCAATCAGATGATCTCTATCTAACAACACCTCTATACGAGCATTGATAGTCTCTAATACCTCTCTCAAATCAATACCTAAGCTATTTTCTGACTCGATTACCTCATAGTTAGGCATCATCTCCTCGAAAGTAAAACGACGTCTTAAAGCAGTGTCTAATGCCTCTACACTTCTATCTGCTGTATTCATCGTACTAATAATATATAGATTATCTGGCACTCCGAATTTCTCTTTAGAATAAGGCAAGGTTACTTGTAGTGCCTCTTCCTTCCCTAATCGCTTACTCTCTTCTATCAAAGTAATCAACTCTCCAAAAATCGCTGATACATTACCTCGGTTGATTTCGTCTATAAACAAAGCGTACTTATTCTCAGGATCTTTTGCAGCTCTTTTACAGATAGACTTAAATACTCCGTCTTTTATTCTATACTTAATATCTCCACCTGCATTATCTTCTAAATCAGGCTTTATCCCTTCAATAAAATCTTCATAAGTAAAAGATTGATGAAAAGTAACAAACTCATAGTTCTTAATTGTCTTACCTGTTTCTGGAACATAGTTATTGATTCCCTCATAAACATCAATAATCTCACTATAGGCTGTTTCTAAATCTTCCTGTATAATTGACCAATTAGAATTCTCATCTTTCCAAAAATACAAAGGTTCCTGTCTTTTCTCAACATTTACATTAGGACATCTCAATAAGGTATGAGCTTGTAACTGTCCCCAAATCGTTGGCATCACAGTCTTTGAAGTACTAAACTGTTCTTTCAGCTTAGTATAAGGGTGCTCGCGAATATCTTTTACTTTACCCTTTTTTATATCCAATAAAACCAATGTAATCACTTGCCACCAACTCAAGTCTTGTATCACCCCTTTTACATATTCTTCTTTTGTAATGGTAATCTCTCTTTTCGTAAAATGCTCTACAAACTTATTTTGAAGTATATACGTCTTCCCTGTTCCTGGAGGGCCATATAGTATTTGGTTTAAAGGTGTATTCATTGGTTGTGGTTTAACGTTAGGTAAAACCTTATTATCTGTTATTCCAAGCTCTTTAAAAACTTCTTCTCTGTATTTCTTATTAAAAACAAGCTCTTCCAAATCTGCTTTATTAGATGCGGATCTACTGGATTTAATAGTTGATTTTAACTCCAGCTCAGCAGCTTCTCCAATATCTCTTTTTAAAAGATGGATGTCTTTTATTCTTTTTATTCTATTGTAATAAGCTTGATAGCTGTTCTCTGTTGCAGAAAAAAGTTCTACAGTATCTCCATCATTTTTAAGTGAAATATAATCATATAGTAAAGGCTCTACATTCCATATATATCGTTGTCCTATATTAAAAACTATTTTATCATTTGTGTAATTAAAATAGAACTTATCCGAACCTCTTTTCAATGCAAGTTCATCTACTAAATAATCCAGCACTTCAAAGTATGGTAATACTCGAGTAGATAGTTTAGTTAAGACTTTAATTAGATTTTTGCTTATTACAATTTTGCTGTTTTCTGATTTTCTTACAATAGTAAACCCTAATGCTCTTAAGGGTTTGTTAGTATTCTCACCCCCACTTAGAGTATAATCCTCCCAATCAGGTAGATTCTTTAATCGTGCAGCCCATCGAACAACCTCTTTTGGTGCAAATAAATTTCCTCTATATACTAAATCATGTTTGGTTGAAGGATTCAATTTTATTTTGTTTTCTTCAATATAGTTTAGAGCACCTTCAATCTCCTCTTTTGTAAATTGTTTAGCTAAGTCTGGCATAATTATCTATAAAAAACTTACTTTTCTTCATATACTGGCAACGCCAATTCATTTAATATCTTCTTTTGTAATCTCTGTATATTATTTCAACACTTGAGCAATATGCCAAGTCAATCGTTCTCTAGTTCCTAAATCCAGTGCACGTTGTCCACTAAGCATACTAGTGAAGAAGATTTTAGTCCCTTTTAATTCCGTAGGTTCATTTACTACATAAGTACCTAACACTTTATCAAACTCACATTTAAGCCAATCTCCTAACCAAATACCTACTTCTACATTTGTCTTTTTATCTACCTTTCTCTTCATACCAAAGAAAGTTCTTATCAAGGCATTACTAGCGACAATAACTTTAGGTTTAGCTTTTAACAAACGATTTTTTGTTATTTCAAGTTGTTTAAATAAAAACACCCTACCTTCCTCATTCTTCATAATTTCACTCTTAATCTTTGCTTGCTTAGTTTCTCTAAATACAAACAAATCAAAATGCGTCCATTTAACATCCTTTCCATAATCTTCTTTTAAAGATTTTTCTATACCAATAAAAGGTTGAAAATAGTCTTTATTTGCTATCATTGGTCTATCCCAAACCTGAATTTCTTCTTCTTGATTATGACCAAAAGAAGGATTCATTCCTAAAAACAATAATTCACAATCTGCTTCATCTTCATCATACTGAAAGGCAAAGCCACGGTCTAATAAACCTTTTAATTCTCCAGAACTAAATTCTTCTTTAAGCTTCTTGTACTCTACTATTAACTGTTCTTTATTCATTTTATTTAATATTCTATTTTGTTGGTAATCCTAATTTATCAAAAAATGCCTTATTTCTATCTTTAGCTCTATTTAACAATCTATCAAATGATATAACTTCTATATAGTTTTTCAAATTTTCATTATAACCAAAATATCCTAACTTATCGTGTGTTACTTTAAGATTAAATAACTCACATCTATTCTTTACTGAGTCAATAATATCGCAAATTATATAACAAAAAACAGGAATATCGTTTGAGTTAGGTATTAATCTTCCATTCTGAGTTTCAACTTTTCCTTCACGAACTCTTTTTAAATATCCTAAAGCCTGTTCTATAGGATCCTTATCTTCACCTGCTTTTGCATCATTTCTTATAGGTCTTTTAATCTCAACAATTGTTATTGACGCTAAGGGTAACATACTCCCATCATTAACTAATAAAGGATTTCCATAAAAGTTAATTCCTAATAATCTAGCTCTTTTACAAACTCTCTCAATTCTTTCTTATTCTCCATTATTTTCTTTTTAATTTTCTATAATAACTACTAATTTTTAGGAATAAACCCATATTCTTGTAGTTTCTTAAAAGCCTTTATAAGGAGTAAATCATAACTGATGTATTTATCAATAGTATCTCCTCCATCTCTTTTTTTAATAGAAGGTTTATTAAATGAAGAAATTTCATCATAATCTAACTGATAATAGACATCTAAATCTATATTATTTAATTTAGTAACTCTTTCTTTTACTTCTCTACCCTCATCTGTAATATACTCTGCTACAAGAATTTTAAAGATTCCTTCCTTTAAAAAATCTACTTCATAATTATACTGACTGATCATATATTTATCAACAAATACTTGGTTAGTATTAAAGTAACTAGGCGTGTGCGAGTCATTGCCTATTGAAGACAATGCTTTTTCTAGATGAGACCACCCCCCTAACATCTCACTAACAACCTGAAAAACTATAAATAAAGGAATATCCCTTTCTCTTATATGTATATTATTTTTAATTGTTCTTATTTCTCCTATTGATAATGAAAAATATCGACTTTTCAAAAGACTTCTAAGATTGATAACTCTATTCTTAGATAAAATCTTTAATACTGCTGATAATAGATAAACTACAGAGTTCTCCTTAACAATTTCTTGACTAGAAAGAGATTTAAACTTAGATAGTTCTATTATCTCCTTTATTTTTCCTTGTAAATACTTAAAATTATCAAACTCAAAAGGCTTCACAGAATAAAACTTATCCATATAACCTGAGAAATCTACTCCTTGACCATACTTATGTGCATATATCTTACGAATATTCTCTATATCACAAACGAAAATAACCTTATCAAAACCAAACTTATTCTCACCTGAGATTGAATGTGTATGAGCAGAAAAAATATTAAACAGTCTAAAGATATGATCTGGATCTAAACGATCTAAATCATCTATAACCAACACAGTCTTGTTCATTCGCCTTTTATCCTTCTGATCAGGCAATATATCTCCTTTTAAACGACATACTAAGTCATAGATAAACTGTGAAGTAGCATCCATCTCATATGTATTGCCTTTTTGACTTTGAATTGACTCTAAAAAAGTGAAAACATCTTCTGATTCCTCTACCTTGATTTCCTTTGTATATGCTTTAAAATCTTTCACTAAAGGTTTTACCACTTCTATAAACTTAGCTACTGGTTTACCAATAGTTTCATGTAAAGAAATAATATGTAGAAACAGGGGCATTAAATCAGCTTTGTTCTGCATAAACATTGACATACGCAACCAAAAGTCAAAGTCCTCTTTTACTAAGTTGATTTCTGTATTGTGATGAGCCATCAGCTCATACAGAATATCAAACTTGATTAACTCAAAAATATCCTCATTAGCTGATACAGCATAGTTAACAGGATAAAGTCTTATAAAGCGATATTCTACAGAATAAGCATTCTTAAAATCATCTATAAACGTAGACTTCCCTGCTCCGAAAGGAGCTGTAAATAAAATGCGTTCATTAATTTCTAAATCAAGATGCTCTTTGAACTCTTTTAATATAGAATCATTAGGTATTTTTATCTTCTCTTCTTGTGTCATGATCTTCAATCCATCAAATTAGTTTATAAATATACCACCTGCCAAGTTATACTACAAGTGGGTATCAATAAATTCCCCATTTCTTTGAGTAAGCAAGCTACACTAATCCACTATAAACGAAAAAAACTCAGTATCTATCGACACTGAGCTTACTCCTATTCTTAATCTTGTAAAGTATCTAACTTATAGCTATCCTCTAAAAAATGATACTTTGTAATCTTACCATCAACTACCTTAAAGATAGTGACAAAAGAAGACTCAAATACCTTATTACTCTTTAGTATCTTGGAAGATAGATGACCTATAGCAGTGGCATTCTCCTCATTCACTGCAATGAAATCTACTTCGAATGACTGAGGTTCTACATAATGCGGGTGTATCTTAAAGAATCCTTCATCTACTTCTTTCTTGGTTGTTTTCTTTCCAAGCCAGGCAAACTTAGATTCATTACCAGGCATATCCCAATCTATTTCTTCTGCAAACAAATCAATAATATTCCCTTGTTCCTTCCCTAAAAGATAGGCATAGAACTGATCGACTACTTGCTTGGTTTGTTGTTCTACTGTTAGCAAGGACCTATGCTCTAAATCCTCCTTAAACAATCTTGTAATTGCTTTATCCTGTCCTCCAAGGTCCGGATCTACATAACAGTGCATACGCGTAATTTGCCCAGCATGAAATTCAAATACAGTTGCAAATTTTCCAAAGGAATTTTCATGATTAGGAAAGTCTATACCATTGGTAGTTTGCCCTACTTCATACCCTTCAGCAACAACATAATCTCCTTGTTCAACAAAATTGAACTTAGCCAATTCAAAACTTAAGAAGTTAATCACTTGTCTAATGTGTTTAGTGAAGTGCGCTATACCTTCTCTCCCTTTGCCAAAACCAAACTTAGGGTAAAACAGCTCTACATCCGCTGCAAATAACTTATAATATGTATCTTCACTAAAATCTCCTTTATTGACTAACTCGTAGTACCTCTTTGCTAATTTTAAATTAGTATTTTCCATTACGCTTTGTACTTTTATTATCCATGTAATCTCTGTAGAGATTAGCTCTTTTTTCTTACAAAACTAAGTTATGTCATATATGCTATGCATCTCTTATTTTATAGTTTATTTAACCACTTATGCATAAAACTTTATTACATACATAAGCATTTGATCAATCCCTACCTATGAAAACGCCACTGATAAAAATCTGCATTAAAGGTATCAATTGTACAATTGGGAATAATCTGTTTTAAGATACCCTCTTGGTGTTGACGACGTAAAAACTTATTGAACAACACAGGATAAGGGAAGCGTTCTTTTAATCCTTTATTCTTTCTAATCTCTGTGTACAAATCTGTTGAACGGAGCTCTATTTGATTGGGTTGATCTGCAAAATAACGATTCAATTGATCTCTAATCGCAACAAGAAGTTTTATCTCTCCAGGCATTTTTCGCAATACTGTAGGACGACTATTTGCCTGACTCTCTTCTACGGCCTCCTCATTGTGTTCTTCCACTTCCTCATCCATTTCTTCCAAAGCATCATAATGAGGTGTATTTCCCAGTGTTTCTTCACTTGTCTCCACCTCCTGAGTCAATTCTATTTCTTCCTCAATAGCAACAACTTCTGTTTCCAACATTAAGTGAAGGTTTAACTCTTCCAGATACGTACGATATACTTCATCAATCGCCAATACACCATCTTTTAGAGCTTTTGCACCAAGAGCTTTACACTGTACCAACTGAGAATACGCTTTATAGTTTGCGACATAGCAAAACTGCAATTGGTGTCTATCCATTTGTATGGCAAATCGCTTCCATAAGTCAAGGTTTAAAGGGTGTTCACCATCTTTTTTCAACCAAGCATTAGTTCTCCATTTCTCTATCCATCCCTTTTCAAAAGTATTCAATACATACTTAGAGGTGGTATAAATAGTTACTTCTGCAGCCACCTGAATTTGCTCTAATCCTTTTACTATTCCCATTAAAGAAATACGCGACTGAGAATTTTCTTGAAACCCTTCTACAAAAGATTTACAGCGTTCTCCTACACAAATAATATTTGCATACGCTTTTGCATCGTTATGAGTGTCAATCTTTACTCTTGTATATAAATCAATTGAATAGGTCATGGGTATCTGTTTCTAAAATAAAGGCTACTTCAACCACTAAAGTTAAAAACTTTTACCACATAATTGAGGAGCTTAATTTATTTTATTGTATCAAGAAATATTTATATGCTAATTTTATTACTTTAGTAGTGCTAAACAAATGGAATATATGAATCCGAAAATCAGCATAAACACCACTGTACAAGCAAGTACAGACAAAGTATGGGATTGTTATACAAATCCAGTACACATTATCAAATGGAACTTCGCAGATCTGTCATGGCATTGTCCCTCTGCCTCAAACGACTTGCAAATTGGCGGAAAATACCACGCTCGCATGGAAGCTATAGATGGTAGTTTTGGTTTTGATTTAGAAGCAACCTATAGCAAATTAGAATTAGGAAAGCACTTTACCTATGTTATGCCGAATGGCAGAGAGGTAGCAGTAGCGTTTAGTAATGACAATGGAGCAACTCTTGTAAACATTGAATTTGATGATGATGGTGAAAATCCAATAGAAATGCAAAAATCGGGATGGCAAGCTATTCTAAACAATTTTAAAAAATATGTAGAAACTGTTTAGCGTCTTGTACTTTCGCTAAACCTATTCTACTGATTACCTTTAAAGAAAAGGTATTTTTTTCTTTTTGGTATTGCAAAATAGTACCACTTCTCCTACATCAGCCTTTTTTATAGGACGCAGTATTGCACCTTGATTCCAGCATTGTTGCACAAAAGGAGTATTTTTCCAGTAAAACTGCAACCTGAATGCAACAATGGTGCAACAAAATAGCTTTGTTATTGGAGATAATTACTTTTCCATCTCTACTATTCATAAAAAAACGCAGAAGAAATCCCTCTGCGCTCTTATGCTATTTAACCCACATTTTGTAATCGACCTTTCTACAAACTATAAGTTTTATTAATATCTCCACAACATTAAACCTGCCTGATATCCAGCACCTAATGTCCACATCAAAAAGTATTCTCCTGCCTTTAACGGACGTACTTCTTGCTGATACTGATGAAGAGCTAAGAAAGGACTTGAAGACCCTGAATAACCTAACTCTTTAGAATAAAATGGCACTTTATCTTCTGGTAATTGATAGTGACTTTTTATTGTCTGAATATTCTTTAGCGACAATTGTGAGAATAAGAATAAACTGATATCATTTAGTGTTAACCCATTTCGTCCTAAAAAATCATTTATCTGGTCTAAGGCATATTCTACACTACCACTACCATCAAAAGAAGTATCCCATGTAGTTAACTCTCCTGGCATAAAACAAGAATGTCCTTTTGGAGGAAACAACACTGTATCGCAAAAACTACTATCGGTATGATAATGCACATCTACTAATCCAGAAGTGGTAGCATCTTTTTCAACAATAAAGGCAAAAGCCGAATCTGAAAAACAAAAAGCAGTTACTGGATTTGCGCGATCTAAAATATTGGATAACTTTTCAGAACAAACAACCAAAGCTTTTTTTGCGGTTTTACTGCTGTTCAAATAATGAGTTACTTGATCTAAAGCAACAAAAGCACCTATACAATTTACATTAATATCATAACACATGGTGTTGTTCTTACCTTTTAATGCCTGATGAATAAAGATAGAATCACATGGTATTTGATGTTCAGGTGTACAAGTTACAAATGCAATAATATCGATTTCATCCATCGTTATTCCGCTCTGTTGTAACACTCCTTTTGCTGCCTCAATTCCCATAGAAACAGTAGTTTCTTCAGAACCTTTTGGAACAACAAAACGATTGTTTCTTCCCAAAGCTTCTTGAATTTTACCCATAGACACCCCCTGATTTTCAAATTGTTGAATTACTTCCGCATTGCATTCCACATTAGATGGATGGTAAAAATACGTGTGTTTTAATTTCATTTTTTTAAGTTTTAAGGTTAATAATTCACATATTGTGAATCAAAATTATTACTAAATAACCTAAACTTTTTCAACAAATTAAAACTTTTATTTTTGTAATTTTACAATCAACGTGTAGCATTATCTATCATTTTAACAGTAATACACTCTTTTTGTTTTTAATATAAAAACATATTCCCCTATAGGTTTTCTCACTTCTTAATACAAATAAAAATCACACTATGAGAACATAGTGCTACTTACTAAGTAAGCCGTATCCTCATAAGCGGATTGTTAACCTTGTTAGTATACTTATCACTTTTCTCTCTCTATTCCCTCCTCCTTATTCCTTGTATCCATTCATAAAAAAAACGCAGAAGGAATCCCTCTGCGCTCTTATATTATTTCATTATTTACTTCTATAATAAGTATTAATATCCTTAGGTCTATCTATACTTTGCAATTGCATAGTTTCGGCATCTACAGCAATCACTTTATGAGCTATATCTGGTTCTTTTTCCCAATTTTGAGGTATACTTTCTCCTTCTTCAGGATAATATTCAAGTAATACATCCTCTTGCGTTAATTTCCATATACCTGAATAAACTTCTTTTTTACCTTGATAATAATTTATGTATTCTGCTGTACCATTATTGTTGTACTGATATGAATTACTTTTTCTTTCCTTATCAATAAACCATTTCCCTATAACCTTTCCTCTCAAAGTATTACTTTCTGTGTTATTTTCATCACTTTTTGAACAAGCAGTTAATGCAACTACAGAAACAAACATTACTACTAAAACTTTTCTCATACTTTTTATCTTTATCTTCTGAAGATACGTTAAAAAAGCACAACTCAAAATAACATCACATTCAAAACATGCTAAGAAACATTCAAAACATGCTCCATAATAACTTGTGCAGGTACCACACCACTCTGACGCCAGTAGATATTTCCCTGTTTGTCTAAAAGGATTAAAGTAGGAACACTACGAACAAAAAACTCTTCTACTAATTCGCGTTCTTTATCTAAATTTACTGGTCTAAAATCAACGTGTTCTTCAATAGGCTCTTTGATATGTTCTACAATACTTGTAAGCGTACGGCATGGTGCACACCAATCGGCATAAAACTGCAATAATATTGGTCTTTCCAAATTGTCAAAATCTATTGTACTATCCATTATTCTATTCTTTAATTAATCTTCTCTTTCACTGTGAAATACTGTTTGGCGATATTGCTGTCCCCAAGCCATAATTTCAGTAATTACTCCTTCCAAAGTTTGTCCATAGGCTGTTAACTCATACTCTACAGATATAGGTTTTGTTTTCAATACCGTTCTTTTTATCAAAAGATTGGCTTCTAAATCTTGTAATTCTTTAGACAACATCTTAGTCCCAATTCCTTCTACCTCACGTTTCAAATCCATAAAACGCATCTTACCTCCATGCATCAGTGTACCTAAAATATACACTTTCCATTTGCCTGACAATAAACTCATCGTATCTTTTATCGCAACAATTCGAGTCTGACATTGTGGACTATTATTAAGTAATTCCTTTTTCTTCATCTCGTTTTCTTTAGAAAAGATAAAACTACAATATTTTTTCTGTAGTGTCCAAGAGGAAAGTAGTTTCCTAAAAGAAACTAATAGTGTAAACCATAACAGAGAAAAGTATGTTTGCACCCAGTAAAATGAACAATTATGATGAAAACACAAAAAATCACTTTTTGGGTATCTACTACCTTATTTTCTTTATTTATGTTATTTAGTGCATACAACTATATTGCCTCTGAAGAAATGAAACAAGCCTTTGTTCACTTAGGTTTCCCTGATTATTTTAGAGTAGAATTGGCTATTGCAAAAGCTTTAGGTGCTATTGTACTATTGCTTCCTATGTTGCCGCGCAGTATCCGAGGATTTGCTTATGCCGGTTTTACAATAAACTTACTCTCTGCAGCAGTAGCACACTTAGCTATTGGAGAGCCTGTTAGTTCATTAGGATTTGTTCTTTTTGCAAGTATTCTATTAGGCGCATCTTACTTTAGTACCTTGCGTCTATCAGTAACAAAGTAATTTTTTTAACCCCATCCCCATAATAATGGCCTATATTCAATGGTTTTAAGCATTGTATTAAAAACCGCAATTAGGATTTGTATAAAAAAAAGATGCTATGATTTATAGCATCTTTTTTGATATTTAGGTCTACTGTAAATTACTTTTTATTGAACTGTAATAACCAATTGTACAAGTCCATGTGACGGTACAAATCTTCTACACTTCCATGATTTCCTCCTTTGACTACTTCCAGTTCTACTGGTGCTTTTTTATTGCAACTCTGAATGGCTGTCATTATCTTTTTAGATTCTTTCAAAGGCACGATAAAGTCTTTATCTCCATGAATTAATTTGATAGGTATATCTGTTAAATTACATGCATCTCTTTCTTCCCCTCCTCCACAAATGGCAATAGCTGCGGCAATACGATCTGCATATTTACTGGCATACTTCATTGTCCCATAAGCTCCTAAACTCATTCCAGTCACATAAATACGGCTTTCATCTATTTTGTAATTGTCAATCACATATTTTACTATTTCATCCACTTTATCTGGATTCCAAGGTCCTGAAGGTAATTGCGGAGCTACTAAATAAGCTGGAATATTCAACCCTTTTTCAATTCCTTTTAACGCGCCATAACGCTTTACTCGATCAATATTTGAACCCGACAAACTCCTACCGTGTAAGAAAATAATTAACGGGTTTTTGTCTTGTACATTTTTAGGTTCATTCAACCAAAACTGATAAGCAGTCTTATCTAATACTGCTTTGGGCTGTGCTACTACCGACAAAGAAAAAAGGCAAATAAGGACAGAGAGGATACGCATAACTATTTTTGAAAGTAAATATAGGTCTATTATGTTAAATATAAAAAGAACTCAAGCTCTTTTCATCAAAAAACAGTAGAAAAAAGGAATAACTTATTTTATTTGTAGTAATGTTATTTACAATTTTAAAAATTAGGTATGTTTAATCGCAAACACCTATTCATCTTTAGAGTAAAACAAAAAAGAGAGCAAACTCTCGCTTGCTCCCTCTTCCTAATCAACACTTTAATCTTATTATGAAAAATTATTTATTCTTTTCAATGCGGTAAACTTGTTTTTGCAAATGTTCTCTTCCAAACATATCTTGTACCCTAACCTCAACTGAATGTTCACCTAACCCTATATTAAATGGTAATTTAGCATTCCACAAATGAGAAGATTTCATTGGATGTGATGGTTTTCTCCCTGTTAATAGAGTGTCTGTTAAATCAAATTTTTGAACCGCTGCATAAAAGGCAGGATCTATATCCTCTACTTTCTTCATCTTTTTCCACTCCCCTCCATCAATTCGATATTCCACAACATCGCGTTCTGTTCCCATAAATACATTGGCGTATACGCTATAATTATTTGCCCTTTTATCCCCAATCACTTTAGGCATAAACAATTCCATTTTATAATCCTCTGCTTTACCAGATACCTTATAATCTAATTCGTATTGGTTACCTTTTACCACTAAAGTAGCATACCCTCTTGGTGTACCATCACGCATGGTAGAAGCTGGCACACCTATCTCATTAAATTCCCCCGAATACCAATCTCCTGAAGTAGTTCCTACATTGTACTCATGAAGAGGTTTTACACCAGACCATCCTTGTTCTTTAGTATAAAATTGGTGCATTTGATAATGTGTATGAGCAGATAATAACAAGACATTCTCATGATCTTTCAAAAGATCCAACAATTGCTGTCTTGACACTTTGTCAAAATGATTTTCTCCTCCTATAAATAGTGGAATATGAAAGGAAACAACTACTAACTTATCTTTAGAAACAAACTTTAAGTTGTTCTTTACAAAGTCTATTTGATCTTGTCTAAGACCTCCTAAATATCCTTTTCCAGTTACTGGATGAGGGTACAAAATATCGTCTAAAACAATAAAATGAGCCTTTCCATAATTAAAAGCATAATTTGTAGGGCCAAAATTCTTTTCAAACGTCTCGTCTGAATAAATATCTTCTTTAGCTTCATAATTCATGTCGTGATTACCCATTACATTGTACCAAGGCAATCCGATTTCTTGCATTACTTTTTTATAGGGTGTATGTAAATCTAATTTATCACCTACTAAGTCCCCTAAACTAATACCAAATGCAATACCTGTTTTATCGTTTTTAACCTCATCTACAACCGCTTTCTTAAAGTAATCCAACTCTTCTAAACTATAAGGTTGTGGATCTCCAAAAACAAACGCCTTAAAGTCATCTGATTCACGCTGAAGAATTAGCCCAAAGTTTACTTCTTTTGGCAGTTGACCTGTTGGAGCTACCCCTTCATATTGAGTCCCTTTGGGTGAACCATTAGGTTTATGCGTTACATAAGATTGAGGTAAATTGTAGGCATCTAAAGCTACTGCATACTGGCTTGGTTTGATTACAAATATTTGATTATCTCCCGTTAAAGGCAATACATATTGTCCTTTTTGATCCGTCTGAACTACTTCTACTCCATTAGATACAGCTACTCCTACAAGGGCTTTTTCTCCTTTGTCTTTTTTGCCGTTTTTATTTAAGTCTTCAAAAACATATCCTTTCACACTATTCTGTCCTACTACAAATGTTATTGTAAACAGGAAAGCAAGCGTACAAAATCTTTTCTTCATTGTTTCATTATTTAGGTTGTTACTATATAGTGTCTCATTTATTGCTTTTCCCCTATGTCAATTTTCACACTTAATTATTTCATAACATTACATGCTATTTCTCAACAATAACTTAACAAAACCTATTATAGAACGAGACTTCAAAAACAAAAAAAGCACAGAAATCTCTGTGCTTTTTCAATAAATTTAATCTTGTCTATTTATTTTTTGCTCCCAAACGTTCTACTTGTTGTAACCACTTTGTACGTTGTTCTGCCTTAGAATTTCTAATAATTCCTACATAAGTAACTTGAACAGGCGATACACCACAAAACTCTAATGTGGACTTTTTTAACTGATTCACACTTGGACGCCCATACATCAAACGATAATACCATCCTGGCTGATCTAAAGAAGTAATAATATGCGCTGTTTTCCCTTTTAGCAACTTATCCCACAACATACTATTGGGACGATACTGATAAGTAAACCCTGGTAAAAATAATCGATCAATAAATCCTTTTAATAAAGCAGGTAAACCGCCCCACCATACAGGGTGTACCCAGACTAAATGATCTGCCCATTTGATGTCTTCAAATGCAGCTAATAAATCAGGTTCCAACTCCATACGCTTTTGATATCCGTAGCGCAAATTGGGATCAAAGCTCATCTTCGCAATTGTTAGTTCTCGTATTACTGCACCACTTGCTTTTGCACCTTTAATATATGCTTCTACCATACCAAAATTAAATGAATCAGGATTGGGATGCCCATTGATTACTACTATTTTTTTCATCTCTTTTTAATTATATCTGTTGTTGACAAAAATAATAGGAGGTCGAATTGTAAATAGCAGACAAATGTCTAAAAATAACCTCATTCACAGCATCAAGAAATTACAGTCACTCCTCTTGAACTCTTATCTATTTGCAATATAGAATTCAATTATTTTTTGTATCTTAAACGTATTCCAAATACACAATAAACGATGAATCAAAAAAACACAACATCTACAGATAGTTCGTTTGTTCGGATTTTAGGTATTGTGGCTACAGTAATGGCTATTGCAATGTATGTCTCTTATATCCCTCAAATCATAGGCAATCTGAATGGAAATAAAAGCGATTATATCCAACCCTTAGTAGCTGCAATCAACTGTAGTTTATGGGTTTTGTATGGCATTAAAAAGAAAGATTGGCCAATTGCAGCAGCTAATGCTCCTGGTATTTTATTTGGATTATTTGCTTGCCTGACAGCTCTTTTATAAGTAAATATTTACTCTCTAAATTATTTATAAAAATTAAAATACTTTTGCACAAACTTCTCTAACCAATAACCCTACTATGATAAACGCTTTTTTTCAACAATTTGACCTTTTTACTCCAGAAGAGATTAAAAGTATTACTTCTCTATTTGAAAAACAGAAAATGCCTAAAAATGGGTATTTCGTAAAAGAAGGTGACGAATGTTCAAAAATTGCCTTTGTAGAACAGGGTATTTTCAGATCCTTTTATGTTGATCAGCAAGGGAAAGAACATACTTATTGCTTCCGTTTTCCCAATGAACTCATTGGTCCCTACTCTGCCTTTATTACAGGAAATAAAAGCATTGAAAATATGCAAGCTATTATACCTTCTATTGTTTGGACGATAGAAAAATGTACTTTAATACAACTGGGACAACAATACCCTCAATGGGATAAGTTTCTAAAAATAATAGCAGAACAACAATATTTAGAATTAGAAGGTCGAATTATACAATTACAAAGAGAGTCAGCAGCACAACGTTATCAAAACCTACTTCTTCACTATCCAAGTTATATCAGAGAAATTCCTTTGCAATATATTGCTTCTTACCTCAATATTACCCAACGCCATTTAAGTAGATTGCGAAAAACACTGTAAGGGTGTTTTACTATTTCTTACAAACAAAAATTGCGAGGAACTACAAGAACATAGTTCTCATCTTTCCTCACAATTTATATATCTTATACCAATGTGTATAATAGATTTTATTCTTTTAACAACTGCACTTTCATCTCATTAGGCAATGGTTTAAAGTCTAATTGCATTAGTTCACTAATTAAGGGAGTCAAATGAGTCAGTTGCATTTGATCTATTACCACCCCTTGTTTTATTCCCTTTCCAAAGGCAACAAATCCTGTTTGCATACTCGAATCTGTATTTAAAAACCCATGTGCTCCTCCTTCTTTTGGCAATTTACTCAATACCTCTCCTTTTATTCCTCCACCAAATGTAGTGTGCTCCAATCCTGTTAAAGCTAATTCTGCCTCTGGATCTGCACCCAACTGTTGCAATTCTTCTTTAGAAAGTATGCGATAACGACTTCTTATCTCTTGAGGTTGTTTTTCTAATAATTGTTTTACCTTCTCTATTGTTTTTACTCGATCCTTTCCTTGTACTCTTAAAAAAGCAGACCCTCCTTGCGTATGAAACAGAGCTTTCCAATCCATTGTTCTCTCATCCATTAACAACCCAGCTTCCTTTAGCCAAATATTAGGTTGCAAACGATGCGTTATTTTCTCAAATCCGTGATCTCCTGTGATAATAATTACATAATTATCTTTTAACTCCGAGCGGTCTAACGCCTCAATAATCGTTTTAATCGCGCGATCTGCACCTGCTACACTGGCACGTACCAAAGGACTATCTAAGCCCTCTTGATGTTCATAGTGATCTGTACAAGGAAAATGCAAAGTCAATAGATTAGGTTGATACTTCTGAATCATATGACTTCCCATTCTGGCGATATTCTCATCCATTACCAACTCTTCATTTGTCATTGCCCAATCTTCTGCTTTTAGCGTACCTGTTGCTTCATTTTGTACTTCATGCCAAAAACTATAAGGCGTTGTGTACAAAGCTGTAATACTCCTTCTATCATACCCTTTCTTAGGATCCCAAATATCTGGGATATTATAATCAATAGGGGCATTTACTGTTACTGGCCAAATAACATTGGCTGAAGTCATCTGTTTTTGTTTTACCACATCAAACAGTGTAGGTACTGCAATAGCACTATAGTCCCAATACCAATCAATAGATCCATTTGCAGGATCAAATTTATTATTATAAACGATTCCGTGTTTTACTGGTAATTCACCTGTAATAATAGTTGTGTGATCAGGATAAGTCACAGAGGGGAATATAGGCCTAACCGCTTTTGCTGCTACTCCTTTGTGCATTAACTCTCTTACAGTGTGCATCCCCCATTGTTCTTCCAAATAAAACGCAGGTCTAAACCCATCAATAGTTATCAATACCACATGAGGTGTTTTTTCCTTTGCGTAAACAACACAATTAAGGCTACAAAACATCCCTATAATAAACCATACTTTTTTCATACTATTCTACATTAAATGTTGCCATAACTGGCCAGTGATCAGAAGGCCATATTGCCCCAAAACTTGTTCTTATTACCTTGCCTTCTACCAGCTTAAATGGAGCAGAGTAAAAGATATAATCTAATGTGCTTGATCCTGTTGGTCCCCAACCATGAAATGTTTTTAACGACTCATTTATAGCACTCAACAACTTAGGTGTTGTATTTGATTTCATTTCATTAATCTCATTACTAATAGGTTGTCCATTAAAATCACCGATACACAATACAGGAAGACTTTGATAATTTTGTTTGATAACAGACAATACTTCTTTTGCCATTTTAGTGCGTTCGTCAGAAGAAACCGTAGTCCAATGGCTATTTGTTACAAAATATTCTCTTTGCTTTTGTTTGTCATATAAAATAACCCATGCCCCACTTCTATTCTCTGTATACTTCATTTGATAAGTTGCACTACTACGCATATCAAAACGATCTTTTTTATAGAAAATAACTTTAGGAGAACCAAATGAGTTAGCTTCATCCATATAGTAACCATATCCTTTAGCTGTCATTTGTTGTTGCATCCACGTTTCAAACCAATTATCTGAAAACTCTTGTAATCCAACAATATCAGGCATTTCATCCAAAATAACTTGCAAGATATAGTCCTTTCTATTATCTAAAGAAAAAGGATCTGAGGCATCGTGATGACGTATATTAAACGACATAATACTTACTGTCCCTTTTGTTGGTTGAGGCACTTCTGGAGTAGTAGAGCCGTTTTCTGTAAATACTGTTACTCCTTTTGCTTTTTCAATATCGCTTAACAAAGATTCTCCTGCACAGTAACTTAACTGTACAATAGAAGAGTTGCGCAACACAGTCCATTGTTTTCTATCTGTTGTTCCTCCTAATTTAATAAAATCACCTACATCAGATCCTGGTTGACTAAACAAATGTGTATTTGTTCCTTGCCCAAAAAAAGGTTGAGCTTTTCCTTCTTTATCTTTAACAGCATATCGGTCATTCTGTTCTGGTACTCTATACCCCCAATTGTTTGTAACGTCATAAACTCCTTCTAATGAAGTGCCATAAAATACAGCATCCAAAGGAATTGATTCACTTGTAACTGTAGTTCCTCTAAACACTGCTACACCATCCGCTACATTCTGTCCATCCTTTCCAATATTTCCTAATATTCCACTACTTGGATCTCCAAAGCCATCTCCTGCCTCTAACTTATAATCTTTTGTTGCAATCCAATTAGAACTACTGATATCTGTGCTTTTCCCACAACTGCCATAACCTGAAAGCACTTTTGACTTTCCACCCACATAAAAGAAAGTTCCTTTCTTTGCTTTTCCAGATATCAAATCAAACTTATAAGTAACACTACCTCCTTGTGCCCAACCTCTGTCTCCTACAATACCATTATTTGCAAGAACTAAACTATAAGGTGTAATACTAAAGTCGATGTCTTCCAATGCCATTAATTGTACATACTCATATCCTCCTATGTGATTGACTACTATTTTACCTCCATCATAAGTTGAAGAAGTACCATTAGCAGCTGCATCTGTTCCTCTTGGATCCGCTTGAATTCCTGTAATAATAATCGGTGAGTTTTGAAGTACAACATCTTTAGGAGTAATATCTAATTTGATTCTTACTTCTAAATCTTCATTCTTTATTTCTACAGCTACTTCATTTACTTGACTCTCAAAAGTACTTTTAAGCGTGTATCTTCCTGCTTTTAAATCAGCAAACACAGCTGCTCCAGTAGCAGAAGATTCTATTTTTTTCATTTCTTTTAAATACTCATCATACAAAATCACTTCTGCCTTAGCTAAAGGAGATTCTATTTTGTTAACGACTACTGCAGTAAGTGTAAATAACTTGACAGGTTCTTTATTCGGGTTTTTATTCTTAAAATCATCTTCATAATTACATGAAGATAGACATAGGCTTAATACAATAACCTGTATAATCGCAGTGATAAAATTTCTCATTTGATTCTAATTAAATTACCAACCTTTATTTTGACTTAAATTGCCATTTAATACAATAGCACTATAGGGTATAGGGTAAACATATTGATGTTCTCCATAAACTCGTTTCAAATTATCCATCAGAATCAACTTACCTGAATCTCCATTTGACAATTTGTACTGATTGTTATCAATGATATAATAATAAACTCCTTTCTGAGGATTAGCAGGTACTTTGGTTACAAAAGCAACATCTGCTTTACCATCTCCATTCATATCCAACGGAGTATTCATCGCAGGAACATACATTCCATCATATGTTTTCATCAATAAACTTCCTAATTTCCAACGTCTTAAATCATCATATCGAAACCCTTCTAATACTAATTCTATTCCTCTTTCTCTTCTAATTTCTAATAGGTTAGCATCTGTTACATTAGGAAAAAACTGTTGTTTTAAGTACTCATCCACTTTTGTAGGCATGCCACTATTTGTAATACCTGCTCGTTCTCTCAAAAGCTTGATTGTTCTATCCCAATCTGCGCCAGTAAACTCCCCTAATTCTGCTCTTGATTCTGCATAGTTCAGCAGTACTTCTGCATATCGAATAATAGGTAGAGTATTGCTATTCTCTGCCACTCCATCTGTAGCAGAAGAATCTAAGGTTAACTTTTTGGGTTGATATCCTGTATAAGTATACGTAAAGTCAGGAGCTGCTGCTTGGCCATCTCGTTTATACTCTCCCATACGAATTGTTTGCTCTAAGCGCTGATCCCTATTTTTCACCTCTTCCCAGAATGGAATAGACTCATACCCCGCTTTATCTGTAAATCTACTTCCATCGGCATTCAAATAAGTTTGCACAAAAGATTTAGTCAAATTAGAGCGATTACCATACGTTGCACTGGTATAATACCAATTGGCATCGTTAAAAATGCGATAAGCAAAACTGGCATTAGCAGCCAAAATTACTTCTGAGGCTTCTACAGCTTCTTTATTAAACAAATTGCGGTAACTCTGATTGCCTTGTACTGTATTCAATCGGTAAGATGACATCTTCATCAACTCATCTGCTGCATTAGCTGCTTGTTTTAACCAATCAGTAGCACCTCCTGTTAAACCTAAATCTGTATGGTACTTTCTAAATGTTCCCTCATATAGACAAACTCTGGATTTAAAGGCCAAAGCCACTTGTTTTGTAATACGAGAAGCACTATTATCTTTTCCTCCTTCAATATTATTAATTGCAAAATCTAAGTCTTCTACTACCTTTTGCATTACTAATTCTCTGGAATCTCTTGGCTTATACAAATCTGTATCGTCCACTGCTAACGTTTTATTATACCATGGAACATCGCCAAATCGTTTCACTTTGTCAAAGTAAAACCACGCTCTAAAAAAACGAGCCAATCCTTCATAATGTGCTTTTCGTTTGTCTGAGATAGTAGCTCCTCTAAACTTTTCAAGAAAGTAGTTGATATTTCTCAAGTCACTCCAACTCCATCCACCACTATCATACGCAGTATAAGTGCCCGTCAAATAATTATTTATCGTACGCCCAATTACATAATCAGTCATATTATCTCCACGCACAATATCATTTCCATTAGGAAGTATTTTATAGAACGAATTACTATATAATTCTAAGTCTTTTTCTGAAGTAAAAGCAACATCTGGTGATAATTTATCAAAAGGGAGTTGATCCAAATCATTAGAACAAGACGTTGTAACAAACAAACCTGCTAAGGCTGCTATCAATATAATTTTTTTCATGGTCAATCAGTTTAAAAAGTAATATCAATTCCCAAAGAGAATGTTTTTAACATAGGATAACGCATTCCATTACCACGGTCTCCTGCCAACTCTGGATCAGAACCATCAATTACCTCTGGATCCATTGTTTTCAAGACTCTAAACATGGGAGAATAAGTCCATAAGTTTTGTCCTGAAAAGAAAATTCTCATACTCTCAATTTTATTCTTTTCTAACATTTGCTTTGGAAAATTGTATCCAATTGTTAAGTTTTTCAATCGGATATAAGCAGCATTTTGCAAATACTTTGTTTGTTGTACCTGAAGTTCTCCTCTATCATTCAGTGCCACATATCCTCTCATTCTTGGGAAATAAGCATCCGGATTCTCTTCAGACCACATCATATCAGCCATTTTTGTTGGATGCCAACTATAAGGTCTATTGTAAGCCCCCCAGAATAAAGAGTTATCTGCTCCTGGCCAAAAATCACGTTTTCCAACTCCTTGAAAGAAAGCAGAAACAAAGAAATTGTTCCATTCTACATCTGCGTTAAACCCAAAATTGAAACGAGGTGCCGAATTTCCAATAATCTTTCTATCACCAGGATTATCTAACGTATTATCTCCTATATTAATCACTCCATCCCCATTTAAGTCAGCAAATTTGATATCCCCTGGCATTAATATATTGGCAGCAGAAACCCTTATGTAACTTTGATCAGCATGGTTGTTTATATCGTTCTGATCAATAAAATATCCCGCATTCTCAAAGCCCCAGATCTCCCCTATTTTCATTCCTTCATAATAAGTGCTCAAAGACTTTGTAGGGTTGTTGAACTTAGTAATTTTCGACTCATTATCAGAAAGAATAAACCTAAACTTATAAGTCAATGGTTTAGTGAAATTAATTTTATCTCTCCAAGCAATAGACAATTCCCAACCTTTTGTTTCCAAATCAGCATAATTCCCTTTAGGTTCTGTAGCTCCAAATACTTGCGGAAGAGGTGTACCTTGCGTGTACATATCAGTAGTAGCGCGTTTGTACCAATCAAAAGAAGTAGTCAAACGACGATTAAACCACTCCGTATCAAAACCAATATTAAAGGTAGTTGCCTTTTCCCAAGTTAAACCATTGGGAATCACATTGGGTTTATTAGTATATAGTGGATTTTTTCCATTTAATAAAACATTCAATTGATTTACAGACATTGTCTCCAAGTATTGGTAAGGAGAGATATTTCCATTACCTAAAGAACCATAAGATGCTCTAAACTTTAGCTCTGGTAAAATATCAGCTAAACGACTATTCTGCCAGAAATTTTCTTGAGATAAACGATATCCAACAGATGTAGATGGAAAGAATCCCCATTGTTGATTTTGAGGAAACTTAGAAGATCCATCATATCGCCCGTTAATTTCTACAAAATACTTCTCTTTGAAATTGTAGTTCAATCGGAAAAATGCTCCTAAGGTAGCCCATTGATACCCTCCTCCTTTCAAGACAATGTTTTCTCCTGTTGCCAGTCCAAAATCTGGCAAAAGTGGATTTGTCAATTCATTGCGCTCCAATGTACGTCTATCTAAACGCAATTTTTCGTAATTGTACCCTATCAATCCTTTCAAATAATGACTCCCCAACTGCTTTTTATACTCTGCATATAGATTCATCCCTTTGTAGGTTGTTTTTTCTTGCTGTTCTTGTAACTTATTTTCCCCTCTTTCTACCAATTCTCCTGGTTTGGTACTATAAGGAACAGGAGTATATTGTTTGGTCTCCACCTCATTCAAGTTTCGGAAAGTAAAGTCTCCGTAAACTGTCAATTCATCTTTTATTACATCAGCTGTAAAACTTGTTGTATTACGCAACTGCTGTCTGTTGGTATCTGAATAGTTCCCACCTGTTACAAAACTTCCAAAAACTATTGAGGCATTCTGTGTTAATGTACCGTCAGGGTTAAACATCATTGCTACAGGAAACGCTTCATCTGATATTCTACGCCAAACAGGAGTATCTGATGGGTGATTTAGAATAGGAAAATAATAATCCATTTCTGCATATTCGAAATTGTTTTCCAACTTCAACCAATTTGTTGCCTGTAGAGTTCCCTTTCCACGTAGGTTATACATTTTAAACTTATCGGGGTTATATCTAAAAATACCGTCCTGAGAGTTTATCCTTCCTGATAAGTAGTAACTTGCCTTTTCGCCTCCTCCACTTGCACTTAAATTGTATTCTTGTGCAGTTATCATATCTGCATACAGCTCTTTCATCCAATCTGTATTGCCATAATAAATATACTTTCCTGTAGCAGGATCTATGGCCACTTTACTCAAGCTTGGATTTTCTTCTCGCTCTTTCAATTGTTGTAAATATTCCATCGAAAAAGGGAATACACTATTCGCTTTAGAAGGATGCATTTTATAATCATTCCAAGAATAATAGGCCTCATCAAATTGTTTAGCCCATTGGTAGCCATTAGTCACTAAATCTGGCTTTACCGTATGATCTAACACAGAGAATGTTGTAGAGAAATTAATCTTAGACTTTTCATTTTTAGACGCCTTAGTAGTAATCAACACTACTCCAAAACTACCTCTTGCTCCATAAATAGCAGCAGAAGCGGCATCTTTTAATACAGAAACACTTTCTATATCATTAGGATTCAGCAAAGCAGGGTCACCAGGTACACCATCAATTAACACCAATGCATTTCCTCCACCACCGATTGACGTGGTACCACGTACATTAAATGTGGCACTTCGCGTTGGTTTTCCATCACCTATAATCAAGTTTAAGTTTCCTATCTCTCCTTGTAGCGCTTTGGCCACATTAGAAACAGGTCTATCTTTAAAAACCTCTGCTCCCACTTGGTCAACTGCCCCTGTTACATTCACTCGTTTTTGTTTTCCATATCCAACAACTACCACCTCGTCTAAATTAGTTTGGTCTTCCACCAAAACTACTTTTACAAGCGAAGCGGCAAGCGCCTCCACTGTTTTGTATCCCATAAAAGAAACTTGCAAGCGATCTTTTCCAATCACAGCCTCTATAGCAAACTTACCATCCAAATCGGTACTTACTCCTTTGTTGGTTCCCTTCAACAATACAGTAGCGCCAGGTACCCCTAATCCTTGTTCATCTTTAACCTGTCCTCTAATTTGTTGTGTTTTTACTTCTGCTAATTTGACCGAAATTGTAGTTCCTACAATCTGATAAGTAACGCCATATTGCTGAACCAAATAATCTAATATGGTCTTTATGTCTTTTGATTCCAAACGCATATCCACCTTTTTAGAAAGTGCAGTTACCTGATCACTGTAAATTAAGGTGTAATTGGATTGTTTTTTAATCGCATTAAATACATCTGTAATAGAAGCCTGATTGAGCTGTATCGTTATAGGTGTTATTGCTTTTTGTTGTGCATAAATGCTCTCTGTACTTAGTAGGTGCAAAAAAAGCAAAGCAGTAGCTAAGGGAGTATATAATTTCTTACCTCCTTTGAATAATTTGAGATACATAATTGTTATCTTTGTTTTTTAGTTAATTGTTCTGCTGGATAATTAATTATCATTTTTGAAACCTGTTCATAGCTGCCACTTTGTTCAGGTTTTTCTTTTTTAGTTGTAAACGTTGTGTAGTTTCATAGCAAAGTATTGAGGTTAGACATCAGTTATTTAGCGTATAGTGTAATTTGTCCGTTGGCTTGCTTCTTATATTGAATACCATAGATAAACTGTAAACTTTTCAGAATATCTTCTATTTTATCACTTGTAAAGTCTCCACTAATTGTTGCTGTTGGCAACTCTCCAGAAGCGAAATAAAGTTGGGTATCAAAGCGTCTATTCAGTACAGTTATCACTTCCTGAATACTCATCTTATCAAACTTAACTTCCCCTTTATACCACTGATTAAATTGTCCTTTTTCAATTGTTTCACGTTGCAATACATCAAGTGATTTATCCCATCTGGCTTGCTCATCTTTGCGCAAAACAACATATTGTTTTGTTTGCTTGTCTTCCACACGTACTTTCCCTTCGTACACGCTTACCTGAACCGTTTCGTTGGGACTATCATTCACATTAAATTTAGTCCCCAATACTTGAGTACTCAACTTAGAACTCACAACTGTAAAAGGAGCATCTGTATTGGTATGTGTCACCTCAAAAAAAGCTTCTCCTTCCAACTGTACCTCTCTATGTGTACCATCAAATGATTTAGGGTAAATAAGTTTACTATTTGAATTTAAGTGTACAAAAGTAGAGTCACTTAAATAGAATTGTAGTTGTTGTCCCTTCGCTGCGTATTGTTCTACTAATTCAACTTCTTGTTGAACTGGTAAAAACACATAGGACAATGAAATTAGGATAACTGCGACCGCAGCAATTTTATAGTAGATCCCCCAAGAAGTTCTCTTTAAAGGCTTTATCTGATAATCTATTTTCTTCTTCATTTTTTCCCCCAGAGTAGACGTTAAACCTTCTGAGGAAATTCCATTGACTTGCATTTTATCAAAGTACTGATTCACTAAAGACTTTTCTTCTTTAGTTGCGCGCTCCTCCGCATACTTTGATAGAATTTGTTTAAACTGTTTTATCATTCTTGTTTTGACTTTATACTATGATGTGCGCCCTTTTAGCAAAACACCTATGCATAAAACAAGACTTAACAATTAGATAATATTACTAATCTTTTATTAACACATGATTGTAAGTAACATAGAAAAATGAAGGTTTGTAATATATTTTGTATTTCCACGAAGTAATTTTAAAGCCTTATTAATCTGGTTTTCAACTGTGCTTTCAGTAATATTAAGGCGTGTGGCAATTTCCTTATAGGACAATTGCTCATAGAAACGCATTTTGAAAATAGTCAAACATTTATCTGGAAGAAGAGTCGTTGCTGTTTGTTCTATTTCGTTGAGTAACTGATATTTGATTTCCTCAAATTGCTCATCATCCAATTCAGGAACCAAAGCAGCAATATTCTCTATTTGTACCTGATCAAAGTTTCTATTTCTTAGCGATTTGGCGCACTGATTTCGAACAGCTTGAAAGAAATAAGCACGGGGCAACTCGACAACTATTCCATCCATTCGGCTCCAATAATCTATAAAGACTTCTTGAACAATATCCTCTGCAATAGCTTTATCCCGAGTTACATTAAAGGCAAAAACATACAGTTCGGACCAGTGCTTCTCATACAAAGCATCAAACTTTTTCTCTTTATTTGTCATAGTACCCTATTACTTTTAAAAGTTTTCAATGCTCCCAAAAGTAATACTATACACAATCACTCATTTTATGACAGTGTTAAGTTTTTAATCAAAAAATGAAGGTTTAAAAAAGAACACTTATCCTTTTTTCACTCCAAATGACTCCGTACAAATCAACTGCTATACAAACAATCGCAAAATCAGTAAAATATAATTCCCATTAGGAATAAATAGCAAAACAGGTTCTACTGTTTCTATCACATCCTTGATAGTAATACTTTTTAATAAAGTAGAAAGGTCTTGATTTACCATTTCTTCTGTTCCTTCAATTGGAACAAGCTCTTTTGACTTATCTTTTGAACGTTCTAATACAAATAGAATCGCAATAACAGTAGAGATTGCAACAAATTCTTTTGTTCCTTTTTTCTGTTTGTTTCTACAAAGTTCTAAGGCATTGATCACAACCAATAAATCAATTGCTTTAACAAAGGAATAGAACTTTGGACTCAATTCTATTTCATCATACTTTTTGCCTATTCCCTTGCCAAAATGCACTAATGAATTAGCTGTTTCGGTTGAAAATGTAACAGTAGCGTTTTTGGCTGTATTAAGTGTATTGGTTGTAAAATCCCACGACCCTATTGCTGTATTTTTAATAGAAGCTAATGTATTGGTTGCTGTATCTGCCAAAGAAGCAAAAATACCTGTCTGATGTTCCAATTGTTCCATAGCTACAACCTCTGTTGTAGTAACAACAATTCCCTCTTGATTAACCTCTTGTTCTGTAACCACTAATTCCATATCGGCTGTTACTATTTCAAAAGCTTCTACATCAATAACATCTTCTACTTTATCCCCAAACAGACGGTTTTTAAGCCCACTAAAAAAGTTCTCCTCCATCACCTTTGCTTCTACCACTTCATTGGCATTAGCTTCTTCTTTTGTACCAAAAAGACTACCTACTTTATTGAACAAACTATCATTTGACTTCTCCTGATTTGCCATTTTACCTTCGTTTTTTAAGAAGCTAAAAGTAATAAAATAAAGGAAATATAAAGAACCTCCCCTATAAAGAATTGAAAGTGCCTTTTTACTCAGAACTTTTAGTAGCACTAACTATACCTGCTTATTAAAGTCAGTAGATAGAGAAAGTTATTCAATCCTCTATATGTTTAAGTTTAGCTATACCACAACATCTTTTGTCTCTTTCAATAGAATCAATCTTTTGTTGTTGACTAATAAGAGGGAATAAAACTATCTATTTCGTCTAAATCTAACTCTATCTCTTGCATCATTAAACAATAGAATTGATTTTAAAGCGTGAATTCAAAAAGATTCATTTCATGTTTCTGACGTGAAGTATGACCTCTTTCTGACCTAATTAAAAAAGGTGTTTTTTACTGTTTTTAAAATTAGCTGATTTTTGATCACAAAAATTGGTTCTCAAGTAACCGAACCACCTATAAACCCAGTAAAAACAAGACTTAAAACTACTTTCTTGTACCATTGTTCGGACATCCTTCGGAAAACCCTTTGAAAAACGGGGGTCTTTCCGAACACTCTCGGAACAAATACAAAAGAAAGTAGGTAAATACTGAGCTTAAACCCCATAATATTCTTTTTTATCTCTCAAAAAATAACACAAAAGGGGAATATCAAACACTTAAAGAAATGGTGTTTTTTAGATATTTAATAAGTTTTGATTTTTACTTAATCTATGGATTTATATCCACTTAAACTTAATCAGATAGGACTCTGATTCTAAAAAGAACTTAGGGCAAATATACGAAAATTCCAGGTTTTTTTTTGAGAAACCAAAAAAATTAAGCAGTATTTGTTTTATTTTCAAACACATACAGTTCTTTTGATTATACAGATATTTTATTCTTATTTGCCCTTTGTTTCCCTTTTAAATTAGAAAGACCTTCTTGTTCAAGTATATCTACACAAAAGTGCTTATCAAATAGTGCCTTGTAAGTTGTGGATATCTATTCTACTGATTACAGAACACTACCTTTTTAAAAAAGTACACGCTTAGGTGATTCTTCTGTTGTATAGCATGTCCAAGAGATATATTTGATTACCTCTATTTCTTTTCCCTTTTTCACTTTAAACTTTATGCTACTGGTCATGTGTTTCATCATATTATACACATCGTCTATATCCCATTCTGCTTCAACTTCCATAATCACTTCTTTAGCTGCTATTTTGGTATGAAACAAATTTTCATAAGTCTTTTGATCCATCACTTTTTTTGCTTCAAATTGTATTAATCTTGTATCGTAATAAGTATTATTAGGGGCTAACATTAATTGTCCATCTATTGCAGTAACTGTACCAGGAGCAAAACTCAAATGTAACTGATAAGGAATAGTATTTTTTATAAATGGTATTTGATAAAAAGGCTGGAAAAAGAAAGTATAAAACCAATCCTCTTGTAGAAAGGATGCAAAACTTTTAGCATTCTTTACTTTATTATTTACGATAGCTAACGACTCCCCATATTTAGTATCTCCAGCTTTAATTTCTTTTGTTGTCTGTTGCCATTTATCGTGTAGCTCGCTATAATTCATTACATCTCCTTGTATTCTATTGTTTTGATCTACTTTCAACTGAATAGGATTCAAAGCGGCATAATAGTCATTAAGCAACTGTAGATAAGGGTTCTCTACATCCATCTCATTTATTTGAGATTCAGTTTTGTCAAATGTAAATACCCACTCTTTTGCTTGCCCAACTGCTGTAGGACTAACTTTTATGTAATGATCCAAACGCAACTGAGAATTGTTTACATGATAGAAATCTAAGTCTCTGGCATTCTGATTTTGATTTAATGTACTGTCAAACACTTTATATGTAATACCATAGGTTCTATAGTTTAATCCGGTTACATCTTGTTTGATTCCTTCATATCTTTTTGCAGGAAATTGCAGTGTAACTACTTCTTCACTATTCATTGGGAGACATTTGGCCTCTATCATCACTTTAAAAGCATCTACAAGGTCTATTTTCTGTTCAAACGATGCTTTATTTGCCTGGTCCAATATTAAGCTCTTTAATCGGCTATACGTTGTTTCTTCTTGCTCTTTGTGTGTTGTATATACTTTTTTACTTTCACCTGCATTTGTTTTTAAACCTATACTCTCCCACTGTTGTTTACCCACTTTTACTTGACCATGAATATACACACACAATAACTCTTTTTCAGTGTTAGGAATTAAGTTTTTTTGGATAAAAGAAATTAAATTATCTGAAGGACTTAATGTATAGAATTGCAAATCATTAGCATAATTTTTTACTACCAAATCAAAATTTTGTGCTTGTGTTGTTTCTGAAATAATTCTGAAATTAATAGCCTTATATGTCTCATAGTCTTTCAGTTGAAAATATTGCGGAATCCAATAATCAACTGTTTCAATATCTCCATTCTTAAATTCTGGTAAGAACACCCTGATTTCTTGTTTATACTTTTCAGTGACGTTAACCATCTTGATTGTATTAAAACTAAACAAAGTAAATAGTACAATTGCCCCTACAATTCCCTTTAATAATCTAATCATTACCTCTCTTTTTAATTACTTACTCCTATACAAATATTTACTATACTCCTACGAAAATTACCCAAAGTGTATACAAATAAACATCCACTCTATTAATTACTCTACAAATACCCTAAAAATAAACACAAACAGTTTAAATTTGAACAGAATTTAACAAAACTAATCAAATGGAATGGATTCTGGATAACAAAGTGCTTCTTTTAATTATCATTATTTTTATACTTTATAGAATATTTAAAACATTTGGATTTGAAATGCTCCTAAAAAGAGGTATTCGTAAACAATCTGGCAAGTTTAAAATCAAAGATGAAAAGCATTCTATTATTGATTCTAAACATATTTTGGTTGGTGCAATTTATGGGCAACAACAATATGCTTATGCCAATGTTTTAACCACTGGTATTGCTCAGTCAGAAGTAAAAACAGTTTTAGAGCACTACTATGGTATTGCACAAGTAAGTGATGTAGAAGAAAACTTGAATTACTTTTTAAACGAAGCTTCAAACGTGTATTTTAAAACAGTGTATCAAGCATTTTTAAAAGATACTGTTGAAGGGCAAGAAATGATTATCAATTCGGCTACAGATGACAGTTCTGTTGCAGAACGTGCTTTTAGTTATCTTATTCATTTAGAAGAAACCTTTGAAGAATTTAAACAACGAGGTTTTGTACAAAACAAAACTGATTTGGAAAAAATTACCACATTGGGTTGGGATATGGGACGTGTTGTTTATGTTACTCGCATGTGCTATGATGCAGGATATATTTCTGAAAGCAATGCAAAAAAATACATTGATGCCGCTTATGTAAAATCCACAGAACATTTTAATAGTTGGAAAGAACTTGCTGCAAGTTATGTATTGGGAAGAAATATGTGGATTGGAAATCACAAAACAAACGAACACATTTATACCGTAACTCAAGAATTACTTACTGATTCTAATAGTCCTTGGCTTAAAATATCATTCAAATAATAAAATAGTACTATGTCTAATTTTCCAGAAAACTTTGAAGCATACTTTGCTTCTCAACCCGAAAGATTTGAAAAAAAATTAAATAACAGAGCACGCATCAAAAACATCTTGTGGTTTATTGTCTTAGGCTTAGCTTCCTTTGTATTGCTTGTTTCAGAAAAGCACGGTTTTATTCCATGGGCAATCACTATTCTGTTAACTTTTTCAGCACTTGTATTTGGTTATTTAATCATTTGGGGATCAAAAGACTATATGGACAAACAAACAGGAGGTTTTGTGGTAGAAAAGTCTATTAAAAAGTTTGATTCACATTATGTAACAGAAATTGAAATATACGAGGCACTACAAAATAGAGATTTTAGAGCTATTGTAGATGCTACAGCAAAAGATAATCAACCGTTGCAAATCTATGTGTACGAAGATAAAGTAGGAAAAAAATTCTATCTCCTGCTAATGAAATACTTTTCAACGAGTGAATTTAAAGGAATATCTGATGTAACAATTGTAGAAGGTGCAGATTATGACAGATATAAAAAAGATATCTACAAGATTACCTTATAGCATTTGAAATACCAACTTAATTAATTATAATAACAGACGAGGGATATATTCCCTCGTTTGTTGTTATAGATTATAGTATAGTAATCTTGAGCTAATACGCTTTATAATAAACTTTGTTCCTCATAGTTAATAGCTAAAAAGCTGTAAATTTATTACTGATTAAATAATTTAATTATGACCTTTCAGTTTACAAACAACCACACAATACAATTAGACACTTTACTTTATATCGCTTCTAATTCTAAACATATACAAAACGAACGAAAAAAATTGTTCTTTTTGCTATTCAGTATCCTGTTAATCTTAGGTTTTCTATTCCTATTTTTCGATTTCGCGATAGGAACTATATTTCTTCTTATCTCTTGTGTGGCATTAGTAATATTCCCAAAATTTTACTCTTATGCTTATGCTAAAAGTTGTTCTAAAATGGTCACACTAAACAATTTAAGAAACAAAGAAAGTTTTGAAACAACTTTTGAAATACAAGTAGATAGCAACTATATTCTAATTAAAAACAAATGGGTAGAATCTAAACATCAATTAGCACATATTTCCTTTATTTCAGAAACAGCTAACTATTTTTTTGTTTATCTTAAAACAGATAGTTTTCTCATCTTTCCCAAAGAGCAAACAGCAGATTATCAAGCATTAAAACTATATTTTGAAGATATTTGTCAAAGAGAATCTATTCCCTTTAAACAAGAATTAGATTGGCGTTGGCAATAACCTTTAACACAGTATTTTAAAAAGGCCACATACGCGAATACTTTAAGAAGAAGATCATAGAATCAAATATTTTATAACTAATTCCCACAAGAGGCCTATCTTTGTTTTTCTTTATTGTCTATAAGTTATGCCTAAACAAAAAGTTATCAAAGTTCAACAATTTGATCAAAATATTCCAATTGAGTTTTATACGATAGAAGATAATTTGGACTTATTTGATTTTGATTACCACTATCAATACAACTTTTACCAAATCTACTGGTTTACAGAAACAAGTGATAGTACACAACAGATAGACTTTGACAATTATGCTTTAGCAAATCATCAAATATGGATTATCTATCCTGGACAGGTACAATACTTTAATCCCACAGGTATAAAAGGCTATTACTTAGCCATTGATAAAGACTATTTTAACCGCATAATCAATCAAGAAATTACTGAAAACAAATTACATATTGCTCCTCCACTTTGGTTTGAATTAACTACAGATAAAATATCACTCTTTGAAGCCTTAATGCATTTATTCAAGCAAGAATGGAATACTTCTAAGCGCACTTCCATGTTAGAGAAGTACTTAGGTATTTATCTTCATCACATTCAAGATTTAAAAGAATTATCAACCTATAGACAACCCAGTGATAATCGCGTGCAGTTTTTGCTTCAACAAGTAGAGTTGAACTATACCTCTCATCAAACAAATAATTTTTATGCCAACAAAATTGCGTTATCCGTTAAGCGAATGAATGAACTTTTGGTAGAAGCTACGCAACGTACTATCAGTCAACATATCCACAACAGATTATTATTAGAGGCTAAGCGATTAATAGGTTATTCTGATTTGACGATACAACAGATTTCCTCAGAATTAGGCTTTAGTGAAGTAAATTATTTTAATCGTTTCTTTAAAAAACACACAGCTCTCACTCCTTTATCTTTTCGTAAAAAGGTGAAAAAAGTCCAATAAGTACACCGCTTTGGATAAGTTTTTTCAAAAGCAAGAATCTACCTTTGCGACTTGAAAATAACACTATGAAAAAGCTTACAAAAACTCAATTTATTGTAGTTATCATTTTATCTTTATTATCCGCTTTAGAGCCTTTTAGTATTGATTTGTACCTTCCCGGTTTCTTAAAAATATCAAAGACTTTTAATACAGATCTTAAAAATGTACAACTCTCTTTGTCCTTTTTTTTAGGAGGTTTTGCTGCAGGGCAATTGTTTTGGGGAATTATATCAGACCGCTATGGCAGAAAACTACCTACAATAGCTTCTCTTATACTATTCACCTTAGCTTCCGCGGCTTGTATCTATGCACAAACTATTGAGCAATTTTGGATTGCACGTTTTATTCAAGCATTTGCTGGTTGTGCTGGAGTAGTAATTGCACGAGCTGTAGTAAATGAATACTATGAAACAGATCAAAGCATGCATGTGTTTTCTTTATTGGCTATTATAGCAGGTATTGCTCCTATTATTGGTCCTGTTGCAGGAAACTACTTAATTAGCCACTTTGTATGGCAATCTACTTTTGTTACCTTAGTTATTTTAGGTCTTGTAACCTTACTGTCTGTTATCTTTTTTATGCCAGAAACCAGACAAATAGTTAGTGGTTCAAAAACAAACTTAATAGCTGATTTTAAAGAAATTATACGAAACAATGTTTTTGTAAAATACACTTTAATCGGCAGTTTAACTTATAGTATTTTAATGATTTACTTAGCTAATGCTCCTTATCTTATTATGGAATATGGTAAACTATCATCGGATACTTTCAGTGCTATTTTTGCCTTTAACGCTATTGGATTAATTATTGGTGCATGGTTGGCAAACGCTATACTATCTCGCTGGTGGACCATTGAACAAATAGTAAAATACACTGTTTATTTTGGTTGTGCTTGGACTATACTCTTTTTACTTCTATGTACACTGCAAGAACCAATAACTGTTTTATTGATTCCTTTATTTTTTATTGTACTTACGTTAGGTGTTCTATTTCCTACTACAACTAAATTGGCGTTAGCTCCTTTTACTACCAATAGTGGCTCTGCATCCGCTTTATTAGGAACCTTACAATTATTACTAACATTTATTATTTCTGCTCTTACGAATTTAATTCCAGCAGATATTATGTTATTGACGGCTTATTCTCTATTAGCCTGTCATCTATTGTACTTGTTCTGTTATATCATAAAAGAAAAACATAGTGCTTAATCTACTCTATAGCACACTAACATAAACAAAAAACCTCTATAGTATATACTACAGAGGTTTTTCTATTTAAAATTTCATTATCCGTTACATTTCCTTGATAATAAATTCACTACGTCTATTCTCTTGATGTTGTGCATCTGTACAAGAATTTGACGTTGGGCATTTTACAATTGGATTAGTAGAGCCCATTCCTATAAATGTTACTCTACGAGAATCAATCCCTTGACTGATAATCCACTTGGCTGTAGCTTCTGCTCTACGTTGAGAAAGTTTTAAATTATACAATTCTTTACCACGTGTATCTGTATGCGAACGTATATCTATTTTCATTCCTTCTACTTCTTTCAATACTTCTACTATTTTCATCAACTCAATAGCAGCATCAGAACGAATATCAGATTTATCAAAATCAAAATAAATAGGTTTCATATTCAATTTTTGAAATAAATCATCTTGCAATTGAATTGGCGTAAGCACTTTATCAACCATAATTTGAATTACTTTCCCTGCTGTGATATCATCAGCTGTGATAACAACTTCTGCAGTATTATAATCAGGATACTCTACTTTAAGTCTGTACTTATCCTCACAGTTCAAATCAAATAATTTGAAATCCCCTTTTTGATTAGCTTCAAGTTTACGTATTTCTTCAAAATTACTATTCAACAAAGTGATTTTTGCTTTAGAAATTGTATTCTTATTTGTTTTGTCATTATCAACTACGGTTGCATTAACCGTAAACAAACAAGGTTTTTCTGCAATATAATATACGTCATCACCTCCCTTGCCTCCAGGTCTATTAGAACTTACAAATCCTTTTCTAAGATCTTCATTAATGTAAAAAGCAAAATCATCTAAAGGACTATTAATAGGACTTCCCATATTAATAACCTCTCCGAATGTACCATCTTCATACAACTCTGTCATAAACACATCTAAACCTCCTAATCCAGGACGTCCATCTGTTGAAAAATACAGTATACTATTTTCTGAAATAAATGGAAAAGTCTCTTTCCCTTCTGTATTGATACGTGGGCCTAAATTCTCAACTACTCCATAAGTGTCGTTCTCTAATATTTCTACTCGAAACAAATCTGATGAACCATATGTACCTTCTCTATCTGATACAAAATATAACCACTTATCATCTGGAGTCAACGCTGGATGTGCTGTACTAAAATTATCTCCGTTAAAAGGAAGTTCTACAACATTGCCCCAAACTCCTTTATCATTTATTGTCGCCTTATAAATTTTCAGCAAAGAATTAAAGGCTTTATTAAAAACTCCTTTTTTACCTGTTGAATTATTTTTAGTAAAGTAAACTGTTTTACCATCTTTTGTAAAAGTAGGAGAAGCTTCATTAATACGCTTGGTGTCCAAAGACTCTGCAAATAATTTTGGCTCATCAAAAGTCCAATCAGAATTAATCTTAACTGAATAGATACTTGTGAAGCTCTCATTCGTCCAGTCGTGTATTTTAGCAGAGCTTCTCTCAGTTGCTCTTGCAGAAGTATAAATAAGATGGTTATCTAATAGCCTTGCTCCATAATCAGAAAATGGGCTGTTAAAAGACAATTTCTTTATTTCAAAGTTATCTGAACGCTTTTTAATATCTTCCAAATAACTCTCTTTTGTTCTTTCAAACATTCTTCCTCGTGAATCTGCTTGCTCCATAGATGCAAACTTTTCCATTACCTGATCTGCTTCTTTATACTGGCTTACAGCTTTCAAACATTGTGCATAACGATAATAATATTCTGAGGAGATTTCGCCTATGTTTTTATCTTCATAAGTACCTGTAAACAATTGATGGTACCAATGATAGGCAGCTTCTAACTTTGCATTAAAATAATATGAATCGGCTAATTTCGTAAGAATTGACGTGTTTACATAACCTTTATTAGCTATCCGTTCATATACTTTAATAGCGTCAATGTAAGCATTTTTATTAAACTCTTGTTCTGCTTTTTTCTCTTTACTTCTCTGTGCATAAGCAGGATAAGTAAATACTGAAAAAAGTAGAAACATATAAACTATATTATTCCATTTCATCAACAAAAACTATTTAGAAGAAACGAGGTGCATTATACCTCTTCAAATTATTAAATAAATCAAATTTCAAGAAAATCTCATGAGAACCTGAATTATATCGTGCTAATTTTGTTGTTTCCGCATCATAGCTATAACCTACCATAAGACCTTCACTAACTTGGAAACCTGCTAAGAAACTAACTGAAGCATCCCAACGATAAGAAGCACCTGCGGTGAATTTATTATAAAGTAAAAAGTTTGCTGTTAAATCAACTTGTAATGGTGCTCCTGATGTTGCTTTCATCATTACTGCTGGTTTAAATAGTACATCATCACTTATATCTATAATATGTCCTCCAGTAAGGTAGAAAGTCATTTTTTGTCTTAATATAGCAACGTCTTTATCATCTTCTTTATATCTATGAGAACTAATTAAAGAAGGGGCAGAAATACCTACATAGGTTTTATCTGAGAACAACATTGCTCCAACTCCCACGTTAGGTGTAAACTTTGCATTTACGTTGCTTTGCACTGAAGGTGCAGAAGGATTATATATACTTAACTTATTGTAGTCTACACTAACAAAATTTCCTTGTCCTTTAACTCCAAATGCTAATTTATAATCTTGATTCAAATTTACAGCATATGATAAATCTAATGCTATAGTGTTTTCATCTACAACTCCGATTCTGTCATTTACAAAATGAACACCATACGATAAACCTGTGTCAGACAATGGTCCTGTTACAGAGATATTCGCTGTTTTAGGAGCACCTTCCAGTCCTACCCATTGTGCACGATAATTACCGAAAATAGTTAAATTATCTTTTGAACTTGCATAAGCTGGATTAATAACTCCAGGATTATACATATACTGTGTAAATTGAGGATCTTGTTGAGCGTATGAGCTACTAATCCCACTCAATATTATTAAACTTATGTACCACTTTTTCCTATTCATTCTTTTTCTCATTTTCATTTAATCTTTAATTACTATCTAAGTGTATATATCCAGTATTCTTAATCAAACGAGAACCTCCTTTACCAGTATATTCATATTTCAAAATATAGAAATAAGTACCTGAAGGTAATTTACTTCCTCTATCAACAATACCTCGACCTTCTGCATACCCCTTGAATACATTACCTGCAGAATTATAATTGGATGTATCATATACTTTTACTCCCCATCTGTTATAAACTTCCACAGAGTTATTAGGATATCTTGTGATATTATCTATACGAAAAAAGTTATTTTGACCATTACCGTCATCTACTGAAACAAAATTATAAATTGTAACATCTCCCTCTAACATACCATCACTCTTCACAGTTCCCAACGTGAAAAAACCATAACTATCAACTGCAGTAGCAGTAGTAATCGTTTTATTCGCGATATCTGCAACTCCTCCTTCATCTACCCACATTTTATCTTTTGCATCCCAACGGATAATATGCAATGCATTTTCCTTATCTGCTAATAATTCTTTTAAAGTTGTACGTTCATCCCATGATAATGTCAATAGAATATTACTATCTCCATTTGTTTTTCCTTTATTGATTACCCAAT
This sequence comes from Flavobacteriaceae bacterium, assembly GCA_031277535.1. Lineage (GTDB taxonomy): Bacteria > Bacteroidota > Bacteroidia > Flavobacteriales > Flavobacteriaceae > Flavobacterium. The sequence goes on from JAITMD010000005.1 coordinate 332,257, forward strand.
ACTCTGAAGTATTTATAGCTTGAATAATACCTGATTTATTGCTGTGTGTCTTAAAAAAATTTTTATCATTGAAATGATACTTTTCTTCAAAGGCATCACGCAATTCTTTAGGAGCACTAATTTTTGCATAACGATAGAATCCGCTATGTCCTGAAGGGAATGTAAACTCTGTTTTTCCAATCTTTTCTATAACTCCATTGATATAACTTAAATCTGAAGCATTGATTGCTTTTGCACCATCGTGAAAAGTTACTGCTCCTTGTAATGAATCAACTTTTACGATACCTCTTTTGAAATCCAAAACTCCATTAATATTCATATCATTAGTTAACAAAAAAGCTTCTCCGTTTTTATCGTTATCTAAAACAACATTAAAAAATTCTGTGGGTTGTTCCCCTGAAATAATTTGAGGATTATTTTTTTGTACTAACCTTGAGAAAACTGCCTCTGATTCTTTAGCATTCTTAGAATGATAATATAAGTTATCATTATTAAAATTCCCATAGTAATACACCTTACCATCTGCAGTTATATTTCCTTCTTTTCCATTGTCAAAATCATTTACAACAGATAAAACTGTACCTGGAGAGATAGCCATTACACCAACATTAGAAACAACATCTTCTTGAGACCACCCAATTGTTGTAATACCACAACCTATAATGACTATTAAAAACTTCTTCATTCGCATTTTATTTTAAATTAAAAATGTATAGAACTTACTTTCTTCATACTAATTACATCAGATTAAAAATACCTTACTACAATAAATAAGAATAATCATTTTCTCTGTTAACTAAATATAAAGTTTAATTATTAAACTTATTACTAACTATTATATCAAATATCAAACCAATATTAAACAATAGCAGTTGTTTTTTTATTTTATCCTTTTAAAGAGTATCGAATATCACAATAAACCTATAATTCAATAAATTTAAAAGCCTTTCATACTATAAAAATAGCGATTATATCTTATAAAAACTACATAATATTATGGCACTTTATGTAAAAAATCAAATAATATTTAATTATAGACTCTGTAAAGAAATATTGTTTTCTGAAAGATTCTCTAACACTTTTTAAATGATAGACAAGTATAAAACTCCGTTGGCTAAACGGAGTATTTTACCTCGTCCTCTAGTTACATCTCTAATTAGAACAGTAACGAACTGTAGCCCTTTCTTTGTTAATATATTAGCTCTCAAAAATAAAATTAGCTGTGATTACCTGAGTACCTTATTTACTCTTAATGGACAGAGATTGATACATCACAAGAAAGGACACCTACTATTTTATTTCAACGCAAAACAATATTGGCTTGTTGTTTTATAAAGATATTGTGTACGTTAAAAAGTAAGTTATTCTAATAGATTTGTTATAAATAAAACAGTACTGTTTAGAATTTTTATCAAAAAAACACTTGATAAGTTCAATAAGAAAAGAGACTTAAAACTCCGACATCCCTTTGCTGTTTGCTAAAAAGGCACCTCTAATACAAAAGATTTCACGTATTTCCGCCTCTTGTACAACTAAATTATCATAGCTTTCGTTGTCACTAATAAATAGGTAACTACCATCTTCTGTAATATGTTTAAATCTAAAGCAAAGAATTCCCTTACCCTCTACAACTAAAACATACAAACACCAAGGTTTAATCTCGTCCAGAAGAATCTTCTTAGTCAATACATAAGAACTTACTTTTATTGACGGATACATACTTTCAGTTCCGATTTGAAAGGCAGTATCAATTTCCTCATCAGTAGGAAAAATACAAGTTGGTGAAGTAGCATAACATTTTTCTGGATTCAAGAAATACTCCATATGATGATCAACGGAAATTATCTTTACTCTTCTATTTTCTAAATCAACATTAAATACAGCATTAGGGTTCGTAAGAAAAAGTTCATTCAAATCAATACGATGCTGTTTACATATTTCAATTACCTTTTCAAATTGTAAAGTATTTCTTGTTTTCCAAGAAGAAATCGTATTTGGTTTTACTTCCAATAACTTTGCAAGTTCCAAATCTGTCTTATATCCAAGTAATTGCTTTAATCTCTTGATAATATCTTTTGTATGTAACATAATTATATAAACTGTTTTTTAATCACATATTTAAAACCAATTACCTTGCCACACTTACAATATTGTTTTTAAAATATAAAAAATTAACATTTAATCCAATAATAAAATAATTTAAAAACAAACAATATATCAAGCAGATATACAATACATTACATGTAAAAACAAACATTTTAAAAGTAACAATTTAAGAAAAACACCTTTTCCTTTTTTAACACAAAAAAATCAGAAACAGATACAAATCTTTATAAAAAGAGTATAAATGATGGCATAAAAAATACATACCAATAGGAATATAGAAAAAACAAACTATAAAATCTCAGAACATAAAGAACAAGAATAGTTAAACTACATAAGTATTGATTTATCAAGATTATAATGGAATGGATCATGCTACTCATTAGAAATGATTCTACCCCAACTAACGATCCTCCTCATTTTAAAAAGCAAGCAAAAACAATAGAGGCTATCCAAAATTTGGATAGCCTCTATTTATCACTTATAAAATATCTAATTACATTTCTGTAATAATAAACTCACTTCGTCTATTTTGTGCGTGTTGTTCTTCTGTACAAGCAGAAGGTGTTTTACACTTCACTATTGGTGCTGTTGAACCTAAGCCTTCATATATTACACGTTGTGGATCAATACCTTGACTTATAATCCATTTTGCTGTTGCTTCTGCTCTTCGTTTAGATAATCCCAAATTATAATTAAAATCACCTCTTGAATCTGTATGTGCTCTAATTACAATATGCATTCCCTGTACTTCTCTTAATACCTCTGCTACTTTAATCAATTCAATTGCTGCATCATTTCGAATATCAGCCTTATCAAAATCAAAGTAAATAGGTTTTAAGTTTAGTTTTTTGAATAAATCATCTTTTACAGAAACTGGCACTAACTTTTTATTTACCTTAATCATTAAAGGTGTTTTTACTGTACTACCATCTGCTACAAAAACAATCTCAGATGTTTCATAATCTGGTGCTTCAATTTTTACTCTATACTTTCCATTACATACTAAATCATAGAATGAGAAACTACCATTTTTATCAGACTCTGTTTTTCTTAACTCATTATAATTACTATCGTACATTGTTAATGATGCATTTGCCAAAATATTATTTGTTTCACTATCTATCAAACGCCCATTAAATGACTGTGTACACGGAATCTCTTGTATAAAATAAACATCATCTCCCCCTTGACCTCCAGGTCTATTAGAACTCACAAATCCTTTACTACTCTTATCATCAATAAAGAATGCAAAATCATCGTATGTACTATTTATTGGTGCTCCCATATTTACGATTGGACCAAATGTTCCATCCGCATTAATTTCAGTCATAAATACATCTAATCCTCCTAAACCAGGGTGTCCATCAGTAGCAAAATATAAAATATTATGACTTGAGATGAAAGGAAAAGTTTCTCTACCTTCTGTATTAATACGTGGTCCTAAATTTTCAACTGGTCCAAATTGTCCGAACTCAAGAACCTGTACTCTAAAAATATCTGACGAACCATAAGTTCCATCTCTATCTGATACAAAATACAACCACTTACCATCTGGTGTTAAAGCAGGATGCGCACAACTAAAGTTATCTGAATTAAATGGTAGAGCAATTACATCTCCCCATTCATTATTATCTTTTAGTGTAGCTTTATAAATTTTTAATAAAGAACTTGACTCTTTATTAAACACTCCCTTACCGTCTTTATTAGAGTTATTCTTAGTAAAATACATTGTTTTACCATCCTTACTAAATGTAGCTGATGCTTCATTCAGCCCTTTAGAGTCTAATGTCGTTGAAAACAACTGAGGTTCTCCAAATGACCAATCTTTAACATCTACTGCATAAAGGCTTGTAAAACTTTCATTTGTCCAATCATGACGCTTAGAAGTTGATACATTTTCAGTTGCTCTTGCAGAAGTATAAATTAACTTATCTCTCCAAATAACAGCTCCATAATCAGAGTATTTCGTATTAAAAGAAAGTTTTCGGATACTATACTTATCTCCTCTTTTCTTAATATCTTGAAGATAGTTATTCTTATTACTTTCGTATAATCTTGCTCTTGTATCATTTTGTTCTAATTGAGCAAATAACTCCAGCACGCGATCTGCATCTACTTGCTTGCCAACAGCTTTTAATGTCTGAGCATATCTATAATAATACTCTGATGATAATCCCGGAATATTTTTATCCTCATAATTAGCATTAAACAGTTGATCATACCATTTATTAGCTTCTTCCAATTTCCCATTAAAGTAATAAGAATCAGCTAATTTTGATAGAATAGAAGTATTTACATACCCTTTATTGGCTATTCTTTCATAAATCTTAATAGCATCGATGTATGAACTATTATTAAAATCTTGTTCTGCCTTTTTTACTCCTGATCTTTGAGCAAAAGAACTAAAAGACATCGCAAGCATTAAAGTAGCCCAAACTGATATTTTTCGTAATTTTATTATCATTATCTATAGTGAAATTAGAAGAAACGTGGTGAATTAAATATTTTTAATTTCTTAACTAAGTCAAACTTCAAGAAAATCTCATGAGAACCTGAATTATACTGAGCTAATTTTGTTGTTGTGGCATCATAAGAATATCCTACAAATAATCCATCAGTCACTTGGAATCCTGCTAATGCACTGATTGAAGAATTTGTACGGTAAGCTAAACCAGCAGTAAACTTTTTGTACATCTGAAAGTTTGCAGAAATATCTGCTTGTACTGGAGAACCAGAAACAGCCTTAACCAACACAGCTGGTTTAAAATCTAAACTCTCATTAAGTTTAAATATATGACCTCCCATTAAATAAAAAGTCATTTTTTGCTGCATTACGATATCATCGTTTCCGTTGTAACGTTGTTGTTGTAAAAAACTTGGTACAGATGCACCAACATAACTGTTGTGATTATAAAAGTAAACCCCAGCTCCTACATTCGGAGTAAACTTATTATTTATATTCTCTGCAAACGTTGGATCTGTAAGATCTTTTCTGTCTAATTTATTATAATCTACACTCAATAAATCTACAGCCCCCTTTAAACCTAAAGCCATTTTCCAATCTTGGTTTAAATCAACTGTATAAGAGAAGTCAATAGCAATATTATTTTCATCCATTGCCCCTAAACGATCGTTTACAAAAGTTACTCCCATTCCCATCTTTGAATTACCAAGTGGTGTATGTGCACTAAAAGTAGCTGTTTTAGGTGACCCTTCTAATCCTACCCATTGTGTTCGATATTGTCCAAAAATACTAACACCTCCTGTTGAACCTGCATACGCTGGGTTAAAAACAGTAGTATTATACATATACTGACTATATAATGGCTCTTGTTGCGCAAATACATCAGTTTGAAACAAAGACAAACAAACAAGAGAAGTAATACTAAAAATTCTAAAATTCTTTTTCATAGCAATTAATCATTTTCTAAGTGTAAATACCCTGCTTTTTTGATTGTTTCAGATCCTTTATTATCTGTTTTAACATAACGTAAATCATAGTAATAAGTACCTGATGGTAATTTACCATTACCTAATACTCCCTTACCAGTAGCTGTACCATTAAATACATTTATACTACCATCTCCATTTGGATCGTAATTATTAGTTTCGAATACCTTAACCCCCCAACGGTTATAAATTCTAACAGTATTATCTTTATGTAAGTTAATATTCTCAAGAATAAAATAGTCGTTCTTTCCATCTCCATTTGGACTTACTGCATTATATATTTTCACAGAATCGTCCTCTATAAATTTCTTATCAACTCTTGCTAAAGTAAAAATTCCAAAATCCTTAACATCTACAGGTATACGAACAAGTTTTGCATCCTTTTCAATTACTCCTCCTTCATTAACCCATTTCTTTTGTACATCATCCCAACGAACAATACTCAATTTTTCGTCTTTATCTATCAACACTTCTGTAGGAGTAACTTTTTCATCCCAACTTAAAGCAAGGAGTAAACCATCTTTATTGTTAGCACCAGCTTCTATTAGCCAATATTCTTTATCATCAATAAGCTCAATTTCACTTCTTTTAACATCATGGGCATGTAATGCTAAAGGATTAGCTTTCACATATTTCCCAGTAAACTTACTATTTTTACTATTTGTATTTCCGAAAAAAGCAGGACGATAAATCCCTTGATCACCAATAGGTAAAGTAAGTTCATTATTACCTATACGCTCAACAATTCCTTCCACATGGCTCTTATCACTCACTTCCTCAACACTTCCTTTTCCTTTATAAGTCAAGGCAAGATCCTTACCATCAACAACTACAATTCCATTTTCAAATCTAGACTTCCCTCCAATTTCAACATCACCTTTTACAGTTGTACCCTGATTATTAAAAACAACATCATTAATCTCAAACATTCCAGCTCCTTGAACTATTTGCTTCTCTTTTTCTTGGGTAAGAAATAATGTTCCTTCATTTTTCTCACTACTCAAAGGTACAGTCAATAATAGCCCATCATTGGTAAAGCTATTTTTTAAGTGCAACTCACCTCCATTCTTTAAACTTGCATCTTTTTTATTCTCAAATGGAGAATCAATAAGCACTTGCGTTCCAGGAGAAACATAAACATTCCCTGTATTTACAACTACCTTTTCTTGAGCTGTTGCCCCCCACCCAAGCAGTAATACTAAAGGTATAAGATTTTTTTTCATGCATTTTTTTTTATTTACCAATGAATAAAATATCCATTAGACAATTATTACTTTCCTTTTCCTTTTTATATATAAACATACTTATAATAGATAGGTCAAATCACCAATATATCTTCGTGAAAAAACACACTCTATCCTTTATATATTTCATTAACAAATTTAAACATAATTTATAATACAATCATAACAATATATAAATTTACGAATAATTAATATTAATAGATACAAAATAAATAATAATACATACTACATATGCAAAAATTTAAATAATCAATCAAATATTTAATCTTTTATAAAAAACTACAAACAACAAGAAAACCTTAAAAACATAAAAAGAGTGTATTGAAATGTTATTTTTTACTAAAAAAAAGCAAATAACACCAGTATCCACTCTTATATTCTGATTTAACCTTTATTACTAAATTTTCATCATTTACAGAAAAACATTTATCCTTTATTAATATACTAATCAAATAATTACAACTGAAAAATGCTTATAAAATAAATGAATACTAATAAAAAAGACCACCTTTTAAAGGTGGTCTTTTTTATTAGTATTCAATGATTAATTAATCAAAATCTAATTCACTTATTTTTAAATCATTTCCTCTTTTAATTAAAGTAAAATCCTCTACGTCACTTTTTCCTCCTTCATATTTTACATCATATCGAAATTCATACTCTGTAATTTTTGCTTTTTTATCCTTTTCTACCACTTTCCAGTCTTTTAGTAAAAATTCTCTAATCTTACCATGGCTTTCTGCTTTCTGTTTTAACTTACTAAACAATTGTTCTTTTGATTCTTTCTTCAAATACTCTGCATCTAAATATTGCTCCAATTGATCATAGCTTCCTTCATTTACATAATAATAGTACCATCCAATCAAAGTCTTACCTGCATTCTCATCTCCCAATTCTTTACTCTTTTTAGTAGTATCACACGCTATTACCACCAAGCCTAACAATAGACCTATAAAAACCTTTTTCATAACTAAATAGTTTATTAAATTAATTAATCCCTCCTTTTAAAACTATCTAAATTTAAGAAAATTTTTACAAATAAACAAATGCTAAACCCTTGAAAACTATACTTTTTTATTCTTATTCCAATAATAAGTGTAAGCCCAAGTCAATGTAAAACTTGGTATAATATCTAATCCTGGAGAAAGTTCTTCAATTAAATTAATTAATGCCCCTGCCTTTCCTGCATTCCCTGGATACATTTTCAATAAAATATAAGCAGAAATAGGCGCCCATATAATATCCGATAATTCTCCAAGCCAAGGAATACTATAGCTCATCATTCCTATAAAATCCAATAACAAACTAAACCAAAGCTTCCTGTTTTTTAATTGATTCTCATTCATCACTCTATTTATTACTTCAACTTCATCTGATACTTTTCCTTAAATTTATTTAATTTAGGTACAACAACTAATTGACAATATCTATTCTCATCTCCTCTTAAAGCCACATAATCTTTATGGTAATCTTCTGCAACATAAAATGTAGTAGCCTCACTCAATTGGGTAACAATAGGATCATTATACACCTTTTCACTTTCTAAAATATCAATATACTCTTTTGCTGCATGCTGTTGTTTCTCATTCACATAAAAAATTTCACTCCTATATTGTGTTCCAATATCTTCTCCCTGTCTATTTAATGTTGTAGGATTGTGTGTAGCAAAAAAAATCTCTAACAATTGTTGGTAATTTACTTCTGCAGGATTATAAACAAGCTCCACCGCTTCTGCATGACCCGTAGTTCCCGTACACACTTCTTCGTAAGTTGGATTTTCAACATGACCTCCTATATAACCTGGCAACACAGATATCACCCCTTTTAAACTCTTAAATATTGCTTCTGTACACCAAAAACATCCTCCTCCAAAAATGGCACGTTCTTTACTAATCTCTGACATATTTATTTTATTTATTCTACAACTACTAAGGTATTAAATCTTGATAGTAAACTCCCTTATCTCTCACATTTTTTCTTTTTTATTTTCAATATACCAAAAACATCGTTACTTTGTACCTTTAAACACACTGTTATGATTAAAGCTATAAACCTAAAGAAAACTTATGATCAATTGGAAGTTTTAAAAGGGGTTGACCTTCATATCAAAGAAGGAGAAATTATATCTATTGTTGGGGCTTCTGGAGCTGGAAAAACTACTCTTTTACAAATATTGGGTACTTTAGACAAACCTACAACAGAAAACGATACTTCTCTTTTAATCAATAATACAGATGTCTTAAAACTAAAAGATAAAGAACTTTCTAAATTTAGAAACCTAAACTTAGGATTTATCTTTCAATTTCACCAATTACTTCCAGAATTCACTGCTTTGGAAAATGTATGTTTACCTGCTTTTATTGCCAATAGAGATCGCAAGCAAACAGAAGAAGAAGCAAAAAAATTATTAGATTACTTAGGCTTATCTCATCGTATTTCACATTTCCCTTCTGAATTATCTGGAGGAGAACAACAACGTGTAGCTGTAGCCCGAGCCTTAATCAACAAACCAAAAGTAATTTTTGCGGATGAACCTTCTGGAAATTTAGATACTGCTTCAGCTGAAAACCTACACCAGTTATTTTTCAAATTAAGAGATGAATTTGGACAAACATTTGTCATTGTTACTCATAATGAAGAATTAGCCAATATGGCAGACCGCAAGTTAGTGATGAAGGATGGACAAATTCAAAAACAACAAGTTCCTAATTCTTAAACTATTAGTATGAAAAATACAACAAAATTAATAGCTACAAGCATCTTTGCAGCAATTGCAGCTTCATTGTGTTGTATCACTCCTTTATTAGTTCTTTTTACTGGTGCAAGTAGTTTAGCAACTACCTTTACATGGCTTGAGCCTATCAAGCCCTATCTTACAATATTAAGTATTGTTGTATTACTAATTGCTTGGTATCAAAAACTACAACCTCAAAAACAAAAAAACTGCAATTGTGACACTTCTAAAAAAGAGCCATTTATCCAAACAAAACTCTTTTTAAGCTTTGTTACTTTATTTACACTTGTTATTGTATCTTTACCTTATACAACACCTCTATTTACTTCCAATCCATCAAAGATTAGTTCTACAACAGTTTTAGGACAAACTGTACTATTCACTATTGAAGGAATGACTTGCGAAGCATGTACAACACACGTCAATAACCAACTTAGTAAGTTAAATGGAGTTATTCAGTATACCACTTCTTTCGATTCAGCTAATTCAATCATACAATTCGATCCAACTAAAATAAGTACAACAGAAATTCAACAAGCAATCAATACTACAGGCTATACTGTAATTAGCCAAAAACAACAATAAAATGAATATAATTCTACAATCCACTCTAACATGTCCTAACTGTAGCTTTAAAAAAACAGAACAAATGCCTACTAATGCCTGTCAGTTTTTTTATGAATGCAGTAATTGTCATACTATTTTAAAACCTCATACAGGGGACTGTTGCGTATATTGTAGCTATGGAGATGTAAAATGTCCTCCAATCCAGCAAAACACCCCTTGTTGTAATCAATAAAACGATTATCTTTCTTATAATTTGATCAAAAAATTATAACCAATAACTATTACACCAATCATTTATTAAAATGACAGCTACTGAATTAAAAGATTTCTTAGATGAAAAAGTGATCACTTTCAACAATCCTACTTTCATAACAGACGACCCTATACAAATACCTCACTTATACACTTTAAAAGAAGATATAGAAATAGCAGGATTCTTAAGTGCTACAATAGCATGGGGAAATCGAAAAATGATTATTAAAAATGCACATCGCATGATGGAATTAATGGGAAATTCTCCTTATGATTTCGTAATGGAGCATCACATAGATCAATTAGATTCTTTAGACTCTTTTGTACACAGAACATTCAATGGAGTTGATTTTACCACTTTTATTAAAGGATTAAAACACATCTATACTGTTTATGGAGGATTAGAACAAGTATTTGCTAATTCCGAAATACCAATGCAAGAGAGAATTTCTAACTTTAAAAAGTTATTCTTCGAAATAGAACATCCTATACGTACAGAGAAACATATCTCTGATCCCTTAAAAGGTTCTGCAGCTAAAAGAATAAATATGTACCTCCGTTGGATGGTCCGAAAAGACAATGCAGGAGTAGATTTAGGAATCTGGAACACTGTTAATCCTGCTGATTTATCTTGTCCTTTAGATGTACATTCAGGAAATGTTGCGCGCAAATTAGGTATCCTTACACGCAAACAAAACGATGCTAAAGCCTTAGTAGAATTAGATACTGTACTTCGAAATATGGACCCTATAGACCCCGCTAAATATGACTTCGCCTTATTTGGATTAGGAGCTATAGAAAAATTCCTTGATGATAAATAAAAATAACCCCATTTAGTCTATAAATGGGGTTATTCATTATTCTAAATCCATTGTTTGATAATCCAATGGTATTTTATCGTGATAAATTGCTTTGACAATTCCGTCCGAAACACCTATTTTAGGCACATAAATATACTTCGCACCACTCCATTTCATCGCATTCGAATAAATCTTTAAAGCAGGAATTATTACATCTGCTCGATCAGGATTTAATCCCAATAACGAAATACGTTCCTCATACGACATGTCCTTCAAACGATTATACTGCTGATGCAAATAACTATAAGTAAGAGGTTTATCTTGTGTTTTTCCAGACATCTTAAATATCTTATTGATATTCCCTCCAGACCCAATCACAAGTAAGTCTTCCAATCCTTTGGTATTCTCTTTAATCCAATTTTCAATATCAACCCAAACATGTTTTGATACCATATCATTTATCAAACGCACTGTTCCATTCTCAAAAGAGCGTGAGTTTACTTGTTTACCCTTCGAAAAAATAGTAAACTCTGTACTTCCTCCTCCAACATCAATATACATCACATCACTATTTTCTGTTATATACTGTTTCAAGTCAGACGAAGCTATAATCATTGCCTCCTTCTTTCCATCAATAATGCTGATTTTAATCTTAGATTCTTTATAGATTTCCTCTACCAGTTCTGCTGCATTATCCGCTTCACGCATAGCACTGGTTGCACAAGCCATAAAGCGTTCTACCTTATTCACTTTCATCAGCAAATAATACGCTTTCATAGCATCAACCATACGACTACGTGCCTCTTTGCTAATCTCGCCTTTAGTAAAAGAATCCTGTCCTAAGCGAATTGGCACGCGTACCAATGAACTCTTGCTAAAAATAGTATCCTTTCCTTTTTCTTCTATAATATTCATAATCAATAGACGCATCGCATTGGATCCAATATCTATTGCAGCATATTTTTTTATTTTTAGCATATACAATCTACTTTAATTTCTTTTTAAAATACTTATACATCTCACGTTGTGAGTGGAACAAAGGTGCTCCCACCATTCTTCTATACTGATTACTCAAATCACCTGACTGAACTCTTGTTTTATAGTTCCCTTTCCAACCAATATCAAAAGTTTCTATCAACTCTTGTTTAATAGCCTCATCATAAATTGGACAAGTCACCTCTACACGTTCATCCAGATTACGTGTCATAAAATCTGCAGACGAAATATAAACTGCAGGATTATCATTATTACAAAAGATATACACACGTGAATGTTCTAAATAACGATCCACAATACTGATTACTTCAATATTTTCACTCATTCCAGGAACTCCAGGAACTAAAGAACAAATACCTCGTATATTCAGTTGTATTTTCACCCCTGCATTACTTGCTTCATATAAACGATCAATCATTTTAATATCTGATAAACTATTCATTTTTAAACGAATATATGTATTAAGCCCCTTTTTAGCATTGCTTATTTCTCGTTCGATTAGTTTATTAAATCCTTTACGCGTATAATGTGGCGACACCAACAAATGTTTGTATTTACTCACGCGATAATTAACTTCTAAGAAATCAAATACTTTTGACACATCTTTCATCACTGCATTATTTGCAGAAAACAAAGTTACATCTGTATATATTTTAGCTGTACTTTCATTAAAGTTCCCTGTAGATACAAATCCATAACGACGTACTTTTCTATTCTCCAATCGTTCTATCACACAAATCTTACTGTGTACCTTCAACCCTCTTACTCCAAAAATCAACTGAATTCCCTCTGCTTGCATCAATTCTGAATAGTAGATATTACTTGCCTCATCAAAACGCGCCTGTAATTCAATCTGGGCTACTACTTTTTTTCCATTCTTCACTGCATTAATCAATGAGCTAATAATTTGAGAATTCTTCGCCAAACGATATAATGTGATTTTAATTGATAAAACTTGTGGATCCAAAGCTGCCTCTCTCAAAAACTTCACTAAATATGAAAATGATTGGTAAGGGGTGTGCACCATGTAATCTCTTTGCTGCATTTGTTGGATAATACTATCTTCCAAATTAAATTGATGTACAGGTAAAGGCAAATCTTTAGCATAAATCAAGTCTTTGCGTCCCAAAGTAGGAAAGCCCATATAATCTCTACGATTGTGATATCTCCCTGCCGGAATAATACTATCACTCAATTCCAGTTCCACGCTTTTCAACAAAAACTGCAACATCTCTGTATCCATTTCTTTATCGTATACAAAACGAACTATTTCTCCTTCTCTACGATCACGCACACCACTTGAAATCTTCTCTACAAACGATTTGTGCAAATCTGTATCGACTCCAAGCTCTGCATCACGTGTTACTTTAATATTATAAGCAGATACTGCTTTGTAATCAAAAATACTGAAGATATTTTCCAAATTAAATCGAATAACATCATCCAACATAATAATACAGTTCTTTTCTCCATCTTTAGGTAATACTACAAAACGGTTAAGAATATTTGGAATTTCAATTACTGCATACTTAATATCTTTCGAGCGATTTTTACTCTTTCTATTATGTTTTTTTACCAGCTCTTCATCCAATTCCAGTTTTACTACCAAGTATCCATGTGTATCTCTCAACAAGGGAAAATTAGCCAAATCACTTAAGATGATTGTTACTAAATCGGGAGAAACTTCATGTAGAAAGAAATCTTTCACAAACACTTGTTGCTCTTCTGTCAATTCAGTTTCGTTGACCATAAAGATATTCTCAAGTTCTAACTTCTGATCAATCTCTCCCAAAATACGCAAACTCTCTGCTTGTAATTCAATTACACGATCTGTAATCTGAGCCAACAAATCGCGGACTATAACCCCACTTCCCAACTTTCGATTGCTTTCCCCTGTCATTGTCATGCGTCGTATAGTTGCATAACGCACACGGAAAAACTCGTCTAAATTATTAGAAAAAATCCCCAAAAAACGCAAACGCTCTAATAAGGGTACAGTAGCATCACCTGCTTCTTGTAAAACTCGTTCATTAAACGCCAACCAGCTCATTTCGCGATCGACATAATGATATTTAGTATGTGTACTTGGTAAGGTTGTATTCATTATCTTTTTAAATCTTTTGGAAATATCTTTATCTCTGTTATTCCTCTTGTAATAGAACTCCAGTCATCTTCCTCAAAGTTAATAATAACTACGCCAGAAGTAGGAACTTTTTTATAGAATTTACTTCCAAATTTATTAACAAAAGTAGTTAAAGCTTCATTATGTCCAAAAACAATTAATGTATCATAGTCATTGCTACACTTTTTAATCTCTTTTTCCAATTTTTGCAACTCAAATGTATAGAGTTCATCTTTATATAAAATACAATCCAAGTTAATATCCATTGTATGGCAAAATATCTTTGCTGTTTCTGTTGCGCGCTTAGCCGAACTGGACCATACAATACTTTTTTTAGGGAGATAGTCATATAGTTTAGCCGAAACCAAATTAGCATCCAATGCTCCTTTACAAGAAATTGGGCGAGAAAAATCATTTGCTATGGTATCCCAGCATGATTTTGCGTGTCGAATGATAATTAACTTTTTCATAATCTTCTTATTCTTTTATTGGTTAGTTATAAACACTACAGCATAAACACTGCCAAAAAGCACTTATATTCTTAAATTTACACAAAAAAACAAAAAACACAACTATTTACTCCAAAAGAATATAAAAAATCCTATGTACCTAAAAAACAACAGAAACAATCCCTCTATTTTAAATAAATCACAATGAAAAATTTAATTAGGTCGAACCCCATTTTTATAATATCTTAGAGCCTATCTAAGAATTTATGTAAATAACCTTATAATCTTATACAATACATGAAAATAAAATCCGTATTAGCTCTTTTTCTTGTAGGTACCTCACTAACGATGGCACAAACAAAACAAGTTCTTATAGAGAACGTTAGACTGTTAGACCATAAAGCAGCAGCACTTACTGCTCCAATGAATGTATTGGTATCTGGACAGACAATTGAAAAGATTAGCTCTTCTGCAATTGCTGTAAAGGACAAAGATGTAGTAAAAATAAACGGAAATGGGAAAACATTAATGCCAGGACTAATTGATGTACATGTACATATGGTATTTGGAGCATTAACAATGCAACAAATGATGTCGCCAGCAGCTACACCCGAAAGTTTAATGCAAAACGTAGCAGTAGGTTCTCAAAAAATGTTGATGCGTGGTTTTACAAGTGTGCGTGATGCAGGAGGACCAATCTTTCCTTTAAAAGCAGCTATTGATAATGACAAAGTAATAGGTCCACGTATTTGGCCTTCAGGAGCTACAATTAGTCAAACAGCAGGTCATGGTGATTTCAGAACACCAGAAGAACGCTCTCGTCGCTTTTTTGGCAAACCTTCTCGTGCAGAAGAATTAGGAGCTACATTTATTGCAGATGGACGTGACGAGGTATTAACAGCCACAAGAGAAAACCTACGTTTTGGAGCAAGTCAAATAAAACTGATGGCAGGTGGAGGAACTTCTTCTGCTTATGATCCAATTGATGTAACGCAATATACATTTGACGAAGTAAAAGCAGCAGTAGATGCAGCAGAAGACTGGGGAACTTATGTAATGGTACACGCCTATACACCAAGAGCTGTACAACGCGCCATCGAAGCAGGTGTAAAATCAATTGAGCATGGTCAAATGCTTGACGAAGAGACACTAAAAATAATGGCTGAGAAAAAGATTTGGTTGAGTTTACAGAACCTAATGGATAACAACGACAATATGGATGCACAACGCAAAGAAAAGCGTAAACCTGTATTGGATGGCCAAGACAAAGTATGGCCTTTAGCTAAAAAATTGGGTGTAAAATTAGCATGGGGAACAGACTTTTTATTTGAACCAGAGTTAAACGACGACCAAAACAGTTACATTCTACGTTTACAAAAATGGTTTACCAATGCCGAAATCCTAAAAATGGTTACACAAGACAATGCTGAATTATTACAACTATCAGGTTTGCGTAGCCCATACCCAGGCAAATTAGGAGTAATCGAAGAAAAAGCTTACGCTGACTTACTATTAGTAGACGGTGATCCATTAAAAGACTTGTCGCTAATCGCTAATCCAGAAAAAAGCTTTTTATTGATTATGAAAGGTGGTAAAATCTACAAAAACACAATCAAAACAAAAAAATAAAATTGTTTTATATAATAACAAAACCCGTCAGAAATGATGGGTTTTTTCGTTTAATACTTCACGTAAAATTTATCAACCTCTGTATAGTGATTTATAATCTTACAAAAAAGATTCAACAAACAGTATGAGTATGAATTTTTCTAATAAACCATTGTACTTCCACACAATTTCCTTTTTTAATTGTTTTCGTTGATTAAATAAACTTTTGCTTACTTCTTACCACCTACAAAATTCCTTGCACTATTCTTGCACTGAACTCCAGTATAGCTGGGATATACCCTTTTTTGTGCAACAAAGTTGGAGTGAAGGTGCAACAACATACGATTTTTATCAGGTTGAAAGCAATAACTATAAGGGATGTGGGCGAATAAAGTACTCAAAAATAGTCCTGCTCTATATGTGTTAATAAGAGTAAAAAACAGCTACATTGCCTTGTTAAGAGAAATAGAGACAATAAATTTGAAAGAAATAATAGTTGGATACTTGAAAGAGTATTTTTCATTCCATAGCATCATTTCTCATCTTGTCAAAGAACATTTCGTTGTGCAACAAGACAAAGCTATAATACTTTGATTCAGTAAAAAATGAAGTAGCCAATCTTAGCTTCATTTGATAGCAAATGAGCTCTTTTGATAGTAAATGATACCAACTAATGGTTTTAAAAAGTAGTTTAATTATACTTCACAGAATTCAAATTTAAAAATTGATTTTGTGAGAAAATCTTTTTGTTAGATTCAACAATTGCACGAAAGAAAGAAAGAAAGAAAGAAAGAAAGAAAGAAAGACTCTCTATGCAATAGCTATAGGATTTTTTTAAGTTCAAATATATAAGCATTTCTTTGTTGTAATAGAAAAATAGAAAAGTCTCTGTATAGGTATTTAGGAAACAATGCATTGCATGAATAAACAGAACACTTAAAATATTCTCTTATTCATCCATATCTTCTGGTTTAATAATCGTAGTTAACACCCGAGTTGTTTCCTCCAAACCAATAGTAACCGTTAGCCCTGGCCCATCCATACGAATATCTCCTTGAATGGTAGTTTCTATTTTTTCTATTCGATGAGTCGCTACATCGTAAATCATAAGTCCTTGTCCTCCTCCTTCGAAACTGAATTTCTCACGAATATCTTGCTTTCCATCAATAGCAATTTGTATTTTTTCAGTAAAATAAGCCTTCCCTTCTTTTATATCAGTCAACAAATAAGTCACCTGAACCGTAAGCAACACAGAGCCTATTCCTTCAATATTGATAGGAAGACTATTCTCAACATCAAAACTTTCGCCAATACCCATCTCCTTATTGGGGTACTTTGCTTGATTAGCTAAATCTTCAATTACTTTTGCTACTGCCTTTTGCACTTTATTAGACAACGATGTTCCAACAACTTTGGTCACTTTCATTTGTTTGTTCTCCTCAAAATACCCCAAAGCACTAAGTCCCACATCACTCGCTTTTGTCTTCTGTTCCAAGCTGTCGTTTAGGTAATTTTCTTTGTCAAACTTCTCGTAGCTAAACACAAAAGGTGTTTTATTTTTCTTAATAGGTTGTGTAAAAAGGTAATACGTATCTTTATCTATGTTTTTAATTTTTATAGGTAGTTTTATTCCTTTGCGTTTCATAGCAATCATATACGATACGTCCCCTTTAAAATCAATTACTTTTGATTCGTTGGTGTAAGAATTGATTTCATAAATTGTATTAGCACTGTAATGAGGATTAAATTGTATTTTCTCTTGTGCAAACGCAGCGAAAGAAAGACTCAAACAAAAACATAAAAGATAAAAATATTTCATAGCAAAGGAATATTCCTGATTATGTATGCAAATTACAGCTTTTTTTAATGAATTGACTTATACCTATTTGAAAAAATAATCTATTCAATCACTAAAAAGAAAGAGAGGAAACTACACCTCCCACTTCTCTTGTAGCAACTCCTCTAATTGAGTGATCTCCTCTGCATACATCGTCTTTTTACGAGTACCGAAGTATAGCGTATTTTCTAAAGGTATTACTCCTTCCCATACCACTTTTATCTTATTTGTCTGAATAGCATCTGTACATAAGAAGTCAGGCACTACAGCAACACCACTTCCATTACTTAGACAACGTACTATAGAACTAATATTAGGCACAATATAGTTAGGGCTAAAGTCCGGATGTTGTTTAAAATGCGTTAACCAAAAGTTCTTTAAGTGCTCCATATCCGCAGCTGTACTATACCATAAGAGCTGCTTCAGTAAGTTACCAGCCTCTTTGATCTTACCGTTGCTTAATAACTTCTCTATTTCCTCTGTATTAGTATCACAACCTGCTATCAGTACTAATCGCTCCTTAGAGAACGCCTTATACTCCAGGTTTTGCTGATTACCCTTTTGAGGTGTGATAATTAAATCTAACAAGCCATTATCTAAATCTTGTTGCATCTGTGGATACTCACCAAACTTAATAATTAAGTTAAACGGCAGTTTAGCAATATGTTCTTCTAAAGTATATTGAAAAGTCTCAAAGCACATTCCTACACTAATCGTAGTACGTTCATCTTGAGAACGCTTGTGAAAGTGTTGTTCTGCAACTTCTAATTTATTCAGTGGTTCTAATACAAAGTTGTATAATATCTTCCCTTTTTCTGTAGGCACCATCTTTCTGGCAGCTCTGTCAAATAACTTATAACCTGTATAAGCTTCTAAAGAATTAAGATGTAAACTCACCCCTGGTTGAGATATAAACAACTCTTGAGCGGCAGCCGACAGTGTACCTGTCTCATATATAGCTTTAAATGTTCTAATCCATTCTAAGTTCCAACGCATAACCTATAATTTTAATTATACAAATATAACACTTATCTCAGTATTCTATCTTTCATAACTATAAGTATTATGATACATATCTATAATATAAGTTATTTTACTAATAAAATAAAATGATAGAACTTTGCCCTATCAATAATTAAAATAATACAAAATGAAAAAGATATTTATTATTAATGGAGGACAAACTTTTGCTCACTCAGGAGGTTTATTCAATAATACATTAACAGGTTGGACAGAAGAAACCTTAAGTAACTTAGGACATGAAGTACGTATTACAAATATAAATGATAATTACATACCTGAGGAAGAGGCAGAAAACTATAAATGGGCAGATGTGATTATTTATCACACACCTATCTGGTGGTTTCAAGTACCAAATGGATTAAAAAAATACATTGATGAAGTATTTACTGCAGGACATAATAACGGTATATATGCCAATGATGGTAGAAGCAGAAAAAATCCAGAGATAAACTATGGTACGGGAGGATTAATGCACGGCAAACACTATATGGTTACCAGTTCTTGGAACGCTCCTGAAACAGCATTCACCTTACCTGGAGAGTTTTTTGATGAACATACACCAGATGAAGGAGTATTATTCGGATTCCACAAAATGAATCAATTCACAGGATTAAAAAGAATCGAAGGTTTTCACTTCCACGATCTAGAAAAAAACTGTACTGCTGAACGACTTGAAACATATCACAGAGATTATGTACAACACATTAACAAAGAATTTGCAATCTAATTATAACATAATGAAAATACATATAACAGCCGTAATTAAAGCCAAAACAGAATACAGAGAACAAGTAAAGGCTGTACTTCTTAATATGGTATCAGAGACCAAAAAAGAACCAGCCTGTTTACAATATGATTTACACCAAGACATTTCAGATTTAAACACTTTTGTATTCTACGAAATATGGAACGATAAACAAGGTTTAGACAGTCATAACCAACAGCCTTATATTAAAGAATTTGGCACACTAATAGATGTAAAATTACAAGAACAACCAATTATACTTTTAACTCAAAAAATTTAATCAAAATGGAATACAGAAAATTAGGAAATACAGACTTAGAATTATCAGCAATTACTTATGGAGCATTTGCAATCGGAGGTAATATGTGGGGAGGTAATGAACAAAAAGATTCTATCGAATCAGTAAGAGCCTCTATAGATCACGGAGTAACAACTTTAGACACAGCTCCTTTCTACGGTTTTGGTTTAAGCGAAGAAATGATAGGTCAAGCTATCAAAGGATATGACAGAAGTAAGATTCAGTTATTGAGTAAATTTGGTTTAGTGTGGGATGGTAGTAATCAAGGGCGTGGAGAACACTTCTTTGATGCTGAAGATGCTGGCAAAGTTATCCCAGTATATAAATACGCTTCTAAAGCTAATGTGATCAAAGAAGTAGAAGAAAGCTTAAAACGTTTACAGACGGACTACATAGATTTACTTCAAATTCACTGGCCTGATAGCACTACACCTATTGCAGAGACCATGGAAGCCTTAGAAACTTTAATCCAACAAGGTAAAATACGCGCTGCTGGAGTAAGTAACTACAGTGTAGATCAAGTAAAAGAAGCTCGTCAGACTCTAAATATTGCAAGTAACCAAGTAGGTTATAGTATGCTAAACAGAGGAATAGAACAAGACTTAGTACCGTATGCCTTAGACAATAACTTAGGTATCATCGTATATAGTCCTATGGAAAGAGGTCTATTAACTGGGAAATACTTTAAAGAGGGGAAACTAAAACAAAATGACCATAGAAATGGGTATTTCCAACAGTTTGACTTAGCTAAAGTAGAGGCTTTCTTAAATGCTATCACTCCATTGGCTAATGACAAGGGAGCTACATTATCTCAATTAGTCTTGAGATGGACAAGCTTACAACCTGCTATTTCAGTTGTATTAGCAGGATCTCGTAATGCTGAACAAGCTATCGCTAATGCAAAAGCAATGAATATTACCCTAACGTCTGATGAAATTAAATTCATCAATACTGAATTAGCTAAAATCTAATATAATGAAAAGAATAATAGCCTTAGCTGTAGTACTTCTAGGCGGAGTACTACATGCACAACAAACCAAACCAAGCATAAACCCCAATGACCATAGTTGGTATCCATCTGCTTATGGAGTAAATGATGAGATAGGTGCAGTCAACCTACTAACACCTGAGACAGTCATGCAATCTATAAAATTAGTCAAACAAGGTAAAACCTTAGCATTAGCTGTACCTATAGATAAACACCTACCTGCTTTTCGTCACCGCAGTTTCCACCTATATAACATTCAACCTGGAGAACAAGGTGGCCAAACTCTTGGTCCTAACAAGTTCAGTTTTAACGATGAGTTAGTAACTGCTTGGACAGGTGTTGGTACACAATTAAATGGTATTGGGCATATCGGTATTGATAATGTTTATTACAACGGAAACAAAGCACAAGACTTCGTAACTGTAGAAGGCGTTAAAAAGCTTGGTATAGAGAAAGTCCCTCCTATTGTGACTCGTGCAGTAGTCTTAGATATGGTTGATTACTATCATAAAGCTATCGTACCAGGTGGTACTGAGTTTACAGTAGCAGACATCCAGGCTGTACTAAAAAAACAAAACATTGAAATCAAAAAAGGTGATGTTGTATTGTTTAATACAGGTTGGTTAGAGTTAATAGGAAAGGACAACAAACAGTTCTTAGAAGTAGAACCTGGTATAGGCATGGATGCGGCCAAATGGCTAGCTGATAAGGGTATCGTCGCTTTTGGAGGAGATACCTGGGCATCTGAGGTTTACCCTAATCCTTATGGTGCAGAAGAGTTCCCGATCAATCAATATATGTTGGCAAAACGAGGAATCTATAACTTAGAACTTATAGACACTCGCCCATTAGTCAAAGAGAAGGTATGGGAGTTCTTATTTGTCTTAGGTCAACCTTTATATGTTGGCTCTACACAAGTAAACATTAACCCTGTAGCTATTTATTAAGCGATAACTTATTTAAACGCATAACGCCCATAGTCATGACTATGGGCGTTATGCGTTTATTATTTATTAAGATGAATATCTTTCCATATATCATTCACATTGTTTATTTTCACCACATAGCCTTTTTGAGCTTCTTCATTCACTTGTAAGATCTCTTGAACAAAATCACTATTGTATTTCTCTTCACTATTTTCTACAGGTTCTATCTTAAAAGACACATCATCTCCTTGAGTAACAACTACCCTTTGCGTACTTGCTAACTCAATATACTTTTTAAGATTCTCTTGAAACTCTATAAATGAAACCTGTATCATATCTTCCTTTTTTAATACCACAAAATTATAAAAAAAACAAAACCCATTGATTATAAATCATTTAATAGATATTATTTTAATCACTTACCTTTTTTGTTTACTCTATTTTTGCAGATTCCTCTCGTAAAACACTATTTACAAAACCATCAAAAAATAGAGGTATATGATCATCATACCCATATTTTAATCTTCTTTTCACCTTTTCAAATACTAAGAGAGAAACTTCAAAATGAGGTTGACTTGTAACAAATATAGGTTGTTGAAGTTGTTCGTGCCAATAATACTTTCCTCCAAAATTGCGTTTAGCTACCTCGAAAATATACGAACTTGTCAGAGTTACAATAATATGAAGAATAGAATCATCTATATCCTCATAGTGACAAGCAATATCATCTAAAATATTATCTACTACCTTTAAGCTATCTACTGAGTAATCCAACTCATCAAATCGCTCTGCATAACTTGTCACAAAATAAGCTGCTTTACTTGCCATCTCTTTAGAAAACATCATTTCTATGTGTGTACTATTCTTGGGTTGTACCTCCCCCTTTTGATTCTGATTTAAAAAATTAAATAACCCCATATACTAACTTTTTATAATGAATACTTACTAATTCCCTCTCTATTAATGTCTCTACCTCGTAATCCTCCTCTCCTTTTTTCAATAACTTACTTTTAAAATAGATTTTTAAATAAAAAAATCAAACAACAATATTATTTTATATTAAAAATACAAATAATAACAATTAAAAAATACAATAAATAAAAAACATTCAATTATTAGTATAAACAAAGTGTACTTATTAGTAAGTATGGGATTTCTCTCTTATTTTTAAACTTTAAAATCTTTAGGAAAACATGATTAGAAAAGCACATATAAACGACTTACCAATAATACATAAGTTATACAGCGTATTATTTGATACCATGGCTAACTTAGAACCCGATTACATGAAGGCAGCAAAACAGGATGAAGCCTTTGTAAAAAGTGTTATAAATGAAGAAAATGACTTTACTATCTTTGTCGCAGAAGACAATAATCAAGTTCAAGGCTTTGCTATTGCCCAGTTACAGAGTGCCCCTACATATAACTGTTTTGTACAGCAGCGCCTTGTCTATCTAATGGATTTAGTAGTCAGTCCAGATAGTCGAGGGAAAGGATATGGCAAAAAACTAATACAAGCTGTCAAAGCCTGGGGAATGGAGCATAACGTAGAATACGTTGAACTAAGTGTACTTACCCAAAACAAAAAAGCTATCGAACTGTATTTAAGAGAAGGCTTTGACACATTTAATCTATCAATGCGCATGCGCATTGATACAAAAAAAAATAACGATGAATAACACAGCATATGCTATAGGCATTACCATACCTTTAAAACCTGATTATGTATTAACTCCTACTGTCCTATATAGTGATGAGCTAACAGGTATCTATTTCGAAACAGAAGACGAACAGTATGGGCGCATCAGTTTTTACAATTTAGATGCTATTCGTGTATGTCGTGGAGAATACCTACCCTATCCTGACGATTGGACAGAAGACAAGGACTGGTGTTGGGTATATGAAGTACAAAACTCTGATTGGCAAATAGAGCGTCATGCCTATGAGAAGAGACATTATGGTAGAGCGTATGAGTTCGGAGGTAATGTAGATGATATGCTTACCGAATTTAAGCATTACATCTTTAGCTTCCACGATCAATTTGTTGAGGTAATAGCTAAAGGCTTCTGGTGGGAAAAAGATGACAAATCGTTAATCAATCAACCTTTAAAAGAAGGTCACCCTTTCCTTACATTAGCAGAAAGTACAGCGACACATTATGAGGCACATGGCTATCAAACACAAATCAGAGCAAATCCACTTCCAATAGAGGCTTTAATAGAGCAAGCTAAGTTCTGCCCACAAAAGCTCTATCAATTTGCCTTAATTATTGAAGGTAAAGCAAGTATAGACAATACGGTATCCATTATTAACATAGATGATAGCGTTCATACAGAATTAAATGGTTACTTTGGTACTAAGATAAAACGTTTTGAAGGTGTACCTTCCTTAGAAGACGTATTGCCCTATATTGATAAATATATGCTGGAAGTAGCAGAACGAAGAAAAGCAATGGAATTATAACCCATTGCTTTTTTATTTTCTATAAAGAACAAAGCTACCATATATAAGATAAATAAATTATTATTATCTTTAATATAGATTATACTTATACCATTATTATATAGAAATATTGCATACTGCCCATTTCAAACAACTTGCAGGCTACATTTGTAAAAGAAAAAATAACCAAATAAAATAGTTCAAAATGGAAAACAGAAAACTAACTACAGCATCTGGAAGACCTTATGCTGATCATGAAGATTCACTTACAGCTGGAGCAAGAGGGCCAGTATTGCTACAAGACTATATACTACACGAGAAATTAGCGCATTTTAATAGAGAACGTATTCCTGAGCGTATTGTTCATGCCAAAGGAACTGGAGCCTATGGAACATTTACAGTAACAAATGATATCACTCAATATACCAAAGCAAAAGTATTTGGTGAAGTAAGTAAACAAACAAAAGTATTTGTGCGTTTTTCTACTGTAGGTGGTGAAAAAGGATCTGCTGATTCAGAACGTGATCCAAGAGGGTTTGCTGTTAAATTCTATACAGAAGATGGAAACTGGGACTTAGTAGGAAACAATACTCCTGTATTCTTTATTAAAGACGCTAAAAAATTCCCTGATTTTATTCATACACAAAAACGTCAACCACAGACTAATTTAAAATCAGCAACTATGGTATGGGACTTTTGGTCATTGAACCCAGAGAGTTTACATCAAGTGCTTATTTTAATGTCTGATCGTGGTACTCCATATGGATATAGACATATGAATGGATACGGTAGTCATACTTTCTCTATGATTAATAAAGAGAATAAACTGGTTTATGTAAAATTCCACTTCAAAACAGCTCAAGGAATTAAAAACTTAACAGGTCCAGAAGCTGATCAAATGCGTGCTACTGACATGGACTTTGCTCAACGCGATCTATTTACACATATTGAAGAAGGTAAATTCCCTAAATGGAATTTAAAAATTCAGGTTATGACAGAAGAAGAAGCGCGCAATGCAGTAGTTAATCCTTTTGATGTAACAAAAGTATGGCCACATGCAGAGTTCCCATTAATTGATGTAGGTGTATTAGAATTAAATCAAAACCCAAGTAACTATTTTCAAGATGTAGAGCAAGCTGCTTTTGCTCCAACGCATATTGTAGATGGTATAGGTTTTTCTCCAGACAAAATGTTACAAGGACGTATTTTATCTTATCCAGATGCACAACGTTATAGATTAGGGACAAACTATGAGCAAATTCCTGTAAACAGATGTCCTTTTGCTACTAACAATTACCAGAGAGATGGATATATGCGTGTAGATGGTAATGGAGGTAGCGAACCAAACTATTTCCCTAACAGCTTTGACAATATTGTAGCAGATAAAACGTATGCTGAACCAGCTATGCAATTGGATGGTTTAGTAGCTGATCGCTTTGATAGAAATGGAGAAAATGAAAATGACCATTTTAGTCAACCTGGTAAATTATATCAAATTATGACAGCTGAAGAAAAAACAAACACTGTAAACAATATTGTGGCAGCAATGAGTGGTATTGATGGACCAAAACGAGATGAGATTATTGGTCGTCAATTATGTCACTGGTTTAGAGCAAACATGGAATTGGGAATGCGCATTGCTCAAGGGCTAAACTATGATGTAAGTAAACATGTGAATTCATAATTAATTTTTATACTTTCTGAGTTTTTATCCTATAAGCTGTACACTAAGTGTGCAGCTTATTTTATATCCTTTTTTGACCTGAATAATTCTTACTAATCAAACAGTATAATCACTTTTTCACTACATAAAAGAGGCTAATACAAAAACAGTATTAGCCTCTTATTTATATCTTTAAATTTCTAATTTAGATTCCTGCTATTACACGTAATTCCTCCATCATACGCATTGCTAAACCGTCAGCATCAACTTGTGTAGGTGCCTCTGTATAAATACGAATAATTGGTTCTGTATTTGATTTACGCAAATGTACCCAACAATCTTCAAAATCAATCTTCACTCCATCCACAGTAGATACTTCTTGGTTTTTATAATTTTCAGCAATCAATTCCAAGATCATATCAACATTCAACTTAGGTGTTAACTCAATCTTATTCTTACTCATGTAATATTGAGGATAACTTGCACGTAATTCTGCAACTGTCATTTCCATATTAGCTAAATGTGTCAAGAATAATGCTACTCCAACTAATGAATCACGGCCATAGTGAATTTCAGGATAGATGATTCCACCATTACCTTCTCCACCAATTACAGCGTGAGTTGCTTTCATTAATTCTACCACATTCACCTCTCCTACTGCAGAAGCACTATAAGACCCCTTGTGTTTCTCAGTAATATCTCTCAGCGCTCTTGAAGAAGATAAATTAGAAACTGTGTTACCAGGTGTTTTACTCAATACATAATCTGCAACAGCTACTAAAGTGTATTCCTCTCCAAACATTTCACCATCATTTGAAATAAATGCCAAACGGTCTACATCTGGATCAACAACAATACCGAAATCAGCCTTTTCTTGTTTAACCAAAGCACATATGTCTCCTAAGTGCTCTTTTAAGGGTTCTGGATTGTGAGGAAAATGTCCATTAGGTTCGCAGTACAATTCTACCACTTCTACTCCCATTTTTCTCAATAGCGCAGGAATAACAATTCCTCCAGAAGAGTTAACAGCATCTACCACAACTTTAAAATTGCGTTTTTTAACTGCTTCTGCATCAACTAATGCTAATTTTAGCACTTCGTCAATGTGGATATCCATATAATTATCTTTAGCTGTTATTGTTCCTAAAGCATCTACATCAGCAAAATCAAAAGCGTCTTTTTCTGCTATTTCTAAAATAACAGCTCCTTCTGCCCCACTCAAAAACTCCCCTTTTGCATTAAGCAATTTCAAAGCGTTCCATTGTTTAGGATTATGAGAAGCAGTTAGTATAATCCCTCCATCTGCATGTTCCAAAGGTACAGCCACTTCAACAGTTGGCGTAGTTGACAGTCCTAAATCGATTACATCAATTCCTAACCCTATTAATGTATTTACAACTAAATTGTGAATCATTGGTCCTGATATACGAGCATCACGTCCAATAACTACCTTTAATTTATCTTTATTCAATTGATTTTTTAAGAATGTACCATAAGCAGAAGCAAATTTCACAGCATCAATAGGAGTTAAATTATCTCCTACTTTCCCTCCAATTGTTCCGCGTATCCCAGAAATTGATTTTATTAAAGTCATAACATCATTTTTTTAAACACACAAATATATAAACAATTCAAAGGATAGACACGCTTGTTTTCAATAAAATCAAGTAAATTTAGCTCAAAATAATACCATGAATTTTTTAGCTCATATCTATCTTTCAGGAGAAAATGAATTGATTAAAATTGGCAACTTTGTTGCGGATAGTGTTAGAGGTAAGCAATACTTAGATTATCCTCTTGATATACAAAAAGGTATAAAACTTCATCGTGAAATAGACACCTATACGGACCAACATCCTATTTGGCGACAAACAAAAAAACCTTTAGTCCCTCGATACAATCATTATGCTGCAGTTTTAGTAGATATGTACTATGATCACTTTTTAGCACAGCAATGGGACACCTACTGCAACATTCCTTTAGAGGTATATGCTGCTACTTTTTATGAGTCATTAGAACGAAACTATGCCGTGTTACCTCCCAAAGTACAACAGTTTCTACCTATTTTATTAAAAGAAAATTGGCTGGTGTTGTATCAAGATATTGATGGTTTAAAATACATTCTAACCAAAATGGATGGCAGAACAAAAGGTATTTCAAAAATGAGTTATGGAACAGAAGAACTTCTTCTACACTATGATAGGTTTTCACTGGACTTTCAAGTATTTTTTGAAGAACTACAACTTCATTTAAAAAAATTTGTACATTCAACTAACTTTTTAAGTCTTTAGAAGTTAAATGAAAAATGAAAACATATATACTATTATTTGTGCATTTTGCCACTATTTAGTAAGTTTTCTACTATTTTTGCGTTATGAAAAGGGTACAGTTTAAGAAAGTAAAACATTACAGTAATCAACTATTCAAATATGCAGAAGGCATATTGTTTTTTTTACGCTCCATATTAACAGACAGGCAATTTTTGTATTTGTCGTGTGTTTTGGTGGGTGCATCTTCTGCCATTGCTGTAATTATTTTAAAATACTTTGCTCATAGTGTATTTCGCTTTGCAAGTTATATTGATAGTATCTCTCATTTGCCTTTCACCAACAGTTTACTTCCAGTTGTAGGTATCCTATTGACTGTATTTGTAATCCACCGCTTTTTAGGAGGTAGTATTGAAAAAGGAACCTATCAAATTATGATTGCTGTAGCTAAGCGTTCAGGTATTATGCCACGTAAGCAAATGTATTCACAAATTGTTACAAGTTCACTTACTGTAGGTATGGGAGGGTCTTTAGGACTGGAATCTCCTATTGCTATTACTGGTGCTGCATTTGGTTCAAACTATGCACAAAATTATAAACTAAGTTATAAAGACCGTATTCTTTTATTAGCTTGTGGAGTTGCTGCAGGTGTATCAGCGGCATTTAATGCCCCTATTGCAGGTGTCCTCTTTGCTATTGAAATTATTTTGGCAGATGTTACCGTTTCTGCATTTATTCCTATCATGATTTCTTCTGCTACAGGAGCTATTGTTTCAAATTTAATTATCAAAGAGGATATCTTACTAACCTTTAGAAAGCAATTAATCTTTGATACAGGAAATACGTTATACTACGTTTTATTAGGAATATTAGCAGGATTGTTCTGTGTTTATCATGCGCGAATGTTTAGACGTACAGAAAAATACTTGTCTAAATTTAGCAATGGAGTCTATAAAAAAGCCATAATAGGAGCTTCTATGTTGGCCGCTTTAATCTTTTTGTTTCCTACCCTATTTGGTGAAGGATATGAAAGTATAAAAATATTAGCAAGTGACAAACCGAATGAAATTTTAAACAATACCATATTAGGTAAATATGCTCATAAAGAATGGGTACTCTTGCTGTTTGTAATTGGTACAGCTTTGGTTAAATCTATTGCTGCTGGTTTAACAATGGGTAGTGGAGGAAACGGAGGTAACTTTGCCCCTTCTCTATTTGTAGGATCTTATTTAGGGTTTTCCCTATCCAAACTACTTACTTTATTGGGATTTGAAAATATTCCCATTCACAACTTTACAGTTGTAGGAATGGCAGCTGTTATCAGTGGGTTATTCCATGCTCCTTTAACAGGTATTTTCTTAATTGCAGAAATTACTGGTGGTTATGGTTTAATGGTTCCTTTATTAATTGTTTCTTCTATCAGTTTTGCAATCTCTAAACAAATGGAGAAACACTCTATGGATATTAAAAACATAGCTAATACAGGAATGGTATTTACTTCAGATAAAGATTCTAATATCTTGTCTACTATTGCCATACACGATTATATTAAAAATGACATACAAACCATTACGATGCAAGACAGTACAATGGATGTTGTTCAAATTTTCTCAAATAGTACACAAACCTTTATCCCTGTACTAAATGCAGAAAAACAAGTGCTTGGTGTCATTCACTTAAACAACGTACGACCTATTGTATTCAGTAATTTTCAATCTAAGTTTACTCCTATCAAAGATCTAATAGAACACGCTACAATTGTATCCTATTCTGATTCGACCAAGGCTATTGTCAAAGCTTTTGACAATTCCAACCAGAGTCACCTGATTGTACAAAAGAACGGAGTCTATTTTGGCTATCTACACAAATCTGATATATTAGAAGCTTATAGAAGTAGTTTGAAATCATTAATGATTGATTAACAACAAATAAAAGACCTCTAACTATTTAAAGTTAGAGGTCTTTTATTATGTTTAAAACCATTGGAATACTTCTGTTTTAAACATAAAAAAAGACTACCCTTCGGATAGTCTTTCTCACAGCTAATTCATATATTTTCTCTCTTTGAAACAGAACAACAAAACAACAAACCAAATTCCTCTCTAAGTAGCCAGCTCAAAAGAAACTTTTAAAAATCTGCTTCAATAGTTCAATACACGAATCTAAAAATTGTTTTTTTTTATTGCACTACAATATAAATCATAGTGACTTTCATTTTTTCCTTTGACAAATTTACAAATATAATTACTTCACCTTCTAATCTCACTCCATTATTTAACAAAGAGTATCCTAAAAAGATACGACTACTATAACATAACCATCCTTTTTCACTACTTCGATTAGTAATATTACTAATAATATATTAAAAAAACAAATAAAATGAGTTAATAGTAACCAACGAATATCTGTTTTTTATATATTTACATGTTACTATACAAAAGTATAGCTACTTTCGCTGACTAAATCAACTACCAATACACCAACTTATGACATCAAAGCAGAAATTAGAACAGCTCAATTTAGAAGCAATTACTGAAACACTCAATTTACTAAAAGGTAAATGGCGTTTACAGATAATTACGGTATTGGCTCAACGAGAAGACTATCGCTTCAACGATCTTTTACAAAGTATTACAGGAATTGGTAGTAAAATGTTATCCACAGATTTAAAATGCTTAGAACAACACGATATTATTACACGTACTATTCTTAGTGCTTCTCCTCTAATCATTTCTTATTCGCTAACAGATTACGGCAAAACCTTACATCAATTATTATTTGAAATGTCAACTTGGGGAGGCAATCACCTCAAAAAACAAATAGAATCAAATACAGAAAACGAAATCAATCACTTCTTAACTATTACTATATAAATGCAAAACGACTTTATATCAGAATTACTAAAAAAGAATGAAGCTTCAGAAGCTTTCTTAGATAAAAAAAGAATTGAAGCTTACACAGATTCTTTATTCCATTTTTTATTTCAATTAGAAGATAAAAAATATAGCTCTGAACAAGCAATACGCATTCGTTTAGCGATTTTAAAAAATGAATTATTATCAATACTTTTTAATATCAACAACGATGTTGAAAAATCACAACAAATTGCAGATGAGTTTTTCAATGCGTTACCTTTAATTTATCAGACCTTAAATACAGATGCAAAAGCTATTTTAGACAATGACCCTGCTGCAACTTGCTTGCAAGAGATTCACATTGCCTATCCGGGTTTTTATGCCATCGCAATCTATCGCTTTGCCCATCAACTGCAATTGCAAAAAGTTATCTTACTTCCTCGTATTTGGACAGAATATGCACATAATAAAACAGGAATCGATATTCATCCTGCAGCAACTATTGGGTCTCATTTCTGTATCGATCATGGAACTGGTATTGTAATTGGAGAAACATCTGTAATAGGAACTAATGTAAAAATATACCAAGGTGTAACACTTGGAGCCATTTCAGTTTCTAAAGATAAAGCTAATACACGTCGCCATCCTTACATAGAAGACAACGTTGTAATTTACTCAGGAGCTACCATATTAGGTGGAGATACGGTAATTGGACACGATACTGTTATTGGTGGAAACGTTTGGTTAACGCATAGTGTAAAACCGAATTCTATCATCTATAGCAAAAGTAAAAGTTACTCGAAAAATCAAGAGGTTTATCCAGAACCTATCAATTTCGTCATATAATAACAATAACCAATAACAATAACCAATAAAAATAACCAATAAAAATAAGTAATCATGAAAGTAAACAATGTATTACAAGTCATTGGAAACACTCCTCACATCAAATTAAATAGAGTTTTTCCACAAGATATTAATGTATATATCAAATTAGAAAAACAAAACCCTGGAGGTAGTCTAAAAGACCGTATTGCCTTAGCAATGATTGAAGAGGCTGAAGCTAAGGGACTAATCAACAAAGAAACAACAATTATAGAACCTACTTCTGGAAACACAGGTGTTGGTTTAGCTATGGTTTGTGCAGTCAAAGGGTATAAACTTATCTTAGTAATGCCTGAATCAATGAGTATTGAACGAAGAAAGCTTATGTCTGCTTATGGTGCAAAATTTGTGCTTACTCCAAAAGAATTAGGAACAGCTGGTTCTGTTGCCAAAGCAACTGAATTAGCAGAAAGCATGGATAATGCTTGGGTACCTCAACAATTCAACAATATGGCAAACCCTGAAATACACCGTAAAACAACTGCCTTGGAAATTATTAATGACTTTCCAGAAGGTATTGATTACTTAATTACAGGAGTAGGAACAGGTGGACATATTACAGGAGTAGCAGAAGTATTAAAAGAACGCTTTCCACAACTTAAAGTATATGCTGTAGAACCTGCCAATTCTCCAGTTTTAAGTGGAGGAAAACCAGGCCCTCACCCCTTACAAGGAATTGGAGCAGGATTTATTCCAAAAGTAGTAAACACTGCTATTTTTGATGGTATCATTACAATCGAAAAAGAAGAAGCATACGAATACACCAATCGCATTGCGCAAGAAGAAGGAATATTAGCAGGAGTATCTACTGGAACTTCTTTAGCTGCCATTGCAAAACAATTACCTTCCATACCTAAAGGTTCTACAATATTGACTTTCAACTATGATACAGGAGAAAGATATTGGTCTGTACCTGACTTGTTTGATGAAAAAGCTGCAGAAATTAAATAAATCAAAACCGAGAGATAGTAATTATCTCTCGGTTTTTTTCTACCCCCTACTTCTACTCTCTTCAAAATCTATTGTTTACATAAAAATAACTATCTATTTTTTTTCTATAAACAAGAAATATTTCATTCATTAAACTCTTTTTTTGAGATATAAACTCCTTTTTTTTTCTTTATAGCATCCTTTTTCATTGTTTTTAGGTTCAAACACAAAAAAAATATTATTTTTTTTTAAACGAAAAATATATCAAATAATTAAAATACAACTACTTACAAAAATAGTTTTATTTTTCCTTTGAAATAGAACAGTCTTTAATCCCAGTAAAATAGGGACTTCTTTTAGAATCCTTGGACACTTCGTGGACAATACCTCGATAATGCTGGAGTAGAGCACCTGTTTGTCCAACAATTGTCCTCTTACTGACCACCTATTGTCCTTTGATTAGATACTAACAATAGAATTACCTTACAATAAAAATAATATCAAATTAATTGAAAAATGGAAAGCATTACATTTAAAGAACAACTCCTTAATGGCAACCTTTTTATCAAATCCAAAAGAGTGTAATAATACAACTTAGACAACGATGAGAATTAATCAGATGGTTAAGCAATACTAAAATACAAGGAGAGCAAACAATCTTTTTCTACCTTCCTAAGAATATCAGATATGATAAAAAACACAAAAGCTATTAAAGAGAATGATAGCTATTAGTAAGCAATTCTTCTATTAGAATAGAATGATGCAAAGCAGCATTAGTTTCTTCAAACTAAATAACAAAATCCTATACGTTAATAAAATCCAAGAATAATGTTTCAAGAATGAAGCAATAAAATTATTCCATACAATTATTGCTAAACCTCCCACCTATTATACACCACATTATTACCTAAAACTCCATTTTACCTTCCAAATACACAAGTCAATTTTGCGACTATTTGTTAAATTTTGTTTTTTGTTAAGTTAAAATGCGAATTAATAATACTGAACATTCTGCCTATTTTTTATAGTATTCTACTTTTTAAAAGTAAACATTAAGTTAATATTGCTTATCAAAAATATAAATTTTAAACATTATAACTGCTTTATGTCATTTTTGACACAATTTTTGTTGTTTTTAGGTTGTAGAAATTAAAATTACTTTAGCTGTAATTAGAAAAACAAAATAACTACGATTTATGAACAAGCAAAACAAACTTTTAGTATTGTTTTGTATTTTATCTATTGGTGCATTTGCCTTCACCCTGCAAAATACCTTTGATGAATACAGGACAATAATTAAGAATTACTTTGCCAATGAGGTAGCGTTCAATACAAGTAATTGTATAGCACCTACTGATTTAAAAAGCAAAGATATTCACACCCTTGATTTTACTATTTATTGGCAAGATCAAAACAATATTGAATGGCAATATTATGTGCAACCTTTAGGTGGGCCTTTGCCTGATAACACAAAGGCTACAACCACGCAGTCTACAAGTCACATGATTACTGTAGATAATTTAGGTAATACGATTACTTCAAATACAGTTTACGAGTTTTATGTAAGATCTAAATGTGCAACTGGATATAGTGATTGGGTTGGACCTGTAACATTACAAACGAAGTGTTCTCCAATAAACACTTTACCTTTTACTGAAACATTTGACACAACTACTAATAGTGGAGTAACTCCTCCATTGTTACAATCTAATACAATAGCTTGTTGGACAACTGTTACTGCTCTAAAGGAGTACACTCAATTATCAGGAGCAAGTAAAGTGTGGAAAATACAAAGTAACGAAGCCTATTATACCAAATCATCAGGAAGTAATGATTGGTTAATTTCACCTACTTTTCAGTTACAAGCAGGAAAATTGTATGAACTTAGTTATGACTATAAAACAGGAAGTTACGATGCTACCTATGAAATAATGTTATCGCAAAACGGAACAGATATTAGTCAATTTACTACACCTCCATTACAAGTAAAAACGACTAAAACCAGTACTAATTATACAAATGAAAGACATTATATTAATGGTAATTTAGGAAGTATAAATATTGGGTGGCATGTTATCACAGATGACTTTGCTCGTTTATATCTAAACAACGTAGTGATTAAAGAAGTTAATTGTGCTTCACCTACTAATATCAATGTATTTGATATAGGTACTACAGATGCTAAAATCAGTTTTACTGAGAATGGAAATAAAAACTGGGAATACTATGTTACTCCTTTGGGTGCTGGTAGTCCTACTGGTTCTGGTTCAATAACTACAACTTCTACAATAACTATTACTCGCACAAATGCGAATGGGAATAATCTGCAACCTAATACAAATTATTCTTTCTATATACGCTCAAATTGTGGAGGAGGAAAAACAGAAGCTTGGATTGGACCTATTAACTTTAGAACATTATGTGGCCCACAAGCCATTCCTTACTTCTATGGATTTAATTCAGATGAAGATTTTTCTTGTTGGAAAGTAGTAGACAACAATAATGATTTTGATGGGTATAGTAGAAAATGGCTTCCTTCAAAACAAGAATTCTATGAAGGAAATCAAGCGATGTTGTATAATCACTATGAGGGACCTCATGATGATTACTTAATTACTCCGTCTTTTGATTTAGATGCTACTAAAAAATATCGTTTAAAATTCCACTATAAAACGGGATCAAACAGAGGTACATATAGCCTTAAAATGGCCAAAAATGGTGCTGAAATAAACAATTTCAAAACAACATTATTAACTAAAAAGAATATTTCAGTTAATATTTGGACAGAAGAAAAAGTAATCATTTCTGGTGTTAGTGGAATAGTGAATTTTGCTTTCCATGAAGATGGTGGAATTGGATCAAGCGGAATGTATGTAGATAATTTCTTCTTAGAAGAAATTGGATGTACAGACCCTACAGAATTAAAAGTTACAGCTATCGAAAGTGGTGCTGCAACACTTTCATGGGTAGATCCACACGGAACTACTTGGGAATATTTTGTACAGCCTTACGGTAGAGGTCTTCCTAAAAAAGCAGGAACAATTACTTCTACTAAAACTGCTAAAGTAACTACAGATTATAGAGGTAGAGCCTTAGAGCCAAATAGTGTTTATGATTATTATGTACGCACAATTTGTGGAAACGGCGTTACAAGTGATTGGACAGGACCTGTTGCATTTACTACAGGTTGTTCTTCTCTAAACTTACCATTATGGGAAGGATTCAACTCTGGATCGCCTACTATCAATTGTTGGACAATTGTAGATGGAAATGGTGATGTTAATGGTTCAGGAGATGGAAAGTGGAGAAAAAAAGACAGTGGTATGTATGAAGGAAACGGTGTAATGTCGTTTGTGGTTTACGATTATGTTGATGCTGTTAATTCAGACGATTGGTTAATTACGCCTACTTTAAACTTAACTGCGGGAAAAACATATCGTTTAAAATATCGTTACTCAGGATCTCACTATTCATCTCAAGGGAATAAAAACGCTAAATTTGATGTAGTGGCATCAACAAAAGGAACAGATCCAAAGGACTTTACTACTTTCTTATTGGCTGATCAGGATTATAAAACATCAGGATACCAACAGAAAACCATTTTTATTACAGGTATGTCTGGGCAGGTTAACTTTGCTTGGCATGCAAAAGGTACAGGAAGTATAAATCTTTCAATAGATGATGTTACCATAGAAGAAGTGGTTGGATGTAATGAACCTACAGATTTAGGTGTTGATAAAATTGAGAAAGACAATGCAAACTTATTCTGGTTAGATAACAGCAATGGGAAAAACTGGGAGTACTATGTGCAGCAAAAAGGAAATAGTAAACCTAAAACTACAGATAGTGGAGTTAAAACATCAAGCAAAACGACAAATAAAGCAACTAAGGATGCAAAAGGTAATCCTTTAAAATCAAATACTGATTATGAGTTTTATGTTCGTACTGTATGTGGAAACGGACAAAATAGTATTTGGACTGGGCCATTTGTATTTATCACTACATGTGATGTATACTCTACACCTTATTTTGACGGTTTAAATACAGACACAGGGTCTGATAGATGTTGGGAACTAACTAAATTGGATAAATCTTTTTATGCAAATACATGGGATGTTATTGGTAGTAATATGTATGAAGGTGATCAAGTATTGAAATACAATAAATACGCCTTTGGAGATCCTGGTAAGGCTGATGCTTGGGCAATAACTCCAGCTATCAAAACAACAACAGATACTTATGTATTAAAATATCACTATAAAACAGATGTAGAAAATAACAACTCATTCGAAGTTAAATTAGCGTCTAAAGGTACAGCTCCTACTGACTTTACAACTACATTGGTAGCTGAAAGAATATATAAAGGAGAAGTTTATAAAGAAGAAGTTGCCTTCTTCACAGGAGTTAATGGTACTGTAAATATAGGTTGGCATGCTACTTCGGAATTAGCTTCTACGATTTATATTGACAATATTAGAGTTCAAAAAGTAGAGAATTGTGCTGAACCTTATGCGTTAAACATTTCTAACACCTCTGCTACAGGTTTTGATGTTGCATGGAAACAGTTTGGAACAGTAGCTGCATGGGAAGTTATAGTTGTAAAAGCTGGTGAAAAACCAACAGCTACACCAATCGTTACCAAAACAGTAACAGGAACTCCAGCTACTACCATAACAGGTTTGACTGCAGGAAAAGCTTATTCTGTCTATATTCGCTCTAAATGTTCAACTACTGATTCGAAATACAGTGAGTGGTCTGGAGCACAAGATGCAATTACTTTGTCTACGGCAAACGATAACTGTTCTGGAGCAATTAATTTACCAGTAAACTCAAACAGTGAGTGTAGACAAACAGTTAATGGAACATTTTTAGGTACAACAAATAGTACAGTAGATATTCCAACTTGCCATAGTAATACGGGATTAAAAAATGATGTATGGTATGAATTTACAGCGACAGCGACACAACATACTTTGTCTATTTTTAATGCAAAATCATTGACTTTAGCCAAGATTCCGAAAATTAATGGCGCGTTGTATGATTCTAATTGCAATAATTTAACTGCAACAGCTCTTCAATGTTTTACATATGATGTAGAAACTGCAAAAAATTATATTGCATTCAACAATTTGACTATTGGTAACAAATACCTTGTTCGTTTAGGTTTAGAAAATAAAACAACAGAAACAAACATTGTTTACAATCTATGTTTAGGTACACCAAGCAGTATTCTTGTAAGCGAAGCAGGTACAAAATATACGGTAGAGAAATTAATTAACGATGTGTTAGTTAAATCAAACTGTGACTTAGTATCTAATATAAAATGGGTTACTGGAACTAACTTTGGTGAAAATAATGGTATTGGTTATTTTAACTCAAACAATACTTCTTTCAAATTCAACGAAGGAATTATATTAGCCAATAATGGTGTTAAATACGCTGAAGGTCCAAACCAAAAAGACCAAGGAACAGACACTAAACAGTGGAAAGGAGACAATGATTTACAAACTATATTGCATTTGAATGAAAGATATGAAGGAAACTACAATGCAACAGCTATAGAGTTTGATTTCACTCCTGTGGTAGACTCTTTGAAGTTTGATTTTATCTTTGCTTCTAATGAATATGGAGATTTCCAATGTGGGGTATCGGATGTCTTTGCTTTCTTCTTGACAGATTTAACAACAGATGACATGACGAACTTAGCGGTTGTTCCAAATACAAGTACGCCTGTATCAGTAACGACAATTAGAGATCGTAAATATGCGCCAACGCAAATGTGTGGAAGTTCAAATGAAGAGTATTTTGATCGTTTGTTTGGATTGCATGGTGAATTACCTGCAACAAGTCCAACTAACTTTACAGGGATGACAGTTCCTATGACGGCTAAATCTAAAGTAATTCCTGGTAGAAAATACCACATTAAAATGGTTATTGCAGATTATGCAGATACTCGTGGAAGTTCGGCAATCTTCTTGAAAGCAGGAAGTTTTAATATTGGAAATCTTGACTTAGGACAAGACTTAACAGTAGAGAATGGTACTGCTATTTGTTATGAAGAAACAAGAACAATACAATCTGGAATTGATGCGAATGTAGAAGGAGTAGTTATTAATTGGTTTAAAGATGGAAAAGCAATTAATGGAGCAAATAAAGCTACTTTAGATGTAAAAGAAGCAGGAACATATAAAGTTGTTGCTAAATATGGTGAAGTAAAATGTGAAGTGTTTGGAGAAATTAAAGTAGAAATGTTCCCTACAATTCACGATATTGTACAAAAACCAGCAACTATTGAAGTATGTAGAAATGTGATTGGTGGTACACAAATTATTGACTTAACTCAAGTAGAAGAAGCTATGTTCAAGAGAACTACAAAAGCGAACTACAAAACAACTTATTATGTTGGAGCAAAAGATGGTCAAAAAATTGTTGATCCAGCTAAATACCAATCAGATAATAAAACAAAAGAGATCTTTATCTTGGTAGAAGATATTAGAACAGGATGTACAGAATACTTTAGCTTCCAAACAAAAGCAGTACAAGGTACCACTCCAACTAAACCACAAGATGTAATAGC
The DNA here is from genome assembly GCA_031277535.1 of Flavobacteriaceae bacterium. GTDB lineage: Bacteria > Bacteroidota > Bacteroidia > Flavobacteriales > Flavobacteriaceae > Flavobacterium. Next base: position 372,021 of record JAITMD010000005.1, read on the forward strand.
TTGTGATAGTTATGTTCTTCCTTCAATAAAAACAAATGAGAAATACTTTAGTCAAGCAGGAGGAAAAGGAACTTCTTTTGAAGTAGGAGCAGTCTTAAAAGCTGGAAACTATACATTGTATTTATTATCTGACAATGGTAATGGTTGTTATGAAGAGGTTTCGTTCTCTATAAAAATAACAGAAAAGCCAAGATTACAAGAAGTTGAAGATATTGCATTAGAATGTTCCTATTATACTTTGCCAAATCTATTAGCTAATAACAAATACTTTGTAAAAGTTAATGGTAAACTAATTGAAGTAAAGGCAGGAACTACAATCTATGAATCTGGAACCGTAGTTTATGTGGTAGCTGAATCACCAGATGCAGTATGTAAAGAAGAAACGAGCTTTACGATTACTTATTTGGATTGTCCAATACCAAAAGGGTTCTCTCCTAATGGAGATGGAATCAATGACAGATTTGATTTAAGTAGCCATGGAGTAAGTAGTTTAAAAATATTCAATAGAAATGGTGTAAATGTTTATTCATTCGACAGAGGATATAAAAACCAATGGGATGGAAAAGATAAATCTGGAAAAGAATTACCTTCTGGAACATATTACTACATTATTGAAGCAAATGGAAAAACAAGAACAGGTTGGGTAGAAATCAATAGATAACCCATCCTTATTAATAGAAAAAGGACACAGCAAATATGTTGTGTCCTTTTTTTGTCTATTACTTTTTATAATTTACTGGATTAATTCTAACCTGTTTTAAATGATCTGGTAATTCAACAAAATATCCTGATTGGTAAGGATTGTGTTCTTTTGAAAAAAAGTCTGTTGAAATAACTTGTGCTCCACTTGAAAAGGCAGCTTTAGCTCTTGTAAAATCATTTACCTTTGCTTCATATGTATCTATATCAGATCTTGTTCTTACCAAATACCCCTGACGCACAAAATCTTTTATCTCTTCTTGACGCACTATTGCATTATCCAAAAGTAAAAAAGCTCCATAAGTATCAGTTGGTTTAGATTGAACAAACATAATTCTTTTCTCTAAGTTAGGTCTATTCTTAACATATACTGGTTCTTCTTGATTGACTCCGCCTGTAGAAGGAAGAAGCATAAATAACATTTTACCTCTTGATGCTGATAAAAGTGGCCAATTATTATTTAATACAGCCTCTTTTAATGTTTTATAATTCCCTCTTACATCATCTGGTGTAATTAATTTTTCTCTACCAATACTATTTACTATTTCTTGATCCAACAGATCAAATGCTGTTTCATCATACTTTAATACTTCTGTAGAGTTTTTAAATAACGGCCAATTTGCATCTTTTGCTTCTATCATAATAAACAAAGGAATGTGCTCAGGATTGGACTCAGACCAATTTTTGATTTGTTGTAATGCTAATTTTAATGTAGGGTATTTTGATCTAAAATCAATATCTGCCATATGCAATACTTTAAATCCTGATTTATCTAAATCTGTTGTATTATGAGGTGCTAAATTATTTACTCCAACACTCTTTAAATACTCATAACCTGCGGGTTTATTAAATCTATTTCCTGTAGGATCATAATAAACATCTAATTCTAAACTTCTCAAGCCATAATCTAACTGCTCGTTAAAAGAAGGGTGGTCATACATCAAACTTTCTTTAAAACTAATTGTATTGGGATGATATTCTTTAAAAAACTCTAATTGTTCTTTACTCATTCCTTCAAACATTTTTCCTTTGGACTGATCTATTATTTTTGATACATACTCTATCAAATTAGGATCTACTGGTTGTGCATAACTATTGTGCGTTCCTAAAACTTGTATTTGATTGATTTTTAAATTAGATGGTAACTTACTATCTTGTTTAGGTTTTACTTGACTATAAAGGGCAAGAGAAAACAATAGCCCTCCTACCACACAATATCTTTTTAAATACTTATTCATTTTCTTCTATATTAGAAATCCAAACAGGCTCTTTAGGCCATTGTTTATTTGGGTTATTATTTGTTTTAAATGTTATCTGTGAACTTTGTAGTAATTTTTTATAGGATATATAGTTTTTTTCATACTCTTTACCTCCTATCTGTACATCATCAATATAGGTTAATCGATTAGCATTTGTTATTTTTAAAAAAGTATTATTTTCTTTTCTAATGCTTAGTTGGCTAAATAGTGGAGCATTCCAATAAAACTTATCAGAACCTACATTTACAGCACTTAATCCCATGCTTCTCAACACAAACCAAGCAGACATTGTACCTAAATCATCATCCATTGTTCGCAAAAAAGCTTGTGGTTCATTCTTGTATATTCTTCCAATATAAGGATCAATACCTCTACTATTATCATTGAAGTAGTATTGTATAGACTCTCCTATTAACAATTTATGGATTAGTGCCTGACTCTTATATGGATTAGCTGTTGCATTGTACAAATTTGAAGTCTGAAGATCAGGTTGATTTGCATGATTGTAATAATGCTGGTTAAAAAACAAATCTAATTGATTTTCAAAGTCTTGTAAAGAGCCATTTAATTCTATTAACCCTTTTATGTCAAAAGGAACAAACCAACGGTATTGCCATATTGTTCCTTGATACAATCCTCTTGCCTGCATAACATCAACATCTTTAGTTGTAATATCTTTAAAATCTTTTACCCAATAAGACTTATATTCACTTGCTTTTTGTTTATAGTACATTGCTCGTTCTGTGTCTCCACTTTTTTTCAATACTTCACTTAGGGCCCATAAATCATAAGAAGACTCTAATGCTTTATCAGGTGTGGAAAAATCGAGATGCTCAGCCTCACTAATCAAATCTTGTTTTATGCTATCAATTGGTAATTTAATTCCTTTATTCATTGCATCTGCTAATACAACTATTGCATGTTCTGTTCTAACCGTAGGAGCAGGTTCATAGATGGTTGCAAAATTATTTTTACCATGCGGATATAAATTAGCTATAGATTGAACAACATCTTGATAAACTTCTGGATAAAGTATAGAATACAGAGGAATAATTTCTCTGTAATTATCCCATAATGCCCATCCATGATAAACCTTAAATGTTGCTTTTTTCTGTTGCCCATTAATTGCTCTATAACTTCCATCCTCTTCTGAAATAACGAATGGTGCTTGTAGCGTTCTATAAAGCAAAGAGTAAAACAAATTGACTCTCTCTTGATCTGGATCACTAATATCTACTCTTGATAGTAATTCGTTCCACTTTGTATCTGCTTGATGTTTTACCTCATCAAATGAAAGATTATTTTGAGTTCTCTGTTTAGCATAGCTTTCTGATACAGAAGAAAAACCAATTCTAACTTCTGGTGTCTTTGTTACAAAATCAACAATAAAATCATACTTTCCTACCTGTTCTATATGTGATCCTTTTCCGAAATCAATATAAAAGTAGAAATGATATACCCCAGCCATACAAGTCGTCTTACTACTTATTTTTCCTTGGATAACCTGTCCTTTAATTTGAAAATCGGCTTGTACAAAAGCATTTTGAGTAGCTTTTGACAAATCTAAATAGACTTGAGGTTTTTCTACAAAATGATATTGATGAATTCCAAAATTGTGCAACACAGTATAATCTGCTTGAATCTTATTAGCTAACTCAATGTGATAATATCCTGGTGAACCTTTCTCTTTCTCTTTTATTAGTTCTGTATCAATGTTACTACCTACAATAGGTTTTATCAAAATATTTCCTCCACTCCCCTTGCAACCTACCCCTTGAAGCATTGTATGTGTTACTCCTTTAAATTCTTTAGCCTTGTATTCATATCCTGTATGAGTAAAAGGATAAGACTGTGGTGAAATACATAACATACTAAAGGGATAAGAAGCTCCTGGAGATAATTGTCCATAATCTCCAGAAGTTCCTAAAAAAACATTTACTCTATCACTTTTCTTATCTTGAGTGTAAGCTAATTGTACCAGAATAATAAAACAGATTAAAATAACCTTCCTCATGCTATGGATCAAGTGGCTCTAAAGGGTTCACTTGTAACATCAACTCTGAAGGATAAAAATCTAATAATCCTCCTGGCTTTTGTCTCGTAATCTCTCCTGGTAGATAACCTAATTCACGTAAAAACCGTTCACCAAACTTTTTATCTGCTATTGAATCAATATGTAACTCATAGGATACAATCATACTTTTCTGCTTGATATCAAAACCATAGTCTAACATTAACCGTGTGGCATTTCGAAGATTTGTAGTTGTATGTCTCGCATAAGGTTCTATAATAATAGCCTCTTCAGGAATAGCATAAATAGACATCAACTCTTTCTTCATTTCTATCGCTTCACAAGTTTGTGTACGGTTAGGATGTACATGGCCTCCTGACACAATAATAAATGGTGCTTTCTTTTGTTTGTATTGCTCTACAGCAATCTTTAGATTTAGTTTACCTAAAGCACCTAATGGGTCTCTATAATTTTCTGGTCCATCACCCAACACAATCAAAGCATTATATTCATACTTTTTGAAATCTACTGTTTTTAAATATGCTATTGCTTTTTGATTGTATTGTAGTGCTAAAGGTTCATATCGAATTGCTTCGTCACGATGATTCATATACATAAGATATAAGGCATAATCTAACATAGGTTCAAAAAAAGAGTTCTTTTTATACTCATTTTCTACCGTTAGATGTTTTGCCCAAAACAAAGCAGCTCCTTTAAAATACAATGAATTTTTATCATATGAAATGGAATCTATGTTAGGATAAAATGGTTTCTCTCCTAAACCATATACTTTCAATGTATGATTAATTCCTTCTAAGTTCAACTGAACTACTTTAGATACAAACTGTTCATCTGATGCTGCTTGATAATTAATATACTTCTTTGACTTTTTAAGCGTTGCGAAAAAAGTTTCAATTACTTTATTCTGTTTCCTTAACACAATAAACTCTTTTGATATAGCATCTATCTCATTACTTGTAAAAAGATAAGCACCAATAATATCTTGTAACTCTGCGAAAGGTTTAGCATTCACAAATGAAGTAATTTGCGTTATCTTTTGTGTTTTAAGGTCTTCAAAGACTTTACTCTTATTTAATACATCTACTATTTGTTGCTGTTTTGTTAGTTGATCTAAAAAATAAAAATTACTATTCTTTAAAAGAGTTACACTCTTATTCTGATTTTGTTGCCCATAAGTAATTATAGAACAAGTTAATAGAAAACCTATAATAAGTTTTTTCATTACATATTTACTTTAGAATCAATTAATAATTTGGATTTTGTTCTACTTTAGAAGTTGCACCATCAACATAGCGTTGAGGAATAGGGAAATATTCATTCTTCCCTTTTGTAAAGTGTGCATTAGTTAAAAAAGAACGTTTTTTTCTTTCTGCTATTAAGTATTCTGTATTAATAACTTCATCTGCTACTCCCCAACGAACTAAATTGAAGAACCTCTCCCCTTCCATAGCTAATTCTAATCTACTTTCCAAATACACAGCCTCTCTTGCCTTTTGAATATTATCCCATGGCATATCATACAACTCTATCTTATAATTTGCTGCATAAGATTTTTTGTCCAATGTCATAACATATTTAGAATTTTTAGCTCTTTCTCTTATAACATTTACAATACGTCGTGCCTCTTCTAAGTTTCCTAACTCAACAGCCGCTTCAGCTCTCCATAATAGTACTTCAGCATAACGAATAATATAATAATTCAAGGCAGACACATAAGGCCATGTACTTCCATAATAAGATGATTTTGCTGATACAATTCTTTTCTTTGGCGCATAAGGTCCATACGTTGCTAAATCTCTTGCCCAAGAAGCTTCATATACCACTCCTAAATCTTTATATGTAATTCCTGGACGCCCTACTGTATAATCAAGTCTTGGATCTACAAAATCTTGTACTGTAACATCTATATTATCAGTTACAGGCAAACCATTAGCATCTGTTTTAAACGCATTTACCAAGTTCTGAGAAGGTCTATGGAAACCATATTGAGGATAAAACGGTCCACCAGGTGCAGATAAACGATCTCCAATACTTCCATTATAATTATTAGGATCTCCATCATTAATTGAATGTTGTACTGCAAAAATAATCTCAGCATTATTATCATTCTCTGGTAAAAAAACATCTTCAAAATTAGTTAGCAGCTTATATTTACTATTTACAATCTCTTCTGAGATAGTATAAGCTTCCTGCCACTTCTTTTGATAAACCATTACTTTCATTAAATAAGCCTTTGCTGCTGTACTTGTTGGTCTACCTACTTGTGCTTGGTTTAATGGTAATACATTAGCTGCATTCTTAAAATCTATTGCTATCTTTTGCCAAAGTTCTTCAGAAGAGAACTCTACATTAGATCGATTATAATCTTCTACTTTAATGATAGTCTCATCAATATAAGGTATTTTATTATAGATCTTTTTTAATTCAAAATAGTAATGTCCTCTTAAGAAAAACAATTCTCCTTGTCTTTGTTTTTTAAGTTCTGGGTCAAATCCTGTAGAGGCATTCAGCAATCTCAAAGCATCATTTACTCTTTTAATTCCCTCATATAATGCAGTCCATTTTCGTTCTACATCGATCATAGTTGGATCAGTCTGATACAATTCCATTCTATGTATTTGTCCCTGATCACCTGTTCCACCACCACCTTTGTAAGCATCATCAGAAGTTACATCGCCAAAACTCCAATTTGATGCTGGTGAATTCATTGCATTAGATGCATTATCCATCTGTCCATTTAGCATTTTATAAGCTCCGATAATCACTCTTTCCACATTTTTCGGATCGGTCATTTTATCAGGTGATACTTCCCCATAAGTTGTTTCATCTAAAAAGTCATTAGAACATGAACTCCATACTCCTGCTACACTAACCATAACAAGAATGACTTTATATATTGTAGTTGACATATTTTTTTTCATTGTCTTTAATTTTAATAATTGATTGTTAAGCCCATAGAAAATGTACGTGCAGGAGGATATAATCCTCTATCCACTCCAATATCTAAGTTTTTATTACTTTTTGAATAGCTTTGAAGCCCTACTTCTGGAGTTAAACCACTATAAGGAGTAATGGTAAATACATTAGTAGCTTGTAGGTATACACGCATTTTTAAATCTTTGTGTATTTTCTCACCAAAAGAATACCCTAATTGCAAATTGTTTAGTTTAAAATAAGAACCATCTTCTACATAATAAGACGAAGGACGAATATTATTGTTTGTATCGTCTAAAGACAATCTTGGAATAGACGCATTAGGGTTTTCAGGAGTCCAAGCTCCCAATACATCAGACGATTTATTGTAAGCAGATTGATTAAAGAAATGAGAATTATACTTTGTTAAATTATAAATCTTGTTTCCAAAACTTCCATTAAAGAACATACTTAAATCAAAACCTCTATATTTTAAATCAATATTAAAACCTATTATAAAATCAGGATGAGGAGAACCTATAAATGTTCTGTCATTATCATCAATTATTCCATCATTATTTACGTCTCTAAAAATTAGATCTCCAGGTTTAGCATTAGGTTGTAATTTATACTGATCTATTTGCTCTTGACTTTTAAAAATCCCATCATTTACGTATCCATAAAACGATCCAATTGGCTGACCAATAGCAGATCTTGAGATCTCTTGCCCAAAATTTACACTATGTAGAGAAGAAGAAGGAATTCCTAAATACTTTACTGAATTCAAAGCAGTTAACTCATTCTTGTAAGTTGTAAAATTAAAGCTTGTACTATATTGTAAATCCCCTATATGATCTTGATAGGCTAAGTTCAATTCTAATCCCTTATTACTCATTTCTCCATCATTTACCCACTGCCCATCACTTGTACCTCCATAGGTTAAAGGCAAAGACTTATACACTAAAATATCTTTTGTTTTTTTGTTATATACGTCAGCTGTAATACTCAGTTTATCATTAAAAAAGCCTAAATCAACTCCTAAAGACCCTTGTGTTGTAGTCTCCCATTTTAAATCTGGATTTGGTACTCTTGATTGTATTAACCCTGTCTCTGTAGAAGTTTGGTTTCCATTAATATCGTAATTTGAGTTATAACTGTAACTTGAATAACTTTTAAGAGTAGAATAAGAAGGTACTTGTTGATTCCCCGTAATTCCCCAACCAGCTCGAAGTAAGAAAGAACTAAACGTTTCTCCAAAATCAAAAAACTTTTCTCTATCTATTCTCCATCCTAATGATACAGCAGGAAATGTATCCCATTTATGATTCGTCAATCTTGAAGTACCATCTCTTCGCATAGTAACAGAAGCAATATACTTTCCATCATAATTATAATGTAATTTCCCAAAATAGGAATTCAATGACCATCCGTTAGCATTTCCAGAATTTAACTGATTGGTTGTCCCATAATCCAAAAACCAATAATTTGCATCTTCGTACATGAAGTTTTGTCGTGATGCAGAAAAACCTTCATAATAATATTGAACACCTTCTTGTCCTAAAAGGACATCAAAATTATGTGCTCCTACTTGCTTTTTATAATTTAAAGTATTTGTAAATGTAAATTGATAATTAAAAGCATTTCTTGTAGAAAGAGAGTTTATTGGATTAATTACTAAAATCTCATTAAACTTAGGAGAAAAATTTCGTGCATTAATATTCACATAATCTAATCCGATAGAAGATCTAAAAGTAAAGTCACTCACTTTTACTTCTCCGAATAAATTTCCTAATAATCTTACTTCTTTCGTTTTATTCTCTTTGTTTCTACTTAGACGTCCTCTTGGATTTTGAATATCATTTAAAGGGTTACCTGCAAACTCTCCTGCTTCATTATATATGGGTACAATTGAAGGGAACATAAAAGCATTGTAAACAATAGACCCTAAAGCAGCATTAGTTCCTATTCCTACATTTTCAGTATAAGAAGCATTCAAATTCTCTCCTACAGTTAAGATACCATCAAAAAAACGATAATCAGAATTAAATCGTCCTGTAAATCTTTTGAAATAGGTATCTTTAATAATTCCTTCTTGATCAAAATAACCTAATGAAAAAAGCTGACTTGCATTTTCACTACCTTTAGCAAGAGAAATATTATGTGATTGAATAGTAGCAGGATTAAAAATCTCTTTGACCCAATCTACATCACCACTTTTTATTGTTTTATCTTTTGTTAAATAGATAGGAACTATCGCTTGTGCTGAATTGCTACCATAGATATCATGTTTTGGCGTTACTCCATCATTTTTATAAGCTTGCCATAACATATCACCATACTCTTGTGCACTTAACATTTTAGGTAGATTAAATGCATTTTGTACCCCTGTAAAACTATTCAGTTCAATAGACAACTTATCCTTTTTCCCTCCAGATTTAGTAGTAATAACAATAACTCCATTGGCTGCTCTTGATCCATAAATTGATGAAGAAGCGGCATCTTTCAGCACTTGCATTGAAGCAATGTCATTTGTATTGATTGAATTAAGTCCGTTAGCAACAGGTACACCATCAATAATAACTAAAGGTTCATTATTATTAATCGTACTAAATCCACGAATACGAATAGAGTTTCCTCCTCCAGGGCTATTTTCACTCATAACCTGTACTCCTGATGCTCTTCCTTGCAACATCTCTGCTACATCAGCTTTAGGAGTATTTTTAATATCAGCCACATTAATTGTAGCAATAGCAGCTGTAATATTTCTTTTACTCTCTGTTGTATATCCTGTAATTACTATTTCTTCTAAACTTCGTGTATCTTCTTCCAGAGTTATAGTAACAAAATCTTGATTAGATATCTTTAATTCTTTTGAAAGATACCCCATGTATTCTACAACTAATAAACTTTCTTTATTGCGGTCAATTCCAATGTTAAAACCACCATCTATGTCAGTTACAACAGCTGACTCTAAACCTTTTATTTTGACTGTTGCTCCTGGTAACGTGAGTCCATGTGAATCCTTTACTACTCCTTTTAATCTCCTGTCCTGTTGAATTCCATTTCCTACTTTCTCTTTAGAGGAACTACCAACTGTTTTAAACGTGATAAAACCATTGGTCATTTGATAAGTAGATGATGTTTTTGAGGCAATCTCTTCTAATAGCTTTCCTAACTCACTTTCTTTATTTGAAAATTTGATAGAGAGAGAAGTGTCAAGTGTATTTGGAGAATACACGATTTTATAACTTGTTTGTTTTTCTATTTTATCAAATAGGTTCTTTATTGTTTCAGAAGAATTAGTCACATATACATTTATGCTATTTCCAATTGGAACACTTTGAGTGTTTGCATAAGTCTTTAAACTTAACAAAGAGAGACAAACAATATAAGTCTCAAGCCTTAATAGGCAATAATAATTGATTTTCATTTCTTGGTGTTATTAATAATTAGTGTATTATTTTCATATTTATAATCAAGATCATACATAAACACTATACTTTGCACAATGTCTTTTAAAGTTGAGTTTCTAAAATCACCATGAATTAAGTGAGTTGTATGAATGAGTTTTTCATGAAAGAGAATCTGTATCCCAAATTCGCTTTCTATTACTTGTTTCCATTGTTTAAAAGAAAAATCCTTCATCATAAGATTTGATGAATTTGAAGACACACAAGAGAGGATGGTTAATGTGTTCTTATACAATCTATGATTTTTAAGCCATACTTTATCTGTAGGGTATAGAATCACAAAATTTTCTTTGTCTTGTGAGCGACTAACTTTCACTCGTCCAGTAGCAACTTCAACACTTTGTTTTTTCACCCAAAATGAAGTCCCCAATACTTGCGTTTCAAAGTTGTCAGAAGAAATAATAAAAGGTTTCTCTACATTTTTTACAACATGAAAAAATGCTGAGCCTTTTAGCTGAACCTTTCGATTTAACTGATTAAAATTTGTGGAGATATTCAAACTTGAATAAGCAGACAATTCTACCTTGGTGCCATCTTGTAATACGATTTGTTTTACTTCATTAGCAGTAGTATATACATCAATAGCCTTAGAATTAATAGAAGTTGTTGAATGAAAAATTACTCCTATAGTTATAACTAACAAAATTCCAAAGGTTGCTAAACGATACTTTTTTTGTTTATTTCGCTTGTATGTCTGATACTTTATTTTGGTATAGATAGAATTTCTAAGAATAGAATTTCCCTTTACCTCTTGTAAATCAATTAGGGGTCTTTTTTGAAGATAGTCTACAAAGTCATCCACTATCTTCTCTTCTTGTACTGTAGCAGTATTTGAAATATATTTATTTATAAATTCTTTTAACTTGTTCTGCATAATTTAAGGTTGTCTTACCTAAGTAAGAGTCATGCTGTTTTTGCATCCCCTATACAAAAACAAACACTTAACCTAAGGTTAAACTACAAAACAATTAGATAACATTACCTTACATTTAATAAATAGCTAATAATCACAATATAATCCACAGCATACGGCAGAGTAGTCTTAATACTTTTTAAGGCTTTATTTATCTGATTATCAACAGTACTTTCAGATATCTTTAATTTTAAAGCAATTTCTCTATACGTCAAATGATTATAAAATCTCAGAACAAAAATTTGATAGCACTTTTCTGGTAAAACTTCTTGTGCTTTCTCATAAATCATTTTTAACAACTGTTCTTTCAACTCCACTTCTTCTTCCTTTGTTAATACCTGATTATCGGTTAATGCCATATATGCCTCTTCCAATTGCACGGTATCGAATGTTGAAGTTGTTAGTGCTCTTAAACTTTTGTTTCTAACTGCTCGTAATAAATAAGCTTTAGGATTCTCAATAGTCAATTTATGATAGTTATTCCAAATCGCAACATAAACTTCTTGTACTATATCTCCTGCGGTTGCCTGATCTCTTGTTATATTACAAGAATACTGATAAAGTATATCCCAATACTTATAATAATTAACATCAATCCATTGGTCTCTAGACAATTCCATTTTAATCTTTTTAATATGACGAATGTATAGGATACCTGTAACTTATAAATTAAGTAATTATTAAAAAACAATTATTTTTAGTACTCAAATTCATCAATCAATAAAAAGATTTGAATTGCAGTAAAACAAAATATAAACAACTGCATGAAAATCAATCAATTAAAATTAAAAAAAGGCAACTTATGTGACATTTTCACCTAATACTTGTCTCATGATTACAAGACTATTCAATCAGAATTAACATCCCATGTTCAATTATATATTTCTCATACATATATGATAATATATCTTTTAATAAAGCGAAATTGTATATAAATATGAGTTGTTAAGGTTTATAAAAAATTTTTATACCACTCACATAATAGTTTATACTTATTCCCAAAAAAAACTATACATTTACAGCGTTTAAAAGAAAATGAAATAGTAAAAAAATACAAATATTCACTATCAATTATTAAAAAAACCAATTATTATTAAAAACGTGTTATGCTAATATTATCAAATTATTAAGCTCTATAGGTAAAACATTAAAAGACGATATGCATTTAACTCTTAAAAAAGATTATATAATCTTTTAATTTCTATCTATTACTCTTTTGCTGTAGTTGTCTAATCGATATGAAAAGACAATAAGACAAATTAGTAACCTTAACTTATCTAAAAACAGAAACAAACTATTTTCAATTAAAGTCAACGATTAATTCTGGGGGGAAATGAATCAGATTATTATCAATAACTACTCAAAGATCAAAGCATTATTGTTTTTGATTCCACTTGTTTTATTAAGTATAATTACTCTATTTTTATACTTCGAAAACTGTTTATCTATTAATGGATATGTACGTATTCAAAAAAGTACTTTCCTTTTTATTAATCATTTTGTAGGAGGATATCCTACTCTTCTATTTAATCTTACACAAGTAGGAGATGCTTTGGTATTTACCTCTTTTATAAGTATTTTATTCGTTTATTGTCCAAAACTTTGGGAATCTTTAATTACAGGATCTTTATTTTCACTGCTATTTACAGCTGTACTTAAAAACTTTTTTGCTGTACCTCGACCAGCTGCTATGTTTGATAACCATACCTTCAATATTATAGGAGAACGGTTAGCTGCTTCTAATAGCTTCCCTTCTGGACATTCAATTACTGTATTTACATTTATCACAGTACTTATGTTTGCCTTTATGCCTAAACAACTAAAATATAGAATAGGTTTCTATATATTTGCTATCCTCATTGGTTTACTTTTTGCATTTACCCGAGTAGCTGTTGGTGCACACTATCCCTTAGATGTAATAGTAGGTTGTTTAGTAGGATATATCTGTGGACTATTAGGTACTTTAATCAGTAAAAAATATGAGATTTGGACTTGGATATATAAAAGAAAGTACTATCCTTTGTTTCTTGTTTTATTCATTATTTGCAGTATCTTGCTTGTCCAAAGAATTATGGAACGAGGATTAATAATCCACTACCTATCACTTATAAGTCTAATTATAACACTTTATAAAATCACTTCAGTTTATGTTGAAAAACGAGATTAAAAAAAGTCACTTTGCGCTTATTATGAGCGTACTTCATTTATTGTTTTTTCATTTTTCATTTTATGGTTTTGTATTTGACAATATTGAATCTAAAAGCTTAAACGGTGTATTTTTAATTATCAGTTTAGTCATATTGATGATAGCAGCAAACTTTTTTGCTTTCTATCTCTTTTTATCCATTCATCGATACTTGGGTAAATTCTTACTTATTTTATCCTTTTTAATCAATTCTGTTGCAACATATTTCGTAAATACATATAGCGTTATTATTGATGAGAGTATGATTAGTAATATACTAAATACCAACTTTGAAGAATCTAGTGCCTTTTTCTCTTTTAAATTAATCGTTTACTTCGTTTTTACAGGAATTTTACCAAGTATTTATATCTTTAAAGTAAAGATACTTCCAGATACGCTAAAGAAATTTGCTACAATCAGCTCACTAACACTGGTATTTATGTTAGTTCTTGCTTTTGCTAATGCAACAAATTGGTTATGGATAGATAAAAACTCAAAACAATTAGGTGGATTAGCTATGCCCTGGTCTTATGCTGTAAACACTTCACTTTTCTATGTTCATGAGGCTCAAAAAAACAAAAAAGAGATTCTATTGCCTGATGCTACTATCAAAGATCAAGAAAAATCTGTGGTTGTTTTAGTCATTGGTGAATCAGCAAGAAGAGAAAACTTTTCTTTGTATGGCTATTCAAAAAATACCAATCCATTACTTTCTAAAGTTGAGAATCTATATCACTTTGATGCAAATTCTTGTGCAACTTATACTACTGCTGGTGTAAAATGTATATTAGAACACACTCCTTCAGATGATCTATATGAAATTTTACCAAATTATCTATACAGAAACAATGTAGATGTAATCTGGAGAACAACCAACTGGGGAGAACCTCCTGTACATATAGAAAAATACCAAGATAAACAGGCGTTACAAAATAAATGTCAAGGAGAAAACTGTGCATACGATGAGGTACTATTAACAGGATTAAAGGAAGAAATATTAGCAAGTAAAAAGAATAAAGTATTAGTTGTATTACATACAAGTACAAGTCATGGACCGACTTATAATAAAAAGTATCCTCCACAATTTGAAACCTTCGCTCCTGTTTGTAATAGTGTAGAATTAGCAAACTGTTCAAAAGAAGAGTTAATTAATGCTTATGATAATACTATTGTATATACAGATTATATATTGTACCAAGTCATTGAAAACTTAAAACAGTTGAAAGATTATAAAAGTACTATGCTATTTGTATCTGATCATGGAGAATCTTTAGGAGAAAAAAATTTATATATGCATGGTGTCCCTATGAGTTTTGCTCCAAAAGAACAATATGAAATTCCCTTTATAGTGTGGCTTTCAGATAATTCTAAACAGCTAAAAACAAACAAAGAATTATCACAACAAAACGTATTTCATAGTGTTTTAAAATTCTTAAACATTGAAAGTCCAATCTACAATGAATCAATGAATATTTATAAATAAAATAAAGTGTCTCAAAAAGACACCTTTTATTTTATACTCTAAGATTTAAACAAAAGTATTATCAATACATTTAAAATAGTAAGAATTACAGTTACTAACCACTATGTTATATCCTATTATTTCTTAACGGCTTTCATATAAAAAAAAACTCATTTTTAAAAGATTACTTTATCTTTGCCCTCTGCACAAAAAAACAAATCACTATTTTTAAATTATGAGTCAACTCCAATCGAAGCCATTTACTGGCTATGAAAAGTTTGTTATTTTTATTCTTGCTATTACTCAGTTTACTGTAGTTTTAGATTTTATGGTGATGGCTCCTTTAGGAGATCTACTATTGAAAAACTTATCCATTGATGCTAAAAACTTTGGAATAGTTGTTTCTGCTTATGCTTTTAGTGCTGGAATATCTGGTTTACTTACTGCTGGTTTTGCTGACAAATTTGATCGTAAAAAATTATTATTATTTTTCTATATTGGTTTTATTGTTGGGACTTTATTTTGTGGATTGGCAAATTCTTATTTAACTTTAGTATTAGCACGTATTGTTACAGGTTTATTTGGTGGAGTTATTGGATCCATCTCTATGGCAATTATAACAGATATTTTTAGTCTGCAACAACGTGGACGTGTTATGGGATTTGTACAAATGGGATTTGGAGCAAGTCAAGTGTTAGGGATTCCTATTGGATTATATATAGCCAATAAATGGATGTGGGAAGCCCCATTTTTTATGATTGTTGCTTTATCCATTTTAATAGCTATTATAATAGCTACAGGTCTAAAACCCGTGGTGGAACACCTTAAGGAACAATCAGACAAAAATGCAATACTACACTTATGGCATACTCTTAAGAACAAAGAATATCGCATCGGTTTCTGGTCAATTACCACTTTATCTATTGGTGGTTTTATGATGATGCCTTTTGGAACCATCTTTGCTGTAAACAACTTAGGGGTACATCCTGATCAACTTCCTATTCTTTTTATGGTTTCTGGAATAAGTTCTCTAATACTAATGCCTTTTATAGGAAAATTGAGTGATAGAGTAAGTAAGTTCAAATTATTTACTTTTGCTTCAATTTGGCTAATGTTAGTTTGTATAGTATATACCAATTTAGCACAAATTCCTTTGTGGTTAGTAATTACAACGAATATCTTAATGATGATAGGTATAATGAGTCGTATGGTTCCTTCTTCAGCATTAAATAGTGCTGTACCAGACTCAAAAGATAGAGGAGCTTATATGAGCATCACCTCTTCCCTACAACAGATCTCTGGAGGAATTGCAGCAGCAGTTGCTGGAATGATTGTTTATCAAGAGCATGAAAATAGTCCTTTAATTAACTATGATATTGTTTCTTATGTATTAAGTGGAGTGACAATTATTAGTATTCTACTGATGAGTCGTGTAAACCTACTAATTAAGAAGAGAAGTATTTAATTCTTTTTACATAAATATATAAAGCCTGTTAAGAAGAATATTCTTCCTAACAGGCTTTATTAATTGTTGTGATTAAGATTGCTATTCACAAATACTTTGATCTAATTTATCTGTTCATTATTTACAATTTTAACTTGGTTAGTTAAGCTCCCCTGTGTTTTTATCTGATATCCAATACTCTCCATCCTTCCGAAAAATGGAAAAGTACTTTGTTACGATAGACTTCTTCTGGTAAAGGCAAGGTTAAACTACTTGGTTTATGGTTAAGTATTTTTAGATAATCTTTTTCGAACTTCCCCTACGAGGCAAACCTATGAGAATTCTTTAGATCAAAAGGTATAATGGTATATCTTTTGATGATGTAACAATACAACTAACTAAAGCAGAAACATCATTAGTTGGGTTATTTATTAATGCTGATACAGGTTTTAATTCACAGAAATTTAAAGGAATATTTCATGATAAAGATATGATTGCTAATTTTTGTTTTAATAAGCGTAATAGGCAGAATAATGAAGAAACTTTCTTTGATGGAAAATTATATGAAGAAAGATACACTAAATGGAGAACTAATACCTAATTGGATAGTTATCGTACTTTATTAACAAGATTTGACATGACTGTATCCAATTGGAAGGCTTGGAATTTTATGGCATTCATTGTCTTAGGTATCAAGAAATTTGAAAAGTACAAAAACTCAAGATGACTCTATATAATTCATTGTTGTCTGAAAAAAAAAACTCTTGTAAAGACATAGCAGTAAAATAAATTAAAAATCTAAACAGTAATATTTTACACTTGTTTAACAAGTTGTTTTTCAAAATAGTATTTAAGGAATTAAACGAGGTAAATTGGCTATTTTGTATTAATTGTTCAAAGATAGTAACCTGATCTTGTGATTTCATTAAACTCTTCTACTTTATTAAAGAACAAATATTTAAAATTCAATTAGATAAAAATTAAAGCAAGTATAATTTAATTGGGCAATAGTATATATAATATTATTAACAAATAATTGTTAGGTTATGAAAAAAGCATTATTAATTACGTTTTGTGTTGTTTTTTCTATTCTAATACTTTCTTGTCAAAAAGAAGACAGTTCAGGCTTAGAAGCCGTAAAAAAAACATTGCAATTAACAGCTTCATCTAATGAAGTTGAAAGAGACTCTGAGATTACATTTACTGTTACAGCAGATGGAACTCCAATTAAAGACGCAGAAATAGTTATAGTAAACATTGGTCAACTTAAAGAATATAAATGGATCCCAAAAAAAGAAGATACTTATAGGTTTTATGCGACTAAAACTGGCTTTAATAATAGTGAACAAATTATAGTGAAAGTAGTAACTCCAATTATAGTAGATAAAAGCGAAGTATACATTAACTACTTAAACCAAAAAATAAATTTAGAGAATCCCATAATGCAGATGAATGCATTTTCACGTTCTAAAACTACAAAACAAGAAGAAATTTTTTCGCGCTGGACATTTGAAGCAGAAAATCTAAAACTTGGACTGAAAGTTCTGATTTACTTCAATACCCCATCTATAGATATAGGTAATAACAAATACAATTATGTTCTTCCAAACAAAACTAATATAACTGATGTCAATCTTCTTTTACTTAAGAAAAACGACAAAGGTATTTTTGTACAGGAGAATATAGCCATTGCATACAATACTGCGTCCTTCACTTTATTTGAAGCACCTAAAAATGATATTATTAAAGGAGAATTTAATGTCATCAACCCTGCAATAGCAAATGTTCCTTTTGAACTAAAATGCAAAGGAGACATTTCATTTAAAGATAATTCTGAATAATATTCAAAGAAGGAAGAGTTTTTTCTTCCTTCTTTTGTTATTTTTCCCTATTCTAAATATTCATTAATAAGATAAAAGAATACTCCCTCATCGTTTTGGAAACGTATAGATAAGCGATCCATGGTTTTAGAACTAATATCAAATTGATTTCCTGTAGAATCACGATATTCCCAATTCTTCATAAATCCTTTTCTAAATGAAGCTGTAATAGAACCATTAACATATTGCAAAGTTCCAAGTAAATCTCTTTTTATTGAACGTCTTACTCCATTATATTCTTCTTCAAAAAATTGATTACCATGAATATCCTTCCCTACTATCTTCTTACTTCCTTTATTATCTTCAATTATGATTTTATCAAAAATATCTACTTTATAACTCACTTCATATTGGCTTGTATAACGATATTTTCGTACCAAATCATCAAAAAAAGCATATTCATAATCAGAATTACTAATTTCATTTAATTCTTTTGCGATATATCCTTTGTTATAACTTATTTTATTTGAATTACTATCTGTAAACTGTATTCCTCCATGAATATCCTTTTTTAATTTAGCAGTATAATATGTGTTATTATATTCCAAATCATCATGAATATTACGTTTTATTATCTGAGCTTCAGACATATTCAACCAAAACAAGGCAATAAACAAGCTTAATAAATAACTTTTTCTCATGTCAAAAAACTCTTTTTACCATTCAAATGTATAAAAATGAAGTTATCACTACTTAATATCAAAATCATAACAGAAGGTTATAAATCCTTCTGTTAAACCTATAAATCTTAAACAAAAAAAGAGAACAATATGTTCTCTTTTTTTGTTTAAGATTTATAAACTATTATATTTCGTCGTCATCGTCATCGTTCTCTTCAGCTTCCATACGAACATCACAAATTTCTGCAACTAACTCTGGATAAACCTGTTGTAATTTTAATCCATTATGTATTTCTCTATTCATGGTTTCCTCTACATTGTCATAATGTACTAAGTCAGGATATAATTCAAAAACAGTATCTCTAATTTCTTCTGACTGTTCCACCCCATTCATCACTTCGTTTGCTGCATCTGCTACATAAAGCAATTCTTCACCCCAGCATTCAGAAATATCAAAACTATATTCTCCATTAACAAAATTCTCTATATCTTTTTGTATATCATCAAAAAAAGCTTTTCCTTTTAACAACAACCAGCATCTAAAATAGATAAACTCATCCTCTGAAATATAATCTTCAAATTCTATTTTATCCTCATCCACAGAAAAATCACATAATAAAATCATATACAACTCTGCAATTTCAGCTGTGTACAACTCATGTAATTTTTGTTGCATTACTTTCTCAAAAACAATCAAATGATTTTTATCAGTTTGACTTAGCTTATCAATTATTTCATCAATATGCTCTTCTTGATCATAATCTTCCCAACCCTCTCCTTCTTGTTGGTTTGATTCTTCAATAACTTTCCAAAAGAATACCTCTTGTTCTGTCTGTACTTGGTTGATGATACTCATAAATCTCTATTTAAGGTTACTTATGATTAAAGATACAGGATACCAATTTATTCTAAGTAAACAAAAGATTATTTAATTGAATTTTAACATTGCTTTTGTATTTACTCAGAATAAAGCAATTTGACGAAATAACTTTTAAAAAACATACATATCCTTAAAATCAACATATTTATCATTTAAAAGCCTTCTAAATCCAATTTACACACTCATTTTATCCAAACAAACTATATCCCTTGAAGTCTATACCATAGCTTTTTTAAAAGTTTAAAGCCATCTTCTCTCTTCTTTTGCACTTCTTCTACTGCCAATTCTCCATTTTTATCAACTGTAAAGCGGTAACTGAAAGCAAATTGAATATTATTTTCATCTGAGTTTAGTAATCCAAAACGTAAATCATTAAAATAAACTGAACCATTTTGTTCACTATAAGTATACTGTCCTTCTGAAATATTGACTAATCTTGTGATTAACTGATGGTTTTCCAAACCTTTAACCATTTCCATATTCTTAGGAAATTCTTTAAAAGTAATTGGTGACTCATCAAAAAATGAGTATTGACCAATCAAATATGAATGATCTGTTTCTACTGTTCCATTCCACAGAATTGTATTCATTACTGTAGGTCGAACGGATAAACTATTATATTTTATCCTTTGATTATCCAATTCATGCGTGAAACTATAAAATACTAATGCTTTTAGAAGTAAAGTAATAAACAAATACCCTGAACTAATCAAAAGCCCTCTTTTATTCCACAAACGTCTTAATTTTAAATTTTCCTTTTCTCGCATTGATTTATATAAACAGAATACAAAAGGAAGCGTATAAAGTGGATCAATAACAAAAATAGATTTAAAAGCAAAGGAATAATTAAAAGGCCAGAGGATATGAGTACCCCAAGTTGTGAAAATATCTAATAGTGAGTGTGTGAAAAGCCCCCAAAAGAAAAGCCAAAAACACTCTTCCATAGTTATATTATTTTTTTTCTCAATGCGATACATTAAATATCCAAAAAGAAAACCTCCTAATATGGTAAAAATTAGTGAATGAGTAAAACCCCTATGTATTTCAACTGCCGTAAGAGGATCCGTAAACAATATCGCAAGTGTATCCAAATCAGGAATTGTACCAGCTATAGCACCATATAATACTGCTTTGTTCTTCAATTTATTACCTGCAACAGCATTGCCTATAGCTCCACCTAAAACTATTTGAGTAAATGAATCCATCTATTCCTTTTATTTCACGACAAGTTATAAAAAAAACCGCCCGAAAGCAGTTTTTTTCTATTAATTCTTTTTACTATAATTCTTTGAAAATAGTATGCATTAAGCGTTTTTTATCGTTGATGCTTTCTTCTAAAGAAATCATAGATTCTGTTCTATAAACTCCTTCAATATCATCAATCATATAAATAACCTCTTTCGCATGACGTGTGTTTTTTGCTCTAATTTTGCAGAATACATTGAATTTCCCTGTTGTAACGTGAGCTACAGTAACATAAGGAATTTCGTTAATACGTTCTAATACAAATTTAGTTTGAGAAGTATTGTGTAAGAATATACCTATGTATGCAATAAAAGCATATCCTAACTTTTCATAATCCAAAGTCAATGAAGACCCTTGAATAATACCTGCGTCTTCCATTTTTTTCACACGTACGTGAACAGTACCTGCAGAAATCAATAATTTCTTAGCAATATCTGTAAAAGGAACTCTCGTATTATCAATCAACATATCTAAGATATGGTGATCAATCTCATCTAAACGAAATTTACTCATAAATCAATTATTATTTATCTTATTCTAATCTCTAATTCTCTACAATAATACCAAATAATTCTTACATAATTAAAAAAAAACACATTTTTTATTACTTATTTAGGAAATTTCTTTTTCTAATCCCTTTTTTCAATAACATCATATATGTTTTTTTCTATGCAGTTTTCCAACAATTCTATATGTTTTGAGAACTTTAAAGGGGTATTTATTGAATTATGTGCAAATTTACTTTCTTTTTGTTCATATCCAAGAATTAAAGGACTAAATGTTATCTTTTCATTTTTCAAAATTTCCAAATATTGCACATTTACTATATAATTCTCGTTATTTTTAACAAATAAAACGTTTTTAAATATAATATCTGTAAAGTTCTTTTGGTTCTCTTCTATACTAAGATAGTCTTCTAAGTTATAATTGAGATACGATTTTTCCTTAATTGCCTTTATACAAGTTAATAGACTCAAAAAGACAATGTTTCTCGTCTCTTCCCTTTCATAATCATTTGGGTAATGTCCTGCTTCAAATAAAACAGTAGGCACTCCTTGTGTTTGAAAATAATCACCTATACAATTAATATTAAAACTATCATCAAAACGTCCTACCTGACCTGGAATAACCTTTTGTACAGCCTCATTCATTGCTACAATTAACTGCATCGCTTCTTTTCGAGTATCATTCCAATCACATGATTCATTAAATGAAGGAGCTAAAAAAGATATAGTAGCAGGTTTACCTGTATCACCAACTCCAAATATAGTACGTTGATCATGTAAATTAAACGCATATTGTGGAGCAAATTCATTAAAAAGGCTTCGTAGCAATCTACTCTCTGGTTGGCTCAAATCAATAGAGTCTCTATTTAAATCTACTTGATTAGCATTAACTCTTGTATAGTGATACGCTCCATCTGGATTCAAAATAGGTACAATTAAAAAAGTAAAATGTTTTTTCCATTGTTCAATCCAAACTTCTTCTGAAGAATTAAGAAGATGTAAAAAATCAATAATAGCTTTTGTTGTTGTAGATTCATTTCCATGCATTTGAGACCACATAAAAACCTTACATTTTCCTTCACCCCAAGTTACCGTTTTTATGTCCCTTTTTTCTACTGATTTACCTACTACCTCAACCTTAAAGTTTTTATTTAAGTCTGACAAAAAAGGAGCTATTTTTTCATTTGTAATATATCGTCCTAAAATAGATGAAAAACGATGATTCTTTAGATTATTTATTTCGAACATACTTACCTGTTTTTGTTACATTACAAATGTAAACAACTTCTTTTTTACATTTGTAAACAGCTCTTTTTGCACTTTAATTTACAAATGTAATTAACAACAATGCTAAAACAATTAAAGTTCATATACAAATAACTAACCATTCATTTAAAATAACCAAATAATTACAAACCAATATATTACATATAAACAATTAAAGAATCACTATATGTTTATTGTAAAATAAAAACAACTATCATTAACTTTTGTATATTATTTTATTACATTTGTAAACACATCAAAAATTACATATTTAAACTATTTGCTATGGATAACTTTGTAAACAGACTAACCTTTTTATTAGAACATTTCGAATTCTCTGCTTCCAATTTCGCAGATAAAATTGGGGTACAACGTTCAAGTTTATCTCACATCCTATCTGGTAGAAACAAACCCAGCTTAGATTTTATTTTAAAAATAAAAGAGTGTTTTCCTATGCTAAGTTTTGATTGGTTATTACAAGGAAAAGGTACTTTTATAGAAGGTGA
Source organism: Flavobacteriaceae bacterium (assembly GCA_031277535.1). Lineage (GTDB taxonomy): Bacteria > Bacteroidota > Bacteroidia > Flavobacteriales > Flavobacteriaceae > Flavobacterium. Next base: position 395,301 of record JAITMD010000005.1, read on the forward strand.
AATAACACCTATTTCTACATCTCAAAATATAGAAAAAAGTACTTCTATTTTAGCAAAAGAAGAGTCTAATAATATCCCCCTACCCAATACACCTTTCAATCTTTTTTCGGAAACAGAAGAAACTACTCTTACAAGTAATCACACAATACAAACAGAAGCACAACAACTACCTCCCAATCAATCACTATTCCTAACAGACAATAATTTAGAACGTATTATTTTATTTTATAAAGATGGAACCTTCAAACAATACATATCAAGATAAATACAACTTAAAAAAACAGCAGTACGATTACTTATTTTTTTCATTCCTATAGTCTATTTATATCCTATATTTATCCTATATTGCTTTATACAAAATCTATGATATCACAATAATACTTTATGATGTTTAAAAAACTTCTCAGCTATTTTAGCCCTATTACAATTAAAAAAATTCCTTCTGAGATTAGTAAACAAATTGAAATTACTTACAATGATGGTCAATTGGTATTAGATACCCCTAACACCAATTATTCTTATGGAAATTTAGCAATCGTACTACGCAAAGGATTAAAGTATATTGGTTATCAAAAGATCGAATCTATGAATCAAATCTTGGTATTAGGTTTAGGCGGTGGAAGTATTATTAAGTTATTAAGAAAAGAGATTAAGTACAATAAAGCAATTACAAGTGTTGAACTTGATCCTGCTATCCTCTTTGCTGCAAATAAATATTTTGATTTAGAACAATACAGCGAAAACCATACAATTATTCAGGGAGATGCTTTTGAGTTTATGTTAAAGCAGCAAAATAAATATGACCTAATAGTCATTGATATTTTTCAAGACTATCTAATGCCTGCATTTTTATTTGAGAATTATTTTGTTGAAAAAATTAAAGAATCACTAAATATAAATGGATTTATATTATTCAATACTATTACTTTACACAAAGAAGAAAAAGAAAGAAACAACCAATATACTTCTTTATTTGAAAGTGGTCAATTTAGTGTTAGAACTCATCCAAAAATTCAAGATCTAAATGAATTAATCACAATTAAACGCAACTTTTAATAAATCATCGTTGTACTACTAAAGTTATATTATTTGACACATTTAGTACTTCTATCCAATTCCTTTCTTACTATTTATCTTCAGAAATAGTTAAAGAATATAGGGTTTCTTTATCTTTGTCAGTATTACCAAAAAAGTCAACAAACCCTATGATAGAAATTAAGGAGGCGATTAGCAAACAAGATATGAAGGAATTTGTAAAATTTCCTTTCAAACTGTATAAAAACAACCCTTATTGGGTATCTTCTATTATCAAAGAAGAAATAGCAAGTTTTGATCGTAAAAATGATATTTTTAAAACAGTTGATGTACATTTCTATTTAGCTTATAAGAATGGAGAATTAGCAGGCCGTATAGCTTGTTGTATCAACTGGACAGAAGTAAAAGACTTACATAAGCCTAAAGTGCGTTTTGGATGGTTAGAAATGATTGATGATGTAGAAGTTACCAAGGCATTAATTGATAAGGTTATTGCATTCGGAAAACAACATCAACTACAATATATTGAGGGACCAATGGGGTTTTCTAATATGGATAAGGCAGGTATGCTTACTAAAGGATTCGATTATATCGCTACTATGATTGGATTATACAATTATCCTTACTATGTAGAGCATATGAAGCAATTAGGTTTTCAGCCAGAAGCAGAATGGTTAGAATACAAATTAGATCTTACGCTATTTGACGAAGGAAAAATAGAAAAAATGTCTCAATTAGTAATGAACAGGTATGGGCTAAAACCATTAGAATTTTCAAGCACAAAAGAACTAATGCCTTACGTAGACGAAATGTTTGCACTCCTAAATAAAACCTATGCTGATCTACAAAGCTTTGTACCAATAGAGCCATTCCAGGTAGAACATTACAAAAAGAAATACCTAAACTTTATTCATCCAGATTTTATTTCATGTGTTATGGATAAAGACAATAAAATGGTTGCTTTTGCTATTACAATGCCATCTTTTTCTAAAGGCTTCCAGAAAGCAAATGGTAAATTATTCCCTTTTGGCTTTTGGCACTTACTTCAAGCAATGAAAAAAAATAATCATGCAGAATATTATTTAATTGGAGTAGATCCTGAATATAGAAATAAAGGAGTTACTGCTATTATATTTAAAGAAATATATGCTTGCTTTAAAAAGCATAAAATTACATTTGCTGAAACCAATCCTTTATTAGAAGAAAATAATAAAGTAAAACAATTATGGAAAAACCTTAACCCTGAAATTCACAAAGAAAGAAAAACTTTTAGATTAGATATCTAATTTTTCAATATCACACTCCTTTTGTTTATCAAAGAATAAAAGGAGTTTTTTTATATAAATACAGCAAAGCAGGTATTTCCATCCTATTTTTAAAGCATTATATTTCAATCCATTACTCTTTATACCTACCTCACTAATTAAAACAAAAAAGGTTAAACATAAGAACAACAGTACTATTGTAGTTTACTTATTCATTATACACAAAAAAACGCTCACGAAACTTTTTTAATTAACAAAAAACATTAAATTCGAAGCGTAATTTTTAAAATTTATGAAAAAGTTTTTAATTAAAGGTAGTCTACTGCTTTGTATTGCATTAGCTACAATATCTTGTTCTAAAGATGATAACCAAACAACAACTCCTGAAAAGGAAATTGACAAAGGAACAGTAAAAAAAGCTGATTTAATGAAAAAATGGCGTTTGGTAAAAACAGTTGATTACGATATAAATAACAAAGTAATCAATAGTGAAGAGGCTTGGAACGGACAATGTTCTACTCCTACTACATACTTCTTAGAAAATGACAAAGTAATATACAATACCTATTCTTTTTGGACTGGAAAGTGCGAAATAAATGAAGAATTAGATGGGAGATGGAGTGTTTCTAAGAATGTAATACTTGTAAAAGAAGATTGGGATGTAGACAATCCAAACCGCAAAGACATTGCTTACCTTGTGCAATCTTTAACAACGAGTAAATTAGAGCTTGTCCGCACTTGGACAGTAGAAGAAATAGCTAAGGTTACAAATGACAAAAAGAATATAGCTAAAACAGCTACTTACTACGAAATAGCTAAATAATTAGCACAAAAAAAGGTTGGAATATTGTTCCAACCTTTTTGTCTTTTTATGCTTCAACTTTTTCAGCTGGAGCAGTAGTGCTTTCTTTCACTTGATCATCTTTTTTAGATACAGCATGATTTACATTTGTATCTCTTTGTGCGTCCTTGAATTCTTTAATTCCTGTTCCAAGTCCTTTCATTAATTCTGGAATTTTCTTTCCACCAAATAACAATAAGGCAATTGCAACAACAACTATCAATTCTGATGGAGCAACACCTCCTAATGGAATAATTGTTGAAATCATAATTAATGATGTATTTAATTGAGGAAAACAAATGTATTTAAGAAGTATGTTTTTATAATTTTTTTTAACACAAAATTAATGTAGTTTTTCAAAGAATATTTCAACTCTAATCTCATTCTAATTCCCCTTTAATCCCTTTCTAATACTGCAACTTACAACTCTATTTAATCCAGCGCATTTCAATGTATTTTTTCTCAAATCCTTTTCGCTCATAAAGGTCTTGTGCTGGATTATCATTATCAACATGTAACGCTATATTTCCCTTTACTTCTTGTTGTATTACATCAAGCATTTTACCTCCTATTCCTTGTCCTCTTACAGAACTATCAATAGCTAAATACACTAAAATGTGTTCTGGTATAAATCCCTCCATCAAAGTGTCTAAAAGCACCCCTATACCTACTATATTTTGATTCGTTGTATGAGCAAGCATAATAAAACCACCTGGTTTATTGTCATGTCCTAAGGCGTAAGCAATTGCTTTTGCTATATCTACTTCAGTATCTCCATATTGTTCTAAATGTTGATACAAAAATACGGTATAAGCTTTAATTTCATCTCTTGACACTTCAGTCTCTTTTGTTATTTTAGAATATACAAGCATCTTCCTATTTTTTTAGTTCTGTTCCCAAATACTACATCAATTAAAAATATACAAAAAAAGTACTTGAATAACTGTTATTCAAGTACTTTTTTTTAAATTATATCTCTTAAAAAACTATCCTAAGAAAGCTTTTTCTAATTCTAATGGAGTAATATATTGTCCATCTTTGTATACTCTCATATTACCTCCTGATATCTCATCAATCAAAATAATATCATTAGTAGCAGCATCTCTACCAAACTCTAACTTAATATCATAAAGTTCTAAGTTTTTAGTTGCCAATTCTTCTTTAATAATATTACAAATTGTTTTTGTAGCCTCTTTTAAAATAGCATACTCCTCTTTTGACAAGATTCCCAACATTGCTAAAGTATCATCAGAAATAGTAGGATCTCCTCTTTCATCATCCTTAATTGTTACTTCTACCAAGCTATCCAATTTATCTCCTTCTTGGCAATATGCTCCATAACGTCTCAAGAAACTACCTACAGCTCTATATCTACAGATTACTTCCAATCCTTTTCCGAAAGTAACTGCCTCTTTTACTACCATAGAAACCTCATCTAAATCAGCTGACACATAATGTGTAGCAATTCCTTTTGATGCGATTACTTCAAAAAAGTGCTTTGTCATTCTCAATCCACTCTTTCCAGCTCCTTCAATAGTTAATCCTACTGTATTTGCTCCTGGATCAAAAACACCATTTTCCCCTGTTACATCATCTTTAAACTTTAATAGCACTTGATTGTTTGAAAGACTATATACATCTTTTGTCTTTCCTTGATACTTTAAATTCATTGTATTAGTGTGTTGTTATTAAGTCTCAAAAATAAGACAAAACAATTGATATAACCACGTCAAAAACAAAGAAAATATGCAATTCATCTACCTTACAATATTTTGAATATTTTACCTTCCAAATTCACAATACTTTTCTTTCAAAACCTTCTAATGTGAATGTGAATTAACAAAAACACAATGAGTCAGAAGATAGACTACTTCACTGTTTTACTCAATTCCCAACTAACAATAAGTTGTTTTTTTTCTGGTCCCCACATATATCCTCCCAAAAGACCTGTTTGTTGTATCACTCGATGACAAGGAATAAGCACAGCTACAGGGTTCTTACCAATAGCTGTTCCTACTGCTCTGCTTGCCCCTGGATTGCCCAATTGATTAGCCAATTGCCCATAAGTAGTCAATCTACCTTCTGGTATTTGCAATAATGCTTCCCACACTTTCAACTGAAAAGGAGTTCCTTTTAAATGAAGTTTTATTTGACTCAAATCACCTTGTCTATTCAAAATATCACTTACTTGATGATGTATCTCTTGTTGCTTTTCTATCACTGTTGCATTGCGAAAATCATAACGTATACGCTCTAACCCATCATTTTCTTCTGTCACAAAAGCAATATGACATATCCCTTTTGTCGTAGAAGCAACCACAATGGGGCCAAATACAGTATCCCAATAACTATATTCTATCTGCAACGACTCTCCTCCTCTATCATATTCAGCAGGTGTCATCCCTTCTATAGAGACAAACATATCATGCAATCGACTACTACTGCTTAATCCTACCTCATCTGCCACATCAAATAAGGTATTGGCTATTTTTTCTTTCATTACATACTTGGCATAATTCAAAGTAATATATTTTAAAAATTGCTTTGGACTACTTCCTACCCACTCCGTAAACAAACGTTGAAAATGAGATTCGCTCAACCCTACTGCTGCCGCAATTTCACCTAAATTAGGTTGCTTATAGTGATTTGCAATGATATAGGCAATTGCTTCTTTTGCTATTTCATATTGTTTATTTACTTCCATAACCTTCCTTTTTTATCACTATACAAAGAAATACATTCTACGTATTCCAAACAATCCATTTCTTGCTATTATACTATTTACTTCTAAAATACAGAAAATCAATTATTTAATAATTACATTAAAACCAATCAAACATACAAATAATTAAATTAAACTTATTATATATAAAAATAATTAAGAAAAATGTAATAACTAATTAAACGTTTGTTTAGTTTTGTACTCTGAAAAAGAAAAAGTACGCTATGGCATTAAATGAGAAACAAAGAGAAATATTACTGGTTGCAGAAGAACTATTCTCTCAAAAAGGAATAGATGGAACAAGTATTCGTGATATATCAAAAGCAGCAGGAGTCAATGTTGCTATGATTAACTACTACTTTGGTTCAAAAGATGCCATGATTGTTGCTCTCTTCGGAATAAGACTCAGAAGAACAAGAGAAAAGTTATTAATCTTAACAGATGATACTAACCTAAATCCAATGGATAAACTATTGGCTTTTGTAGAGCATTTAATTACAGTACAATTGAAAAATGCTGATTTTCACATTATTCTAATGGGGCATTTATCTAAAAGAGATACAAACCCAAAAATATGTGATGGTATTACCTTATTGCAACACGAAATACTCGAAATTATTAAAGGTTTCATAGAAGAAGGTCATGCTTCAGGACTATTTCAAGCCAAGCCAGACCCTATTGCCTTTCTTGTTTTCGCTTTAGGTACCATCAGTTATTTAATACACCACGAACAGACTTTAACAGCCTACTGGGGTATTGGAGATCACGAAGAATATAGTTTGCACGTCAAACAACAAATATATCCTTACATCATAACATCATTTAAAGCTATATTAATGTACAATGAGCAAAAGTAATTATATCTTACTCGCTACATTCTTTGCTTGCAGCTTATGGGCACAAGAACCCGATAAAAAGCCACTAACTATAGACCAAGCTATTGGACTATGTTTGCAAAATAGCAAAGAAATAAAAAAGGCTTCAACAACAAAAGAAGCTTCTAAATTACAAATCAATAGTGCAAAAAATTTGTACTATCCTAAAGTAGAATTATCAGGTACTTATCTTCATTTATTTAGTGGAGCAAATGTTGATCTAAAAGTACCTATACCAACACCAAGTACAAGTTCTACGCATGAACAAGCTCCACTAAATCCAGAATATATGGCGATGGCGCAAGCAAATGTAAGCATGCCTTTATTCAGCGGATTTAAAATTAGAAATGCTGTAAAGCAAAGCCAACAAGCTTATGAGATGGCTGAAATAAACTCACAAGCAGTAACAGAAAACACAGTATGGGAAACTATTAATCTATACTTTGCTCTTTACAAAACACAGCGCTCTATTGAGATTTTAAAAGAAAATCACAAACGTGCAATCCAACGTACAAAAGACCTACAAAACTTCTTAAATAATGGTCTTATTGCGCGCAATGATTTTCTAAGAGCACAATTACAAGAAGCCAATGTTGAACTTTCACTACAAGAAACAGAAATGGCTTTCAAAAACATCAATATGCGATTGAATACCATATTAGAGTTGCCTCTTAATGAAAAAATAGAGGTACAACCAATCAAAACAATTGATGTATTGCCAAATGCAGAGACAACAGTAGAAAACAGAAGAGACATTCAACGTGCTGAGAAAAATGTTGAATTAGCACAACGCAACATTCAAATCAATCGTGCCAATTACTATCCTTCTTTAGCTTTAACTGGTGGGTACACTGCTTTTACGTTAGACAAAGTAATGGAAATGACTAATGCAACGATGATTGGTGTAGGTCTTAAATATGACCTTACCTCTATTTTCAAAAACAGAACAGAGGTTAATATTGCAAAAACAAGAAAAGAAGAAGCGCAATACCAATTACAGCTAACAACAGATCACGCAAAAGTTGAATTACAAGAAGCTTTTAACAATTATGAGCTGACACTTCAAAAAAATAGTGTTCTAAGTAAAGCGTTAACTCAAGCGAATGAAAATTACCGCATTGTAAAAGACAAATACGACAATGGCTTAGCCGATACAGATCAACTATTAGAAGCCGATGTACAACAATTACAATCACAAATAAATAGTATTATGGGAGAAGTAGATCAAACTTTGTCTTTATACCAATACGCATACAAAAAAGGAAACCTAACTGAATACATTGAAAAGTAATATGGAAACAAACGATAAAAGCTCAAAAAAACAATTAAACATCAAGTTTATACTTATTCTTGGCGCATTAGTAGTATGCGGTGGTGGATATGGAATATACAAATACATACATGCTCAAGCACACGAAACAACAGATGACGCGCAAGTAGAATCAAGAATAACTCCTATTGTTTCTAAAGTACAAGGATATATCCAAGAGGTATTAGTACACGACAACCAAATGGTTAAAAAAGGAGATGTATTATTGCGTTTAGACAATGCGGAGTTTGTTTTAAAAGTAGAACAAGCACAAGCGGCATACGATATAGCTGTGGGTCAATTAAAAATTGCTGAGGCTGGACAGAACACTACTATTTCAACAATTGCTTCATCAGAAGCTGGTGCAAGCACTGCTGTTGCAAATGTAGCTACTGCAAAAGCAACAATAGAAACAGCCAAAGTGCAATTGTGGAGAGCTAAAAATGACTTTGAACGTTATGAGAAGTTGTACAACAATCAATCAATCACAAAACAGCAATTTGAACAAGCAGTCGCTACAAAAGAAACAGCAGAACGTCAATTGCAAGTATTACAAGAACAATACAAAGCTGCACAAAAACAATCAATGGCTGTAGCACAACAAGTAAACATCAGCAAGTCGCAATCAAATGCTTCTTCTGCTCAAATAGAAGCTGCAAAAGCAGCTGTTAATCAAGCAAAAGCAAATTTAGACAATGCGAAGCTTTATTTATCTTATACAGAAATTACAGCAAAAGAGGATGGACAAGTTTCTAAAATAAACTTACAAATTGGTCAATTAATTCAACCAGGACAAAGCTTATTTAATACCGTTCAAATTGATAATATCTGGGTAGTTGCTAATTTCAAAGAAACTCAATTAACAGATATGAGAGAAGGACAAACTGTTGTTATGCATGTAGATGCGTTTCCTAAACACGAATTTGAAGGAACAATCAATTCTATCTCTCCTGCTACTGGAGCCAAATTTGCATTATTGCCACCAGATAATGCTTCAGGTAACTTTGTAAAAACAGTACAACGCATACCTGTAAAAATTACATTTGCAAATGCAAAAGATGAAATGCGTCAATACATCAAACCAGGAATGAATGTAGAAGTAGATGTAAACATTAAAAGCAATCGTTAATTTCATTACGTATGAGTGAAGAAAGTTTAGTCGAACATGGTTACAGACGTGTTGTTATTACCATAACAGCTATTCTATGTGCCTTGCTCGAAATCGTTGATACCACCATCGTAAACGTTGCCATGAATGATATGAAAGGTAGCTTAGGTGTATCACTTACTGATATTGCTTGGGTAGTTACAGCGTATGCTATTGCCAATGTAATTGTAGTACCTATGACCAGCTGGTTGTCTCAACAATTTGGTCGACGCAATTACTTTGCTGCTTCTATCATTATCTTTACAGTAGCCTCTTTCTTGTGTGGAAACTCTACTACTTTGTGGGAAATAATCTTATTCCGCTTTATCCAAGGTTTAGGTGGTGGTGCATTGTTAGTTACCTCACAAACAATTATTACAGAAAGTTATCCTATTGAAAAAAGAGGAGTTGCACAAGCTATTTATGGAATGGGAGTTATTGTAGGTCCTACATTAGGTCCACCATTAGGAGGATATATTGTAGATAATTTCTCTTGGCCTTTTATCTTTTATATCAATGTACCTATTGGTATTATTGCTACTATACTAACATTGATGTATGTACGCAGTCCAAGATATGCAGAAAAAAGCAAATTACACGAGGTTGACTTTGCAGGAATTATTCTATTAGCTATTGCTGTTGGATCATTACAATATGTATTAGAACACGGACAACAAGACGATTGGTTTGAAAACAGTACTATATTAACCCTGAGTATCACCAGTATTTTAGGTTTTATTTGTTTTGTTTGGAGAGAGCTTACCTGTGATAAACCTATTGTGAATCTACGAGTATTAAAAGATTCCAATCTTGCTATAGGTACAATCTTATCATTTATTTTAGGTTTTGGTCTATATGGTTCTACCTTTATTATTCCTATCTACACCCAATCTATCTTAGGATGGACAGCTACAGATGCAGGAATGTTATTAGTGCCAAGTTCTATCATGACTGCTTTGATGATGCCGTTTATTGCGAGAATGTTACAACGTGGAGTACCTCCAAAGTATTTAGTTTCTGCCGGATTCTTTATCTTTTTTGTATATAGCTTCTGGGCACACAATGTATTAAGTCCAGACACAGGAAGTGAGCACTTCTTTTGGCCATTAGTAGTCAGAGGAGTTGGTTTAGGTTTACTATTTGTACCTATCACTACCCTATCCTTATCCAATTTAAGAAACAAACAGATTGGAGAAGGTGCTGCCTTTACTGGAATGATGCGTCAATTGGGAGGATCATTTGGTATTGCTTTAATTACCACCTTCATTTCCCGTTGGTCTGTCAACCATCGTTTAGCGTTAGTAAGTCATTTAGATACTACTTCTATAGAAGTTCAAAACAGAGTAACAGCTTTGCAACAGAGCTTTATAGCAAAAGGTTTTACATATGATGAAGCCTTACAAAAAGCCTACACATTACTTGATTTTAGTGTGACTAAGCAAGCTACAGTACTTACGTATATGGATGTATTTATGTTCTTGGGAGTGCTGTTCCTTATATGTATTCCATTTATATTATACTTTATCAAAAAAGGTGCAGGTAAAATAATTGCTGGAGCAGGACATTAATAAAATAACTCAACCAAAAAATACATTTGATCAATACATTATTGTACAAATACATAAGTAACAGGAAGCCCCAAAAAGGCTTCCTGTTCTATTTTTACACAACTAATTCAGATAATTTACAAAGAATATATTTCATTGTTTATGTTTTAAAAACAATCCTCTTTATTCCTTCAAGATATAGGTACATAATTTGTGTGATTACAAACATAATCTTCAAACTAACACAATGCTGCGTCTCTCTATTTTATTTCTTAGTATCAGTTTTACACTTGTTGCTTTTACGCAAAACAGTTCTATCTATTCCAGTGCCTATCGTCCCTATTCCTTAAATGAAAAAAACTTAATACGCATCAACACACAAGAGCAAGACTCTATTCAATACCTTATCCCCTACAAAGACCTACTCAAAGAAACTACCACTTATTTTAAAGCCTATATTCCTTCTTTATTACCTTTTAAAGAAATAGAAATAATAGAGAATCAAAATCATTACTACTTAGTACAACATAACAAAACACATACAGTTATCAGTTATTTACATCCCACTATACGCCCTGATATAACAGATGCAATATTCTTAATTTTAGGTTCCAATCATTGTATTGTACCAATTAATCACCCTCTCTGCTATCCAGGTTTACAACCACACACTTGTATAATGAAACAACCCTATTGTGAAAAATTAGATACTAAAAGATAATATGAGTCCCTCATACTGTTTCAAAAAAAAACCACAGTTTTTCAACTGTGGCACATATGCTTTTTAAAAATTCAAATCGTATTAAAACTTATATCCTACAGATAACTGAAGCGCTCTATTTTTAATATTTTTACTTCCTGCCTCATTTATCTTCTGCAAACCTAAATTATATCTTGCTTCAAAAAACAAACCATTAGGTAATGCATAAGCAGCTCCCATATTTAAACCATAATCCACTTTTTTAGGAGAAGTTTCTGGATCCAAATAACTATCCCTTGCAGTCACACCAAATATTGAATTATCCTTTACTAAAAACCCCACCTGAGGCCCTGCTTCTACACTTAATCCCTCTATCAAATAGTATTTTGCCATAATAGGCACATACACATAACTCAAAGTAACTACTTTCAAAAAACTCTCCTCCATAGTATAACTATCTGTAGAAGAATAGATTGTTCCTTCTTGTTTCACTCCTTGTCTTACATAGAGTAATTCAGGTTGCACAGAAAACTTCTCTGTAAACTTAAGTTCCGTAAACACTCCAAGATGAATATCTTTATGCAGTTTTGCATCATCCAAATCACTTAGAGTAGCCAAAGTAAGTCCTCCTTTTACCCCATACTTCATTTTAGGCACTTGCGCTTCAACAATAGTACTAACACCTACTAAAGTGATAATAAACAATAGAATATTTTTCATTATGTTACTTTTTTAAATCAAAAGCAAGATAGTCTATTTTGAAAATATTAACAAAAATAATTAGTTACATATTCACACAACATACTGAATAAAAAACTATACTTCAAATAATTAAAACAAAAAAGCACCACAGTAATTCAACTGCAATGCTTTTATTATATTTAAAATAAAGTAATTTACTTTTAGAATTTGTATCCTACTGATAGTTGGAATACTCCATTTTTAACTTTATTATCACCTTTGTTTACTTTGGTTAACCCTAAATTATAACGTGCATCAAAGAAAAGTCCCATTGGCAATTCATATCCAGCACCAAAATTTACACCAAAATCAACTGACTTAGTATCTTTCTTCAAATCATCATTCAATCCATATGCCTCTTTAATATCATCATCAGTGATATTAGCATTTGTACCACTTATTGAAAAACTATCTAATTTTGTTTTTGCTGAAGTTAAAAAGCCTATTTGTGGACCAGCTTGTATACTTAGACCATCTATTACATAATATTTTGCCATAATAGGCACATTAATGTAATCTATTTTTGTAAAAGTATTAACATTGACTGCTACTCCATAATCGCTTTCAGATATTTTATTTTTTGCTCCTTGTGTAGAATACAATAATTCTGGTTGAATAGAAAATTTTTCATTAATAAAGATTTCTGCTAATACACCAATATGAAAACCAGTTTTCATACTACTTGATATTTCAATTCCATCCTCATTAGAATTTAAATTACTCAAATTAGAGAAGTTAACCCCAGCTTTAGCTCCCAATTTAATGTCTGGAGTTTGTGCGTTTGCTGTAAAAGCGAATGCTCCGATCGCCAATACACTTAAAACAATCTTTTTCATAAATAAATATGTTTAAATATTTTCGACAAATATACGTGTTTTACACTTTTAAAACAATTTAACACTCCTTTTTATTAAAAACAAATAGCATAAAAACACAAAAACAACAAAAAAATCACATAAAAAACAAACCATTCAACAAAATAATAATTCAAAAAGAAATAATTTATTTTTAACACAAAATTATTGCTTTTTATGCATGACATTTTTTAACAAAATACTTTAATACATCTCTTATTTCTATTAATTACCCTTTATATTAAAATTCCGCAATAAAATTTAATCTGATTACAGTCTTAAAACACTTCTAAACACACCTACTTATCAAACTTCTGAAGATCGTCTCTGTTTTTATAAACAATATGCAATAAAAAGCAGATTAGAATCTCATTTTCTCACCATAAAAAGGAAATAAACCCAATATTTTCACAAAAACAAAGGAATTGCAATCTATTTTTCATCAAACTTTCGCAAAAGTATTTTGATTATAGTAGTTATTTTAAACAAAAATAGAAAAGACATTCCAAATATTAACAGCAAAGATTATTACATTCACAAAAACACGTTCATCCCTTATATTTAGGTAGATTTTAAGGAATATAATTAGTTTAAGAATGCGACTTTTAATAATTTTGTTTAGTCTCAAAGGATAAAATAATCACTATTATTTATTTTATAAGGTTGAGACTGTAGTTTAAAGAATAAACTACATTTTATTTGAACGTTCGTAGAATTTTATTCTACTTAAGTTATATGTTGTTTCCTATTATTAAAAGAGGTTGTTTTTAAAAAACGGCCTCTTTTTTTTAATTCATCTTTTCAGCTCACCTTTATACAAGATGACGTAATAAGATATCCTTATTATGCCTATTTCTTTTTTCTTTAAGGATTTTCAATCAATTTAAAATCCATTGAAACTCCATTAAAACGCGGAGTTCAATAGAGTCTTTATGGACTCGGAATGGACTTCCTATGGACTCAGCGTTACTTATGAGGCAATAAAAAAGGTGTTGCTTTCGCAACACCTCTTCTTATCTTTTAATTAAGAGTACATTTTCGCTCTTAATTCTTTTACTTTTGGATCGTCTAAATAATCGTCAAATGTCATGTATCTATCAATAGCTCCATTTGGCGTTAACTCTAAAATACGAGTTCCTACAGTTTGTGCAAACTCATGATCGTGTGTAGTCAACAAGATTGTTCCTTTAAAGTTTTTCAACGTATTATTGAACGCTGTAATAGACTCTAAGTCCAAGTGGTTTGTTGGTTCGTCCAACATCAATACGTTTGCTCTCATCATCATCATACGAGACAACATACAACGTACTTTTTCACCTCCTGATAATACACGTCCTGTTTTTAAAGCCTCTTCTCCAGAGAAGATCATTTTACCTAAGAATCCACGTACATACACTTCATCTCTTTCTTCTTCTGTTTTAGCCCATTGACGTAACCAGTCAACTAACGTTAAGTCATTATCAAAAAACTCGTGGTTTTCTACTGGTAAATACGATTGAGTTGTTGTAATTCCCCATTCTACTTTACCTGATTCTGCTTGCTTATTTCCATTCAAAATTTCGTAGAAAGCAGTAGTTGCACGAGAATCTTTAGAGATAACAACTAATTTATCTCCTTTAGCCATATTCAAATCAATATCTTTGAATAAGATTTCTCCATCAATAGATGCAGACAATCCTTCGATATTTAAGATTTGATCTCCAGCTTCTCTATCTGTATCAAATATAATAGCTGGGTATCTTCTTGAAGATGGTTTAATATCATCTAACTTTAATTTGTCAATCATTTTCTTACGAGAAGTAGCTTGTTTAGACTTTGCTACGTTCGCGCTAAAACGACGGATAAACTCTTCTAATTCAGCTTTCTTTTCTTCGGCTTTCTTGTTTTGTTGAGCTCTTTGTTTTGCAGCCAACTGACTTGATTCGTACCAGAATGTATAGTTACCTGAATAGTGATTAATTTTTCCAAAGTCAATATCTGATACGTGTGTACAAACAGCATCTAAAAAGTGACGGTCGTGAGATACTACTAATACAGTATTCTCATAATGAGCTAAGAAATTTTCTAACCAAGCGATTGTCTCAAAATCCAAATCGTTGGTAGGCTCATCCATAATCAATACATCTGGGTTACCAAATAAAGCCTGTGCCAATAACACACGTACTTTTAACTTAGCATCCATCTCCCCCATCGGAGTATAATGAAAATCTTCTGATATACCTAAGTTAGACAACAAAGTAGCGGCTGCTGATTCGGCATTCCACCCATCCATTTCATCAAAGCGAATTTGCAATTCACCAATGCGATCAGCATTTTCATCTGTATAGTTTAAGTAAAGTTCGTCCATCTCTCTCTTAACCTCATACAAATCTTTATTCCCCATCATGACAGTTTCAAGAACTGTGTATTCGTCAAACATATTGTGGTTCTGATTAAGAACTGACATACGTTTTCCTGGCTCTAAAGAAACGTGACCAGATGTTGGATCAATATCTCCAGATAATATTTTTAAGAATGTAGATTTACCAGCACCATTAGCACCGATAATACCGTAGCAGTTACCTTGCGTAAAAGTTACATTAACTTCGTCAAATAAAATTCGTTTACCAAACTGAACTGACAGATTCGAAACTGTTAACATTATTGTCTATTGTTTAATTTGCGCACAAAATTAGTAAATTAAAACGACTTTACTCCAAAATACTTATTCGGAACCATTCAAAATTACTTTTAACCATCTATTAACTTGTATAATTGTCAGTAAAATTTATTTTTGTGTTTGTCAACACAAATACAACCAATTATAGAAAAAATGTTTACTCCCTTACAATACAAGCACTATTTACTGTTTATACTCCCTGTACTGATGGTATTTACCTCTTGTAAAAAGAAATTTAACGAAGCCGATTTTAGTGCTTATTTTCAAGGAGAAGTTCAGAATCCATCTGCCCCTTATGTCTTATTTTGTAAAGATGGGGTTATTTTGGACACGATTCCTTTAGATAAAAACAATCGTTTTGCTCATAAATTTGACACATTAACTCCTGGAATGTACACCTATCGTATCAATCCAGAGTTTCAATACATTTATTTTGACAAGAATGACAGTATCACTGTTCGCTTAAATTCAAGAGACTTTGACCACTCTATCATCTATTCGGGTAGAGGTGCTGAGAAGAACAACTTTTTAATGAATCTTACTGTTCGAAATTTAGTAGACGATAATTCTCGTTATGAAACTTACGACTTACCAGTAGCTACTTTTATTCGAAAACTTGACTCTACACAAGCGGCTCGTACAACGTATTATTTGAAAAGCAAAGCCATTATTGATTGGAATGATGAATTTGACTTGTATGCTAAAACTAAATTAGACCTACATTTTTTCTCTCAAAAAGAGGTGTATCCTATTGCCCATTATATTCGTACAGGAGAAGACATTAGAAGTCAATTACCTGCTGACTATTACAATTTCCGCAAAAAAATTGATTACAACAACGAAAAATTAATGAGCTATTCTTCTTTTACCAAGTATTTAGCTATTATGCTAAATTCAACTGTAAAAGAGTCTGAATTAGACTTTGATAGCAAAAGTAAGTTTGACAAAAATATTGAGAAGCTTAATATTGTAGATACCCTAATAACAAACAGGAAAGTTAAGAATGCTATTTTAGACAATATTGCGTTTGTTTACCTATTAGAAGATCAGAATCTAACAAATAACGATAAGTTTTTGGAGCGGTACTTCCAATTATCTACAGATTCTGCACAACACAAAGAAATACGGTCTATTCAGAATACAGTACAGAATCTGAAATACGAAAACCGACTCCCCGAAGTTCCTTTAGTTGATACAGAAGAACGCAGTATAAAAATCAACAACTTGATAAAAGCACCTACCTTAATGTTTGTGTGGACAAAAAATAGTTTAGGACATGCAGGAGGAGCAAATTATAGAGCGATAGAACTATTGGAAAAAAATCCAAACATGCAGGTTATTTCTGTATGTATTGATGGAGATCAAGAAGAATGGTTAAAGTTTATTGCTGATTTTAAACACAAAAATCTAATTCATGTTAGAAGTGTTGATTTTAATCAAATGAAGGATAAATGGATCATTACCAAAATACAACGCAGTATGGTATTGGATGCCAAAGGAAACATCATCAATCCGTTTGTCAATATATTTGACAGAGATATTGAAAATATTTTAAATAACAAAGAGCAGTCTAATTAATGACTGCTCTTTGCTTTTTCTATAAACTTAAAAATTGGAATTAATTACATTTGGGGTTCTCCTTCGTATCCTCTAAAATACTCTATTTTACTCAAGAACATTTTACCCATACGATCTCCTCTCCATTTGGCTTCATCAGCAACAGGTCCTTCAAAAAATTCATCTACTGTAGCATTAAATATTCCTTTCCACGTTTCAAAGTGAACAGCCTCTACAGGTAATTGGGCATGTGGAGGAAAAGGGCGTCCTTTATAAGTGTATTCTTCTAAAAGAACTGTTTGCCAAAACTGATACATCTTTTGTAGATGTTCTGGCCATCGACCTTCTAACTTTTCATTAAATATAGGTCCTATTAATTCGTTTTGCTGTACTCTTCCATAAAATGTATCAACTAATAATACAATATCTTCTAAACTTTGTATATCTTTTTTCATGATTTGAATATTTGATAAGTTAAAAAATAGCTATCTTAGCCTTATGACCACAATAACTATTTTAGGCTCGGGCAAAGTTGCTCATCAATTGATTCTAAAGATATTAGAACAAGATAAACTTTGCCTACAACAAATATACGCAAGAAATCCGAGTAAGGTAAACCATTTGGTAAACAATAATATTATAACCTCTGATTTTAATCAATTAAAACCTGCTGATATATTTATTATTGCAGTAAGTGATGATGCCATTGCTGAAGTATCTAACCAAATTACTATTCCAAATCAATTGGTAGTACACACTTCTGGCACTACTCCTATTGATCGTTTGAGCAAACATGAAAGACGTGGAGTGTTCTATATGCTACAGACTTTTTCTTTGGATAAAGAAGTTGATTTTTCCGAAATTCCGTATTGTTTAGAAGCGACTACTAAAGAAGACTTTGCTATTATGGAACATTTGGCCTTACAGTTTTCAGAGCGCGTATATAACATCAACTCGCAACAACGAAAATCACTGCATTTAGCAGCTGTATTTGTCAATAATTTTACCAATCATTTATATGCCTTGGGAGAAGATATTTGCAAAGAAAATGAAGTGCCTTTTGAAATTCTCAAACCACTTATTTTAGAAACAGCAGATAAAATCAACTATTTGTCGCCTAAAGAAGCACAAACTGGGCCAGCTATTAGAGGAGATCAGTCTACAATTAATAAGCATTTATTACTTTTGCAAGATGCTAATAAAAAGCAATTGTATGAACTACTAACAAAATCAATTCAAAACAGATAATGTCTAAACACTTTAAAGAAATAATGAACGACATCACTACCTTCATCTTTGATGTAGATGGTGTGTTGACAGATGGAACTGTACATGTAGCCCAAGATGGGAACTTATTACGTGAAATGTATATCAGAGATGGGTATGCAATGAAAACAGCTATTGAAACGGGATATAATGTATTTATTATATCTGGAGGTAGTAATGATGGAGTGTATAAAAGATTCGAAAAGTTGGGAATTAAAGAGATACACCTTAGCGTAAGTAACAAAGTGGATACTTACAAAGAGTTGTTGTCAAAATACAATATTGATCCTTCTACTGTTTTGTATATGGGAGACGATATTCCAGATTACCACGTGATGCATGAAGTAGCTCTTCCTACCTGTCCACAAGATGCGGTACAAGAGATAAAACGCATTTCTAAATATGTATCTCATGTGAATGGTGGTCGTGGTGCTGTACGCGATGTAATTGAGCAAGTAATGAAAACACAGCAAAAGTGGTTTCAACACTTTGACGCAAAATTTGATTAATTAAACCAATAACTATGTTAAACAATCTTTTAAAAGATTGGCTTATTGTTTTGGGATCTAATTCACCAAGACGTAAACAATACTTAACTGATTTAGGAATCAACTATAGCAACAGAGCATCTGATATAGATGAAACCTATCCAGAACATTTATACAAAGTAGAAATAACGGACTTTATTGCTGCTGCTAAATCGCAAGCAATCGATATACTTAACGATAAAGAAATTATTATTACAAGTGATACTTTAGTATGGAATGAAGAAAAAGCTTTAGGCAAACCAGTTGACCGTGCAGAAGCTTATCAAATGATACAAAGTATGAGTAACAAAACACATGAAGTAATCAGTTCGGTGTGTTTGCGTTCTACTCAAAAACAACGCTTGTTTAATGTAACAACAAAAGTAACATTCAAAGCTTTGACAGAAGAAGAAATCTATTATTATATAGATACTTATAAACCTTATGACAAAGCAGGTGCTTATGGTATTCAAGAATGGATAGGTTTGGTGGGAATCCAAAGTATAGAAGGTTCTTATACCAATATTGTTGGATTGCCAACAACGGAATTAGTACAAGAATTAATTGACTTTATTCAAAACTAAATATGTTAAGAGAATACTACCCTGAAATAGTTGCAACAGCTATCACTCTTTTCTTCTTTTTTCCTTTAAAGAAGTTAATCGCCTTTATTATTCACTCTTTTACGCAAACTACAGAACGCAAAAGCAGCAGAGTAATGCTGGTTAAAAGATTGTTCAATGTATTACTAACTTTCATTTATGTGGTTATAATTTTGACTATCTGGGGAGTAAAAGCAAGTAATATTCTACCAACTTTAGCCTCTGTATTTACTGTAATCGGAGTAGCTATGTTTGCTCAGTGGTCTTTATTAAGTAATATTACAGCAGGTATTCTGCTTTTTTTCTCCTTTCCTTTTCGCATTGGAGATATCATACGCATTCAAGACAAAGACTTCCCTATAGAAGCAAAAATCATAGATATCAAAGCTTTTTGTACAATTTTACGCACAAGAGGAAATGAAACAATTTCGTATCCTAATAGTCTATTGTTACAGAAAGGAATTGTAATATTAGATAAAACAGCCTTTGATGATGATTTTGATGATGATGGTTTTCAATAATAAGGCTTTACACTCTATTTCTAATACCTACTTAACTAATTTAAGTGGGTATTTTTTTTACCTATTTTTTTGATAAACAATACAAAGAAAAATTAACCGTTTGAATAGTTTTCAATTTAAGCAAATACTTTATACCCCAAAAAGATGTATATTTCATCAACCAATATGTAATTTATGAAAAAAACTACACTTTTCATGTTGTTTATATTATTTTTTACAAATAGTATCATACAAGCACAAGACACCTTTAAACCCTTTAGAGTAGATGCTATGATAGGAGGTTCCATAATGAATAGCCCTAACAGAGGAAGCATTCTATTCTCTCTTGAACCCAAGTACGCTATTGCTACCAATATCAATATCGGTCTAAGATTAGAGGCAGCAAGGGGTACAAAAGAATTACAGATGGATATGTCTGAAACATTCAAAGAAAAACACGTAATCATCAAAAACTCTTTAGTTCAGCTAACAGGGGAATACTACTTTTCAAATAATGCAAATAGCCGTCCATTTGTAGGAGCAGCTCTTGGTTATTCTATTAACAAGCACAAAATGCAAGGTACTAATTATGGTGAATTTTTTGCGGCATTAAATGGTTATGAAACAAAGAGAGATTATGCTGTAGAGGCAGCAGGTGGAGATTCTCGACATGTTGCTTTAACAACAAGAGCAGGAATAGAGTTTCGACATTTTCGTTTAGAAATTGGTTATACCTATATCCCAAACACAGAATATACTGAAACACTCTACATAGACAATCAAGAAGCAAAAAGTGGAACCTTCTCTACAAACAATAGTTATTTTTCTATCAAAGCTGGAATGGTAATTGGTGGAGGAAAAAAGAAACAAAAGATTCAGAAAAATAAGTTATAAGACTGTAAAACTCCATAAAAAAACACCTACTGAAGATTTCAGTAGGTGTTTTTTTTATTCTCCTCCAATCATTTTGGATACAATTCCTTTCTTATCTGTTAATTCCCCTATTACTATGCCTACGATATGTAAAAAGATAAAAATAGGAAACCAATACAATCCCCATTTGTGTATAGCCTCCATTGGTTCTTTGTATGTACCATCTCCCCACATCAAGTAAAAACCTGTGATAGTAGCCATAGAAACAAAAATATAAAACAACAAATATATCACACCTTGCAGTCTTTCTTTTATACTTACTTGGCTTGCCAATGGATTAGGAAAGCGTATTCCCTTTACCAACATATAAACAATACGCGCAGTCAACAATCCTAACATAATATAAGCTGCTATTTCATGGTACTCCCACATGGGTTTTAGCAAACTTTTTGCTACTCCAACCATTTCTTCTTTTTGAAGATTAGCTTGAGGCAATTGCGTTTCCATTGTTTCAACCACTGTTTTTTTTGCCATCCACGTCATGCGTAAAAAACCTGTAATAAAGAGTACTCCCATTGCCATAGCGGCCAACCAATGTAGCAATCGATGCGTTTTGGTAAAGTGATTTAATTTTGTCATTGTACCTTGATTTCTTTGAATTGATAACTAATGTTTTTATACACTCAAAGGTAAATAGAGAATAGGTTATTTTGTTCTGTGGTAATGAAATATTTAAAATAAAATAGGGTGTCCAATGGACACCCTATTTTATTTTAAAATTATTTTAATTATGGTTTAAAATCATTTGGTTGATTCTCTTGTGCGTAATCAATTGCCCAATGGACTAAATTCAACAAGAACCAAGAATTATAGACATCACCTTTCGATCCAAATTTTTTAATCAAAGGATCTCCTGTTTTTGACGCATTCAGAGGATAACTCGTAGCTGAAGATATACCATCAACATAACCTCCCATAAATAATGAACTACCAACTGCAACTAATCCAAGATTTCTATGTACTACAGCAAAACTCGTACCTGTAGTAGCTCCCCCAACTAAACTTGCATAATTACTACCTAATCCACTAAATTGAATAGTTGTTGCTGAATTATGGCCAGCTAAATATTTATTATACAAACCAGTAAATGCATCACCAGTACTAAAATATTTACCATCTTGTCCTAATATCAATTTTCCTTCATTTCCTATAAAGCTTGTAGTTGTAAAAGGTCCTTCCGTTCCAGCATTAGAGGCAGATAATGATGATCCTACCATATATGTCATAAATGTATTCATTGTTGCTGCATCTCCTTCACCATAAACTAAAGCCCCTTTTTTATTTAATACATAATCTGCTAATAAAAATAATTGTCCATTATCTTTTTTAAGATTAACTCCATCATTACCTCCAATAAATACCATATCAGCTACACCTAATTTTGTTGACATTGTACTAGTAGACCCTACGGCATCTCCAGTAGTATCAATACCCGGTCCCGTTTGTACAAAATCACTTATTCCTATAATAGACAATCCTGCAATACGTACTACACCATCCCAACTAAAATGTTTATAATTACGTATTACACGTGGCCCTGCAAACCAATTACTAGCTGGTCCATTAAATCCTCCTGGGTGCCAAGACTGACCTGTTTTTCCACCTATAGAATACATTTGCATTGGTCTATATACGAAATCAACAAAAATAGTAGATGTATTAATATACTTAGGATCAGAGTTATTACCAACAAAATCAAATCGTCCATAAGCATATGGTAAATCTGTTTCTGACACTCCATAAGCTTTTAAAACAACTGTTTTTATTTTAGCATTAACATCACTTTGAGATATCTCTCCTTCTCCTTCAAAATAAATACCGTTATTCTGATTCTTGGTAGTAATCTTATAATGCCCTGTTGCTATAGGTTCAATTGTAAGTTCAATCTTAAAATCATTACCTCCATTGGCTGCCATATCCGTTTTTGGGGTTATATAAGGTGTCCCTACTGTTACAGAACTTCCCGATTTATCTTTAGTTTTAATTGTTGTAACAAAGTTACTTTTTAAAACCGCAGATCCCATATTATATTTCGGTCCATCACTTTCCACATTAATATTAAAACTACACGTAGAAATATCTTTAGGATCCGCAGGAACAAAGGGATCATACTCATTCTTTCCTTTAGAAACAATTTTAAGATCGACTTTCATATTTCCGCCTGTAGTAGGTTTACCTGTATTAACAGCTGGTTTCAAAACAACCCACTGTACACCATTACTTGGAGTTACTACAAAATCAGTCACATCAGATTCATAGAGTACATTTTCTGTTTGTGTAGTCGTTTTTTCAACCTTCCCATACACTTTTCCTCTACCACTCTTAGTTACTTTGACTGGAACAGTAATTCTGTTTGCCGCAGTTAAAGGAACTTTCTCTTTATAAGTACCTTCTACATTAATTTTATTTGTTACATCAGTACATAACAAATTTGCAACTAATGGCTCAAAGTCTTTAGCTACATCATTTGAAATCTCACAAGTAACTAATTTCTTATTCAAGAAAAACTTAATCTTATCCTTTCCAGCTCCAGCAGCATATCCTTTTTTAGGAGTTCCTTTCCCTCTTAGCACGATTACAAAACTCCCTTCTGTAGGAAAAGTTCCATGGGCAGAGAAAGTATATCCATTCAATTGTGTTGTATCATCATAAGCAATCGCTTCGATATCAAAAGAGCCAGGTGAACTTACACTTACTTCAATGGTAATGATATTTTTTCTTTCATCCAACAACACTCCTGCTGTATAAGTCCCACTTGCCTTTGCAGTACCACATTTTAACTCTGGAATAGTATATACCGCTGGATCATTTCCTCCACAAATATTCATCCATTGTTGGCGTGATGCATTATAGAACTCCACACAATCTAAAGTAGTATTGAAAATAACCATACCTCCACTTAAGTTTGCTGTAGGAATACGCATACGCTCTACTGTAGTCATTCGAGGCATTAAAAAACCACGTTCTTTAGAGCTCAGCTCCAAAATACTAAATGTGATTGGGGTTAACGCATTAGGCGCAGATTCATCTGATATTTGCGCTCCTTTTTCTGTTGTATTTTGAGCTAAAGTCACATTATTAAATTGCAACAATAGTCCCATAAAAAACAATAAAAAAACACGTAGTACACCACTATATCTAATTTCTTTTTTCATAAAACATTATCAGATTAAAATAAGCTGAAGTTTAAAACCCCAGCTTATTTATTCAATAAATTATTATTGTGCAGGTTTATTTTGTACTACATAGTCAATAGCCCACTTCAAAATATTTGCATATAGAATACTATTATAGACAGTATAAGTTGTTCCTCTATCTAAATAATCTTTACCATACAAATTTCCTGCGCTATCATATTTCACAGGCCAAATAGATTTACTTGTATTACCTATCGATCCTGAGAAAATACCTCCATCTCCCATAAAGATAAATCCAAACTTTTTATGTCTAAACATCGCAATTTTATCTGGCTGACTATTACTTTCTGCTAATGGAATATACTCACTTGTCAAACTATACTTAGGAATATACCATCCATTTGCTGCATAGTCGTTACCTATATATTTATTATTTAAATCTCCAAATTCTACAGTTTTAATAATTGGGTCATCTACTGGTCCTATTATTTTATTTACCTGAGTAAATCCATTAGAAACTCCAGTAACTGCTTGAACTGACCCATTATCAAACTCTCTCATTTCAGCAATCAGTATATTAGATGTATCAGTATAAATAGATCCTGGAGGAGATTGTTTTAAATTTAACTCATCTGCCATAATCAATACTCCTTTTTTATTTCTAACAAAATCTACCAAAGCAATTCTTTCTGCTGTACCATAATGTCCATTATAGGCAAATATTATGATATCAATTTTATTAACTGCTAAATAGTTTGCTAAGTTATCAGGAAATTTATTAATGTTCTTATTTGTAAAAATATTAATACTGTTTACTTTTACTTTTCCATTTGGTCCAAAAAGTGCTGGATTTTGTAGAATTGCATTTGGTGCATAAGCATTTGTTTTTCCTGATGGTGCATAATAAGCTGTTCCAATTGCCAATACATTAATATCTCTACCTTTTACATATACAGGAATAGAACATGCAGAAGTAATGTCATTACCTGCGCCTAATCCTTCTGTAGACAAAGTATACATATGTGTTGCTGGAACAGTATAAACCCCAACTCCTTTTGGTTCTAAAATAACTGTAGCTGTACCTTGTGCTCTATCTCCATCTGTAAATGTTCCAGATTTTTCATAGTACACACCAGCTAATGTATTCGTTTTAATTGTATATGTATCTGCATATCCTACATTTACCTGTACTAAAATACCATGTGTTCCTGCAACTAAAGGAGTGTCTGTAGTAAATACAGTTGAATTTTGAGCTCCACTAAATGCATAACTCTTTCCACAATTAAATGTGTACGTTTTTGAACGTTCTTTTACTGGAATTATTGGGAATGTTGCACAAAGTGTTGTTGCTGGTATCATACTTTCAAACGTAATACCTGTTGTTTTTAACGGGATTACTTTATCTTCTGGATACAAAGTAACAATCTGAATATTATCTGTTCCATTAAAACTCAACATTGTTTGAGGAGCTTTAAATACAACTGTACCTGTTGATCCAGCAAACTTACCATGTAATTCAATATCAACTAAACCTGGTGCAGTTACTTTTACAGGAAGTGAGAATGCATTACTTTTTGTCAATTTAGAATCTTCTCTAAACTCTCCTTTATACTCTATAGGTTTTGAAGGATTATCACACACCAATTCAAAAGCAGCTGCAATTGTTTGTACTGTAGCAGTAACTCCTGGTGTTTTGTTATTTTTTGAATTCGTTTTAAAATTGAATGTATTAGTACCTACTGCTCCAGGAACACCTTGTCCATAAATTGTTATCTTTTGGTTTGGTCCAGCTGTTTTGAATTCTCCTGATCCACTAAAGCTAATTCCATTTGCAGCCGTTACTTCTGTAATTCTCCAAAAACCTGGTGTAGTTACATCTGCCTCTAACTCTATTTTGTTATCTGTAGCGTTCAAAGGAACTCCTTTGTATGCTTTCCAATTTAATGTAATAGCAGGAGTAGTAATTTTATAGTCAATCTCTGATGACTTAACAGGTATTTTTGTTGTATTACATCCTGTGTTTTCTTTACCATTTACTCTAAAAGTAACAGCATCTCCTGGACTCTCATTTTCCATTAATGGTGTACCAAAACCTTCTAAAGCTATCGTATAAACACCTGTAGTTTCAAATACTCCCGTTTTATTAAAAGAGTAACCATTAGTTGTTACTGCAGAAATAATATAAGACCCAGACTCTAATACATTTACAGACATAAATAAAACATCTGTATCTTTTAGACTTACTCCTTGTTTTAATTCTAAAGCACCACTTGCATTTAATTGTATTTTTCCACAATCCACACTAATTTTAGCAGGAGGTAACTCTCCACAAAGACTTAACCATTTGCTCTTTTCTGTGCTCCAATAATTAATACAATCATCATCTGTATTATAAATTGTCAATCCTCTACCACGTTCTTTGTCTGTAATTTTTGCAGTAAGTATATTACGCTCTGCAGTTGTCATACGAGGCAATAGAAATCCTTTAGTAGCACTCTCTAATTCTAATACTGAAAAAGGGGCAGCGGTAGCACTTGTAGTACCAGTTACAGAGCCATCCTTTATTTTTGTCATATTACCACTCTGAGCAAAAGACAATGATACATTCATTAACAATGCAATCATTATCAATAACGCAGAATGAAATGACTTTATATTTAAATATTTACTTTTCATCAATACAAAATTTAATAATTATTACTTCGTTAATAATGCTTCTAAAGCTTGTAAACGCTTAGCCATATCAGATACTTCTGATTCCAACTTTTCAATTCGTGTTTCTTTTGCATTCAACTCTTTTTGTTGTTCTATCACATGCAAAAACAATTCTTCTGTTTTTTCCAACAACTGAATTGATAATTCTGAAACATTAAAAGAATAACCAGAAGTAGTTTTTTCCAAATCACTAATTGGTGTAATCCCTGGTAAGTGTCTATTTGTATTAATAAATTCACTTACAGTATTTAAATCATTAAACTTATAATTGTATTTCAGTTTTGAACTTCCATTAAAATAACTTTCAAATACATAATCCGCATAGTAACTATTTGTTGCTGTAATACTACCATTTACGCGCAACATTTCATTAGGTGCTGCAGATTTCTCATCAAAACCTATTCCTACCCAACCTTTAGTATATATATTATCATCATTCTTTGTTGCTTGTTTTATAGTTTTTTCAACATACCATGGCTCCTGAACTAAATTATCTAAAGTAATAATTACAGGTGGAGCTGGCGTTTCATTTTTATAATGCAATTCTCTTTTTGCCTCATCAAGACTCAATGTTGTTATAGTTTCAGACTTTTGAAATAACTGAGAAATAAGAACAAAACTCTCTGCTTTTTTCTCATCTGTATAAACTAATGCTGGTCCTCCTGGGTAATTTGGATCATATCTAAAAGTAGTTAATGTTTCCAAAAAATTCCCTCCATTCCCATTATCTGTTGCTCCTAATAGATCACTTCCTTTAATAACTACTGTATCTCCTTTTTCATTCAAATAAGTAAACTTATAAGCTTGATAAGTATTTATAGGTTCACCAAACATAGCCTCATCACGTTTAACATCTACATGTACTTCTTTTTGTTCTCCTGTTACAGTATCAGT
Organism: Flavobacteriaceae bacterium; assembly: GCA_031277535.1. Classification (GTDB taxonomy): domain Bacteria; phylum Bacteroidota; class Bacteroidia; order Flavobacteriales; family Flavobacteriaceae; genus Flavobacterium. The sequence goes on from JAITMD010000005.1 coordinate 423,127, forward strand.
ATCATAATACACATACATTGTATATGCTTCCTTAGTCATGGTGGTTAAAGTCTCAGCAAATTTTTTATTATCTACATTCTTACCATCATTAAATGTAAAACCTGCTTTAACATTGTCTACATTATCAGCTGCTGGAGTAAGAGTTAACTTTGCTAAAAATGAATTGTCCTTGATTATTTGAGTAATATCAATTACCTCATTTTTCACTCCTCCATTACCATCTTCTATAGTCACATAAAAATTTCCTCCTTCATATGTAACATTACCAATAACTTTAGTTTTAAAATAATTGTTTAAAATTGTTTTAACATCCGCATTATCAATAATATTTTGGAAGTTATTCTCTACATCATTAATAATATCAATTTTAAAAGGCATATACCCTTCTTTTTCCAACTCTTCGTTATAATAATTATAAACTCCATTATTCTTACCATTAGTATTTTTATCAGCTACTATTTTAGTAATAGTTTCTTTAATACCTGTAGTAATATAGTCTTTTAAAAAATCCTTAAAATCTTCACTTCTTTTTAACAGTGGTGTAAGCTCAATTGTTTGTGTTGTATCGTCCTTACCTTCTCTTGTATAAACTAATGTTGCTTTTAAAGGATCAGTTCCAGCTGACAAAGAAGTAATCGTTTCTAAACTTTTAATCAACTCGTTTATAGTAGTTGTTTTCTGCTTATTTGTACTTTTATCAATCCAAGTAAAAGTAAAATTATTATCCCCCTCATTTGTAATAGTTACATTGCCATCTTTAGCTGTTTCTTTAATATACTTATATAATGTACTATTAGACACTAAAGCATTCCACTTACTGTTAGCCCAAAAATAAAAACCTGCTTCTAAATCAGGAATACCGGTATGATATACAAGTAAACTTTCTATCTGTGAACCATTAACAATAGTTGTTTTATCTGTTTCTGATTTTAAAGCTAATCGAGGGATAAGCACCCCTTTATTTCCAGAAGACACCTCCAACTCAGCAGACTCCTGAGGAAGGGATGTTCCTATACCAGTTTGAGCGTAAGCTCCCATTGTCCCAAGAAGGACAACTAAAGGAATAATTTTCTTTTTCATAGTTATTCAATTTTAACCACAAAATTAACATAAAATTCTAAACAAAAACACATCTGTAATAAAAATAAATGATATAAATCATGTTTTAAATCAAAAAATAACAATTAAAAACCAATTAAAAACAGCAAATAAAGATAATCTATCACAAAAAACAGCACAATACAAACAAATAATCAATAACACACAAATTAACATATTAAATTCATAATAATAATATAATTAAAAAACATGTTAAAAATACCATCATAAAAACAAATAAATCAATAAATAAAAAAAGCTGCAAGTAAAATACTTGCAGCTTTTTATTCTATCAGATACTCCAGTGCTTTTTACAACACTATTTTATCAAGAATTACTTTTCAACAAACTGGACTACAACCTTATATGTTCCTCCAGGTAATGTAACATAGAAAATTCCATTTCCTAAAGCAAAATTGATTGTTCCATTAGCAACTTCTACATCAGTAACCCCAACTTTTTCAAGTTGTCCATTAGGTTTTACCAACTTCACATCATATACCTCAATTGCCTTTCCAGCATATGCTGCAGGAATTGCTACACCTGATGTTTGTGCATCTAAATCTTTAATGGTAGTACTACCATAATAAGTATAAATAACTTTTCCATTTAACTTATTACCTGTACTTACTACCTCAGAAGTTATATTGTATCCTAAACCTTCACGAATTTCTTTGATAATCTCTTCTTTACTTTTAGTAAAAAATTCTTTAATGGTTTCACCAATATCAATTATCTGATTCTTATCATTCTTATCTTTATAATACAATACATCTTTAGTAGCTGGATCATTATCATGATCACCATAATAAACATTACCTCCTTTACTTAAATATTGTGATACATTGTTATTAATCAAATTTTTAATATCTTCATTGTTATTAATAGACGTATAAACATCATTCGTCATATTAATATAATGTACAACTGGTTTACCACTTGCGTCATCCTCAGCAAGATATTCGTAAAATATTTGACCTTTTTTTAACTTGGTTGCATCCAACGTTAATACATCAACAGTAGCTGGTTTTGTTGCATCTGTTACAACTTCCCCTCTTTTAATTGAAGTTTTACTTTCTACAGCGCGAATTCCCTTAGTAACATCTGCTTTAACCTTAGTTATTTTTCCCGTTTTGGGATCAATTGTAACAGTATAAAACTCAGCTTTCTCAAAATCATACAACAAAGCAGAAGTACCTCCTTTTACATTTCCATCAACAACGGTTGTATTGAAAAAGTTGTTCACAACCTCATTTACAATTGCAGTATTATCCTTAGAACCGTCTTTAGCATCTTGCAGAGTAGCCAACTTATTCCAAGCTGTACCATTCCATGTATAAAAACCTTCTACTAATTCTTTTGCAGCATCAACTTTAATATTATAAACAATTAAACCTTTTGCCTTTGCTTGTGAACCATTCACATCCTTCATTGGAGCAAAGTTACCTAAATCGATTAACTCAACCCTTGGAAACAAAACCCCTTTATCAGGAGAAGATACATCTAATATAGAACTCCCATTAGGAGTCATGGTGCCAATCCCTACCTGGGCATGTCCTAAATAAGACACCCCAAGTAAAGCAGCAATAATTAATATTTTTTTCATAGTATTCTTTTTTCGAAATTGAACATTTCGTTATATGACAAATAACTTATATTATTTTGCCTATTTAATACATTTACTATTATTTAGCAATATATTCGTATACCACTTCATAATTAGCAGCATTATCTAATGGCACATACATTTCACCCATACCAAAATAGAAGTTAAATTGATTTTTACTTGGTGAAGTTACATTTGTAGCAGAATTAATCAGTACATTACCAGCAGCATCTATAATAGAAACTCTTAACAATCTTCCAAACTCATCTGTACTATCTTTAATCTCAGCCACTCCCTTATCATTAATCTCAACTTTTTTCGGAGCTGCAGTAATAAAACCTTGGAAAGTACTATCATAACCAACAGTATCCTTTACTTCTACAGTAGCAATACCTTTATAGACAGCTTTTCCATTAATAACTTCTCCCGTCGGCAAATCCCCTTTTCCTTTTTCCACAACTACTTTTGTCACTTCTTTGATCTTTTCTATAATCTCTTTATTATTTTCAATAATTTTCAAGATATCTTTAGAAATATCAATTGGCTTATTATCATACTCATCTTTTGACCCATCTTTTAACACTTTCTCGAATAAAACTTTACCTTTTCCTGCTTCAAGCTCTCCAT
>JAITMD010000011.1 GCA_031277535.1 Flavobacteriaceae bacterium
TATTTTAAAGAGTTAAAAAAAAATTTAAGCAGTGGTGTTTTTTACTGCTTAAATTTTTAGTTTTTTTCTCTTAAAAGACAAGACAAATATAAGAAAAAGAAGTGTAAATTTACTTCAAAGTGCAAGAAAAGATATAGGGATAGAACAGTGATCATATATTTTTTAGTTTGTTACTTTCCACCAAAGTCATTGATATTGAATGTAAGGAAAATGAAAGTTGTAAATCGTCAGCAAAAAGTGGACTGGAAATGCTATTAATCTAAACTCAGAGTTGTAAAAAAGAATAATAGGGTATCTTAGTTTTTTAGTTTATATTATTAAATAGGGTATTTTTATATCTGAATTAACACGCTTTAAATCATTGCTTTAAAAGGTAATTTATTTAGGGTGTACAAAAAGACAAAAGACTAAAAACTACTTTAATATCATTCTTCATCTACCTACATAATTTTCATCTTCTCATAGATCTGATCGCGATAACTCAACCCAATAGGAATACTTTTCTTATTTGTTAGTAGAATTGTATGTTGTTCTACGTAATGAATCTTATTGAAATTGATAAGGTAAGATTTATGTACTCTACAGATAGAATTGATGTGTTTTAAATTTTCTTCAATAGTAAGGAGTGTACTGTGTACTATTATTTTTTCCGTTTCAGTATAAATACAGATGTAATTGCGCATTCCTTCTATGTAAATCAATTCGGTTGGATCGATTTTTATTAAGCGTTTATCACTTTTTACATAAAAATAGCTATTTGCATCAGTTGCTAAAGAAGCTACAGGAGGTAAAGGTCTAATGTGTTGAATTGCCTTTTGCACACTTTTAGAAAATCGCTCAAGTGAGATAGGTTTCAACAAATAGTCAAGCGCATTTTGATTAAAAGCATCTACGGCATAGTGATTATATGCGGTTGTATAGATAATTGCTGGAGAATTGGTAAACATAGAAACAAAATCAGTTCCACTGATTTCAGGCATTTTAATATCCAAAAAAATCAAATCAATTTCTTTGTCTTTATTGAGGACACTGATTAATTCAAAAACATTATTACAAATGCCTTCTAACTGTAAAATATCAAATTTTGAAATATGGTGAACCAAAACTTCCTGCGCAAGTTTTTCATCATCTACCACTAAACATCTTATTTTCATACTGTTTTTATAATTTTATTTCGAGAGTAATACTAAAGGTATCTACGCTTTTGTTCATTTGTAATGAATGTCTGGAAGGATAAAGCAATTGTAGGCGTTTACTAATGTTTTCGATGCCTATTCCGCCAATCCCCTTGGTTGGTTGTTCTTTAAAACTATTTTTACATTCAAATATTAATCTATTGTTATCACAAGACAAATTCGCTTCAATATAAGAATTGCCAATGGTAGAATCAATACCATGTTTAAAAGCATTTTCTATTAAGGGTAATAAAAGCATTGGTGCAATTTTGATTGAGTCTCTTATTCCGTTATGCTGAAAGGAAACACTTGCATTAGCCGGTATTCTCAACTGTTCAATAGCCAGGTAGGTTTGTAAGATATGTATTTCTTCAGTAATAGAAATTTCTCTTTCTTGACTTTCGTATAGGGAGTATCGCAGGATGTCGGAAAGTTTTAGAATAACATTAGGGGTTTCTTTATCTGTTTTAAGAGAAAGTGCATAAAGACTGTTTAGAATATTAAAAAGAAAATGCGGACTAATCTGTGATTTTAGTAAAGCGAGTTCTGCAATGTTTTGTTGTGCTCGTATAGACTCTTCTTGTTTAATCTTTAATAAATATTCTTGAACTACATATCCTATAGTCATACTAAGGAGTAGAAGAATGATTCCAGGCAAGACATCAAAGTAAGGCTGATAACTTTCTAAGGAAGAAGATACTGAAGCATTTATTGCTAAGGCAGTGAAATCCGATAATTCACTTTTTTCAAAGTAGTGATAAAGCCATTTTAAGTATGTTCCTACAAATAGTACTGAAATTACAAATAGTACTGTAACCTCCAGTAGGTATCGCATACTGTTTTTATGTAATCGAAACCTTGGGAGTAAATAGAAATTATTAATCCAAGTAGGTGCAAAAAGAATAAGGTTGTAAAGTAGAATATAACCAGTATATACACTATTGCCATTGTTTTTTACACTAACAAATAAGACTAAACCTGTAAAAAAGATATTGAGCAAGAGCCTTGAAAAGTTAAACCTATTTATTGCATTCATTCTTATGTGTTTCTATAAAAACGTAAAGTTAATTTTTTTCTGTAACCACCTACGGGTTTTTACACGAACAGTCGTTATTTGGGGACAAATAAGAGTAAGAGGTAGAACTAATTTTTATGTCCTTGTTTCTGTGTGATTGGTCAAAAAGAAGTAAAAAGAATGTGCAGACGTTCCTTTATTTGCACAAAACAATTAGTAAAGATGAGAAAACTATTCCTTAAACTGGCACTTAGTATATTTGGATTATTGTCTGCACAAAATCCAGATTATTCAAAATCGATTGATGATGTGATGCATCATTTAGAACAAAATAACGCTTTTTCAGGAAGTGTGTTACTTCAAAAGAATGGAAAAACAATCTATAAAGGGGAATTCAATAAGCAGGGTAGCCATTTAGATAAATACAGAATAGGTTCTATTACAGAAGTCTTTACAGCAATTATTATTTTTCAACTTATAGAAGAAGGACGGTTAACATTGGAAACAACACTTGATCAGTATTATCCCACTATTAAGAATGCGGATAAAATTACAATAGCCTATCTCTTGGGGCATATGAGTGGAATTTATAATTATGCGGAATGGGAAGAGTACTATACTTCAAAAAATAGAAAGTTTACAAAAAAAGAAATGTTGAACTTGATTGGACAGCATAAGTCTGATTTCAAACCAGGACAAGATCGCAGTTATAGTAACGCCAATTATTTACTTTTGGGTTATATTATAGAAGATTGTACCAAAAAGTCTTACTCAGAAAATATAGCGATAAGAGTTGTAAATAGAATAGGGTTACAGCATACTTATTGCGAAACGGAGGATAAGGAATATGGGAAAAGAAATGCTTCTTATCTATACAATGGAGAAAAGAGGTTGAAGGAAATTGATACACATCCAAGTTTTACATTCTCTGCAGGAGCTATTGTTTCTACTACCGAAGATTTATCAAAATTGATAGAAGAACTTTTAAATGGAAGATTAGTTTCTGAAAAGTCTTTGGCACAAATGAAAAGAACCAATCAAAAAGGTATTGGGTATGGGATATTAAAAACACCCATTTATGATAAAGTAGGTTATGGACATTTTGGAAGCATTGATGAATTTCAGTCATTTATTGGTTATTTCCCAAGTGAAGGACTATCTATTTCAGTACTATCAAATGCAAGTAATGTAAAAATTAACGATGTGGTGTTAAGTATAGCATCCAAGTATTTCGACAAGCCCTATCAACAAGCAGATTTCACAACTTATAAAAGTCATACTGCTTCTCTAACTAAGGTTTATACTGGTGTATATAGAGCAACATTGATTGGATTTATTGATGTAGGAGCATTTGAGATACGAGAAGCAGCCAATAATTATCTATTTTTAAACATTTATGCAGATGGAAAAGAAGGACAAAAAATACTATTGGAACGAAAAGGAGTAAACAAGTTTTATGCAAGAAAAAATAATGCGGAGTTTGATTTTATTGTTAACAAAAAAGGAGAGGTTACAGGAATGAAAGTCACCCAAAATAAGCAATCTATGAATTGTAAAAAAGTAATGTAAGTGACGATGTAATGCAAAAGATTGTTTCTCTTTCTCTGCTTATAAAATCGATAGTGAAAGCTGTCGGTTTTTTTTTATTTTTAACTATGCTGAAAGTTTTGCTTTTGAGTAAGAATCGAAATAAAAACATAATATCAGATTTACTGAGGTATTGGTTTTCTTTGTATCAATTAGCTTCAAATGGGATCTATAATCCTCTTTCTTTAAAATAAACTTCTATTATTCAAACTAACGTCTAATTAGGTGGATAGAAAAATAGTTAAGAGATGCACTCTTTTAATTTAGTAAATCCAAGAGCCAAAGGGTATTAAATTATGATTTTGTAATGTTAGATTAATCCCTTCATTTTTAGTTTATAAAAAAGGGAAGCCTGCAACTTATAGCAAACCTAAGATTTCGCTACAGCATATTTCGTGATTTTAATTTGTTTAATGAATTAAGCAAAAAAATATCATTTTAGGTTATTTCACTTGAAATATTTTTAGGCTTGTGGTGTATTTACCGAATATTTATTATCTTGGCACTTGACTAATGACTATAGATTATGCAACAAAATACACCCTATGCACCTCAAAACAAGGTGCGTATAGTTACAGCTGCGGCGCTATTTGATGGCCATGATGCTGCAATTAATATTATGCGTCGTATTATACAAGCGACAGGATGTGAAGTTATTCACTTAGGACACGATAAAAGTGTTGAAGAAGTAGTAAATACAGCTATACAAGAAGATGCAAATGCAATAGCTATGACTTCGTACCAAGGAGGTCATAACGAATACTTTAAATACATGTACGACCTTTTGCAAGAGAAAGGGGCAGGACATATCCGAATCGTAGGAGGAGGAGGAGGAGTAATTCTTCCAAGTGAGATTAAAGAATTAATGGATTATGGTATCACGCATCTGTATTCTCCAGATGATGGTCGTGCGATGGGATTGCAAGGGATGATTAACGACATGGTAGCGAAAGCAGATTTTCCTACAATGGATTTACAACTTCCTGCAGGGAAAGATGTATATCAATCGTTAGCTGATAAAGATATTACTACGATTGCTCGTTTAATCTCATTAGCTGAAAACAGAGAAGAAGACTTCCTTAAAGTATTCCAATTCGATGCTGAAAAACATAAACATACCCCAGTATTAGGGATTACAGGAACAGGTGGTGCAGGTAAGTCGTCAATGGTGGATGAGTTAGTTCGTCGTTTCTTAATTGACTTCCCAGAGAAGACAGTAGCATTAGTTTCTGTGGATCCATCGAAACGTAAAACAGGTGGTGCTTTATTAGGAGACCGTATTCGTATGAACTCTATTAATAATCCTCGTGTATTCATGCGTTCGTTAGCTACTCGTCAGTCTAACTTAGCGTTATCGCGTTATGTTGAAGAAACACTTCAAGTACTTCAAGTAGCAAATTATGATTTAATCATCTTAGAAACATCAGGTATTGGGCAGTCAGATACAGAGATTTTAGATCACTCTGATGCGTCTTTATATATTATGACACCAGAGTTTGGTGCAGCTACACAGTTGGAGAAAATCGATATGCTTGACTTCGCTGACATTGTTGCAATCAACAAATTTGACAAGCGTGGTGCTTTAGATGCAATCAGAGATGTAAAGAAACAATACCAACGCAACCACAACTTATGGGATGTAAATCCTGATGAGATGCCAGTGTTTGGTACTATTGCTTCTCAGTTTAACGATCCAGGTACTAATGCTTTATATAAAGCTATTATGGATAAGGTTGTGGAGAAAACAGGTGCTAACCTAACTTCAAATATGGAAATCACAAAAGAAATGAGTGAGAAAGTATTTGTTATTCCACCTAATCGTACTCGTTACTTATCTGAAATTGCAGAAAATAACCGTAAATATGATGATACTGTATTAACCCAAAAAGAGGTAGCACAGAAGTTATACGGTATTTTCAAAACAGTAGAAACAGTTGCTGGCAAGTTGCCAGAGATAAATAAATCAGGAATAGTTGAGGAAAGTGTTGTGTCTAAAGATGCTGATACACAACTATTCATCAATCTTCTGTTAAAGGAGTTTGACAAGGTGAAGATGAACTTAGATCCTTACAACTGGGAGGTTATCTTAACGTGGGATCAAAAAGTAAATAAATACAAGAACCCTGTATATTCATTTAAAGTACGTGATAAAGAAATCAAGATTGCAACGCATTCAGAGAGTTTATCACACTTACAGATTCCTAAGATTGCTTTACCTAAGTATGAAGCTTGGGGAGATATCTTACGTTGGTCATTACAAGAGAATGTACCAGGAGAGTTTCCGTTTACTTCAGGACTATATCCGTTCAAACGTGAAGGAGAAGACCCTACGCGTATGTTTGCAGGAGAAGGAGGACCAGAGCGTACGAATAGACGTTTCCACTATGTGTCTTTAGGGATGCCAGCGAAGCGTTTGTCAACTGCTTTTGACTCTGTAACACTTTATGGAAACGATCCAGGACACCGTCCTGATATTTATGGTAAGATTGGTAATGCAGGAGTTTCTATTTGTTGTTTAGATGATGCGAAGAAGCTTTACTCAGGGTTTAACTTGGCACATGCCTTGACTTCTGTATCGATGACAATCAACGGACCAGCACCTATGTTATTAGGATTCTTCATGAATGCTGCTATTGATCAACAATGTGAGATCTATATCAAAGCGAATGGATTAGAAGCAGAAGTTGAAGCTAAGATTGAAGCTATCTATAAGAAGAAAGGTGTAGAGAGACCTCGTTATAACGGTGAATTACCAGAAGGTAATGATGGTTTAGGGTTAATGCTTTTGGGAGTTACTGGAGATCAAGTATTACCTCAAGAGGTTTACCAAGAGATTAAAAAGAATACTTTATCACAAGTGCGTGGTACAGTACAAGCAGATATTTTAAAAGAAGATCAAGCACAAAACACTTGTATCTTCTCTACGGAGTTTGCCCTTCGTTTAATGGGTGACGTACAAGAGTACTTTATTGAGAAAAACGTACGTAACTTCTATTCTGTATCTATCTCAGGATATCATATTGCAGAAGCAGGAGCAAACCCTATTACACAGTTAGCGTTTACATTAGCTAATGGATTTACTTATGTAGAGTACTACTTAAGTAGAGGAATGGATATTAATGATTTCGGTCCTAACTTATCGTTCTTCTTCTCTAATGGTATTGATCCTGAGTATGCGGTAATTGGACGTGTAGCTCGTCGTATTTGGGCGAAAGCATTAAAGAATAAGTATGGTGCTAACGAACGTGCTCAGATGTTGAAATACCACATCCAGACTTCAGGACGTTCATTGCACGCACAAGAAATAGACTTTAATGATATCCGTACAACGCTTCAGGCTTTATATGCTATCTATGATAACTGTAACTCACTTCATACTAACGCGTATGACGAGGCTATTACGACTCCTACGGAAGAATCTGTACGTAGAGCTATGGCAATACAGTTAATCATTAATAAAGAGCTTGGATTGGCTAAAAATGAGAATCCAATACAAGGGTCGTTTATTATAGAAGAGTTAACGGACTTAGTAGAGGCAGCTGTATTAGCAGAGTTTGATAGAATCACAGAAAGAGGTGGAGTATTAGGTGCAATGGAAACAATGTATCAACGCTCTAAAATCCAAGAAGAGTCATTGTACTACGAAACATTGAAACATGATGGTACATTCCCTATTATTGGAGTAAATACTTTCTTGAGCTCTAAAGGATCTCCTACAGTTGTACCTGCAGAGGTTATCCGTGCTACAGAAGAAGAGAAGTTGTTCCAGATCAAAACAAAAGAAAACTTAAACAAAGCAAATGATGCTTTAGTGAAAGAAGAATTGGAGCGCATTCAAGAGGTTGCTATTCAGAATGGTAATATCTTCGAGGCGTTAATGGATGCTTCTAAAGTGTGTTCGTTAGGTCAGATTACTTCAGCATTATTTGAAGTAGGAGGACAGTATAGACGTAATATGTAATAGTATATACTATTATAGTAATATAGAAGAGAGCAGTTTACCACTGCTCTCTTTTTTGATTTTAATAAAAGGGTTCTTTATTATTTCTTATAAATCCAATAGGATCAAACAAAAGAGGTATCCACATCTTGATGGGATACCTCTTTTGTTTATAATTGTTTCTTCAATAGATACAAGTAAGCAGGTGGGAGGTGGTGTGACATAATATTTTCTGGTTTGTCAAACTGCTCTTGGTAAGCTTTGTCTTGTAGTCCATCTAAGATAACGGGATTGCTACAACGGTTGTAATCACTGTTGTCACTATAGGTTGGTTCTACTAATTCGGGCAATTGTTTGTGAATCATTTTGAAGACAAAACCTCCTAAGTATTTTTGATAGCGTTCGTTACTTTTTTCAGTAGGATTGCTTATTTTGTTGAATATCCCTTTAGCAAACATTCTTTTAGGCCATGAAATTTTCTTCATGGCTTTGCTTATTTCAGCTTCACTAAAAGGGCTTATTGGATTAAAATCTTTTAGCGTTTGTGTGGTAGGAGGGACTTCAGGTACCCAATCTTGTACGTTGCTTACAGAATAACTCCAAGCTTGTGTCATTTTTTCATATTGGTAGGTGAAGTATAAATTACCTGGTTTTGGAGGAGCTAATGCATACGTTTTAAATACAATATCTTGCGGTAATTCTCCTTTTAATTGCATTTGGCGAAGGTTCGCTGTGATTAAATATGTAATTACTCCACCTTGACTATGTCCCGAAATAATAAATTCTTTGTTGTTGTGTTTGTACAAGCTGTCAATCTTTGGTTTGATCTCTTCCATTAAATACAGTGAAGCAATTGTCCAACCTGCATGTACTGTTGCGCGATCATCATCTGCAAAGTGATATTTTATTTTTTTTGTACGGTTTAATTGAATTGTTCCATTAGCTGGTATCATTGCGGCATAATAGTTTGCCAACCAACTACTTCCTCTATTTACGGTACCGCGAATAACAATTTCGTGAATGTTGTTTTTGGTATTTTTGTACAAAGCCCACTGATTTGTTAGTCCAATTTCTTTTGAACGATAGATATTGGTATAGTTTGTGTATTTTAAAAGAGAGTCATTAGGCATGGCTTTATGGATATCCATAGCCAATACCAGACTGTTGTGTATTTCTTTTTTATCAGCAACAGGCTGTAGTGTTTGTGCCCATGTAAAAAGAGGGCATAGAAATAGTAAAACAACGAGTTTTTGTACCATTGTAGTATGTTAAATTTGAGGGTTTGAAATGTTCTTTAGTCAAATTTAATATATTAAGTTTTCAAATAAGCTTTAAAAGTCATAAATTGTTATAAACATAAAAAATAGTAGAATATGAATAATTCATTTGTGAAAATTGTCAAAGACAAAATTAAACATTGGTATATCCCTGTACTCGTAGGTGCATTATTTGTTTTTGGAGGAGGCTATATCTTTGCTACACCAATTACTTCGTATGCTTCGTTGGCTATGTTATTTAGTTGTATGTTCTTGTTATCAGGACTTTTTGAAATTACTTTTGCTATTAGCAACAAAGACCAAATGGATGGGTGGGGCTGGATGCTTTTTTCGGGTATTATAGATCTAATTTTGGGTGTTATTTTAATAAAAACTCCGGGGATGTCGATGATTGTATTACCGATTTATGTAGGTTTTGGATTAATGTTCCGTTCAATCAGAGGAATGAGTTTAGCATTTGATTTAAAACATTATGGTGTAAAGTCATGGGTAGGTTTGTTTACAATTGCTTTGCTTGGTGCTATATTTGCATTCTGTATGTTGTGGAACCTTGAGTTTGGTGCTTTTACCATTGTTTATTGGACAGCTTTCTCTTTTATTTTGTTGGGCATCTATAGTATTGTCTTTGGATTTCACCTAAGAAAGATTAAAAAGTATATGGGAACTATTGATGAAGATTTAATTAATCGATACGAAAGAATAAAAGAAGAGATAAGTAAGAAACTACATGAGGAAGATTAAAAAGTATAATAAAAAAAAGCGTGAAGTAATTCACGCTTTTCTTGTTTTAACACCTGTTAGATAACTATTGAATGAGATTCAATTATCTTCTGCTAACATTAACTGCGTTAAGTCCTTTTTTCCCTTTTTGTACTTCGTAAGTAACTTCGTCATTTTCACGAATACGATCGTTTAAACCTGTAGTGTGTACAAAAATGTCATCTCCTCCGTCTTTAGGAGTAATAAAACCGAATCCTTTAGTGTCGTTGAAGAATTTAACTGTTCCTTCTTGCATAATAAGTAAATTTAAAAATATTGATATTAAATTATTTTGACTGCTATAGCATTAAAGCCTTTTGCAGTTTGTTTCTTTTGGTATTGTACTTTTGCACCTTTTTGTAGTGGTTGACTTGTTTCACTACTGTGTACAAAAATACTCTCTTTTGTTTGATCATCCGTAATAAAACCGAATCCTTTTTCACTATGGTAGTTAACAATACCTGTAAAAAGCATATCCTCGTTTTCTGATGACCCTTTTTTTATTTGTTTAGCGTTTTTTGCTTCTTCTTCTGCTTGTTCTTCAGGTGATAGGTCTGTTAAGTTTCCAAATCGATCAACATAAACAAGCATATCTTCTAAAGACTTACCCTTATTGTTATTCGTTTTTCGTTCTTCTCTCTTTTGCGCCTTCTCTTGTCGTTTCTGCGCTTTTTTCTTTAAGTTTTCCTTTTTAGAAAAAGAATCTGCCATAGGTGTAAGTTTTTAGATTAATACTATTCGGTTATTTTTTTAGCTCGTATAGGTGTGCCTGTAAGCTTTTGGATATTCAATAGGTCTTTTTTCTCCTCTGGTGTACAAAGTGAAATGGCCAATCCTGTAGCTCCAGCTCGTCCTGTACGTCCAATGCGGTGTACATAGGTCTCGGCTATATTGGGAATGTCAAAGTTAATGACTAAAGGCAATTGCTCAATGTCAATTCCTCTGGCAGCAATATCTGTCGCTATTAATATACGGATGCTCTTATCTTTAAATTGATTTAGAGCTGCTACACGAGCATTTTGAGATTTATTTCCATGTATGGCAACAGCAGGTAGTTCTACTTTTTGTAAAAACTTAACCAAGTTGTTTGCTCCATGCTTTGTTCTTGTAAATACTAAAGTCTGTGCTTTAGGATATGTTTGCAACAAAGTAGATAATAATTGACGCTTTTCTTCTTTTGAAGTAAAGTATACTTCTTGTTCTACTTTATCTGCTGTACGAGCAGGAGGGGTAACCTCTATTTTAGTAGGTTTGTACAAGATTGTTTTAGCAAATTTCTCTATTGGGGCAGGCATAGTTGCCGAAAAGAATAGAGTTTGTCTTTTTTGAGGTACATAGGTTAGTACTTTCTTTATATCGTGTATAAAGCCCATATCCAACATTTGATCAGCTTCGTCCAAAACTAATGTACTTATTTGACTAATGCTAATGATTTTTTGTTGGATTAAATCAAGTAATCTACCTGGTGTAGCAATAACTACTTCTGGATTTTGACGAAGTGCTCTTACTTGTGGTGGCAAAGGAACTCCTCCAAAGATAGCTACTGTTTTTAATGATAAATGAGTGCTATAGGCTTTGAAGTTTTTTTCTACTTGTAGAGCAAGTTCTCTTGTTGGAACTAATACTAAAGCCTGAATAGCTTTATTCTTTCTTGGTGTAGTAATTAGACGTTGCAAGATTGGAATAGCAAAAGCTGCTGTTTTTCCTGTTCCTGTTTGCGCACAACCTATGATATCTGTACCTGCTAATATAACAGGAATGGTTTGTTCTTGTATAGGAGTTGGTTTCGTATATCCTACTTCTTCAATAGCTTGATAGAGAGCAGGAGTAAGTGAAAATTGTTTAAAATTCATATAATTAGTGCCTGTATAAATAATTGACTATTTTACAGGGTCATGTAAATAATTAACGTATTGAATATATTGTATATCGTTTCTATTAAACTATTGTACCATAAGAACGTTAGCAGTGCTAAACAGTCTTAAAACATTGGAAAATAGGAGATATATTGAATTAATTGTTTCTAAATTGCTTGTAATCAGAAGTAAAAAATAATGTAACAGCAACTATAGACAAAGCTGAATACCTTACATGGTAATTCAGGAAAGACAAAAGGCAGTAACCTACTTAAACTTGTAATGAGCGACAAAGGTACAATATATATTTGGTTTTGAATAGATTATTTTTTACATCTGTCATATCTCAAAAAAACATAGTAATACGAAACAACATTTTTATGGTTTATCATTTAATAAAAACTTCTTTCGATTGAAAGGAATACTTAGCTTTTTCTTCTGATTAAAAAATATTTTTTCTTTTTTTAATGAATATGAGGTATTTTTTTATGATTATTTTATGTTAATTAATGATTGATATTTTTGTTTTACTTCTTTTGCTTTTAATAATGTTTTTATAAAAAATAGAGTTGATATAAACTTTGTATAAATGCAATGTAACGATGAAGAGTTTAGAAAAGAGTATTATATTGTGAAACCATTTCAGTACAAAAGGACGATTTAAAATCGAGAAACTGAAATCTTGTGATTTTGTATACCAAACCAAACTATAATTATAGAACAATTTACCAAATTGTTTGTTTAAGAGACTCCATGAGTCTCTTTTTTTATATCTATTTTGTAGGTAAAGCGAGTGATATATTTAGAATAAGTGATTGATTGAAACAAAAAAATAAGCTGTTCTATAAAGGAACAGCTTAAGATATATTATTTAGCGTAATCAAATTCTAATGGAACAGGTATTTTCTTAGCAATGCGTTCTGCCTGCATAGCACGCAATTCAACACGTCTTATTTTACCACTAATTGTTTTAGGAAGTTCTGTTACAAACTCTATTTTACGTGGCATTTTGTAAGGAGCTAAATGTTCGCGTGAATACTTGAATAATTCATTAGCAAGGACTTCTCCAGCTTTAGTGTGATCGTTTAGAATAATAAATGCTTTTACTTCAAAACCTTTTACAGGATGTGGACTTGCTACTACCGCAGCTTCAATCACGTTTTCATGTTCAATCAATACACTTTCCACCTCAAAAGGGCCGATGCGGTAATCAGATGCTTTAATCACATCATCATCACGTCCAATAAACCAAATATAACCATCACTGTCTTTATACGCTTTATCTCCTGTAAAATAGACGTTATTTCTAAACACTTGAGCTTGTTTCTCTTTGTCGTATAAATAACCTTTAAAAATACCGTTTAATTGCTTTGTGTCTGTACGAACACAGATATTCCCTTCTTCATTGATTGGTATTTCATTTCCTTCGTCATCTGCAATAATGATGTCGTATAAGAAAGTTGGTTTTCCCATCGAACCATATTTAACTTTAGCAGTAGGGTAGTTCGCTACCATACAAGTGCTTTCGGTTTGTCCAAAACCATCGCGTATTAATAAACCTGTCCCTTCTTTCCATTCTTCTATAACTTCTGGATTTAGAGGTTCTCCTGCTGCAACACATTGTCTTAAACTAAAGTTGTAAGACTTTAAGTCTTCTTGGATAAAGAAACGCAATACTGTAGGAGGGGCACAAAGAGTTGTGATTTTGTGCTTCTCAATAAGCTTTAGTGTAGTGGCAGCATTAAATCGCTCTTTGGTATGGTAGGCAAAGATTGTAGCTCCTACATTCCAAGGAGCAAATAGGCTACTCCACGCAAACTTAGCCCAGCCTGGTTGTGAGATATTGTAGTGAATATCGTTTTTTGTTAAACCAATCCAAGCCGTGGTTGTTAAATGGCCTAAAGGCTGACTTAATTGTGTGTGGCACACAATCTTTGGCATCCCTGTTGTTCCCGATGTAAAAAATAAAAAGAGAGTGTCATCTGGTTTTGTTTGAGCACCTTCTGCTTCTACACTCTGTTCATCTAACACAGCCAAAGGATACCATCCTTCACGCTCGCCATCTACTAAAAGTTTAATCGGAATTGTAACTCCTGATTCGCGCTCTGCTTGATCTATTTTTTCTACGTTATCTGAATCGGCAATAACTACTTTGGGAGTAATCTTTTGAAAGCGATAGGCTAAGTCTTTTACTCCTAATATACTTGCTGCAGGTGATAGTTGATATCCTGCTTTAATTGTTGCCAAGTGAGTTACCCAATTGATGCGTTGCAACATCATTTGGGTTAAGATTACATCTCCTTGTTGCATTCCCTTTGAACGCAAAAAGTTTAAAAGCTGATTGTATCTATTGTGCAGGGTTAAAAAGGTGTAGTGGTGAGTTACTTCTCCATCTGTCCATAGTAGAGCTGTTTTTTCGGGTGTTTCTTTTACATGAATCTCTTCAAATACTTCTTGTACCCAGTTAAAATACTCTGGCTTCTCAATTTTTAGGTCGTGTAAGGCATCATAATTTTGATCGATGAGTAATTCACCGATGTGCTTATACAATTCTTTCATTATTTATTAGTTTTTGGTCTGGGTAAGATACAAATCTATTTCCTATCAAAAAATAGCTGATTGGAAATTAATTGGGAATTATATAGGTACTTTTCTTTTTTTGATTGAGTAGGAAAAACAAAATAGGTATTTCTTTGAGAATAATGTAAAATATGTTGGAAGAGTTAAAGAGTAATTTCTTATCTGAAAATTTTGTCTTTATTTGATTGAGAAAATTGTAAATAAGCAATATTCTTTTCTTGTATTCTATTTTTATTCATTCTAAGAGAATAGGAGGGAGAAATACTGTAAATATACCTAAAGAGGAATATATACTTTCTGAATTAGTTCTGCATATTCTTTTGATGCTTCACTGCTAAAAGTTATTCCTCCACCACTTTTATAGACCATCCCTTTAGGGGTGTTTTCGATGTAGCGAATCATTACACCACTATCCAAGTTGTTTCCGTCATATATGCCACAAACCCCCGTATAGTAATTTCGGTTGTGTGTTTCTACTGCCTGAATAATATCTACTGTGCGTGCTTTGGGAGAGCCAGTGATAGAACCTGCAGGGAGAAGTTTTTGGAAGATAGTTCCTATTTGTTCTTCCCAGTTGCTTGGTAAATCACCACTAATCTGAGAACTCATTTGAAAAATAGCTCCTTTAGAGGTTTTTAAGTAATCAAGGTATTTAAAGCGATCTACTTTTACATTTTTAGCCACTATATTCAAATCATTGCGTATTAGGTCAACAATAGTATAGTGTTCTGCATTTTCTTTTTCATCGCTCAACAGTTGCTCTTCTGCATGAGGTAACGTAGCATCTATCGTGCCTTTCATTGGAAAAGAGTAAATGCTATTATCTTTAATTTGCACAAAAGTTTCGGGTGAAAAACAAACCAATTGGTTCTTAAAAAATAATTTGTATTTGGCTTGTACTGCATGAAACACATTGTTCAGCGTACAGTTTAGCGTTATTGGAGTTTCGATTGTTAGATTAATCAAATAGGTATTGCCCAGACCAATTTCTGTTTGCACTTGGGTAAATTGGTCTTGGTAAGACTCAAAAGAGATAGGAAAGCTTGTCAATAGAGGGACAGACTCAATAGGCGTTGTTTTTGTATTTGTTACTCCATTGAAATTAAATAAAATATCACTATCTACTTGATCTAATTCTTGAACAACTCCCTCTTGTTCGTTAAAACTAAGTACAAATAAGAATGGTTTTTTCGCCTTTCCTAATTCATTCATTTTAGAGATAATAGTATCTTTGAGCCTCATTTTGATTCTTTGTATTGAAGGATCAAAAGTACAAATACTTTATGAGCACATACAAACAAATTGTGATAATAGATAATCACGATTCTTTTACCTATAATTTATTTCAATTATTTGATGAACACCCACAGTGTTCTATTGTCATTATTCCTTCAGATCAAGTGATTGTGGAAGAGTTGGATGTTTACGATCAATTGGTTATATCTCCTGGTCCAGATGTGCCAAGTGCATATCCTGTATTGTTTGAGGTTATAGAGCGTTTTAAGGGGATAAAACCTATTTTAGGGGTATGTTTAGGGCATCAAACGATTGGAGCGTTTTTTGGAGGACATTTAATCAATTTACCTACTGTTTTTCATGGACAACAAAAGCAATTACAAATTGTTGAATCAGATGAATTGTTATTTAAAGGAGTGACACAAAACTCACTTATTGGGCTGTATCACTCTTGGGCAATAGCAAAAGAGAATTTGCCTACCTGTTTACAAATTACAGCACTGAGCAAAGAGGGAGTTATTATGGGAATTCGCCATAGAGAATATAATATTAGAGGGATTCAATTTCACCCAGAATCATATATGACCATAGAAGGAAGGCAAATGATTAATAATTGGATAGAGCAAATCGGTTAGACTTTTAGATGATACACCGTTTACGTCATACAAAAAGCCTCCAAAAAGAGATACTCTTTTGGAGGCTTTTTTTAAGTTATTACTTTTATTTTGTTCTTAAATCTGCACTGTGTTTTGGCGATAGTAAAGGTTCTGCAAAGTTTATTAGCTCTTCGTCTTCTAAAGCACTAAGTATAGCATACACTTTTCTGTAATCTGTTTTACTCAATACATTAATTACAAAATAATAATCATCAACAACTTCAATTTCTGTTCCAGCCAATAAAATTTCATTGTATAAATCGTCTCTGTTGTATTTATCCTTTTGTACAATCACTTGCACTGTAGAGTTACCAGAAGGTTTTGCTACATAGCGATAAGTAAGGTGGTTTTCTGTTTCGTCTTGTTCTGCAAACACGATGTCATCACAAGAAAATTCAGGTCCATAATAGGGGATATTATCTACTTGATATAGGCCCTTTGCCTTGTCAATAGCAATTCCCCAAAACATTTCTACACTCTCTTTCTCTAATACATCGCTGTGATATCTTACTAAGATTTGTTGATATTGCTCTTCCATTTATTATACTTCCTATTATTAATTTACTGTAAATTCGTCAGTTCCTTCCACACGTACAAACTCACTCCCTATAGGAGCATTTAAGTGAGGTATAATGGCTCTGTCGTTATTCGCTACAGTATTTACGCTATAAATACCAGAGTTCTCAGGGTTGTCAAGGTATTCTTCATCTTCTGTATTGCTTAAAAAACGCCAACCACTATCCGTTTCACTATCAGGTTCTTCGCGATACATAAAGTCAATTTTTTCTCCTAATACCATGATTTTGTCTGATACCAAACAAAACCCCATATCTCCTACAAGAGATTCCATGGCATCTTTTCCAACATTAAAATCTTTTTGATTCATTTCTGTTCAGTTGCTTATCCTATTAAAGGTTCAATAATCACTGCAAATATAGGAGTTCCTTGAGGATTAAATAAATCTTTTTGACAACTATTACACAAACCTTGATTTGGACGAGTCTCGTTCTCTCTTAGTTGCCACACATTGCTCATACCACAATCACACTCGATAATGTAAAGGATTTCTTGCAAAGAGGGTTTGCTTATCTTATGGAAGGTTCCAATAGGAGTAGTGAGAGGTAGTAGTTTTTTGAGTTTCTTTTTTGGGAGTACAGCAAGATAGAAGAATTCGTCTGCTCTTTCAATTTGACAAAGCGTATAATTTTTGTCCATTGCTTTTTTTAGTTTTCTTACAATGTAAGGAATAATCTCAGTGGTAACAATACGTTCTTTTTTAATTGCTTTAGACACATTTTTAAATAATTTCTTTTCATTGATGTCTAAATCGATACCAAAAGCTTGTAACCGGTTGTGTGTAAAATCCAAGATTAAGTGGTCTTGGTGTTGGTCAATTTCAGTAATAGCTAATACAATTTGTTGCTGTAAGAGATACTTAAACAGATTTTGATGTTCTGCCACATCACGGGTATCGGCTAATATAGCATCTGATTCTCTCGAAGAGAGTAAAGAATGGAGGACAAGGAGATTCTCTTTTTTCATAAACAAGCGAGGTTTGGAGGTTATATAATAATCCGTTATAGTTAGGTTAGCTTGGTGAAAAAATCCAACAATTGAGGTAAATCAATTATTACATCACTAAAGTTACAAAAAAATAAAGTTAAAAGGATAATTATGAGTGTTTTATTTTAGAAAAAGGGTAGAAGAGAGTAGGGAATATGAAATAAAGAATGGGTAGTCGCTTTAAGGATACTTCCAGTATGGGTATAAAAAAAGGCATACGATTGTATGCCTTTTGATGTATAAAATAAATTATCTTAATTCCAATAAAACTACGTTTTCTACGTGATGTGTTTGTGGGAACATGTCTACAGGTCTCACTTTTACCACTTTGTATTTGTGGTCCATTAAAGCTAAGTCTCTTGCTTGTGTAGCCGAATTACAACTTACATAAACAATTCGTTTAGCACCTACTTTTAATAACATTTCAACCACGTCTTTATGCATTCCGTCACGAGGAGGGTCTGTAATAATTACATCTGGATGTCCATGTGTCGCAATAAAATCGTCGTTAAATACGTTTTTCATATCTCCCACAAAGAAGTCACAGTTCGTAATATTATTGCGTTCAGCGTTTAGTTTTGCATCTTCAATTGCTTCTGGTACAGCTTCTACACCAACTACTTTAGCAGCTTTTTTAGAAACGAATTGAGCAATGGTTCCCGTACCAGTGTACAAGTCAAATACTAATTCATTTCCTGTCAACCCAGCGTAGTCTCTTGTTACTTTGTATAACTCATAAGCTTGCGCAGAGTTTGTTTGGTAAAAAGACTTTGCATTGATGCTGAACTTTAAACCTTCCATTTCTTCTAAGATATAGTCACGTCCTTTGTACAACACTACATCTTGATCATAAATTGTATCGTTTGCTTTTCCATTGACTACATACTGTAAAGATGTAATTGCAGGGAAACGCTCTGCTAAGAAATCCAATAGTAATTCACGTGCCTCTTTGTTGTCATCGAAAAACTGAATCAATACCATGATTTCACCTGTTGATGCTGTTCTAATCATCAATGTACGCAACAATCCTTCTTGTTCACGTGGATTGAAGAATGCCAAGTTATTTTCGTTTGCAAATCTTCTAATCTCGTTTCTAATTTCGTTTGAAGGATCTTGTTGTAAATGACACTTTTTGATATCTAAAATCTTGTCCCACATTTTTGGAATGTGAAATCCTAAAGCATTTTCTTTACCCATTTCTTCTCCACTTGCCACTTCTTCTGGTGTCAGCCAACGTGCATTAGAGAAAGAAAACTCCATTTTGTTTCTGTAAAAAAGTGTTTCTTCAGAACCTAAGATTGGTTCAAACTCTGGTAATTCAATTTTACCAATTCGTTTTAAATGATTAAAAACTTCTTGGTTTTTATAGAATAATTGTTGCTCGTAGCTCATATTTTGCCACTTACATCCACCACATGCACCAAAGTGTTCACATACAGCATCTATTCTGTATTCAGAAAGTTTGTGAATTTTGATGGCTTTTCCTTCATAATACGCTTTGCGTTTTTTGACTGTTTGCACATCTACCACATCTCCCGGAACTACGTTTGGAATAAATATTACTTTTCCATCTGGAGCTTTAGCTACCGAAACGCCTTTTGCACCTGCATCAAGGACTTCTACGTTTTCGAATACGATTCTTTCTGTTCTTTTTCTTCCCATGCCACAAAAGTAAATCTATTTTGAATTATTTCAATCTTTTTTCAAACTTTAGCGCGTTCTTAAAAAGAAGTGTATTTAATTGATTAGTAATGATTTGTTATTTTTAATCGTTCTAAGTTTGTTGTAATAACACGAATTAATTAAAAGTTGAAATATAACTGATACAAAAAAACACTTTGCACCTAAGATGCAAAGTGTTTCTATAAACTAAGTGTAATGAAATCCGTTAATGTACGTAGCGAATAATCGCATTGTTATTCAGCTTATTGCTTTGGTGGTATAGGCGATAGATTGGAAATGGAGAACTATATCCACATTTTGTTGCGATATCAGTTATTTTACTGTCTGTAAATAACAGTAATTCCAAAGACTTAATTAATCGTTCTTTTTTTCTGAAATTTTCAAAAGTATCTCCATAGAAGTATTGCAAATTTTCATCAAAGCTTTCTTTTGTAATATTGTGTGTGTTTAAAATTAAAAGTAGTTTTTTGTCATCTATATTTTTCTCTTTTACCAGTTGATCATATACTTTTTTGTGCTTTGTCTTATCTTTTAAGTAGTAGTCAAATTCCAAAGCGTCGTCTTGCTCTTGTGTCTTTATCTTTAGATAGTGTAGATTAAAGATAAAGTGGTTTTCTACGCTATCAATATACACTGTTCCATAAATAGAACAAAGCTTGTTGGTTCTGTTTAAACAGTTGAAAACAACAGGTAAATAGTTATTGATTGCTCTATTATTGATTTGAAGAGCGTTTACCTCTGTTGTTATAACCTGTAAAATATCTTGTTGGGTTTGTTTATCAATTTTGTCAAATTGATGTTGTCTTATAACTTGTCCTTGTTGATCAACTACTATGTTAAAACTTGTTGCATAAGTAATATCTTGTTCAATAGTTGCTAATTGAGCATAATTAATATGAAGCAAGGTATCCATTAAAGTTTGAGTCATTGCTTTGAAGTTCTGAAAGTGGTAATGTTGGTAAGCCAAGGATAGTGGATTGCCTTCTTCTGGAAGAGCGGCAAAAAGCCGGACAAAACGAGCGAAAGTACTTTGTACTTCTTCAAATAATTCTAATTTCATGTGGGTAGGTTGGTTTTGGTTTTGTTGTTTTTTGGTTTGCTGAAATAAGGTCACTATTTCATAACATTATCTTAACAGACTGCTATTTAAAAAAGATTTTTTAATCTTACAACTTTTTAACATAAGACAAGAGCAAAAAAAAGAGTGTATTTTATTACTTGTAGAGTTTGAGAAGGGAGAAACAAAGGAATTTGTAGGGATTATATCTTTTATAGTAATAATAATATATTTCTTAGATACTTTCTTGATTAGGTTATATTTATGTGGGACAGATTGACATCTATAACTCTGGTGAAAAGAAGCGCGTAAAAGAATCTATACTATTGATTGAGCCTTGTTTTTGTGTGATATTTAGAGTTTTTCTAAATTGATTGAAGGCAAGTACTACAAGGCTTTTGCGTAACTATAGGAGTTTTTTACTCTGTAATTGAGTGAAGGAATATAAATACATACATAAAGGGGTAGAATAACGAAAGGACAACTTTTTAGGTTGTCCTTTGCGGGTATTTGAAGAGATATCCTCTTCTATGCTAAATGCTTTAAAGGTTGTTCTTCTTTATTCCATAAGGGTACAAAATAACTGTCTACCCAAGTTTTTGTTACCTCTTCGAATGTAGCAGGTTGCCAATTAGGATTGCGATCTTTGTCTATTAATAAAGCTCTAACACCTTCTGCAAAGTCTGGATGCATCGAACATTGACAAGATAGATTAAGTTCTGCACGAAAAGCATCAGCCAACGATTGTCCTTTAGTCTCTTTTAATTGACGGTAAATACCGTGCATAGCGCTTGGTGAACCAGAAGAGAAGATTGCAATTCCTGCCTCAATCCACGCATCTTTCTCTGGATAGTGAAGCAATAGTTCTCTAAAAGCCTCAATGGTATCTACCTTTTCAAATAATTGAATAAAAGAAAGGTGTTTTTTTGCTTCCGAAGTATCGAGGTCTAAAGGCTGTACAAATGCAAGTAAACATTGATCTATTTGTTTTTGTATATCTTCTTGCCAATCTATTTGTTGTAAAGCAGCAAGTACTTCTTCTTTGGCTTGTGAATCTAAATAGTAATTTGCTAATTTCAAATAAATTGCATCAGCTGCAGAAAGGCGAGTGGCTGTTAAGCCTAAGTAATAATTAAAAGCAGATGGCAATTGATTTAGGAAATAACTTGCTCCAACATCTGGGTATAAACCTATGGTAATTTCAGGCATGGCTAACACACTTTGAGCAGTAACAATGCGATGAGAAGATCCAGCAAATAAACCTAATCCTCCTCCCATCACTATACCATGTCCCCAAGTGATAATTGGTTTAGGATAGGTGTGTATGTTATAGTCTAATTGGTATTCTTTGATAAAAAAGTCAAGACATTTAGGTGGAATGCCTTCTTCGTTAGTAGACTTATGCGCTGTCATTGCCTGGTACATATCTCGTATATCTCCTCCTGCACAAAAAGCTTTCTCTCCACTGCCTTGCAAAAAGATACAGGCAACGTCTGGATTGTTTTTCCACGACTCAAGTAACGCTAATAAACTTTCTACAATTGGCAACGAAAGCGAATTAAGCGAACGTTCAGCGTTAAGAGTGATTATTCCTACTTTATTCTGTATGTCTGATAAAACTAAACTCATAAACTAAATATTTCATGTTTTTCCCTATTGTCTAAAGGTAAAATTAGGCAAGGGGGAGTATTAAGGATTAAAGGACTCAATGTACAATAATATTTGCAGACATTGATATCTTTGGATAGTTTATGTGTTGTGTAAGGTTTTATTTGTATGAGATACTCAGAAAACAATATGCACTATAGATAAAAGCGATATTCTTCCATCTCTCGAATGGCATTTTTAAGAGGTGTAGGTTCAATTAGAAAAGATGGTCCTTTTGTAAAGTGTAAAGCTTCAGGAATGCGAATACTTGCTTTATTTGCTTGTTCTACATTGTACAAAATGTAAGAGGTTTGTAGATGTTGTTGTATTAAAGCAATCATAGCTTGTACTACTTGTAATCCTAATCCTTTTCCTTGAGCAGTAGGCTTCAGCCATAACCCCAGTTCTACAGATTCTGAATTGATATCATTCAAAGCACAACTACCCAAAAATTCTCCTGTAAGGGAATGTTCTATTATCAAGACCAAAGCAGTACCCGCTTGTTGTTCTATGATAGATTGATCAATATAGAAATCAATAATACGCATATTGCCATTGGGATCAAAGCTTAAGTATTGAGCTACATCTCCTTGTAAATAAGTGCCTAAATTTGTTCTATCTGTTGGGTGAATAGCTCTTAATCTGAATAATTCTGTCTGCCAAACAAAGCTTCTTGGTAGAGCAATGCGCTCTTGTGGTTTAATCATTTTTAGAACAGTCAATATATCGTACAATAGCCCATACGCTAAAGGAGTAGGTTCTGCTATACGTTCTAATAACTCTTGGCTGTCTATTAGTATTTTGGCAGTGTAATGCCAAATTATTTCGTCTATTTGATTTTTATTCTGCGTGCTCCACAACAATTGATCTTCTTGTTCTGATATAAAGTCAGGCCAATACATAGGGCTATCAGTTTGCCATAGAATGGCTAAGTCTTCTGAATAAGAAAAGGAATTGTTGGTTCTGTATTCCTCCCATTGGTAGGCAACAGAAGTTGCAATACGCTTAATACAGCGTAAGATAAAATCGCGATGTGTGCTGTTTTTATGAAGTAATTCTTGAAAGTACAACAACACAAGAGGTGAAATAGGAGATAGTTTACCCTCTTGTTCTGCTCGATTAGCAAGTTCATACAATGCCATTCTACTGATTTGTTCATCCGAATGGTCTATGGCGTGAAATAAAGCTACAACGTCAGTAGCTCTGCCTTGGGTGTGAAACAAGTTCTTCCAAGGAATAGTGTCAAAAGCAGGGATAACGTATGGCATAAAAAGTAAAAAGGTCTAAAAAGTAGGAAATGCTTTTTAAACCTTTTTGAGTTTGGAATTTATAAATGTTTGTTGTTTAC
Source organism: Flavobacteriaceae bacterium (assembly GCA_031277535.1). Taxonomy (GTDB): domain Bacteria; phylum Bacteroidota; class Bacteroidia; order Flavobacteriales; family Flavobacteriaceae; genus Flavobacterium. Next base: position 23,380 of record JAITMD010000011.1, read on the forward strand.
TTTTCTGTATTGCAGCATGTTTAAAATCTTTTCTTCACTTATGTTTCGAACAAATTCATTGTGGAATACATAACCTAATTTTTCTGCAATTTTAATACTTCCGTGGTTGTCTCTCTCTACATTGTAGATCAGATAGTCCACAGACATGTTCTGGTTTACATATGTTTCAAGTCCTTGAATCAGTTCTGTTCCATATCCTTTACCAAAAGCGCCTTCTTTTAACCATATACCTAATGAGATGTTTTCTTCATTGATATCGTGAATTCCACAACATCCTATAAACTCACCTGTTTGTTTGTCTAAAGCTAAAAGAGTAATGTCTTGTCCCTTTTCCAACTGTCCTAAACTATAGTCAATAAAGCCTTGCGTGTCTTCAATTTTACCTGTAGGAATAAATGGTAAAAACTTAGCCACAGTAGGAGTAAGTTCTCTAAATATATCCTCTTTGTACTGTTCGTTTACAATAATAAAACGCAAACGCTCTGTGATAATTTCGATGTTTTTGTCAAGTTTCATGCCGATAGTTGTATTTGTTATACAATTTTATAAGTAAATAAAATAAAAAACAAAAGAGTACAGGTTTAAAAACCATTTACTTAGCTTTTTACAGAGGATACCTATAAAATGGGGAGCAAATGTAAATAAAAAACTTTATAAAGTGCGCATTTTTTTAACAAAAGTTGTTTTATGTGAAGATTATTTAACAAAAGAAATGAAGTAATGTATTAAAGTGTTGATTGGTTGTGTTTTATAGAAAAGTAATAGGAATGTAGTAGAATAGAAAGAACTTAGTGTTTAGTTCTTGTGTAAAGGTAAACAAGATTTCTATTTGTTGCATATAGCATGAGTGATAGTAAGCAAAAGGAAGCTGTATAATGTGTTTCTTATCCTAATTAGGATTTCTATTTACTTCAATGGATATACTGTATTCAACCAATTTAAAAAGCTTTTGTTGGCAGAAGGTAAGTAAAGAAAAAAGAAGAAAAAAAAGAGAAAAGACTGTTTCTGATGAGAAGTTTATTTCTTTACCGCAAAAAATAGGGATGTAGTACAAAAGTCTATAAAAAAAAGCGTGATTGATAAGGAGTGTAAAGACAGGGTAAGAATGTGATAAAAACGGCAAAAATAAACGAAAAAACACCATGATTTGTTTTTAAGGATTTTTTAAGAAATTAACGAATGTTTAGTTGTTAGGTATCAGTTAGTTATTTTTTGAATAGTACCTTTTGAGAAAAGTAAAGTAAAAGCTAATAAATAGTCGTATTTTTGCAATTGTAAAACTCAGATGATTATGATGAATATTCCTACTTCCAAACACCCTCGCGTAGTTATTATTGGTGGAGGATTTGGAGGACTTGCTTTGGCAAAGAAACTTAAGAATAAGAATTTTCAAGTAGTATTGTTAGATAAGCATAACTATCACACTTTTCAACCTTTATTATATCAAGTAGCAACAGGTGGATTGGAATCGGGATCTATTGCCTTTCCAATTAGAAAAGTAGTGCAGAATTATGAAGAGATTTATTTTAGGTTGGCTCATGTACAGCGCATTGATACAGAAAATAAGAAGGTAATTGCAGATATCGGTACTATTTTTTATGATTATGTAGTGATAGCAACAGGTTCTACTACAAACTTTTTTGGCAACGAAAACATTACCAAACACAGCATGGCTATGAAAACGATTCCTCAATCGTTGAATATCCGAAGCCTGGTATTGGAAAACTTTGAAGAAGCTTTATTGACAACAGATAGAGCAGAACAAGCTGCTTTGATGAATTTTGTGATTGTTGGGGCAGGACCAACAGGAGTGGAATTGGCTGGAGCATTGGCTGAAATGAGAAAACACGTTTTGCCAAAAGATTACCCAGACTTAGATTTAAGCTTGATGGAGATCAATGTGATTCAAGGAGCTCCAAAAGTATTAGATGCCATGTCTGAAAATTCTTCTAAAAGAGCTGAGGAGTTCTTAGGGAAGTTGGGGGTAAAGGTGTGGACAAATGAGATTGTGGTTGATTATGATGGCAAAAAAGTAAGTACTAAATCAGGGAAAGAGTTTTTGTCGGAAACAGTAATTTGGTCTGCAGGAGTAATGGGGTCTATGGTTGACGGTTTTCAAAAAGAAGTAATTCAACGAGGCAATCGATTGAAAGTAAATCAATTTAATCAAGTGGATGGGTTTACTGATATTTTTGCTATTGGAGATATTGCAACAATGATGACAGAACAAACACCTATAGGACATCCAATGATGGCTCAGCCAGCGATACAACAAGGACAGCTCTTAGCAGATAACTTGGTGCGTTTAAGAGATGGCAAAGAGATGAAAGGCTTTGTTTACAATGACAAGGGATCTATGGCAACTATTGGACGAAATAAAGCAGTTGTAGATTTACCTAAATTCAAGTTTAGTGGTTTCTTTGCTTGGTTTGTTTGGATGTTTGTGCATTTGATTTCTTTAATTGGATTTAGAAACAAATTAGTCGTATTCTGGAACTGGGTATACAACTACTTGATGTTTGACAGACAAGCTCGTTTAATTGTTCGTCCTTTCAAAAAGAAGAATGAAGAAAGCTTTAAAAATCACAACCAAGATTAATAAAGTGGTTGTTGCTTGTCGTAGTTGATTAATAGATCAACAAATCGATTATAAGAGCGAATCCCTTCTTTTTGGTTATTAACCTTTAAGAAGGTTCCATAAAATACTTTAAAGAATGAATCAGTGATGGTTTTGTAAGATTGCCAAAACACCGTAGGTTCCATGATGTTCTCTTGAACACCGGGATGAATGGTTTGGAAAAGGTCTTCAAACATCATTGGTTCATTTTCATTATAGGTTATAGCATTTAGACAGTATCTCAGCGCAAAAATAGTAGCCCCATATTGATAAATGAGTTGATCTTGAGCATAAGCTGCTCTAAATCCCAAGAAATTAGCATCGCTTTCATGGGCATAACCTAATTGATGTGCTACCTCATGAGAAGCAGTTACAATCATTGTTATTTTTGGCACCATATCATTTACTTGAGCTTCTTGTGTAAAAGGGTTTAAGTATCCCGAAAATCCCATATAAGTTAACGGCAGACTATACAAAGAAGATTTGACAGTATGTGGTGTATATTGGTAAAGTTTAGTTTCTTTCCCTGCCTTATAGTGTCCTTGATCTACAGCGGCGTACAACTCTTGTAAAGATTGAGTTACAACTACTGCCTTAGTGCTATCTTGAGTTAATAAAAGTTGCTGTGTATTAGCTTTGTCAATTAAACGTTTGGTAAAAGAGAGCAATTCTTCTTGCGTATAACCTGTTTCTAATTGCAAGGTTGAAACTAAGGGAATACGATAGTTATTTAACCCCCAGCTCAAATTAAAAGCAAGGAAAAAAACAACAATACATTTCACCGTAAACTTAGTAGCATGTAACAGGCGAGTTGACCATTTGTTCGTCTCTCTATACAGTTGCACATACTTATACACCAAATAAATACCAAGAATAAAATAAAGTACATCTCCTACAGAGAAAGGGATAGGAGTTAGTAGCTTTTGCCACAGTTGACTATACAGTGGATAAATACCTCTACTGTAATACTGATCGATCACTTCAGGATAGTAACTACACACTTTTAACCCGATTTGAAAAAGAATAAATAACAGGAGGTAAAATCTTAACTTCATTTTTAACTAAATAATATTGATTGCTTTAATTTAGAATTGATAAAAATAGATATATTTGCATCAAATTCAGTTCGCATGAGTAAAGTTAAGAAAGGTGAGCAAACAATCTTCGTTTGTGACGGAAAAAAATGTTGCAGATATAATGATGAAGCAAAAAGTTGCTTTAAAGCTTTATTAGAGGAAAATAACCTGGCTGGTCAATATAGTATTTGTAAGATGAAGTGCCAAGGAATGTGTAAAAGCGCTCCTGTAGTATATTTGTCTGAACACGATACGTACAAGAAAGAAGTAGGTAAGAAGAAAGCACAAAAGATTTTCGAAAAGTATATCGTTGCTTAATGCTATTCTTTATCAGATAATGTAGTTTAGTTTTATATCACTTTACTCAACAACAAAAGCCTCTAACCTAATACAATAGGTTAGAGGCTTTTGTTGTTTTTGCGCTATTGTATAAAAGAAAAAGCCAAAATCTGTACGGGTGATTTTGGCTTTAGTCAATTATAAACTTGGAGAAATAAAATAATTCCAGACATTTTTAATTGTTATAATTACGTATTACTGTTTTTAACTATGTTAAATATAGGTATAAAATTAATTATTTTAATTGTATTTAAGAAAATATTAATACTATTTCTTTTTTGTTTGATGAAATAGTATTATCTTCTTTGAAAGCTGTAGGTAATTGTATCCTTGTTTTAAAAGTTCTTGTAGCTTTGTAGATAAAATATACCCTATGAAAACAATTACATTCAAAGAAAGTGCTTATCCCAAACCTCATCAATTAAAAGAATTTGTTTGGAGTGGTCGATTAGATGAAGAAGGAAGGTTGTGGTTTGATTTGCATCTCAAGTCGGAAGGCTACTATTTAAGTGAAGGAGAAGATTTTGAAGAAGAGGAAGAATGGGAAGATGATGGGGATTACAGTAGCACAGGAAATTGGAAAGCAACTATAGTATGGGACAATTACCACAGTTGTATTTTGTCATCTAATTATTGGTCAGATGAAAAAGGGATATTACTGACTGATGGAGAGGAGCTTTTTGATTTCAATCAGTTAGACAATCGCGTGTTTACTTTAGATCCTTTGCCTGAGGCAAAAGATTTGGAGGATGAGGATACAGCGTTCAATATTTACTTGCTGGGACATGATACATGTGTGAATCACACCATTGGTTTTACTGCTCAAGAGAATCATTTATTTCACATCCAGTGGACAGGTATCGTAGCACTGACTTATGGTGGTTTTAACGATTTCATACATGAATTTGAAGTAGATGCTGCAGATGCTTCTTTTGATGGATTCTATTACCCTCAAACATGGGAGAGAGAAGAAGCACTTTTGCGTTTTAAAAAAGTATTAAAGGATATAGATGCTTTTGAATTTGTCGATTTGAATCCTAAAAGCTTTAAAAGAGAGTACAAACTCATGTTGAAATAAATTCTGCTATTTAATGAATAAGAGTTGTTTGTATAGCAGGGTAAAACTGTTTTCTGTACTTTTGTAAAGTAGCATTTATGTGAGTAGTGATCTTCTCCGTAATTAAAGTCTTTGTAGAGAAACATCCAATGGCAGATGTCGCTCTTAGAGATTGGTACTTTCAGACTACTAAAAAGGAATGGAATGGTTTGATGGATATTAAACAGACATTCAATAGTGTTGATTATGTAGGAAATAATCGTTATGTGTTTAATATAAAAGGAAATCATTTTCGATTAGTTGCTATTATTATTTTTGCATCAAAGAAAGTCTATATAAGATTTATTGGAACGCATTCAGAATATGATAAAATTGATTGTACAACTATTTAGATTCGTATGAGAACAATTCAAAGTAAAGAGGAATATAATGCCCTATGTGCTCGCATAGAAGAGCTATTAACAATAGTTGGTAATGATACACCTGTAAACAGTCAAGAATTTATTGAATTAGATTTCTTGTCTGATTTAGTTGCAACTTATGAAGAAACAATTGCCCCAATAGAAGTACCCACCTTAATTGAGATAATAAAACTGAGAATGTATGAGCGCAATTTAAATCAAAAAAATTTAGCTGTTTTGTTAGGAATAAGCACCTCAAGAGTAAGTGAATACTTAACTGGAAAAGGAGAACCACCTTTAAAAGTAGCAAGAGATATTAGTAAAAAATTAGATATAGATCCTTCTATAGTGTTAGGGGTTTGAAATTTTGAAGTTCAATAAGTAGATTGAGAAGGTTTATATAGAAACAATTCTTTTTCTTGTTTATTGAGTTTTTTGTTAGAAATAAAGGATATAAAAGATAGAAGGTAATCCATTTTTATTTCAATAGATTGGCTTACCGTAAATAGAAATACAATAGGGATACCAGTTTTTTGGTATCCCTATTTGATTCATATGCTAAATTAGTATAAATGTTAAGGTCTAATTTATAATTAGGGCATCAAGGGGATATTACTTACTTTTGAAATCCTCAAAAAAAAAAGCTAAGTAAACGCATTATGAACATCATCACTTTCGAAGAAGTATTTGAAGGAAAAGTATTCCGCATCCCAGACTACCAAAGGGGTTATTCGTGGACCAAGAAAGAATTGGAAGAGCTATGGGCAGATTTGTCAAATACGCATCACAATCGAAATGCTTTTCACTTTACGGGTATTTTAACTCTTACTGATTTTAGTAAATTCGACATCGAAAGTGTGCGAAAAGAAGGTTTTGTTGTACGCAGTGGAAAAATACAGCTAAAGGGGCAAACCTATAAGGGATTTAATATTGTGGATGGACAACAACGACTGACTACATTGCTTATTCTCCTTTCCGAATTAGTCTTAGCTTTAGAGGAAGGCGAGGTAAAGAATAAACTGATTAACCAATATTTTAAAGTAGCTGAACAAGGACATAACCATTATGTTTTTGGATACCATGTTGATGTTCCTTCTCACAATTATTTGATTCGCGAGATTTTCAATGACAGAGCCTATGATATGGAAGAAACAGAGACGCTCTATACCCATAATCTATCTTTGGCAAAGCGCTTTTTTGGGGAACACATTGCTGCATTTTCTCAAGTAGAATTAAACTTTTGGATTACTAAGATTACCAAACACCTTTTGTTCTCGATCTTAAACTTAAACGAGTCAGCAGAACGTCCTTTGGATGTCTCAATGGTTTTTGAAACCCTTAACTTTAGAGGAAAACAACTTTCGAGTTTAGAGCGTTTAAAAAATAGAGTGCTCTACATTGTATCTAAGCAACTAACAGTAGCCAGTACTATTGATAGAAGTCGCAAGCGCGTTAATCAGAGTTGGTTGGAAGTGTACAAGTGGTTGGGTAGAAACCCTGCTCAGGCAATGGACGATGACGCTTTTTTGAAGGCCTTTTGGCTGTTGTACTTTTCGCATTCCAAAATGGTTTCTACTGATTTCAAATCTTATCAAAAGCATTTGTTTACCATTGATTTTCAATTAGAAGAAGGCAGTAAAGAAACCAATTATGCCGATTGTCAAGAGTTGACTCAGTGGCTGGATAGCATGAAAAAAGCGGTTGTACTGTGGTATTTTATCAATAATCCCTATGCAGTAGAAAAAGACGAAGATTTTGTATATTTAATTACTCCAAAAATTCAGCATTCACTACAGCGTTTAATTACTTTTCCAAGAGGGTATGGAAAGTATATGTTGAACTTAGCTTTGGCTGTATTGATGAGAGAACTTCCGACAAGAGAAGACCACGGATTAACGGAGAGAGAGGTAGAAGAGCGACTTCATGGAATTGAGCGATTGTTGTTTGCAATGGAACGCCACAATGTGATGTGTTTTTTATTGCAAGGCAACAATTCAAACCTCAACCAAGAAGACACCTTTAGAGATGTAAATTTCTATTATCTGAGAGGGAGAGCTCATACCAACGAGTATTTGCTTACAATCTTAATGGAGAATAGGGTAGAGCACTTTAGATGGAAAGAGGTGATTCGACATATTCATAAAGTAGGAAGGTTTAAAACTTGGGCGGGATTAGATTATTTTCTAAAGACCTTGGAGGAGGAAAAAGGAGGAATGCAGGAAAGCGTAGATCCTAAGGTTTATTTAATTTATCCAGAAGAGGATGACTATGAGGTTAGAAGTACTTATAAAGATATTAATGGCTTACAGAAAGTCAATCGAGACCGGTATAGTCATTCTGTAGGGAATATGTTTTTGGCGTACAACCGCTATGAAGCAAATTCTTTTGAAAAGTTGCAACACAAAGTGCAAACTGCACTAAAGAATGAGTATCGCGTAAGTGAATTGGAAAAAGAGCTTTTGGATTATCCTTCTTGGACAAGAGAAAGCGTAGAAGAAAGAGGGCGAAAGATGATGGAGGCTTTTATTGCTCAGTGGGAATTACCAATGATACAAGATACAGAGATGAAGCGACTGTTGCTGGATGAGATGTAAAAAAAGTAAAAATGATAAAGAAAATTAAACAAGTAGTGTTTTTTGGGATTTTGTTGAGTACCTCTTGGATGGGGCACGCGCAAGTAGTGATAGACATTCGGTACTTCCCAGAGGCAAAATACACTGTTGAAAGCAAACAAACAAGTACAATAACAGTTGATATAAAAGGAAATGAAGAGTTTAAACGCAACTTTGAAAAATCGGGAACTAAGTTACCTTTGATGATGAATAATGACGTGTTTTTGTCGTCTATCATCGAAACGGGAAAGCAAGAAGGTGATAAGATTGGGTTTAATACTACCTTTACAGCCTTTGATCAAAAGTTTGCCATCAATGGACAACCGGAAACTGTACCAAACTTTTTGGGTGAAGCTGTGATTAGCGGAACCTATACCGATGGAAATAAGATTGATATTACTTCTATTAAAGGAGATAAACTGGATGTAGATACAAAGCAATTAGTGACTCAGATGATTCGTGAAGTGTCTAAAAATTTCTCTTTTCCTACTCGACCTATTGCGATGGGAGAAAACTTTAAATTGGAAATGAATGCCTCTTTTCCTGCTGGTCCCATGGGGAACATAGAACTTGTGATGGAGTACAATTTTATACTTCAAACAAAAAAGGGACACTTAAGCTATTTTGATTTTGTGGTTAACGTAAAATCTGTTGTATATAAAGACAAGAGTATAAAGGTAAGAGGAAATGGGACAGGAAAGATGGTTTACAACAGTCAAATAAAGCTATTAGAAGATTTACAAAATGAAATGGACATAGAAATTAGCGGAGTTAGTGAAGAGTTTTTGTTAACAGCCAAAATGAAGAGCACTTCAAGGATACAGACAAAAAAATTAAAATAAAAAACAAAGAGCGTTTCTATAACAGAAACGCTCTTTGTTTTTTATTTTTTAGGTGCATTGTCCATAAACATTTGTTTTACTTTCGCTGCATCATAACTTTTATCTGCTTCCAAATCTCCAGAACCAAACACTTTTGTTACTTCGCCATTTCCGTTAATCACAAAAAAGAAAGGGAATCCCAATTCTAATCCTTCAGGAGCGTATTTAGCAAATATCTCTTTGTTTTTATTCTCTTTAGAATAGTTTAGGTGGTAGTACTCATAGTTGGCATCCACCACTTTTTTAATTTCTTCGTTTTTTTGAACAAAATCATTAAAGCGCAAACACCAAATACACCAGTTTCCACCAGCTTGTACAAATACGTTTTTACCTTCTTTTTTTGCTTTCGCAATTAACTCATTTAATTTAGCTTGCGCGTCCTCTTGTTCGTTATAAGGCTTTGCCAATTCTTCTTTTTCTTTTTCCACTGCTGCTTTTGCTGCTACAGTATCTGTCTCTACAGTAGGTGTTGTTTCTGTTTGTACAGGAGCTTCTACTGTTTTTACTTCTTGTTTACAACTTGTCAGCATAGCAGCAAGAACAACTGCCGATAAAAGTAATTTTTTCATATGGGATATTTATTAAATGGAGTACTGGGTGATAGTCACTTGATCAAGTACCCTTTTGAAGAGACAAAGTAATGAAATAAATAAATACCTCCTCTTTTTTTTAGTTTGTTTTAGCAGTTTCTGACCTGTGAAAGTGCAAAGTAGAAGTATGTGGTGTGATATTTAACCAAAGTAAATGAGATAAACTTAAAAGAGGACACCCTTTTTCCTTCTATGTGTTATTTTGTACTCATACTTTCAAATTCTTTTTTTAGCTTTTTTTAGCAGTTTGTTACTTGCGAAAGTGCAAAGTAGAAATGTGTAAAAGTAGGTGTGCGATAGCTATGCAAAGTAGATATTACTCAGAAATATTGTGAAGGATTTCAAGGCAGTATATAGCCCAAATAAAAGAGTGTAAATATTCTTAAAAAATAGTTAATTTGGTGTTTTTTATTTCTTGTTAATTTCTTAACGAAATAAAGGGTGTTTTTGTGTTTTTAAGTGCTTATTTTGAAATATAATCCCAGTGTTTTCAGGCTGTCTGAGTGTTTTTTACTGGTTTTGTTGCAGTGTTGTTTGGGTATTGTTCGGAAAAAGTACGAAAAACGGAGGTTTTTCCGAACAACATTTGATGAATGGTGGAGTAAATGCGCATGTAATGGGGGATTGTGAAGGGAAAAGAAATGTTAAAAGTATTTTAAAGAGTTAAAAAAAAATTAAGCAGTGGTGTTTTTTACTGCTTAAATTTTTAGCTTTTTTCTCTTAAAAGACAAGACAAATATACGAAAAAGAAGTGATAATTTAGTTGAAATTGACGTGAAAAATGCAAAAGACTATACGATGAGTTTTTTTAAGGGATAAAAAGAGTGAGATGGAGAGAACAGTATGAAAATACTACTCTTGATTATTTACCCAAAAAGGAAGTGATTGATTAACACATCAAAATCAAAGATTTCTCGAAAACCATAGTAACAAATAGTACAAAATGGAAAAACAAAAAAAAAGGATAGAAATAATAGTAGATGATATTGATAGAGAAAATGTTTTTGCAGAGCTATGGTCTGCATATTTTGAATATTATTGAAATTACTTTTGGACGGAATAAAAGAAAAGAGCCAGGAATTAAGCAACAGAAAAGAGCTGAAAAATTAAATAAGGTTATGAATTAGTTGCCATACTATTCCTATAATTGTTGGAAGTGACACAGGAAACGCTGTTGAAAATGAGAATAAAATGATATAGTACTATCTTAATTTTAGTATATTAATTGTCCACTTTTTGCTGACGATTTACAAAGGATTAACTACAAGAACTGAAATATTAATTAATGGTATTAATACAACAGCGGAAAAAACAATAGGGAATGATACTGAAAAATGGCTAACAAAATAAGTGAAAGTTTATGGTATATATAATAATAAGTTTTATAGCAATAATTATTGGATTGATAGGTATATTGAAAAATAAACTACCAAAGTATGAAGATGGACCTGGTTTAGCAATAAATACAAATTTTTATTTGATGTTTTACGCTTTGTTTATTGCAGGAGTTATCTCTTTAATAATAAAAATAAAGAACTATTTTTAAAATAAATAGTTAAACTTACCACTGTTAGACTATTAAAAGGCTTTTTTTAGATGGTGTAATCCCCTGGTTTATCCCACTTGCTCATACAAAGATTATAACTAATCTTTTGGAAGAAGAAATACCAGTTTGGTGGTATCATAGCGACCATTTGGGAAGTTTTTCTTATATTACAGACATCTTAGGAAAGCCATGTCAATATATAGAGTATTTGCCATTTGGAGAAGTAATGACAGAACAGAGTACTAATAATGTATTTGATAACATTTATAAGTTCAATGATTTTGGAGGAGAAAGCGATGAGCTTTTGACGAAAAAACCGCACGTAGTGTTGGATTAGATGATAGTACTGGCTATTACTATTACGGAGCACGTTATTACAATCCTGGAATGAGTATATTTTTGAGAGTGGATTCGTTGGTTGAAGATTACCCTAATATTAATCCTTATACATATGTAGGAAACAACCCAATAAATTTTGTTGACCCTGATGGAAGAAAAATAGTGGGTGTTAGTCCAAAAGATGCACAAAATTTTAAGGCAGACATTCATTCTGTATTATCAAATAAAAAGTTTAATAATGTAAGATCATTAATTGACGTAAATGGTACAACATTTAAGAGTATTGATAATAAAGCTATGAGCAAGGCTTTAAAAGGGGTCAGCCTTTCTGTAGATGAGCAAACATATATTGATATGGTTACTAATGCTATTAATTCTATAACAAAGATAGTGTAGAATTAGATATAGTACCCATTTACCACTTCCAAAAAGAGGATTTAAATCAAAAGCTCCGCTTTATGAGATAGTTAATCCGAGGCAGAGCCTCGAGGTATCACGTTACTCAAGGAGAGAAAATTTTTAGAGGAAGTTTGAATTTTAGACCAACTAAGGTACAGTATACAACAGGTAGTCCAGAAAGAGTATTTCATACTGTTCCAAAATAATGAATTGAAATGAGAAATTTAATGTTACTTTTTTTTGTTATCACTTTCTCTTGTGGTTCAAAAATGAAAACAACAACAACTATAGATATTATAAATACAAGGGTAAACAATTCGTATCAAATATCTAAAATTGATTCTGTAAACTCTTTTTATTTTGTATACTGTACAAAAGATGAAAAAACATATAAAATATTTTCTAAAAAATATAATAGTAAATGTAATTTAGGGAAGATAAAAGAAGGAGAATATTATAACTTTGAGCTAATAAACTTTCCAGACTATTCCAAGAATGATAATGCAATAACAGGCCTCGTTTCTTTGGTAACATGTTTTATGTTAGATAAAGACACTCAAATTTGTAAAGAAAAAGGCATAAATGGATTGTATACCACAGAAAATCTTATTGGTTTGTATTACCAACCTAATGAATAATATTTTTAAGTTGACTCGAGTATTCATAATAAAGAGGGTTAGGGTTATTTTAATTGATTAAAACAACCCTAACCCTCTTTATTGAGACAGTTGGCTTTTATCATTTACCTCAGCTATTAAAAGATATACAATAAAAAGTAATTATGAAAAATATAATAGTATGTTTAGTTTTATCAATCGTTAGTTGGCTATATTATTTTTACGAACGTAAAACACACAAAAAAAATGAAGGTGATTGGATTGATAGATTTTGGAAGGTTGGTTTGGATTTTAAAATATTGTTTATGGCAATAGGCACTGCCTTTCTAACTCTTTATTTTATAATAGATTATTTTTAGAAGTAGTTCTTCTCCTTACAAAGGAAGACAACATTAATAGGAAAAATGAAAATTTGAACTCTAATTTAAAAAAATGAAATATAAAAATAATTTATTTGGCTATGAATATAATAGGTTTAATAGGAATATTAAAAAACAAAAGGCCAAAATATAGACATGGACCAGGGGTTGCAATAGAAGCTAATTATTATTATGCTTTTTATGTGCTATTTATTATGGTTTTAAAAATGGTGAGTTTTCAATAAGAGATTTATTAGATTTAGAACTTAGTGATGGTAAGAAAGAACGAGCAATTTTTAATGAACTACTCCGAAGCAGAGCCTCGAGGTAGTTCATTTCAGTAGGAGGTGATTTACTTATAGGTCAGGCAAAGATAAATTGAATTACTCCAGCTGGGACATGGAGTAATAATATTGAAAGCACAAAAGGGAGTTCGGGAACAGGAAGTTTTAATATTGGACAGAATGCTTTACGTAGTTGGGGAGTTTTTTAATTATTTATACAATTAATTTATGAGACTAATTTTAGTTTTAAGTTTATTAATATTAACAAGTTGTTCAGTAAAGAAACAAGCTGAAATGATTCCCTATGTTTTAGATTTAAATGTTGAAGAGTCAATTTATAATGAAATTTTGAGATCTAAAGGGAATGGTAAAAAAGTTTTTTTTGTAGAATTTATGTCTGATTCAATGTTGAAGTTTAGTCTTTTAGATATAGATAATAAAGAAGCATTGATTACTAATAGAAAATTGTTTATTAATGACAAATTTTATCCTATAGTTTTTGAAACAGATTATTTTTTTAATATAGGAATCAAGGATTCTAAACCAGTAGTTTTTAATGAAGATGATAAGGAAATAGCTATGCCAACTATAAAAGAACGAAAAAATAATATAGGACAGTATGGTTATAAAAAAACAGTGCTGATTATTGACAATAGCTTATATTGGATTGTAAATAGAAAAGGAGAGTTAATAAAAACGAATGTTTCTCAATAAAAGCTTAACCCGTTCCGCACGAATTTTTCGTGTAATACATAAATGATAAAGCTTGATTTAGAGGGGATTTGTTATTTTAGAGTATTGATATATTTTTATTTTACAGTTGAATTTACAGAAAAAAGAAAATATTGAACCTGGATATTATAATGAGAGGTATCATCTTAACACTACTGGTTAAAAGAGCTAAAGAATATGGTAAACAGAAAGATATTTAGTGCAATGAGGAAAGGTATTATAGCAATTCTGATAATTTTTTATTCTTGTAATTCTTCATCAACTCTGCTTCTTAAAAATGATGTAATTTGTCATAAAGGAAAGGAATATGAAGATATTATCTTTATTAAAAATAAGGAGTTTAAGGAAGTTGAAAAATTTATTAAGGAAAAATATCATGCAAAAGTGATTCGAAATATTTTTTACATTAAATCCCAACAATTGTATTATTGTGAATTTTATGTATATGATTATTCTGTAGAATGTGTTCTTATAAGTAATAATATGAAAGTTAACTTTTATAATAAAGTTGATTTTGATCTGTAATGGTTTAAAAACAAGAAAAATTATAATGAAACATTTAAGAATGCACAGAAGAAGTATAATACTAATTATAGCGATTTGTAGCTTTATGAGTTGTAGTAAAAAAAGAGTGGAAAATCTTAACTTAATTTATAATCATACAGACACCATAATAAATATCGAAAAGTTAAATATTGACATTGTTTATAATGATGAAAATACAAAAATAATATTAAAAAGTATTAAAGGTGATAGTTTAGACGTAAGAGTTATAGATTTAGTAAGTAAAAGTGATGGATACTATATAAAATTCAATGATTTAATATACGATGAGTTTAAAATGTTAGAAGATAAACCTTTTTTAACTATGAAAGACAATTATGATTATAAAATAGATATCTCTGCTTTAGATAGCATTAAGTATGATAGCTATAATTATAAGATTAATGATGATTCGTATGCAAAAGTTGTTACTATGTATCCAATACCTTCGTTTTTTTTTAAAGTAATTTATAATACTGAGTATGAAATATTGGCATTAGAGTATAATGGAGGATATAGAAATTATCGATTTGAATCAGAAGCATATAGTAAATTAAAGTCAAAACATTCTAAAATACGGAACAAATATGTTCCTTCATCATTTGTTAATTCTATCAAAGAAGACAGCATCAAATTTGATCAAAAATATGATAAATGGTGGTAAACTTTTTTTAATAAATGAGTAAAATTACCCCAACCTTCCAAATGAATTGTTGGGGTTTTGTTATTTAGGAAGGATGGTTTTATGAAAAAAGAAACACCCTACCACTGCTACGGTTAGAATAAAATAGTCAGCCAACCTTCCAAACGGAATGTTTTTTATATAATTGGTATGTATAAAAAGAAACAATCTACTATTGCAGTCGCCTTGACTAACAACAATGATTATTTGTACTAAAGGTTATTGAATAGCTAAAACAATACATAAATAGATTAACAATGAGATTATTAAAAAATAAAGCCCTGTAACATAGCAGGGCTTTTTGCATCTATAGCTTTGAGAAATACCCCCTTTACAGAATAAAAAAAAGACTGTGATTTGAAAATAAAAGAAGTGGTATTTTAAAAGGTATAAATAACTTTTTTGTAAAGTCATTAGATGACATTTTTTGTTAAAACGCGATGTGTTGGATGGGGGAAAAGACGATAATTTATGATCTACTACTATTTTTTGTTTTCTTTTTTCTTCTTGTTTTAGGTAGGTGTGTTAATAGGTGTTTTTTAATGTATTGATTTAAGTTAATTATTGCGTTGTTTTTGTGGATGTTGTGTATAAAAAGTGTTATATATTGTATTATTGTAAAATAATGCTAAATTTGCAAAAAATTTACAAAATTGATTTATAATATTTCATATAGTCTCTGTGGGAAAAAGCAGTTACTTGCACTGACAAGTCTGTTTCTGTTAACAATTAGTTCAAGTGTTTATGGACAACATGAAAGTAATTTAACCTATGGGGTTAAATTTGGAGCTTTGCATTCAACCATCAGTAATTTACCTGAGAGTATAAAAGGTAGAGATCAAACCTTTACAGACAATTACTACAGTAGTAAAGGGAAATATGGAGTAGAAGGAGGTTTGTTCTTAAACTATAAATTACCTAATAGTAGAACAGCGATTCAGCCAGAGTTATTGATTCGCACAGCAGGTGAGAAAATACAGTACAACGATCCTCAAGGACTTCAAAAAGAAATAGGTTTTGACTATACTTATTTGTCATTAGGTGCTTTATATAAAATATACCCTTATGAAGGATTGAATTTAGGGGTTGGCGCCTTCTACAGTATCAATTTGTCACCTCATGCTGTATCTTATCAATCCAATGAAGCAGATGGACTTTATGATGTAACAACCAGACAATTTTACAGAGAAGGGTTTAATGGAGGGGACGATTTTTCACTTAGCTTCTCTTTGGGGTATGAATTGCGTCAAAGTATTCACTTTGATTTAAGATACAGTTTGGGAGTAAAGGATGTGATAAAGAGTTATTCCAATAGTTTTCAATTTGTTGAAAATGAAAACAGAACAGGCATAATAAGTTTTACAATAGGGTATAGTTTTCACAAATGGTAAACAGTTAAAGATGAAAAAGGTAATAGTTACAATAGGTTTATTAATTGGGGTAGTTTCTTATAGTCAAAACAAGAGAGAAACTACCTATGGTATTTTTGCAGGAGCCAATTTTTCAGAAATGTCTAATCTGCCGGATGTTCTTGTTCCTCAGGGGATGTATCAAGGATATTCTTTAAGCTCTAAAGGTAAGTTTGGAGGGGTAGGAGGTTTTTATATTAACTTCAAATATCCTTATGCAAATGCTTCTATACAACCAGAGATTTTTTACAATCGACAAGGGACAGAACTTAATTACAACGATATAAAAGGACTTGATTACAAAGTGACCTTTGCTTATGACTACATCAATATAGGGGTACTTTTTAAATATTATCCTGTAGAAAAATTGTATGTAGGAGTAGGACCTTATGTTGCTTTTAATATTAATAACAAAAATATTACCTATTCTTCTAATGCAGCAAGTAGTTTGGCTGATTCTGGAGTTTATGTAATAAGTGATGGTGCGGTTCAAGGGATTTTAAGAGAATCACTTACAGGGAAGAACTACTTTTATGCAACAGCTGCCTTGGGATATGAAATAAATGAAAGGTTTTCGGTTAATTTTAGATATAGTTATGGGCTTACAGATGCTTTGGCAACAGAGAACAATGGGCACCGTTATAGTGAAAATACAAATAAGGTTAGCAGCTTTATGTTGGGGGTAGGATATTCATTTGACTTTAGAAACTTAATCGATTTTTAGTGAAAGAACACTATTAAAACTGCTATGAAAAAGAAAATTTTAATTGTTAGTTCTGTATCGCTATTGTTTTTTAATGCTTTAGCTGGATATTGTCAAGAAAAAGTATGGCCAGGGCAGGTAGCTACTCCTTATTTTTGGTTGCAGGCTACTAAACAAGGACCTACTTATTCTTGGGATAATAAGACGAATAATAAGGAAGTGAAACTATTAACTAAAAGTAAATTAGGGGGTAGTTATAATTTTAATCCCAGTATAACATTTGATGCTCAAAAAGACTCCATTGTAGCAATGTTGGGAAGCTCAGAAAAGAAAAAATACACACTATTTGTTGCTTATAAAGTAACAGATAGCTTGAAAGAACAGGTTTTGTGGTCTCTTGCTACCAATAACAAGACAACTTCTTTAGCTACAAATTTTCGCTTGGCTAATTTAACGAATTTTCGCTATCAGAGTTATCCTCATGCTAATAAACCTACTAAGGCTAATATTCACTTTTATCAACAGCATATAGCTGATACTTTGGCTACCACATCTGTTTTAACGCTGGGTAATAAAAGGGATAAAGAGCGATTACCTGCCAGTAATTTTAAAGGAGAGTTAAGCGAAGTACTTTTTTATGATAGAGTATTATCTGGTATAGAATCGCAGAAGGTGATTAGTTATTTAGCCATTAAATACGGAATCTCTATAGCAGATATACAACCCAATGACTATTTGAATAGCAAGGGACAGGTGATTTGGGATTTCAAAAAACATAAAGGTTTTACCTCTGACATTACTGCTGTAGGGAGAGATGATAAGAGTGGGTTGTTGCAACTTATGAGTACAAATTCAAAGAGCGAAGGGCTTTTGACGATGGCCTTAAAAAGCAACACAGGAAATATTCCGGATAAGTACTTTTCTTTTTGGAGTGACAATGGAAAGAACTTAGTATTAGGTAAACAGGATCAGGGAGAGCCTGTAGGTTTCTCCAGAGAATGGCAGTTGGACTATAACAATCCAACAGATTTGTCTTTAGATGCCCTATTTACAACTTCGTTTTTTAAAGGAGAGATTCCTGTAGATCAATTTTATTGGCTTTTGGTAGATTATTCTGGATTAGGAACCTATGAGGCTACTACCTCAGAATATATTAAACTGGGGAGTACCAGTAAAACTAAGCAACTGTTGTTAAAGAATTTTAATTGGGATAAGCAAAAAACAGGAAAGGTTCGCTTCAAAATAAAAGTAGCCCCACAGCTATTTGCTCGTGTAGCTATTACTGAAGCGCTGTGTGGAGTTTCTGGATCAGGGAAGCTAAACTTTGAAATAAAGGGTGGCGAGGGACCTTTTACAATCACAGTAAAAAATGAAGATACAAGTACTGTTGTCAAACAATGGCTACAGACAGAAAAAAGTGATATTCAGGTGGCGATAGCATCAGGGAAATACTCTTATGCCATACGCGATCAGAAAGGGAATTTATATTCCGATGTTGTTTTTGTTGCAGATAAAAATAGTGTGTCTGCCATATTAGACTCTGCTTATGTACTAAAACAAGATAACCCTTTATACTTAGATGCGAGTCAAGGTTTGCCAGCAGGGAATTATACCTATGAGTGGTATTTTGAGGGAAACTTTGTAGATGATGGTCCTGCACTTTTAATTCGTGTGCCAGGTGACTATGAATTGCGCATTCGCAAGGATAACCAGTGTCAGTCCGCTCATAAAATTAGCGTTACTACTGATGGTAGTATTCCTTATGCTGTACCTAAAGTACTGTTGTTTCCAAATCCTACGACAGATGGTCATTTTAGTATAGCGATGGACTACCCTCAAAAAACGGATGTTGTTGTCCGCATCTATACTGCAACAGGTGCTTTCTTGTCAGAGAAGAGTTATTATAAAGTAGATACTCAACTGCATCGCGAAAGTATTAAAGGGGCAGCAGGGATGTACCTTGTTCAGGTACAATCTGATTTTGGTACCCAAGTTTTTAAAGTTATTGTAAAGTAGATTGATTGAACGAATCAAATAACTGGACAATTAACCCAGATTCCGCATTAGCCGAATACTACGAGTTAATTCTACTTTATATCTCTTTCACTTGTTCTAAAACCATACTATAGTATGCTTTTTTCATAAGTTCAGAGCTATTTTGTATCATTCACTCTCGCTAATCCGTCTATCGCTGAATCTGGGATAAAATAAGATTTTAGCTATGAAAAATAAAATATTCTATCCCTTACTACTTCTTAGTGTAGTGGTAGTTACTTTCAGTTATAATGCAATTAATTCAATACCTTTCGAAAAGAAGGTTGTCGATTTATTGCACTCAGAACAGCAAGATAGCGTAAAGACATCTACGTTGGCTGTTGTTAAAACAGATACTTTAAAAAGTACAGTTTCCTCAAAAACACCTGCTAAAAGCAAAACATATAGAGCGGATATCCATCAAGGTATAATAGGTATTTCTACTGCAAGCGAACAAGAAGATGCTTATGATAATGTATTCCACATTAGGCTGGATGCCTTGCCACAAGCCAATGAAAGTGCCTATTTGGAGTATGATTTATATGGATTTGATTCACCTGCTTCTATTGGGCGAAGTTTAAACAATCAGACGAGTATAGGAGGACAGTTTTTATCTTATAACAATACTTGGACCAAGCAATCTGAATTATTGGACTCAAATGTATTGCAAAAAGGGAATAACGTATTGTTGTTTACTGCTTTGAAAGACCCATCACATCGTTATAAAATTAGAAATGTACGCATTACTTATCAAGTGATGACTAAAGAGCAAACATTTGTACTATATCGAACAGATCACAAGTTCTATATTAGAGGTGTTTGTCGTGCGTCTGAGCTAAAGAAGTTGAATATTGCTGGAATACAAATAGACTTGAGTCAGCCTGACTTTGAGTTGATTTTAGATAAAAAAGAGCTGAAAGATGAGTTAATCGTTACCAAAGAACTTGCTTCAGGGAAGGTGGTTGTAGAAAAAATAGGGCTTAAATCTTTTAAAAAAGCAGATGCATTTGTAGCCAATGATAAAGCAGCAAAAGCTGTAATAAAGCGTTTAGATCCTATGCAAGAGACACGAATAACCAATGGTTTATTCACTGCGTTGTTTCCTAAAGGAGCTTTAGATAAAGCAATTGATATTTCGTGTACAACGTTGAGAGGTATTGACTTAGCTCCTTTGAATTCGGGTATGGTCAATGTTACTCATCGCGTTTCTGGTTATCGCTTGTTGCCTCATGGCACTGTTTTTAATGAGGAGGTTAATTTGGGGATGGCTTATGATCCAGACCTTATTCCAGAAGGTTATACTACCGCTGACGTACAAGTGTTTTATTTTGACGAATCAGCAAGGCTTTGGCAGGCGATTCCAAAAGAATCAATAGATGTAGTACATGGTTTGATTCAAGCCAAGACAACGCATTTTACCGATTTTATTGCGGGAATTATACAATTGCCTGAGTCTCCAGAGACGAGCGGAAATGTTCCTACAAGTATCAAAGGCTTGCAAGCAGCACATCCACTTACTGGTATTGGGTCTATTGCTGCACCTTCTGCCAATAATAGAGGGACAGCAAGTACGGGATACGCTGTAGAAATCCCTCAAGGAAGAGGAGGAATGCAACCACAAGTACAAATAGGATACAGCAGTGAACAAGGGCATTCTTGGCTGGGAACAGGCTGGGATGTTGCTTTGCCATCTATAGGTATTGAAACGAGATGGGGTACACCGCGTTATGATGCATCTTATGAAACGGAAAGTTATGTGTATGCAGGAGAATCTCTTTTGCCTGATGCTCACCGTTCAGAATGGGTCACTCGAAGTGCAGATAAGCGCTTCTTTCCAAGAAGTGAAAACAGTTTTCAACAGATTGAAAGAAAAGGAAGTTCTCCCCAGACTTATTATTGGATTGTAAAAGACAAAAGTGGGATAACAAGTTACTATGGTGCTAATGCTTCAGGATTGTCACAAAATGCTGTTTTACAAGATGCTAAAGGAAATATTGGGCATTGGGCGTTGTGCTATCAGGTCGATCTGAAAGGAAATAGTATTTCATATGAATACGACAAAATAGAGGGAGAATTATATATCAAAAAGATATACTACACGGGTAGTAAAAGTGAAAAGGGGAATTATAGTGTTACCTTTTTAAAAAATAGCGATTTAGGAGAAAGCAACAGAAAGGATATTCAGGTAAATGCCCGTTTAGGATTTAAACAGGTACGAAACCAATTGCTTCGAAAAATAGAAGTAAAGTATAAAGATGAACTTATTAGAGGGTATGAATTAACTTATAAAGAAGGAGCTTTTAGCAAAACGTTGCTTGAGACCATCAGTACACTTGATTCGAATGGGAAGTTGTTTTACACCAATAAGTTAGATTACTATGATGATGTACGCGATTCAAATGGAATATACACTCCCTTTGGACCAGAAATAGCGTGGGATGTACCCAACGACAATTTGAAAAATCGCAACATACCTCCTTTTACAGATCAGTTGTTTGATGCTGATCATACAATTGTAAGCAGTAGTGAAGGAGACTCTAAAGGAGTGAATTATCGCTTGGGTGTTGGTTTAGCAACAAATTCAGGAAGTTTGAAAGGGTTTACTGTAGGAGGACACGGAGGAAATAGTTGGGGGAGTTCGACTACTATTACCACGATGATAGATATTGATGGGGATGGTTTGGCAGATAAAGTATATAAAAATGGAAAAAAAGTTTATTACCGCAAAAACTTATTAAGTGAAGGGAAAATGGGCTTTGGCGAAGCACGTGAATTGAATATTTCTGATATAGGAACATCGAAGTCCACTTCTTTTAACTGGGGAGTAGATCTTAATTTAAAGTACGGGAATATTGGATATAACGAAGAACGCTCTGTGAACACGACCAGAGTTTACTTTATGGATTTCAACAACGATGGGTTGGTAGATTTAGTAAGCAATGGAGTGGTGTATTACAACCGATTGGAAAATGGCATACCTACTTTTAGAAATACCAGTGCAGGTACACCTTCACCAGTAGCAGGAGGAGGAAATATTACTATACCAGGTACTTCTAATATTCCTTTGGAGGAGATAGAAAGTCAAAACCCACTGCATGATATTGTACGTGTATGGGTAGCGCCTGTGAAAGGGATTATTTCTGTGAATCACCAGTTTAATTTGGTGGAAGAAACAGATCCAGAGAAGATAAATGAAAGGAAGGAATATGTAACAGACAAAGGCGTAGATAAAGCTGATGGCGTGCGTTTGTTTTTCCAAAAAGACAATCAGGTCTTGTGGAAGCAAGCTATAGGTGCGACTGATTACAGTTCTAAAACCAAAGTAGATACCAAGCTCGCTATAGAAAAAGGAGAGAAGTTATATTTTAGAGTTAGTTCTATCTATGATGGGAATTACGATTTGGTACATTGGGATCCAACGATTACTTACGAAGAGATAGTTACGTATGAAAAGGGTATTTCTAAGCCAATAGAGAAAAAAGAAACTATAGCTGCTACAGCAAAAGACGTAAATGGGTATTCGTTGACTACCTATCGTGCCAGCAAGGACTTTTTTACCAGTTCATATAGAGGGGTAGTAGTACCTGTGGCAGGGAAGGTAAGTTTTGAAGGAGTATTAAGCAAACCTATTACTTCAGATCATGTAAGTTTAGTGATTACCAAACAGTCTTTAGTAAATCCTAATTTGCCTGTAGTTATTGTTTTTGAAAAGCAATTTTTGGCAAATGAAATAGTTTCTTTTGATTTGGGTACTATTAATTTAGCTGCTTTTGAAGCAAATAGCTTTGTAAAGGTATATTTAAAAACAGATTCTACTATTGCGTGGGATTCTATTTCGTTTACTCCAAAGATTATAGTGCCATCTGCTTCTACAGGTACAGAGTCAATAGCCATAGAAGTTAATCACAGTTTGTATGGCAAACGCTCAGGCAATTATATCAACAAGGGAATAACAGCTCCTATCAAAGGAAAAGTCAATTTAGATATCTTGGAAGTAGATAGAGAATTATCAACTGCAAAAGACAGTAAGTATAACGGAAAAGTTACTCTATTAGCGAAGCAAAATAATACGTTGGTGGGTAAAAAAGTTTACCAATTAAAAGCAGGTAAATTAGAGGAAGAGGCAGTAGATAATCCAACGGGAATTGTTTATACGCAAGCACAAGCCAATGAACCCATTGCATTGGAAATGGTGGTAGAAAATGAAAAGTCATTAGACTTAATCAGAAACTATCCAACAGACAAAGCTTTACCTGTACAAGTGCATGTGGTAGAAGTAAAAGAACCAGAAGATACTACCCCAGTAGCTCGTTGGAATGGGGATACAACTGTGTTTGATATTTACACTGTTTTACGAGCAGATGAGATAGACTTAGGCGTACAACACAGAGGTTGGGGAGGTTTCTTGATTAATGGGAACTTGGCAAAAGAGGCTATTGATCAAACGCGTTTGGTACAACCTAAAAGTGAGAACTCGGGTATTGACTTGAATGATCCTAATTTAGAGAACACAAATCCAGATAGTTTAGAAAACACGGGAATGGAATTGTCAAAAGCATATTTTATTGGGTTGACTAAACAATATAGTACGGCTACTTGGAGGGGATTGGAAGAAGATATATTTATTGCGTCAAGTAAAATGCAAGCTTCTCGATTGGGAGAAAATGACTTGAGCGTATATACTGATTTTTCCTTAAATGAAGATACCCAAGCAGGAGGTACCACAGCGATGAATATTATTAATGAGAATAAAAGTAAGAGTTTTGCTTTGGGAGGTGGAGCTTCTGTAGGAGGGGCGAGCTTTGGCGGAGGAATAAGTAAGTCTATAGATGGTGAATCTTTTGTTACTCAAGCTATGGGTGATTTTAACGGAGATGGTTATCCCGATTATGTAAGAGGAAAAAGTGTACAAGTTACACTTCCTGTAGGAAAGGTATCTCCTACAGTAATTGGTTTAGATCAACGTTTTTCGCATTCCAGTACAGAATCAATGGGAGGTAGTTTAGGCGGTAGTTATAGTCATGGAGGAACAGCTAAATCTCTTTTTTCAGATGTTACACCAGAGTATACAAGTAAAAAAAATCCAAGTAAAGATGCAGAAAAAGCAGGACAATCCGTGTCTCTTAGTGGGAATGTAGGAAAAGGGTCTGATTATGCTACTGCGGTATATATGGATATCAATGGAGATGGATTACCCGATCAGGTTTTAAAGAGTGGTAAAGTACGCTTAAATACAGGATATGGCTTTTTGGAAGAATCTGATTGGCATTTTGATGGGTTGACCAGTGCAAAATCGTCTGATTGGAGTGCAGGAATGGGGTATAGTGTGATGAATGGATCTATTTCTGGAGGAATGAATTACGGTCGATCAGAATCGGATAGCACCACGTTTTTTATAGATATCAATGGCGATGGATTGGTTGATCGATTAAACTTTAGTGCTAACAATTTGTATGTAGAGCACAATTTAGGGGATCGATACGATAGTCCTATCGTCTATCCTTATTCGTCGAGTATGAATAAGAATAGATCTGTTAGTTATGGTGCCAATACGAATGTTACAGTAGAGTTTTCAGTCTTTTTAGTTCGTTTTGCTATAAGTGTAGGGGGTAGTTTGGGTTGGAGTACAGCCAAATCAGAAGGATGCTTTTTGGATATTGATGGAGATGGCAACTTAGATTATGTTGTCTCTAAAAAAGATGGGCATTTAGTGGTGAAACTGTCTACTATAAGACGTACCAATAAACTGAAGTCGGTACACAATGCTGCGGGTAATAGCTTTGAGATTGACTATGAATATATTAAACCAAGTTATGATCGTCCAAGTGGTGTTTGGGCATTAAAGTCTGTTGATGTATTTGACGGACACAAAGGAGATGGTATCGATCATAGTATTCAAAAATATGCTTACGAAAATGGCTATTACAACCGTAGAGAGCGAGAGTTTTACGGTTTTGGCAAAGTAACAAGCCAACAAATAGACGCCTCTGACCATAGTGTTTTCTCTACAGTAGTAAGTACATATCACAACAAAGATTACTTTAGAAAAGGGCTGTTGGCAGAACAGGTTTCCTTTGACAAAGAAGGAATAAAACGCGCTGAAACAACTAATGCGTACAGTGTTTTTGAAGCAGGTACTACCCAATTGGTGGATGTAAAAGAGTTGTATTCTTCTGCTTCAGATTCTAAAGGTCTTTTTGTAGGTTTGGTAGGAGTAAATCAAAAAACGTATGAGCAAGACCAATCTTTTTTGAGTACTACTCTTGCGTATGGTTATGACCGTTATGGAAATATTGTGTCTTATAGCAATAGCGGAAATGGCACAGCTACAGATGTAGTAACGGCTAAAATACGCTATGCAGAAAGTGCTAATCCATACTTTGGGGCCAAGGCAACACAGATTGAAGTAACTACCACAGATGGTTTAGTGCGCAAGCGCGAAGCGGTAATTGATGCTAAGACAGCAGAAGTAACTCAAATAAAGAATTACAGTTCGGCACAGCAGGTATCTATTACAGATTTGGTGTATGATAACTATGGCAATCTGTCAAAACTTACAGGGCCAAGCAATTATAGAAATCAACGCATGAGTTTGTCTTATAGTTACGATAGTGAAAACAACCAGTATTTGACCCAAATAAAAGACGGGTTTGGCTATCAAAATACAACAGTGTATGACTATCGCTTCGGAGTGCCTGTAAGCAGTACAGACCGAAATGATCAGCGTACGGTGTATGCTTACGACACCAAAGGACGTTTGAGTAGTTTGACAGGTCCTTATGAATTGGCAGCTAATAAGCCTTATACAATAGCGTATGAGTACTATCCAGAGGCAACAGTGCCTTATGCGAAAATGCGTAATTACGATCCTGCCCACCAAGCAGATATTGAAACTTATACGTATAGCGATGGATTGGGTAGAGCCATACAGGTAAAGAAAACAGGTAGTTTATTTACACAGAAGGGCAGTGCAGATCAGTTGGTTCACTTGGTATCAGGAAAAACAGTGTACGATGGTTTGGGACGTGTTGCACAAACGTATGAACCAACTTCTGCAACGGTGTTGGACAATACCTTTAGCACGGCTGTTTCTGATGCAAAACCAACAGAGGTAACGTATGATGCAGTTAGTCGTCCTGTAAAAGTAGTACTACCCGATGGAAGTACACAAAGTACTTCTTTTGCGATAGGGCGTTATGGCGATGTATCAGTACTAATGACTAAACAAACAGATGCTTTAAATAATACGCGTGAGGTACATACCGATAGCAAGGGCTTAACGGTGCTTAGCAAACACAACGACTTGGAGACAAAGTTTGTGTATAATGCTTTGGGAGAGAATCTCTCAGTAATCGACGCACAAGACAAGGCAAGTAAGAGCAGTTACAACTGGTTGGGACAACGCATGAGCTATACACATCCAGATGCAGGTACGACAACTTATACGTATGATTTGGCAGGTAACTTGACACATCGCGTAACTCAGGCAATCCAAGACCTTTTTGGCAAAGAGGGTGCTATTACTTATAGCTATGA
>JAITMD010000009.1 GCA_031277535.1 Flavobacteriaceae bacterium
GATCTTTTCCTACAAAATCATCTAAGGAAGGAGGAAGTAAACTAAGCTGACTTTGATCGTAAGGTATAAAAGTAGGAGTTTTTGAGGTCATAAAAACTGATTAAAATACACTTTAAATATACTGATAATCAATTAAATAAAAAAATAAAAACTAAAATACACGAGAAAATAAAAAAATAAGGACTGCCTTTTTGAGACAGCCCCTTTATTTTGATATATTTCAATATTAATCATCTGTGCTTTTACCACTGTAGTAACATTTTTTTGCTTCTAATATTAATTGGAATTGTACTCCAAAAAGAATTGATGCAATTACTAAGTGAGCTGCTTGTGAACCAAAAGGGAAGTGCATATAGGCCATTAATACTCCTGTTAGAATTTCTAATAAAAGTAAAACCATAACCCATTTCATTTTATTAAATCCTAATGCTAAATGTCTATTGAGATAGAATAAATAAATGTTTAGAATTAAAACTACAAAAGAAAAACTACGGTGAATGTAAAACTGAATAGTAGGATCATTTAGCCATAAATGTTCATTACCAATTCCAGCATTTACTTGTTCATCAATAAATTCCCTTACTTGTGTACCTAAAACAACCTGAATTAAGGTTAGGATCAATGCTACAGTTGTTAAGGTTCTAAATTGACCATTGTATTTTTTTATCTCTGTACCACATTTTGCATTTTTGATAATGGCAATAATTAAAGCAACAATAACTAATGCCATAACCATATGGATTGTTATTTTTAAAGGATTAAGTACTGAATAAACAACAGTTGCTCCCAGCCAAGCTTGAAACCCCATTAAAAAGACTACTAACCAAGATGATAAAACTAATCCTTTGCGTTCTTTCCAATATCCAAAAGAAGCAATAGCCATTGCTAAACAGAATACTCCAGCTAAAGCTCCACACAATCTATTTACATATTCTGTCCAAGTATGTTTAGCATTGAATTCAGCGTAATCATGTCTGGTATATTTCTCCCAATGTTCTTGATTATAGGTTGCATCAGTTGTAAATGTTTCTTTCGCTTTCCAAAGACTGTTGTCATGTATAATCATTTGGCCCTTTTCAAAAGTATGATTAGGGTGCCATTGGATTACTTCAATATCAGTAGGAGGAATATAGTAACCAAAACATTTTGGCCAATCGGGACATCCCATTCCTGATCCTGTCATTCTAACCGCAGCTCCAGCAACTATCACTAAATATACTAATATTAATGAAGCCTTCGCTAAGGGTAAAAAATAGCTTTTCATATTGTTAGGTATTTTTGTTTATTTATTAACGACTTCTAATCCCATTTTTTTTGCTTTTGCTAACATAAAATTATAAGCAGCATCATATTCATTTGGGATTACACCTTCTAAAATAGCTTCTTTAATTGTTTCTTTTAAGGTCCCAATTTCACGACAAGGTGTAAGGTTGAATATCTCCATGATTTCTTCTCCTGAGATAGGTGGTTGGAAATTACGTATGTGATCACGTTCTTCAACTTCAACAATCTTTTCGCGTACTATTTTAAAGTTATTGTGGTATTTTTTAAACTTATTAGGGTTTTTGGTTGTAATATCAGCCTCACATAGAATCATTAAATCTTCTACATTTTCACCTGCATCAAAAACTAAACGTCTCACTGCAGAATCAGTAACTTCTTTTTGAGAAAGTACAATTGGTCGAGAACTCATCGTCACCATTTTTTGTACAAATTTCATTTTTTGATTTAAAGGCATGTGTAATCGGGTAAAGATTCTTTTAACCATTTTCCCTCCTAAGAATTCATGTCCATGGAATGTCCATCCTTGTTTTTTTGAAAAACGTTTTGTTGGAGCTTTCCCTATATCATGAAGTAAAGCAGACCAACGCAACCAAAGATCTTCAGTATTTTTACAAATATTATCAACTACTTCAAGTGAATGATAGAAGTTGTTTTTATGAGTATGACCTTCAATTTCTTCTACTTGGTTTAATGCTGTAAGTTCTGGTAAAATCAAATCTAATAGACCAGTTTTATATAATAGTAAAAAACCTTTAGAAGGTGTTTGTGCTAATAATATCTTGTTTAGTTCATCAACGATACGTTCACCAGAAATAATCTCTAAACGATGTGCATTCTTGGTAATAGATGACAGTGATTCTTCCTCAATCATAAAATCGAGTTGTGTGGCAAAGCGAATAGCTCGCATCATACGCAATGGATCATCAGAATAAGTAATATCTGGATCTAAAGGGGTACGTATAATTTTGTTGTGTAAATCTGTTACTCCATTAAAAGGATCTACTAATGTGCCAAAATTAGTTTTGTTTAATGATAGAGCTAAAGCGTTAATTGTAAAATCACGTCTGTTTTGATCATCTTCTAAAGTTCCATCTTCTACAACAGGTTTACGGCTATCAAAATGATAAGATTCTTTACGAGCACCTACAAATTCAATATCAATATCGTCATAACGCAACATAGCTGTGCCATAGTTTTTAAAAACCTGCACTTTAGGTTGATTAGGAATTAGTTTAGAAACTTCTAAAGCTAATTCAATTCCACTTCCAACAGCTACAATATCAATGTCTTTCTTAGTATCTCGTTGTAGTAAGAAGTCACGTACAAATCCACCAATCACATAACAATCTACTTGTAGTGATTCAGCAGCTTGCGTTACAATCTCAAAAATGGGATGAGTAAGTGCTTCTTTATATATTTGAGGAGTATTATTCATAGTTAATAAGAGCAACTATTATTTTCGTATAATAGTTACTTGAGAATTGCTTGTTAATTTAATGATTGTTGACGGTTTAACTGGTTTTGCATCTTCACGTCTAAGATTTACAACATAATCTACACCAGCTATTATGACAGGATCTATTTCACTGAAATTTGCTGCCGTAGGTTGTCCACTGATATTAGCTGAGGTTGAAACCAATGGAGATTTCATTCTTTCGATTAGTTTAAAACAAAATGGTTCTGTAACCATTCGAACACCTAAAGAGTCATCAGCTGATATAATTTCTTTAGCAACATATTTTGGATGATCAAGAATTAGAGTTGTTGGTTTTGTTGCAAATTCAAGAATATCCCAAGCTACTTCAGGAATATTGTTGAATACACGGTGCATTAAACGATCACCATTAACTAAAACAATCATACTTTTAGATTCAGCTCTTTGTTTTAGTTTATATATTTTTTTTACTGCTTCAGGGTTATTTGCATCACAACCTATTCCCCACACAGTATCAGTAGGGTAGAGTATAATTCCTCCGTTTTTTATTACTTCAAAAGCATTGTATACTTCTCTTTGAATGTCTTCCATAATTTTTTTGCAACTATTGCATAGTATATCGAAGGGCTAAAATTACTAAAAAATAAGAAATTAGAATGTGATTAAAGTCATTAAATAGAAACAGAGGCATTCTATTAACAATAGATTAAGTTTTGAATATAGTTTAGTATCTCTAATAAATTAAACAAAACAAAAAATACAAGGCTACCTTGTTAGATAGCCTTGTATTTTTATCGATGAGTAAAGATTAGATATTACGTCTTTTCATTTCGGTAGTAATTAAATCTAATTCTCTATTTGTTTGTCCTGCAACAGAAGTGTTTTCTTCTGCACGACGGATTAAATAAGGAATTACATCTCTTACTGGTCCAAAAGGTAAATATTTAGCAACATTAAAATTTGCCTTTGCTAAATTGAAACTAATATTATCACTCATACCATACAATTGACCAAAAAACAGTCTTTTATCGTTGTGAGATATTTGATGTTTTTCCATTAGTTCCATTATAAGGTAAGAGCTGTTTTCATTATGTGTACCAGCGAAAATAGCCATTGTATCCATATTTTCCAACATATATGTAACCCCAGCATTATAGTTTATGTCAGTAGCGGGTTTGTCAACACAGATAGGAGATTTATAACCTTTTTGAGTAGCTCTCTCTCTTTCAACTTCCATATATGCTCCTCGCACTACTTTCATTCCAACGTGAAATCCTTCTGCTTTTGCAATTTCGTGTAAATCTTTTAGGTATTGTAAACGATCCCAACGATACATTTGTGCTGTGTTGTAAACAATAGCTTTCTCTTTATTGTATTTGCGCATCATGTCCAAAACAATGTCATCTGCGGCATCTTGCATCCAACTGTGTTCTGCATCTACTAATAAAAGTACATCATGATCATAAGCAAATTTACAAGCCATATTAAAACGATAAACAATGCGTTCCCATTCTTTTTCTTCTTCAGCTGTAAATGCTTTTCCTTCTCCTTTTTTTACAAACATATCAAAACGTCCAAAACCTGTTGGTTTAAATACAGCAAAAGGAATTGCGTCAGGACGGTTTTTAGCAAATTCAATAGTTTTGATTGTCATGTTTAATGCTGCATCAAATTGCTGTTCTGTTTCTTTTCCTTCAACAGAATAATCTAAAACAGAGGCAACACGACCTTTTGAATACATTTTATCTACTACACTTAAGCAATCTTCTTCGCTTATCCCACCACAAAAGTGATCAAAAACAGTAGAGCGAATTAAACCAGTAACAGGTAAATGTGTTTTTATAGCAAAATTAGCAAGAGAAGACCCTAATTTTACTAAGGTTGGTTTGCTAATCATATTAAATAGAAAATGCGCTCTTTTTAATTCTTTATTGTTTTTTAGCGCAAATGCTACTTCTGTGTTGTTGAATAATTTTTCCATTATTTTCGTGAGTAAAACATTACGCAAATATAAGGAGTCTTTTAGTCATAATTAAAATTTTATAGCGTACTTTGTTGTATAAAAAGCAACTATTATGAATAAAATTGAAGCAACAGGATATGATATATTATTTGGATTAGAAGGATATGATGTTTTAGGAGCCTATTTGAATGAAAAAGCTTATACTAATATAATTATTCTAACTGATAGTAATTGTAATGAATTGTGTATGCCTCATTTTTTAGCACATCTCCCAACTGACGTTCCTTTTGAAATTATTGAAATTGAAGCAGGAGAAGCATATAAGGATTTAGAAACTTGTGCAGGAGTATTGCAAAGTATGACAGAATTAGGTGCAGATCGAAATAGTATTGTTCTTACTTTAGGAGGAGGAGTTGTTAGTGACTTAGGTGGTTTTGTAGCATCTGTGTATATGCGTGGTATAGATTGTATTTATGTTCCTACATCTCTGTTGGCAATGGTGGATGCTTCTGTAGGAGGAAAAACAGGAGTTGATTTAGGAGGAATTAAAAATATAGTGGGAACTTTTGCTATGCCAAAAATGGTAGTGATTGATACTACTTACTTAGAAACGCTAAATGCAAGAGAAATCAAAGCAGGTTATGCAGAGATGCTTAAGCATGGATTGATTTATGATAGAAGTTATTTTAATCATTTGCAGGATATTGCTCAAATAGATTTTTCAGATTTAGAAACATTAGTTTATCATTCTATTGTGATTAAAAATGAGATTGTAAAAGCAGATCCAAAAGAGAATGGACAAAGAAAAGTACTGAATTTTGGACACACAGTTGGGCATGCAATTGAGAGCTACTTTTTGGAGTTACATCCAGAAAATACACTTTTACATGGAGAGGCAGTGGCTTTTGGAATGGTAATTGAGGCATATTTATCTATGCAATTTGCTCAAATGCCTATCGAAGAATATGAAAATATACGGGATACAATTAGTAATATATATGGAGAACTACAATTGACAGAAAATATGGTTTTAGATATTGTAGAATGGATGCGCTTTGATAAGAAGAATGCAAAGGGAGAAATTAGAATGGTTTTGCTACCAAGTATAGGAGAAGCTATCTATGATGTTACTGTATCTAAAGAGTTGATTGTAAAAGGATTTGGAATAGAATAATCCTTTATAGTATTTTAAAATACTTTTTCAATAAAATGACTAATATTTTGTTACATTTGCGCTCGTGAAAATAGATGTTTTATATATTAGATTTTGTATGCCACTTCGGCATATATTAAAGCGTTTTGTTCGTAGACAAAAGGCTAATTTTGTATATCGCATTATTAAATCTTCAAAGGAAGCATTGAGTTCATATCGTTTTGGACAAAAACTTCCTATTATGTTCGCAAATATCAGGGTTTGAGAAATATAGACGTTAAGCTATAAAACCAAAAAACAAACTTTTTTATTAATCTTTATAAGTGATATTTAAATGAATACTAAATACGTAGACTTAATCAATCAAACTTTTTATTTCCCTCAAGAGGAGTTTAAATTAAATAAAGATAACCTTCAATTTCACAATATTGATTTGATGGGACTTGTTGAAAAATATGGTACTCCATTAAAATTTACTTATCTACCTAAAATTTCTGAAAACATTAGTAATGTAAAGACTATGTTCAGAAAGGCAATGGATAAGAATAAGTACAAAGCAAATTATTACTACTGCTACTGTACTAAAAGTTCTCATTTCTCATATGTACTTAACGAAGCATTTAAGAATGATATCCATGTAGAAACATCATCTGCTTTTGATGTTAATATTGTAGAGAACTTACTTGAAACAGGTAAAATAAACAAAGACACATTTGTATTGTGTAACGGATTTAAACGTGCACAGTATATTGATAATATTGCAAACCTTATCAATAATAAGCATGAGAAAACCATTCCTATTATTGATAATTATGAAGAGCTTGATTTACTACAAGAGCAAATCAATAAAAAGTTCAAAATAGGTATTCGTATTGCATCAGAAGAGTCACCTAAATTTGAGTTTTATACTTCAAGATTAGGGATTGGATATAAAAGTATTTTGCCTTTCTATAGAAAGCAAATTGCTGAGAATCCTAAAGTAGAGCTAAAAATGCTTCACTTCTTCATTAATACAGGAATTAGAGATACTGCTTATTACTGGAATGAATTAGTAAAGTGTTTGAAAGTATATATTACTTTAAAGAAAGAATGCCCTACATTAGATAGTTTAAATATCGGAGGAGGATTCCCTATTAAAGATTCATTAGCTTTTGAATTTGATTACCAATATATGGTTGATGAGATTATTCATCAAATCCAATTAGTATGTGATGAAGCTGATGTAGCAGTTCCTAATATCTTTACAGAATTTGGATCATATACTGTTGGAGAAAGTGGAGGAGCTATCTATGAGATTCTTTATCAAAAACAACAAAATGATAGAGAGAAATGGAATATGATAGATTCATCATTTATTACTACTTTACCAGATTCATGGGCTATTAATAAGCGTTTTATCATGTTACCTATTAACAGATGGAATGATGCTTATGAGCGTATTTTATTAGGAGGATTGACATGTGATAGTGATGACTACTATAACTCAGAACAAAACTTAAATGCAATCTATCTGCCTAAGTATAATAAAGAAAAACCTTTGTATATTGGTTTCTTTAATACAGGAGCATATCAAGATCAAATTGGAGGATTTGGAGGTATTCACCATTGTTTAATTCCTCAACCAAAACACATCTTGATAGACAAAGATGAAAATGGTATTTTGGCTACAGAATTATTCTCAGAACAACAGACAGCTGAGCAAGTATTAGAAATCTTAGGATACAATAAATAGAATTAAAAGAAATTATTAATATTAAAAGTAAAAATAAAATGAGTAAAGGACCAATTAGTCAGTTTATTGAGCATAACTATAGACACTTTAACGCTGCTGCGTTAGTGGATGCTGCAAAAGGATATGAAGCACACTTAGACGCTGGAGGGAAAATGTTAATCTCTATGGGTGGTGCTATGAGTACTGCTGAGTTAGGAATTTCTTTAGCAGAAATGATTCGTCAAGATAAAGTACAAATCATTTCTTGTACGGGAGCTAACTTAGAAGAGGACGTGATGAACTTGGTTGCTCACTCTCATTACAAAAGAGTTCCAAATTATAGAGATTTGACTCCAGAGCAAGAGAGAGAGTTATTAGATAACCACTATAACCGTGTAACGGATACTTGTATTCCTGAAGAGGAAGCATTCCGTCGTTTACAAAAACATTTAGAGGATGCTTGGCATGCTGCTGAAGCGGAAGGAAAACGTTATTTTCCACATGAATTCTTATACCAAGTAGTTAATTCTGGTGTATTAGAACAATACTATGAAATCGATCCTAAGGATTCTTGGATTGTTGCTGCTGCAGAGAAAAATATTCCAATTGTATGTCCAGGATGGGAAGACTCAACTACAGGTAATATCTTTACTTCTAATGTAATCAAAGGAAAATTAAACGTACACACTGTGAAAACAGGTATTGAGTACATGATTTATTTAACTGAATGGTATAGAGCTAACTCAGGAGGACATGGAGTAGGATTCTTCCAAATTGGAGGAGGTATCTCTGGAGATTTCCCTATCTGTGTTGTACCAATGATGTACCAAGATTTAGAGTGGGAAGATGTACCTTTCTGGTCATATTTCTGTCAAATCTCTGATTCTACTACATCTTATGGATCATACTCAGGAGCAGTTCCAAATGAAAAAATTACTTGGGGTAAATTAGATATTGATACTCCTAAGTATGTAATCGAGTCGGATGCTACTATTGTTGCTCCACTTGTGTTTGCGTATATTCTTGGAAATTAATTAGAAAGAAAAAGAATTAAAAAATATTTTAGTTTTAATTTGTTTATTAGGATTTAGCTATTACTTTTGAAACTGAAATAAAGCAATAAACAAAAATGAAAAGAGTAATTGTTGATTATGCAAAATTAACAAACGAAATCTTAGCACTATTGGTGGAGAGATTTCCGGAAGGGTATGATGATTCAGATATTATTCGTTTTAAAAACGTGAAAAATGAAACTGTGGAAGCAGTGGAGGTAAGAACTGAAGATACGATTTACCTTGTTAAAGTTAGTACTAAGTTAGCGGATAGAATTGAGAACTTCGATGAAGATGAGGATGACTTTACAGATCCTGCAGATGATTCGTTAGATGCGTTGAAAGACTTAGAGATTGCAGACGATGAAGATTAAATCTCTTTAGAAAATAATAAAGCCATTCCTGAAAAGGAGTGGCTTTTTTTTGTGTTGTAATTAAGAATGGAAACTATTATTATTTTCAATATATTTGCAACCATTAAAAACGTCGATAATATACTGAAAATATGAAAGCAGGAATTGTAGGATTACCAAATGTAGGTAAGTCAACTTTATTTAATTGTTTGTCTAATGCTAAGGCTCAGAGTGCAAACTTTCCATTCTGTACAATAGAACCAAATATTGGAGTGGTAAACGTACCAGATCTTCGCTTAGAAAAATTAGAAGAGTTGGTAAACCCAGAACGTGTATTACCAGCTACTGTAGAAATTGTAGATATCGCAGGTTTAGTAAAAGGTGCAAGTAAAGGAGAAGGTTTAGGAAACCAGTTCTTAGGAAATATTAGAGAGTGTAATGCTATTATCCACGTTTTACGTTGTTTTGACAATGATAATATTATTCACGTTGATGGAAATGTAAATCCTATTAGAGATAAAGAGACAATCGATATCGAGTTACAGTTAAAAGATCTTGAGACTGTAGAGAAAAGATTAGAGAAAGTAAAGAAAGCTGCTAAAACTGGAAATAAAGAAGCTCAAGTAGAGGCTGACTTATTAGAGAGAATCAGAGTTACTTTATTAGAAGGTAAATCTGCTCGTGTAGTAGAGGCTAAAAACCAAGATGAAGAGGAGTTGTTAGAAGATTTCCAATTAATCACTACTAAACCCGTTTTATACGTTTGTAACGTAGATGAAGGTGCTGCTGTAAATGGTAATGACTATGTAGTAAAGGTTAAGGAATTAGTGAAAGATGAAAATGCAGAAGTAATTGTATTAGCAGTAGGAACAGAAGCTGATATCATGGAGTTAGAAACTTATGAAGAAAGACAAATGTTTTTGGAAGATTTAGGTTTAGAAGAGCCAGGTGTATCTAAGTTAATTCGTTCAGCATACAAACTATTAGATTTGCAAACTTACTTTACTGCAGGGGTAAAAGAAGTAAGAGCTTGGACTATTAAAGTTGGAGATACAGCTCCTAAAGCAGCTGGAGTAATTCACTCTGATTTCGAAAAAGGTTTTATTCGTGCAGAGGTTATTGCTTATGATGACTATGTAACGTTTGGTTCTGAGTCGAAAGTAAAAGAAGCTGGAAAGTTAAGAGTAGAAGGAAAAGAGTACATCGTAAAAGATGGTGATATAATGCATTTCCGTTTTAACGTATAAGTTATCAGAGAATGTATCAAATAAAAAAAATACGGTAGCAATTTATTGCTACCGTATTTTTTTTATTTGATATTTAATTTTTCTAAAAGGTATTTTCCTGTTGATGATTTTTGGTTTTTAGCTACTTCTTCTGGTGTTCCAAAAGCTACTAATTCTCCTCCATAATCACCTCCTCCAGGACCTATGTCAATAATGTAATCAGCACATTTAATAAGATCTAAGTTGTGTTCAATTACAATAATAGAATGCCCTTTGTCGATTAAAGCTTCGAATGATTTAAGCAATTTTTTAATATCGTGAAAATGCAATCCAGTAGTAGGTTCATCAAATACAAACAACATCTTTTCTCTTGTATTACCTGCCAATAGGAAAGAGGCCAATTTGATGCGTTGTGCTTCTCCTCCTGATAGAGTAGAAGAAGACTGCCCTAATTGAACATAACCTAATCCAACATCTTGTAAAGGTTGTAAACGCTGTACAATTTTGTTTTGTCCATGTTTTTCAAAAAAAGCAACAGCATCATCAATAGTCATTGTAAGTACATCGTTGATGTTCTTTTCATTAAAATTGACTTCTAAGATTTCCTTTTTAAATCTTTTGCCATGACAAGTCTCGCATTCCAAGTGTACATCTGCCATAAACTGCATTTCTACAGTTACAATACCATCTCCTTTACAAGTTTCACAACGTCCTCCATCCACATTAAATGAAAAATGTTTTGGTTGATAACCACGTATTTTTGATAGTTGTTGCTTAGCAAACAAGTCTCTTATTTCATCATAGGCTTTAATGTATGTAACTGGATTTGAACGCGAGCTACGACCTATCGGATTTTGATCTACATATTCTATTTGCTTAATATTTTTGTATTGACCATCCAGACGTGTAAATTGTCCAGGTTTCTCACTTACTCCTGTTAGTTCCTTTTGCAAGGCAGGGAATAATATTTTCTTGATTAATGTACTCTTTCCACTTCCAGATACTCCTGTAATAACAGTTAAGCATTCTAATGGAAAAGTAACATCTATATTTTTCAAATTGTTTTCTCTTGCACCAATAACTTCTACGTAGTGTTTATACGAACGTCTTTTAGAAGGAACTTCAATAGCCAATTTTCCATTGAGGTATTTACTTGTAAGAGAGTGTGCTTTTAATATTTCACTATAGGTACCTTGAGCAACCAATTCCCCACCATATGATCCTGCCTCTGGACCAATATCAATGATTTGGTCAGCAGCTTTCATTATATCTTCATCGTGTTCAACTACAATAACTGTATTCCCTAAAGCTTTCAAGTTTTCTAATACCCCAATTAGTTTTTCTGTATCTTTTGGATGCAAACCAATACTTGGTTCATCTAAGATGTACATAGAACCAACTAAACTACTCCCTAATGAAGTGGCTAAATTGATACGTTGAGATTCTCCTCCTGATAAGGTAGCAGAGTTTCTGTTCAATGTAAGGTACTCTAATCCCACATTGATTAGAAATTGTAAACGATTATTAATTTCTAAAAGTAAACGCTTAGCTACTTTGTTGTCATATTCATTTAATTCTAATTGTCCAAAAAAGGCTTGTAAATTGACAATAGACATATCAACTAATTCAGTTATAGTTTTACCGCCTATATACACATAATTAGCCTCTTTGCGCAATCTTTTTCCTTTACAAGTAGTACACTTTGTTTTTCCTCTATAACGTGATAAAAGTACTCTGTTTTGAATCTTGTAATTCTTCTCTTCAAGCTCAGTAAAAAAAGCACTTAATCCTTCAAAATACTCATTACCTTCCCATACCAATGCTTTTTGTGCTTCTGTTAATTCAAAATAAGGTTTGTGAATTGGGAAGTCAAACTTATAAGCATTATTTACCAATTGGTCTCTATACCATCCTATAGATTCTCCTCTCCAAGGGAACACAGCATTTTCATAAATAGATAAAGAAGTGTTTGGGAAAACAAGTTCTTCATCAATTCCAATAATATTACCATATCCATCACAGGTAGGGCAGGCTCCATAAGGATTGTTGAAACTAAATAAGTGGGTGTTAGGCTCTAAGAAACTGATACCGTCTAATTCAAACTTATTGCTAAATTCTTGATGAGTATTATCGCTTAATGATTGAAGAGAACAATATCCTTTTCCTTCAAAAAAGGCTGTTTCTATTGAATCTCCTAATCGATTAAAGAATTCTTCTGTATCAGAAACGACAATACGATCAATAATTAATAAAATGTCTGAAGGCTCTATTGCATTGATAATTTCTTCTCCTTGTTCTAAGAACTGATCTAAACGAATCGTTTCTTCTTTTATGTAAACACGAGCAAAACCTTGTTGTAACAATAGATTAAGATGCTCAAATAAAGTTCTGTCATCAGAATAAGATAATGGAGCTAATAAAAGCCATTTAGAGTTTAGCTCTAATTGTTTAACAGCATCT
Organism: Flavobacteriaceae bacterium; assembly: GCA_031277535.1. Classification (GTDB taxonomy): domain Bacteria; phylum Bacteroidota; class Bacteroidia; order Flavobacteriales; family Flavobacteriaceae; genus Flavobacterium. The sequence continues at coordinate 12,638 of JAITMD010000009.1, forward strand.
AATACATCTGTTACTGTATCTTTTTTTACTTCTTTTCCAGATACAGGAGAAATAGTTTTTCCAATACGGGCAAACATCAATTTCATGTAGTCATAAATCTCTGTAGAAGTACCAACAGTTGACCTTGCATTAGTTGTATTTACTTTTTGTTCAATAGCAATAGCAGGAGCAATTCCTTTGATGTACTCAACCTTTGGCTTGTCTATTCTACCCAAGAATTGACGTGCATAAGAAGATAAACTTTCTACATATCGACGTTGTCCTTCTGCATATAAAGTATCAAAGGCTAAAGAAGATTTTCCAGACCCCGAAAGTCCAGTGATTACTACAAGTTCATTACGAGGAATTACAACATCAATATTTTTTAAATTGTGCAGTTGCGCACCTTTGATAATGATGTTTTTTTTAGGGTCAATCTTAGAGTAATCTATTTTTTTCATTGCTAAAAGCCATTAAGAATACAAAAATACACTTTATTCATAGAAGGGCAAGGTAATAATAGAGAAGGAGTTGCTATAAAAGGTAGCAAAATGGTTAGTATGTATGATTTTACAAGACAAAGAAGGATTTAGCGATGATGAAGAGAATTAGTACAGAATGTAATTAAAAATTCTTTTATTTAATTTTTTTAACAAAATATTTTAATTACATTTGTTCGACAATCAAATAATAAAACCAGAGAAGCCTATAAAACAAAACTACTTTTTAAAATTAATTAAAGAAAATAAATTAAGCTATAAAAAGATTTTGTTATGAAGTATCAAGATACCTCTGATGCTCTATTAGTGCACAATTATGTTCATGGAGATGAGAAAGCACTTGAAGTGCTAATTAAAAGACATCAAACGAAGATATACGGTTTTATCCTATCTAAATTGTCAGACAATGATTTGGCTGACGACATTTTTCAAGAAACATTTATTAAAGTGATTAATACACTTTCTTCTGGTAAGTACAACGAAGAAGGGAAGTTTTTACCATGGGTAATTCGCATTGCACATAATTTGATTATGGATAATTACCGCAAAGAGAAACGCAATATTGTACAAGTACCTAATTTCGAAGACAACGTGCTAACGTTTTTTGTTGATGAAGGGGAAACAATGCATGAGTATATGGAAAAAGAATACTTAGAGCAGGAAGTACGTTTATTAATAGAGGATTTGCCAGATGACCAAAAGTATGTTTTGATGATGCGTATCGACCATGATTTAACTTTTAAAGAAATTGCAGAACGCACAGATGTGAGCATCAACACAGCATTAGGAAGAATGAGATATGCTTTGCTGAATATGAAAAAGTTAATGGATCAAAGGATTTCTTAAATTAATTGGATGAATATACTAAATGGATAATTTACTCGTTTCTAAAGTAAATACTAAATATTCATTTATGAAGAAAAACTACGCGAATCTTACTTCTGAAGAAAGATTGCAACCTAAAAAAGAAACAATTGCAATGTTACTTTTTTATTCTAAAATGTTGCGTAGTCTGAAACAGAAGCATAATTCACTAACTGTCAACAAGCAGTTTTACAATTAAAAAACAAGCACGTAAAAGTTATTTTTTACGTGCTTGTTTTTTATTGTATTCGTTGATCACTGTTTTTCTACCTATAACAGATGTAATAATATCTAATTCTAAATTCCAACCTCTTGCAGGCGAATATTGACGACCATACCAAACTAATTGTAAGTGTAATTTATTCCATTTGTCCATAGGGAATAGTCGTTTTGCATCTTTCTCTGTTTGTTGTACACTACGGCCATCAGAAAATCCCCAACGATACATAAGTCTGTGTATGTGAGTGTCTACTGGAAAAGCTGGAATACCATATGCTTGAGATACAACTACTGAAGCCGTTTTATGACCTACAGCAGGAAGTTCTTCTAATGCTGAAATATCTGCTGGTACTTGCCCATCATATTTATCAATCAGGATTTGAGATAATCCATAAATACCTTTCGATTTCATAGGAGATAATCCACAAGGTCTAATGATTTCTTTGATTTCTTCAACAGTTAGTTTTACCATATCATATGGATTGTCTGCTTTTGCAAATAGGAGAGGAGTTATTTTATTAACTCGTTCATCTGTGCATTGTGCAGAAAGTAAAACAGCAATTAGCAATGTATAGGGATCTTTATGATCTAAAGGAACAGGGATAGTAGGATATAAAGCATCCAAAGTTTCTAACGTAAAGTTTACTTTTTCTTTTTTCGTCATAGGAAAATGTTTTCTACTATGCGAATATACTATTTTCAGCTTAGAGTTCTCTTTGAACTGTTTTTTATGTTGTGTTAGATATAAAAAAGTCAGGCAATTTATTGTATAAGAGCCTGACTTTTCTATTTTCTTCGTTAGTAATAAAGAAGAATTATTTTATTGAATGTAAAGTTCCTCAGTTATTAATTTTATTACCTATTTGTTTAAAGGAGTTTCTTTTGCTGCTTTTTTTAAAGAATAGATAAGGTATACAATAAATATTGCAAAACCTGCAAATGACAATCCATTAGCTTGAATAGACCATAAGTTACTACTATCAAGGTTGAAAATGCTGTAAACTAAAAATAATAATACTAAAAATGTAATGAACTTTTCAATTTTTGGATTCATAGGAATGTGTTTTATATCGTCATAGAAAATAATTGTCGATCTGGTTTGTTTTGTTGCAAACGCAAATCAAATGCCATACAGATGTTTCGTACAAAGGCTCTTCCTTTTTTAGTTACCTTGATTTTATGATTATTCAATTCTATTAATTTATCTTTTAATAGCTCACTTAATTCTTTTTCAATAGGTAGGAAGTTTACTTTTTCTAAGTCCTCTGTTAGATCTGTCTGTAATGAACACATTAAATTTAAGATATGTTTTCGAATAATTAGATCTTCTGTCGATAAAATATGTCCTTTTGTAACAGGTATTGTATTTTCTTCTATTAATTGATAGTACGTTTCAATGTCTTTCTCATTTTGTGCAAATCCATACCAACTATCGCTAATTGATGAAACACCTAAGCCAATCATCAATTGTGTTTTTGATGAACTGTAGCCCATAAAATTTCTGTGAATGCTACCATTATTAAGGGCTTTGTATAGAGAGTCAGATTTAAAAGCAAAGTGATCCATTCCAATCTCTACGTAATTGTTTTCCAACAATAGTTGTTTCCCTTTTTCGTATAATTGTCTTTTTTCATCATCTTTTGGCACATCCTCATCATTAAAGCCACGTTGCCCATTGCCTTTAATCCAAGGCACATGTGCATAACTATAAAAAGCTAAGCGATCTGGAGCTAAAGATTTTGTTTTTTCAATTGTATCTATTACGTGTTCTATCTTTTGAAAAGGTAAACCAAAAATAATATCATGAGAAATAGAAGTATATCCTATTTCTTTGGCCCAAAGAGTTACTTTGGCAACATCGTGAAACGTTTGTTTTCGGTTAATTGCTTTTTGTATTTCAGGATTATAATCTTGTACTCCAAAGCTCACTCTTCTAAAACCTAAGTTGTACAACGTTTGCAAATGTTGTTTGCTCGTATTGTTTGGATGCCCTTCAAAACTAAATTCATACTCATCTGCTACAATAGCAGTTGCTAATAACCCTTTAATGAGTTGTTCTAAATGTTCTGGTGTAAAAAAAGTAGGAGTACCTCCACCTAAATGTATTTCTTTGATACGAGGTTTTTCATCTACTAAATTACAGTATAGTGCCCATTCTTTTAGTAAGGCTTGTATGTAAGGTTGTTCAACTTCATGTCGTTTAGTAATGCGCTTATGACAGCCACAAAAAGTACATAGATTTTCGCAAAAAGGTAAATGAATATATAAACTGATCCCTTCTGTTGCATTTGATTCTGCAAAAGATTGTTTGAAAGATTCAATCCACCCTTTTGGAGAAAAGGTTTCCGAGTCCCAATATGGCACAGTCGGATAACTTGTATATCTTGGACCAGGAACATTATATTTTTGAATCAGAGATGTACCCATAATTTAGTAAATTTACGTCAAAAGTAGTAGGTTTGTAAAACGCTTACTATGATATTTGTCAGTTGTATAGAATAAAATTAATAAAACTAAATAATGAAAAGAAGAGTATTAGCATTTTTGATAGCATTTTTGTCAGTTTTTTATGTAAATGCACAAGAAAAGAAGGATAAGTATTTGATGGAGACTCTGGTTTTTAACAAAGTAATTGAAAAAAAGAAAGTTCAATTAGTTGATGTTCGCACGCCAGAAGAATATGCAGCAGGTACTATTGAGTATGCAGAAAACATTGATTTTCTGAACGAAGATTTCAAAACAAACATCAGTAAATTGAATAAAAAAGAGCCAGTATATGTGTTTTGTAAATCTGGAAAACGCAGTGCAAATGCCAAAAAAGTCATGCAAGAAATGGGGTTCAAAAAAGTATATGAACTAAAAGGGGGATATGCTGCTTGGAACATGAAATAGGCATTAAAACGTTGGTTTAATAATAATTTAAGATTTTGAATATTTATAGAACCATTATTTTAGCTATTTTTGAATTAAAAGATATAGGTTATGGATATGGCATCATTTGGTGGAATTATTAAAGTGCTGTTTATTATAATAATAGTGTATTACGGATTTAAGTTTGCTATGCGCTTTTTATTTCCATTGTTGTTATATAAAGTAGCAAAAAAAGCTGAGCAGAGTTTCCAACAGAAACAGCAAGAGTATTACCAACAGAATAATACTACAAATCAATACCAAGATCAAAATACCCAACACACTTCAGATAAAGGTGTGCCACACTCAACTAAAGTAGTAGGAGAGTATGTTGATTTTGAAGAGATAGAGGATAAGAAATAGCAAATCGCTTAATTGAAATAAACACAAGAGTGCAACTTCCGTTGCACTCTTTTTTTTTCTATATACGTTTCATATAAAACGGAGTGTAAGTATAGTCCAAGCATAGTGTAAGCATAGTGCAAGTATAATAACCAGCATTTATTATACTTGCACTATAGTTGGACATTACTAAAATTATGCTTACACCTATACTTATTTGAGTGAAGTATAGGTTGAATAAGCAATTAATATAGCTTAAAACTTATAGGGATGTAGCTTGAGCAATAGCTATTGTGTCGTTATGTAGAGAGGTAGTATTTCCTTTTTATTAGATAAAAAGAGAGTATTTTTAGTAATAGATAAGAATTAATTGTAATTTTACCCCCCAAACACAACTCTTTTATATATGAATCCAAAAGTATTACTTACTTCAAAAGAGATTGATATTATTCTACATCGTTTGGCTTGTCAATTGGTAGAAAAACATCTTGATTTTTCAAATACACTAATTGTGGGTATTCAACCCAGAGGTAAATTTTTAGCTGAACGCATTCAAGGTATTTTACAAAAAGAATATGGTATTAAAGATATTCCTTTAGGATTCTTAGATATCACTTTTTTCCGTGATGATTTTAGAAGAAATCAAAAACCACTTGAAGCAAACAAGACACAAATTGATTTTTTAGTAGAAAACAAAAAGGTAGTTTTTATAGATGACGTATTATATACTGGACGTAGTATCCGTGCCGCACTTACAGCGATACAGTCGTTCGGTCGTCCTGCAGAGATAGAACTATTGGTTTTGATCGATAGACGTTTTAGTCGTCATTTACCTATTCAACCAGATTATAGAGGAAGACAGGTAGATGCGATAAATGATGAGATTGTCAAGGTTCATTGGTCTGAAAATGGACAAGAAGATTGCGTATTCTTGGAAGAAAATAAAAATAACTAACTACTAAATTATCCTCTCTTATACAATGAAAGAATTAAGTGTAAATCACCTTTTAGGTATAAAATACATCAATAAAAATGATATTGATTTAATCTTTGAAACAGCTGATCATTTTAAAGAAGTAATCAATAGACCCATTAAAAAAGTTCCTTCTCTTCGTGATATCACTATAGCTAATATCTTTTTTGAAAATAGTACTCGTACTAAATTATCATTTGAATTAGCTCAAAAACGATTGTCTGCAGATGTAATTAGCTTTTCGGCAGCTCAATCATCTGTGAAAAAAGGAGAAACACTGATAGATACAGTAAATAATATTTTGGCAATGAAAGTGGATATGGTTGTTATGCGTCATAGTAATCCAGGAGCCGCTTACTTTTTGTCAAAAAATGTAAAAGCAAGTATTGTTAATGCAGGAGATGGAGCACATGAACACCCAACACAGGCTTTATTGGACAGCTATTCTATCCGTGAGAAGTTAGGTGATGTAGCTGGAAAAAAAGTAGTGATTGTAGGTGATATTTTACACTCTCGCGTAGCTTTGTCTAATATATTTGCTTTACAAATGCAAGGAGCTGAGGTTCGTGTTTGCGGACCAAAAACGTTAATTCCTAAACACATAGAAAGTTTAGGTGTTAAGGTAGAAAGTAATTTGAGAAAAGCTTTGGAATGGTGTGACGTTGCTAATATGCTTCGTGTACAGAATGAGCGTTTAGATTTTAGTTATTTCCCAACAACACGTGAGTACTCTCAACAGTTTGGTTTAGACAAAGAATTATTGGATTCTTTAAATAAAGAAATTGTAGTTATGCACCCTGGACCAATTAATAGAGGAGTAGAAATTACTTCGGATGTAGCAGATTCGCAACAGTCTGTAATTTTAGATCAGGTGGAGAATGGAGTAGCAGTACGTATGGCAGTTATCTATTTGTTGGCTTCAAAAATTATGTAGTTTAAGGTGTCTTTATTAAGGCATATTTGAGATAAAAAAACGAACGATATGATATTCATATCGTTCGTTTTTTTATGTATCTACTCTATATTCCTCGTTTTGTTTATAGCAATTAATTAATCAAAAGAAGAATAAAAGAAAAGCATCCTCACGCTTGAAGTATCGTTGATTGTGAAGAATTGATTAAATGTTTTTTGGAGAATAAATAAAAGTGTTGATAGGATATTTTTGCACAACAGTAGCTTTGTATTTATATTCGTTTTATCTTAGCTAAATCAAATTAAGGCGTATACAATGAAAGTAAAAGAAAAAGGGCATACACTTATTATAACAAGTAACGAAGAAACTCTACAAGAGTTTATCGAAAAGCTGTCTCAACAATATGAGAGTAGTTTTAAAAAGTCGAATTTAGTTATTGATTTAACAACAGCAACATTTCAGATGAATGAAGTTGAAATAGAGCAATTTGCTACTATTGCCATTCCTCATATGGAAGAAGTAAACAAATCTTTTGTGTTGGTGATTGAGGGAATTGACTTTAATGAGTATGATGAAGATTTAGTTGTTGTGCCAACGCTTCAAGAGGCACTTGATTTGATTGAAATGGATGAAATACAAAGAGATTTAGGATTTTAAAGAAATATGAAAAAGGCTTATTGTAAAATAAGCCTTTTTATTTGGTATCTCTTGATGTTTTTGTAACTTACAAACTTAATTATTAAAATATAATAGCTTGAAATTAACGATATTAGGTTGTTATGCAGCAACACCTCGTACTATAACTAATCCAACATCTCAAGTATTGGAAATGGGAAGTCATATGTTTTTGATTGATGCTGGAGAAGGGACTCAAGTACAACTGCGAAAGAAAAAACTTAAGTTTCAGCGTATTAATCATATTTTTATTTCTCATTTACATGGAGATCATTTTTATGGGTTGATAGGGTTGATATCAACCTTTATGTTGTTGAATAGACAAACAGATTTGCACGTTTATGGACCAAAGGGAATCAAAGAAGCTATTTTATTACAACTTCGTTTAGGAAACTCTTTTACAGGTTATAAATTGTTTTTTCATGAGTTAACAAGTAAGCACAGTGAAGTAGTTTTTGAAGATAATAAAGTAAAAGTGACAACTATACCTTTGGATCATCGTATTTATACAAATGGTTATTTATTTGAAAGTAAACCAGGAGATAGAAAACTTAGGATAGGAGCAATAGAAGATTTAAAAATTGATAGATGTTACTATCAGAAAATTAAGAATGGAGGAGACATTACATTGGATGATGGGACAGTAGTGGCTAATAAAGATATTACGTATGATCCAGAACCTACTGAGAGTTATGCGTTCTGTTCTGATACTTATTATAGTGAGGCTATTGTACCAATTATTAAGAATGTAAAAGTATTATACCACGAGAGTACATTTTTGGATTCTGAAGAAAGTTACACAGAAAGAACAAAGCACTGTACAGCTAAACAAGCAGCAACAATTGCTAAATTGGCTGATGTAGGCACATTGATTTTAGGACATTATTCTACGCGATATAATGATATTACCTTGTTTAAAAAAGAAGCAGAAACAGTATTTAATGGCACAATTTTAAATGCTGAAGATGGCAAAGTGTTTGACCTATAATAATTAAATAATGAGTGATTTAGGTACATATAGAAAATCATATGAGAAGAGTGTATTGTTGGAAGAAACAGTAGATGAAAACCCAATGATGCAATTTAGAAAATGGTTTTGTGAAGTAGAGGATTTTGGAGGAGTAGAAGAAGTAAATGCAATGACTGTTTCAACAATCGGTTTGGATGGGTTTCCAAAAGCGAGAGTTGTTTTGTTGAAGTCATATGACGAGGAAGGCTTTGTGTTTTATACTAATTATAATTCAGAAAAAGGTAAAGCTATTTTAGCTAATCCTCATCTTTGTTTGTCTTTTTTCTGGCCTTCAATGGAACGTCAGGTAATCATTAAAGGAATTGCTACCAAAGCGAGTCAATTGCAATCAGACAATTATTTTGACAGTCGCCCTGTGGGTAGTCGTTTAGGGGCTATTGTATCAGAACAAAGTCAGGTGATTGCTTCGCACCAAGTGTTAGAAGATGCATTAAATGCATTAGAACAATCAGTAAAAGAAGAAGATATAAAACGACCAGCACATTGGGGTGGTTTTGTGGTAAAACCTGTATCTATTGAGTTTTGGCAAGGGAGAGCAAATCGTTTACACGACCGCATTCGTTATACCTTAACTGCTGATGAATTGGATTGGAATATAGAACGATTAGCACCATAGAGAAATGAAAATAGTAAAAATTGTATTAGCACTTGTAGCTTTGTTTTTTATGGGATGGGCACTAATGGAACAAACAAAGACGGAACCTAATATATGGGTACAAGTAATTGGAGTTGCTCTGTTTTTTTATGTTATGATGCGTTTGATGGCAAAAACGCCAAGTAATTTTGCATCAAAACACCAAGAGGAAGTTGAATCACAAAAAGATAACGATGTTAAATAGAGGCGATTTTGTACAGGTATTAGATGAAAATGAAGAAGGCGTCGTGATTGACGTGACACATGACATCATAACAATTGAAACAACAGATGGTTTTCATCTGAGTTATAGCTCAAGTGAGTTGCTGAAAATAGAGAAGGAAGGCAATATAGATTTCAAATCAGCAAGCACAAGAGGTTCTGTAGAGGCAGCTCTACAAGAGAAAATAGGTCCTAAAAAACGATCTTTTACAAAAGATAAGCGTTCAAAAAAGGACGAGTTTATGTTAGAGGTTGATTTGCATATCGAGAAGTTGACAAAAGACTTTAAGCATATGGAAAAATTTGACATGCTTAATCTGCAATTAGATACAGCAAGGGGACAAGTAGAGTTTGCAATTCGCAATAGAATTCCTCGTATTGTTTTTATTCATGGTGTAGGAGAGGGCGTTTTAAAGACCGAATTAGAATATTTGTTTAGTAGATATCCAGAAGTTATTTTTGAAGATGCAAACTATCAAAAATATGGATTGGGAGCTACACAGATTTACATTAAACAAAATGTAAGTAGATAATTGATGGTTCTGTTATAATTACAAAAAAAAGAGTTCAAACTAATGAACTCTTTTTTTGTATGTTGAAATGAAGAATTAAATCTTACCATCAATAATTGTAGTTATTACTTCTGGATTGATTAAAGTAGATACATCTCCAAATTCTTTTGTTTCTCCATTGGCAATTGAGCGTAATATCCTACGCATAATCTTACCTGATCGAGTTTTTGGTAAAGCATCTACAAATTGAATCTTATCCAATTTAGCAATAGGACCAATATGACTTGTAATCATTTGGTTAATCTCTTTCATTAAGTTTTCTCTATCGCGGTATTCTCCTTGTACTTTTAATGTAATAAATCCGTATAGAGCATTTCCTTTGATGTCATGTTTGTATCCAACAACAGCACTTTCTGCTACAGCAGGATGTTCGTTGATAGAATCTTCAATAGGAGCAGTTCCTAAATTATGTCCAGATACAATTACCACATCGTCTGCACGACCAGTGATACGATAGTAACCTACTTCATCTCTTAAAGCTCCATCTCCAGTGAAATATTTACCAGGGAATTGTGAGAAGTATGTTTCTTTGTAACGTTCGTGATCGCCCCAAATAGTTCGTGCCATAGAAGGCCATGGGAATTTGATACACAAAGCACCATCAATTTGATTGTCTTCAATTTCATTTCTCTTCTCATCCATTAAGACTGCTTGTATTCCAGGCATTGGAAGTGTTGCATAGGTAGGTTTTGTAGGTGTGATGAAAGGAAGAGGTGTAATCATAATACTTCCTGTTTCAGTTTGCCACCAAGTATCTACAATGGGACATTTTTTCTTACCTACATGATCATTATACCAGTGCCAAGCCTCTTCGTTGATAGGCTCTCCAACAGAACCAATAACTCTTAAACTTGATAAATCATGAGAGTTTACATAGCTGTAATCTTGTGTCATTAATGAACGGATAGCTGTTGGAGCTGTATAGAATTGAGTTACTTTGTATTTGTCAATTACATCCCAGAATCTACTTGGAGTTGGATAAGTAGGTACTCCTTCAAATATTACCGTTGTTGCCCCATTTAATAATGGCCCATATAAAATGTATGAGTGTCCTGTAATCCATCCGCAGTCTGCTGTACACCAAAAAATATCTTCTTCTTTGTAGTTGAAAATATTGCGGAAAGAATATGCTGTTTGCACCATATATCCTGCAGTAGTGTGTACCATTCCTTTAGGTTTACCCGTTGATCCAGAAGTATATAAAATAAATAAAGGATCTTCAGAGTCCATTACTTGAGCTACATGATTATTAGATACTGTTTCTAATAAAGGAGCTAACCATAAATCACGACCTTCTTTCATTGTGATTTCTGCATTAGTTCTATTAACAACTAATACACGCTCAACAGTAGGACAATTTTCTAAAGCTTCGTCAATAATAGGTTTTAAAGGAATTGTTTTATTTCCTCTATAACTACCATCAGAAGTGATAACGTATTTACATCCAGAGTCATTTATACGAGAACTTACAGCCGATGATGAAAAGCCTGCAAATACAACGCTGTGTATTGCTCCAATACGTGCACAAGCAAGCATTGAAACAGCTAATTCAGGTATCATTGGAAGGTAAATACAAACTCTGTCTCCCTTTTGTACTCCTTGTTCTTTTAATACATTAGCTAACTTACATACTCTATTGTACAAATCGTTGTAAGTAATTATTTCTTCTTTTTCATTTGGATCATTAGGCTCAAATATAATAGCCGCTTTATCTCCTCTTTTAGCTAAATGTCTATCAATACAGTTTTTTACGATGTTTAGTTTTGCATTGGTAAACCATTGGAATTTTGATTCTTCCATATCAAAATCAAAAACCTTATCCCATACCTGATACCATACAAAGTTTTCTTCTGCTATTTTTCCCCAGAATTTACGAGGTTCACGTACCGATTTTTTATAATGCTTGAAGTATTGCTCCAAGTTTTCTATTTTATAATAACTCATAATGGCTTAGTGTGTATTTATCTGTCTGTTGTATTTATTTTGATGTCCTTAATATGGACTTTTATATTATTTGTTTAAATATAAGATAATGTATATAAAAACACAAAAGTCACACAGTTTTTTAGAAAAAAACTGTGTGACTATATTTTTACAGAGAAAAAACTAAAGAGAAGCTACTTGTTCTTTTGCTTGTTTGAACTCTTTGATGATGTCACTTATAATTTTTTCGACAGGTTCTATTTTCGTGATAATTCCTGCTATTTGTCCAATTTCTAATTCTCCTTCTTCTAAATCTCCTTCAAACATTCCTTTCTTGGCTCTGGCTCTACCTAAGTAATTTTTTAGCGCTTCTACATCTGCTCCTTGTCCATACAGTTCTTGTAGCCCTTGATAAAACTTATTCTTTATCAGACGGACAGGGGCCAATTCTTTTAAACTGACCATTGTATCACCTTCTTTTACTTCTAATAATAGATTTTTAAAATTGTCGTGAGCAGAACTCTCTACAGAAGCAGCGAAGCGTGTACCCATTTGTACACCATCGGCACCTAATACCATAGCAGCAAGCATTCCTTTACCAGTAGCAATACCACCAGCAGCTATCAACGGAATACTTATTTGTTCACGTACCATAGGAATTAATGTTAGCGTTGTTGTTTCTTCTCTTCCATTATGACCTCCTGCTTCAAATCCTTCAGCAACCACAGCATCTACTCCTGCTTCCTGTGCTTTTAAGGCAAATTTAGAAGAGCTTACTACATGAACAACAGTAATACCATGTTGTTTTAATAGGGGAGTCCATGTTTTTGGATTACCTGCAGAAGTAAAAACAATTTTTACACCTTCTTCTATGACAATATTTATAATCTCCTCAACATTGGGGTAGAGCATAGGAATGTTAACACCAAAGGGTTTATCCGTTGCTTTTTTACACTTTTGAATGTGCTCTCGTACTACCTCAGGATACATTGATCCTGCTCCAATAAGGCCTAAGCCTCCTGCATTACTTACAGCGCTGGCTAATTTGTAACCGCTATTCCATATCATTCCTCCTTGAATAATAGGGTATTGAATGCCAAAAAGTTGAGTGATTCTATTCATTATTTATAACGTGGTTTTTTATAGTTTTGATATTACGCCCGAACCAATTAGTTCGTCATTGATATGCCAAGATACAAATTGTCCTTCAGTTATTGCAGATTGAGGTTCTTCAAATCGAACATACAAACCATCTTTCATGCGATATAATGTAGCTTTTTGTAAAGGTTGACGATATCTTATACGAGCTAATATACTCATTGTTTCACCTACTTCCAAAGTCAAGTCTTCACGAATCCAATGTATTTCATTTTCTTTTACAAATAAAGATTTATGAAATAACCCAGGGTGTTGACTTCCTTGTCCAGTATAAATAATATTCTCTTTAACATCTGTAGCAATGATAAACAAAGGTTCTACTGTTCCTCCTACGTTCAAACCTTTGCGTTGTCCTGTAGTGAAGAAATGCGCACCATAATGTTCTCCTACTTTTTTACCCATATCAGGTGTATATTCATAAGCTTTTGCTTCTTGATACAGTTGTTCTTCTAATGAACTATTTTCAGGAAGTGCTGTCTTAGTAAATAGTGGAGCATCTTTTGGGATTTCATAAATAAAACCATCCTTAGGTTTTAATTGTTGTTGTAAGAATTCAGGAAGTCTTACTTTTCCAATAAAACACAAACCTTGAGAATCTTTTTTATCCGCAGTTATTAAATCCATCTCAGCTGCAATTTCACGAACTTGTGGTTTTAAAAGCTCACCTATAGGAAATAGTGCTTTGGCCAATTGTTCTTGAGACAATTGACATAAAAAATAAGATTGATCTTTGTTTGGATCTGCTCCAGCAAGAAGTTTATAGACTGTTTTTGTAGTTCCATCTTCCAATGTAATTACTTCTTCCTCTTTGCGGCAATAGTGACCTGTGGCAACATAATCTGCACCAAGTTCTAATGCTATTTTCATAAATACATCAAACTTGATTTCTCTATTACATAAAACATCTGGATTTGGGGTACGTCCATTTTCATATTCATTGAACATATAATCCACAATCTTTTCTTTATACTGCTCACTTAGGTCAACGGTTTGAAAAGGAATACCTAACTTCTCCGCTACCATTAATGCATCATTGCTATCTTCTAACCAAGGGCATTCGTTTGAAATGGTCACAGAATCATCGTGCCAGTTTTTCATAAACAGCCCTATAACTTCATATCCTTGTTCTTTCAATAAGTAGGCAGCTACACTTGAGTCTACACCACCTGAAAGACCTACTACTACTCTTTTCATAATGATCTAATCGAGATATTAAGTCGCAAAAATACGATATTAATATCCGATGTAATAGCAATTTTTGATAGCTTTAATATATCTCTTTTGGAAAAACTATAAGAAGATTCAATCGCTTTTTTCTTTAAATATTCAAAAAATGGATAAACTACTTTTTGCTTGCAATAGGCATTAACCAGCGAACACCACATAAAACCTGATGTTGATCGGCCTTAGGCAGATAGCTGTATTTTTTCTCATAAGTATAATTTTGATAATTGTATACAGCAAAAAGACGTAAGTCTTTCATTAGAGGAGAAGTTTTAAAAGGGTAGTATTCAATAGCTGATTGCAAACTGTAAACATTATAAGCTCCGCCTGTATTTAAGTCTGTACGAGTAGCGTAAATTGCTTTAATAAATGGATTCCAGTCTTTTAATAAATATTTTATACTCAAAGCTGTGGCGTTTTCTTTTACATAGCTTGTACCATCTAATTGATTGTCAAAACCGGGTGTATTGTTATAGTTTATATTTCTAAAACCGTACATCCAATCTAATTCAATCATCCAATGTTTTAAATCTACTCGATTTCCTAAAGTTACCCAATTATAATATTTGTGTTGATTGTGTTGCATTAAACTGTATCCATAGCGTGTATGCATATGACTGTCAAATAAATTTCCTTCCCATAAAAATAAATACCCCATTGCTTTATTTTTATAGGTTGGATCTGTAAAATTATTACCTGCAGTGATTATTTGTAAGTTTAGACGCTGCTTTTTTATATGGTATGCAATATTTACTCCTGGGTCAAATACATTGATATTTCCACCTACATTGCTGTACAAATATACATTGGCTCCATTATAGTCAATTTCATAACTTCCCCAAGCTGTAATTAGTTTCCCCATAGCAACAGACCACTTTTTGTTTAGTTTATATTCTAAATAAGCAAACTCTAATGCAGGATTGCTATTAGCATTGAGATTATAACGTAAACGAAAAGATAATCTGTCATCATACTGTGATTCAAAATAAATTCGATTGGTTACTGTTGTAAATTCATTGGCAATATTTGTACTATTCTGAAATTCACTATTAAAGTTATAGCGTTGATCATAGTATAAGTCAAATTTTAATTTTGTAGAGTCAATCTGATTGTATAACAGTGCTTTTGATGGTGTTTCAATTGATGTTGATTGACTTTGTGCTTTTAAAGTGAATATAAATAAACAAAATATAATAGTATAGTTTGAGAATAGTTTAATCATTAGATTTTATTGTTAAAAACAAGTAAAATTATATATTATTTATGATTTTTTTGTTTTGTTGTGTTTTGTGTATTGTTAATTGTTTGATTTGTTTTAGTGATTTTGTTGAATAATTTGAATTTGTTTAATAATAATTATTCTCATATTCTGAAAAGTTGATTTGAATAATTATTTGTTAGCTAAAGGAATTAACCAACGTACACCACAAAATATCTCATGATTGTTTTTAGTAGGTAAGTTCTCTAATGATTTTTCAAAAGAAGTTTGTCTGAAGTCATAAGCCAGGAAGAAACGAATATCCTTTAGAATTTTGGTATCAAATGGATAATATTCTACTGCTGCTTGAGCACTAAAAACATGGTATGTACTTTGATTATTCAAGTCTTCACGATTATTGTACATCAGCTTTACATAAGGATTCCATTGATTGAAATGATATTTACTGCTTAAACTAATGGCATTATCTCTAACTAAGTTTACTCCATTATCTTCTATTCCGATGTTAGAGCTATAGTTTACTAAACGCTCCCCATACATCCAATCCAATTCAACGAACATATTTTTAGCGTTGAATCTATTTCCTAAGGTCACCCAGTTATAGTATTTATTCTTGTCATGTTGCATTAAACTATAACCATATCTTGTTTCAAACTTATTGTCAAAAAAACTACCTCTCCATTGCAATAAATGTCCTAAAGCATTATTTAATTGTTCTTTAGCAGCAAATTGATCATATACTTTTACGGTTTGAAGATAGAAAGCTTGATTGTCTGTTTTATATTCTAATCCAACACCAGGTGCACAAAGTTCTAAATCTTCTGTCACCATTGTTTGAATGTATAAATCAGCACCATTATAATCAATCTCATAAGTTCCCCAAGCTGTAATTACTTTACCTATATCAAGAGACCATTTTTTATCTAAATGCACTGTAAGATATGCGAATTCTAAACCATTACTTGGAGCATCATTTACACTATATCTCATCGTTAAGTCTACTTTATCACTAAAGGATGAGGTTAAAAAGAAACGAGCAGTTTTGAGGTTAAACGTATTGATATCTGTATTGTCATTTGTTATTTTCTTCTGATAATCTGCTCGAGTATCAAAGTATAAATTGTATTTAATTTTATTAATCTCTTTGGGAGGATGAGAGTACTGCGAAAGCGAATCTGTTATAGGATTTAATGAATTTATAATAGTATAATCTTCTTGTGCCTGTAGGTATAAGGGGAAGAAAAGAATAAGAAGGAAGTATGTTAGTTGTTTTGTTTTCATATGACATTTTTCTTTAGTCAATACAAAAACGAGACCTAAATTGCTAAAATGTAATAAAAAAAGTAAAAAAACTTTTAAATATTGATCGTAAGTAATTGATGTTTAGTGATTTGTATTTAATAAAAAACCGCCCTTTTCAAAAGAAAAGAAGCGGTTTTTTTCAAACAAACTAAACCAAATTGTCTGTATTCTTATTAGAATACGTATTCGTTAGCATCTACCAATTTTGTAGCAATAGTTTCTCTAAGTGCATTTATGTTTGGTAGATTTACATATTTTGTAAATCTGCGTAGTCCCATTAACATTACGCGTTGTTCATCATCTTCAGCAAAAGAAGCAATTCCTTCTTTTCCTTTTAATCCGATAATATCTACCGCGTGATATAAGTATAATTGAGCCATTGCAATTTGCTCTTTAATATTTTCTTGTCCTTTTAGTTTTGCTAATTTTTCAGTTCTAAGGATAGCACTTTCTGCCATATAGATTTCGATAAGCATATCAGAAGCAGCCATTAAAAGAGCTTGGTGTTTTTCTAAGTCTGGTCCAAATTTTTGAACAGCACTACCAGCTACCATTAAGAAGGCTTGTTTTAACTTGCTCACCATTTCTTTTTCTTCAGCAAATAGTTCTGAATAATCTGGTACATCGAAGCTTGGGATACTCATTAATTCATCAGCTACCTTCATTGCAGGTCCTAATAAATCTACGTGTCCTTTCATTGCTTTTTTAATTAACATACCAACAGTAAGCATACGGTTAATTTCGTTTGTACCTTCATAGATACGAGATATACGAGCATCTCTCCATGCACTTTCCATAGGCGTATCTTCTGAGAATCCCATACCTCCAAAGATTTGGATTCCTTCATCAGCACATGCTTGTACATCTTCAGATACTGCTACTTTAAGAATAGAACATTCTATAGCAAACTCTTCTACACCTTTTAACTCAGCATCTTGATGTGTGTTTCCTTCAGCAATACGTTGGTTGATTCTCTCTTCAATAGATGCAGCAGCTCTATAAGATGCAGCCTCACCTACATAAGCATTTGTAGCCATCTCTGCTAATTTTGTGCGGATAGCACCAAAAGAAGAGATAGGAGTTTTAAATTGGATACGCTCATTAGCATATTTTACTGATTGACTGATTAAACGGCGTTGTGAATCTAAACAAGCAGCTGCTAATTTGATACGTCCTACGTTTAATGCATTCATTGCAATTTTGAAACCATTTCCTCTTTCAGAAAGCATATTTTCTACAGGTACTTTTGTTTCACTGAAGAAAACTTGGCGAGTAGAAGAAGCTCTAATACCTAACTTATGTTCTTCTTCTCCTAATGTAATTCCATTGCTTGGATCGTTTTCAACGATAAATCCAGTGATGTTTTTATCATCTTCAATACGTGCGAATACAATAAACAGGTTACAGAATCCAGCGTTAGAGATCCACATTTTTTGTCCTGTGATAGAGTAGTGGCTACCATCAGCTGATAATACCGCTTTTGTTTTTCCTGAGTTAGCATCAGATCCAGCGTCTGGTTCTGTTAAACAGTAAGCGCCAAACCATTCTCCAGAAGCTAATTTAGGAACGTATTTTTTCTTTTGCTCTTCGTTACCATATAATGTAATTGGCATTGTACCAATACCTGTGTGAGCACCAAATGCTGTAGAGAAAGATCCTGTAGCTCCAGAGATATAATCACAAACTAACATTGTAGAGATGAATCCCATCTCTAATCCTCCATAAGCTTCTGGTACAGCTACACCTAATAATCCAAGCTCTCCAGCTTTACGCATTGAGGCCTCAGTAAAAGCATAGTCTTTTTTCTCAAAGCGTTCTTTATTTGGCCATATTTCTTTGTCGATGAATTCTTTTACAGAATCACGCATCATTATTTGCTCTTCAGTGAAATCTTCAGGAGTAAATACATTTTCGCATTTAGTTTCTTTTACTAAGAACTGACCTCCTCTTGTGATATCTTTGCTCATATTTTATTTCTTTTTTTATTGGTTAATAGTTTATAATAATTCGTAGATACCTGCGGCACCTTGTCCTGTACCTACACACATCGTTACCATTCCGTATTTAGAACCTCTTCGCTTCATTTCATCAAATAATTGAACCGAAAGTTTAGCTCCTGTACATCCAAGAGGGTGTCCTAAAGCAATAGCACCACCATTTACGTTAACAATATCGGGGTTAATACCCAATTCTCTCATTACAGCTAAAGACTGTGAAGCAAATGCCTCATTTAATTCAATTAAGTCAATATCTTTTAGTTGTAAACCAGCTTGTTTTAAAACTTTAGGAATAGCCTTTACTGGGCCTATTCCCATGATACGAGGTTCAACACCTGCAGCAGCATAGTTTACCATACGTGCTATTGGCTCGATGTTTAATTCTTTAACCATTTCTTCAGACATAACCATTACAAAGGCTGCTCCATCACTCATTTGAGACGAGTTACCTGCTGTCACAGATCCGTCAGCAGCAAATACAGGTCTAAGTTTTGCTAAAGCATCAATAGACGTACCTGCACGTGGCCCTTCATCTTTTGTTATTGTATATGATTTACTATCTTTTTTACCTTTTTCATTAATGAACACCTCATTAATTGTGATAGGAACAATTTGATTGTCAAACTTACCATCTGCTTGTGCTTTCAATGCTTTCAGATGTGAGTTGTAAGCAAACTCATCTTGATCCTCACGAGAAATACCGAATTGGTTAGCTACAGCTTCAGCTGTTAGTCCCATTCCCCAGTAGTAATCTTCGTGACCTTCTTTTGCTACACCATAATCTGGAGTAGGTTTATATCCTCCCATAGGGATATAACTCATGCTTTCTGCACCACCAGCGATAATACAGTCTGCCATACCAGCTTGGATTTTAGCTACAGCCATACCAATAGTTTCTATACCAGAGGCACAATATCTGTTCACAGTTACACCAGGTACATCATCTACTTTTAATCCCATGAGAGAGATTAAACGTCCAATATTTAGCCCTTGTTCAGCTTCTGGCATAGCATTACCTACCATAACATCATCAATGCGAGCTTTGTCAAACTCTGGTAGTTTACTCATTAAATATTCAATAGTTTCAGCAGCAAGTTCATCAGGTCTTTTAAATCTGAATACTCCTTTAGGAGCTTTTCCTACAGCAGTTCTATATCCTTGTACTATATATGCAGTTTTCATACGCTTTGTCGTTTTTAATTGGTTAAAGATTAGTTTCTTAATGGTTTACCATTTTTCAACATGTACTGAATTCTTTCCAAAGTTTTGCGCTCTCCACATAGTGATAAGAATGCTTCTCTTTCTAAATCCAATAAATATTGTTCAGTTACCATCGTAGGTTCTGATAAATCTCCTCCAGCCATAACATAAGCTAACTTGTTAGCAATCTTACGGTCGTGTTCTGAGATATATTTACCAGCCATCATACTGTCAGTTCCTACTAAGAACATACCTAAAGCCTGACGACCTAACACTTTAATATCTTTGCGTTTAGCAGGTTGAGTGTATCCAGCTTGAGCTAATACTAAAGCTTCACGTTTAGCTTGAGCTAACTGTAAGTCTTTGTTTACAACTACTAAATCTTTTCCTTTTTGTAGAATATTTAAATCAAAAGCTTCCTGTGCAGATGTAGCTACTTTAGCCATACCTATTGTTAAGAAATGCTCTTGTAGTGTATTTAATTCTACATCATTTTTGCGGTATAGATCAGCTGCTCTCACACTCATCTCTTTAGAACCACCACCACCAGGGATAAGTCCTACACCAAATTCTACAAGTCCAATATATGTTTCAGCTGCAGCTACTACTTTATCTGCATGTAAACTGATTTCACAACCTCCACCGAATGTCATACCATGAGGAGCTGCTACTACAGGAATACCTGAATAGCGCATTTTCATTGTTGTATCTTGGAATGTTTTAATAGCAATGTTTAATTCATCCCAATCTTGCTCAGCAGCCATCATGAAAATCATCATTAAGTTAGCTCCTACAGAGAAGTTAGTTCCTTGATTACCTATTACAAGTCCTTGGAAATCTTTCTCTGCAATTTCAACAGCTTTGTTTAAACCAGCTAAAACTCCACCACCAATTGTATTCATCTTAGAGTGGAACTCTAAGTTTACAATACCATCTCCTAAGTCAATTAACGATGCTTCACTGTTACCCCAAACTTTATTAGTTGTTCTAATATTGTCAAGAATAATGAATGCATCTTGCCCAGGAATAGATTCGAATGTTTTTGTATTTTGGTTGTAGAATAGTTTTTTGCCATTTTCTACTTTGTAGAAGCTCTTAGCTCCAGATGCAGCTAATTCCTTCACCCAGTCAGCTACTGTATAACCTTCTTTTTCAACAATAGCAATACCTTTTTCAAGACCTACTAAATCCCATGTTTGGAATGGACCATATTTCCACGCATATCCAGTACGCATAGCATCATCAATAGGGAATAGGGTATCTGTGATTTCAGGAACACGTTGTGAAACGTAGGCAAATAAAGAAGCAAAGTGCTTTCTAATTAATTCACCTGCTTTTGTTTGGTCAGCTAATAATAAAGCAAGTTTAGCTTTAGTACCACCAGCTTGTTTAGCAGTTTCAAGAACAGCTATTTTAGCGCGTTCTAATGGACGGTATTCTAATTTCTCTAAGTCAAGTGCATAGCGATTAGTTTTTCCATCTTTATCTATTTCTTTGTAATAGAATCCTTTTCTTGATTTATCACCTAAGAATTTATTTTCTAATAGGAAGTTTAATGGTTTACTGTCTTTTACCTCTTGAATCATAGCATCATTAGGGCAGTTTTGTTTTAACCCATTCGTTACATTGATTGCAGTATCAAGACCTACTAAATCTCCCAACTTAAATGTACCAGTCTTAGGACGACCTAAGATAGAACCAGTTAATGTATCTGCTTCTTCTATAGTTAATCCTATTTCTTGACTTAACTGCATTACCATAGCCATAGAATAAACCCCTACACGGTTACCGATAAAACCTGGTGTATCTTTACATAATACTGGAGTTTTACCTAAATATAAGCTACTGTATTTTTGGAAGAATTCGATTACTTCTGGAGCAGTTTGTGGTCCAGGAATGATTTCGAATAACTGTAAGTATCTTGGAGGGTTGAAGAAGTGTGTTCCACAGAAGTGTTTTTGAAAATCTTCTGAACGACCTTCTACCATTAATTTCATTGGAATACCAGATGTATTAGAAGTAATTAATGAACCTGGTTTTCTGTATTTTTCAATCTGTTCGAATACAGATTTTTTAATATCTAATCTTTCAATTACAACTTCAATAACCCAATCACAATCTTTGATTTTTACTAAATCATCTTCAATGTTTCCAGTTGTAATACGACTTGCAAACGCTTGTGAATAGATAGGAGCAGGTTTAGATTTTAAAGCATTCGCTAAGTGTGTAGTTGCTATTTTATTTCTAACCACTTTACTTTCTAAAGTAAGTCCCTTTTTTTCCTCCTCTGGAGTTAATTCACGAGGTACAATATCAAGTAGCAATACTTCCAATCCTATGTTGGCAAAGTGACAAGCAATAGCCGATCCCATTACTCCAGATCCTACTACAGCTACTTTTTTGATTAGTCTATTCATATTTTATTTTTTTGGTTAAATCATCTGTTATATGCGTTATGCATCTATATCTTCAAATATTGCTCGATCACTTATCAATGAATTAATAACATCAGTTACTTCAAAGAAGCTTCTTATTTTTTCATCAGAAATATGTTCTGTTATTTTTTCATTGAATAATTTGATTTTTTGCTTTGACAATTCTCTTTTCTCAAGTCCCAAATTAGTTAATCGAATGATGACACCTCTGCCATCATTAGGATTTTTCTCTCTCGTTATTAATCCTCTTTCTTCCAATTTCTTTAAGGTACGTGTCAAACTTGTTGCTTCCATTCCCATATTAGGACCTAATAGGGTAGAAGGGGTTCCTTCTCTGTCTATGCATAACAAAGCAAACGCCAGCGCCATACTTGCATCGTACTTAGCAGCCTCCTCATTGTACATTCTTGCTACAGCTTGCCAAGTTGCCCTTAAGACATAGTCAATTGTTTTATTCTTCATTATTTCTTAGTCAAACTCAAATATAATAAAAAAAGTAGTATGCATGCATACTACTTTAAATATTTTAAAAAAAAGATTTATCGTATTAACTACGATAAATCTTTTCATATAAATCTTGATATTTTTGTAATATAATTTTTCTTCTCAATTTTAAGGTAGGTGTAAGGTGCTCACTATCGATACTCCATACATCAGGAGTTAGTTCAAATTTTTTCACTTGTTCCCACTTACCAAATTTTTTGTTTAATGACTCAACTTCTTGTGTAATACGTTCAATTACTTTTTCGTTTTTCACAATTTCTTCATTGGTTGTGCCAATATTGATATGTTTTCTACGTGCCCATTCTTTTACAAAGTCAAAATTGATTTGAATAAAGGCAGCAGGCATTTTTTCTCCTTCTCCAATAACCATAATTTGTTCAATGAAACGAGATTGTTTCATCGTGTTTTCAATCATCTGAGGAGCTACGTATTTACCACCAGATGTTTTAAACATTTCTTTTTTACGGTCAGTAATATGTAGAAAACCATCTTCATCAATATTTCCTATATCTTCTGTATGGAAATAACCATCTTTTATAACACTATTGGTTTTTTCTTCATCTTTGTAGTAGCCAACCATAATGTTTGGGCCTTTACACAAGATTTCACCATCCTCAGCAATTTTTACTTCTATATTATCTAATGGACGACCTACTGTTCCAAATCTTAATCCTCCATTACGAGCATCGTTTACAGATATTACTGGAGATGTTTCTGTTAAGCCATAACCTTCCATAACAGGTATACCAGCAGCATTAAATACTCTTGCTAAACGCGGTTGAAGAGGAGCACTACCAGATACAATAACTTTCATTTGTCCTCCCAATCCTTCTTGCCATTTGCTAAAAACAAGTTTTCGAGCAATACCTAATTGAAAGTTGTAGAAAGCACCTCTATTATAAGGTTTGTATTGGAATCCAAGTTCTAAAGCCCAAAAGAATATACGTTTCTTTATTCCAGTAAGACCAGAACCTGTTGCAAATATCTTATCGTATACTTTTTCTAATAAACGAGGTACTACTGTCATTACATTTGGTTTTACCTCTTTTAAGTTGTCACTCATTTTATCTATTGATTCGGCATAATAGATCGAAACAGCAGAATATTGATAAAGGTAAATAAGCATTCTTTCAAATACGTGACATAAAGGTAAAAAGCTTAGTGCTTTGTACTTTTCCTCACGTGAAAAAGGTACTCGTGGACTACTGCCCAATACATTAGATAGAATATTGTTGTGTGTCAACATTACTCCTTTTGGTTTTCCTGTAGTACCAGATGTGTAAATCAAGGTAGCTAAGTGATCACCAGTAACAGTAGCTTTGATGCGTTCCACCTCTTCTTGGTTTGATTGATCTGCACCTAAAGCTAATATTTCATCAAAGTTTTTACAACCTTCTATTTGATCAAAAGAACAGATGTCAATTAGATGAGGTAACTGTTCTCTTACAGACATTAATTTATTGTATACTTCATTATCTGAAACCACACAATATTTAGCTTCTGAATGATTTAATATGTATTGATAATCTTCTGCAGCAATGGTAGGATAAATAGGAACATTTTGTGCACCAATTTGTAAAATACCAATGTCTAAAAGATTCCATCTTGTTTGATTGTTTGTAGAGATGACAGCTATTTTGTCATTCTCTTGAATTCCTATACGAAGTAAAGCACGCGATACTGCATTTGCTTTGTCTATATATTCCTGAGAAGAAGTTTTTTCCCAAACACCATTTACTTTAGTTACTAAAGCAGCCTCTAAAGGAAATTCTTTGTTTTGTAAATATGGAATATCAAAAAGTCTCGTTGGATTCATCATGTTTAAAAAGTATTTGTACTTGCAAATTACAAAAAAAATATATGAATACCTCTTTTTTGTGATGATTTGTTAAGCAATAAATGTGATAGCTGTTATATTAATGAAAGATACCGCTTTTTGCTGTGGAGATGCTTATTTCATTTTTTGTGATTCGACTGAGATTTACTTCTTTATTGCTCTGATAGTTGAGGGGATATAATAGATTAATGGTTAATAGAAAGGTGGATTGAAAACACTTGTACTTACAGGGGTATAATTTGTTAGTATAAAATCTACTATGAAAATAATATAAGGTCAGAATAGTAAAAAATGAATTGAAGGGATAGGATGTAAAGGGAATGATTTTTATTGAAAAACGACTTTTTTATTCGTTTGATAGTCGTTAAATTTGATGAAGACTATATCCTGTGTAGAAAGCATAATACATATATAAAAACAGCACTATTTGCTAAGTGATACATAGTTGAGGTAGTTTACTTGTTTAAGGTAATTGATAGAACTAAAAATATATGAAAACAAAAAATGTAGAGTTTAAGGCAAAAGCAGAAGATTTGTCTTTTTTCGAAGATAAATTAAAAGCAATAGGAGCTCACTGTGAAGGTTCTTTCAAACAGGCTGATACTTATTTTAATGCTAAAGTAGGGCGATTGAAATTAAGAGAGTACGAAGAGTATAGCTCATTAATTTACTATAATAGAGAGAATGTAAGTTCAAGTAAAGAGTCAGAAGTGATTTATTACAAACATGAGACTAATTATGCCTTATTGGAGATTTTAAAATTGCAATTAGGAGTAAAAGTCTATGTAGAAAAAGTAAGAACAATTTATAAAATAGCCAATGTAAGTGTACATTTAGATACAGTACAAGGATTAGGAACTTTTATAGAAGTAGAGGCAGAAGCACAAAATGAATCACATACCAATGCTAAGTTAGAAGAGCAGTGTAACTATTATTACAATTTGTTTGAATTAACAGCTGCAGACTTAGTAGCTCCTTCTTATAGTGATTTACTTCTTGCATCTATGCACGAATAAGATCTTGTTGTTTTCTACGCTTTTGATATAGTTGATTAAAAGCGTGCAAAACGTTCTTTTTTTGATTTAGCTTCTTGTTTTTAATTTTTTCTATTTTTCATTCATGAGTACTTGTGTCGTTTATATTGCTTCTTCTATAACAGGGTCTGGCGGAGTATCTCGGATAATGAGTGAGAAGGTTAAGGCTTTTAAAGAAAAAGGAATAACAGTTTGTATTGTAAGTACAAATGATACTACAGAAACATGTTTTTACACTGATTTACATCAAGCAGAGCTTGTTTTTTACCCACACAAGGTTAACCACGTTGGAGCTATTGCGTTGTATTATAAGTTTGTTCAAACAGAAGTAATTAATAAGCTTAATCCTTCTGTTGTATTGGTTATAGACAATGGCATAAAAGGTTATTTTGCACCTTATTACTTGACGAAAAAAGTCCCTGTGTTTTTTGAATGTCATGGCTCTCGTAATTTCTTAAAACTACAAACAAATAATTGGTTCAAACAGCAATTGATTTTAGGAAGTACAGCAGTTTTAAGTTTTCTCTTTAAGGGTATTGTGATTCTAAACTCACAAAGTAAAAAAGATTGGTGGGGACGATCTACAAGAGTAATCCCAAATTTCATTACTCTTGCCAATTTCCAACTTCCAACTTCACCTGTATTACATAAAAAAATAGTAGCAATTAGTCGTATTGCACCAGAGAAGAATATAGAAACGCTCTTGCAAGTTTGGGAGAAAATCTATACGATGCATCCTACATGGGAATTAGTCATTTGTGGAGGTGGTGATACAGCTTATTTTCAAATGTTACAATCAAAAAGTATTGGTGTTGTATGGCATGGAGAAGTACACGATGTAAGTTGTTTTATAGAAAAAGCCGATTTTTTGTTGCATTGTTCTGTAATGGAAGGAATGCCTATGGTGTTTTTGGAAGCGATGAGTTGTGGAAAACCTGTTGTAGCATTTGATGTAGATTTTGGACCTGCTGATTTGATACAGGAAGGGAGTAATGGTTTTTTAGTTCCTAAAAATGATGTTGCTTATTGTGTTCAAAAAGTGAATGAACTAATCAATAATCCTTCTCAAATAATAGAAATGGGGATAGAAGCACGTAAGAGTTTGGTTCGTTTTGAAAAAGGCAGGATTGTAAAACAATGGCTTACTTTTTTTGAATCGCTTTAGTCGCTTGATGGTAAATTAATAACTTGTAAATATCAAAAGCTATTAGAGAAGGAGAATTGCCCATTAGGTGGTTGTATAGTCTCTTTTTTAGGTTGAAAACACCTAAACTCAATAAATCACATAACCTTAAATGTTGTAAGTAAAAATAGTACAAACTTAGTTTTGTATCTGTGTATGACAGTGTATGCTTTGCTATCAATTGAGCTAAATTATAACAACTCTCTTCTGTTTTTGCCACAAATAGCTGATTGTTTTCTAATCCCAAGTGCTCTACAGTATTGTCAATAGCTGTAATTTTGAGGTTGTTTTTTTGAATTTCTTTATAAAAAATCAAGTCTTCGAATCCATAAAGAGCAATAGAAGTATCAAATAAATGAGTTATTTTTTCTCTATTAATTAGGATATTGGAACACAGTGTATTGCTATATGGATTGATTTGTCTTTGAATCAGGCTAATTGCTTCTCTTTGTTTTCCGTAAATCCATCGCAGCGAATGCTTTTGTGTAGAATTGTTGGTATAGGTGACTCCTCCTTGTATGGCATCTGTTTGTGTGGTAGTTAAACAGTGTAAATAAGTAGCTAAAAAAGAAGAAGAGGTAGGCAGTACATCGGCATCTAATAGCAATACCCAGCTATACTGTGCTTGCTGTAAAAGTATATTTCTATTTTTACTACGCCCTACATTTGTCGTATTTATTTGAAAAGAACAGTGGTTTATATTATTAATTTCTTGATTATAAAATAAATTAGTCGAATGGTCATCTTGAACAATAATCTCAAATGGAATAGTAAGATTAGTAGCCTCTCGATGTAAACACTCGACTAATGAATAGACATTGTTATTATAACAAGGAATTAGTATTGATAACACGTTTATGTAGTTCGTTGTACCACTTCGAAAATTGTTCCATCATCACACTTTAGTGTTTTGGCAGGATATTTTAGCAATAAGGCATAGTCATGTGTAACCATAATAATTGTACGACCATTTTCATTGATTTGCATCAATAAGTCCATGACCTCACTACTTGTTTGAGGATCTAAGTTACCTGTAGGTTCATCAGCCAAAATTAAGTCTGGATCATTTAATAGGGCACGTGCAATAGCAATACGTTGCTGTTCTCCTCCAGATAGTTGATGAGGCATCTTGTTGATGTGAGCAAGCATATTTACTTTGTTCAGTACTTCTTCTATTTTTCTATCCATTGCTTCTTTTTCACTCCAACCAGTAGCGCGTAACGCAAATAGTAAATTTGCATAAACTGTACGGTCTGGAAGTAGTTTGAAATCTTGGAAAATAATTCCTAATGAACGTCTAAGGTAAGGAATATCTTTTTGTTTTATCTTTTTTAAATCATAGTCTACAACTGTTCCTTCTCCTTCATGAAGCTCCAAATCTGCATATAATGTCTTCATGAAACTACTCTTTCCAGAGCCAGTTTTTCCGATTAGATAAATAAATTCTCCTTTCTTAACTTCAAGATTTACATTAGATAAAACTTTCTGATTGTTTTGAGAAATGTTTACTCCTTGTAAAGACAAAACTATTTGTGACATATTTTTAATCATATTTACTGTAAAAGTAATAAGTTATCGCTGTATTTCCCATAAAAAAGATATAAATAATAAAGAAAAATAAAAAAGGATTGAGAAATAACATTGAGTATGATCTAATTAAAAGAAGAATGGATTGCTTTTGACTGAAAGAAAGGTTTGAAATCAATCAAAAAAAAGACTCTTATTTTTCTGCTTTTAAATCAATTTTGAATGAATAAAAGTTCTGTTTTTGAAATAAGTAATCCATTTTTTTATAAAAACATACTTGTTTGAAGGTGTTTTACCCTTTCTTTAGAAAAAAAGACTGAGTATTTATTTTGGATTGTTTCTGTATTTTTTGTATTAAGTAGTTGATTGTTAGTTTTTTATATCTGCATTTATTTAAGGCTCCTTTTAAGTTTATACATGCTTTAAACGCGTGTGGATTCTGACTTATGTTGGTTTTGTTCGGGAATGCTGGGGGTATTGTTCAGGATTTGTTGGGTTTTATGCGGTTTTCTCGAAGAAAACCCCTACGATTCTTTATTAATTCCTCACGAATATCCTTTATTGACTACAAACAATATACTTTTACTTGTATATTTAGCCTTGTTTAATAAAATGATAAAAATGAGAAATATAGGACTTCTTTTAAGTTGCTTATTTGCATCTGTATGTGGATACACACAAGAGTCAATTCCATTTAGATTAACTACTCACAACAATTTGATTGTACAAGCGAGAGTAAATCAAAAAGACAGTTTAGATTTAATGTTTCAGATTGCTATGGAAGAAGGGGCTATATCGCCTGAGCCTAAACATCGACCTACGACTATTGTATTCGATAAAACAGGGTATAGTTCTGCAAATACGGTTCAAATATTGAATCATCAATGGGATAATATTCCTTTCATAGATAAACAATATAGTGGGCAAGAATCTGATGGAAAGATTGGTACACAATTGTTTAAAGATAGAATTTTCGAGATTAACTATGATGCTTCTGCTTTTGTTTTGTATGATGCTATGCCTTCTACCGAAGGATATCAAGCTATTCCTATAAGTTTTCGCGATGGAATAATGTTTATAGAGGTGGAGAGTGAAATAAATAAAAAGCTACATAAGCACTGGTTTTATTTACAGTCTGGGTATTCGGGTACTATTTTATACGATGATGCTTTTTCCGAAAAGAATCAATTAAAAGAGGAATTAAAGACAATGAATGAGATTGTGTTAAAGAATTCGGCAGGGCAAAGTGTGATAACCAATCATGCTGTTATTGATCAAGTGTCTATAGGTGGTTTTGTATTGGCGAAACCTACTATAGGGTATTTTACTGGAGAGTTAAAAACACATCCTATTAGTTTGTTTGGTGCGGATATGTTGAAGCGATTTAATTGGATTATTAATGCAGATCGAACAATGGCTTGGATAAAACCAAGTAAATATTATGATTTGCCTTATTCGATGTAAAATAAGATTTTTTTTTGAATAGCGTTTTAGTGGTAGGATGATGTGAAAAGTGATTAGGTAGAAATTAACCTGTTTAGTGTTGTATACAAATTATTTCTCTAATAAAAAGAGATTACTATTGCGCGTTGAAGCTTTAGAATAGGGGGGACTTTTGTAGTATAGATTGAATGTTGTGTGACAGAAATTTATGAATATCAAAGAGTAATTTGAAAAATAACCTTTTACTATCTTTGAAAAAAGTAGTATTTTAGTAGAGAAATCAAGCTGTGAGAAGTATTGATCACTGGAGTAAATGGATAAAAATTATGTTTAAAAATAGTAAAAGATCGCACTTGAATTGTGTAACAAGTATTTTGTTATTTATTGTTGTTTTGATGGTGAATCCATTTTCTACCTATGCACAGTTTTATAAATCATGGGAAGAGCAATATCCAGGATTTGTAGCCCAAAATAAAGGGAAGTGGATATTAAAGACAGCTACCAATATTAATACAATTTCAAGACCAATAGAAGTAGGTATAGATTTGGAACGCAAATCTATAGTAGGATACGGTGGGTGTAATCCTTTTCAAATTAATATTTTATCAATAAAAAAAGAGAAAGGCTATTACCGTCTTTATACAGGTAGAGATGCCTATACTGAAAATTATTGTACAGAAAATATTAATCGCAATGAAAATCAGATGATACATAACTTACATCATAATAGGTTGAAAATAGTGATTGATGGAGAGGAAATGATGATTATGAATCGAAAAAAGGTAATCATGAAGTTTGGTAAGCAAAAAGAAAATCCTTTGATTAATTTTATGAGTCGTTATTATTGGAAATTGATTCAAATGGAAGGTAATAGTTCTGTTGTTTATCATAGTTATTTTGCTTTTGATTTTGAAAAATACCAGTTGGTAGGAGATACAGGATGTGGTTCGTTTGAAATAGATTTTGAGGTTTCTCCGGAATTAGATGAGTTGACATTTGGTAAAATAAGATTGGGAAAACAACAATGTGATGTTGGTGCAAAAGCAGAAAGAAGTCAGTGTTTTGTTGATATTATCAATGGAGGAGAGTTTAGTTTTGATGTTGCAGAACAAACTTTGAACTTCTATAAAGATGATAAGATAGTGCTGATGTTTGGGTTTATTCCTAAGGAATACTAAGGTTGAAAAGGAGTAATTTAAGAGTTGAAAAACACTATTTGCTAAGAATTTGTTGTAACTTCGGCATCAAATTTTACAACCTTTACACACTATGAAAGTTTTAATTTTCAATGGTTCATTAGACGAAGAGGCATTCCGTACATCGAGACGAATTGCACAGTTTTATGCGGACCAGTTTACAGCTGTTTCAGTTGAGGTTGAACAACTTCATTTGTCTGATTATAATATTCCTATATTTCAAGCTAAACTGATGGATTCGGTTCCAGAAGATGTTCAACGATTTGTAGAAGCTTTTCGAGCGGCAGATATCATGATTTGGTTGACCCCTCTATATCATGGAGGAATGACTGGAGTAATGAAGAATGCTATCGATTGGTTAGAGTTAACCTCAAAAGATACACCAGCTTATTTAACTAATAAAGTAGTAGGCTTTACTTGTTGGTCAGGAGGAAATCAAGCAATGCAAGGAATTCAATCTTTAGATAATGTAGCTAAAGCGTTGAGAGCTTGGTCGCTGCCTTTTTCTGTGGCAATTAGTAATGCTGATTTATACGAGAACAATGACTTGTCTGAAGTATATAAGAAGAAGATGGAAATGTTGGCTTCCTTATTAGTAGAAAGTAAAAAGCAGTTCTAAGTAGTAGCTTTATTCTGATAAAAGAATAGAAATCCATTGTTGAATTTAGATTCGATAGTGGATTTTTTTATTTTACGCTTTGATTTACTAAAAATCTATTGTGTTAAAATTAAAGATTGTTGTAAGTTTGTCCATCTTAAAAAAGGAATTATTATGATCTCTAATCGATTTAGAATAAATGAAATGCTTGTGATGTTCTACAGGCTGTTTTTAGCATTTGTATTTTATTTTTTAGCTAGAACATTCTTTTATTTTTACAATTCAGATTTATTGAATGTAGATTCTTTTGGTGAATATATGACTTTGGCTTATTACGGAACAACATTCGATAGAATAGCCATTTACTATATGAGCTTACTGTTTATATTGATGTCTATTTTGCCTTTGTTTATCAATACAAAAAAGGGCTATCAAAAAGCAGTATTCTATGCTTATATGATTCCTAATATAATTGCCTATTCAACTAATTTTATTGATTTTATATATTATCGTTTTATCTATGGCCGTACAACAGTAGCAGTGATGGATAGTTTGGAACATGAGCAAAATAAAGTGAAATTGTTTTCAAACTTTCTGATTAGTTATTGGCATGTGTTAGCTATATGTATATTATTGAATGTACTGTGGGTTTACCTTTATAAAAAAGTTGGCTTCCATACTTACCTAAAAGTAGAGCACAAGAAAAGTTATTGGATTTCAAGTGTAGTGATTTTTATTGTTGTTGGACTTGGTGTTTTGGCTGGAATACGCGGTGATTTGAACAAATCAACAAGACCATTAAACTTATTAGATGCAAGTAGATATGTAACTAAACCAGAACATGCTGATATTGTATTGAATACTCCATTTGCTATATTGAGAACTTTGGGTAATAGCAGTTATAAAAAAGTTGACTTTATGGATGAGAAAACTTTAAAACAGTATGTTAGTTCTACTAAGGAATACCACAATAATCCAAGCACTACACCGAATATTGTATTGTTTATTACAGAGAGTTTTGCACGTGAATATATAGGGGCTTTTAATGAAGGTACTACTATACCAAATTACAAAAGTTATACACCTTTTATCGATTCGTTGTCACAACACAGTTTGATTTTTCCTAATGCATTTGCTAATGGTTATAAGTCAATACATGGTATGTCATCTGTGGTGGCGGGTATTCCATCTTTTAAAGAAGCATTTACTTCTTCACCTTATCCAAAACAAAATATAGAGTCGTTGGTGTCTACGTTAAAATCAAAAGGGTATGATACTTCTTTCTTCCATGGTGCACCGAATGGTTCAATGGGATTCTTAGGATTTGGAAATATTTTAGGATATGATCATTATTATGGCAAGACAGAATATAATAATGACGATGATTTTGATGGAACTTGGGGAATTTGGGATGAACCATTCTTTCAATTTATGAGAAAAACATTGAATGAGAAAAAAGGACCTTTCTTTGCAACGTTGTTTACTGTTTCTTCTCATGAGCCATTTGTGGTACCTGAAAAATATAAAGGAAAGTTTCCAAAAGGAAATCAACAAATCCATCAAACAATTGGATATACAGATTACGCATTTAAAAAATTCTTTGAAGAGAGTAGTAAGGAACCTTGGTTTAAGAATACCATTTTCATTATTACTGCAGACCATACTAATCAAGTGGACTATGCTGAGTATGTAAAAATGGTCAATAGATCGGCTGTTCCAATTTTGATTTATACACCAGATGAAAGACTGAAAGGTGTAGATAAAAGATTGGCACAACAAATAGATATTTATCCTACAGTTTTAGATATGATAGGGTATGATAAACCTTTTAGAAGTTGGGGACGTAGTTTGGTTGGAGATTCTAAATCGACTCCTTTTACGATTAATTATGGAGGTAATGAATATACGTATCAAGAAGGTAACTATATCTGCCGTTTTAATGGAAAAGAGGTTACAGGGTTTTATGCTATTGACGACAAGGGATTGGAGCATAATTTAATTAAAAATAAGAATAAAGAAATGGAATTGTTGGAGATGAAGTGTAAAGCATTTATTCAAGATTATTTTGAAAGAGTAATAGATAAAAAACTCCACTAATATTAAGGGATTGGTAATAATTGAGAATTTTTATTAAATATATAAAGTTCTAAATGATAGGTTGTTGTAAAAAATGAGTATATTTACTATAAAAAATTACAATACCCGAATTCAATGGACGTAAAATTGTATAAACCAAAAAGCAAAGTCTTAGCAGAATATATTGTCGGATTTTGCTTTGTCAACAAGGGAGATGAAGTAAAAGAATACATTATCTATCCTAATAATTTTACGTCTGTATCTATTACCAGTAGGGCAGCAGTATATCTTCGAGATGGAGTTTTAGGAATTTCGTCTATAGAAGAAGGCCCTGTAACTGTTGCTTATATTTCGCAATATAATCAACCAATACAGTTGAAGTATTCGAGTTCTCCTGTTGACCAATTGGTTGTTTTTTTTAAGCCATATGGTGTAAATCATTTTATTTTAAATATTGATGATTATTTGCCTGAAGCATTTTCTACACAGTTTTGCCCGTTTGAAGATTTGGGACCTACATTGGAGTGTATATTAACGATACCACATCGACATGTGCAGTTGGAAGTTTTGGAACTGTATTTACTATCCATTTTCTACAAGAGAGAAGAACCAGCATTTTATCGTATGTTGGAACAAGTCAATCAAGGAATGTCAAAAAAGGAAATAGCAGAGAATAATAAGATTTCTACTGAGTTTATTGATATTTACTTCAAGGGGATGATAGGGAAAACAATTGATGAGTATAATGATATTCGAGATCACAGACAATTGTTGCATACTGATTTAGTAGAAACAGACTTTGAACTTTTGTTTTTTGACGATTTATTTGTGAAAGAAAGTGAATTGTTGAAACGGATAGAAGATCCTGAGTATATTGATAAAATATTTTCTCATCTTGATTTTAATCCACAACGTATGTGGTTTGTATTGTAATTTGTCTTTCGTAGTTGTTTTTAAGGCGATTTAATCAACGATGTTTATTTTGACAAGTAAATCATGCTTTTAAAGGAATAATTCTTTTAAAAGTAATTATAATATGATTTTTATCATGGCATTTTTATTAATAAGAATGTATCCCCTTGCTATTTGTTTATAAATCGGGAGTTTCTACTTGTTAGAACTATAATTTATATACA
The DNA here is from genome assembly GCA_031277535.1 of Flavobacteriaceae bacterium. GTDB lineage: Bacteria > Bacteroidota > Bacteroidia > Flavobacteriales > Flavobacteriaceae > Flavobacterium. The sequence continues at coordinate 47,463 of JAITMD010000009.1, forward strand.
GAGGCATTATTTCTTCTCTTTAGACGTTTTTGTCTAATCTAATTTTCATTATTTAATTGTATTATCCAGTCAAAAGATGTTGTTCTAATTTTGGAATAGCCTATAGGTTAGTACCCTTTTTTCAATGATTTCGCACTTCTTTTCTGATCTGTTTTTGAAGAAATGATGTTTATTTAAACCCTTAGAGGATGAAGGTATAATAAAATTTTAATGACTAAAGAAATAAGACAATTTGGGATTTATTAGAAGTTGTTAAAAGTCTGTTTTTCTTCTTTTTTACAAGAGTCTTTTTTTAACAAATTGTAGCTGTTATGGATATGTTTTTTTTGTAGATATTGATTATTTGTTGACATTTTTAAGGTGAGTATTTAGAGTAGGAATCGCTGTTTTTTGTAGATTATTGTAAATCAAGAGACTAAAAATGACAGTGTGAGAAAAAAAATAGTGGTACTATTTACGTTTTGAGAGTTATTTAATAATTAGCTTAAAAGCGTTAATTTTTAACAATATGTTAGGGTGTTTTGGGATTCTCTGTGTGATTGTTAAATTGTTGTATTTGCTTTATTTTTTAGTTAATATATTTAATTAATGATATTCTTTGCTTGTATATTTGATTTGTTAATAAATATTTTTAACTTTAAATCAATGAATACGGAAAGACTTAGTTTGTTGTTTTAAGCTTAGATATTCAGAAACGAGATTGTTAAGACTTTTAAATGTTAAAGATTATGGAAAAGCATTTTAAGAATTGGGTAGTTTTTGGTATGGTTTTATGTTTACCAATGTTGTTCACAAGTTGTGGGAATGAAGAGAACGACAAGAATAAAGAAATGATTGAACAAAGAGATGTAGAAATTGTTTCTTCAAATATTGAAAAGAGTTGGATTGTGACTCATTTTCAATTTACAGATAAGTGCAATAGCTCAAATAAATTAAAATATCAGGTATCATCTATACATTTAGACTTAAAGAGTGGAAAGTATAAAGCGATAGACCAATATTCTTTAGTAGAAGATGAAGGAAGTTGGAAAATGAATGGTAATGCTGTAGAATTAATTTCAGAGAAGGGAGAGTCTGTTTTGAGATTCAGAATTAATAAATTGTCAAGTAGAGAGATGGAGGCTGATGTTATTGAGCATCAAGATTTATTGGGTGTTGAATTAATTGCAAAAAAATAGTTGTGATTAATCGTTGTAAAACGTGTAAAGAATAAAGGGTGTTCTGTACACGTTTTTTATTGTTTGTTTTTTTGTGGATGGTGAATATTTTAAGAGTTCTCTTTTATATTAGTATAAGAGAACTCTTTTTTGTTTTATAATTGCGTAATATTCTTAATTTTGTACTCAAAAAAGTAGTTAATGGAAAGAGAATATTTTATCGTAATTGCCGGAAAACAAGAAGGACCTTATTCGTTTGATGAACTTAAAAGATTTGCTATTACTCCAAGTACAATGATTTGGTATAAAGAATTGCAAAATTGGACTGAAGCGAAATATTTGAGTGAATTTTCAAGTTTTTTTATGCAACAAGAGTTTGGAGCACCTTCATCTTTTTCGTCTCCATCTTTTACGCAACAAGTAACTATTCATTATTCTAATGATAACCAATATGTAACAGTAAATACACCTACTGAGCGTATTCATTATCGTTATGCAGATTTTGGTGAACGCTTTTTAGCTCGATTAATAGATTCATTTATAGTGATTATCCCCTTTCTTTTTATTCCTTTTATTGCGAATTGGTTGTATTGGGCTTTAATGCAAAGTAGTGCGAAGCAAGCTACAGTAGGACAAAGTGCTATGGGAATTAAAATTCTTGATTGTAATGCTGAAAAAGTAACTTTTGGACAAGCAACAGGTCGTTTTTTTGCAACTATTCTATCAAGTATGACTTTGTTAATAGGATATTTTATGTTTTTTTGGACAGATAAAAAACAGACACTTCACGATAATTTGGCTCAAACTATTGTTGTAAAAGAAATTAAAAGAGAACCTCTTAAAAGAACATAAGCTAATTATACTTGTGTTGTGTATTTAAAAGAGTTGATTAAGATTATTTTTTAGGAATAAAATAATAGTGTGAAAATTCTTTTGGCAAGTTTATTGTGGTAGTTATTGGTGTTTTATAACGGAAAGTTATTCTTAGATGATTGATTTTGTTTGAAATAGGAAATCTAATTTAATCGTAAAGTAAGATTGTTAATTTACTATGTTATATTGTGCCAAATCAATACATTTATTTCGAATTTGAAAATATAAAATGAAACAAAATATTTTCGTTGTATTTCTACTATTAAGTAATATTTGTACTACTTATAGTCAAGATACACATTACGACCAAGTCGTTACTAATTTTGTAAAAGCTTATAAGAGTAATTCTTATGAAGGTTTTTACAATACATTTTCTCCTAAGTTGAAGAAAGAATTACCCTTAGAGCAAACAACTGCTTTTTATGGAGATATGAAAACAAAATTTGGAGAAATAACTTCTATAAATTATTATGGTAAAGAGGAAGACAATTCCGAATTATACAAGGTTAATTTCAGTAAAGGAGTAGAGGTACTTTTTAATTTTACTTTAAATTCAAATAAGCAATTAGTTGGTTTTAGAGTTATGGATGTACCACACGCAGAAAATCCTGTTGATGAAAGTTTTATGAATGTTTCTTATGCGGATTTAGTTTATTCTACAGCACTTGAATTACCAAATAAAGGGGAGTTTGCTATAGCCTTAATTGATGAAAATACAGTTGACTATATTGGGTTGAAAAAGAATGGTAGTGCTGTTCAAATAATTGATAATAAGCAGACTATTTTTTCATTAGGTAATTTTAATACTGTTTTTACAGCTACTTTGTTGGCAAAAGCAATTAATGAAAAGAGGGTAGGGATGACTGACTATGTAAATCCATATTATGATTTTCAATTTAAGGATACTATACAATTGAGTTTTTCAGCTTTAGCAAACCATTCTACTTTTTTACCTGTATTACCAGATTATAAACAGGCAGGAAAAGAAGAAAGTGAAGTAGATGAGTTTTATTTTAAGTATTCATCAGAAGATTTAAAAGAGTATTTGAAGAACCATTTAAAGATCGACTCGCTTAATTTAGATAGACGTCAACGATTTTCTTATGTAGGCTATGCTCTTTTAGGAGATGCCTTGTCTCGTGTATATGCTAAAGATTTTACAACTTTGATGATGGAGAAAGTTTTTGTGCCTTATCAGTTGAAAAATACTTCATTAGTTCAAATACCTAAGAAGAAAGCTATTATTGGTATTGATATGTATGAGGGGGAGATAGAGGCGGTAGATTTTAATTTGTTGCGTAGTGCTACAGGTGGTTTCTCGACTTTAGAAGATTTAGTGAAATTTGTACAAGCACATTTTAATACTAAAGATAAGGATTTGACTTTATTGTTAAAACCTAATCTAATGGTTGGACCGTCATTTTGGGCAAGTTTGGGTTGGAAAATTAGTGAGCCTACAAATGATGATAAAGAAATTTATTTCTCAAAGGCTATTGATGTGGGATACTGTAATTATGTAGGTTTTTCTCCTAAAAGGAAAAAGGGAATAGTGGTGTTGACAAATAGTTCAACTACTGCAACAATGGATGCAATAGATGATTTAACTTATAAATTGATTCATAAGTTATTGAATGAAGAGAATTAATTAATGGAACTAAAAAAGAAAGGCTATAGAAAATACTCTATAGCCTTTTTACAATATATAAGATAAGATACTATTGACTTAATTTATCTAAAGTGTAGATAATTAATTGATCTACTGCAGCGTATGGGTCTTCTGAAAAAGTACCATTTGCTCTATTTGCAATTATAGTATTTAAAGACACAGCATGATGTCCAAGTAATTTACATAATCCATAGATGGCAGAAGTTTCCATTTCAAAGTTTGTAATTCTATAATCTTCAAACTTGAAATTGTCAATTTTGTGATTTAATTCAGGATCTTGAATAGCAAGTCTTAAAACACGTCCTTGTGGACCATAAAAACCACCAGCAGTACCTGTAATACCTTTGTATACTTGATTACTATCTAATTTAGCTTCTAATTCAGGGCTATTAGCAATGAAATATGGACGTCCTTTTCTTAAATCCCAATTCGTATGCTTTATGAATGCGTCTTCCATTGGTACATTCGTAATGTGATCCATTACGTAAGAACGCATCATATTGTCTAACCCTAATCCATACTGAGATAAAACAAAACTATTAACAGGAATATCTGCTTGTAAAGAACCAGAAGTTCCAATACGAACAATATTAACAGAGGTTAATTCTTTTTTTATTTCTCTTGTTTCAAGGTCAATATTGAAAAGAGCATCAATTTCGTTAATAGCAATATCTATATTATCAGGGCCAATACCTGTAGAAATTACTGATATTCTTTTCCCTTTATATGTACCTGTATGCGTTTTGAATTCTCTTTTTTGAGTTTCAAATTCGATAGTATCAAAATGTTTAGAGATTCTATCTACGCGGTATTGGTCACCAACGAAGATAATATCTTTAGCAATGTTTTCTGGTCTTAGGTTTAAGTGATAAATACTCCCATCAGGATTTAATATCAGCTCAGAAGATTTAATTTTCATGATTTTATATTTATTTTATTAGCTACCAACTCGTTTTACTTTATAGTTTTCTTTACTTAAGTAATCCATGATTTTATCTCTAAAATTACCTTGGATAATTATTTCTCCATCTTTAGCACTACCGCCAACACCGCAGAGTGTTTTTAATTTTTTAGCAAGATCTTTTAAGTCTTCTTCACTACCTATAAATCCTTTGATAATAGTAGCTATTTTGCCTCCTCTATTTTTTTTATCAAGATGGGCTTCAAGCCTTTGTTGATTTGGAGAAAGTGTTTCAATGTTTTCTTCTGTATCAAATTCAAAATCTTTATTTGTAGAGAATACAAATCCTCCTAAATCGTCTAAACTGTTAATTTTTTTACTCATGTAAGAAATATTATACTAAAATAATTACTCTCAAATATACGAATTATGTAAAACTATTGAAAGAATAAAAGGCTATTAATTGTGTGGTAAAAGTAGTAAAATAGTAGTTTCTGTACTATGTTGTATGATAACTACTAATCTTAGTTTTTGATTCTATGTAAAACTTTTAATTCTGAGTTAAGTTGTGTGTTTTAAAAAATCAAAGGAGAGTACAAAATACTCTCCTTTGATTTTTTTATTAAAAATAGAATGTTCTTATTTGATAAGTCCTAATTCTACTAATCTTTGATGTAGGAAATCTCCTGCAGTAATATCATCATAAAGTTTTGGATTGTTTTCGTCAATACAATTTTCTAAACAATTTAATGACATACTACTAATAGGATGCATAAAAAATGGAATAGAATAACGAGAGGTATTCCAAAGTTCACGAGGAGGATTAACTACTTGATGAATAGTAGACTTTAGTCTATTATTTGAATGTCTTGACAACATATCGCCAACATTAATTACTAATTCGTCATCAGCAGCAATAGCATCTATCCATTCACCCTCATGATTTTGAACTTGTAATCCACGTCCTTGTGCTCCCATTAATAAAGTGATTAAATTAATATCACCATGTGCAGCAGCTCTAACTGCATTGGAAGGTTCTGTTAAAATAGGGGGATAGTGAATTGGACGTAGGATACTGTTTCCATTTTTGATGAACTTATCAAAATACAATTCATCTAAACCTAAGTACAAAGCTAATGCACGTAATACATAGATACCTGTTTTTTCAAGCATTTGGTAAGTTTCTTTACCGACTGTATTAAAATTTGGTAGTTCTACTACTTCAACATTAGCAGGATAAGATTTTTCTAATTCTGGATCGTTGTCAACGTATTGACCAAAGTGCCAAAATTCTTTTAAATCTCCTTCTTTTCTTCCTTTCGCATGTTCTTTTCCAAAAGAAACATAACCACGTTGTCCCCCAATACCAGGAACCTCATATTTTTCTTTTGTTTCAACAGGAAGGTTAAAGAAATTACGAACTTCTTTGTAAAGATCATCTACTAATTGATCTTCTAAAAAATGTCCTTTTAATGCTACAAAACCGATTGTTTCGTAGGCTTGGCCGATTTCATTTACAAACTTTTGTTTACGTACCGGGTCATCCGATAGGAAATCACGTAAGTCAACACTAGGAATGTTTTGCATTGTTCTAATTGCTTACTGAAATTAAGTACACAAATGTATACTTTTTTCTACTATTACAAAGTAGTTATCTCATTTTTTCACCTAAGCATATTGTTTTAACAAATTTATAGAAACGTTGAGGATATATAGTTTATTTGCTCTTGGATTTGCTTTAGTTGACTTTAAATAATTGCAGACTTCTATATTGTATTGTTTTTATAGTAAATGGTTATTTTGTGATGCATGTCTTGTGTTTTTAGTTTTATAATATATTTTTCACTTAACAATATGAATAGTATTATATTTTTTTTAAATTAGAGGAATTAACGCTAAAAATATATTTTATGAAATTACCTATAGAATTAAAGGCAAATGAGTTTGTAGTATTGGTAACAATTGATATTGACCCAAAATATAAGTTAGTTGATTTAGAATCATTTTATCAGACTTTACCTAAAAGTTTTAAACCAATATTTAAAAAAGTAGTGCATTCAACCTTGCGAATTTATTGTGTTACCAATAGTGAGAATGATTTTATGTTTTGTTTAAGACAAACAGGATACAAAACGTCGTTATTATAAAAATATAGTTTAGCTCAGACAATTGTCTTGAGCTTTTTTTGTTCTGATTGATAGAATATTTTTTTAGCGGATTAGTCTTTAGTACCTTTGTTTTTAAGAATGAATAAAGTATAGAATAGATGAGTAAAGTGATTAAAACCAATGCAATGCGATTGTTAGATACTCAAAAAATCGCTTATGAGGTTTTAGCGTATGATATTAGTGATGAATTATTAGATGGAATTTCTGTTTGTGAAAAAATAGGAGTAAAGTATAATGAAATGTTTAAAACTTTAGTAGCTATTGGAAAGCAAAATGGCGTTGTAGTATTTGTGGTTGGAGTGGATGGTGAATTAGATTTAAAAAAGGCTGCTGAAGCTTGTTTAGAGAAAAAGATAGAGATGTTACCTGTAAAAGAGCTATTAAGTACAGTTGGATATTTAAAGGGAGGATGCTCTCCTATTGGCATGAAAAAGAAATTTCCTGTTTACATTGATGAGTCAAGTAAAGAGTTATTACATATGTATGTTAATGGTGGAAAAAAAGGTATAACATTAAAAGTTGCTCCTAATGAATTATTAGATGCGACTAATGGCAAGTTTGTTGATATAAAACGTATTTAATATTGATAAATATGAGATTTAGTAGTTTTTGCACTTGTTTTTTAGGATAAAATTTAGTTAAAAAATGTTTATTGAATCGTTGTTTGAGTGAAATTTAATGTAAATTAATAGTCTTGTTGGTAAAAAATTAAGAAATCATAGTTAAAGAAAAGCTAAAAAACTGAATAATGTTTTAGTTGGTACGTTGTTTGGGTTTATCTTTGTCGTAATATTAAAAAAGATTGAGGATATGATATTGGCATTAACAGTTTCTTTGTTTCCATCATGCGGTATGGATAATTCTAAAGATAAAGGAAATAAAGAAGGAAATAATAAGCATTTAGAGTTGTTGAATAAAAGTGTGGCAGATGGAACATTTTTTAAAGCAATTGCTCAAGATTCGCTTCAAACTGTTACAATAGGTACAGCGGGTATAGTCTATACTTCTGTAAAACCAAATGAGAAAATTATTTTTCCATATGTAGAACCTTTAATTGAAGGAGACAGTAGAGTTTATAAATCTGCTGTGAATAATTATGAAATAGAGATTGCTATATATGAAGATGAAACAGCTAAAAATTCGTTTGATGGGCGATTTGATCATTCTATAGCTATTAGTTTAGTGAAGAAGGTTGATAATGTGGAAACAATTTTAGATTTTGCTTGTTTTGGTCATTACGTCTATAATACAAAACTGTCAGGTAACTGGATTTTTCAATCTTACGAAGAAAGTAGAGTAGAAGATTTAGGAATTAATCAAATTCCTATGATTTGTATTGATGTAAATACCAGAAGTTTTTCAGGAAGTGGAGGGAATCACATGATTTATGGTGATTTTAGATGTGAAGGTGAACGAATTTATTTTAAGATAATGTTATCACCAGAGTACATTACTGATCAATTTCAAAAAGAAAAAGAGTTACTTACAGTATTAGATAACTGCGATCAATATATGTTAGAAGAGGATTTCTTGTATTTGTACAGTGGAGGACAATTAAAACTAACCTTCTTAAGAGATAATTACAATATTTAAGATAAATAAAAAAGGTTGATTAATTCTCAACCTTTTTTATTTCTTCTATTGACATTTTATCAGGTCTTTCTTCTATTTTTTTATAAGCCTCTACAATTGATTTTACTAAACGATGTCTAACAATGTCTTTATCGTCTAAATAAATCATTCCTATGCCTTCAACATCTTTTAAAATATAAAGAGCTTCTTTTAACCCTGAACTTACTTTACGAGGCAAGTCTATTTGCCCTGGGTCTCCTGTAATAATAAATTTAGCGTGTTTCCCCATACGGGTTAAGAACATCTTCATTTGTGAATGCGTAGTATTTTGGGCTTCATCTAAGATAACAAAAGCATTATCTAATGTGCGACCACGCATAAATGCTAATGGAGCTATTTGTATTATTCCTTTTGTAATATAATCATCTAAAGTTTGTGGTGGGATCATATCACGTAATGCATCATATAATGGTTGCATATAAGGATCTAACTTTTCCTTCATATCTCCAGGTAAAAAACCTAAGTTTTCTCCTGCTTCTACTGCGGGACGTGTCAAAATAATACGTTTAACTTCTTTGTTCTTTAATGCACGAACAGCAAGTGCCACACCAGTATAAGTTTTTCCAGTACCTGCAGGACCAATTGCAAAAACCATATCATTCCTTTCAACGTATTTTACTAATTTTTGTTGATTAGGTGTGATGGCTTTAATTAATTTACCAGAAGTACCATGAACCAATATGTCGTCTCGAGATGACATTTGTTGTGGTTCTGTATCTATGATTAAACGTTCAATAGTGTTTTCATCTATTCGATTGTATTTTGAAAAATACTTCGTTAAGCGATCAAATCTCTTTTCAAATTCATCTAAGATTTCATTTTCGCCATAGATTTTAACTACTGCGCCTCTCGCAATTATTTTCATTTTAGGATACAACTTCTTAAGTAAATCCAAATGAATGTCTTGCGGCCCCCAAAACTCTTTAGGGCTGATTTCTGATAGTTCAATTATTCTTTCGTTCAAGAGCAATGAGAATTAATTAAAAAAAATAGTATAATTTTGTATCTCAAAGCTACATTAAAAAATTGACTCTTCTTAAAATTTAGTAAAAAATATAATGCAAAGAATAATTACACTAACTACAGATTTTGGATATAAAGATTACTATGTTGGGGCATTGAAAGGTAAGTTGTATTCTAATATTGATGATTGTAACATAGTGGATATTTCGCATGGTATAAAGAATTATAATATAGAAGAAGCAGCTTTTGTTTTGAGGTCTGCATTTGAACATTATCCTTTGGGAACAATTCACATTATTAGTGTTTCTGCATTTATATCAGAGGATACTCCTGTAATTTGTATGTATTTTAGAGGACATTATTTTATAGCAACAGATAATGGTGTTTTAGGACTGATTATAGGTGAAGACAATTTTTCAGAAGCAGTATTTATAAAATCAAAAGAGGAAATTCAGGTAAACGATGCTTTTGTCTTTTGTGCAGCTCGTATTTTTGACGGACAGGTATTAACAAGTTTTGGACAAAGTACTGATTCTATTCATCGATTAAGTAGTTGGTCTGATTCATTAACTGTTGAGAAAAATAGAATAATTGGAAAAATTATACATGAAGATACTTATGGTAATCTAATTAGTAATATTCCTTTGGATTTGTTTGAAAATGAATTGAAAGGTAGAAAATATATAATTAGGGTAAAAGATCGTAGCATTTCCAAAATAAATAAGTATTTTGCCGAGGTAAAGCCAACAGATAATTTTATGAGACATGAGCGTGCAGGAGATTTTGTTGCACTATTTAATGATTTGAATTTGTTGACTTTAGCGATAGTGTTTTCTAAACCTAATGAACCTGGAGGATCTCCAAGAACATTGATTAACTTACGTGTGAGTGATACTGTAAGTATTGAGTTTGAAGACTAAGTATAATACTTAATGCAGAAAAAATGTTTATTAGAATTGTCAAATTGACATTTAAAGAGGATAAAGTTGAAAACTTTAAAACTTATTTTTCCTCTATTAAAGAAAAGATTAGAAACTTTCCTGGTTGTACTTTTTTAGAAGTATATCAAGATAAAAATAATCCTGCTATTTTTTTTACATATAGTTATTGGGACGAGGAAGCAGATTTAGATCACTATAGAGATTCTGATTTGTTTAAGGAAGTTTGGCCTTATGTTAAAACATTATTCGCTCAACGTGCTGAAGCGTGGAGTGTAGATAAATACATTACTTTAAAATAAGACGATATTTAGTATGAAAGCAATTTGTTTTCGTGAAGTAAAAACTTTTTTTAGTTCACTTATTGGCTACCTTGTTATTGCTGTTTTTTTATTAGTCAATGGACTGCTGTTATGGTTTTTTGATGGAGATTACAATGTGTTGCAAAGTGGATTTGCGGATCTTAGTCCTTTCTTTGTTTTAGCACCATGGGTACTTATTTTTTTGGTTAGCGCTGTAACAATGCGTAGTTTCTCTGAAGAGATAAAACAAGGAACAATTGAATTACTACTTACAAAGCCGTTAAGTACATGGCAAATTGTTTTGGGTAAGTTTTTCGGAATTTTGTTATTATGCCTTATTGCTATTGTGCCAACTTTGGTATATATTTTTGTGGTTAATAACTATTTGCTGCCAAATCAGATTTTTGATTTTGGAAGTATAATAGGCTCTTATTTTGGTTTATGTTTTTTAGCATCAAGTTATATTTCGATTGGGCTTTTTTGCTCTTCTTTGACAAATAATCAAATTGTTGCTTTTATCATATCTGTAGTGATATGTGTCATATTATCGGTGGGTATTTTTCAATTAGCAGGAATTAGTTCTTTTGTAGAACAGTTAGGAGTAGAGTATCATTTTAGAAGTATTTCTAAGGGAGTAATTGATACTCGTGATTTACTGTATTTTATTTCCTTATCAGGATTATTTTTAGGTTTGACAGTTTTTAAAATCAATAATATTAGAAAGTAATGAAAAAAGCATATATCAAAAATGTAAAAGAATTTTTTGTTTTTTTAGGTGCATTGATTGTTTTAAATGCCATTGGTTTTTTTGTTTACCATCGTTTTGATTTAACACAAGATAAACGTTTTACCCTTTCTAATGTAACAGAACATATTGTTGATAAAGTAAATAAACAGATTGTTGTTGATGTTTTTTTAGAAGGGGACTTTCCTCAGGGTTTTAAGCGTCTACAAAATGAAACAAAACAATTGTTGGAAGAATTAGAAAATAGAAATCCTAATATTAAGTTTCAATTTGTAAATCCATTAGCAGAAGGAGATAACCAAGAAACTTTAAAGGAGTTATATAAATATGGGTTGAAACCTGTAACGATTACTTTAAATGATAAAGGTGTACAATCTCAAGCATTAGTTTTTCCTTGGGCTATGGTGTCTGATGGGAAAAAGACAGTAAAAGTTCAATTGCTAAAGAATTTAATGGGAGCAGAAACAGAGGATAAAGTTTTGGTTTCTGTACAACATTTAGAGTATGCTTTTGCAGATGCTATTCAGAAAGTAGTAGAAGAAAAACAAAAGAAAATAGCTGTATTGAAAGGTAATGGTGAGTTAGATGATGTCTTTATGGCGGATTTTTTAATGACAGCACGAGATTCTTATCACATAGCTCCTTTTACATTAGATTCAGTTGCGTCTGCTCCTGTAAAGACGTTAGAGCAATTGAAAACGTTTGATTTAATTGTTGTAGCAAAACCAACAAAACCGTTTACTGAAAAACAAGTAGAGGTTTTGGATCAGTATGTAATGAATGGTGGTAAAAGTTTGTGGTTGTTAGATCAGGTACAAGCTGATTTTGATAGTTTAAGAGCAAATGGCAGTGTTTTAGCTTACAATAAAGATCATAGTTTAGGGGAAATGTTTTTTAAGTATGGTTTGCGTTTAAATGCTTCTTTAGTTAAGGATGAAATTGCTACTCCTGTAAAAATAGCTATGGGACGTCAAGGAAGTGAAACTCAGTATGGTGACTTTGTATGGAAGTATGCACCTTTTGTATATCCTGAAGGAAATCATCCAATAATTAAAAATATAGAGGGAGTTAAGTTTGATTTTACATCTCCTATGGATACATTGAAAAATGGTTTAAAGAAAACGGTTTTGTTTCAATCTTCAAAGTATTCTATGTTAACTGGTACGCCTAATGAAATTACGTTAGATATTTTGAATGAAGAGGGAAAACCTGAAATGTATGAAGGTAAAGGGAATTATATTTTAGGAGTTCTATTAGAAGGAAAATTTAAATCTGTATTTCAAAATAGAGTTTTACCTTTTTCATACCAAGGAGTGAAATATGAAGGTGTTGAGAATAAAATGATTGTTATTTCAGACGGTGATATTATTAGTAATCAGTTAGACCAAAATTATCAACCATTAGAGTTAGGTTATGATAAATGGATGAATAGACTATATGGTAATAAAGAATTTGTGATGAATGCTGTAAATTACCTTTTAGACGATAATGGTTTGATTCAATTACGTACTAAAGAAGTTAAGATACCAATGTTAGATAAAATGCGTGTATATCAAGACTATAGTTTTATCCAAGTTATTGCTATTGCATTGCCAATGCTTATTTTAGTTCTTGCCGGAGTTGGATTTGTAATGCTGAGAAAGCGCCTTTTTATTAGAAAGTAGTTTTAATTGTGTTTTTATTATTCATAATAAACAAATATATTTGTAACAGTAAACCTGTTTTTACGAAATTAAAAAATATAGTATGAAGTTTATCGTATCAAGTTCCTACTTGTTGAAACAATTGCAAGTGTTAGGTAGTGTAATCAACAGCAGCAATACTTTACATATATTAGACAATTTCTTATTTGAACTTGATAATAATGTGCTAAAAGTTTCTGCATCTGATTTAGAAACAACAATGTCTGCAAGCTTAGAGATTGAATCTACAAGCCAAGGATGTATTGCTGTGCCTGCAAAGTTGTTGTTAGAGACATTGAAGACTTTCCCTGAACAACCATTGACTTTTTCTGTAAAAGAAAATAATACGATTGAGATTAGCTCAGATGTAGGAAAGTATGTATTGGCTTATGCACAAGGAGATGAATTCCCTAAAGTTGAGTCATTAGAAGATCCATCTCTTACAGAGATTCCAGCAGGTGTATTAGCAACGGCTATTAGTAAGACTATTTTTGCAGCAGGTAATGATGATCTTAGACCTGTAATGTCAGGGGTTTTCTTTCATTTTGCTCCATCAGGTTTAATATTTGTAGCTACAGATGCACATAAACTTGTAAAATATTCAAGAGCAGATATTGCTGCTTCAAGTGAGGCAAGTTTTATTATGCCTAAAAAACCTTTGAATATTTTAAAGAATATTTTAATGGCTTCAGGAGCAGATGTAGTAATTGAATTTAATGAATCAAATGCGCAATTTACATTTGATAATTATACTTTAGTATGTCGTTTAATTGATGGGAAGTATCCAAATTATGAGGCTGTTATCCCTAAAGAAAATCCTAATAAACTTTTAATTAATAGAGTTCAATTATTAAACTCCGTAAGACGTGTAGCTATTTATGCAAATAAAACAACACATCAGATTAGATTAAAAGTTGCTGGAACAGAATTAAATATTTCTGCTGAAGATGTAGATTACTCAAATAAAGCAGATGAACGTTTGACTTGTGATTATCAGGGAGACGATATGCAAATTGGATTTAATTCTCGTTTCTTATTGGAAATGTTGAATAATTTGCAATCTGATGATGTATTATTAGAAATGTCGTTGCCAAATAGAGCTGGTATTTTAACTCCTGTTGATGGTTTAGAAGAAGGAGAGGTAGTAACTATGTTAGTTATGCCAGTAATGTTGAATAGCTAATATTATTTGTAATAATAGAAAAAAGCCTTTTGTTAGATCAAAGGGCTTTTTTTGTGTGTTTTAAGGAAGATAATAGGTAAAAAATATCAAGATGTTATATGAAAAAGTATAATGCTTTAAAAGTGTTTAGATTTAACGATTTATGGGTAGAAGAAGTACTGTAAAAGGTTATTACAAGAAAGGCTTTAGAATATTACTCTAAAGCCTTTTTTGTACTATTATAAATAATGATTAATACATTTTCTTAACTTCTATATTTTTTAAGTTGTATTTTTTTACAAATTCATCATGACTCATAGAAATTGATGAAGTTTTTGATTCGCCTGAAAACGAATTAGATTTCATAATTGGATCGGCAGCGGGAATATAGTATACTCTATACATTAGATTTCTCGTAAAAGATCCTTCTTTAGTATTTGCAAAGTTTCCTAAAGCAATATTTGATATTGCACCAATTTCAAAATCAAAAGGACTGTAGTTGAATATATATCTAATCTGTTCTTGTTTTCCTGTTGCAATAGTAGGGTTAGCTATATATGGAAGAGGAGACCAAATAGGAAAGCCATTATCTACTTTTTCTAAAAAGTAAATCATTACCATATCACCTTTCATTACTTCCACAGGATGCTTGATTATTACTCCGTCAGAGTTTGTGTTTTCTTTGAAAGTCACTTTGAATTCAAACACTTTTGGTAGTTGGCCATTTCCAGGAGGTCCAGGAGGTCCGGGATATCCTTGTGGTCCTTGTGGTCCTTCACAAGAAGCGATAACTATTCCACCAATAATAATTGCAAATAATGCCAGTAGTTTTTTCATAATTAAAATGTTTTGTCTCAAAGTTAGTTTTTTTTTATATATATCCTTATAGTTTAATTTTTTTTAAGATTTTATATATATGTTGTTATTATAATCTTCTTCACCGATTTTTGAAAGTATACGATTAGTAATAAAAATGTTTGAGGAGTATTTAATATTAGTTCAATTGTCTCTGTATTTAAAGTTTTAGTATGAAGAAATAATAAATGTTTTCTTTTATAATGGGGATGGTAAAATATTAAATTTATAACTAATTAGTATCAATTATAGTGTATAAGTAATAGTAATTAGTTATTTGTTATTTGTATTTAGTGTTTAAGAAACTTATAAGAGATGTTAGTTCTTAAATTTACCTATCGCTAAATAATTGGTATTTAAATAGTTGTTTTTTTGATGAAAAATAGATTGTTTTTTTTGTTGAAATATTTTGTCAAACTCAATAAAGGTGCTATATTTGCACTCGCAATACAGAAGTAAAGCTTACCACTGGAGAAATGGCAGAGTGGTCGATTGCGGCAGTCTTGAAAACTGTTGACTGTAACAGGTCCGGGGGTTCGAATCCCTCTTTCTCCGCTGATTTATAAAAGATAACTTTTCAAAA
>JAITMD010000016.1 GCA_031277535.1 Flavobacteriaceae bacterium
TTTTTTATATAAAAAAATGTAAAAAAAAAATTTTTATTATTTTTTTTTGTTTTTATAAAAGTTTTTTTTTTTTGTTAAAAAGGCGTTTTTTTTTTTTTTTCCCCCCCCCCCCCCCCCCCCCAAAGTATTATGTTTAATTAACTAAATTGCATATCAAATAATGCGTGAAATTATGAAAAATAGATTGTTGTCTTTATTGCTTGTGTTTGTTAGTATGGTAACTTTTGCACAAGAGAACATGAAAATTAAAGGATACATAAAAGGACTATCTCCCAAAGCTAAGATTAGTTTTTCTAGTTTAAATGGAGAAATAAAAGTGCCAACGAAAGGTGGGCATTTTGAGATAGTACAGCATTTAGATAAAGAGCCAATGTTTGTTCACTTGTATGTCAAAGATGGGAATATCTATACATATGTTTCCTTTTTTGTGGGTAACGAGACCGTTGAAATAACAACTTCTTTGAAAGATTTGAAGAAAGGAGTGAAAGCCGTTGGTTCTAAGTACGACGATAAACGCTATGAGTATGATTTGTTGACAAATGAACTTAAAGCAACTTCAAAAAAATTATCGGAAGAGTGTAGTAATTTGCATGGTAAAGAAGGGGTAGATGTTTCTGTTTTGTTTGATAAATATTATAGTAAGGTAGAACCTAAAGGGAAGATAGTAGTTGTTGAAGATAAACTAAAACAAATAGAGTATAGTTTTTTGGAGAAGAATATAAATACAGCTTATGGACGTTATTTATTGCCTTCAACTAAGGATAAGTTTAGTGCAGGACAGTTTAAGAAATTGTATGATTTGGTAGATGCTAAGTATTATAATACAAACGAGGTACAGTATTTAAACACTTTGATTACATATAAACCATTGCAGATAGGGGATAAGTATTATGATTTTACTGCACTCAATATGGCAGGAAAAGAGGTACATTTTAGTGATTTCTTTAAAGGTAAATACGTTTTGCTGGATATGTCTGCAAATAGTTACTTGTCAGGTGACTATATTGAAACAATTATGGGTAATGTACCTGAATTGTATAGAGATCAAATGACCTATGTAAGTTATTATATATTTGATAAATTGGACGGAATGAATGATTATTATAAGAATACCCCTGCAGTTAATATGTTGTGGAATAAAGAAGAAAAAGGGGTTACTGCTAAGTATAGACAAGGAGCGTTGTCTTATTATATGTTGTTTGATCCTCAAGGTAAATTAGTTGGTGTACTTGAAGATTTTTTAGATAAAAGTCAATTAGATACGTGGTTGAATAAATAATAAATTTGAACGTATGAAAGAAATAGTACTTTTTTTATTGTTGGCATGTAGCGTAAATGTTTTTGCACAAGAGAAATTACATATCACAGGTAAGATTACGGGGATAGATAATAATGTAAAACTTACTTTAGAGAGTGATTTTAAGAAGAAAGAATTTCAGTTAAAGGATGGAGTTATAGATGTAGAGATGCAGTTGACAACTGTTCCTTCCTTAGTATTTATGATGTTTGAAGAAGAAGGGGATTATAAATACACTACTTTCTTTGTGGGTAATGAAAATATTGTTCTTAATGGTTCTAAAAGTGATTTCCCTAATAATATTAAAGCGGATAACTCTAAGTATGATCATCTAAGATATCAGGAATACCTTATGACTAAAGGATTAAATGAGGAGATAGATAGATTAAGTGGAGAGGCACGTACTTTGGTTCAGAATGGAGCTTCTCGTGATAGTATATATCAATTGTATATGAGCGATGTAGAACCACTAGGGAAAATCAAGATGGCAATGAAGGAGATTGATCAGAAGACTTTTGAGTTTGTAAAAGAGTATATCAATACTGATTATGGACGTTATTTATTGAGGTATAGTATGAGACAGTTTTCTGTAGATCAGCTTAAAGATCTTATAAATACAGTGGATACTAAATACAAAGAAACGACTGAGATAGTCTTTATTCAATCGATTGTGAATAGTAAACCTTTAGTAGTAGGTGACTCTTATTATGACTTCACTGCTGAAGATATCAACGCTAAACAAGTGAAGTTTAGTGACTATTTTAAAGGAAAATATGTGTTGTTAGATTTCTCTACGTTACATTGTGGTTTTTGTCAAGAGGCAGTTCCTAAGACTATTAAGGTAGCAGAGGCACTTAAAGAGAAGTTGACGTATGTGACTTATTATGTTGATTATGACATGGAGGGGATTAAGGAATATTATCAGTTAAAAGAGAATAAAGGTCATTTGATTTGGAATAAAAAAGGACGATTAGAACCTATTATTGCTATGTATAGACAAGATGCTACACCTCGCTATTTGTTATTTAATCCAAAAGGGAAGTTAATAAAGGAGTTTATAGGTTTAGAAGAAGACTTTGAGGTACAATTGAATGAGTTAATGAGGTAAGTTAAGGATTGACATGTATTGATTTTTGCGATACGTATTTGATGAGAGGATATGATTGTGAGTGGTTTTATTTTGTGTTAATATTTGTTATTTTAGCAAAAAATAAATAATTATGAGAAGATGTTTTAAATTATTGGTAGGAGTATTAGCGATGGGAACTATTGCTTCATGTTCATCAAAGGATGATAATCCTTCTGGTGGAGACTCTGAACAGCCAAAAACTATCCAAGTATTGGATAAAGAAGTCGAAAAGAAGTATTTGTTGGAAGATAATTCCTCTGCAAATGAAAAACTTGGTTTGTTTTGGGATAGTAGTGTTTCTTATGTGTATAATGATAAGGGTTTAATGGTAGATGGGAGATCTGTAGTTGATTATAAAATAGGTAATGATGTAGAAAAACAAGATCGAAGTTTTAAGATAGAGTATGATAATCAAGAAAGAATTGTGCGTATTGTTGGTAAGGATATGTATAATGTAACAAATGAAAGTGATGAGGTATTTAGATATGATGATAAAGGGCGATTATTAAAGATTGTAAATGAAAAAAATACCAAAGAGTATAGTACTTTCTTCTATAATGATAAAAACCAAGTAGTGAAAATAGAAGGAACAGATGAAGAAGGAAGAATTCAAGTTTTTGAAGGATTCGTTTACAATAATGCAGGAGTACTGACAAGTATTGATGATAGCTATTCTACAGAGAGTTTTGAGTATGATAATAATCCGACCCCTTATGATAAGTTAGCTTTTTCTACAGTTTTAGGAGAGTTTACTTATAAGGTAGGTAGATTAGAAAGTGTATATAGAGCTAAAAATAATGTTACAAAGTTTCAGATTACTTTTAAAAATGGGAGTAACGCATCTATTGTTCAGGAAGTAAAGTATGAATATGATAAAGTAACAGGGAAACCATTGAAGAGTGTTGAGGTTTCGAAAAATGGGCAGAGAGTAGAAAGAACAGAAAAAGAGTTTATATATAAGACTATCATAATAAAGAAATAATATTTAAGAGCCTTCTACATGTAGAGGGCTTTCTTATTGGAAAGAGTTGATTGTTTGAAGACAAAAGTCTTATATCATCAGGGAGATTAAATATATTTTCGCTTTCGCTTACTAAAACAACAAGAACAACTATTAAACGAGAAGCAGGATGAGTAAAGTAGTGATACCTGAGGGAATAAAAAAGATAGCTACATTATGTGTGCTTAGAAATGGCAACAACTTTATGTTGCTTAAACGACTAAAAGAGCCAAATAAAGATACTTATACTCCAGTGGGAGGTAAGGTAGAACCTTATGAAACTCCTGAAGAAGGCGTTATCCGTGAGACTTTTGAAGAGACAGGTCTCCGTGTGGACAAAGTGAAATTCTGCGGGATACTGACAGAGACTTCCCCTACTAAGTACAATTGGCTAAGCTATGTTTATGTAGCAGATATCGATGAAGTAACTCCTCCTGTGTGCAATGAGGGTAGTCTGGAATGGATAGCTTATGAAGACTTGCTAAATATACCTACCCCAAAGACAGACTGGTTTATCTACAAGTATATCTTAGAGCAACAACCTTTTGTGTTTCATGCGTTATACGATGGAGAGTTGAATTTGTTGGAGATGAAGGAAGAGATAGGAGGTTTACTGTTATCAGTTAATGGTTAACAGTTTTTGCTTATGGCATTAGATAAGTGGAGATAGGTAATTAATAATGTATATTTTTTCTAGTTAATGTTTTTTAGTTTGTGTTTATCAAATTTAGATTGTTAATCCTTATTAATATGATTTTGATATTATTAATTAGTTGCTTTGTATTTAAAAGATTAAGGTATGCTTATAAGTATGTAGTTAGTTCAAGTAATTATTTACTCAAAAAATATAAAGGCTTAAATTATATTTATTTTAATAAAGTTGAATTAATTATATATTGCATTTTTTAAATTTTTAAATTTTATGGAAAATGCTCAAAAAAAAGTTGAAAGTATCTTAGAAGAGGAAGGCAACTCTAAAGAAAGAAAGAAAACAATGTCAAAGACACCTGAAAGTATCTTTAATACATTAAGTGATGAACTTATTATAGGGGTTTGTTCTCCTATAGGGTCTAAAAAAGAGCCATTTATTGATTTATTAGAAGATAAATTAAAATCTGATTTTAATTATGAAGTTATAAGGATTAAATTAAGTGCTTTAATAGATGAAACTGATATTAGTGAAACTGATAAAAATAGAGAAGATGAGTCTTTTTTTAAAAGTGACAATCATAATAAAAATATTTATCAAAGATACTATAATAAAATACAGTTAGGTAATATTGTCCGAAAGTATAGGGGAAATGGTTTTTTAGCTGAGAAAGCTATAGAAAGAATATACAATGATCGTGTCAATGAAGCAAAGAAAAAATACATTAAAAAAATATCTGAAAATAACAGTAATAAAGTATTATCCTTAGATAAGGATGCTAAAATTAAGTCATTAGAGGATAAGGCTAATCTAGAACTCAAAGAGGAAAGAATAGATATAGACCAAGCAAAAAAAGAGTTTAAACCATTACCAACAGATTTTGAATCTAGAAGAGTTTGTTATATAGTTGATTCTTTAAAAACAAAAGAAGAACTGAAAATTTTTTCTAGTATTTATTCTGAAAATTTTTATTTGATAAGTATTTTCTCATCTTTATCAGAAAGAAAATCTAATTTAAAAAGAAAAGGCTTTAGTGAAGAGGACATAGTTAGAATTATAAATTTAGATGATAAACAGAAAGAAAAATATGGACAAAATGTTAGAGATGTATTTGTCGAAGGAGATTTGTTTATAAGGTCATCAGAAGTAACAAAATTAGATTTTGATAGAAAGGTATCACGCTTTTTAGATTTAATTTTCGAAACTAATATAGTTACACCTACAATTGAAGAAACTGCAATGTATAATGCAAAGGCGGCAGCAGGAAACTCAGCATGTATGTCAAGACAAGTTGGAGCATGTATAATAGATGAAAATAATAATATTTTATCAGTTGGATGGAATGATGTGCCAAAATTTGGAGGAAATTTATATTTCTCCGATTTTAAAAAAGATCATAGGTGTTTTAATCATGGATTTTGTAGTAATGATGAACAAAAGGATAATCTAGTTAATAATATTATTGAAACATTATTCAATAATGAAAAGGTAAAAGATAAACTAGATTCAATAGAAGGCCTTAAAGAAAAATTATTGCAGGATATTAGAAAAAATTCTAAGGTAAAAGATTTAATTGAATTCTCTAGATCTGTTCATGCGGAGATGCATGCTATTATACAAGGTGCACTCTTAACTGGAGATAAATTGTTATCTTCACGATTGTTTTGTACTACTTATCCATGTCATAATTGCGCTAGACATATAGTTGCAGCTGGAATTAAAGAAGTATATTATATTGAGCCATATGTAAAAAGTTTATGTTTAACTTTACATGAAGATGCAATGACAGATAATGAAGAAATAAGTGGAAAAGTAAAAATATTAATCTTTGATGGAATTTCTCCTAAAAGATATTTATCTTTTTTTACTAATTTTGCAGAACGGAAACAAAATGGTAAATTTATAAAGAAAGAAAAAAAGTCAGCTTCTTTAAAAACAAGAAAAAGCTTACAAGCTTTATCTACATTAGAGGCTCAAGCTGTACACAGTAATAATTCCTAATTTTTTATTATGAAAAAAGATAGTAATAGTATTGGAGAACAATTAGATTTGTTTGAAGATGTGAAAATTATTGCAGGTAGTTCTTCTAAAACTACTAAGGTAAGTGAAGATGAAATTTTTCCTTATAAAAGTAGTAGTAAAATTATTTCTATGAAGGTAGTGATAGAAGAAATGGAAAGTAAGATTTATCAAGACAATATTGATTACGTTTTGAATAATATTAAAAGATTCTAGTAAAACACAAAGCCCTTCCACATGGAAGGGCTTTGTGTTTTATGAATTGGTTTTATTCTGTTTTCTTCGTTTTCGGATTTTTCTAATGATAATCACTAATGCTATTGCTAATAGGATGAATGGCCACATATAGAATATACCTATAATAAAAGATAGTAGGTTTTCCCATCCAGAGCTAAATGCTGATGACACTTCATATCCAAAACCAGTAGTAGATTCCCCTTTTTCGTAGAAA
This sequence comes from Flavobacteriaceae bacterium, assembly GCA_031277535.1. Classification (GTDB taxonomy): domain Bacteria; phylum Bacteroidota; class Bacteroidia; order Flavobacteriales; family Flavobacteriaceae; genus Flavobacterium. The sequence continues at coordinate 6,546 of JAITMD010000016.1, forward strand.
GTTACAGTTAACGTACTTAGAGATATTCTACTTTTTAGGTATTTTAATCTCCCTTCAAAAGATTCTATATCTGCTCTAAGTGTTCCAAGTTCACTCTCTATTTTTAGGATGTCTTCTACAGAGTTTGCTTTTTTAAGTAGTTCTTTATAGCGCTCTTCTATTTCTTTTTTAGTCTTGATTCTCGCTTGTACATCAATAAATTCTTCTGTCACATCTAAAGCACTGATGTTTTTGCTGTCTATTTTAGATGCTGTCTTGCTTACTCCTTCTAATAACGTTTCAAAAGATTTGGCAGGTACACGTATTTCTACAGTGTATTCTGTACGGTTTCCATAGTTAGAAGAAGTATCTTGAGATAAGTATCCATTAAGTTGCTTCACACTATTATTGATAATCTCTCTTGTCTCTTTTGCATTAGAAGTTTCAAAACGGATATTCCCCTCTTTGACAATCATACGTTCTACAGGAGCTATGTCTTCATTAGTGTCTGATACTTGTTTTGCTTCAGTTGCTTTATCAGCAGAGGCATCTTGTGGACTAAATTCCTCTAAAGCCACAGCTTTGGTTTCAATGTTTTCTCCTGATTTCGAGCAAGAGACTAAGGCTACAAATAGCATTAGTGTTAATAGTTTTAGTGTCTTTTTCATAGAGTTTTTATATACAAATGTAAGAGATGATTTATTATATAACACACTGTGTGAATTAATATTGTAGTAAATCACTGATTATAGGGATAAAGGAGGACTACTGAAGTATTGTAAAACAAAGTAGCCTCTAATGTTTAGAGAGCAATATTCTGTGTTTAAGTTCATGGATGATTATGCGCTAATATAGAAGTCATTTAATCTCCGCCACCTCCACAGCCTCCACAACTGCTGCCACAAGAACTCCCTGAATCACTACTGCATGAGCTGTTACTACCGCATGAATAACTACTGTCAGAAAAGTATGAAGGGGAATGTGCCATAGAGAGAATTACTAAAGAGGTTAAAGCAGCACCTAATACTTTTGGACCATCTGCAACGTACGCCCATTGCCAATTATCTTCTTTAGCTTTATGAGGTATAATCTTGGTAGTATAATAGTTTAGAATGCTTTTCTCTATAGTACTTCCTGTGATTTTGTATAATACGCTGATAAAGGTTAATACAATAATTATAGTTAGAAAAAAGATAAAGGTTATTGGTTTGTCTCTGCTTATACCAATAACAATACGCATAAATGCTAAAAGAGTGAATACCCCTAAAACGATTAAGTTTATTGATAGTAATTTAGATACTTTGTCAGAATTACGGATGTAATTGAATAGGGCATCCATTATTAGTTTTTGATTGCTAAATATTGTTTTGGTTTCAAATGTATTTAATAGCGTGATATATTCTCTATCTTCAGTTTCTTGCAAACCTTTAAGTACGATAGCTTGTTCTCTACTGTTGATTATTTTATCATGTATAAGTTCAATGGTTTTATCTTTACCAACTTTTAAATTACCTTGTTCAATAAGCTCGTGGAAGGTTCCAATAACCCCTTCTTTTACACCTCCATTCTTTAAATATAACACTTCATAGGGATGTAAATCAAATAGAAAAGAAGAGTGATTATTATCCGTAATAAGTTCTTTTATCTTGAAAGAATTATATCTATTCATTAATATAGCAAGTCCTATAAAGGCAAATACGAGAGTAAATAGAAATGCTACACTACTAATATTTACATACAATGGTCGAAGTATAAAAAATGCTATGGGAGTTAGTGCGATAAAGACAAAAAATGCAATGATTAAAGTTGTTTTGTGTTCTCGTTTAGCTTTTTTTAGTTTTAAGCCATCATACATTGTACGGTTTTCCCATATTGAAGAAGGTTGTTCTCCAAAAACTTCATTATACAGTGTAGTAGTGATTGCTTTAGCTTGTTTGAATGTTTCGAAGTCAGCTCTATTATGAGTAGAAGGAATGTGTTGTATATTTTTGCCTAATAGCGTGCAGAATTGATTATATGACTGAGTAAAGATTAGATGTTGATGCCATACTATATCTACAATCTCAGAAGGAGAAACCATTTGGTTAGCTGTAGCAGCTAAATACATAAACTTCTTATATTCTAATATTGCTAATTCTGTGAAGTTCTTCGTCCATAGATTTTCTTTAGATAACCGTAGTACAAATCCATATTCATCTGCCCAGTTATCAAACTGAAATGTCTCGATCTTATGCCAAAGTTCTTTGTTCATGCTCTTTTGTATTTATTAGAGTAGACTAAATAATTTGAAATAAATGTAGTGAAAAATGATTAGAAGAGAACAATAGTTTATGGTACTACATCTTTCGATATAAACGAAAACCCCTTTATCGAAATGATGAAAGGGGGTTTTCTACAACCAAAAATTTATAAATAACGAGTTATGGGTTAGGGTTAACAGCTTACAGCTTACAGTGTACAGTCTGTTAACCGTAAACCGTAAACTGTTAACTAAGCATTTGCTTTCTTGATAATCTTAATAATATTATTAGATTTACCCATAGAGTAGTAGTGTACGATAGGGATGCCAGCAGCGATAAGTTCTTTGGACTGCTGTGCACACCATTCGATACCAATCTCACGGATGGCAACATTGTCTTTTGCCTTTAATACCTCAGCAACTAAATCATCTGGTAAGTCAACTTTAAAGCGTTGAGGTAACAAGTTTAGTTGGCTAAGGGTAGCTAATGGTTTTAGCCCAGGAATGATAGGAACATTAATGCCAATAGCTCTACACTTATCTACAAAGGCAAAGAACTTACTATTGTCAAAAAACATTTGAGTAACAATGTATTCAGCTCCGTTGTCTATCTTTTGTTTTAGATATTTTAGATCCGTGTCGAAGTTAGGTGCTTCCATGTGTTTCTCAGGATAGCCTGCAACTCCAATGCAGAAGTCAGTTTTACTGGTGTTCTCTAATTCAGGGTCTAAGTAGATACCTTGGTTAAGTTCTGCAATCTGTGTGACTAACTCAGAAGCGTACTTATTACCTTTCGGTTCTGGCTTAAAGTAAGTCTCATTCTTTACCGCATCTCCTCTAAGAGCAACGACATTGTCTATACCTAAGAAGTCAAGGTCTATAAGGAAGTTTTCGGTGTCTTCTTTGGTGAAGCCTCCGCATAAGATGTGCGGTATGGCGTCCAACTTGAATCTATTTTGGATAGCCGAACAAATGCCGACAGTTCCTGGTCTTTTTCTGACAACTCTTTTTTCCCACAGTCCGTTGCCTGCTTCTTTGTACTCATATTCTTCACGGTGATACGTCACGTCAATGAAAGGTGGTTCGAACTCCATTAGCGGTTCGATAGAGTCAAATATTCCTTGAATGTTTTGCCCTTTTAACGGAGGTAGTATCTCAAAAGAGAATTGTGTTTTACCGTTTGCTTTTTGGATGTGTTCTGTTACTTTCATGATTCGTTAGTCGTTAATTTATTGTTTTGAGCTAAGTTGGGTGATAACCATCGCTCAGCTTCTTCTGTTGTTATATTTCTTCTATTGGCGTAGTCTGCTAATTGGTCTTGCTCTATTTTACCTAACCCAAAGTACCTACTCTGTGGGTGAGCAAAGTAATATCCTGAGACTGCGGCTGCAGGGAACATAGCGTAACTCTCTGTTAGTGTAACACCTATTTGTTCTTCCACTTGTAGGAGTTTCCAGATGGTACCTTTCTCTAAATGGTCAGGACAAGCTGGGTAACCTGGTGCTGGTCGAATCCCTTGATAAGCTTCTTTAATCAATTCTTCGTTGCTTAAGCGTTCAGTTGAAGCATATCCCCAAATCTCTGTACGTACACGATGGTGTAGTAATTCGGCAAAGGCTTCTACTAATCTATCCGCAAGTGCTTTGACCATAATAGCGCTGTAATCATCAAGGTCATCTTCATATCGCTTTGCCATCTCGTCCACACCAAAACCTGTAGAGACAGCGAATAGACCTATGTAATCTTCTAATCCAGTTTCCTTTGGTGAAATGAAGTCGGCTAAAGCAATATTAGGTGCTTTGACATTCTTCAACGATTGTTGACGCAGTGTTAATAAGTGATCTAATACTTCCCCTTGTTCGCTATATACTTCGATGTCATCGTCGTTTACTTGGTTAGCAGGGAAGATGCCTAAGACACCTCTTGCGTCAAACCAACGTTCATTGATGATTTTATCTAACATAATTAGTGCATCGTCATAGACCTGTGAGGCTGTTTGTCCTACTACCTCATCTGTCAATATCTCTGGGAACTTACCAAACAACTGCCAAGAGCGAAAGAACGGTGCCCAATCTATATAGGGTAATAGTTCGTCTAACTCTACTGTGACTCTCTTTGTTCCAATGAAGTTGGGTTTAACAATGTCTTTTGCATCCCATTCAATCTTCACTTTATTTGCTCGAGCTTGTTCTATCGTGATATAGCTTTTGTCTCTGGCTCTACCTAAATAGTCACGTCTTAGCTGGTCATACTCTGCTTTGATATTCTCTTTAAAGGTTGCTTCAACTTCTTTTTGTAACAATTGATTCGCAATCGTTACAGAGCGAGAAGCATCGTGTACATGGACTACACAGTTCTTATACTCTGGTGCTATCTTCACAGCGGTATGAACACGAGAAGTAGTAGCTCCACCGATCATGATTGGGATGTTGCTATTAACTTTGTCTAATTCTTTAGCTAAGTGTACCATCTCATCTAAGGATGGAGTGATTAATCCACTTAATCCAATGATATCCACCTGTTCTTTAATAGCGGTCTCTATAATCTTCTCTGGTGAAACCATCACTCCAAGATCTATAATCTCATAGTTGTTACATGCTAAGACTACTGCTACAATATTCTTACCGATGTCGTGTACATCTCCTCTTACAGTTGCCATTAATATCTTACCTGCATTACCAACTGAGGCTTCCGCATTCTGCTTTTTGCTCTCTTCGATAAAAGGAAGGAGGTAGGCTACTGCTTTCTTCATCACACGAGCAGACTTTACTACTTGTGGCAAGAACATCTTACCTGCTCCAAATAAGTCTCCTACTACATTCATCCCATTCATCAAGTATTGTTCGATTACTTGAATAGGTTGAGGTACACTCAGACGAGCTTCCTCTGTATCTTCTATTACGTAGGTTTCTATTCCTTTGACTAAGGCATGTGTTAGCCTGTCTTGGATACTACCTGAACGCCATTCTTCTACTTTGTTTTCGGTTGTTTGAATAGCACTTTCATTTTTAATACTTTCTGCAAAGTCAAGTAAGCGTTCAGTTGCATCAGCACGTCTGTTTAACAGTACGTCTTCTACGTGTTCCATTAAATCTTTGTCTACCTCATCATACACTTCTAACATCTCAGGATTCACAATCCCCATATTCATACCGTGTTGTATGGCATGGTATAAGAAGGCAGCATGCATAGCTTCACGTACTTTATTGTTTCCTCTAAAAGAGAAAGAAACATTACTTACCCCACCACTTACATTGGCATAAGGAAGGTTCTCTCTTATCCATTTGGTTCCATTAAAGAAGTCCAAAGCATTATTGTTGTGCTCCTCCATTCCAGTTGCTACAGGGAATATGTTTGGGTCAAAGATGATATCCTGAGGTGCGAAGTTGACCTGGTTGACTAATATATCATAAGAGCGTTGACATATCTCTATGCGTCTTGCTAATGAATCTGCTTGTCCATTTTCGTCAAAAGCCATTACTACTGTAGCAGCTCCATAGCGTTTGATTAGTTTAGCATGCTCAATGAATAGCGCTTCTCCTTCTTTCAAACTAATCGAGTTTACAATAGCCTTACCCTGTACTACACGTAGTCCTGCTTCAATAATCTCCCATTTAGAGCTATCAATCATAATAGGAACCTTAGCGATGTCTGGCTCTGAAGCGATTAGGTTAAGAAAGTTAGTCATACAGTGTACACCGTCTAATAGCCCTTCATCCATGTTAATATCAATAACCTGAGCTCCACCTTCTACTTGTTCTCTTGCAATAGCAAGAGCTTCGTCAAATTGTTCTTCTTTGATTAATCGAAGGAATTTACGAGAACCTGTTACATTCGTACGCTCACCTATGTTGATAAAGTTTGCTTCAGCAGTTACATATAAAGGCTCTAATCCAGCTAAAGCAAGTACAGGTTTTAGGTTGTATTGCTTAGGTGTTCTGTCTTTAGCATGTTCAGCTACTGTTTGTGCGATTAGCTTGATGTGCTCTGGTGTAGTACCACAACATCCTCCGATGATCTGAACTAAGTTTTGACTTAAAAAGCTGTCGATTAGTTCTTTCATCTCTTTAGGAGTTTGATCGTATTCTCCAAAGGCATTAGGTAGCCCTGCATTCGGGTGAGCAGAGATATTCACGGCCGCATGTTGACTTAATTGCTTGACATAAGGCTCTAATTGTTCTGCTCCTAAAGCACAGTTAAATCCAATACTCAATAAAGGAATGTGAGCAATCGAAATCAAGAAAGCTTCTACTGTTTGTCCTGATAGGGTACGCCCTGAAGCATCCGTTATCGTACCTGATATCATAATCGGAATATCTATTCCTCGTTCTGCTTGTATCTCATCTATAGCAAATAGGGCAGCTTTAGCATTTAAGGTATCAAAGATGGTCTCTACCAATAATAGATCGCATCCTCCATCTAATAAAGCTTCAGCCTGTTGTTTATAAGCTACTCTTAATTCTTCGAATGTAATCGCACGATATCCAGGATTGTTTACATCTGGCGATAAGCTGGCAGTCTTGTTTGTCGGTCCTATAGCACCTGCTACATAGCGCGGTCTATTTGGATCAAGTGCCTCTACTTCATCAGCTACCTCACGGGCTATCTTAGCCGATTGATAATTTAACTCATATACTAAGTCCTCTAAGTGATAATCAGCCATCGCAATGGTGGTACCTGAGAAGGTGTTAGTAGATAAGATATCGGCTCCTGCCAAAAGATATTGTCTGTGTACTTCTTTTACAGCCTCTGGTTGAGTGATTGACAACAAGTCATTATTTCCCTTTAGAGGATGAGCAAAATCAGCAAAGCGCTCTCCTCTAAAGTCTTCTTCTGAAAATCGGTAAGCCTGAAGCATCGTACCCATTGCTCCATCGAGTACTAATGTTCGTTGTTTTAATAGGCTTCTGATATCAGTATGTATAAGTGTTGTTGACATAATTTCTTTTTTTAATCATTCTTCATTGGTGTTTGAAACAAGTGAGTTACTGTGCAGCAGATAAGGCTTGTTCTAAGTCACGGATAATATCTTTTGTGTTCTCTAATCCTACAGATAGGCGTATCAGGTTGTCTGTGATACCTGTAGCAATTTTCTCTTCTGCAGGAACTTTACTATGTGTGGTAGAAGCAGGGTGTGTAACAATGGTTCTACTATCACCAAGGTTAGCAGAACGGCTGCATAGTTGTAAGGCATTTAAGAATGCTCTACCTGCATCAATTCCTCCTTTGATACCAAAAGCAATAATATTACCTCCTTGCTTCATTTGTTTTTTAGCTATTTCGTATTGTGGGTGACTTGGTAAGAAGGGATACTTGATAAACTCCACTGCAGGATGTTGTTCTAAGTACTCTGCTATTGTCAAGGCATTCTCACAATGTCTATCTACTCGTACGGCTAAAGTTTCTAAGCTCTTAGATAGTACCCATGCATTGAATGGGGAGATGCTGGATCCTATGGTGCGAGCGAATAGATAGATCTTTTGCATGTATTCTTTATATCCTACTGTAACTCCTCCACATACTCGTCCTTGTCCATCGATTAGTTTAGTTGCGGAGTGTATCACTACATGGGCTCCTAAAGTAATCGGGTTCTGTAGGTAAGGCGTAGCGAAAGTGTTATCTACGATAAAGATGAGGTTGTGCTTCTTTGTTATCTCTCCTAAATACGTAAGGTCTAATACATCTACTCCTGGGTTAGTCGGACTTTCTGCAAATAGTATCTTGGTATTTGGTTTTATCAAAGACTCTATATCATACACTTGATTTAGGTCAAAGTAACTTGTATCTACTCCCCATTCTGGAAACATATTACTGAACAAACTTCTGGTAGAACCAAAGATGTTAGAACAAGAAACAATGTGATCACCTGCTTTTAGTAAAGGAAACAAACTACCATACACTGCCGCCATCCCTGTAGCAAAGGCATATCCTGCTTCTGCTTGTTCGAACAAACATATCTTCTCTACTAATTCTGTTTGATTGGGATTAGTGAATCGAGAGTAAGAATATTGCTCTATTTCTTCTGCAAATACAGCACGCATATTCTCTGCATCGTCAAATACGAAACTCGAGGTTAGGTATAATGGGGTAGAGTGTTCGTTGTATTGTGTACGCTCTGTCTGTGTTCGTATGGCTCGTGTCTCAAAACAACAGCCTTCTTCATTGTTTGTTGTACTCATTTTGTTTTTGGTATTCAGTTATTAATCAAAAGTAGTTTCTTATGTAAATCTTCTTTAAAGAGTTGATTATTATGACTTAATAGGGTTGTTATAGTATTAAATGGTAGTATAAAGTGGGACGCTATGTTGGCTAACGGTTCACAGTTCACGGTTTACAGCAGTCTGTAAACCGTGAACCGTCCACTGTAAACTATTACCTACTTATCCGCTAATCTTAGGATATCCCCAAACACTCCTCTTGCAGTAACAGATGCTCCAGCACCTGCTCCTTGGATGATGATAGGATTATCGCCATAGCTCTCAGTGTATATTTCGAATATACTGTCAGAGCCTTTTAGTTGACCTAATGCTGAACTCGTAGGTACTTCGATTAATTTCGTTTCAAGTACTCCTTTGTCCTTTTGTAGATCACCTGATAATTCTCCTACATAGCGAAGGACAGTGTCTGGTGCTAAACCTTGTTTAATCTTGTCAAAGTATGGATTTAGTTTGTCTAAGCTGTTTAAGAACGTTGGGGTATCTACGGTTTGTAACTCAGTAGGGATTAAGTTCTGAATGTTGATTTCTTCAAATTCGTTTTGTAGATCTAACTCTCGAGCCAGGATCAACAGTTTACGCCCTACGTCATTACCAGATAAATCTTCACGTGGATCAGGTTCTGTAAACCCTTTCGTGATGGCTTCTTTTAATACCTCACTGAATGGTCTATCTTGGATAGAGTAGTTGTTGAATATGTAACTTAAACTTCCAGAGAATACTCCTTTTATCTTCGTGATGTTCTCACCTGATAAGTGCAGTAACTTAATTGTATCAATAAGTGGTAAACCTGCACCTACGTTTGTTTCGTATAGGTATTCTTTGTGGTTTGCTTTTAGCGTCTGACGAAGTTCACTGTAGAAACTATATGATATTGTGTTTGCAATTTTATTAGATGAAATAAGGTCAAACCCGTTTTCTATTAAGGGTATATAGTTTTTAATGAACTCCCCAGAGGCTGTATTATCTATGGCAATTAAATTCTCTAAGTGATTTGCATTTGCATAGTCTATTACCTCTTGGATGTTATAGGTTACACTCTTGTCTTTTATTTCTTCTCTCCAGTTGCAGTTGATACCTCCATCATTAAGCAACACTTTTTTAGAATTACCGATAGCGAAGATGTTTAGTGAGATATTCTTTTTGTCTTCGATAGATTGAGTAGATTGTAATATTTGGTCTATTAAAGTTCCTCCTACTAATCCGTGTCCAAAGACAGCGATGTTTATTTTTTTCGCAATACCGAATATCTGTCCGTGTATTACGTTAAGTGCTTTTTTCGCTTCCTCTTTGCGTACAACTAAACTTACATTTTTACCTGTCACTGTATTGTTGAATAGAATAGGAACGATCTTATTCTTTACTAATGCAGCATAAGGCTTGTCAAATGTGCTTAGGTTTTGTCCGATGATAGAGATTACAGCAAGGTCTCGAATGATAGAAATGCTGTTCACATCACGAGTATAGAAGTCATTAGAGAACTCTTTGCGCAAGGCATCAGCTGCTTTATCTGCATCTTTTTCTTCTACGATAAAACCTAATCCGCGTTCTGAAGAACCCTGTGAAATAACACCTACGCTTACTCCTTCATTCGCTAAAGCAGTAAATACACGAGCATCTACTCCTACGATACCCAATAATCCTCTACCTTCAAACTGTATTAATGCTACGTTAGACTGTACAGATAGTGATTTGATACCTCTTGCAGTTGGTTTATTAGAGATTAGTGTTCCTTTGTTTTCTGGATTTAATGTATTTAAGATTCGAAGAGGAATGTTGTTCTCTACCAATGGCAATATCGTTTTAGCATGTAAGATAGATGCTCCGAAGTTGGCCAACTCATTCGCCTCATCGAAGTGAAGTTCTTCTATCTTCTGTGCGTTCTTTACCCAATCTGGGTTAGCAGTATAGATACCATCTACATGCGTATAGTTTTGCAATTCATCTGCTTCGATGAAGTTCGCTAATAGGGCTGCAGAGTAGTTACTACCATTGCGTCCCAGAGTAGTTGTTTCTCCTTTATCAGTTGATCCGATAAAGCCAGTTACTACAGCTATCGTCCCTTTATCTACATTCGCGAAGTACGCTTGTGTTTTTTGTTTAGATACTTCATCGATCGCTTGTGCGCTTCCGAAATTTGCATCTGTGATAAAGAACTGACGGCTATCTACTGGAGTAGCTTTAATTCCTTTTGCACTTAACTGAGCAGCTAATATCTTGCTTGATATTAGTTCTCCTTGAGCTAATACTTGGTCTTTAATCTTTACTCCGTAGTCTTCTATTAGTGAAACTCCTTCATATAATTTGCTCAATACGTCTAGTTCTGTCTGTATATCTGCTTCTTTGTGGTAGGCTCTGTTTTTGAATGCTTCAAAAGCCGTTGTGTAATCTTGTTTAGTCTTTGCTAAGTCTAATATATTTTCAAGGGTATCTGTTGTATCTCCTATAGCAGAAACGACAATAGTGATAGGTCCTTCGTTTATTTTTGTTTTGATGATATGGATAACGTTTTCAAAAGCTTGTCCTGATGCAAGAGATTTTCCTCCAAACTTTAATACTTTCATGATGTGCTGATTTTAGAATAATGGTTTTAATAAATTGTTTAATTGTTCGTATTCAATTAAGAAGGCATCGTGGCCGTGTATTGATTGAATCTCTTGGTATGTGATGTGTTTGCAATTGTTTTTTAGCAAGTTCACTGTTTGCTGTTGTTCCGCATTGGTAAACATATAATCTGTATCTACTGCTATACAGTGTATCTGTGTACTAGTCTGCTGTCCAAAAGCTTTTAGGCTATCTTCTGTTACTTCCTGCCCTATGGTTTTCAGCAAGTGATTCATTAGCTTGTAAGCCTGTAGGGTAAAGCGACTGTTTAAAGTCTTACCGTGGTATTTTAGCCAACTTTCTATCGCATATTGATTTTCACTTTCTTTATACCCATTAGCAAACTTCTGTTGAAGAGAAGCAGGAGTTCTATAGAGTAACATAGCGTGCATACGTGCGTCTTCTATCGGTTGAGAAGAGTTAGTAAGAATGCTATCTTGAATTAAGGCATTCCCTATCAACCAGTCAGAAGCTTTACAACTTGTCGCTATGGGGATTAGGTGCTCTATCGCTTGTGGTCTGATGAAAGCCATTTCCCAAGCTATACTTCCTCCTAAACTTCCTCCGATGATGGCATAGAGATGATCTATGTGTAATCGGTCCAATGCTTTCCAGAATACTTCGGCAACTACTTTTGTCGTTATCGCTTTGTAATCTTCGATGAGGTGTGCCTCTTGTTGGTTATACCCATTGCCAGGGATATCAAAGGCAATTACGGTGTATCGATTAAGGTCTATTACTTTGTCATAACCCACTAAGCTATTCCACCATCCGTTATCACCTGCTACTTCACTATTCCCTGTTAAGGCATGGTTGACCAACACGATTGGAGCACTGTGTAAGGGCTGTCCCACCACCTGATAAGTAAAGTGAAAAGTATGTGTACTTCCGTTTGGTAAAGTATGGTTAGCGATAGTTATTTCTTGTAAGCGACTCATGGTATTTTATTGTTATTTATTGTGCTAATGCTTGTTTGATATCTTCTATTAAATCTTCTGTTTCTTCTAATCCGATAGAGAGGCGTATTAAACTTTCTGTGATTCCCGCTTCTATCTTTGTTTCTTTTGGTACTGACCCATGTGACATCTCAAAAGGATAATTACTCAAACTCTTAATGCCTCCTAATCCTTCTGTCAGGGTAAAGAGCTTTAAGCTTTTTATAATCTTAAGAGCAGCTTCTTTACTGTTGTCTTTTAGGTCAAAGCTTATTACTCCGCCGAAGTACTTCTGTTGCTTTTTCGCCAATTCGTGTCCTTCGTGATGGACTAATCCTGGATAGTATATCTTATTTATCTTCGGATGTGTACTGAGGTATTCGGCTATCTTAAGGGCATTCTCTGAATATCCTTTGTATCTCAGTAGTAGTGTTTCTATTCCTCTAATGGTTAAGAAGCTATCAAAAGGACTTAGTATCGCTCCAGTTGAGTTTTGGTGAAACTTGATGATCTTTCCTAACTCTTCTGTCTTGGTGATGACCAACCCTGCTACTACATCCGAATGTCCTGCTATGTACTTAGTAGCACTGTGAACCACTAAGTCAGCTCCTAAGTCTAAAGGCTTCTGAGCTATCGGAGTAGCGAAGGTGTTATCTACACATAACCAAACCTTGTGTTTCTTAGCAATGTTCGCTATAGCTTGTATATCAGATATTCTCAGTGTAGGGTTAGTCGGACTTTCTATCCAGATTAGCTTTGTGTTAGCTGTAATCGCTTTCTCGACATGCTCAACTACTGTTGTATCTACATAATGTGTCTTAATCCCAAACTTTGCATACACTTCATTCAATAGTCTGTAAGTCCCACCGTAGATATTCGCTACTGCTATTACTTCATCTCCTTGACTTAGTGTTTTGAATACTACGTCTATTGCTGCAAGTCCACTTCCAAAGGCAAACCCTTTTGCACCGTTCTCTAATGAAGCAACTAATTCTTCTAAAGCTTGACGAGTAGGATTGTTAGTACGCGTATAGTCAAATCCTTTGTTTACTCCTGGAGCTTCTTGAGCGAAAGTAGTTGTCTGATAGATCGGTACAGCTATGGCTCCTGTATGTGGGTCTATCGGAATGTGTTTAAGTATGTCTGTTTGGGTACTCATCTTATAATGTTTTAAATACGTTAGCTAAATCTGCTTTTAGGTCTTCTATGTTTTCTATTCCTACTGATAGTCTGATTAAGTCTGGTGCTACACCTGTCGCTTTTTGTTCATCTACTGTTAATTGTTGATGTGTAGTAGAAGCAGGGTGAATGATTAATGACTTCGTATCTCCTATGTTTGCCAATAAAGAGAATAGTTTCGTATCATTTGCTACTGTTTTGGCAGCTTCAAATCCTTTCTTCAGTCCGAAAGTCACTACACCACTCTGTCCTTTAGGTAAGTATTCTTTTGCTAAGTCGTGGTATGCACTTGACTTAAGACCTGGATAGTTTACCCATGCTACAGCCTCTTGTTTTTCTAACCATTCTGCTAAGGCTAATGCATTCTCACTGTGTTTTTGGATACGGATAGGTAATGTTTCTAATCCTTGGATGATTTGGAAGGCATTGAATGGGCTAAGTGCTGCACCTAAGTCTCTTAATCCTTCTACTCTTATCTTAGCAATGAAAGCAGCGTTACCTAAAGCTTGGTGGTAAATCAATCCGTGGTATCCTGGAGATGGCTCCGTAAACTCGGGGAATCTACCACTTGACCAATCAAATGTACCTGCATCGATTATCGCTCCTCCTAATGATGTACCGTTACCAGTGATGTATTTAGTTAGGGAATGTACCACGATGTTCGCTCCATATTCGATTGGGTTTAGTAGAGCAGGAGAGGCAACTGTATTATCTACGATAAAAGGAATCTTAAACTCTTGTGCAATCTTAGCCACTGCTTTTAAGTTGATGATATCCAGTTTTGGGTTACCTAAGCTTTCTACGAATATTGCTTTTGTGTTCTCTTGAATATTTGTTCTGAAGTTCTCTACATTAGATGGATCAACGAATGTCGTGTTGATACCAAAACGAGGAAGTGTAACATTGAATAAGTTATATGTACCTCCGTATAAGCTATTAGATGATACGATGTGATCTCCTGATTTTAATAGAGTTAAGAATGTAGTAGAGATAGCTGATGCACCTGATGCTGTTACTACTGCTCCGATACCTCCTTCAAGAGCTGCTAAGCGTTGTTCTAATATATCGTTAGTAGGGTTGTTTAGTCTTGTATAGATGTACGCTGGGATAGATAGGTTAAAAGCTCCTGCTGCGTGGTCAGCATTCTCGAATACATACGATGAAGTCTGATAGATAGGCACTGCTCTTGTTCCTGCTGTTGCTTGTACATTGTGTCCTGCGTGTAATGCTTGTGTTGAAAAATTTAAATTGCTCATGGTTGAATATTTTTTAATGTTTTAGTTACTCTATTAAATTTTGTTTTGAGAATTAAGGGCATAAAAAAAGTCCCTTTGGCATTGCCAAAAGGACTTCAAGTTTTTAATCTCTTTGTTTAGATTATGACTAACTCGTTGACTTAAGGCAATAGGGCGGTGTGAACATCATCATGTTCATCATCATCATTGCCATCATCATTGTGTTAGTATTGTAAATCATGGTATTGTTTTTATTCTAATTATATACTGTTTGGTTTGGTGTAAAAAAAAAGCCCTTGCATTAGCAAGGGCTTATTATATGTTATTTTGAATTTAAGTTTATGCAAATAACAAGCCCTGCGGATTTCTCCACATCATCATGCTCATCATCATTGTATAAACTGTATTCATTTTTTCTTCTTTGTTTTCGTTGGTACAAATATCCAAAATAATTTTTAGAATAAACAAAATAAAAGTAACTTTTTTTAAAGTTTTAGATAAAAATCTTTCACAAGTGTCTCAAATTCTGGGGTGTACTGATGTCTCTCTACTTCGATAACCAACTCGTCTAACGGTATTTTTTCTACTAATTGACGTGAAAAGGCAATTAGGCTACGCTTGATTTCTGCTTGTTCATGTCCTCGAACGCGAGTTACTTTAAACGGATATATTCCAAACTCAGCTGCTAAGCGTATCATTGTATTTTCTTCTTTAGCTGGAATAATCACACTAAATATCCCCTTCTCTGACAAGAAATATTCCACAGCTTCAACCAATAGATCAAAAGGCATCGCATCCTGAAAGCGCGCCGTGTCTCTCTGTTTATCATTCGTCTGATAATCTTCACTATAGAAAGGAGGATTAGAGATAATCAAGTCGTACTCTTCTTCCATCTCATTCGCAAATGTTTCTAAATCTGCATGATAACAGAATAGTCTATCTCCCCATGGGCTGTTCTCAAAGTTCTCTATGGCTTGCTCATGTGCATGTTCGTTTATCTCTACTGCGTCTATCTGTTCTGCACCTGTGCGCTGCGCCATCATAAGTGCTAAAAGCCCAGTACCCGAACCAATGTCTAAGATGCTATAAGGATTGTTATCCACAGGTGTCCACGCTCCTAATAGTACACCATCTGTACCTACCTTCATCGCACATTTATCCTGCTGTATAGTGAATTGTTTAAATTGAAACATATTGCTTATTCTTTTTTACAAAAGTACGAAAAGGAGGGTTAGTGACCTACTGTAGAAGTGTAGAAGGAATTGTTTTGTTAGTATGCTTGTATTGAACTCTATGTTTTTGCTTAATAGCTGTAATTTGTTAAATTATTATGTTTAAATTTATATGTTATAAATATTTAGCAATGAATAGTAATTCAAATAATCCATTTGAGAAAGGATTGCCACAAGACGAAGTTGAAACAAAAAGAAATAAAAATAATTCCTTACTATTGGTATTGCTCCTAATAGCTTTTGTGGTACTTGGAAGTTGTTTCTTTCTGTTTTGGTCTAATGAAAACACTGTAGATAAACCAACAGTAGTAACTGAAGATACTATTCCAGTAGCAAAGCCTAATTCTTCTACGGAGAAGGAAGAAGAAGTAACTGAAAAGCCCTCTAAATCTGTAGATTCTACAACCATTAAGCTATATACAGACAAGGCTTCTATGGAGGAGGCTAAACATTTGTGGGATAATAATTGTGTACCTTGTCATCGATCAGATGGAGGTGGTAGTATAGGCCCTAATTTGACAGATGAGTATTGGATATTAGGTGGAGGCTTTGATAATATTTATAACACTATTTCTGAAGGAGGCCGCCGAGGGAAAGGCATGGTACCTTGGAAAGATAATTTTACTCCCAAAGAAAGATCTCTATTAACTTCTTATATTATCTCTCTTAATGGAACTACTCCTGAGGATGCTAAAGTCGCAGAAGGAGATATTATTTGGCATAAAGAGATGTAGTAAATAGGTTACAATTTAGCTTTAGCTAATATTTTTTTTGCAGTTTCTATTTCTTTACTAAAGTCGATAGAACCTTTTTTAGCTATAGCTTTTTCAGCAGTAGAGTTGAATCTCTCTGCAGCCTTACCTGTTAAGATTGGAACTACTTTGATTGGTGTTGCCATAACTAATTAATTCACAGTTTTTAATAATGATGCAAAGATATTAAATGTCTTATTTTGTTGGTGAGAAATATATGATGATATTTAAATACTTCACATCTTATACCACTTCATTAGTTCCTTAAAACTCTTGAAATAAATCCAGATAACTCAGTTATTCTTATTGGTTTGATGCTGCTGATATGTATCTTGCTATGATATGTGACCTTAGTGTTTCTTTTTAACTTCTTTCATCAGGTCTTCCAAATAGTCTATTTGTACTTCTTGTATCTCCAATAGTTTTTTGTTTTGATGAACAAGGAGGTGATCCATTTTTTCGCTAAGAAGCTTAATCTCCAGTTCGGCTTTTAAGTTGATTTTATAATCGTGTTCATTGCGTTGCCTATCTTTTTGTTCTTGTCTGTTTTGGCTCATCATAATGATTGGAGCCTGTATCGCAGCTAAGCAAGACAAGATTAAGTTCAATAGAATGAATGGATAAGGATCAAAAGGTTTGGCTGTAAACACCCATATATTGATCGCCATCCAAACGATTAGGAATGCAAAAAAAGTAATGATAAATGTCCAACTACCACCAAAAGCAGCTACCTTATCCGCTACGCGTTGACCTAAGGTTAGCTTAGCCTCTATTTCGTCTTGTATATTTTCAGATAAGATAGAGTTATTCTCTATGGCTGTCATTACCTCTTTGTCCAAAATAGCCTGAGCACCTTTTTCTTCCATGACCAAATAGGTAAGGTATAGGCGTCTGTATTTGTTGAGCTCAGCGATAGTGATAAAGTCTTCTTTTTTAAAATTAGGATAGTCTTTTTTGATTAAAGCGAAGATACCTTTGCGAATATCTTTTCCTTTAATCTCTTCACCAAGTGTAATTTCGTTTTTTGTGATATGGCTAAGAATCATTGTGTAGTAGTGATTTGTTTTGCATAATAAAAGTAAAGATACTATTTGATATTTTCAATATTATAAATAGAGGTAAAAGAATAATCGCATACATTGAAAAAAAAACCTCAAGTAAAATTCTTACTTGAGGTTTTTTGTAGTCTACAGAAGTACACTATTATTGTAAGTACACATCTAAAAGTCCATCTGGAACGTGTAGATATAACTTTTTGTTTTCACGGTCTACTTTGTGAATAAATGGATCGATCATAGGAATAAGTATTTCTACACCATCTCGATCAATTTCAAATAAAGGTTGAAAGTTGCTGTCATTTATTCTTACCAATTTACCTACATATCCAGTGTTTGTATCTATCACATCAAAGTCTACAACTTCGTGGAAGTAGAATTTATTGCCTTCCAATTTAGGTAACATAGATAAGGGTAAGTATATTTCGGCATTGATAATGCGATCTGCATCTTCTTCCGAATCACAATCTTCAAACTTAACTCTTAGAAAATCGCCTTTGTGCAATGAAGCTTTCTGTATAAAAAAAGGAACCAGTTGTCCGTCAAAGTCGACGAACACTGATTCCAAGTTTTCGTATAACTCAGGTTCATCGGTGTCTAAATAAATAAGTACCTCCCCTTTAAAGCTAAATTTCTTTGCGATTTTGCCTAAATAGAAACAATCCTTTTTACGCATATCGCTAATAAATTATGCTTGAGTTTCTTCGTTGCTTTCTTCAGCTACTTCAGCAGTTTCTTCTGCAGGAGCAGCAACCGCTTCAGCAGCTTTAGCTTGAGCAGCAGCAGCACGTTTAGCGTTAGCTTCTTTTTCTGCAACTAATCTTGCAGCTTTATCAGCAGCTTTGTTAGATGATAAACCATCTTTCTTAGCGTTGATTTTAGCAGCTTTTTCTTCTAACCAAGCAGCGAATTTCGCGTCAGCTTGCTCTTGAGTTAAAGCTCCTTTGTTAACTCCACCTTGTAAGTGGTGTTTTAACATTGCTCCTTTGTAAGAAAGTAATGTTCTTGCAGTATCTGTAGGTTGAGCACCGTTGAATAACCATTTAACAGCAGCATCAACATTGATATCTACAGTTGCAGGGTTAGTGTTAGGGTTGTAAGTACCGATTTTCTCTAAGTATTTACCATCTCTTTTTGCGCGTGCATCAGCAGCTACTACCCAGTAAAAAGGTTTCCCTTTTTTACCGTGTCTTTGTAATCTAATTTTTACAGACATAATTAATTTAATTAGTTGAGGTACCCGACCTCGGTTTTATAATTTCGGCAAAGATACTCTTTTTTTACATATGAATTTTATTTTTTTTATTCTGTTTGGATGTTCTAATCTTTTGATTATTAATTTGTAAAGCTTTTCCGGGAAAACGGTTTTTGGAAAGCGATTTCTTATTTTAGCAGCATAAGGTTGTAGAGGATAGTGATATATGTATAAACAATCTTTAAAAAACACTATAGAATAGATGTGCTTTTTAAAATTATACGGTGCACATACTATATTTTTATGTTATGGTTTAGCACACTTTCTTTTGTGACTTAATTTTTTTTGCTGTCCTTTTGGTATCCTTTTGTCTTTGTTCGGAAAAGAGGCCATTTTTCCAAGTCGTACCAAAAGGATTCTCGAACAAGACCAAAAGAAAACAGAAATGAAATAATATAAGGTGTTGTATTTTAGGTAATTGTGTTGTTGTTGATTTGTCATTATGGAGCAAAAGAACCAAAGGAAGTCAATAAGAGCAAATGAGGGCATAAACAGGTAATAGGGACATTGTGAGAAGGATTGGAGAAGACTTTTCGCTTTGATATAATAATTTGGTTTTTTCGGAGTTTCTATATTATAAAATATGCGAAGAGAGGATGTGGTGTTTTTGTAAATGTTAATAGTTAAATATTTATTAAAGAAATATTTTTTAACTTCGAAGAAAAGTATATTTTTGTCAATTATTAATCTATCGCAAAAGTAAGTGATTATGAGAAAATTATTAGGAATATTCGCAATCGCATTGGGCTTTATTGCTTGTGAAAATGATGTTAAAGTTAATGATCCAGGGATGCATTCAATAACTACTGTTGATGTAATTACTGATACATTGTTGTTAAAGCAAATAAAAGTAAATCCGTCATTGCAATACAATCGCTTTACAGAGTTTAAACCTCAAGAGTATAAAGCATTGGTAGCTAATAACCGTAGTTTGATAATTGAGGCAAAAACTGATTCAACAAAATTGATGATATTTCTTCCAGAATATGAATATGGTGCACGTTATGATTTTAATGCAAACGACGGTATTAAAGCATCGTATTTTATTTATGATGAAAATGATAAAGAAATTGGTGTTTACAATACAGAAACAACAGAGGCTGTAAAAGAAAGACCAGGATATGTGTTGATTGATACAGAGGCAAAACAAGTGCCAAATACAATATCAGGTACATTTGTTATTAACATGGGAGGAAAACTTGTTCCACAAGATGTAATGGATCCTCAAACAAACAAAATGACAAAGAAATATGTAAATCGCAAGTCTTTTGAAAAAGGAATATTCTTTAGAATACCTTTGGCGCCTGCGAAATAAGAATTTTGACATACGAAATAATGTTTTACAAAAAAGCTATCTCTTTGGAGGTAGCTTTTTTTTGTACCTTTGGGTTTCTTATAAAAAGTAGATTTAGTTGTCTATAAAAAAGCAAACTCCACTATGTATTTAATTTTTGATACTGAAACAACAGGACTTCCAAAGAGCTGGGCAGCACCTATTACAGATACCGACAACTGGCCACGATGTGTACAGATTGCTTGGCAGTTGCACGATGAAATGGGTAACCTAATAGAACATCAAGATTATTTGATCCAACCAGAAGGATTTGATATTCCGTATGATTCTGAGCGTATTCATGGAATATCTACAGAGTTGGCACAAGCACAAGGTATTTCTTTGCGAGAGGCATTGGATAAGTTCAATATTGCTTTGTCTAAAACCAAGTTTATTGTAGGTCAAAACTTAGGTTTTGATGTCAATATTATGGGGTGTGAGTTTTATAGAATGGGTGTACACTCTATTATGGATCAGATGCCGGTGTTGGACACTTGTACAGAAGTAACTGCCGAGTTATTGAAGATACCTGGAGGACGTGGAGGTAAGTTTAAACTACCTACATTAACGGAGCTACATACTTATTTGTTTGGTGCGCCGTTTGCAGAAGCGCATAATGCTACTGCGGACGTAGAGGCTACTACAAGATGTTTTTTGGAGTTAATCAAAAGAGATATTTTTAGCGCAGAACAACTGCAACAAGATACTACTTATACTGCGCGATATAGAGAGGCAAATCCGAATCCATTTCCTTTAATAGGGTTAAAGCACATTAACCTTAAAAAAGCATCTGATGAGATTCGCGCTCGTTTGTCTAAAGGACAAAGTGGCGAAGGAAGTGTATCTAAGGAAGAGCAGAAAAGGTTTGAAGAGGCAAAGTTTGCTCACCTGCATACGCATACACAATTCTCTATTTTGCAATCTACTATTTCTATACCAGGATTGGTTAAGAAAGCAGCAGAAATGCAAATGCCCGCTATTGCAATGACTGATCATGGAAACATGATGGGGGCATTCCATTTTGTAATGGCAATCGACAATCATAATAAAGGAATTAAGAGTCAGAATATAGAGCGAGAGGAAAAGGGAGAACCTCTTTTGCCTTTGCTAACTCCTATTGTAGGATGTGAGTTTTTTGTTTGTGATAAACACGAAGACAAAACGAAAAAAGATAATGGATATCAAGTAGTGATGTTGGCAAAAAACAAAAATGGGTATCACAACTTGGCAAAGATGGCTTCTATTGCTTATACAAATGGTTTCTATTATGTGCCACGTATAGACAAAGAGGTTGTAAAACAGTATAAAGAAGATGTTATTGTGCTTACAGGGAACTTATATGGAGAGGTACCAGGTAAGATATTGAATATAGGGGAACGCCAAGCAGAGGAAGCTTTGCTTTGGTGGAAAGAGGAGTTTGGAGATGATCTATATGTGGAGCTAATGCGCCACGGACAAGAAGACGAGAATCGCGTTAATCAGGTGTTGATTAACTTGGCTCGTAAACACGATGTGAAATTGATAGCATCTAATAATGCGTATTACTTAGATAAAAAAGATGCGAATGCACACGATATTTTGTTGTGTGTAAAAGAAGGTGAAAAACAATCTACTCCGATTGGACGTGGTAGAGGATATAGGTATGGATTGCCTAATCAGGAATATTACTTTAAATCGGAAGAAGAGATGAAAGCTCTTTTTGAAGATGTACCTGATGCAATATATAATATACAAGAAGTAGTAGATAAGGTGGAGCCATTTGTGCTACATCGAGATGTGTTACTTCCAAAGTTTGATATTCCAGAAGAGTTTCAAGATGCACGAGATTTGGAAGGAGATGGAACTGGAAAAAGAGGAGAAAACAACTTTTTGAAACACCTTACTTATATAGGTGCAGAAAAGAGATACAAAGAAATTACAGCAGAAATAAGGGATCGTCTTGATTTTGAGTTGGCCACTATTGAGCGTACAGGATATCCAGGTTACTTCTTGATTGTGCAAGACTTTATAGCTGCTGCTCGTGATATGGGGGTGTCTGTAGGACCTGGTCGTGGATCGGCTGCTGGATCGGCAGTTGCTTACTGTTTAGGGATTACGAATCTTGATCCTATTGCGTATGACTTGCTTTTTGAGCGTTTCTTGAATCCTGATCGTGTGTCGATGCCCGATATTGATATTGACTTTGACGACGAAGGTCGTGGTCGAGTAATGGATTATGTAATCAATAAGTATGGAGCCAACCAAGTAGCACAGATTATCACGTATGGTAAGATGGCGACTAAGTCGGCTATTAGAGATACGGCGAGGGTGTTGGATTTACCTTTGTTTGAGGCGGATCGTATAGCGAAGCTTATTCCAGGTATGATGCCGTCTAAGTGGAATCTTGCTCGCTTTTTGTCGGAAGATGAGAATGCTGTAAAAGCAGTGTTGCGTGCAGAAGAATTTGATCGAGTAAAAGAATTAATTGCATTAGCTAAAGAAGATTCTTTGGCTGCAGAGACAATTCAACAAGCGAAGATATTAGAAGGATCGATGCGTAATACAGGGATTCATGCCTGCGGGGTAATCATTACGCCTGATGATATTACGAAGTTCGTTCCTGTTACATTAGCAAAAGATTCTGACTTGTATGTGACGCAGTTTGACAACTCGGTTGCGGAGAGTGCAGGTCTGTTGAAAATGGACTTTTTGGGGTTAAAGACGTTAACCCTGATTAAGGATACCATTAAGTTGGTAAAATACCGTACAGGTATTGAAATAGATCCGGATAAGATACCTATTGATGACGTAAAAACGTATGAGCTGTTCCAGAGAGGGGAAACAGTTGGAGTGTTTCAGTATGAGTCTGCCGGAATGCAGAAATACATGCGAGAGCTTAAACCTACGGTGTTTGCCGATCTGATTGCAATGAATGCTTTGTATCGTCCAGGGCCATTGGAGTATATTCCTTCATTTATCCGTCGTAAGAATGGGGAAGAACCTATTGTGTACGATTTGGATGCTTGTGAAGAGTATCTGAAAGAAACGTATGGTATTACAGTTTACCAAGAGCAGGTAATGCTTTTGTCACAGAAGTTGGCTGGGTTTACCAAAGGTGAGGCCGATGTATTGCGTAAGGCGATGGGTAAGAAGCAGAAGGATGTATTGGATAAAATGAAGCCTAAGTTTGTAGAACAGGCTTCTGCCAAAGGACATGATGCAACTACCTTAGAGAAGATTTGGAAAGACTGGGAGGCTTTTGCTTCGTATGCGTTTAACAAGTCACACTCTACTTGTTATGCTTGGATTGCGTATCAGACAGCTTTTTTGAAAGCACATTATCCTGCAGAGTATATGGCAGCGGTACTGTCTAACAATATGAATGATATTAAGTCTGTTACCTTCTTTATGGAAGAGTGTAAGCGTATGGGATTGCAGGTATTAGGGCCGGATGTGAATGAGTCTTATTACAAATTTACTGTAAATGAGAGTTATGAGGTACGTTTTGGTATGGGAGCTATTAAAGGAGTTGGACAAGGAGCTGTAAACACTATAGTAGAGAACAGAAAAGAAGGAGCGTATAAATCTATATTTGATATGGCGAAACGCATTGATTTGCGTGCTGCTAATAAAAAAGCATTTGAAAACTTGGCTTTAGCGGGTGGGTTTGATGGTTTTGCGGGGACACATAGAGCTCAGTATTTCTATACAGATCAATCGGATTCCATAACGTTTTTGGAAAAAGCGATTAAGTATGGAGCTAAAACCCAAGAAAGTGAAAATTCGGCTCAAGTAAGTTTATTTGGGGATAGTAGTGAGGTACAAATACCAGAACCCGTGTTGCCAATGTGTGAAGAGTGGACTACAATGGAGAAATTGGCTAAGGAGAAGGAAGTGGTAGGAATCTATATCTCAGGACATCCATTGGATGATTTTAGATTTGAAATGAAGTATTTCTGCAATGCTCGAATTGATGAATTGAGTAATTTGGAATCGTTGACGGGTAGAACAGTGAATGTGGGAGGAATGATTAGTGATGTACAATTTAGAACTTCGGCAAAGGGAAAAGATTGGGCTATATTTACTATTGAAGGATACGATGAGAGTTATGAGTTTCGAATGTTTAATGAAGAGTTTTTGAAGTTTAGACACTTTTTATTGACTAATACTTTTGTGTATGTAAAGCTTCAGGTAAAAGAAGGATGGATTAAAAAAGATACAGGGGAACGAAGCGAACCTCGAATACAGTTTATGGAAATGAAGTTGCTGCATGAGGTAATGAATAACTATGCAAAGAAACTGGTGATATCTATGAATTTAAAAGAAATACAGGAGGGGCAGATACAAGGGATTAAATCATTGTTTGATCAATATGTAGGAGATAAACAAGTTTCTTTTGAAATATACGAATTAGAGAAAGTAGAAGATGTAGAGAGTAGTCCGCCTCAAATGATACAACCTAATGGGGAAGGAGAGGCTGATTTGGACGAATCGTTTATGGACGAAGATGGCGGAAGTATGATGATGAATACAGTGTATGAGTCTCCCAAAAGAGAGGAGTACAAAGTGGTGAATAGATTGGAGATGAACAGTAGAAATAGTCGTATAGAGATTTCATCAGACTTGCTGGAAGAACTGGAACGTTTGCAAGTAAACTTTAAATTGAATTAGTATTATTGATTGTGTAATAGATAAAAATAATTCAAAGTAGGGGAGTGAAGTTTAATTATTTTATTAGATTTGTTGTATAACGTATAAATAGTAAAACAATGGCATTAGAAATAACAGACGCTACTTTTGAAGAAGTAGTATTAAAGTCGGATAAACCAGTAGTAGTTGATTTTTGGGCAGTATGGTGTGGACCATGTAAGATGTTGGCTCCAGTAATTGAAGAATTGAGCAACGATTTTACAGGGAAGGCAGTTGTAGGAAAAGTAGATGTAGACAACAACCAAGAATTTGCTGCAAAATACGGTATTAGAAACATTCCTACAGTATTAGTTTTTAAAGATGGAGAAGTAGTACAACGTCAAGTTGGTGTTGCTCCAAAGAAAACTTATGTAGATTATATTGAAGGATTATTATAATTGATTAAATAGTAGCTGATGTTATCATGCTGCTGTATGATATAAAAGCTGTAGTAACATTCGTGTTATTACAGCTTTTTTTATGTGATAAACTTTTCTTTTGGATACAAAAGGACTTGCTTTTATTGTTGAAAGATAGTCTTGATGATGAAATGAGAGCGTTTTTTGCTGTGGTGTAAGAAAATTCTGTAACGATTTTGTTGGGATGGGAAGTTTGGGTAAAAAAAAGTTGAAAAAAAATCACTTTTTATATTATTGAACCTTAGTGGTATAAGGGTTTTGAGTAAAAAAACTTTATTTTTTTTTAGTGTAAGACTTGGAAGTTTTGAAAATGGTTGTATATTTGCATCGCATTACAGCAATGACATCGAAGGTTTGGTAGTTCAGTTGGTTAGAATACATGCCTGTCACGCATGGGGTCGCGGGTTCGAGTCCCGTCCAGACCGCCAGTAAAAGGGAGCCTCTCACAAAGTTGGGAGGCTTTTTTTGCCCTCTAATAGTTACTTAAAAAGAGGGAGAAAATTTAGTTGTGTTGTTAAGTGCGTAAGCACTAAGGTTTAGTAGTTAGACCAATGAAAAGCTTTCCTAGTGCGGGAGAGCTTTTTTATTTTTTAGTAGTTTCTGTGATTTGAAAAAAAATATCGAATCAATCCTAAAAGTTGTGTTTAAGCATAAAGTTTGGATAATCTGAATAGAAATCAATCAATATCTCTTACCCCCTTTGAATTGAGCTCTGAAAGCTTTTATTTGAACTTTGTTTATGTGAACATTTTATGGACTTGTAGAGCATTTGTGATCAAAAGAGTCACTTCTCCTTTTAATAAGGAAAGGGTGCTTTAGTTTTGCAGTATTAGAATATAAAATGTTCTTTGAAATACTGTAACAAAAAAGAATAAATGATAAAATGTGTAGTCACATAACCAAAGTGTTTCGTATAGAATTACTTGCGTATCAAAGGTTTTTCTATGAAGGTAATACCGATTCCAAGTAAAATGATAGCGCCTCCAAGTAACATTTGTAATGTTATTTGTTCGTCTAAAAATAACCAGGCTAACAATGCAGCTAACAAAGCTTGACTTAATAGACTAAGAGATACTCTTGTAGCACGCATGTTTTGTGTGGCATAACTAATCAATAGCCATGCGATTAATTGGCATACAATACCTTGTATAAATAATGTACCCCATCCTATAGCACTAAAGCCCGAAAAAGGGGAATCTGCTACTAAATTGACAATACCTAAAAATACAGAAGAAACCAATAGACTATAGGACATAAAAGAAATAACACCTATTTCTGCAAGTACTTTCTTGCTCAATAAAATGTAGAAGGCATATAGTATACCAGATAAAACTCCACAGGCAAAGGGTAAATTGAAAGACAGATTCATAAAAACATCTATTCCTATCAATACAACCATCCCTGTAATAGCTAAGACAGTACCAATCCAAAAGTTGATGGTAGGTTTGGTGTTTAAAAAGAAGTAACTTCCTATACCTACCCATACAGGAGCCAAATTAGTTAATAAAGTAGCTTGAGTAGCAGTGGAACCTTGAATGGCGTAATTCCACACAGCGATGTCCGAACCAAAGCATATTCCACATAATACGATAAGTAGTATTGTTTTTAAATTCGAAACTTTCATCTGTTTTGTAAACAAGGCATATGGTACAACAAATAATGCTGCTATAGCCATGCGATAAAAAGCAGATATAAGACTGGGAGTAAGATTGAACTTAACAATAACTGGAAATATAGAGATACAAACTATTCCTATCAAAAGGGCTAATCTCGGTTTTGACAACATAAGTGATTCAAACAATTAGATTATTTTTACAAAGTAAACAATCCTTTTTGACATACAACAATATTCCTTTTGAAATGATAGAGCAGATAATACAGTCGTTGGCCAATTCGCCTCAATATAAACATAAAATAGATACTTATTCGATTATTCCATTTACAGAAAAAAATGATTATTCTGCTTGTACTCTATACCTTGACCAAACAATTGTGCTTTATAGACAAGCTAAGATGACTCCTAAAAAAGAGGGGCTATTTGTAGCAATATGGAAAAGGAATGAGAACTATGATACCGCTCCTTATAGCATAGATGATTCCTTTGACTACTTGTTAATTGCTGTTGATACAGGAATAGAAAAAGGTTACTTCTTGTTTCCGAAAGAGGTATTGGTAGAATTAAATTTGATAAGTAGTGCTATTAAAGAGGGAAAAAGAGGTACACGCATCTATCCACAACAAACAGTAGGAATGAATAGGCAAGCACTGGTAACTTATAGTAAACAAATTCGCTGTTATCATACAGTATAGTTGAAGAAATACTTATTCATTTTGTGTTTATGTGATTTTTATACGTAATAATGATTAATAATTATGTTAATTTAGTAATTAATTATATCTTTGCTAAAAAATACATGAGACAGCTGGTACTATTATGTTTAATATTAATTTCATTAAGCAGTTGCTCTAAGTCGGATAATAATCCTGGCATAGAACCCGACAATGCTATTGCGAAAGTAAGTAACATAGGATTGCATGAAGTAAAACTGACAGGATTGTCAGGAGGGAATTGGTATTTTAAAGAGAAAGATAACAAAGGAGAATACCTTATAGCGGAGCGGGATAAACAAGATCCTAATGTATATGTAGGTTTAAATTCGGCAACAACCTATTATTTTAGCTATAGAAAAGGGACATCTTATTCAACACCAATTAGGGTTACAACAAAGGCCTTTGAACTTGACTATCAGGCAACAAAAAAAGCAAATTACTGTGGGGCGTTTGATAGGCAAGTAATGCAATCAGATAGAGAGTACAAGTTTTATACATTGAATGCTATTGAATATAATACTGTGGATTTGTACTTGATAGATCAAATAAAAAAAGATAGTATTAAAGTACCTACCAAGTTGTCTAATGATAATAAACTAATAGCGTTTACGATTCCAAAAGATTATGCTATAAATGAACAGACAAAACAAAATAAAAAACTTGGGTTTAAGGTAAAAGATAAGATGGAATATTTCTATAACACACAATATGTTAACGAAATAAACCAGATGTTTCAGAAGACAACGATTGTTCCTGCTGAAAATTATACAGATAAAGTACAACCTTTCTACATAGAAAATGAACGTCCCTTTATCCAAAAAATTAATGTAGTAAAAGATGAACAAAACAAGTATTTCTACTTTGATATCGAAGGGCGTTTCTACGATTTAGAAGCTACTTCGCCAACAAATTGTAATTTACCTGCTTTACCTTTTGCAACAACTATTAGCATATACAAAGATAATTTAGAAAGTCGATTCTTTAGTGTATCACGTCAATTGGGAGATGATGTAATAATAAAAGATGTAAAAGTAAAAGGTGTACCAATGTATAATTTTACAACTTTTGTAGATGCTCCGACTCCTGTTACAGTGCCTGCTACGCGTATCAAGTTATACATGGATCAGTTTCCTAAAGGGAAATATTTATTTAAAGTAGATGTGTTGTTGTTGAATTCTAATCATTACGAATCAAATATTTATGAAATGAATGTTGATGATATTCGTTTTTAGTCTCGTATTTTCATACTGTTTATAATTATTTTAAAAGCTCTACTATTCTACATAGATTAAGTAGAGCTTTTTATTTTTAGTTTGTGCATTATTCTATCTTCTGTTGTTTTACACTACAATAGAATAGAACTCAAACTATAGGTCAAACAGACAAATCTATTCTGTGCTTTAAAGTCTTTTTTTCTGATAGCAAGAGTGTTAAAGTTCTACGTCCTTATTTGGAGTATTGTTTATCTAAGATTTTTGTTAACCTTTTTTTATATATTTGCACTTGACAATATTGGTTATCATTTCAGATATTAAAAGGGAATCAAGTGTAATTCTTGAACAGACCCGCTGCTGTAAGCTCATATAAGATAATAAACCATTGTGTTCCACTGTTTGTAAAAATGGGAAGGACGTTTATTTAGAGTAAGTCAGAATACCTGCCAGTGCATTGTAAAGTTTGAAGTTTTCGGGTATAAAACTAAAAAACGCATCTACCTTGTTCTTGTATAACATAACCTATTGCGTTTGTAATTGACCTTAAAATGACAAACGATAAGTTATACAACTATGAACAGAAGACAACAACAAGCAATCACGTTACTTGTGTGCCTATGTAGCACTGTACTATTGGCACAACAACCCAAGGATACAATACACTCTTTGAAAGAAATTGTGATTGATAAAAACGTGTATAAAGACTTAATTCCTGTACAAACTTTAGACGGTAAAAAGCTTGAAAAATTAAATAGTTATAGCGTTGCTGATGCATTGCGATACTTTTCGGGTGTGAAGATAAAAGACTACGGAGGAATGGGAGGTCTAAAAACAGTTGATGTGCGAAATATGGGGACGCATCATGTTGGGGTATTTTACAATGGCGTACAGATAGGCAATGCACAAAATGGTATTGTAGACTTAGGTAAGTTCTCGTTAGATAATGTTGAGACTGTAAAGCTATACAACGGGCAGAGAAGTACAATTTTTCAGTCTGCAAAAGAATATGCTTCTGCATCGACAGTTTATATACAAACAAAGAAACCTGTTTTTCAAGAAGGAAAGGATGTCAATGTATCAGGGAAATATAAAGCAGGAAGTATACAGTTGGTAAATCCTTCTGTGCGAACAGATTTTAAAGTTTCGGATCATATTAGCACTACAATAAGTGCTGAATATATGTATTCTAATGGGAACTATAAGTTTCGACAAAAAAAGCATAATATAGATGGTAGTGTGGCATATGATACGATTGGACATCGATTGAACTCGGATATTGAAGCTTATCGCATTGAGAACAGTTGGTTTGGAAAAACGGATAAAGATAATTGGCAAGCTAATTTATATTACTATCAATCAGATAGAGGCCTTCCAGGTGCAGTGATTAAAAAGAGTGATACAACTATAGAAACTGAAAAAATCAATGAGCGTCAAGGTGATAAAAACTTTATGGCGCAAGCAGAGTGGACAAGGTATGTGTCTGATAAGTATCAGTTTTTATTAAAAGGGAAGTATGCTTATGATGAAATGCATTATCTGTCTCGTAAAACAGTAGGCTTTCAGGGAGAAGAAGTAACGTATAATCCCCAATTTGACAATACCTTTTTTCAACAAGAATACTTTGTGTCTGTTTCTCATTTATACAAGATTACACCTATTTGGGAATTATCATTAGCAACAGATTTACAATACAACAAGCTGAATGCAACGCGAAAAGGACAGGGTACACCCTTTGCCTACCCAGAACGCTTTACGTTTTATACTGCGCTTGCAACAAGTGTAAATTTGGGTAAAGTAAAGGCTCAAGCAAATGTTTTGGGGACTTTTACTAAAGAAAAAGTGAGGGTAAACTATCAGGCTCCTGATCGATCAATCTTTACACCTTCGATATTTGTAAACTACAAACCGTTTGATTCTGAAAATCTAAATATACATACCTATTACAAACAAACTTATAGATTACCTACGTTCAACGATTTGTACTATACGCAAATGGGAACGGCTAATCTAAAACCTGAGAATGCAAAACAAGTGAACTTTGGATTTACTTATGGTAAGGACTTTGAAAATAGTGTTTGGAAAGAAGCACATTTATCTGTAGAAAGTTATTATGCTAATATTACAGACAAAATAATAGCTACCCCTACCTCGAGTATGATGCGTTGGATGATGACTAACTTGGGTAAGGTACAGAACTATGGAATAGAATCGTCTATAGGAACAACCATAACGCCATCGAAAGATTGGCAATTGGGAGTAAATGTTACTTATGAATATACCGTAGCTAAAGATAAAAGTACAACACTATATGGACAGCCTTCATACTATGGTGATCAGATTCCGTACGCTCCTTGGCACTCTGGGTCTACAGTTGTGAATTTGGATTACAAAGATTGGTCGTTGAACTATAGTTTTATCTATGTAGGGAAAAGATACAATGGCAATAAAAATAATATTACTCGAAACGAAATACAACCTTGGTATACACATGATTTGTCTTTGCAGAAAAGCTTTGCTTGGCGTGAGTATAAATTTAAAGGAAGTATAGAAGCTAATAATTTAGCGAATCAATACTATGAGGTGGTAACAAACTTTCCAATGCCTGGACGTAACTTCCGTTTTACATTAAGTTTTGAATTATGAGAATGAAAAATATACTTCTACTTGCTGCTGTTTTGTTTACAGTGATAAGTTGTAGAAAAGATGAAATGATTTTCTTGTCAGATAGTTCTGAAGTATCTATTCCTGTTGCTACAGAAAAATATAGTGGTTTCTATCTATTGAATGAGGGAAATATGGGAATGAATAGAGCTTCGATAGACCTGTTTGAATATGATAAAGGATTGTATACCAGAGATATATTTTCAGAGCGAAATCCTTCTATTACCAAGGAGTTAGGAGACGTAGGAAATGATATTAAGATTTATGGTAGAAAGGTGTATGCAACCATTAATGTATCAAACTTTGTGGAAGTATTTGATGTTGAAACAGGAAAACACATTAAGCAAATACATGTTCCCAACTGTCGTTATTTAGCTTTTAAAGATGGTAAGGCGTATGTGAGTTCTTATGCTGGTAAAGTAGAAATAGATCCCAATGCTGAACGTGGTTTTGTAGCAGAGATAGATACTTTGTCACTTGAAGTAACTCGTAAAGTAGTGGTTGGCTATCAACCAGAAGAGATGGTGATAAAAGGCAATAAACTTTATGTGGCAAACTCAGGAGGATATCGCGTTCCCAATTATGACACAACAGTATCTGTAGTGGATATTCCAAGTTTTAAAGAAGTGAAAAAAATTGATGTTGCAATTAACTTACATCGCATGCAAATGGATCGTAAGGGAGATATTTATGTGTCTTCGAGAGGAGATCACAATGATATTGCACCTAACCTATTTGTGATTGATTCAAATACAGATGAAGTGAAACAGAATCTAAATATTCCTGTATCAAATATGACGATAGATGATAATAAGTTGTATTACTACGCTACTCCATATAAACATAGTACTGGAGGTACAACTGTAAGCTATGGTATTTTAAATACAGATTCTAAGCAAGTTATTACCAATAACATTATTAAAGATGGTACAGAAAAAGGAATATTGATTCCGTATGGAATTGCTGTTAATCCAGAAACGAAAGAAATATTCATGACCGATGCACAGGATTATGTAGGTACCGGATTTGTGTACTGCTATAGTCCAGATGGTATTTTAAGATGGAAAACAACAGGAGGAAATATTCCTGCACATATCGCATTTATTAAGAAATAACTAACTAATTTATAATGAAAACCAACAAATTAAGATTAAGCACTATTGCTGCATTATGTTTTTCTTCAGTAGCTTTTTATAGCTGCTCAAGTGATGATAATTCATCAACTACAGATCCTGTGGATCCGATAAATAATGCTCTAAATTTAGAAGCAAATTATCAAGTAGATAGAAGCAAATTGGTATTTGTAAAACCAGAATTAAAATCTTTTTCGGAACCAACTTTATCTTGGAAAGTAATCAAGTATGAAGGAGTTGATAAAGATTCTCTTATCAGTAATGAAAAACAATTAGACTTTGTGTCTTTAAAAGCAGGAAGATATACTATTGCAGTAGAAGCGAAAGACAATAAAACAGCGGTTAAGCATCAATTTGATATTGTAGTAAATAAAGAGGCTAAAGAATATAGTGCAAAGATTGCTAAGGTATTTGAATATCTTCCGTCTTATGGTCAGTTTGTGAATGATTTACCTAAATACGAGCCAGGGGATACACAAGAAATTATGAATAAAAAAGCTGAAAATAGCTTGATGAAAGACAATATGATTTCACTTGGAGGATTTGGAGGATATGTTGTTTTTGGATTTGACCATACTATCGTGAATGTTCCAGGAAAAAGAGATTTTAAAGTATTAGGTAATGCTTTTAAAAATAGCTCTGAACCAGGCATCATTATGGTTGCTTATGATAAGAATAAAAATGGTAAACCAGATGAAGATGAATGGTATGAAATAGCTGGTAGCGAATACAATCATCCAGAAACAATTCGCAACTATGAAATAACATTTTATAAACCTTCTGCTGAATTAGATGCAAAAGAAGGTGATTTTGAAGAGTATGTAAAATTCAAAAATAATAAGGGACAAGAAGGGTACAAACCGAAAAATAGATTTCACAAGCAAAGTTATTATCCGCTTTGGGTAAAAGAATCATCTTTAACTTTCAAAGGAAGCAAACTGCGCAACAATGCAAAAGATACAAGTGGAAATGGTTCATATTGGGTATTGCCTGAGTTTGAATATGGTTATGTGGATAATCATCCAAATAATCATGATGAGTCTGCTTTTGACATTAGTTGGGCTGTAGATAAAAAAGGAAATAAGGTACACCTGCCAGGTATTGATTTTATTAAAGTTTATACTGCATTGGATCAAGAAGCAGGATGGTTAGGAGAAACCTCTACAGAAGTAGCAGGTGCAAGTGACTTACACTTGCAAGGAATATCTATAGAAACGAGAAAATAATAGAGGTATGAAAAATAGATTATTTAAATTGGGAATCTACTTATTCTTAGGAATAGGTATTTTAGGAACAACTTTTACAAGTTGTTCAAGTGATGATAATAGTGTATCTAATATTGCTGTAGAAAAAGGAAACTATGAATCTCTTACGAAACAAGAGTTAGTAATAGATCCTCAAATAAAAAATGCAAATGCCTTGTACACTTGGTTTGACCATACATCAAACATAGTGATTTCGAAAGAAGAAGTACTTAAACATACTTTTGATAAGCCTGGACAATATAGATTGTCATTAAAAGTACAGAACAACAATCAAGTAGAAATGTTTATGTACAATGTGGTTGTAAAAAAATCTGTTGATTACAACTATGTTACTTTGGACTTATCTACTTTTGATTTGTCTAAAGGAGTGAATGCGCAAGGTGGGAAGATTTGGGAAAAAACTTATATCGATAAAACATTACTTAACCACCAAATATTTACGTTTTCACATACATCTGAGTATCCTGCTACATGGGACGGTTTTACAGTGTCGAATGTAAAAGATAATAAAAATTATAACGAAAGTGGATCTGCAGGTTTTATTGAGAATCAATGGGGAGCAATGCCTAAAGGAGGTATAAAAGGAGAAGGAAGTCCTTTTATAATCGGATATTGGGCCTACTATGGAAAAGATTGGCAAGCAACTAAGGGGGTGTTTGAAGAAAATAAATATGCTAATTGGGTTAAAATTGGTGATGGTAAAGATTCTTATAAAGCTGTAAATATCTCTATTGCAAATCACCCATGGCCTTACTATGGTATCTTATATGGAGATTCATTTGCTCGTAAGTTTAAAAAAGGAGATTATTTTAAAATAATGATTTATGGTGTAGATAAAGAGAATAAAATTAAAGCTACTCCAGTTACTCATTACTTAGCAGACTTTAGAGGTGATAAATTGGTAATGTCTACTGATTGGTCTAAAATAGATTTATCTTCTTTGGGTGAAGTAAGTTATTTAGTGTTTCAAATGGAAACTACAGATGCAGGAGATTATGGACCAAATACAGCTGTTTATTTCTGTATGGATGCATTAACTGTTGATAAGATAGAGTAATAGAAATACTATCATTTTATACAATAGGCTATCTCTACATGAAATAGCCTATTTTTTATTTATAATTAAAACAAACGAAGACATGAAAAACAAACTACACAAACTGGGAATCTATTTATTCTTAGGAGTTGGTATTTTAGGAACAACCTTTACAAGCTGTTCAAGTGATGACACTAATGGTGTAACGAATATTGCTGTAGAGAAAGGAAGTTATGAATCTCTTACAAAACAAGAATTAGTAATTGATCCACAAATTAAAAATGTTAATGCTCTTTATACGTGGTTTGATCATACTTCAAATACTGTAATTTCAAAAGAAGAAGTACTTAAGCATACTTTTAATGAACCTGGAGAGTATAAATTATCATTAAAAATCGCATACAACAATGAGGTTGAGTTGTATGTTTACAAAGTAACTGTATCAAAATCTATTGATTATAATTACGTTACCTTAGATTTATCTACTTTTGACCTGTCTGATGGTACAGTAACTACAGGAGGAAAAATATGGAAAGATACATTTACAGAAGATGCAGAGCTAAAATCAGGTATTTTTAGTTTTAAACACATTGCCTATCCAGATATGTACACTTGGATGGGATTCACTGTATCAAATAGTACTGATAATACAAATCAATACACTACAGACGAAGGGTGGTTAACTAATCAATGGGGGACAATGGCACAAGGGGCTGTAAATGGAAAAGGAAAACCATTCTTAGTCTCTTTTGCGGATCACAAACCACACCCAAGTTTATTAGACCCAAATAAAACAATTGCGGTTGATCGTTTTTCATCTGTTGTAACATTAGATGATACACAAGGAAGGTATAAAGCTGTTAGTACACAGTTTGCTATTAGTCCTTGGGCATATTATGGTATTACTGAAGGAGATTCATTTGCTCGTAAATTTAAAAAAGGAGATTATTTTGCCATTCATATTTATGGAGTAGATAAAAATAAAAAACTAACATCTGCAAAACCTGTAACACATTATTTTGTTGATTTTAGAGATGGAGTAAACAAAATCAATACAGATTGGAGTAAGGTAGATTTATCATCGTTAGGGGAGGTTAAATATCTTTTATTTTTCTTAGAAACTACTGATGTAGGAGATTGGGGAGCTAATACGGCTTTATATTATACTATGGATGAATTAACAGTTGATAAAATTGAATAATTTTTCAGACAATAAAGAGAGTAGCTTTTATAGCTACTTTTTTTATTTGTGGAAGTTGAGTTTCTCAAGAGAGATTAAAACCATACATGACTATTATTCCATATGATACTAATGCCTAATCCAATAAATACTAGTGCTACAATTAGCTTCATAAATGTGGATGCTAAAAAACCTAAGAAAGATCCTGTAGCAGCTTTTAAGGCTCTATTATGATCTGTAGAGTTGTATATGATTTCACCAATAAATGCACCTACAAAAGGCCCGATTATAAAACCAAATGGAATAGGAGCAAGGATACCTATAAGCAAACCTATATTGGTTCCCCATACGCCATATTTGCTGCCGCCAAATCGCTTGGTTCCTTGTGCAGGAATGAGGTAGTCAAGAACAGATACAAGTAACATTACAATAAAAGATCCCCAAAGTATCCATGGATTAATTACTACACCTGTTGTAAAGTTCAAAACTAATATACCAAACCAACTAAGTGGTAGGCCTGGTAAAGCAGGTAATACGCTACCAATAAGTCCTATTATTAGTAAGGCTAAACTCAACAGTAATAGTAAATATTCCATTTTGTTTTTTTTTGTACATTTGAGTAACTAAAATACACTATTTATTCTTATGAAGAGAATCTTGTTATTTACCTTTCTCATAATTTTAACGGCCTCTTGTCAATGGAATGGAAAAAGCATTCCTGACGAGCAAACGTTGTTAAAAGAGGAGTTAGATAAAATTGATTGGAAAAGTGTAGATACCTATCCAAGTATTGCATCTTGTGATACATTAGATACTGAAAATAGTAAACGAAATTGTTTTTTTGATTTGATTACTTCTAATATTCAAACTAAGTTAAATGCTGATACATTGGAAGGGAAGTTTGAAGGAATAGATACTTTAAAAGTTTTGGTTACAGTAGATGCAAAATCAACTGTAACTTTTGAATTATATCATTTTCCTGATAGCTTAAGAGAGCGCTTGCCAAAAGTAGATAGTCTTTTGAAAGCAAAAGATCCTATGTTACCAACTATGCAGCCAGCAATAAAAAGAGGTATACCAGTTAAATGTAAATTTGTGATTCCTATTGTTCTAAAAAGTGACGAAACAAAAGAATAGCATCATTAAGTCTTTTTACTTTTAATTCGAAATGTAAGTACAAAGTAACTTCCAATACTTATAGGCAATACAATGTTTAATAGCCATATTAGTGTGGCTACTAATGCAACAATCCATTGATTGACTCCCAAAGCTGTAAAAATAAACATTGCAATACTTCCTTTTACAGCAAATTCCAAAAATTGAAAATTAGGCAATGAAGAGGCTATTAAGTATATCGCAGATATAGCACACAAAAGCTGAAAATAAGGAATGTCTACTTTAAATAAGTAATACAATATTACATATTGATGTGTAAAAGAGACATAGCGCAAGAAAGCTAATAATAGATTTTTACGATGTTTGTGTTTTGGGATTTCATTTAGTAAATTGAGTACTGTTTGTAGGGAATATCCTTTGATTGTAAAATGACGTATTGAAAATAATAATGTAAGCACAACAGCTATTACACCATAAGTGATAAGTAGATATCGATTGGGAATAATTTGATGGAATTGGTTTAGAATAGACAATCCCATTAAACCAAAGATTATGGCGTAAATAACTTGTACACCATTACAAACCATATTGAGAAAAATAACTTTAGAAGTATCTTTCTTATCAAAATATAAAGCTTTACCTGCATACTCTCCAATGCCATTTGGAGTAAATATACCTAAAGTCAAAGCGCTCAAAACTTGTTTGGTAGCTTGTCCAATACTAATTGGACGGATAAGAGAAGATAAGTTTTGCCATTTCAGTATTTCAATAAATCGATTAGAAAAAGTAAGGCACAACAATAGAAAGATTGAAAAATAATTCTCTTGATTAGAAGCTACTTGTAAAAGTGCTTCAAAATCAAGTGTTTTGTCATTAGATAATTGGCTGTATATATAATAAAACGCACTGCATACCACTAATATTTTAATTAGAAGTACGAGATATTGCTTAGCTTTGTCTGATAGAAATTTCATTACTGCAAATTACACGATTATTTGTGGTACAAATGGTATTGTATAGAAAAAATTAAGAAGTTGATAGTAGATAGAGTTATATTAGGAATAGATCCGGGTACCAATATTATGGGGTTTGGATTGATAAGAGTTGTAAATAAAAAGATGGAGTTTTTACAGCTTAATGAACTATTATTGTCAAAATATGCAGATAAGTATACTCGTCTAAAACTTATATTTGAGCGAACTATAGAATTAATAGATACGCATCATCCAGATGAGATAGCTATAGAGGCACCCTTTTTAGGTAAAAATGCTCAGTCTATGTTAACGCTTGGTCGTGCACAAGGTGTAGCTATGGCTGCTGCGTTATCGCGCAGTATACCTGTAACAGAGTATGAACCAAAGAAAATAAAAATGGCAGTGACAGGTAACGGAAATGCAAGTAAAGAACAAGTAGCAAAGATGCTACAACAG
This sequence comes from Flavobacteriaceae bacterium, assembly GCA_031277535.1. Taxonomy (GTDB): domain Bacteria; phylum Bacteroidota; class Bacteroidia; order Flavobacteriales; family Flavobacteriaceae; genus Flavobacterium. The sequence goes on from JAITMD010000016.1 coordinate 45,012, forward strand.
TTGTTACCAACTTTTAAAGAGCTACCTAAAAACTTGGATAGTACAGATGGATTAGCAGCAGCAGTATGTCATTACTTTAATTCAGGACGTGTGACTGTAGGAGCAAGTTATAGTGGATGGGATGCTTTTGTCAAACAAAATCAAAATAGAATTAAAAAGTAATGGCAGGTATTTATATTCATATTCCCTTTTGCAAACAAGCATGTCATTATTGTGACTTTCATTTTTCTACTTCGTTAAAGAAAAAAGAAGAGTTGCTTGCTTGTTTGAAGAAAGAGTTAGTGTTGCGTAAGGATGAATTACAAGGAGAAGTAATCGAAACCATTTATTTTGGAGGAGGTACTCCAAGTATTTTAACTGTAGAAGAAATTAATGAACTGATCGCCTCAGTTTACAATAACTATTTTGTAATTGATCTACCTGAGATTACTTTAGAGGCCAATCCAGATGATTTGAATATAGAAACGATTGAACGGTTGGCTGTATCAAAAGTAAATCGATTGAGTATTGGTATTCAGTCTTTTGATGAAGAAGATTTGAAGATGATGAATAGGGCACATAACGCAACAGAGGCAATTAGATGTTTGGAGCATGCTACAAAGTATTTTGAGAATATCTCGATTGATCTAATTTATGGAATTCCAAATATGAGTAATGAGCGTTGGTTAGAGAATGTACAGCGCATCTTAGATTTGAATATTCCACATATTTCGTGTTATGCTTTGACAGTAGAGGAACGTACAGCTCTAAATAAACTAATCAAAAAAGGTGTAATACCAAGTCCTAAGGAAGAAGTGGCACATCAACATTTTATGTTGTTGATAGATACTCTTAGAAGCAATGACTATATACATTATGAACTTTCAAACTTTGCTAAAGAGGGGTATTATTCTAAAAATAATTCAGCTTACTGGTTAGGTAAAAAATATTTAGGAATTGGACCATCAGCACATAGTTTTGATGGAGTACACCGTAGTTGGAATATAGCGAATAATAGTTTGTATATTAAAGCAATAGAAGAGAGTATCCTACCTCTTGAAATAGAAACCCTTACGCTCCATGATCAATACAACGAGTATGTAATGACAGGATTACGTACAATATGGGGGGTAGATATAGAAAGAGTATCAATAAAAATGGGAACTATATACAGTGATTATTTAGTAAAAGAGTCTGCTCATTTTATTGAAGAAGGGCTAATGCATAGAGAAGGCAATATATTAACTATAACTGATAAAGGAAAATTTTTGAGCGATGGTATTGCATCTGATTTATTTTGGGTAGATTTGAAATAAAACAGTGAAAGCAACAATAACCTATCAAGAGAAAGCATATAATATTGATTTTAACCAGCCAATAGATATCTCTATTCCATTAGTTAATACAGAATCTAATCCAATAGCATGGTACTTAGATGCACCTGTCATTGAACCAGTAACAATGGGTGATTGGGTAGGTAAGGTAAGTGCAGGTCAATCCTCTACAAATTTTAATAATATTCTGTTTAATCCACATGCACACGGTACACATACAGAATGCTTAGGGCATATTACCAATAACTTTTTTTCAATAAATGATACGCTAAAAACATATATGTTTTTAGCGCAAGTAGTTTCTGTTGAACCAGAAATACAAACCAATGGTGATGCAATAATTACCTTACAGCAAATTGAAACGCTATGGGAGAATAACCAGCAAACAGCCTTTGTGATACGTACATTACCAAATACTTTAGGTAAAAAGAGTAAGAAGTATTCACATACCAATCCACCATATTTAGCACACGAAGCAGCAAGTTTTTTGCGAGAGCAAGGTATAGATCATCTATTGATAGATTTACCAAGTGTAGATAAAGAGAAGGATGAAGGAAAATTAGTAGCACATAAAGCTTTTTGGAATGTAACAGATGTGAAGCAGTTAAATGATGATGCTCGTTTACAAGCAACAATTACAGAGTTGATTTATGTAGCAGATGAAGTAGTTGATGGTTTTTATTTTTTGAACATACAAGTAGCTTCGTTTGTAAATGACGCTAGTCCGAGCAAACCTGTACTGTACAAAGTATTGTAACTATGGAGTTAGATGAGTTGTTTGAATATTGTTCTACAAAACCTTATGCAACAAGTGGTTTTCCTTTTGATAAGAATTTGTTGACCTTTCGTGTTGGAGGTAAAATATTTGCAATGATTGCTATACATTTTTGGGAAGCAGGCAATAGAAATATTATATTGAAATGTAATCCTGATTATGCAGAAGAACTACGAGAGCGATACGAGGATATTACTTTTGGACATACAATGAATAAAAAGCATTGGAATACAATATACTTAAAAGGTGGTTTTACACGTGACCAATTGGTAGAGTGGATTGATATATCCTACGACTTGGTTTATGATACCTTGTCTCGAACTGAATTGATAAGCTTAGGCAAAAAAGAAATATAGTTATGGATGTACATTTAATTTATGATTATTGCTTGAATAAGAAAGGAACTATAGAAGATTTTCCTTTTGATGAAGAAACACTTACTTTTAAAGTAGGAGGTAAAATATATCTTCTTCTAAACTTGACAAAGTGGGAACAAGGAACTCGTTTTATTAATTTAAAATGTGATCCAGAACGTGCAGAAGAATTACGTGCAGATTATAACGAAATAACTCCAGGATACCATATGAGTAAAAAGCATTGGAATTCTGTACAATTAGGAGGAGCTGTTCAGTGGAACTTAGTAAAAGAATTAATAGATCATTCTTATGATTTGGTTTATAATAGTCTCACAAAGAAAGTAAAAGATGAAATTGGTTAATATCAAATAGTAATGAAAGTGTATATAGTAACCGAACGATTGATCATACGTCAATACAAACCAGACGATTTGCAAGACTTTATTGCAATGAATAAGGATGAACAAGTAATGGAGTTTTTCTTAGCTAAATTAACTTCTAATGAGTCTTTAGAGAGATTTGAGCGTATGAAATCGAATATAGAACAAAAAGGATATGGCTTTTTTGCTGTAGAAGAAAAGAGTACAGGTTCTTTTATTGGGTTTGTAGGATTGTTAGATATTACCTTTGATGTTGATTTTGCTCCAGGAGTAGAAATAGGTTGGCGTATGTTGCCTCAATTTTGGGGTAATGGATATGCAACATAAGCAGCAAAAGCTTGTTTGGTGTTTGCAAAAGAAGAATTGAAGTTAAATCGAGTATATTCTTTTACTACTATCGCTAATGTTCGTTCAGCCAATGTTATGCAGAAGATAGGAATGCACTATGTGAAGGATTTTAATCATCCATTAGTACCAGCAAATCATAAACTATTAAAGCATGTCTTGTATCAAATAGATTTATAAGAAACAAAAAGCCATTTATCTACTTTCGATAAATGGCTTTTTTATTTATTTCTCTTGTTTCGAATTTAAAATGGTAAAAGGAAGTGTAAATGCTGCTCTTACAGGTTTCTTGTCCACAGTAGCTGGTATCCAAGGTTTCAACTGATTAAAGATTTGTTGTATCTCTTTTTCATAGTCTTCTTTTCTATCACCATATAATCCTATTAATTTTACATCTGTAACACTACCATCTATTTCCACAATAAACTGTATGGCAAAACGAAGTCTTTCTCCATCAAAGTTTGGAGGAATAAACAAGTTTATAAATTCTTGTTGAAATACTGCCATACCATCTGGATAAGTAGCCTTTGTTGTATTTGTATTTTCTTCTACAGTGATAGCTCTGTCATAACTTTCAGGTGTTAATTTATTCAAGCTATAGCTTTGTTCATATAGATTGTTGTATTGTAGTAAATTAAATCGAATGGTAACCTGTGATTTTACAGGCTTGTGATCTACAATAGGAGATTCCCAGTTATTTAATTGATTTGCAGTAGTTAATATCCCCTCTTTTACTTTTGGATCTTGAATTCCCAATACAATAACATCACTCACCATATTGTTGTCAATCACCAAGCTTACAGCAAAGCTATAGGTATCTGTTGCAAATACGATTTTACCAAATTTAGCATAGAAAGCCTTTAAAAAATCAACTTTATAAATACCCTTGTAGGTAGGCATAGGCTTTTCCTGAATGTCTTCTGTTTTACTTGTTGTAACACTTGTTTTATCAGAACTTTTTTTTTGACCCCAAGCAACACTGGTTGCCAATAACAGGACAGCAAATAATAAGCTATGTTGTATAAAATTTTTCATCTGAAGTAGTTTCTATGAGTTAAATCTAAATCCTAAAAAAGGAGGTGTAAAAACATTTAATATTCGTCTTCTACAGCAACAACAGTTGTAATCATTGGCACAAGGATTCTACTTGTAACCGGTCTTCCTTCATATGTTCCTGGATTCCATTTCTTCATAGAAGTAACTACTTTTGTAAAGTCTTCAATGAATTTGTCCTTTAATCTATCGTTTTTTATTCCTTGTAACTCTACACCAACTACGCTACCCGATGCATCAATCGTAAGTGTATAGGTATATTTTAGTCGGTCGTTTACAAAGTTTGCCTCACCCATCGGTCCTTTTTTACTCGTGTATTCTTCCCAAAAACCTTTGTGTCCTGTAGGATACGAAGCAGGCTTAAACAAGCTTTCTTCTTTAGAAGCAGTATAGTGAATGTTCTTTGTGTTTGATTGAATTTCAGCTATATTAATGTAAAAGGGTAAAGCATATCGCGATGGAATTTTCATTCCGTTTTCTTTTGCAGGTTGCCATTTCTTCATTTCTTTTACTATACTAATAATATCAGTAGTAAGTTGAGGATTGGTTATATTAGAAACCATAATATTATCTAATTCTCCTGATTCAGTCACGGTAAAGCCAATACTAAACTGTAATTCCGTTTCTTGTAAAGGAGTATCTTTAAACTTCTTTTGAAAAGCCTTTAAGAAGTCATTCATAAAGTGCCCAGGATATTTGGCATGAGTAGTAGATTGATAAAATTCTACTACAGGTTGAATAGTGTTTAACTCTTTTTCATTAGTAGCCCAGATAGAACCACACCATAAAGTTGTACTTAATAGTGTTATCCCTGTCCAAACTCTTTTTGTTGTGTAATGCATTTTTAATGTGTTTTATAGCAAGCTAATTTACTAAATAATAAAAGATGTAGAGTTTTATTAAACGAGGTGCTCCTACATTCCTTTTTGCTACAAATAAATAGTTTACAATTCGTTGACCTTTGCCAAGATTTGAAGAGGAAGTGTACATTCCGAATCCAAAGATTTCCCTTGGTAGGTTGCAGGTTGCCACGTATCTTCAGTTGCTGTGATAATTAGTTCTTTTAGCTTTGCATTTTCCTCTGCATTAAACGAGCTGCGCAGTATCGATACCTCCGTAATGGCACCGTGTTTATCTATCGCTAATTGATACACTAAAGCTATATTACTTTTAATCGCTTTTGTAGGATACACTTGATAGAATAGCTTAGATAAATTAATAGACAGCTGATTGGTTGCTATACGTGAGTGAGCAGCTTTATAATCTTTGTGATGGGTATACTCAATAGTGTCCGTATTTGTTCTGGGGCAGGTAGCTCCAGATTTTGGTGTTTGTTGAGGTATAGTTGGTTTATCTTGTGCAAAACATAGCGTACTAAATGTTATTGCTACTAATAGTGCAATCGATTGGGTATTCATAACACAGTGTTTAATGAGTGATTTTTTCAGTTATATACTTTGCAATGTACACAAAAACAGTTGGTATATTCTATAAAAAAACTATATTTTATCAGAGTATTTCTCTTTGTTTTACACCAGATAAATCAATAGCATATTTGCTTTACCTCACTTACTTTTTGGGAGGAATAGTAATTGTTATCTCTTGTTTGTCTTGCACTTTTTGATTATTTTTTTGTGTAGGTTTCCAAGTAGATAATTGTTTCAACACATATATTGCTTCTTCCTCTGTACCAAAACCAGGACTTTTTATTACTTTGATATCACTTAGTGAGCCATCTTTCTCAACTATAAAGCTCATTTTTATATCAATAGCTACATTTTTAGCTATTCCTTTAGGTCTTTTAAACTTTTGGATAAATAGTTCATTAAACTTTTTTTTCCCATCTATATATTCAGCAGGAATTGTAACTAATACAAATATAGGGCGGTCATCTCTATCGTCATCCTCTGCTTGAGGCGTTGCTGGTGCCTTATTTGTATTAGAAGAAACTGGTTCTTGTGCATGTGTTTTTTCTATTGCAAATAGAGCAAATAAGAAAAGTAGGAGTGGAATAATTTGTGTTTTTTTCATAGTATTTATAGGTTATTTAGTCTTTTACTAAGGGTGTTGCGCTCCCTTCATTGTTATTGGCATAGTGTATAAGTAACGAACCTTTTTTCCATCTTTTTGAGCAGGTTGCCATTCTTTTATAGTGTTCAATCTGCGCAATGCATCTTTGATAAAAGTTTCTATAAGATTTTCGTCCAAACCAATAGCCTCTGTATCTGTTATTTTGATATCCGTTGCTCGTCCATCAGGTTCTACTATTAATTGAAAAACTATTTTAAAGCTTGAATTGTTAGGTAGGTCACGATTACTGAATCGTTTTGCAATTTCGAAAATGCCTCCTTTGCAATCTGCATTAATGTCTACTTCTCCTTTTTGGTATATTTTGCCACTTGTGTCTATAGGATTTTGAGCATAAGTAATGGTGGTACTTATTCCAAGGAACAATGCAACGAATAGTAATATTTTTATTTTCATATAGTTATTTTTTAATTGGGATTGATAGAGGTACAGTTAGTTGACTACGCACAATCTCTTCTTCTTTTTTAGCAGGTTTCCATTTCGGTAATAGCTGGAGTGCACTTGCCGTTCTTTTTCCCACACCATAACCTGGATCACGTAATACAACGATATTGCTTAAGGTTCCATCTTTTTCTACTATAAAAGAAACAATCACAGTTAACGATTTTATGTCAGTTTCTACATCCATTAGCTCAATGTTTGCAATTAGTTGTTTATCAAAAGCAATCATCCCTCCTGGAAATTCGGCAGGGACATCCACATGAGCTACATTGTATACTTTAGTCTCTTTTTCTCTTTCTTGTTGTCTTTTTCGCAATTCTTCAACCTGTTTTTCGCTTATTTCGCCATGCGCTTTATCTTTATCACGATTAGTCGTTTTGGAAGAATTAGGAAGGTCTATCACCTTCATTTCTCTTTCTTGTGCTTTGCTATTTACGGTGAAAAGTAGGCTTATACAGACAGTTGCAAGTAATGTTTTCATTTTTTTATCGTTGAATTGTTATAGTCATATTCATTGTACTTCTTACAATCATATTGTTGGTTAGTGCAGGTTGCCATTTTTTCATTTTGCTAATTGCTCTAACAACTTCTTTATCCAATGGAGCATCCCCAGAAGATTTGGCTACTTTAATATCTGTCAACGATCCGTCTTTCTCTACCACAAATTCCAGTATAATTCGTAAGGTTTTAGAAGTTTCTCTTGGATCTGACCTCCTCATGTAGGACATAAAATCTGTATTAAATCGCTGTATTCCACCTTTGTATTGTGCAGGAATTTGCACAACCAAGAACACCTTATCCGATTCATGAAGGATATTAGGTATAGTTAGTACATAATCCATTTTTTGCACACTCAACGGATGCCCATTGAGTACTAAGGGAATTGTTATTCTACTCTCGATTATAGCTGTATTTTCTTTCAAAGGTTTCCATGAGTTTAATTCGCCTACAGCTGTTTTGATTTTGTTTTCAAGTGAGTTTGTAGGTAGATTTGTAATCTCAATATCCTTTACTTCTCCTTCTTTGTTTACGGTAAAAGATATTTCACCAATTAGTTCTTTGTCATCCATATAAGAAGTGAAATTCTCTAATTTACGTTTGATGTCTTCTACCATTTTAAGGTTTCCACCACTGTATTCTACTTGTGGTTTTTCGGGTGAGTTTGCTATCGGTTTTTGAGCTATACCTTGTTGTACTGCAAAAAACAAGAACAGCAGGCAATTAATCAATTGGAAATTTTTCATTTTAGTATATTAATAAATAATTGTAATTGGTATGGTAAACGTTGTTTCTACAGGTTTTCCATCTATTTCTTTAGGTATCCATTGCATAAATTCTTCAAGCTGAAACAATCGATTTATTTCTTCATAGATCCCATACCCTGGATCTTGTATTATATCTACATCTATTAGTCTGCCCTCTTTATTAACTGTTATTTGAATAATAGCCTTGAGTTTCTTTATGTTTTTAGGAACATCAGGCTTTCTAAATCTATTAAAAAACTGTTTGTTAAAAGCAGGCCAACTATCAATAAATCCTCCTTTTTTTGTTACTGTTTCCTTTTCTTTTTTAGGCAATAGATTAATTGTGTTGAGGGATAGTATAGGTTGATTATTAGCATCTATAGACACACAGAAAGGAACAGATACAACATCTTCTACTTTCTGTTTGTTCAACATAGCAGGTTTCCATTTTTCAAGTTCTGAAAGTGTATGTTGTAAGGTGTTTCTCATTCCTACATTTTTTAATTGATAAAACCCAAGTGCATAGGCTTTCCCTTCTGTATTTATTACTAATCTTATGGTAAACTCTTGCCACTTTTTATCGCCTAATAATTCCAAAAGATCCTCTTTATTTATATTTTTTGTGAGATCCGAAAATAGTTTTTCTTGCCCTCCCTTATAAATCGCAATTGTTTTTTCTGTTTCTTGAGCATGGGAGAATTGCATAGAACATATAACAATCAAACAATATGTTAATATTTTTAAATATATCAAGTCTTTTGTTGTTTCTTTTTTTAAATTTTATACTAAGGTAATAAAAAAGAGAGAACAATAGGGTTGTTCTCTCTTTTTGCTTTTAAGAAGGCTTACTTTTCTTCCGTACTTTTTTTCAGGATAATTGGCAAGTAAAACTCACTGCTTACATCTTTTCTTTTGTCATTAGCAGGTTGGCAGTTCTGCGAAAGTTTAGTAATTTTAGACTAAAATAAATTGACTATGAAAAAATTGGTTTTATTGTTTCTTATACTTATTGGTCAAGCCGCAATGGCTCAAAAAGTAAACAAAGTATCCTTATCCGAAATCAATCCTGTTTATATAGAAGTATCTGTATTACCTATCAGTAAGTTCAAGAAAAAAGTACATGCAACAATAGATTACGGTCAGAAGGTAAAAAAACACTTTGGTACCAAATATCTTTATCTTACAGATAACGAAGACAAGCCCATAGAATTTCAATCCAAGTTGGCTGTGTTCAATTACCTCAATTCATTGGGTTATACATACGTAAAAAGTTATTCCAACTCTAAAGTTACATCATCAGAGGTACACCTCTTTGAAAAAGCAAAGAAGTAAGCTCATGTTTAGGTGTCTTATTTCTTTATTTTCTGTAACAATACACTCATTACACAGCTCACTATGGCTCCCAGTATAGCCAGTAGCACTGTTTTTAACACATCGCCCCAATCAATCAATTGGAAAAGTGTAAAAGTGGTACCTGTTAGGGTACCACTAATTAAAGACTGACTATTTTTCATTGGTTTCTTGTTGTTGTGCTTTTTCAGTCGAAAGCAAGTTGGTGTTTATTACAGTTACCTGACTCACAGCAGAGGCTACAGCGCCAGCCAAGGCTATATAGCCAGCTGCTGTTACCACTGCCGCAGGCAATGCAATTGGTGCTGTGGCAATGGTTGCTCCTACAGCAGCAAGGGTTAACCCCACGGTACGCAATACTCTAAAAAACTTTGGAGTAGGGGCTGTTGCTCTTTCAAAAATCTGATTCATAATTTTCCTTTTTTAATTTGTTGTACAATTGTTTGATCTGTAGCTATCTGTACTGTTAGTGTAATTTGTTTTTCGGCTATGGGCTTTTGTAAAGCGTTCAGCAGTTTGTCCATTGCCAATCGCGATTGACTACCCCATCCTATAGCCAACAATTCCGTAACTGGAGCAATGCACCCGCGGAGCTCTCGCTTAGCATTGTTTGCTGGATGAAACAAGATGTAGGAACGATTGGGCACATGCAATAGTTCGATGTGCTCCTTAAACCGACTACTGTATCTATTGCGCAACACATACATCCCTTCTGGTATGCACGATATCGTGTGCTGGTTGCCTACCCAAGGCAATTCTATTGTAAGGCAGATAGGCACATTGTCTATGGTGAGCAAACCATGTGTAGCCTCAGACAAATATATACGGTGCAAAATAACTTTCATTTGATTTTCTTTTTTTAGTTCATAAATAGCGCAGTACTGTGCTTGTGATGTAATTACAAGGCAAAGATGTACAATCGAAAAGGGAGTTTTTGACCAGGTGGTTATAATGCCCTCGTATGACTTTTTTGATTCATACCACATCAGGTATGTAGCAATAATAATGTGATATAGTAGGTGTAAAGTGAGGCGTAGCCAGAGATAAACAACAAAGGGAAGTCCATCTATTGGATGTCAATTAAACGACAAAAGGCATTTGGGGTCAGGTTTGTATATTGCAGTCATAAATAAAGGTTGTCTACTCTTTTTTGCGTTGGCAAGAAGAGTAGGTTATCAAAAGAGCCTGCCAGTCTTTTTTGTAAAAAAAGGATTGTTGCTGTTTATTGAGGAGTTCAGACAATCTTTTGATGTAAAACATCCCATAGTAATTGATCAAATCTTATAGTTATGAAAGTACAACCCACACGATTTTGCATCTATCCCAAAGATGTGATGCTTATAACAGGAAAAAGTTATTCTACCTCTTTGCGCTTGTTGCGAAAAATAAAGGAGGTGTACCGCAAACCCAAAGAAGCTTATGTAAGTTATGTAGAGTTTTGCGAGTATACCAATCTGGACGAAGCAGAAGTATTAGCTACGTTAAAATAGGCAGCATTTATGCCAATCGCCAAAGGGTGTTCTGTTACAGAGCGCCCTTTTTTGTTGTAGAATTATATGGGGTATTACTTTTGGGCAAGAGCATTTCGGTTTGTTTTCCTGCTTTCTTTTGATTTCGCTTTGCCATCCTTCGGAAAACACCTCGTTTTTCAAAGGCAGAGCAAAACAATTGTCGAACACTACCAAAAGAAAAATAAAATAAAAAAGCACACAATGTTGAAATTGAGTGCTTTATCTATTTTGTTATTCGTCAGTCGAGGTCAAAAGGGGCAGGGTAAGCCAAAAAGAGCATAAGAGCTCATTTGTGACTAAAAAATGCGTTTGATCACGTGAAAAATTTGATACACATCATCCACAGGATAGGTAAAAGAAGGGTGTGCCTTGTTTCTACTGCTCAGTGTTAATTGTCCCTGTTCTACATTGTATGCAGTAATGTCTTTGTGAAAGGTAGCCTCTTTGGTGATGATGATAAAACCATAGCGGGTGTTGTGAAAACCGCTACTCCACAAATGCCTATTCACCTCTCTGCCCAATACTTCTGCTCCGTTGGGTGTATCGTCTATGCTTCCTCCATTCATCGAGTCGCCTACCACGTCAAAAGCCATGTAATGTCCTAAGCCAAATTTGTCTACTCGAAATTGGATACTGTCAAATTCGCTGCGCAAAATCACATCGTCTTCAAAACAAGTTACATATGATGCGTGAGCCGAAAAGGGAATCTTGAGTACCTCAATGTATATGCGGCCATCAGGATAAAAGGTAAATTTATTGCCATGGCTGTTGTACATTACCTCCGTGTTGGCATCCTCTATCAATAGGGTAGCTTCTGTATCGTAATAAGTGGTTTCGGCAATGGGTAGTTTTGCGGCTTCGTTTGGATAGGGAAGGTAGGTGTGGTTTATCAGCATGCTTCCTTCACCAGTGTGCAACCAAGCCTGATTGAGTGCTGGAGCATAGGTGGTGAGCTTGCGAACAAATAAGTCACTCAGATTTACTTTTCCGTTGATAATCTGTGAGAATGACGATTTGGTGTAGCCCAACTGTTCTGCCAAATCCGTTTGGTTTTTGGCTTTTCCTTCGTATATAATCCATTTAATGGCTTCTTGTATGCGGTCTAATTTGTCCATTGTTACCTTAACTTTAAATTTCGAAACAAAGTTTATATTTATGTTGTTTGTTAGAAAATATTGCTTAAATTTGAATCAAATACAAAACAAAAATATGATTATTGTTTATATAAACAATAATTGTTAGGTACTTTTTGTGATATTAATGCATAAAAAATCGCACTCTCAACTTTAGGTTGAGTACTATTTCTGTAATAGTTGTCCCCAATACTTTATCAGCGATGCAGTGTCGCACCCAAAAAATGTTTTTATGAAAACGATTAATTACATCAAACACCTGAATGCTTGGTATCAACTAAATAATGCCAATCCGGAAGTAAAACCAACCCATATAAGCCTTTATTTGGCATTGTTTCAGTTGTGGAACGCCAATAGGTTTAGCGATTTTTTTATTATTAGCAGATCTGAGATTATGAATAAAGGCAAGGTTGGAAGTACCACTACCTTTAGCAACGTGATGAAGGATATGGTGCGTTGGGGATGGATTGTCTATCAGCCTTCTCAATCAAAGTATGGGGAGTCGAAGGTGCGAATGCTATATGCAGAGGAGGTGTTGGCGCAATACCACAAAATGCAACAGGGATACTCAACCACTACTAAGAGCAAAAATGAGACAAGAAAAGCTACTTCTGCTACCGAAAATGGGACAAGAATAGGGGGCACTACTGCAATCGAAACTGAGACAAGAAATGGACAAGTAGTGGGACACATTAATAAAACAATAAACAGAAAACAAAAACAAGAAAATATTAATCAATCTATAATTTCAAAATACGATGAGCGATTATAAAATAAAGTTAGAAGATACTTATCAAGTACACGACAAACAAAAGTTGTATGACTTTGATCAATTTGTAGCCTATGTGTTGGAACGTGGCAAACAGATGTATGGCAATAGTTTTATTGTAAATCGCTATCACAAAGAGGCCTTGTACTACGTGTTGGCGTATGCTATTGAAGATCAAAAAGCTTTGCAGCGCTTTGACATGAGTTTGGACAAAGGGCTTTTATTGATGGGAGAACCCAATAGCGGAAAAACATCTATTATGCATTTGTTGAAATCCTTTTTTCCACACAAACGACAGTACAACATAAAAACGTGTCGTTCGTTGGCCAATGAGTTTATGCAAAAGGGATTTGAGGCACTTGCTCCGTACGAATTGACAACGTGCAAGCCGCTGTGTTTAGACAACTTGGGCAAAGAGCACACAGCCAAACACTATGGATATGCCTGCGAAGTGGTGAACAACATTGTAGAAAGTCATTACGAAAATAGACATGAACAAACATATCCCCGTTTGCATATTACCACCAGTTTGTCTGCCTCAGAATTGGAAAATCGCTATGGTACGCATTTTCGCAAAATGCTACAGCAAATGTTTAATGTCGTGGTGGTTCGGTAACTGATATCTAAGTGATGTTTTGGACTGTGAGGTAAAAAGAATACGTTTTTTGATGTATTATTGATAAATAAAATATGTAGTGATGGTAAAAGATAAAGAATATTTTGGAAAACAATTGGTGGATAATCGATTGATGAACAGTGGTGTAGAGGTAGATGCTTTTGAAGAAGCGGTGATTGCGCTTTGCGATATACCATCGTTGGAAAATATAGCTCTGTTTGTACAGGCTTTTGACGATAATTGCGAGGCATACGATGTGATGTTTGGTTTGGTGCACGCATTGGAAGCACAAGATAGCGCAGAGGTACGTACAGAGGAGTACGTAGAACAATTGTTGTTGGCAGTGCCTTTGTTTACTGCAGCTGCTTCTGAATGGGCAGAAGTAGTGTTTTTGCGCATGCTGAACAGCGAACAACATCATCAAATTTTGAAACAAAAATTAGGAAGTACCAGCCAAGAGATCAAAGCAAAAGTGCGAACTATAGTAGAAAATATTTATCAGAGAGATCCGCAGCGCTTTGAAATTAAGTGTAACTTTTTGTTGGAGGAGTTGTAGTGAGCGTTCTGTATATGAAATGTTTGTAGGTAAATAGTACCATGCATTCCGGAATAATAAATGTTAAATTTGTAAACACTTGGTTGAGATTGAAGTACAATAAACAGTTGAGATAGAGCGATTGACAGATTAAAAAAATAGAGATGAAAATAAGAAGTTACCTATTTTGCTTGTGTTTAGGGATAACAGTGCAAGGCTATGCTCAGAAAGTAGTATCGTCAAAAGCATTGAAATATGATGAGGACATTCGATATGAAAAAGGGAGTACAACACCTTTTACAGGGGTAGTAAGAGAAAGTTCTATGGAGGGTGTCTTGATAAAGGAGGAATATCTGGAGAATGGAATAGGTGTAAAGGGAAAAGAATTTGATGTGGATGGAAAGTTATTGTTTGAATATGTGGGAGACGAAAAAAAGAGTTATCTGTACAATGGTACTTTGATGAAGTACGAAAATGATAGTATAGAGCGAAATTTTTATACTAACGGAAAGGTATATCAGGAGAAAAGAAAACAAGAGAAAGGAAATACGATAGAAGAATGTCAGAAAACATTCAGTATTAATGGACAATTGTTAGAACAGAAAGATATACGAATAACTAAAGTGCTGGAACAAGAGGAAGAAAGTAAGGAAGTAGAAGTTACTACACAGGAATTTTATGTTACAGGTGAACTATATAAGTTAAAGAAACACAATCAAACTAATGGGGAAATGTATGTGAAGTATTATCACTTGAACGGTACGATAATGACAGAATTTCCCCTTAAGGATTTTAAAAGAACAGAGAACAAGGAGACAGAGTATTATGCCAATGGTCAACTATACAGAACAGTACTGTATGGTGAGGATGATGTGGAAGAAAATGTGAGGACATATAGAGCAGATGGAACTTTACTTAGCACGGAAGAGTACGATAAGTATGATCTAAGTGAAGGGTTGAATGGGGTAGAAAAATACTATGATAAAGAAGGGAAGTTAACACATACAGTAAAGATAGAAGATGGAAGTAGACAGGGGGACTATTATTATGATATTAATAATATAAACGAGGATAAATTATATTGTCAAATAGGTAGTGCAACTCCCTTTACGGGCACAGAGAAACAATATTATAGTAATGGGTTATTACATAAAGAAGTAGATTATGTGAAAGGAAAAGTAGTAGGGGAGCGTAAGGAATATAGTGAAGATGGCAGATTGCGAGAGAAGAGTCAACAAACTGTTAATGACAGATTGATTAAAGGTGTTACTTATCATGAGAATGGTGTTGTACAAGGGAAGTATAGTTTAAATAAAGGTTTCTATGAATTGGAACAGTATAGTTCTCAAGGAGTAAAAGAAGCTGAGGGATTGTTTAGAGAGGATGAACAGTTAATTATGTTTACTAAATATCATGTAAATACTGGGCATATAGCATCTGTGGAGTGTAAGCTGGAGGAAGAAAAAAGGGTAACTGAAACATATGGACCAGATGGTCAGATGATAGCTATAGAAAGATGGTTAGGCAGATATCAGGATGGGATAACAGAAATGATTGCTGAAGATGGTTTAACAGAAGTGGAGTTGGAATTTAAGAATGGCGTGAAGCATGGCATTATAAGAATGTCTATAAAAGGTGTATTGATACTTGATATGAAATATAAAGAAGGGAAAGTAGATGGAGTAGTAAAGATGTATGGACTTAATGGACAGTTGAAGATGGAAGCCAACTATAAAGATGGGGCAGTTGTAGGTAAAGTAAAAGAATATAAGATTGATGAGAAAGCTGAGCTGCCAGAAGAAACGCTTAAATTAATTGGTATAATGTTTTTGTAGACTGAATGTTTTGAAATGTAAAAAAGAAAAAGATATGAGATTAAGAAGTTACATTGTTTTGATGTGTTTAGCATTAACTATACAAGGTTATGCTCAAGAAGAGATAAATACAAAGTTATTGGCTTATAAAAATGGAATATTTTATAAGGTAGGAAGTATAACTCCTTTTACAGGAAAGGCCATTTCTTATGGTGATGGAAATAAGATTGTGAGTGAGATTAATTATGTAGAGGGGAAAAGAGAAGGAATAAGCAAAAAGTATTATGCAGATGGGGTGTTAGAGGAAGAAGGAATATATAAACAAAAGAAAAAAGAGGGGACGTTTAAGTATTATTATCCCACAGGAAAACTAAAAAGTGTAGAGGATTTTGTGAATGGTGATAGAGAAGGAATTGTGAAAAATTATTACAGTTCTGGACGCTTGGAAGGAGAATGGCAATATAAAAAGGATCAAAAAGATGGCCCTGCAACCCTTTATTATGCAAATGGACAGTTGAAAGTACAGATGGACTATAAAGAGGGTAGAGAGAGTGACTATGATAAAGTTTATAATGGAGCTGGTGTGTTGATTATGGAAATAATCAAAAGTAAGGACAACCACTTTATTGCTAAATACTATCAAGAGAATGGATTACCCAGTAAGGAGGAAAGTTATAAACGGATATCGGAAAAAGATGCAGAGTTGAAAAACTTAAGAGATGGTGTGTTTAAATGGTATTACGATTCAGGACAATTGAAAGAGGAAACAACCTATAGAGATGATAAGAGAAATGGGAAGCACATCACGTATTATGAAAATGGCGGGATAGAGGGTAGCGAAGTTTATAAAAATGACGTTATAGTGGGAGTGAGTGATTATTATGCTCCTTTTGGTGGAAGAATGTTGTCTATAAGTCATGCACCCAATATTGCTTCTATTTACAATATGTCCAGTGGTGCAATCATAGAGCAGTTGTCTTTTGAAAAAGAGGATGTTCGGGATCTTTTTGTTAATCCGATGGATATGGAAATAAAGGATGGATTTTTTTATGGTGTTGGAAAATTTTATGCATATGGGGATTCAAAACAACGCAAATTGCTTAATGGGAAGTATAAGATGACTTATCCGAATTTGGAAGTAGCTTTTGATTATGAGTTTATAGATGGACGTCCTGTGGCAGGTACATTTATATGGTATCGCGATACAGGTAAAAAATATGCAGAGGTAAAATACGTTAAAGGCGGAATTAAGACAGAAGTGAAGTTGTATTATGTGGATGGAACATTGCAAGCATCGTTTAATACAAAAGATGATAACTACGAGGGTAGATATCTTACGTATAGCCCACAAGGTGTATTAATTAGCGATATGCCATATTATTACGGAACGATTACAGGTAAGGCTTTTATGTATTACAACGATGGGAAATTGATGGCAGAAGAAAACTATGTAAAGGGAGAAAAACAAGGAGCTTATAAGATGTTTTATCCTAATGGGAAAATTATAATGGAAGGAGAATATGATCAAGAAGGAAATAATAATCCACTTTTCTACTATACACTAACAGGAGAGAAAATATCGCCAAACGATGCTAATTAAATAGAAATACCATGCGAATATATGCTATGATAGGCCAATGTATAGGAGGGATTTGTATGTTTCTTTTTGTAGGATTCCCCTTAGAAAGTTGGGGACAAAAGGTGATACAAATAAATGATTTGAAAATAGAAAGTGGCTATTACTATGTAAAAAAAGCTTTTTTGAACGGACAAGTAAGGGCAAAATATACCAATGGTAAGATAGCCTTTGACTGGAAGTTTGAAGAAGGCAGACCAGTAAACGGAACATGGCTTTGGTATTTTGCAGATGGTAAGCTGAAGAAAGAAATAATAATTGAAGATAGAGGGTATCGCACAACAGAGAAAGAATACTATAACGATGGTAAACTAAGTGAAGAATTTGGCACTTTGGACTGTGAACTTGATGGGGTGTGCAAAACATACAGTGTAGAAGGAGTTTTGTTGAAGGAAATTACCTATGCCCAAGGAGAATTGAATGGTGTGGCGAGAAATTATTACAGAAATGGTATGTTAATGATGGAGTATTATTATGTGAAATCAAGGGCCATAGGATGGTCTTCAATATATAGAGCCGATGGAAGGTTAAGAGAAAAAACGAAGTTTACAGATGACTATGCAACTTGGGAGGTATATTATTACGATGAAACGGGTAAAGAGATAAGAACGAGATAAAGTAAAAGTTGGAAAAAAGATGGTACTTGTATCACTTGTAGAAGGCAAATGAGGGCATAAATGATCAAATGAGGTCATAAGAGTCAGGATAGAAAAAAAGATTTGGAATATAGAATAGTTTTGATTCAGAAAGATAAAGCAAGAGGGTAGCTACCGAGCAATATCAGAGTTTTAATTATTAATTATTTTAAATTTTAGAAATCATGGCAGAAATTAAAAAAGGTATTTTAGGAAGAGTACAAGGAAAAGTAGGAACAGTAGTAGGGGTAAATTGGAGAGGTAAAAATATTTTGCGCAGTTTACCTACACGAAAAAAGAATGCACCAGTATCAGAAAAACAGTTGAAACAACGTGCTAAGTTTAAATTGATGATTGATTTTTTGAACCCACTTCGCCAATTGACAAGTAAGTATTTTGGAGAGTATCAAGGAACAAAATCACGTACAAACTTAGCAGTGTCTTACCAGTTAAAAGAGGCCATTGTAGAAACAGCAAAAGGAATTGAAATAGACTATTCTAAAGTTGTATTGACCAAAGGGGCGTTACCTGCTGCAATGGTAACTCTTAGTAAGTTGGAACAAGATAAACTTACGATTACTTGGCAGTCTGATGCAGGAAAAGGATTGGCAAACGCAACTGATCAGTTGACAGTAGTGGTGTACAACACAGATAAAAAAACGTTTCATGTACTGGTAGGTAAAGCAGATAGAACAAAAGAAACAATTACAGAAAGTTTGCCAACAGGCTGGACAAAGAACCTTCAAGTTTGGATGGTGTGGATCAATGATAAAGAGAAGCTAAATAGTACAAGTACTTATTTGGGTGCTTTTTAAACAATTGGTTTTTGAAAGAAGTAGACAAAGAGTAAACAGCAATGTTTGCTCTTTGTTGTTTATAGTGTATTAAGTAGTAGAACTATTGAAAGTGTTGATTTTTAGAGAAGGTTAGCAATAGTTTTAATGTAAAATTAGATATGGTTTTTATTTTTATTCGAAAGACTATTAATTTTTTGTTATTTATAGTTAATTCTTTAACGATGTCTTTTGTTTTTGGCTTGCTTTTTGCTATAGGATATATAGCTATTTATGAATGCATAAAGGCTTTTTGAGATAGATAAGGTTGTGTTGTGATTAATAGGAACTACTGCTGGGTATTGATGTTAGGACAAGTAAGCAATAGTTTCAATGTAAAGCCAAAAGGGGATATTTGGTTTTACTAAGAGGTCTGCTAAGTTTATGTTATTAGCGGACCTTTTTTGTTGTTTGAATTTGGATAAGTAAAATAAAGTGCTATTTTTGAGGAGTTAACACTATTGAAATAAAAAATGAAGTTTTTGAAAAGAAGTATTATAGTACAATTGCAATGCTATTTTTGGATAGTGTTCATGGCATTTGCTACTATAGGATGTTCTGTAAAAAAGACTTTTTTTGAGGCATTTGCTATTAGTGTTGATATTCCTGCAAGTGGAAGTAAAGCTGTTACTACAAGTGTCAGTAGCAGTTGTGATGTTGAGGTATTTTCTAATGAAAAAAAGACATCTCGTCTATCTGAACAAAAGGTAACACCTTTGTTTGCTGTGGTAGTCCATACGACCAGTGATTTGGTTGCTATACCTGTTAAAAAGATATTTAAAAAAGGTTACTTGCTACAGTTGGCAGGTAATTCTCCTCCTCTATATGTGCTTTTAAAGCAATTTAAGTTTGCACTACTGTAATTGATTTTTGAGAGAAATCTTGGGTTCGTTTAATTACAGTACAATTTAAAATAATATTTATGCAAACTTTTAATAAACAGTCGTTTAATGCGGCTGGATTCTTTATGCTTGCTATCCGATTGGTAGTAGGCTGGACATATTTTTCTGCCTTTTGGCGTCGCCTTGTTTTAGAAAACAAATTAATAGAAACAGAAGCTGGATATATAGGAGCTAAGTTCAATCATTTTTTACCTAATGCTTTAGGGATAAAACCTTTGATAGAATATCTGGTTACACATCCAGATGCTTTATGGTGGTCGATGGTTATTTTTACTATTGTGGAAGCCATTGTGGGATTGTTTATTATGCTTGGTTTGTTTACTCGATTGATGTCAGTAGGAGTGTTTTTCTTAGCAATGGGAATATTACTTGGCTCGGGATGGATAGGCACAACCTGCTTGGACGAATGGCAAATAGGAGTATTAGGTGTAGCTACTGGATTTATTTTGTTTTTTGCAGGAGGAGGTTACGGTTCTTTAGATTATTATTTGTCGAAAAAGGGCTATGGTTTTACACATAAAAAATGGTTTGCTTGGATAGGTTCTGGAGAACTACCACTAAAGCAAATTAAACCTATCGTATTTGTGGGGTCTTTTGCTATTTTGTTGCTTACTTTATACACCAATCAGGTGTTTCATGGAGGAGTGTTTGGAACATTGCACAACAAATCGGTAAAACCTAAATTAGAGGTAACGGAAGCTGCTTGGACTAATAAGAATTTGTATTTCAATGTGTATCGCGTAGAAGGTGCAGATGTATACGGTTCATTTTTGATAGGCGTACAACTGGAAACGGCATCTGGAGAAATTATCCAGAAATGGGATGGTACAGCATTGTCAAAAGTAGAAGACCAGGCAATAGATAATGCCTATGTGGCAAAAGTAAAAGCTGGTAAACACAGTATGGTGATCCCCTTGGGAGCAAAGGCAAGGTTAACCTTACCTACAGAGGAGTTAAAACCAACAGAAAAGGTGGTGTTGCGCTTGATTGATATCAGTGGCCTGGAATGGACTGCTGAGGTAAAATAATAAATTGTTTGTTTATAGTTGAATAAGGTGCAGTGGTTTACTACTGTACCTTATTTTTTTAGTAGTATTTGCTTTAGTATAGAGATAAGGTAAATAGTGATTATTTGTGAGGGATTTTTAAAATATTTATTTTAAAAATTGTTAATATTTTTGTGATAATTAATTTGTGTAGCAAAGGAAAGAGGATAAAGGCATATCCAGATGAATAAAAGGTTGATTATAACAGAAGAAGATATAGTGTATGCGAAGTAAAATATATTTGTGGTTATTGTTGTTGTTTGTAAGTGGTTTTGCAACTGCGCAACATAGAAGTAAGGTAGAATTGGAAGAGCGAAAGGGTGTTGTATATAAAATAGGCTCTGATATTCCTTTTACCGGGGTAGGTGTAGTATATATGGATGATTGCTTGGATGAAAAGATACATTATGTGGATGGAATTAGAGACGGATTGACAACAAAATATGAGAGTGTTAGTTTTCCAGAAGATAAAGAGCCTCGTTTTGGTATTTTAACCTATGAGGTAAATTATAAGAATGGATTAAAAGAAGGTTTAGAGTACTTCTATGCTCCATATGGAGGGTATGTTTATAAACGTGTACAGTATGTGAATGGATTAAAAGAAGGAGTTGAATATAACGGAAATAATTATGTGGCATATAAGAATGGAGTTAAAGAAGGACCAGAAGTGACTGTAGGTTCTTATAATAGAGTGGGATTATATGTGAATTATGTGAATGGCAAGGAAGAGGGTATTAAGTATTATAATTATGCATTAGAAGGTGGTATGACCCCTACTATGCATATCGAAAATGTATTGCCTTATAAAAATGGTAAGCTGGATGGAGAAGGGTCAAATAAAGGATCTAATTTTAATAGAGTATTTTATTATTATAACTTTAAAAATGGGCGTAAAAATGGGAAAGAAGAATATGTAGATACTTCTGATTATACCCTTAAACGTAAAGTATCTAATTATGTAAATGGGAAGTTAGAAGGTGTGGCTACTTATTATGAACACGACGATGTATTGGCTGAGGTACCTTATGTAAATGGTAGAACGCACGGAGTCCGAAAAGATTATGATCAGGAAGGAAAGGTGATAAAGGAAGTGTATTACAGTAATGGGGAATGTGTGGCGAGTAAAGCAGATATAAAAGCAAATGTATATGTAGGTAAGGTAGTAGTTATAGATAGTTTGCAGGTAAAAGATGGAATAACTTATGAGAAGGATAGTAGTGAACCTTACACAGGAAAAGCAGAAGAATATGATGAGAAAGGAGAATTTAGAAAAGATTATTTTTATGTCAATGGAATAGTGGAACAGGAAAATACGTATTATGAAGGGATGTTTTATGATAAGAAATATTATAAAAATGGAGAGGTAGATCGATATTATTACGTTCCGGGTGTACCACGTGAAACAACAAAGATTACTCAATTTGTACAGGTCGAAGGAAGAAAAAATATGAATAAAGAAAATACGAAACCTGTAGTTGTAAAAATGTATGAAGGTGCAGAATCTGGAAACGGTGAGATGAATAGTAAGGCAAGTGATAAAAGATTTGGTGTAGATATTGTAAATGGGAGACGAGAAGGAATATGGAAGTTTGATATAGATGAAAAGGGAGTACCATCCAAACAGGGAGTGTATGTGAATAATAGACAGGAAGGGGATGTGATAGGGAAAGATGGAAAGACTGTAATAGAGCAGTATAGAGATGGATTGTTGCATGGAGAGAAAGCTGGTTATGAAGATATTAATCAGAAGGTAGGAGTTACTACTTATGTGGATGGGTATATTACAGGTGTTGTATCTCGTTATCATAAGAATAACATAGGTTCTTTTTTAGTAGAGACCAATTACAAGCATTCGCTACCATATGGCGAAGTACGTTATTACAATGAAAAAGGGGTGTTGACAGGAAGTAGAAACTTTGAGTATGGTATTCTGCAAGGTATAAGTAGAGAGTATCATGAGAATGGAAAGGTAAAAACGGAGGTGAATTATGTAGATGATGAAAAACAAGGAGAAGAGAATACTTATTCGCTTACAGGAGAATTACTAAATACGGTATGTTATAACAGAGGAAAAGTAGAAGGATATTTGGTTACTTTTCACAATGATACGACGAAAGCTACAGAATGTAATTATGTGAATGGACTGGAAGAAGGAGATAAGAAAGTGTACGATGCAAATGGTGTCATGACTGAGAAAACTACTTATCATAAAGGGTATATAAATGGAGAACAGATAAAATATTGGCCTAATACTACAGTTATTAAACAAATAGAAAGTTTTAGAATGGGAAAACAACATGGGGATTTTAAGAAGTATGATTTGAATGGAGTGTTGAAAGAAGTGATGACGTACACTTATGGCAAGTATGATGGGGTGAAAAAAAGGTATCACGAAAATGGAATGTTGGAAGAAGAAAGTTATTATGTTGATAATTTATTGCAGGGAGAAAGTGTATCATACTGGAAAGATGGAAACTTAGCAGGAGTAACTTGTTATGTAAATGGAAAAGAAGAAGGACTTTCTTTTAGTTATCACCTCAATGGAAAGTTATCTTCAACGAAAAATTTTAAAGAAGGTAAATTAGAAGGAGAGTTTTTGAGCTATTATATTGATGGACTGTTGAGAGGAAGGTTTAATTATAAAAATAATTATTTAGATGGGATTGTTGTAATTTATGGTGGAAGTGGTCTGATAGAAAGTGAAGTACCTTATGAACATGGTGAAAAAATGGGAGAAGCTAAGTATTATCATAGTAATGGTTTTCTAAAGAGTAAAATTAGATACATTGGTGGAAAATCAGTTGGAATAGAATACCATTATAACGAAAAGGGAGAGGAGATTAAGCCAAGGTATAAACTTTAAGAGGATTTGTTTTGTCAGATTAAAAGGTTCAGGGTATTTATTTAAAGCAAATATGACAATATAAAAAAGAGCTTCAGTGTTGTGCTGAAACTCTTTTGTTATTATCCGTGTATGTGTTCTTTGTTTCCGTAAGATTGGATAAGTTCACCTTCGAACTCTAACCATTCTTTCCAACGCTTATCTACATCTACTTTTTCTGTGTATTTACGTGCAAATTTAAGAAAGGTAGTATAGTGATTAGCTTCTGATACCATAAGGTCATGGTAGAACTGAGCAAGCTCTTTGTCCTGAATGTTTAGAGATAGTGTTCTAAAACGTTCACAGCTTCTGGCTTCGATCATGGCTGCAAACAGTAGTTTGTCAATAAAACATTCGTTACGACTACCGTCTTTCTTAGAGAATTTGTACAGTTGACCTACATAGTCATCTTTGCGCTCTCTACCTAATGTGTATCCGCGTTCTTTAATGATGTTATGTACCATCTGAAAGTGTTGCATCTCTTCGATAGCAATCTCAGTCATTGCTGACACTAAGTCTTCGTGCTCTGAATTATAAGTAATAAGCGTGATAGCATTAGTAGCTGCTTTCTGTTCACACCAGCAGTGATCTGTTAATATCTCTTCTAAGTTAGACTCAGCGATATTAGCCCAACGAGGGTCTGTTAATAGTTTTAGTCCAAGCATAATTCCTTTTCGTTTTATGCAAAAATAGCAATTATTAGAGAGATAAAAAATGAGATAGTATATTCACGTTCTTAGCGTTACTTTTGTATTATGAAAGAGAATTTATCAGAAAAAAAAATATTGATTATAGGAACTGTGTGGCCAGAGTCAAAGTCATCGGCAGCGGGTAAACGTATGTTACAGTTGCTTCAGTGCTTTAAGAATTGGGGGATGCAGATTTACTTCGGTAGTACAGCTAAAAAGGCTGAGCACAGTGATGATTTATCTCCTTATGATGTGATAGAAGTGGAGTTATGGCTGAATGATAAACGCACAGATGAGGTATTGGCTAATCTACAACCTGATGTAGTAATGTACGATCGGTTTATGATAGAGGAGCAGTTCGGGTGGAGAGTGACAGAACAATGTCCTGATGCGTTGACTATATTAGACACAGAAGACTTACACTTTTTGAGGCATGCTCGCCAAGAGATGCAAAAGAAGGGAGGAACTGACGTAGAGGAATATTTATATACAGAACGCACCAAGAGAGAGTTGGCAAGTATATTGCGTTGTGATTTGACCTTGATAATTTCGAAGTATGAATATGATTTGCTGATTGATCGATTTCATATTCATCCTCATATCTTGTTGTTATTGCCATTTATGGAAGAAGAAATTAGTGAGGAGGATGTTGCTAATTGGAGAAGTTTTGAGGATAGAGCTGACTTTGTGTTTATTGGTAACTTTATTCACGAACCTAACTGGCAAACAGTGTTACGTCTAAAGACTGTAATATGGCCTGTATTAAGAAAAAAGCTTCCACAGGTCAATATGAATATCTATGGTGGATATCCTGCTCCTAAAGTCATGCAATTGCACAATGAGAGGGAGCATTTTATGGTACATGGTAGAGCAGAGGATGCTTTAGAGGTGATTAGTGAAGCGAGAGTAATGCTTGCTCCTATTCCTTTTGGGGCTGGTATAAAAGGGAAGTTTATAGATGCGATGCGTGTGGGGACACCATCTGTGTCTTCTACAGTGGGAGCGGAGTCTATGAAAGGGGAGTTAGAATGGAGTGGGTTTATTGTGGATGAGGTAGAAGAGTTTGTTAATAGTGCAGTATCACTATATACTAATGAGGAATTGTGGAATGAGAAACAACAATACGGTGTAAAGCTTATGGCTACAAATTATGATAGAGGGCATTATGAACAGGTGTTTTTAGAGAAAACACTTGAGTTATCAGCTGATTTAGTACATGCTCGTAGAATTAACTTTATGGGGGAGATGCTTAAACATCATACTTTACAGAGTAGTAAGTTCTTTGGGATGTGGATCCAAGAGAAAAACAAGATGCAATAAGTTAATTACCCAAAGTCTGGTAACTTTATAATATATAATTTAGAATAGAAGATACAAGTGCTATACTTTTATTCTGCATTTTTAATTAGTATAGTGTCCCATTATATACGACCACATAAGGTTATAATCATTATATTCATTCATTATAAGCGCTTAGAGAAAGAACATTTTTATAGAGTAATACTTTTGTAATGTATTTGATAAGGATCAGATACATTGGTTGTAGATTACATGTTTACAATCACTATAGTACTATGAAATGTTCTTTGACATATTGTTTTGGCTAATTGTAATAAAGGGTAGTGATTACCTATAGACTTCTCCATTCCTCTTCAAAAGGGAGTTATACCATAACAGAGGTTGCCCACACGTAGGGTATAGGCATTATAATCACTTCTCTGTAATGTTTAAGAAGAAGTTTGGGGTATCACCCAGTGCATTTTTGTAAGAGAGAAGGATAAAAAAAGCGATTAGTATTATTTGATACCAATCGCTTTCTAATAGTATATTTTTATTTTTAGATAATCGGAATAGCATATAGGTAATTTTCCCAAGAAGAACCTGCAAAGCTCCAGTTCCCAAATTTTTCTATTAGAACATACAATTTTACTTTATCAGCAGTTACATTAACTATTACAGAACCATTTAATAGACCAAATGCAGACAATTTTGTGACACTACTATTATAAGCTAGTTTACCATTGATACCAGAAGCAAATGCAGTATTATTACCTGCTCTACCTAAGAGCACAAAACCTACTTGTTCTTTAGTAGTATTGGAACTTGATAAGTATGCATGTAACCACATAGCATAGTCATTTTGATTATCTATAGTAAGCCCTAGATTTACAATCCATTTTCCTTTAGGTAATTCTATATAAGCTTTCGTATTAAGATATATAGGTGAACTAGCATCAGATATTACAGCAGCATTTTCAAAGTAGCCTTGTATTGTAGGAGTTATGCTTGGCAGTGTTTCCCATCTAGCAACACCTAAAGCATCACCCATAATAATTCTATTTTCAGTTTGGGTTCCATCAACTAGTTTTAGTTTACCATTAATTTCTAATTTTGCTTGAGGGGCTATAGTTCCAATACCTACTTTACCATCTGAAGTGATCACAAAATCATCTGTAGTCTGGGTTAGGGTAACAGAGTTAGTGTCTTTTTTTGGATCAACATGAAAGGGATGTAAGGGGAGAACAGTGTTAACTCCTGTTTGACCAAAATTGATAATGGTGAAAAGAAATATTATACTTGAGTAATATAAATTTTTCATAGTAGTATTATTTGTGTTTTATATGGTAAGTATAGGTTTTTTATATGTTTTTTTAACTTTATTTTGATTGTTTTCGTTATTTTTTTATAAATACAATTATTTCATTTGTTGTGTTTTTTTATTGTTTTTTTAATTGGTTTTGTGGTATTATAATACGAAAAGCATTGTTTTTCTACAGTAGTTGTAGGTAGTGTTGTCAACTTTAACTTGTAAAATAGATTAAGAAAACACGGATATAGCACATAATTGGATTATTAACTATAGCTGTACAGTTATGATAGGATGAGATATGAGTATAAGTTGATCGGGCAGTGGTCGGATAGATATCGGGTAGCGTTCCCGTAATAAACATCAAAAATTACCCGATAAGCATGTGATTACTATGCTATGTTTATCTGATGAAAAACATCTCATCTAATTAGATGGTATAAAAAAAGCGAGTAATTACTTACCCGCTTTAGTATAAATTAAACAATGAATTATTTCATCATTTCAGTGTAATATTTGTAGAACAATGGAATAGTCTCAATACCTTTAAGGTAGTTGAATACTCCGAAATGTTCGTTAGGAGAGTGAATAGCATCAGTGTCTAATCCGAATCCCATCATTACTGATTTAGAACCTAATTCTTCTTCAAATAATGCTACGATAGGAATACTACCTCCTGAACGTACGGGAATAGGTGCTACTCCAAATGTATCTTCATACGCTTTAGCTGCAGCTTGGTATCCGATAGAGTCGATAGGAGTTACATATCCTTGTCCACCATGATGAGGTTTAACCTCTACGCGAACTCCTTTAGGAGCGATACTCTCAAAGTGTTTTTTAAATAACTCAGTGATTTCTTCCCATTCTTGATTAGGTACTAAACGCATAGAGATTTTAGCAAAAGCTTTACTTGCAATAACTGTTTTAGCTCCTTCACCTGTGTAACCACCCCAGATACCATTAACATCTAAAGTAGGACGGATAGAGTTGCGTTCATTAGTTGTATATCCAGCTTCTCCGTAAACATCTTCGATATCCAGTTTCTCTTTATAGTCTTCTAAAGAGAATGGACGTTTAGCCATCTCGTCTCTTTCTTCACGAGATAGTTCTTCTACTTTGTCATAGAATCCTGGTACAGTGATGTGATTGTTTTCGTCATGAAGTGAAGCAATCATCTTAGTTAACACATTGATAGGGTTAGCTACAGCACCTCCGTATAAACCTGAGTGTAAATCTCTGTTAGGACCTGTCACTTCTACTTCAACATAGCTTAATCCTCTTAAACCAGTTGTGATAGAAGGTTGCTCGTTAGAGATCATCCCTGTATCAGAGATAAGGATTACATCATTCTTTAATTTATCATGGTTTCTTTTCACAAACCATCCTAAACTTACAGAACCAACTTCTTCTTCTCCTTCAATCATGAATTTCACGTTACATGGAAGAGAGTTGTTTGCTATCATATATTCGAAGGCCTTAACGTGCATATACATCTGACCTTTGTCGTCACATGCTCCACGTGCAAAAATAGCACCTTCTGGGTGTAAGTCTGTTGTTTTGATCACAGGCTCGAATGGAGGAGATGTCCATAATTCGATTGGATCCGCTGGTTGTACGTCATAGTGTCCGTATACAAGGACAGTTGGCAATGCCGGATCAATGATTTTTTCTCCATAAACAATAGGGTAACCTGGAGTTTCGCATAATTCTACGATGTCACACCCTGCTTCTTCTAAACTTTTTTTTACTGCTTCAGCTGTATTGATTACATCTTGAGAATACGCACTATCAGCACTAATAGAAGGTTTTTTTAATAGTTCAATTAGCTCATCTAAAAGACGTTGCTTGTTTTCTTGAACAAATTGTTTTGAATCTTTCATAATACAAAAGGATACATTGATTTTGTTACCTACAAACTTAAGAATAAAAAAATATTATTTTTTTCTTGCAGATTAAAAAACCTGTTGTATATTTGCAACGTCTTAAAGGAACAGCAGTACTGCGGTTCTGGAAGCCATCCGCGGGTATGGTGAAATTGGTAGACACGCCAGACTTAGGATCTGGTGCCGCAAGGTGTGAAGGTTCGAGTCCTTTTACCCGCACAATAAAAAAGCTTCTAATTAAGAAGCTTTTTTTAGTTTATAACGTCTGTAAAAAAAGAGCCTTTTGTTTGTAAAAAGGCTCTTTTTTTTATTGTACTATTTTGATTGTTTTGGAAGGTAATTATATAAAAGATATCTTTGAAAAAATGGTAAGTATTTTATGAAGAAAGTTTTATTGTGTTTAATATTAACTCTGATTTTAAGTTCATGTGCTACAACTCCTGCAAGTAAGGTGCCTGAGATATTTATTAGTAATAATGTTGAAGGAATGATTGTTGGTACTATTTCTATAGAAGATAGGAGACCTATATTTAATCAATACTTTTTGCATTATAATTCTGAAGGAGATGATGATTTATCTATTAGTAGAATGATAACTATTAGACCAGAACAGATTGTGAAAGTGAAGCTGCATCCAGACTTTCGTGATGGGAGTAAGGCTGTCTATTTATTTGCAGTAAAAGAAATAGCTGGAAATTATTATTTTTCGATGATGAGATTGCATGATAATGGAGGAAGTCTGTATCAAAGAACATATAAGATTCCAATTAATATTCCCTTTAAAATTGAACCAGGTAAAGCAAAGTACTTTGGAGAGATATATCTTGACTTTAAGGGGGAAGTGCTTATGGTAAGTAATAAAAAAGAGAGAGATCTTAAATACTTTGAACAGCGTTTTCCAGGATTAAAAATTATAGAATAAAAAAGAGCCATTCTGGAAAGAATGGCTCTTTTTTTTAACTCCATATTTTTTTATTACTTTTCTTGATATTAAGAATTGTATAATTTCCTGGTCCAATCAATATAATTACTAATGAGGTGAATAAGTAAAATAAACTTAGTTCAGCATTAAATGCACCTTTCTCAAGATTTATATTAAACCCTGTTGTCTTGTGTACTAAAACAAAAGTCATAATCATTGTAATGATTATAGCTGTACTCGATAAACGGGTAAATAATCCTAAGATTAAGAATATAGGTGCAATAACCTCTCCAAGGGGCACGCCTAACCATAATAATTTGGGTAACCCATTAGCTTGTAGTTGCTCAATAATTTTTTCGTGCCCGTTGATTAATTTAAAAATACCATGTGGTAATAGCAATATACCAACAGTGAGACGAAGTAAGAATTGTCCTAAATTTAGATTCATAGTTTTAGTCAAAAGTAGTTGAGGTAATTATTATTTTGTTTTGGTAGGTCGTATTTCTATTTTGCTGGGTAGTACACGTGGATTCATCTTTAGTAAATCAACAACTAATTCTCCCATATCTTCTGGTTGTATTTTCCAACTGTCAGTATCAGATGGAATATGATTATTGAAATTAGAAGTTACAGAACCAGGAAGTATTGTAGTCACTTTCACATCATGGTTTCTTAAATCAAGCATAGCGGCTTGTGAAAAACCAACTACACCAAATTTACTTGCATTGTATCCAGCGCCTTGAGCAAAGAAATTAATACCTGCCAAACTTGCAATACTAATAAAGTAACCTTTGTTTTGTTTTAATTGTTCAACACTTGCTTTCAAAGTATAAAAAACTCCTGTAAGGTTGGTATCAATCATTGTGTTCCAATCTTCAATACTCATTTCGTCGATAGAAGCAAAAATACCAACTCCTGCGTTTGCAATTACAATATCTACTTTTCCGAAATGATTTATTACTTGTTGTATGGCTTGTTGTTCCTCTGTAAAATTTCTTACATCAGATTGTATCCCTAACACAGTGTCTGTTTCACCTAATTGTTTGGCTGCGTGCTCAGCTTCTTCTTTATTGCGCCCTGATATAGCAACTCTATACCCATTGGCTAAAAGAGATTCTGCAATTCCTTTACCAATCCCCTTAGTTCCACCTGTAATGTAGGCTACTTTATTATTTGTATTCATTGTGTCTTAACTTTTGTACTAAGTTAGGTTAAAATATTTAGCTGTCAAATGCTTAAGAGGTGAACGAATAAAATTTTAGAATTGATTTCATCTTGGTCATAGCATACTCTTAGTTTATTGTAAGCATAGTGTAAGTATAATATGTTTAGTTTTTTATACTTGCACTATGCTTACACTATACTTACACTATGCTTGCACCTATATTAAAAAGAGGCGTAGAATGTTTTGAAGGTAGGCCGAAATACGATTGCTGTTTAATGAAATGTAAGTGAAGTGATACTCTTTTCTGTTGGATATAAGGTAGGTAGTCTGAGACTTGAGTGATTGTCAATGAATGATAGTATCAATTGAAACAAGAAATTGTATTTTTGTTTAGCATTTAAATGGTGTTTTGTGACTTATGGCAAAGTAATTGGTCATATATAAAAGGATTTTAATAAAAATAGGAATGGATTGGAGCGGTATAATTAAACGTTTTTTTGAGTATGAATTATATACAAGTAAGTCGATTAGTATAACTGTAGGGACGTTGCTTTTTATAGCTTTTACTTTGATGATTACTAAAGTAGGGTTGCGACTATTAAAGCAGGCTTTTACTAAAAGAGCCTCACCTGAGGTAGCAGGCCGTTTGGAAGCAGTTTTTAATTTTGTGAATTACTTTGTCTATCTTATCATGTTCTTTTTTGTATTGAATACGATAGGTATAAATGTTAGTATGTTTTTGACTACGTCTGCTGCTTTGTTTGTGGGATTAGGATTTGCCTTACAAGATATATTTCGCGATTTGATAGCAGGGATTTATATTCTGGTAGATAAAACATTGAATGTAGGGGATGTAATTGAAGTGGAAGGCAAAATGGCTGTTGTGCATACTATTAATTTAAGATGTACGATTGTGGAGACACGTAATAGACAGTCTATTGTAATTCCCAATCGAAAGATGATAGATAACTTAGTGAATAATTGGACGCATGAAGAGCCTGTTATACGAAGTAAAGTTGAGGTAGGAGTTTATATTGGTACAGATGCTGCAATGGTAAAAGAGGTATTGTTGAACTGCGTAAAGGATAATGCTGATATTTTAAAAGATCCAGCTCCAATGGTGTTTTTAGATAGTTTTGGAGAAAGTTCTATTCGATTTATTTTGTACTATTTTATAGACAAAGCATTTGATAATGATCGTATAGCAAGTGATGTGCGTTATGAAATTGACCGTCAGTTTAAAGTGAATAATATTGCATTACCAGTGCCTGTTTTGAAGTTAGATAATACAAAATAAGGTAGTATATTTGAAAAGATTTTAGCCCAATAATCTGAGGAATAGAATTCTTATAGAATAATACTTAGGCTATTTATAAAGCGTATGACAACAAGAAAATCATCTACTACCAATCATCCTTTAGAACCTTTAGGGGTACGACCAAAAAAGAATAAAACTACAGAACGCAAGGCGAGAACTACACGTAAATATACCAGTAAAAAGAAAGCAAAAAGTGAAGGGTGGAAACAAATAAAATGGGTATTCATTATTGGAACTCTTTTGGGAGTAGGTATTTGGTTTGGGGTTACTTTTAAAGATGGGATATACTATTATTTTAGCTCAAAGAGAAATAATTCAGACGAGAAATCGTTTTTCGATTTTCGAACGGCAGAGGTTTTAAAAAGGCATAATGATATGTTGGTTGGTTTTGACGTTTCTCAATATCAGGGAGTAATCGATTGGTCAGCCATTGATTCTGTGGCTTTTACTGCACCTCTTGAATTTGTTTTTATACGTGCCACCATGGGAGAAGATGCTCTAGATAAAGCTTTTGATATTAATTGGAAAGGAGCACGTGCCAATCATTTTATACGCGGGGCTTATCACTATTATCGACCAAATGAGAACTCAACAGAACAAGCTAATAATTTTATAGCTAAAGTAAAGTTGTCCGAAGGCGATTTACCTCCTGTTTTGGATATTGAAGAGATGCCAAAAACACAAACTATGGAGAATCTGCGCAAAGGATTAAAGAACTGGATGTCTATTGTAGAGAATCATTATGGGGTGAAACCCATTTTATATTCAGGAGAAAACTATTATGTGAATCATTTAAAAGAATGGTTTCCAGATCATACCATTTGGATTGCGAACTACAATTTTTTTGTAGAAGAAATTAAACCAGATTGGCATTTTTGGCAGTTTTCTGAAAAAGGTGTTGTAGAAGGAATTGATGGTAAAGTTGATTTGAATATCTTTCAAGGAAATCGCAATGATATGAGAAAGCTATTGGTACGTTAGCCATTTTTTACATCTAAAGCATCTCTTAGAGCATTTCCTATTAGCATAAAACTCATTACAAGTAAAAACATAAGAAACCCTGGTAGTAAGGCTAAATAAGCCTTGCCTAATAAAATGTAGTTGTAATTTTCTTTAATCATAGCTCCCCAGCTTGGTGTTGGCACTTGTGTTCCAATACCTAAAAAGCTTAATCCGCTTTCCATTAAGATAGCAGAAGCAAAGTTTGCAGCAGAAATTACAATTACTGGAGCCATGCAGTTGGGTAGGATGTGTTTGGCTATAATACGCCAATCAGAATAACCTAAAGCTCGTGCAGCGGTTACATACTGCTGTTCTTTTACACTAATTACTTGTCCACGTACTACACGTGCTACCTCTACCCACATCGTTAATCCTACAGCAATAAATACTTGCCAAAAACCTTTGCCAAGAGCCAAAGTGATAGCAATAACTAAAAGTAAGGTAGGAATTGACCAGAAGATATTAATAACCCAAAGAATAAAGGCGTCTATTTTGCCTCCAGAATAACCCGCAATAGCCCCTAAGCTAATTCCAATAAGTAGAGAGATTAACACTGCTATAAAACCAATGGCAAGGGATACTCTTGATCCTAAAATAAGACGACTGAAATAATCTCTTCCTTGATTGTCTGTTCCTAAGTAAAAGGTTTTATTAACGACAATATTATTTGTGTCTTTCGCATTGAAAAGTTTCAGAGGTAGTGATTTAAACTCTTCTAATTGCGGTTGTGCACTGTAGTTTTTATAGTAGATACTGTCGTTCTTAAAGTAGTGTTCACCTATAGCAATATGGTTTGACGTTTCTTTTTTACCAGTCCAATACTCTGCTAATGCAGTAGGGGTATTGTTTGGAATCACAATAGTTTTTACACTAAATCCTGGTGGTTGAGAGCGCAATGCTAAATCACCAGAATTAGCATTAGCTGATTGATCAGGTATAATAAAGTAAGCAAATATGGAGATTAAAGAAAATACTATAATCATCCAAAAACACAAAACGCCCCAGAAATCTTTTTTGAATTTCTGAAGCGCAATTTGTGTATTAGATTTATTGTTAACTGACATCTTAACGTTTGTCCAATTGTTTTATTTTGTTGTCTGTAGCATTGATTTTCAGAGTAGAAAGTCTTAAATCTTTTAAGATGTTAACTCCTTCTTCAATGTAAACATCGGCATTCAACATTTCATGCCATCTGTCTCTTTTCTTTTCTAAGATGGTGTCTTTTTTGACACGTTCTATTTCACTTGGAAGAGAAGAGAATTTTAGTTTATTGTCGTATTTATTTATTGCTTTGAACTTTTTAGCTTTTTCTTCTATTTCTTTTTGTTTTAGTTTATAAGCTTCAAAGTTTAATGGGAATTTCTTCTCGTCTTTGCGTTGATTAATCCATTTAGCATTTTCATCAATTAATTTGAATTGATCATTACTTGCAATACGTTTTTTACTTTTCTCAGCAACAGTTGTAAAATCGTTAGGGTATGGAACATAACTTGCACGGTCTATTTTGTCCCATGGCATAGCATTGTCCATATCACGCTCTCCCATATCGATATAAGAGTAACGATCTGGTAAAACAATGTCACTTAATACTCCTTCACGTTGGGTAGATCCTCCATTGATACGATAGAATTTCTGTAAGGTGATTTTTAATGCCCCTAAGTCTCCAAAAGGATGTTTTTTAAGTAAGTCGTTTAAGTCTACAAGATTTTGTACAGTTCCTTTTCCATAAGTGTGTTTGCTACCTATAATAACCCCACGTTTATAATCTTGGATAGCTGCAGCAAAGATTTCAGATGCAGATGCAGAGAAATTGTTTACCAAAACAACTAATGGACCATCCCATACTATTTGTGTTCCTTTATCATCTAATACTTGTTGTTTACCTCGAGATGATTTAACCTGAACTACAGGTCCTTCTTTTACAAATAAACCTACCATGTCTACAACAGTTGATAAAGAACCTCCACCATTGTTTCTTAAGTCCATAATGATCCCATCTACACCTTGTTTCTTTAACTCTGTAATTTCTTTTGAAACATCTGTAAACGCATTTCGTTTGTCTTTGTTTTCAAAATCGATATAGAATTTAGGCAAGTGTATGATACCATATTTGCGTTCACCATCTTGTATAATGCTTGATTTAGCATATGTTTCTTCAAATTCAATAACCTCACGTGTGATAGCAACTACTTTAATAGTACCATCAATCTTTTTCATTGTTAAGTAAACTGTAGTTCCTTTTTTTCCTTTGATTTGTTTTACTACGTTATCTAAACGCATTCCTACAACATCAACAGGATCTTCGTTTGGTTTTTGAGCTACTTTTAAAATAACATCACCTACTTCAATTTCTTTTCCACGCCAAGCAGGACCACCAGGTACAAGTTCTGAAATTTCTACACCATCTGTCTTTTTTCTTAGAACAGCACCAATTCCTTCAATACTACCACTCATACTCGCATCAAACTTTTCTTTGTCTTCTGGTGCAAAGTAGAATGAGTGTGGATCAAAGCGCTCAATAATAGAGTTTAAGTAAATTGAAAACCAGTCTTTTCTTTCTAAGTCATTTAATACATCGAAATA
This sequence comes from Flavobacteriaceae bacterium, assembly GCA_031277535.1. Lineage (GTDB taxonomy): Bacteria > Bacteroidota > Bacteroidia > Flavobacteriales > Flavobacteriaceae > Flavobacterium. Next base: position 80,817 of record JAITMD010000016.1, read on the forward strand.
TTCATCTAAAGATTTTTCAGTACTTTCTCTTGCTTCTTTTTCTAATTGCTCAAATGATTTCTTTTCTTTTGGAGCTTCTTTCTTTTTATCTTTTTTCTTCTTTTCAGTAGTTGTAGCAAATTCATCAAGATTTTCATCTTCGTCAGCATCTACAACTTCTTTACCTTCCTGAATTTTTAAATTATCAGAAAGAGTAGATAAAGTGTTAAGTTTCAATTGTTGTTCCCAACGACGTTTTAGCTCTTGCTCATTTTTAGCATAGCCCATTTTGTCATAGTCAGAATCATACATCTCTTTTGTATTGAAGTCAAAAGGTTTTTTTAATACATCTTTATATATACCTTTTGCCTCATTCATACGTTGTGTGATACGTTGATAAGTAAGGTCGAAAAATGACAATTCTTTCAACTCAATCATATCGTCAATTAAGAACTCATACTTAGAAAATTCATCTATGTCTGATTGAAGAAAGTAACGTTTCATTGGATCCAGTGCCTTGATATATTCAGTATACACTTTTTGAGAGAATTTATCATCCAATTTAGGTGGATCATAGTGTGTACGTTCCATCAGATAGCTGACTAATTCTAATAGTAATTGATCCTTTTCTGGATCGCTTGAAGGTTTTTTGGGTATAAAACTCCAAAGAGCAGCAGAAACGGCTAATAGAAGTAAAATTATTTTATAATTCTTTTTCATAAATGCCTTAATAGTATTCATTAAATAGTTTTGAACTAAAGTAGTTAAAAAAGTAAAAGAATCATCAATAAAGCCTATAATAATTTGTTAAATGCATTTAGTATAGGAAATAGAGATGTTATTTTTGAATTTAGTAATTTAATCCGTTTAATTGTTTTGCTTAAATAGTATTACATTAGCGAATGTAAATAAAAAAATAAGAAGATGCAAAGACCATTAATATTAGTCACAAATGACGATGGTATCACGGCTCCGGGTATTCGTGCATTAATAGATGTGATGAAAGAAATAGGTGATGTTGTTGTCGTTGCGCCCAATAGTGCACAGTCAGGAATGGGACATGCAATAACCATTAATAACACTTTGACATTAGAGAAAGTACATATAGATGAAAGCTTAGATATTGAGTATGCGTGCTCTGGTACTCCTGTTGATTGTGTCAAAATAGCTCTTGGTCAAATTTTAGATCGCAAACCAGATTTATGTGTGTCAGGTATTAATCATGGATCTAATTCCTCTATTAATGTTATTTATTCTGGAACAATGAGTGCTGCATTGGAAGCTGGTATGAGTGGAATACCAGCAATAGGCTTTTCTTTGTTAGATTTTAGTTGGAATGCCGATTTTGAACAGATAAAACCATTTATTAAAAAAATTACCACTGAAGCTTTAAAAAATGGTATACCAGCAGATGTTGTATTGAATGTAAACTTCCCTAAATTATCTATGGATGATATTAATGGAGTGAAAATATGTCGTCAGGCTAAGGCTTCTTGGGTAGAGAATTTTGATAAACGCGAAAGTCCTCATGGTAAAGAGTATTATTGGTTAGTGGGAGAGTTTGTCAATCAAGACAGAGGAGAAGATACGGATGAATGGGCATTAAAGAATGGATATGTATCAATTGTACCTGTACATTTTGATTTAACAGCTCATCATGTAATTAAAACAATTAATAATTGGGATTTATAATGGCTAAGTTTAAAGTAAAAGAAATTATTATTGGCTTTTTATTAGGGCTAATCGCAACAATTATAGGTTCGGAATTGTATCTGCGTATTTTTACCAATTACGATTTATTTATAGATTTTGATTTTATACATAAGGCAGGATTAATAGGAAAGGTAACAGCTATTGGGAGTTTACTTAATTTGCTTTTATTGACATTCTTTATTAATAGAACAGAAGATTATAAAGCACGTGGTTGTGTTCTGGCAGTTATTTTATTAACAATAATCACATTTTTCTTGTAGATGAAATATTATATCATAGCAGGTGAAGCATCAGGAGATTTGCATGGTTCGAATTTGATGAAAGCTCTATTAATCAAAGACCCTAACGCAGAGATTCGTTTTTGGGGAGGAGATTTAATGGAGAAAGCTGGAGGGACTCTTGTTAAGCATTATCGTGATTTAGCTTTTATGGGATTTGTAGAAGTGGTACAGAATTTGCGTACTATTTTGCGCAACATATCTTTTTGCAAGAAAGATATTGTAGGTTTTAATCCAGATGTACTTATTTTTATTGATTATCCAGGATTCAATTTGCGTATAGCAGAATGGGCAAAGAAGAGAGGAATACAGACGCATTATTATATTTCTCCTCAGATTTGGGCGTGGAAAGAAAGTCGTATTAAAGCGATAAAGCGAGATGTAGACTTTATGTATGTTATTCTTCCATTTGAGAAAGAATTCTACGAAGTAAAGCATAAATACCCAGTAACATTTGTAGGTCATCCTTTAATTGATGCTATTGAGGCATATAGAAATGAAGATCATGGTGATTTTAGAATAAAACACAATTTGGACGATAGACCTATTATAGCTTTGTTGCCAGGAAGTAGAAAGCAGGAGATAAGTCGCTTATTAACAGAAATGCTGTCTGTGATACACAATTATCCAGAATATCAATTTGTAATAGCAGGAGCACCTGGACAAGAAGCGTCGTTTTACGATCAATTTATGAAGGATAAGAATATTTCTTTTGTGTTGAATGAAACTTATGCTTTATTAAATGTTGCACATGCCGCGTTGGTTACCTCTGGAACGGCTACTTTAGAGACTGCATTATTTAAAGTGCCTCAAGTAGTTTTGTACAAAGGGAATCAAATTTCATATGAGATTGCCAAACGAATTATTACACTGCGTTACATTTCATTAGTTAATTTAATTATGGACGATGATGTTGTAGTTGAGCTAATTCAGGGGGATTGTAACTCAAAAAGAATTGAGGAAGAATTCAAAAAAATCACAGTTGGTGAAAAAAGATTGAAAATATTACTTGATTATGAAAAATTAATTTGTAATTTAGGCGGACGAGGGGCAAGTAAATATGTCGCGGATGAAATAATAGAGAATCATAAAAAGAAGATAAGTACCAACTAAAATATAATTATGACAAAATATACGATAGCGTTTCTGTGTTTTATGGGGCTGGTTTCGGGTAAATCAGTATACGCAAACGAAAATTCGACTCAACTAAGTAAGGAAAGTGCGTTTAGCGTAGAGAGTAAAAGCCCAGTGAAAAAGAAAAAAGGAGGAACTATCGTTATCTCTGAAAGTAAAGCAAACGATGCAGCAGTTTTAGCAGATTTAAATGCTTTATTGGAAGAAATGAGCATGAATAAAGTTGAGAAGGTAGTTGCAGATACAAATGAAGTTGTAACAGACCAAGTTGTTAATGCAGCATTTGATTACCAAGGTGTACGTTACCGTTTTGGAGGTATGTCAAAAAATGGTATGGATTGTTCAGGCTTAGTAAAAACAGCATTTGGGGAGACAGAAATTAGTTTACCTCGAAATTCTTCAGAAATGGCTCAAATGGGAGAACGTATCGGGAAGAGTGATGCTCAAAAAGGAGATTTGATCTTTTTCAAAACAGGAAGAGGAAGTCGTATTAGTCATGTTGGTATAGTGACGGAAGTAGCGGATGATGAAATTAAATTTATTCATTCTTCAACATCAAAAGGAGTAATAATTTCTTCTACAAAAGAAGATTATTACAGTAGAAGATTTGTTCAAATCAATAGAGTTGTAGAAGAAGGAAATAATACAATATAACAATTCAAATATTTTGAATCTTTGGAGAGAATTTTGATAGTCTTCTATTATGAAGGTATTAAAATTCTCTTTTTTGTTTTATGCAATTTGGTTAGTATTAGGTATACTAAGTACAGATTATTTAAGCATGGAAAAAAGTAGAATAGGACTATTACTTGGTACTATTCTACTTTTTTTGTTTTGTTTTAAGCCGTTTTATAAACGATTATATAGTAAGTCTTATTTTTTCTATTTGAATGTAGTACTCTTTAGTTTTAGTAGCTTCATGCTTGGTAATGTTAGTAAACATATTCAAGAGTATAAACGAACTAAGAACAACGTAGTTTTAATAAAGAATAGTGAAGAGGATAATTCATATGTAATTCGTTTAGATAAAAAACTTAAGTCAAGTCATACTTATAATAGATATATTGGTAGTGTGCTGCAAGCGAACGATGAGATAGTACAAGGAAACGTTTTATTGCAAGTTTTATCTGATACATTAAAAATAGGTGATGTTGTTCTTACAAAAGGTAAATTACAAGCATTTAATTCTTCAAGGAATATTGGTCAATTTGATTATCAAAAGTATATGTTCAATCAAGGAGTTGACCGACAAATATTTATAAAAGATTATTCAGTAGTAGGGGAGAGCGATACTTTTTTGGTTCGAGTGTATAATTGGCGAAATACCTTAATACATAGAATACAAAGTAGTGCGGAACTAAATGAATACAGTAAGGGATTACTCTGTGCTTTACTATTAGGTGAAAGGGGAGGTATAGATGAGTTTACCCAGAATTCTTTTAAAGAATTAGGTGTAATGCACGTTTTAGCTATTTCAGGTCTGCATATAGGGATTGTTTATATGTTTTTAGTAGTATTGCTTGGTCGAATCCCGGTGCGTATAAGAATGACTCTAATAATTGTGTTATTGTGGTTGTTTGTTTTTCTTTCAGGTTTTTCCCCTTCTGTATTTCGAGCAGTTCTTATGTTTTCAGCAATTGCTTTTGCTAAAGGACTTAAACGAAATACTAATACACTGCATATAGTTTCTTTAGCCTTTTTTTTAAGTTTACTTTTTAAACCCATGTGGTTGTTTGACGTTGGTTTTCAACTTAGTTATACTGCAGTTTTTGGAATAGTATGGATAATGCCTCTCTTTAAAAAGTTTAGGAACAAAAGACGCATTGTTCGCTATATACAAGAGCTTATTATTGTTTCATTGGTAGCGCAGATTAGTGTATTACCATTACAACTTTATTATTTCGGACAATTACCAGTGTTCTTTTTACCTGCTAATTTGTTTGTTATTCCTTTGGTTACTCTATTAATTGTTGGTGGAATTGTTTGGATTTTTATAAGCTTTATTAGCCCTTTAGGTAGTATATACCTTGCTAAAATTATAAATGTATTGAGCGACTGTTTAATTTATAGTGTTCAATATGTTAATCAATTGGAGTGGACAAAAGGAATAAAATGTACGATTACTGGTGTACAAGCTTTTTTTATAGGGATGTTCCTCTTTGTTATGGTGCTTTTCTTTTTTTATCGAAAAAAACGGATACTATTTGTTTCTGCATTGTCCTTATTGCTATTTCAAATAGATTATAAATTTCATCAACCAATTGTTTTATCAAGTGAATGGGTTGTTCCTTATGGATTTAAAAGAAACTTTGAAGTATTTGATAGAGTAGGCAACGAACTTATTGTATACACTGACTCTTTAGATAGTGCTCGAACAGCTTCGACGGATTATTTAAAGGTCAATAGTATTGAAGCAGTAAAGATTGAGAAAGAACCTTACTATTATAGTTTTGGGAGTAAGCGTATATTACACCTCAATGAAGAAAAAGACTTATATGATTATGCTACTACAGATAGTATTAGTCATTTGCTTTTTAGCGGTAAGGTAAAGATAAACTTTGATAGAGTAATAGCTCAACTTCATCCAGAAGAAGTTATTATTCATAATTCAGTTCCTTTTTGGATCAAAAACTATATAATAACAAGTTGTAATAAAAAGAAAATCCCTTATTACGATATTAGTACTAAGGGATTTTATAGGATAAGCTTGTAATAAGCTATTATTTTAATTTTTGTAATAATTCATCAGCAGTATGATAACCAACAATGACATTTGATACATCTCCTTTTTCATTGAATATGATCATTGAAGGATAACCTTGTACTTTTAAGAACATAGTTAAATCATGTGTTGCATTTCTACCTTTTCTACTTTCATCATATTCTGGATTTGTAAAAGTTTTTCCTTTATAAGTTATACTTTCATTTCCTTCAGCATTAAATTTTACAGCATAGTAATTTTTGTTAATGTGCTCTACTACTTTTGGATCACTAAAAGTGTTTTTGTCTAACATTTTACAAGGACCACACCATTCTGTGTAAGCATCCATAAAGATAGGTTTTGCCTTTTTCTTTTGAGCTGTTAGTGCTTGGTTTAAAGTCATCCATTTTATTTCTTGTGCTTGAGCACTAATACTTAACAAGGCTATTGTTAAGAATAAAAAAAGTTTTTTCATCTCTGTAATCGATTATTTGTTGTTTTATTTTACACCGTGCATCAGCTTTTTAAGCACAGGGTTTAAAGCTATTACTAATAGACCAGCAACAATAGGTACAATTGTAAATATTAAGAAGAAGGTAGATAGAGAATATTGTTCTGTAATATTGTCTATTTGGCCTCCAATTTTTGCTGCTAAGTTATTTCCAATAGCAATGGCAAGATACCACATTCCAAACATAAGTGCAATCATTCTTGCTGGAACTAATTTGGATACGTAAGAAAGTCCTACAGGCGAAGAGAAAAGCTCTCCTAAAGTATGTAAGAGGTAAGCAAATACTAACCAAATCATTGATACGCGTTGTCCTTCTGCTATTCCATGTGAACCATAAGCTAATACTCCAAAACCAAGTGCCATAATGATTAATCCTAAACCGTATTTGATAGATGCAGGAGGATTAAACCTTGAATCCCATAGTTTTGATACTAATGACGCAAAAGCAATAATAAAGAATGAGTTTAAGATAGAGAACCAAGAAGCTGTTATTTCTACTTGATTGTCTTTTATCGCTGTAATTTTGGCTGCAACAATCTGTGCTTGTTTGTTGTGTTGTATGTGATCAGCTTTTAATTTTTCTTCAGTTTTAGAATCAAGAATTTGGAATCTTCCTAATTCACTATAAACACGTACATTATCACCAACTTGTAGTTCAACTAATTCAGATACTACAGCTTTTTGTTCTACCACTACGTCATTTCCAATAGGCTTTACTGTTTCTGATATAGCAGTATATTCATAGATAGGATTGTTTTTGTCATCTAATTTTTGTTTCCCTTTTTTATCTAATACAGGTTTTTGAATAGCTTGGTAAGAAAGCTCATAAGCATGAGAAGACCAATCTCTATTTAACATCCAAATAGCTGCTCCCCATACTCCAATAAATGTTATTGCAAGAATAATGTTGGATACAAATGCCTTTTTGATTGTTTGTTTAGCCAATAAATACAGTACCCACGATACAATTACCAGAGGAACAACTGTAAGTAGTAAGTTAAAGATATTAAATAATAAGGCACTATTCCCAGATAAGATACGTTGTGTATTGTCTCTTGCAAAAATCACTAAGGAAGTCGCTCCTTGTTCAAATGACATCCAAAAGAAGATGGTAAAGAAAGCAAAGATAATTACAGCAATCATTCGATCTCTTACAACTTTTGTATAGCGTAAAATACGCGAAATCACTAAAAATAAAAAGATGATTAAACCAACAGCTATTCCTACTGTTTTACCATCATAACCTAAGATTGATTTTGGAAATAATGCAATATTTCCTACAATGCGAAATACATCGTCAAAAGCATATAATAGACCAACTACAGTTGTCAATCCAATTAGAACGTAATCTCCAGTAGTAAATGGATTGCGTTTTAAAGAATCTTTTTCTTCTTGAGATAATGTAGGGTCATTAGCTACTTCGTGATCTTGTATTTCTACTGCTTTATTAGGTACATCACCAATGCTTCCAAAGATTGGTTTAGCCAACCAGAATTGTAGTGTTCCTAATAACATAAAGATACCAGCCAGTCCAAAACCATAGTGCCATCCTATGCGTTCTCCAATGTATCCACAAAGCATCATTCCAAAGAAAGCACCTGTATTTACACCCATATAGAAGATAGTGTAAGCTCCATCTTTCTTTTCTGGAAACGATTTATACATTTCAGATAGGATAGAGGTCATATTAGGTTTGAAAAAACCTGTACCTACCACCAATAGTACTAAACCTAAATACATGAAGAATTCGGATTCTAAAGCCATAGAAGCGTGTCCTAAAGTCATAATAAGAGAACCTATTACTACTGCCCATCGATATCCAATGTATTTATCAGCTAAGATTCCTCCAAAGATTGGGGTAATGTATAACAGCATGGCATAGGTTGCAAATATTGCACCTGCATCTTCTGTTGTCATTGCCCATCCAGGATTAATCCCGATAACAGACATTGTTAAGAATTGAATTAATAGAACGCGCATTCCATAGAAAGAGAAGCGTTCCCACATTTCTGTAAAAAACAGAACAAATAATCCAGCTGGATGCCCCAAGACTTTTGTGTCAAAGAAATTGGGCTGTGCCGCAGTGTTAGTTTTCATTGTAGTTATGAGTTTGGTATTGCTAATATGATATTGCCTTATACAGACAACGGCTAAAAATAGTAAAATAAACTTATAAATAGTTCTATTAGCAAAAAAATACCATAAATATGTTAGGAATTCGTCAGTTTCTGATTCTTTTTGATTTACTTCAGTTGGTAAATTCACTTTAGTAGAACCTTTTCAGTTTTCTATAAAGTAAAAAAGCACTATAAGTTGTTGCTTATAGTGCTTTTTTGATTTGTTATATTTTTATGCTGCTTTTTTCTTTTCCAATGGGCGAATTACTAATCGATCATAAATAACCAAAGTAATTACTGAAAAAACACCTATTCCACATACCACATACCATATTTTGTTTGGGTTGTAGGTGTTCCAAAGCATATCTACCATTTCCCAGTGAGACATACCTAACTTTTGTTCTGCTAAACTAAAATATTCATTTTTAGAGAACGGAAAGTGTACTTGACTAATATCTATGCTTTTTGCAGTAGCATAATCTTTAAAAGATTGTACAACAGAAGGCCAATCAACAGATTCTGCTTTTAGATTGAACTGTTTTTCAAAAGCAGCAATAGGCATATGTAATGCTTTAGCTCCTTGCTCTATAAATTGTTCATTACTCACTACCTCAGGCATTTCTATATGTCGCGTTGTCATTTCTTTCTTAAGCAACGATAACTTATCTGACCAAGCTTGGTATAGATCTCCAGATATAAAGCTTGTTACAAAGTAGCTTGCAGCTACAGGTAGGAAGTATGTTCCTTGGTATAATCCTTCTTTTCCTTTAGGAGTAATTAATGCAATAAAAGAAGATACCGTAGGACTCGACATCATCTCTCCAATTGAGAATATCATTGTTCCTACAATAGTAAATATTGGATTGTGTGTATAGAATGTTAAACCAACTCCTATACTTGCAATCACAGCTCCTCTAATTACAGCATTGATATGACGCATTTTAGTAACAAAATACGAAATACTCACTTGACAAATAATAATCATAAAGGAATCGATGTTTGTAAACCATTCAGGTTTTACTTGACCATCTTGCGTAAGTAAAGGACCTAAGAATGAAACGTTTTCATTTATCCAATTACTTAATGCCGCAGAGTTTACCCAGTCTTCAATGAAGTTTGGTAAAGTATTGAACAATTGATTAAACATTGTCCAAAAGCCAATCATTAGCAACAATAGAATTCCTAATCGTACATCCTTTAAAGCTTCAAGTATTCCTAAAAGCGAGTCCTTTATTGCTTTTCCTACAGATTCTTTAGGTTGTTTTTCAACTTTTGGTTCTTTATAGAACAAAAGAAGCACTACTAAGTTAATAGCTATTACAATAGCTGCTTGTATGAAAATGATTTTCCATCCATAGGTTGTACGCAAACCAGAAGACATTGCAGGTCCTATAAAACCACCTATATTTACCATCATGTAGAAAATACCAAATCCAAGTGTTCCTGTAGATTCATCTGTGTTTCGAGCAATAATAGCAGAGGCAATAGGCTTAAAGAATGCTGCCCCTATAGCAACTAAAAGGAATACAATATATACACTCCAATAAGAAGTAACTTCTCCTAATAGGTAATAACCTGTAATCATAATAATGAATGCAATAGTCAAGGATAATTTGTATCCTATACGGTCTGCAATAACACCAAAGAAAAGAGGTAGAAAGTATAGTATACCTACAACACCTCCCATAATACTTCCTTTTTGTATATGGTCAAACCCGAGACCTCCTGTGTCTGTAGATCCAACTAAATACAATCCCAATAGGGTATAGATACCATACCAAGCCCAACGTTCCATTAATTCCATAAAACTTCCTATCCAGAAGTTCTTGTTGAACGATGTGATGGTCTGCAAAAATGATTTATTATTTTGTGACATAATAAAAAGTTAGTTTTAAGGAGTGTAAGATAAATCCTATATTTTATTCTACAATGGTTTGTAGTTAAAAAATTGAAAAAAAGCACACTAATATTTGTTGAGTGAACATATTTGTAGGTATAGTAAGGCAATAAAAAAAGCGCCTTAGTAATCTAAGACGCTTTTATATGATAAAGAGCAAATAGGTTATTTAACTTCTTGCATTAATTTTTTCATTAATGGTGATAAAGCAATTAAGAATACCCCTGCAATTACTGCATATAACCCTAAGTCTTTATATCCATCTGTATAAGAGATCAAAGCGTCATAGTTAGCATTACCAGATGTAACACCAGAAACGTTTTTAGACATTGCTGCTCCTAATATACCTGCTACGTATTGTCCATAAGCACTCGCCAAGAACCACATACCCATCATCATTCCTTGTAAGTTTGCTGTAGATAATTTGGTCATAATTGAAAGTCCAATTGGTGACAAACACAGCTCTCCAAGTGTAATGATTAACAATGCAACTGTAAAGAAGTCTAACGAAGTCATACCTGCAGCATCAGCAAAGAATCTTGTTCCAAACAAAGCATAATATCCTGCTCCTAATAGGATGAAACCTAATCCGAATTTAACTACTGTATTTGGTTCAATTTTTTTCTTAGACATCCATATCCATAGTAACCCCAATAAAGGAGCAATAAAGATAATAAAGAAAGCTCCTCCTGAGTTGTTTACTCCATTAGGATCTAAGTGCATACCTAACAACTCTGGTGTAAGGTTTTTCGCAGCAAAGATGCTCAATGATCCTCCTGCTTGCTCATAAATACCAAAGAACAAAACAGAGAAGAATATAAATACTAATGCAGCAATAATTTTCTTGCGTTCAGAAGCTGTTAGCTTAGTCATTTCATAGAATAAGTACAACAAGGCAGCTGGTCCTACAGTGTACATAAAGTATGCTGTATATTCAGTTTTATCAATCATGAATACGATAAGTGGTACCATTGCAAAAGTCAAGATGTATGTACCAATTTCTTTCCACAAAGGCATTCTGCTTTTAGTTCCATCAGCAGCTACTTCCATTGGTTGTAACCCGATAGGTCCTAAATGTCTTTTAGTAAAGATAAAGTTGATCAAACTGATTAACATTACAAAAGCAGCTAATCCAAAGGCAACACTCCAACGGTGTGGCTTATCAATGCTATCTGCAAACAAGTTTCCTTTACCAATAGCAATACATAAGTATCCTCCAATAAGAGCACCTAAGTTAATACCAGCATAAAACAAAGAAAAACCTGCATCTGTACGTGGATCTCCTTTTTTGTACAAATACCCAACCATAGTAGAGATATTCGGTTTAAAGAAACCAGTACCAATTACAGTAAAAGCAATTCCTTCAAAAAAGTACTTATGAGGGTCAATAGAAAGAATAATACTACCTAAAATCATCATTGCGCCTCCCCAGAACAGAGATTTACGGAAACCTAATATTTTGTCTGCAAATATACCTCCTAAGAAAGTAAATGCGTATACGAATGCTTGTGTAGCACCGTACTGTAAGTTGGCTTGTGCTTCTTCAAAATTAAGTTGGTCAATCATAAAGAAAACCAACATACCTCTCATCCCGTAGAAACTGAAACGTTCCCACATTTCTGAGAAGAATAAGCTCCATATTTGCTTCGGATATTTACCGGAGAAATTCTGAATCTCTTCTAATGTCTGTGTTTGACTCATTGTTTTAAGTATTTTATTTTAAGGTGCAATGCACAGTGTTCTTAACGAACACCGTGCATTAGTTTTTTCAATAGTGGATTGACCAACATGACCAATATACCTGCTGATAATGGGATCAAGGTAAATAAGAAGAAGAAGTGACTTAATGAATATTCTTCTTTTATTACTTCTATTTGTCCTCCAAGTATTGCAGCAAATTTTTGTGCAATAGCCAAAGCTAAGTACCACATACCAAACATAAATGCAAGCATTTTTCCTGGTACTAATTTAGATACATAGGATAGCCCTACAGGAGAGATAAATAATTCTCCTAAAGTATGGAAAAAGTATGTGATAATTAAAAACATCATAGATAATTTCACACCTTCTCCAGCTTGAGAAGCTAAGCCTAATACTAAGAACCCGATTGCAACAAAAATTAAACCAATTCCGTATTTAAAAGCTGCAGATGGATTGTATTTTGAATCCCATAATCTTGATACTAAAGATGCCAATGCAATAATAAAGAACGAGTTCATAATAGAGAACCAAGATACTGTTACTTCTACTTGATTGTCTTTTATCTCAGTTACTTTCCCTTGTGTGATTGCTGGTAATTTATCAGCGTGTTGAGGATTGTCTGCAATTTTTTGTTCTAACTCAGGTGTTGTTATTTGGACTTTACCTGTACGTTCAAGAACATTTACATTGTCTCCTACTACAAATTCTCTTTTATCTAATATTGGAGTTGATTGATCAACTAATTTTTCTCCTGCTTGCGCTACGTAATCATTGTTTACAATTACATATTCGTTTACTACGTTACCTTTTTTATCCAATTTAGGTTTACCTTCTTTGTCAAAAGTTGGTTTTTCAATGGCTTTGTAGCTTACTTCATAAGCATGTGAGTTCCAGTTTCTTTGTAGCATCCAGATAGCAGCACCCCAAACAGAGATAAACGTAATAGCTAATATTACATTAGATATAAACGCTTTTTTAATTGTTGTACGTGCCAACAAAATCAATACCCATGTAATGATTAATAATGGTACTATTGTAAGTAAAGTATTGAATATATTAAACAACAAAGCAGCATTACCTTCTAATACGCGTTGAGTATAATCTCTTGCGAAAATAACTAAAGACGTTGCTCCTTGTTCAAAACTCATAAAGAAGAACATTAAGAAGAATGCCAATAAAATAACAGCAAACATTCTATCTCTAATGATTTTTCCATAACGTAGAATACGTGAAATAACTAAGTATAAGAAAGCTACCAAGGCAATGATAGCCATTAAACTTTGCCCTCTCATTGCAGAAGTATCTAATCCTTTAAATAAATCAAATACTCCGTTTTTAGACAATGGATCATTAAATGCGTATAGTAAACCGATGATAGATACAAGACCTATTAAGATGTAATCAACTAAAGTGTAAGGGTTTTTAGTTTCTTTTTCTTCTTCTAATTCTTCTGCTGTTTTTTCTACTTTCGTTTCAACTTTTTTAAGCTCTCCTACTGTTCCAAATAAAGGTTTTGCAAACCAGAATTGGATAGTACCCAAAAACATAAAAATACCAGCTAATGTAAATCCAAAATGCCATCCTTGTGTTTCTGCCAAGTACCCACAAAGCATCATTCCGAAGAAAGCCCCTGAGTTTACTCCCATGTAGAATATCGTATAAGCCGCATCTTTTTTCTCAGGTAGATATTTATACATCTCACCTAACATCGAAGGCATGTTTGGTTTAAAGAATCCTGTACCAATTACAAGACAAGCCAAACCTACAAAGAACATTGCTTTAGAGTCAAACCCCATAGCAGCATGCCCGATAGTCATGATGATAGCTCCTACGATTACTGCCCAACGAGAACCGATATATTTATCAGCAATTACCCCTCCCAAAATAGGTGTAAGGTATAACAACATAGCGTATGTACCGTATAGCGCACCTGCTTGTTCTACACTCCAACCCCATCCAGAGAAAGGATCATCAAATAGCACTTTTGCAGTTAAGAATTGAATTAATAAAACTCTCATTCCGTAGAAAGAGAAACGTTCCCACATCTCCGTAAAGAATAGAACGAATAGTCCCGCAGGATGACCAAGTACTTTGGACTTGAATAAATCTGAGTTAGCTGATTCTGCCGACATAGAATTAAGTATTAGTTTGTTTTTGTTAGTACTGTTTAGGTGTTATAGTACTTTTTGGTTGGTTTGGTGTTATAAGTTGTTTAAGATGAAGTTGGTCATCTTAGTGTATAATTGCAATCTGGTGTTGCCTCCATAAATACCATGGTTTTTATCAGGATAGATTAGCCAGTCAAAATCTTTATTTTTTTGTACCAACGATTCTATCATAGTCATAGCATTTTGTACATGCACATTATCATCTGCTGTACCATGAATTAGCAAGTAGCGCCCTTTTAATTTCTCTGCATGTGTGATAGGTGAGTTATCATCATATCCTTGAGGGTTTTCTTGTGGTGTTTTCATGTATCGCTCTGTGTAGATGCTGTCGTAATATCTCCAATTAATAACTGGTGCTACTGCAATAGCCGCTTTAAACACATCGTTCCCTTGTAAAAGTGCGTTAGACGACATAAAACCACCATAGCTCCATCCCCATATTCCAATGCGGTTTCCATCTACATAGTTTTGTTTTGCCAAGTATTTTGCCACTTCTATCTGGTCTTCTACTTCGTATTTACCCAATTGGTATTGAGTCGTTTTTTTGAAGTCAGTACCTCTATATCCAGTTCCTCTACCATCAACAGTTACCACAATGTATCCGTGCTGTGTAAGCATAGCATGCCAAAAGTCGTTTGAATCCAACCATTTGTCTGCCACTTGTTGTGAACCTGGTCCACTGTATTGATACATCAATACAGGGTATTTTTTAGTTGCGTCAAAGTTAGCAGGTTTCATGATCCACGCATTCAACTTCAAGCCACCTACTGTAGGCAGTTGTGTAAACTCTTTCGTAGGTAAGTTGTACGCTTTTAGTTTGCTCTCCAAAGCCGTATTGTCCAAAATAGCTTTAATCAACTTCCCATCTGTTGTTTTGTTTAAAGTGTACTGTGGAGCAGTTTTGCTTGACGAGTATGTATTGATAAACTGTTGGAAATTAGGGCTAAAAATAGCTTTGTTTGTTCCTAATTTATCAGATAATTTTTTTCTATTTTTTCCATTCACATCCACTACATAGATACCTCTGTAGATAGATCCTTCTTCTGTAGATTGGAAAAACAATTTTTTACTCTTAGGATCTATTCCATAGTAATCCGTTACTTCCCAATCTCCTTTTGTGATTTGATTGATTAATTTTCCTTCTTTGTTGTAGTGGTATAGATGATTGTTTCCATCTCTTTCACTCAACCACACAAAGTCATTATTGTCCAAAAATTTAAGGTCGTGTACATTTACATAAGCCTTATCTTTTTCGTTCAGTATTAATTTTTTGTCAGCAGTATCCCCATGTACAAAAAACACCTTTAAGTCGTTTTGGTGTCTATTGATCACCTGAGCACTAAGGTATTTACTATCATTAGTCCACTTGATACGTGGAATGTAGAAATCGTTAAACTCGCTTAGGTCTACTTTCGTTGTTTTATTTGTTTTTAAATCGTAGATATGTATAGATACCACAGCATTTTTCTCTCCTGCTTTAGGGTACTTAAATTTATCTTGTGTAGGGTAAAGTCCTGTACCATAGATATCCATTGAATACTCTGGTACGTCTTTTTCATCAAATTTTACATAAGCAATTTTCCCACTGTCGCTGTTCCAATCAAACATGCGTACAATAGCAAACTCCTCTTCGTAAACCCAGTCTGAAATACCATTGATAATATGATTTTTCTTTCCATCATTTGTTACACGAGTTGTTTTTGCTGTTGGGATATCATAGATGTATAAATCGTTTGAATAAACATAAGCGATTTTTGTTCCATCGTTTGAGAAAACAGGTTCCATTACTGGATGTGTAGCAATAGGGGTAACTGTTTTAGTTGATGGATTATACAAGTAGTAATCTGCTGTAAAAGAATGACGAAAGATAGGTGTAGAGTTTGTACCAATCAATAATTGCTCTTCTTTTGCATCAAATACATAATTATCTATCGATTTGATTTGTGGGAATTGAGCATTGTCAAATATTGTCTTCACTTTTTCAAGTGTAGAAAAGTCATACGTATTAATTACCTGAGCTTGCTCAGTAGCATTTTCAATGCGCGTAAAATGGTTAGAGCG
This sequence comes from Flavobacteriaceae bacterium, assembly GCA_031277535.1. GTDB lineage: Bacteria > Bacteroidota > Bacteroidia > Flavobacteriales > Flavobacteriaceae > Flavobacterium. Next base: position 97,077 of record JAITMD010000016.1, read on the forward strand.
ATTTAAGGTATTAACCGACTCCATTGCCTTTGTTCTAAAGGTTCCATTCCAAATTTCATCCAACTTCACTTGCTTTTGTGCAAAACCTAATTGTGTTGCCAATACGCAAACCAATAGGATACTCTTAGGGTATTTCATTATTTATTTAATCGAAAAAACTTCCAATTTTAATGAAAAAATATGATTTATACCAATTTATTTTTCGGATACAGCAATAAATACTTAAATCTATTGCATGGGTTTTGGTTGGTTTTGTCTTAATATCTTTGGGATATTCTTGGTTAGTTTGGTAAAATGCTATAATAATGCATTAAAATAAGACTTGTTGTTGTAAGCAAGTCAAAAGGGAATAGATCGTAAAAAAACATGCTTGATTATCTGTGAAAAAGACAATTTTGAGGTTTATTGTCTTAATTCAGCAAATAGGAGTAAAATAGTAACACCAGTGAAAGAAGGACTAAATGCTTTTTTGAGTGGATGTATTAAACAGTAAAAAAGGAAAAACATAACGCTATAGATCAAACATCTCGTATAGAATAGACGAGATGTTTGATTTTGTGTTTATATTGCTTTTTTGTGTGTAGCAACAGCAATTCTGTTCCAAGCATTAATAGTTATAGCACACATAAGTAGTTGAGCAAAATATATTTCGCCAAACAGTTCTTGTCCTTTGTTGTATGTTTCGTCTGTTACTCCTTGCGCACTTATAAATGTGATTTCTTCTGTTAGTTGTAAAATCAGTTGTTCTTCTGCCGAAAACAATTCTGTTTCTCTCCAAGCTGCAATAGCTAACAATTGACGTAAATCGGCTCCTTTTTTTATAGCATCTTGGTTGTGCAAATCCAAGCAGTACCCACAACCATTTAGTTGTGACGCCCTAATCTTGATAAATTCTATGTGTAGGGGTTGCAATAAAGAGTCGTGTAAGTATTTTTCTAAAGCAATCATGCCAGTGTATGCAGCTGGATCAAGATCGTAGATGTTTTTTCTTGTACTCATTTTGTTTTCATTTTTATTACTACAAAACTCTGATTTGTACGAGATAAAAAACTTAAACAGGTTTAAGAAAGTCGCTTTTTCTTTATTTCACTTAAATATTCAGGAGAAAATCCTAAATACGATGCAATTAAGTATTGTGGAATTCGCTGGATAAACCAAGGGAACTGCGTTTCGAAGTGAAAATATAGTTCTTCTCTCGAAAAGTCGTAATGATAAGTAATTCTCTTTTGTGCAGCAGCATTTGCACGCTGGTATATGCAACGAAAGTATTTTTCCATTACAGGATATTGTTGAAGTAAAAGATTGTAGTTTTCACGACTAATTTGGGCTATTGTAGTATGTTCTACTGCTTGTATGCTGTATGTTGATAACAATTTTTGGTCGAAAGACAAATGATCTGTTATCCACCAGTTTTCGATAGCAAAATCGATGGTTTGCTCTATGCCATTGTTTTTGGTGTAATAACTGCGCATGCATCCATTCAGTACAAAGTATAGTGATGTGCATGGCGCGCCTTCTTGTAGTATTATCTCCTTTTTCTTGAGTGGTATTACGTCAAAATAGTTGGCTATATTATGCCAGATGTCTTGTAGGTCATGACCTGTTATTTTTTGAATATGTAGGTGTAAAGGAGTAAGCATGTGGTGGTGAAATTGATGTATAATATAAAGGTAGAAAAAATAAGATTGTTTTTTCGACTGCGTTTTGTTTTGTAGTTCTTTTGATACGGTTTTACTGTTGTTCGGAAAAAGTACCGTTTTTCAAAGGCGTACCAAAGCAATTCTCGAAGGAGAGTAAAAGAAAATAAAAATAAATTTTTTTAAAAGGTTTGTTTATAGGTGTTTATGTGTTTTTAGGTCCTTCAAAACAGAGCAAAAATGCCAAATGAATTCAAAAAGACCAAATGAGGGCAGATTAAACAATTGATTGCTGAGTTGTTCACTCAATTAAAGGGTGTTTTTAGAATTGTTTAGTTTAGGTTGTAGTTGTTTGTTTACTGATGACGATTGCATTTATTTGATGAGTTGCGATTTTTTTATCTATTTTAGTATTTTTAATATCTGGTTGCAAGTATATTGTACTTAGTATAGTATAGAATGCTTTGTTCTTTTTTAGAGAAGAAAGGAACAAAGAAACTTGTTTCTAAAAATAAGAACGCTGCAAAAAAAGATGTTTTTTGTTTTGTTAGTGTGTACAATAGAAATTGTAGTGATTGTTTGATTAGCTATAATCTACTTGTCTTTGTTGGAATGTATCGTGATTTTTGAATAAAAATGTTATAATACCAATAAGGAGTAAATGTTGAAGGTGATGAAGCTGTTGCTGTGTTTAAATAGATATTGCTTAGAATTTTTGAAAATGTTTAGTATGAAAAGATATGTATTTGTTTTAGTTAGTAGTCTATTATTATTGTCGTCATGCACACATGATGAAAAGGAAACAAAAGGGTTTACCTACTTAGCGGCTTCTGTTTTTAAGGTACGTGATAAAGACAAGCAAGATTTGTTGAACCCAAAAACAAAGGGTTTTTATGAGCATAATCAAATCAGAGTATTACATTTAAGAAATGATGGACAATATATTATGTTTGATCATCCCGAATTAGATTTGAGGTTTGACTATGATATTTTTCAAAATGAAGGAGATTATCTCTTTAGGTTACACGGACAAGTAGGAGATTCGTTTTATATCAATAATAAAGTTACTTCTGTAATTAAATGGAACAATGCAGTAAGTGATACCATTGTAAGATTAGTGAATAAACAGAAGTATTCTTGGACAACTGTTAAGGTATGGGTAAATGGTGAATTGAGATATGATATGGATGATAGTACTAAAAATAATGCTAAGGTTTCGATAGATAGATAATGCATAAAAGAGAGAGTATTCGTGATAGAGTACTCTCTCTCTTTGTATAGTGGTGTTGGTCATTTATACTATATGAGATGATTGGAACTAAAAAGTATTTTTTTAAGTATTTATTAACAAGTGCTTTTGTATTGATTTTACTTAAAGACATTTTCTGTCTGAATGTGAAGTGTGTAGGTTTTGGTAGTTTGTTAACTTTTTAGTGAAAATATTGGGTATTTTCTTATTACTAAAACTACTTATAAGTTGTTGTTGGTGTGTAATATTATATTGTTTAGCGAATAATTAAAAAAAATCATATATTTTTGTTGCTCAAAATAATGAAGTATGGCAAAGAATTTAGTGATTGTTGAGTCACCAGCGAAAGCTAAAACGATAGAGAAATTTTTAGGACAAGATTTTCAGGTAGAGTCAAGTTACGGACATATCGCAGATTTACCCTCTAAAGAAATAGGTGTAGAAGTTGACAACAACTTTAGGCCAAAGTATGAGGTATCTGCTGATAAGAAGGCTGTTGTGAAAAAGTTGAAGGACCTTGCTAAGAAAGCCGAAACGGTTTGGTTAGCATCCGATGAGGACCGTGAGGGGGAGGCTATAGCTTGGCACTTGGCAGAAGAACTAAAATTAAAAAGCGATAATACTAAACGTATCGTATTTCATGAGATTACTAAAGGTGCAATTTTAAAAGCAATAGAAAATCCGAGAGAGATTGACTATAACTTGGTAAATGCACAACAAGCACGAAGAATTCTTGACCGATTAGTAGGTTATGAATTGTCACCTGTACTTTGGAAAAAAGTAAAAGGAGGCTTGTCTGCAGGACGTGTACAGTCTGTTGCTGTACGTTTGATTGTAGAAAGAGAAAGAGAAATTAATGGTTTTAATATAGAATCATTTTATAGTATAGCAGCAGAGTTTACAACACAAGAAGGAAAAATTGTGAAGGCAAAATTGCCTAAAAACTTTGCAAGTGAGCAAGAGGCATACGCTTTTTTGCAACAAAATGTAGGGGCAAGCTACAGAGTAGGCGATTTGGAAACAAAGCCTGCTAAGAAATCTCCAGCAGCTCCGTTTACTACTTCTACTTTACAGCAGGAAGCAGCTCGTAAACTGCATTACTCAGTGGGTCAAACGATGACATTGGCACAACGTTTATATGAGAGTGGACTGATTACGTATATGAGAACGGATAGTGTAAACTTGTCTGACGAAGCAATGAAAGCTGCAGCAAACGAGATTACGAAATCATATGGTGCAGAATTTTCGAAACCAAGAAAGTATGCAACAAAAAGCAAAGGAGCACAAGAGGCTCACGAGGCTATACGTCCTACCAATATGGCATTGCACAATGCTGCAGTAGATAGAGATCAAGCAAGATTATACGATTTGATTTGGAAGCGTACATTGGCTTCACAAATGAGCGATGCACAATTGGAGCGTACAAATGTGCGTATCGAAGCAAATAAGTTTAAAGAAAACTTTGTGGCATCTGGAGAGGTGTTGTTATTTGAAGGTTTCTTAAAAGTATATTTAGAAGGACATGATGATGAAGATGAAGAAGTAGAAGGTATCTTGCCAAACTTAAAGTTAGGCGAAGGCTTATTAAATAAGTCGTTGGTGGCTACACAACGTTATAGCAAACCAGCAGCGAGATATACGGAGGCTTCTTTGGTGAAAAAGTTGGAAGAGTTGGGTATTGGTCGCCCATCTACATATGCACCTACTATTTCTACTATTATTGCACGTACTTATGTTGAGAAAGGAACAACAGAAGGAAAAGAGCGCGGATACAAAACACTAAGCCTTAAGGGTGATAAGATAGAAGAGAAGAAGTTGGTAGAAAAAACAGGTTCTGATAAAGGGAAATTGATTCCTACTGATATCGGAATGATTGTAAACGATTTCTTGGTAAAGAACTTCAACACAATTATGGATTACCACTTTACAGCAAAAGTAGAGGAAGACTTTGATGAGATTGCTGCAGGTAATGAGGATTGGGCAAAGATGATGCGTGAGTTTTACGATCATTTCCATCCGATTGTAAAAGATGTAGAAGAAAATGCAGATCGCGAATCTGGGGAGCGTATATTAGGTACTGATCCAAAAACAGGAAAACCAGTATTGGTTCGTTTAGGGAAGTTTGGACCTATGGCTCAAATCGGAGATGCAGACGACGAAGAAAAACAATATGCAAGCTTAACGAACGAGCAAAATATAGGTACTATTACTTTAGAAGAAGCTTTGTCTTTATTTTTACTTCCACGTGTGTTGGGTGACTATAAAGGAGAAGAAGTAGAAGTGAACAATGGTCGTTTTGGTCCATACGTGCGTTTTGGGAAGGTGTTTATTTCGCTTCCGAAAGGAGAGGAACCTTTGGATGTGTCTTATGACCGTGCTTTGGAACTTATTCAAGAAAAAGAACAAGCAGATGCACCTATCGCTTCTTATCAAGCATTGCCTGTACAAAAAGGAGTAGGACGTTTTGGTCCATACTTGAAGTGGAATGGCATATTTATCAATGTAAGTAAGAAATACAATTTCGATAATCTGTCACAAACGGATATCAATGAATTGATTGAAGATAAGATTCAGAAAGAAAAAGATAAAGTGATTCACAATTGGGCAGAAGAAGGAATCAAGGTTGAAAAAGCAAGATGGGGTCGTTCTGTTATTTTGAGTGGAAAAACGAAGATAGAGTTGTCTAAAGATGTGAATGCGGCAGAGCTAACGTTGGATCAAGTAAAAGCATTGATTGAAGAAAAAGCGCCTAAGAAAAAAACGGCTGCTAAGAAAACAACAGCTAAAAAGACAACAGCAGTAAAGAAAACAACAACGGCAAAAAAAGCTACAAAGAAATAGAATATGATTTTTCAATTGCTTAAGCCATTAGATTTAGATTTTCTTAACTTTGTGGACGGTTTGCCAAGCCAGTCTTTGGGAAAGAAGGTAACTTTTTTTAAAGGAGGTACATTTGAAGATTTCGACAAGTACCAATTGGCGATTATTGGAGTAAACGATAATAGAGGAACTGGTAGTTATTCAGAAGATATCGTAGACTTGAGTAAAATACGCAAAGCATTTTATGCCTTGTATCCTGGAAATTGGAATACTCGAGTGATAGATATGGGAGATATAACTCCTGGAGATACATTAGATGATACTTATTTTTTGGTAAAAAGTATTGTTGCAGAGTTATTGAGAAATAAAATTGTACCTATTATCATAGGAGGATCTCAAGATTTGACGTATCCTATGTATCGCGCATATGACGAGTTTGAACAGATGGTTAACTTGGTTGCGATTGATCATAAATTGGATTTGGCAAAAGAAGAATGTGACGTAGCAGATAGTTATTTGTCTAAGATAATAGTGGACGAGCCAAATAACTTGTTTAATTTTTCGAATTTAGGGTATCAGACTTACTTTAATTCGCAAGAAGAAATAGATTTAATAAGCAGTTTGTACTTCGAGGCCTATAGAGTAGGTGAGATTGCAAATAACTTGTCGTTGGCAGAACCGGTTTTGAGAGATGCTGATTTGGTGAGCTTGGATATGAATGTTGTGAAATCGAGTGATTCTGGGAATTTTGAGATGTTTAGTCCTAATGGTTTTAATGGTAGAGAAATCTGTGCCTTAGCCCGTTATAGTGGATTGAGTGATAGAGTTAGTTCTTTTGGTATTTTTAATAGCAATAATCAGTCGTCTGAAGCGTTATTAATAGGACAGATCTTATGGTACTTTATAGAAGGATTTAATTTTCGCTATAAGGAGTATCCATTTGTTAATAAAGAGAGTTATTTTAAATATATTGTTCCAATAGAAGGATATGATGAATTAATTTTCTACAAGAGTGATGTGTCAGGACGTTGGTGGATAGAGATTCTTTTGGCAGCAAATGAGGGGAAATTGAAAAACAAAAAGATTCTATTGCCATGTAGTCAAGAGGACTATCTGCAAGCAATTCAGCAAGAAGTGCCAGAAAGATGGTGGAGAATGTTAAAAAAGAGCTTGGTTTAGTGTCAAAAAATTACCTGAAAGGGATTGTTAAATAAAAATTAAAATTTTTTTAATTTTGTTTTGTGAAATTAAAAATTATTGAATACGTTTACATTTTTAAGAACGGTATATAAAAACCTATATAATATATGAAGAAGATCATTACGTTAGGAGCAGTTTTGGCTTTAATGAGCAGCTGTGGTACAGGGGATCGAGGTGAATTGATGGATGGTGCAGTAGGAAAAAGATGGTCACAAGATAAACCACACGGGATGTCAGTAATTCCTGGTGGAACCTTTACTATGGGGCAGTCAAATGAGGATTTTTTAGGTGCTCAGGATGCGCCAACGAGAACAGTTACTATCGGTTCGTTTTATATGGATGAAACTGAGATCACTAACAACCAGTACAGAAAATTTGTTGATTGGGTGAAAGATTCTATTACACGTACTAAGTTGGCTATTGCAGCAGAAGACTTAGGAATGGGTAAAGAAGCAGGTGGAATTGGTGCATATGCTTTTATGGAAAACCAAGAGAATCAAGATAAGATGACTCCATACCAAAAGTATATGTATGATAACTACTACAGTTTAGAAGGTGGTGAAGATATATATGCAGGAAGAAGATTGAATAAAAAAGTGGCTTTGCCAGTAACTCAAGATAGATACCCAGATGAGCACTTTGTAGAGGTAATGGACTCTTTGTACATTCCTTCAAGTGAAACTTATAACGGTATGACTGTATTCGACGTTTCTAAATTGAAATTCAAATATACTTATGTAGATGTTGAAGGAGCAATGAAAGACAATGGAGATAATCCACGTACAAGAAGAAAACGTCACTTAAAAACAGAAACATTGTTGATCTACCCAGATACAACAAGATGGATTAAAGAATTCCAATATTCTTATAATGAGCCAATGCATAATGATTATTTCTGGCATGAGGCTTTCGGAGAGTATCCTGTAGTAGGAGTAAACTGGTACCAAGCAAAAGCTTTTGCGGCTTGGAGAACAATGTATAAAAACTCTTTCTTAAAATCTAAGCGTTTACCTCAAGATGTTCACGAATTCCGTTTACCAATGGAAAGTGAGTGGGAATACGCTGCAAGAGGAGGTCTTGAAGGAGGAATGTACCCATGGGGTGGTCCTTACACAACAGATGAGAAAGGATGTTTCTTAGCTAACTTCAAACCTACAAGATTTGATTATGCGGCAGATGGTGCTTTATACACTACAACTGCACGCTCTTATCCACCAAATGGATATAATCTTTACAATATGGCTGGTAACGTTTCTGAATGGACAAGTTCTGTTTATGACCAATCAAGCTATGATATGATGTCAAGTTTAAAACCGAAAAATAGAAACTCAAGTAATCCTTTAAAAGTTGTAAGAGGTGGTTCTTGGAGAGACCCAGCTTATTTCTTGCAAGTTGCCACTCGTGATTCTGAATACGCTGATTCTGCACGTTCATACATCGGATTCCGTACAGTACAGTCTGTGTCTGGAAGTGTATCGAGATCAAGTGCAAGCAGAATGGCTAAATAATTAAATCAATAGAAAGAACTAAACAAACAATTTTTAAACTATAGAATTATGGCAATACCAAAAAAATTAATGAACTTCTGTTACGGGATGGGAGCTTCAGTTGTTATTATCGGGGCATTATTTAAAATTACTCACATGGAGTTAGGGCCTATTAACGGTAATAATATGTTAACTTTGGGATTAGTAGTAGAGGCACTTATTTTCGCTATCTCAGCTTTTGAACCAGTAGATGATGAATTAGATTGGTCTAAAGTGTACCCTGAATTGAAAGGTGGAGAAGCAAGAGAGGTTAAAATAGCTGGTGGATCAACTGTAAATGCAGTTGCAGCACAAACACAAGAAGAGGGTATGTTGTCTAAAAAATTGGATGACTTATTAAAAGAAGCTAAGATTGATGGAGAGTTAATGAACAGTTTAGGAAGAAGTATTAGAAACTTCGAAGCTGCTTCTAAAGAAATTGCTCCAACTGTTGACTCTGTAGCTTCTACTAAAAAGTATGCTGAAGAAATGTCTTTAGCAGCTGCACAATTAGAATCATTAAACTCTATGTACAAAGTACAATTAGAGAGTGCTAATAAAAATGCTGAAATTAACCAAGAGGTTGCGGAGAACAACTTGAAGTTAAAAGAACAAATGGCAGCTTTAACAACTAATTTATCATCATTGAATACAGTATATGGCGGAATGCTTTCTGCTATGGGAGGTTCAAGAAGTGCTAATTAATTTATTAATGATAAGAAATAAATTATGGCAGGAGGTAAATTAACCGCAAGGCAGAAGATGATTAACTTGATGTACTTGGTGTTTATCGCAATGATGGCACTGAATATGTCTAAGGAGGTATTATCTGCATTTGCATTGGTAAACGAAAAGTTTGAATCAGCTAATGCTTCTTCTAAAGAGAATAACACTAACATGTTAGAGAGTTTAGGAATGAAAGCACAAGATGATCCGACTCGTTTTAAAGAACCATACAATAGAGCAAAACAAGTACAGACTATTACAGCTAATTTTGTTGCTGAAGTAGAGAAAATTAAAAAAGCGATTACAGATCCTTTAGCTGACAAACGTTTAGAAGATGGTTCTTTACCAGCTGAGCGTATGGAAAAAGGTGATGTAATTGATAACCTTTGGTTCAGTGGTGATAAGTACTCTAAAGAAGGAGAAGCTTTTATCGGTGTAATTGAAGGATATAAAGCTGCAATTGCAAAAGCTGTTGGTACAGATGTGAAGTTTCAACCTGTGTTGACAGATTTGAATAAAAGATTTGATATTTCTAAAGTTAAAAATTCACAAGGACAAACGATTCCTTATTTGAATTATCATTTCCAAGGGTTTCCTGCTATTGCATCTTTGACTAAGTTATCTACTATGCAGAATGATGCGTATGTGTTGGAAGATGATATTTACAATGTTTTACTTGGAAATACATTAACACAAGCAGCTTCTATGAAAAACTATAAAGCGTTTGTAACAACAGATAAAACAGTTTATTTTGCTGGAGAAACGTTTAAAGGAACAGTTGTATTAGGTCGTTATGACAAATCTACTGTACCTACAAAAGTTGTTGTAAACGGACAAAACATTAATTTAGGAAGTGCTTTAAAAGACGGACAGGTTGCAGTTTCATTTGGAACTGGAAATGTTGGAGAGCACAAGATTAGTGGTCAGTTTACATTTATGGAAGACGGAAAGGCTGTGCCAGTTGAGATAGAAGGAAACTATGTAGTTGTACCTCGTCCAAACTCTGCAAATATTTCGGCAGACAAGATGAATGTAGTGTACCGTGGTGTAGCTAACCCTATGACAATTAGTTTTGCAGGTATTCCATCAGATAAAGTTTCTGCTTCTGCACCTGGATTAAGTTCGGCTGGAAAAGCAGGACAGTATATCTTAAGACCTGGAGCTGGACGTGAAGTTGTAATCAATGTTACAGGTAAATTGGATAATGGTCAAACAGTAAGTGATCGCAAGACATTTAGAATTAAAGATATTCCACCACCTCGTGGTACAGTTCGTGGAGAGTATGCTGCAAGAGGTAATAAAGACAATGCTGCTGTAGTTAGTATTGGAGCGAAGTTGGAAGACTTTGATTTTGAAGTAGGATTAACTGTAACTGGTTTCGTAGTTCAAATACCTGGTCAACCTTCAATCGTAGTTCAAGGAAATAGAATGAATGATAGAGCAAGAGCAGCTATCGCTAAAACAAGAACTGGTGATGTAATTGTAATTTCTGATATCAAAACGCGCTTAGACGGAGCAGGAGACTATCAGTTAAAGAAAACAGCACCTTGTACATACGAAATACAATAATTTCGTTTAAATTAATTTAAGAAGAAAATTTTGAGTAATATGAACTGGAAAAAAATCTCACTATTTGTTACGTTTTCAATCTTTTCAGTTAATTCATTTGCACAAGCAAATTTATTGAATGCAAAGTCTGCGAGTGAAATAGGTATCAAAAAAGTACAAGATATCATTGTGCAAAATGAAGGACCTATACCTTATGGTTATGTAGCAGATAAAGACATACTTTTTGGTATTAAAGTATGGGAAAACATTTCTCTTGACGAGAAAGCAAATGAAGCTTATTATTATCCAACAGAAGAGGCTGATTCAGAAGGTAGAAAACCTTTGTTTCAAGTATTGATTGATGGTATTAAGTCTGGAAGTATCACTGAAGTGTATGACGATAGTGATTTCAAGACGAAGCGTACTTTGAAAGATTTGGAAGAATCTTTTACGAAAATTGATACAACTGATGTTGGTATTGAATATGCTAACGCTGGAGAAAAAATTCCAGATGAGTATATCGTGAAATCGACTCTTAAACCAGGTGATGTAAAATCATACCACATTGTTGGTATGTGGTTCTTTGACAGAAATGAAGGGCAATTGAAATACAGAATCTTAGGTATTGCTCCTGTTATTGTGGATTTGTACACAAAAGGTGGTGAGAACGAAAACTTTGTAGAATTGTTTTGGATTTTCTTCCCAGACGCTCGTGGAACATTGTTTGATGCAAAAGTATTCAACTCTAAGAATCCAATGAATCCAATGAATTTTGATCACTTGTTTAATGCAAGACGTTTTGCAAGTACAATTTACAAAGCGGATAATCAATATGGAGGACGTAGAATTGATGAATATATCAAGAGTAACGACTTAGAGAAATTATTTGAAGGTGAAAGAATCAAAGAAATGATCAGAAACCTTGAAGATGATATGTGGAATTACTAATTTTGTAATCACTATTTGATATATAAAAGCTCTTATCTATTTAATAGATAAGAGCTTTTGTTTTTAATTCGAAGTATTATGATTGACTATATTGTTGTAGGATGTGGCTTGGCAGGTTTGTGTTTTGCCGAAAAATTGGTTAAGGAAAATAAGCGTTTTGTTGTGGTAGATTCAGAGCAGAGATCTTCTTCTTTGGCTGCTGGAGGAATGTATAATCCTGTTGTTTTAAAGCGTTTTACTGATGTATGGAAGATTGGTGAGCAAATAGCATTAGCGAAGCCCTTTTATGCTAATTTGGAAGCTAAATTAGGGGTTGTGTTTGATCACAAGTTACCTTTGTATCGTCGTTTAGCTTCAGTTGAAGAACAGAATAATTGGTTTCAGGCTTCAGATCGTCCAAACTTAGAACAATATTTGTCGAGTAAATTAGTGAAAGAGAAGTTCGAGGGTATTATAGCGCCTTTTGGCTTTGGTGAAGTAAATGAGACAGGTTTTGTGGATACGAAGGTATTGCTGAGTACCTATCGAAAGTATTTGATTGGAGAGGAGATGTATCGCAAAGAAGTATTTGATTATAATGAATTAAGTTACAACTCAGAAAAAGTGACTTATAAAGATCTTGTAGCAAAACACATTGTGTTTGCAGAAGGTTTTGGTATGATGAATAACCCTTTCTTTAAAGAATTACCTTTGGATGGAACCAAAGGAGAGTTACTTTTGGTGAAAATACCGGGTACGAATTATCCTGTGATGTTTAAAGCGGGTGTTTTTATTATTCCTATTGGGGATAGCTTGTATAAAGTAGGAGCTACTTATGATTGGAATGATAAAACAGATATTCCATCTGAAGAAGGGAAGAAAGAACTGTTGGAAGGATTAAAAGATTTATTGAATGTGCCTTTTGAGGTGATAGAGCACACAGCTGGTGTAAGACCTACAGTAAAAGATAGACGTCCATTGTTGGGACGTAGTTTGGAATCTGATAGAATACACGTGTTGAATGGATTGGGAACAAGAGGTGTTTTACTTGGGCCTTTTCTTGCTGAAAAATTGTATAATTGCATTGAAAATAAAGAACCTTTGGAAGAGAGTGTCTCTATCCATAGATATAAAAAGTTTAGAATAAAGTAGAAGATATATGTTAAACATACATAATCTATCTGTATCATTTTCAGGAGAATATTTATTTGAGAATGTAACATTTAGAATAGGAGCAGGTGACCGCGTTGGTTTGGTTGGTAAGAATGGTGCTGGGAAATCAACAATGTTGAAATTATTATCAGGTGAATTTGAACCTGATACAGGAACAATAGCAGTAGAGAAAGCATTAAAAATTGGTTTCTTAAGACAGGATATAGAATTTATTCCTGGTCGTACTGTGTTGGAAGAGGCTTACCAAGCATTTGTGGAGATTAAGCAAATAGAAGGACAACTTGAGAGAGTCAATAAAGAGTTGACAGAACGTACTGATTATGAATCTGAGGAATACTCATTGCTAATTGAGAAATTGAGTGATTTAACACATCACTATGAAATCATTGGAGGCTATAGTTACGAGGGAAATGCAGAACGAGTGTTGATTGGTTTAGGATTTAAGCGTGAAGAGTTTGGCAACTTGACTGAAACATTTTCTGGAGGATGGCGTATGCGTATAGAGTTAGCAAAGCTGTTGTTGCAAGACAATGATGTTTTGCTTTTGGATGAACCTACGAACCACTTGGATATTGAGAGTATTATTTGGTTAGAACAGTTTTTGAAGACTTATCCTGGAGCTGTCGTTATTATATCGCATGATAAGATGTTTTTGGATAATGTAACTAATCGTACGATAGAAATTTCTTTAGGTAAGATATACGATTTTAATAAGCCATATTCAGAGTATTTAGTGCTGCGTGAAGAATTGAGAGAAATGCAATTGGCTGCACAGAAAAATCAAGCAAAGAAGATAGAGGAGACAGAGAAACTAATAGAAAAGTTTAGATATAAAGCGACAAAGGCTTCAATGGCGCAATCTTTAATCAAGAAATTGGATAAAGTTGAACGTATTGAAGTAGATGAAGATGATAATGCTGTGATGAATATTTCTTTTCCTGTGAGTATCGACCCAGGAAGAGTAGTAATCGAGATTGAGAATGTAACAAAGAGCTTTGGAGAAAAGACTATTTTTAAAGATATTGATTTATTAGTAGAACGAGGAACTAAGTTAGCTTTTGTAGGGCAGAATGGACAAGGAAAGTCTACAATGATAAAGGCTATTATTGATGAGTTTGAATACGATGGAAATATCAAATTAGGACATAATGTACAGATTGGATATTTTGCACAGAATCAGGCAGATTATTTAGATGGAGAAAAAACTTTGTTGGATACAATGTTAGATGCAGCTACTGATGGAAATCGTATTAAGGTTAGAGATATGCTTGGTGCATTTTTGTTTAGAGGTGATGATGTAGAGAAGAAAGTAAAAGTACTGTCTGGAGGAGAAAGAAATAGATTGGCTTTGTGTAAAATGTTGTTGTCTCCTATAAATGTATTGCTGATGGATGAGCCTACCAACCACTTAGATATTAAGTCTAAGAATGTTTTAAAGCGAGCTTTAGCAAACTTTAAAGGAACATTAGTGTTGGTTTCACATGATAGAGATTTCTTACAAGGATTGACAGACTTGGTTTATGAGTTTAAAGATCAACGTATCAAGGAATATTTAGGAGATATAAATTATTTCTTAGAAGAGCGCAATGCGCAGAATATGAGAGAAATTGAAAAGAAAACTCCTGAAGTAGAGGTTAAGGCTGTTGTGGTAGAGGAAAAGAAAACTCAAACGTTGTCTTATGAAGAGCAAAAGAAACAAAAGTCTATGCAAAATCGTTTGAGTAAGGTGGAAAGTGAAATTAATGATTTGGAGAAAAAGATTGCCAAAGAAGATGAATTGTTGGCTGCAGATTATGAGAAGATGGTGAACGACACAAACTTTTTTGCAAACTATGAAAAAAAGAAAAAACGCATTGAAGAGTTGATGCAAGAATGGGAAGATATATCAGGAGAACTGATGTAAACTACGATAAACAACAAAAAAGGTCAGTACTGTACTGACCTTTTTTGTTGTTTTATATTTAAGGAGTTGCTTTTGGAATTAGGTCAATAAGAGTAAATACAATACCTTGTACAGCAAACATTAGAGCAATCATAAATACAGGGAATAAGAATTCTGGAAAAGTATTTTTGATGCGATAACTAAACTGTGCTTCTGTTTGTTCAGGTAAGAAGTTGTTTGCTATTTTATCTAATACATTTAAAGTTGTTTCTTTTTCGTTTGTAATATTTAATACGTACTCTCCTTGTTTGAGATAGAAATATTTTAATTGTACAGTTGCTTGACTCATACTGTTTGCCCTTGGACGAAAAATTGACTTATATGTACGTACAGGTTTACCATGTATGTCTGAAATTGTACTATTGAAGTTAGCTAAAGGTAGTTTGGTCATAAATTTTGCTTCTGCCCATAAGGAATAGTATCCTGCTTTTGGTATACTGATAGGATGTGTGCCATAAGATGCATGCAATTTAATTATTTGTTTACCCCTAAATAGTTTAATGATTCCAACTATGCTACAGATAAGAACTAACACTGCTATTGTAATTTTTAGATAGGCTATAGATAACATAGGCTAATATTCGTTGTTTTAGTAGTATTAAAAGTAATAATAAATAATGGATAGTATGACACATATAAAAATAATCGACAGTAGAAGTGCTTTTTTAAGATCTTTCTGATTGTATGCAAAGGTTTGTGGGTGAATATGAAAATTTGTGAAGACTGAAGGATCTATTTTTAAGTCTGGACGGAATAGGGTAATTCCTTGAATATAATGTGCACGCAATGCACCACTATTAGTGATATACTGATTAGAGAATATAAATGTATTCTGAAAGGATAGCTTTCGGAGTTGTTGTTTATGGTGTGCCATTAAAACAGTTTTGCTACTGGCGCCTATACCTTCTGTTCGAGTTAGGATGTCAGCAGTATAAGATTGCTTGTAGGGCAATAAATCCTTAAACAGTATATCTTCTGTGTTTTTGTTTAAGAACGTATAATGTAGCCCTTCTTTATCAACCATTAGATTAGATATACTATTTTTATTTGCTTTCTGTATAGATTTAATCAATTGATAGAGTAAATAGGTTAGTATAACTATATATAAAGCATAATAGATACTATTAATCCCTGAGTTTGTTATGTCATCCATCAGCAAAAGAGGAATACTGTAGAGTGGAAGAATGAAAAGTAAACTAATTAGAAAAAATGTCAAACGAAGTAATCTTGTAAGTGTAAGATTATTTGTAGCATATAAGGGTTGAAAGTTTTCTTTAGTCATACTTATTTATCATTTGCTATAGTGGTAAATATAATTAAAGTTGCGTAGTAACTCAAAGACCTTAAATAAAAAAAGGATATAATCTATAGATTATATCCTTTTTACTTTGTAGCGGGAACAGGACTCGAACCTGTGACCTTCGGGTTATGAGCCCGACGAGCTGCCTACTGCTCTATCCCGCGATATTGTGGTGCAAATATAGTGTGATTATCTAATATTACAAACAATAAAGATGTTTTTTTATTTTTAAAGGAGTGTTTTATTTCTATCTATTTGGTATTTATGAGGTTATAATGATTTAAAAATTATCTATTGAATGCGAATAGTAGTGTTTGATGTCTGCTTATCGAAAAGCGAATCGCACCATGCTGTGATAGTTTATTCTTGAAGATAGACGATAAAGTAATAAGAACTATTTGTATGTTTGTGAATAAACAGAAAAAGACTTAGTAACAAGTTGTATCATGAAAAACAAACCCAACTGGCTACGTATAGGGATATTATCCAGTACAGCATTATTCTTAGTTGTTGCAGTAGCATTCGAAATATTTGAATTGTCTTCTTTGCCAGCTCAATTTTTTGGTACGCTATTAGGTGTAGTGATTACAGCTATTATTACAGTACTACTTTTACAAGGACAAACTAAGAGTGAGGAGTCAAGAGAACGTCATTTACTTGTTTTTGAAAAAAAGCAAGAAGTATTCTTCCAATTCTTGAGTCAACTAAACACTATTTTACAGAGAGAGGCATTAAGCACAACCTTGTCTCAGAGTAAGAAATTAGAGAAGGAAGTTAATAATTTGCAAGATTTAATCTTTGAGTTTGGTTATCTTCAAATGCATACTTCAGCTGAAACATTTGATAAAGTACTTGGGCATGTAGGGAATTTGATGACAGAAAGTATGTTGGTCAAAACAGCAGAAAGTCAATCAGCAGAGGCAGTGAAAAAGTATTATTTAGTACTAACAAATGATTTTTTTGCGATCGTGTCTTTATTGAAACATGAATTATACAATGAGTTTTCTCCTCATGTGGACAAAGCAAAATTAGATAAGATTATAAAATTATCTTTTGAAAGATAAAGATTATATAACGAAAAAGCCAGTTCAATTGAACTGGCTTTTTTACTTTGTAGCGGGAACAGGACTCGAACCTGTGACCTTCGGGTTATGAGCCCGACGAGCTGCCTACTGCTCTATCCCGCGATATTATGGTGCAAATATAGAACGAATATTTAGAGTAGACAAACACTTTTTGTATTTAACGCATAAGTTAACATTTAGTTTTCTGTTTGTTTAAAGCTGATTTGTGCTTTAAGTGTGTTGTTACGAGTATCTTAATATGGTTTTTGCCGTACCAGATTGTTGTGTAAATATTTTTGAATTCTATTGTATTAACACTGTTTTTAATAAGGGATAGGTACTATTTGGTAATAGAAATGAAGTGCTATAGACTAAACTTAGTGGGAATAGTAGATATGTATTTAAGGAATATGCTAACTTTAATCATTATAATAGTACTATTCCATTTCTTCAAAGTACAGAAATACTCAATTGACTTTGTGAGGGAGATTTGTTGCTTCTGGATAGTAGAGTATCCTATTATTGAGTACCTATTTTTATAATATACTTCTCAAGTAAAGAAACTTTTAAAGTTGTAAAATAAAAAAGGACACTTAATGAAGTGTCCTTTGCTTTGTAGCGGGAACAGGACTCGAACCTGTGACCTTCGGGTTATGAGCCCGACGAGCTGCCTACTGCTCTATCCCGCGATATTGTGGTGCAAATGTATAATTATTATTTTAATAAACAAAATTAATTACTCTTAACTTTTTTATTTTCTCTATGTCGTTGATATAAACTACCTTTGTGCCGAATTAATAATGTATTTATGAAACACAAAGCAGGCTATGTCAATATAATTGGAAATCCAAATGTTGGAAAATCTACTTTAATGAATGCCTTTGTAGGGGAAAGATTATCAATTATTACCTCTAAAGCACAAACAACAAGACATCGTATTTTAGGTATCGTGAATGGTGACGATTTTCAAATATTGTTTTCAGACACTCCTGGTATTATTAAGCCAGCCTATGATTTGCAAGAGTCTATGATGGACTTTGTTAAGTCTGCTTTTGAAGATGCTGATGTATTAGTATATATGGTTGAAACAGGAGAGAAGGAGTTAAAAGATGAAGCGTTTTTCAATCGTATTACAAACTCTAAAGTGCCTGTACTTTTGTTGTTAAACAAAATTGATAAGTCAAACCAAGAACAGTTGGAAGAGCAAGTGGCTTTGTGGACTTCAAAAGTTCCAAATGCAGAGATATTTCCTATATCTGCCTTGGAGAATTTTAATGTGCAACCTGTATTTGAAAGAATCTTAGAATTATTGCCAGAAAATGCTCCTTATTATCCAAAAGATGCTTTAACGGATAAACCTGAACGTTTCTTTGTGAATGAAATCATTAGAGAAAAGATCCTTTTAAACTACGATAAAGAGATTCCTTATTCTGTAGAAGTAGAAACAGAGGAGTTTAAAGAAGAAGATAATATCATTCGCATTAGAGCCTTAATCATGGTTGAGCGCGATAGTCAAAAAGGTATTATTATCGGACATAAAGGTAGTGCCTTGAAAAAAGTAGGTACAACTGCAAGAGAAGAAATGGAAAAGTTCTTTATGAAAAAAGTACACTTAGAACTTTTTGTAAAAGTTAATAAAGACTGGAGAAGTAGTGAGTATCAGCTTCGCCGTTTTGGATACAATCAAAAGAAATAGTAGAATTAAAATAAAAGTATTGCATTGAAATACTAACTTTGCAACATATTTAGATATTTATGAGTAGTATAGTAGCCATAGTTGGGAGACCAAACGTAGGAAAATCAACTTTTTTTAATCGATTGATTCAAAGAAGAGAAGCTATCGTAGATTCGGTTAGTGGAGTGACACGTGATAGAAACTACGGCAAATCAGAGTGGAATGGAAGAGAGTTTTCTGTTATCGATACAGGAGGTTATATAAAAGGATCTGATGATATTTTTGAAGGAGAAATTAGACGTCAAGTAAATTTAGCTATAGAAGAAGCAGATGCCATCATTTTCGTTGTAGACGTAGAAGAAGGAATTACTCCTATGGATGCCGAAGTTGCTCGTTTGTTGAGAAAAGAGACAAAACCTATTTTTGTAGCAGTTAATAAAGTAGATAGTAGTAAACGTATGGATGATACGTTTGAGTTCTACAATCTTGGGTTAGGAGAAATATATCCTATTGCTGGTATGAATGGTAGTGGTACAGGAGACTTATTGGATGCTGTAGTTGCTGGTTTACCAAAAGAAGAAGAAAAAGAAGAAAAAGAAGAAGGAGAAGAAGGAGAATTGCCACGTTTTTGTGTAGTAGGTCGTCCAAATGCAGGTAAATCAAGCTTCATCAATGCACTTATTGGTGAAGATCGTTACATCGTAACTGATATTGCCGGTACAACTCGTGATGCTATTGATACGCGTTTCAATCAGTTTGGTTTTGATTTCAACTTAGTGGATACAGCAGGTATTCGTAGAAAATCAAAAGTAAAAGAAGACTTAGAGTTCTATTCAGTAATGCGTTCTGTACGTGCTATTGAACATAGTGATGTATGTATTTTAATGGTTGATGCTACAAGAGGCTTCGAAGGTCAAGATCAAAATATCTTCTGGTTAGCAGAAAAGAACAGAAAAGGAGTAGTAATCTTAGTAAACAAGTGGGACTTGATTGATAAAGATACTATGACTGCAAAAATGTTTGAAGATAAAATACGTGAAGAAATCGCACCTTTTACAGATGTGCCTATCGTGTTTACTTCTACAATTACAAAACAACGTTTGTTAAAAGCTTTAGAGGCTGCTGTGAAAGTATATGAAAATAGAACTCAACGTATTTCTACTTCTAAGTTTAACGAAGCGATGTTGCCAATTGTAGAGCATACACCACCACCTGCAATAAAAGGGAAGTATATTAAAATTAAATACTGTATGCAGTTGCCAACACCTACACCACAGTTCGTGTTTTTTGCAAACTTGCCACAGTATGTAAAAGATCCTTACAAACGTTTTATTGAAAACAAGTTGAGAGAAATGTATGACTTCAGTGGGGTGCCTATTGATATATATTTCCGTCAGAAATAATAAAAAATAAAGTAATATATTTATGGTCTTAGTGTTAATACACTAAGACCTTTTTTATTATGAGACATCTGACACTTTTTATATTCTTGTTTTTTACCTCATTTCTCATGGCGCAGAACACTGTTAACGTCAAGGGAATGGTAGTCGATTCTTTAGGTAAACCCATTGAGGCATCGACTGTTTACTTTTCTAAACAACGAGATTCTACTTTGGTAGAGTACACAATGACAGACAGTAAAGGGAATTTTAAAATGAGCTTTAACAAGGTAAAAGATCCTCTTATTTTGAAGATTTCTATGATAGGGTATAAAGAATATACTAAGAAATTTGAGAAGGGAATTGAAGCAGATGAAGAGATGGGGAGGATAATGCTGAAAGAGTATGGACAGCTTTTAGATGAATTAGTTGTACAAGCAGAAGTGCCACCTATACGTATCAAAAAGGACACATTGGAGTTTAATGCTGCATCTTTTAAGGTGCGTCCTGATGCAAATTTGGAAGAACTATTAAAACAATTACCTGGTGTTCAGATAGACGAGAATAAAGCAATTACAATTAATGGAAAGCCAGTAAATGAAATATTGGTTAATGGAAAACCTTTTTTCAGTGAAGATGGGAAAATTGCTTTAGAAAACCTACCAGCAGAGATTATTAAGAAAGTACAAGTAACCGATAAGAAATCGAAGAAAGAGAAGTTTACCAAAGAACGTAGTCGCACAGATGATGCGAGTATTAATATTACTGTGGACGAAGAGAAGAATAAAGGACACTTTGGTAGGGTATCGGCAGGATACGGTAGTGATAAACGGTATGAAAGTGGTTTGTTTTTGAATAGCTTTAATCAAAAACGAAAAATTAGTTTGGTTGGTTCTGCCAACAATATCAATGCGATGGGGTTCTCCATGGACAAGGTGTTCGATAATATGCGATCAGGTAAGTCTGGTGGAGGTATTACAGAGTCGCGAATGTTGGGAGTTAATTTTATTGAGAATGTAACAGATAAACTAAACGTTAATGGTAGTTACAATTACAATTTTTCTGAAAGTGAGAATAAAAACAAGCGTTCAGCAACTAACTTTTTACCATCAGGGGAGTTTAGCACTAACAGTGAATCTAATGCTATAACGGGTAGTGAAGGACATCGTGCAAATATGTCTGTAGATTACACCGGAGAGAAAGACGCTTTTTTCTTTAGCCCTACATTCAATCAATCGCATAACTATAGCAATGGCGGTAGCAACCAATTGTCGTTAGATGAATATGGAAAATCGTTGAATGAAAGCCAATCTACTACATCTTCTAAGGGTGATACGTATGGTTTTGGTAGTTCTGCGCGTTATTTGAGAAAGTTTAAACGCGAAGGACATTTCTTTAGTGTTGAATTATCCAACACCAACAATTCTAATACACAAGACATTCTTCATGAGTCGTTGACTAAGTTTTATCAATCAGAGAAAGCAAACGATCAGCGCCGTCAGTTCAAAAGGAGTGACAAAACAAGTGATGCCTACGGAATTAGTATGGAATATAGTCAGCCAATTACCGATTCTTTAGGAGTATCGATTGGGGCTAAATGGTATCGTGACCAAACTATTGATGACTTAAAAGTATATAATTTTAACGAAGTTACTGGGGGCTATACAAATATCAATGTATTGGAAACAAATCGTTATACAACTGTTTCAACAGATATTTCTCCTTATGTAAATATAGCGTGGAACAAGAAAAAATACTTTGTCAATGTCAATGCCCAAACAAGTATTGTTAAGAATAGTTCGGATGCGTTGTTTAATGGAAAAGAATACGCTATTGATAAGCATTATATTAATCCGAATATCAATGCGATGGTAAATTACAATTTTAGCAAAGACAAAAACCTATTTGGATATTATCGCTACAATGTAACTTATCAAAGTGCAAATGAATTATTGGATATTACAGATATTTCTAATCCTTTGAATACAACAATTGGTAATCCAGACTTGTTGCCTACAGGGCAACACAGCATGAATCTGAGCTATCGTTCGTATAATTTTCAATCGCGAATGGGCTATAATATTAGTGGTAATGCATCGTTTTACAACAATAGTATTGTAAACTCTGTGGTGTATGACGAGGATAAGAAAGCAATCTCTACTTATCAAAATATAAATGGAAATTACCAATGGGCAGTTAATGCAGATTGGTATATCAACTCTAAATGGGGCGATCACGCCTTGAAATACGGGGTAAGTTTGCGTTTTAATCAAACAGTAAGTAATGGGTTTATCGATGGAGCACAGTACCAATCTGTAGGGGATAATATTGTGCCAAGAGTGTATATGAATTACGATTATAAAGAGTTACTGAATATCAAGCCATCGTATTCATATCGACATAATACAACGCAATACACTAATTTTTCTGTAGATAAAGCGTCAAATTTTATGCATCAATTCAATGTGCAAACAACGTCTTATTGGCCAAAGAATGTAGTATTTGGAAACGATTTTGGCTATACGTATAATTCTAAAATAGCTACAGGGTATAAACGCGATTTTTATATGTGGAATATTAGCTTGGCTTATGAGTTTTATAAAAGTAAGTTTAACGCCAAAGTGAAGGTGTACGATGTCTTGAATCAAAATACAAGTAGTGTGCGCACGATAGATCCAATGCAAATTGTAGATTCGGAAAGCTTGGTTTTAAAGCGTTATATCATGTTCTCATTGACTTATAAGTTGAATGAATTTGCCGGAGCTAAGAAAAAAGGACAAAGAGGTAGAGGTGGAATGTCTGCTCCTGTTCGCGCTGTGATGTATTAAGAGAATTGCAATAAAAACAATTAGTGAAAAGTATAAAAGAGAGGGGAAGTACAATTCTAACAAGACTTGTACTTCCCCTTTCTTTTTATTTCGCTTTTACTGTCACCTTTTTATGAGCTTTCTGAGTCCATTGCAAGTCCATTAAAATAGCTGTCTTAATAGACTTGCAATGGACTCAGAATGGACTCAAAATGGATTCAAACAAAACAAAAACAGGTAATACATGGTGATTCGTCACCTTGTACTACCTGTATGTATTTTTTTTAAAAATTCTTGTATCAGTATTACCAGCTTCCGCTTGAGCCACCTCCAGAGAAACCTCCTCCTCCGAAGCCGCCGCCAAAACCGCCACCTCCGCCACCGAAGCCTCCACCTCCAAAACCACGACCACTGCTGCCTCCACCTCTGGATAAGCTGCTAAGTATGATGATGTCTGCTAAGTCTTCGCCAAAACTGCGTTTACGCGTACCTCCGTTGTTACCTCCACCTTTGTTTTTGCTAAAGATAATTGATGCTACTATAATACCAATAATCAAAAACAGACAGATTAATCCACCTACTTCGTTTTCTCCATCCATTCTGGCATTGGGATCGGCTTCGTAGGAACCGTTTAGCATAGCAAATATACCATCTATTCCTTTTTGAAAACCACCGTAGTAGTCTCCTTTTTTGAACTCTGGTATAATTTCGTTTCGGATTAGTGAACCTCCTTGTCCAGCAGTTATTTGTATTTCTGCACCATAACCAGGATAAATACCTATTTTGCGATCTTGTTCAGCAAATAGCATCACCACTCCATTTCCTTTGTCCTTTTGTCCAATACCCCAGGTTTGTCCCCATCGAGGGCCTAATAGGTTAATATCTTCTCCTTCTAAGGATGGAATCGTAATTAATACAATTTGCGTTGAAGTGCTGTCAGCATAGTTGATTAATTTGCGCTCAATGTTATTCTTCTGATCAGGGGTAAGTATATTAGCATAGTCATAAACAGAAGTCTGCTTGCTTTTGCTTGGCACAGGGGGGATATCGTATTGGGCATAGTTCAACTGTGTAATGAAAGAGAACATTACAACAAGTAAACATTTGATATATTTATTTACTACTTTCATTGAAGGTTATGCTTTTGATATCTCGTTTGATAATTCGTTTGTATTGTTGTCGGTAGTTGGGAAATATACTTTTAGTTTGCTTCCCGCTTTTAAAATACCGTAGATAAGCCCTTGTTTGTACAACCCTTGTTTAAAGTGATTAACTACAAGTTCTCTCGTTCCATTCCAGAAGTCTTCTTGTTGTACTTTCTGGTGAATCCCTTCATCACCCAAAATTACAAAAGCCTTATTGGTAAGACAAATGTAAAATAACACAGCATTTCGATCTTTGGTTTGATGCATGTTTAGGTTGTGAAAAACCTTCTGTGCTCGTTCCATTGGTTCGTCTTTGGAAGAGGTTTCTATGTGTACACGTATCTCTCCTGATGTGTTTTTTTCTGCTTGAGTAATGGCTTGTACAATTTCTTTTTCGTCTTGGTCAGACAAAAATTGACGAATCTTGTTTAGCGCCATTAGAACTGTACTTTTGGTGCTTTCTCTGCTCCAGCTTCTGCTTTAAAGAATGGTTTTTCTTTGTAGTCGCTCAAGAAGAATTTGTTTGGCACTTTTAAGATATACGTGTTGTATGTTTCTACAGTTTCGTTAAAACGTGTACGTTGCGTAAATATTTGGTTTTCTGTACTTACTAATTCGTCTTGTAACTTTGTAAACTGTTCTGTAGCTTTTAGCTCAGGGTATTTCTCCATAGTTACCATTAAACGGCCTAAAGCACTTGATACTCCTGTTTGCGCTTGTTGGAAGTTTGTCAATTGCTCAGCTGTCATATTACTTGGGTCTATAGTGATAGAAGTCGCTTTTGCACGTGCATTTGTTACTGCTTCTAAAGTCGACTTTTCAAAGTCTGCTGCCTTTTTAGCTACCTCTACTAAGTTTGGAATAAGGTTGGTTCTGCGTTGGTAAGCTCCTTCTACGTCTGCCCAAGATTTGTTTACTTTTTGTTTAAAAGTAAGGGCTGAGTTTTGGTAGTTCATAGACATCATAAAGTATGCGCCTACTAATACTACTGCTGCGATGATAAACGGTAATGCTTTTTTCATAGTTTCTTTTTTAAAGTTCGTTTTTGATATTTAATAATGTTGCCTTGATGTATTCTAATTTTTTAATTATTTCAAAGTTGTCTACAGACTCTTTGGGTTTGTTTTTAAGGTATTCTTTTGCTCCTTCTAAGGTAAATCCTCTTTCTTTTACTAAATGGAAGATCAGTTCAAGATTTTGAACATCTTGCGGAGTAAACATACGATTTCCTTTAGCGTTTTTCTTTGGCTTTAGAATGTCAAACTCTTTTTCCCAAAAACGCAGCAATGACGCATTTACGTCAAATGCTTTGGCCAATTCGCCAATACTGTAGTATCTTTTATCTGGTAAGTCTAATTTCATTAGTCAAGTGATTGGTTTTCTTGGTTAGCTTGTTGTGATAATAATTCAAATTCTTTGGCATTGATATCTCCATAGTAATAATTTAATGGATTGACTACATTGCCTTGATAGTAAACTTCGTAGTGAAGGTGAGGACCAGAACTACGTCCTGTACTTCCTGAATATCCTATGATTTCTCCACGTTTGACCTGTTGGCCTGGTCTAACATTAAACTTGCTCAAATGGGCATATCTTGTTTTATACCCATACCCATGGTTTAATTCGATTAAGTTTCCATAACCCGATAGTGCATTGTCTGCTCGAACTACTTGTGCATCTCCTGTAGCGTAGATGGGTGTTCCTGTGTTGGCAGAAAAGTCCATTCCCGCATGAAACTTTTTGATTTTGGTAAAGGGGTCACTTCGGTATCCATATCCAGAGGCCATTGCTTTCATATTTTCATTCTTCATTGGCTGAATGGCTGGGATAGATGCTAAAAATTTTTCTTTTCCTTTTGCCAAAGCTATAATGTCGTCAAGTGAACGAGATTGTATGGCTGTTTGCTTGGATATGATATCTATCTTTTCGTTGGTAGACAACAATAATTCTTCGTTGTTTAATCCTCGAAATTCTTTGTATCGATTAATTCCCCCTAATCCCGATTTGCGTTGCTCATCTAAAATAGGTGCAGTGTTGAAGTAAGCGCGATATATGTCGTTGTCTCTTTCTTCTAATTCGTTCAACACATCTGTAATTAACTCCAACTTTCGATTGATTATTTTGTAGTTGGCTTTAAACTCTGCTAACTCTCGAGCTTGAGCTTTCTCTTTTGGAGTAGCCAATAGGTTGGTGTTTATTAATATAAATAAGCTGACTCCTCCAAATATGGCAGCAGAAATTAAGAACAATAAGACGTTCCCTATACGTCTGGAGAATTTAGGACGTATTTTAAGAAAAGCTAATTTTTCTGGGTCGTAATAATATTTTACCTTAGCCATATTTAAAAAACACTATTTTTGCACTGTATTTTATAGTTAAAAGATTAGGTGCAACTTTCGTTAGCAAACAAATTTAAAAAATGTTTCGGATAGTTTGTGGTCTAATCCATTATTATCCTACAAAATATAAAGTAAATACCTGTTTTTTAGGTATAGTTTAACAACAATGTTTTCAAAAGTAAAACAGAGTATTAGAATAAATTAGTTTCTATTAGATATGAAATCACAAGAAATTCGTCAGAAGTTTTTAAACTTTTTTGAAGAAAGAGGTCACATGATTGTACCTTCTGCTCCGATCGTTCTGAAAGACGATCCAACTTTAATGTTTAATAACTCTGGGATGGCCCAGTTTAAAGAGTATTTTTTAGGAAACGCCACGCCAAAAAGTAACCGTATAGCTGATACACAAAAATGTTTGCGTGTATCTGGTAAGCACAACGATTTGGAAGAAGTAGGTATCGATACATATCACCATACAATGTTTGAGATGTTGGGTAACTGGAGTTTCGGAGATTACTTTAAGAAAGATGCAATCAATTGGGCTTGGGAATTACTTACTGAGGTATATAAAATACCAAAAGATATTTTGTACGTTACGGTGTTTGAAGGTAGCGAAGAGGAGAACGTACCTTTTGATCAAGAAGCTTATGATATTTGGAGTACGTTGATCGATAAAGACCGCATCTTGATGGGGAATAAGAAAGACAACTTCTGGGAAATGGGAGATCAAGGGCCATGTGGACCATGTTCTGAGATTCACGTAGATATTAGAAGTGTTGAGGAAAAAGCAAAAGTAAATGGAAAAGATTTAGTTAATGCTGATCACCCACAGGTAGTTGAAATTTGGAACAACGTATTTATGGAGTTTAACCGTAAAGCGGATGGGTCTTTAGAGAAATTACCAGCACAACACGTAGATACAGGAATGGGATTTGAGCGTTTGTGTATGGTGTTGCAAGGAGTACAGTCAAATTATGATACAGATGTGTTTTCTCCATTAATTGCTAAAGTATCTGAATTAACAGGTGGTAAATATACAATCAAGGCAAAAGACGAAGAAGAAGAAAAAATAAATATCGCTATCCGTGTTATTGTGGATCACGTGAGAGCAGTTGCTTTTGCTATAGCAGATGGACAATTGCCGTCAAACAATGGTGCAGGGTATGTAATTCGTCGTATTTTGCGTCGTGCTATTCGTTATGCATTTACTTTCTTGAACAAGAAAGAGCCATTCATTTATGAATTAGTAGATGTGTTGAGTACACAAATGGGAGCATTCTTCCCAGAAATAACAAGTCAACGCGACTTGGTGAAAAATGTAATTAAAGAAGAAGAAGCTTCTTTCTTGAGAACATTAGAACAAGGGTTACACTTATTAGACAATGTGATTAAACAAACAGAAGGTAAAGTAGTATCAGGAGTAAAAGCTTTTGAATTATACGATACATTTGGTTTCCCAATCGACTTAACAGCTCTTATCTTGAGAGAGAAAGGATATGAGTTGGATGAAGCAGGGTTTGAAAAAGCAATGTTGGAGCAAAAAACACGTTCGCGTGCTGCATCTGAAGTATCTACGGACGACTGGACTATTTTGATTGAAGGAAACGTAGAACAGTTTGTTGGATATGATCAGTTGGAAAACGAAGTGAAAGTAACTCGTTATAGAAAAATTGATAGTAAAAAAGATGGTAAGTTGTTCCAATTGGTACTTACTGCTACGCCATTCTACCCAGAAGGTGGAGGACAAGTAGGAGATAGTGGTGTATTGATTTCTGCAAACGAGACAATCCAAGTGATTGATACGAAAAAAGAAAACAACTTAATATTGCATATTGTTAAAGAATTGCCTTCTAATGTAGAGGCAGCTTTAATGGCAAAAGTAGATGTGGATGCTCGTAAACAATCGATGGCAAACCACTCTGCTACTCACTTATTGCACCAAGCATTGCGTACTATTTTGGGTACTCATGTGGAACAAAAAGGTTCGTTAGTAGCTCCTACACACTTGCGTTTTGACTTCTTTCACTTTGCTAAAGTGACAGAGGAAGAATTGGAAAAAGTAGAAGCATTTGTGAATGATAGAATTCACGAACAGTTGCCATTAGTAGAACGCAGAAGTATTCCTATGGCTCAAGCAATAGCAGAAGGTGCTATGGCATTGTTTGGCGAGAAGTATGGAGATGAAGTACGCGCTATTCGTTTTGGAGAGAGTATGGAGCTTTGTGGAGGTACACACGTACAAAATACAGCTGATATTTGGCAATTTAAAATTGTGAGTGAAGGAGCTGTTGCTGCAGGTATCCGCCGTATTGAAGCAATTACAAACAAAGCGGCTCGCAATTTCTATACAGAACAAGAAGAGACGTTGAAAGAGTTGAAAGTGGTGTTGAAAAACCCACAAGATACATTGAAAGCAGTGGTGTCTTTACAAGATGAAAATGCAAAACTTAAGAAACAAGTAGAGCAATTGTTGAAAGAAAAGGCTAAAAACTTAAAAGGTGAGTTGAAAGGACAAATTCAAGAAGTGAATGGTGTTTCTTTCTTAGCTACAGCTGTAGATTTAGATGCAGCAGGAGCGAAAGACTTAGCGTATGAGTTAGGGAATGAATATAACAATTTGTATGTGCTATTGGCAAGTAGTACAGATGGTAAACCAATGCTTACTTGCTACGTGTCTAAAGATGTAGTGGAAGCAAAAGGATTAAACGCAGGAACTATTGTTCGCGAACTTGGTAAGTATATCCAAGGTGGTGGAGGTGGACAGCCATTCTTTGCTACAGCAGGTGGTAAGAATCCTGATGGTATTGCAGATGCAGTGGCTCATGCTATTGATTATTTAAAATAATAAATACTAAAAAAGATTCTCTTAACGGAGAATCTTTTTTGTATTAACCTAATTTTGTTTGAATGAAGTTTACTACAGTAGTTCCCATAAAAGAAGCAAAACGCAGAATTACTTACGATGATAGAATACTGTCGTTAGGCTCTTGTTTTGCTGTGAATATGAGTGAAAAGTTCAAGGCTTTTCAGTTTCAGAATACAGTTAACCCATTTGGTATATTATTTCATCCATTGGCTATTGAGCGCTTGTTGCACTATGCAGTGGAGGGTTATGAATTTACAGCTCAAGACGTGTTTGAACACAATGAGGTGTGGAGCTGTTTGATGGCTCACTCTGATTTGAATGAGTTAGAAGAAGAAGATATTGTAACAAAGCTGAATGTCAAATTGTTTGATTTACAAGTGGCTTTGAAGGATGCATCGCACCTTGTGTTGACTTTTGGAACAGCTTGGGTCTATGAGCATATAGAAACTCAAGAAGTAGTAGCTAATTGTCATAAGTTGCCACAACATTTGTTTCGCAAACGTTTGTTGAGCTACACTGAGCTATTGGATAGTTACCACAGAATTGTTAAATTAGTTCAAACAATAAATCCAACGATACATATTATTTTTTCTATTTCTCCTGTGCGACATATAAAAGATGGGGTTGTAGAAAATCAACGCAGCAAGAGCTTGTTGATTGCAGCATTGCATCAACTGCTTGAGGAGGTAAATAATGACAATTTAAGCTATTTCCCGGCTTATGAAGTGCTGATGGATGAATTGAGAGATTATCGTTTCTATACAGCCGATTTATTGCATCCAAACAGCATAGCTATTGATTATATCTGGGAGCGATTTGTAGAAACAAATATTAGTGTAGAGATGTATCCTATAATGAAAAAAGTAGATGAAGTGCAAAAGGGATTGGCACATAGACCATTTAACCCTACTGCAACGCAACACATGGTGTTCTTGGATACATTGATTGAAAAGATAGATTTTTTGTTGGAGAAGTATCCATTTATGAATTTTAGATAAGTATGAGAACAGTATTTAAAGTAGTCTTTAGTTTTTTTATAGTGATGTTCTTTATGTTTGCGGGGGTGGTCGTTTACAATCACTTTTTTAAAAGCGACAAAAGTGAAATGAACTATAACAGCATGTTGATAGAGCAACAGTTAAAAAATGTTAGTAAGCTGGTTGTTACAGAAGCGACTTATTCGCAAGTGATGACTTATAAAGACCAACAAAAATATTTGTTGAATTTGATTTCATTTGATAAAAAAGCTGTAGTGATTGTTAATGCAAAAGCTACAGTTAGTTATGATATGAGCCAGTTGAAATATCAAATTGACGAAAAGAATAAAGTGATACAGTTGGTACATATACCAGAACCGGAGTTGCAAGTGTATCCAGATTATCAAATTTACGATGTAGAACAAAGTACTTTTAATCCTTTTGTAGGAGACGATTATAACAAAATCAATAAGAAGGTTAGAAAAGATTTAGAAGAAAAAATAGAAAAGTCCACTTTAAAAGCGAATGCAGAGAATCGCTTAATAAGTGAACTTTCTAAAATATTGATTGTAACAAACACCCTTGGGTGGCGTTTAGAATATCAAGGAAATATTATTCAATCGGAAGAGGATATGAAGCTTGACTTAAAATTATAAGCTTTGCTCTATAATCGATATTCCATCCTGAATTAAATGAGCTACTTGTGGTCTTTGTGTTTTTACAAGGCTTAAGTGGCTCATTGCTTTTTCTACTAATACCGTATCTTTTTGTTTGTGTGCCAATTCTAAGATTTCTACTGTAAGTAACCAATCTGTTGTAAACTCTTTTGTTATGGTATTTAATATAGTTGTTAAGTCTATTACAGTTTGTTTCTCTCTTGCTTCACGTACTTGTGCATATAGCGACTCTAATTGAAGCTTGTGTTCATCGCGTTTTGCTTTTATTGTTTGTGATGATGGCACATGATTGATAAGGTCAAAACTATTGTAGTCTGCAGGACCTGAATAAGCTGATACAATGTTTGAACCTACTGCCATATCATAGGTACCCCATTCTGGTCGGAATAAGAATTCTTCGTTGTGTTTTACAGTACAATCTTTGAAACTAATAACTAAGATCTTTCCTTGTATGTTTCTGATTCCTGTAACGATAGTTCCAGAAACGATGATACCACCTTCAAATTCTAAGTCAACGTGTTTTCCTTCATAGATAGAATATGCCTGTAAGTCTTTGGGACTCATATCTTCGATGGCTAAGTTGATACCTTTTAGTTTTCCTAAGGCAGTACCGTAACCTTCTGCATGCGTTTCTGTTCCATGACCTACTAATTCTTTTTCTCTGTATGCTAATGCTGTTTTGCCTGTCGCTTGTACGTATACTGGTTGTCCATTATGTGTAATAGTACTTGTAAATACCCCAGAAATTTGTAGACCTGTACTTAATTCAATAGTACCTAATGACTTGGAGTCGATCAATTTATTGATTCCCTCTAAACCACCTTTGCGTAAAGCCATGCTGTTGGCAAACTCTTCTAATACTTCGCTTAGGTAAGCAAAGTCTGGAGTGACATACAATTGAGGTTGAGGTTTGGTAATGTCAAAACCTTGTTGTGCAGCTTGTATATTATAAGGTAATTTTTTTACGTTGTCTGTCATACACCAAGTGCTTTCTCCGATAGAAGATAGTAATCCAGCACCGTATATCTTAGGATTATCAACTGTACCAATTAAACCATATTCTACAGTCCACCAGTGTAAGTTACGTATAAGAGCCATCTCAGATGGTGTACCTGCATTTTGTTGTAGGTAGTCCACTCTTTCTTCAGCGGCTTCTATTTGTTTTGGATCTACACCTTCCGCTTCTTTTAAGATAGACAGTAAACGAATGGCTTCATATATTTCGTAGTCGCGTGCAGAGGAAATAGCTTTGCATCCGATTTCTCCAAAGCGACGTAAGTACTCTGCATATTCTGGATTGGCAATAATAGGTGCATGTCCAGCTCCTTCATGTATAATATCTGGAGCAGGGGTATATTCTATATTTTCTAATTGTCTGATATCTGATGCAATAACTAATACTTTGTAAGCTTGGAATTCCATAAAGGCATTTGGTGGAATAAAACCATCTACTGCCACAGCAGCCCACCCTATTTCTTTTAGAATGCGGTTCATCCCATACATACTTGGTATAGATTCAATAGAAATACCTGTTTTTTCTAACCCCTCAAGATATGACTCGTGAGCAACTTGAGAAAGATAATCAACATTTTTGCGCATAACATATCTCCAAACTGCTTGATTGATAGGAGTATAGTCCTGATAGTCTTGTGGTTTGATAAATTGTTTTAAATGCTCTGGCAATCTGTCTATTAGATTGTTGCTTTCGTACTCTTTTGATGTCATATCATTTAACTTGTTTGGTTGTGGGTAAATATAGTAAAAAAGGATGTAGTGCAAATATGTGGTGTGGAAAAATGAATATGAGAAAGTGTAAATAATAGATGGGACTTGAATAATTGTGAAGGACAAAATATTAACATTTTTATTTTTAATGGATGTTTGGCTTAATTTGATTAAATATTTTAATCGTTTGGTTAATGTTTAAAATCATTCTCTTTTTTTAATAGTATTTTGTATTTAGGAAGAAGTTTAACTTGTTTTAAATGTGAAATAAATTAACATAATTGTTTTTTCGTTAAGAAATAGTTTCTATATTGTCACGATTTTATTAACTATTAAAAACAAACAAGTATGAAGAAATTATTCATGTTCTTAGTTGTAACTGGTTTGGCAGCATTCGGAACATCATGTAGTAGTGATGATAGTAGTGGAGATACTGGTACAGGGGGAAAAACAAGAGAGAAACAATTAGTATTGTCTGCAGATAAAGATAAAGCTGTTGTAGGAGAAACAGTAACTTTTAAAACAACTGTAGAAGGAAAAGTACAAACAGATGTAGATATCTATGTAGATGGAACAAAAGTGGCTAATCCTTTTAAAACAACAAAAAGAGGAAACTATAAAGTAGTTGCTAAAAAAGCAGGGTATATGAATAGTGCTGAGTTTGACTTGACAGTTAGAGACCAGGGAGAACCAGAAAATACAAAACTTATTCTAAGTGTAAATACTGATAAAATAAAAATAGGAAAATCAGTAACATTTACAGTAATGAATGCAGGTAAAGTAGTTACAGATGCTGAGATTACTTTGAATGGTGTGAAAGTAAACAATCCATGGACAGCTACTGCGTCTGGAACTTTTACATTTGTTGCGAAAAAAGCGAAGTATGATAATAGTAATGAAGTGACTGTCGTTGTTGATGAACCACAAAATCCTAATAACTATTATTTATATAAAAATGAGAAAGTTTATTTAGAACAAGCTATTTTTGTGTATGATGGAGCTCAAGATTTTCAAGGCAGTGTTATCGATGGATATAATTTAGTATTGGTGAAAATGGATGAAGAAACAGGGAAAATTATTGAAAATAGAGTATTGGGATTAGTTGCTTTTAAGAGAACAGATAAAAACACTCAAGTTTATCCTTCGAATGGTGCAATTACTATTGCTGCATATGGAGGTTTTGAATTCATTAAAAATAGAAATGTAATTAATGAGACAGTATCACAAACTACTTCAATTAATTTATCAGGAATGACATTAGTGGATGCTGCTAAAGGTGTTAAGGTAGCAGAAAAAGGTAAAATTGTTTTTGATTTTGGATTAGAGAAAACAACTGAAAAGATTACTGGTTCGTTTGAAGGAAAGATTACTGTTTATACTGAAAAACAAGCTGGAAGAAGTACAAATAGTGTGAATAAAAAAAGTTTAGCTACTATTCAATTAAAAAAGTAGTTATTAGATAATATTAAATTTTAAACGCCAAAAACAGATATGTTTTTGGCGTTTTTATTTATTTATTTCATTTGAATGATTTTATGATGTTTATTTTATAAAAAAATTAACTTAATAATTTTTTGCTTACAAATTAGTTTTTATATTGCCAAACATTATTAACAGCAATTGAAACAAACATTATGAAGAAATTATTTATGCTTTTGTTTGTAGCTTGTTTAGCTACATTCGGAATATCATGTAGCCCAAAAGAATTAGAAAGTGGCAAAGATAAATGGGAGAAGATTGAATTATCAGCAAGTGCAAAAGAGATTGAAGAAGGAGAAACTGTTACTTTCGAAACTACTGTAAAAGGAGAAAAATTAGAAGGAGCTATATTGTATAGAAATAATACGCCAGCTTCAAGCCCAATGTCTTTTAATACGGAGGGAGTCTATGTAATTGTTGCAAAAAAGAATAGATTAAAAGATAGTGACCCTATAACAATTAAAGTAAAAGGAAAAAGTGTAATTCCTCAAGAAAAACTGGAACTGTCAGCTGATAAAAATAGTATTCTTGTTGGAGAAACGGTAACTTTTAAAGTTCAGTCTCAAGGAAAAGATGTTGTGGCTGATATTTATGTAGACGGAGCAAAGGTTACCAATCCATATAAGTTTGAGAAAAAAGGAAGTTTTAATGTAGTTGCGAAAAAAGCTAATTATACAGATAGTAATGTAGTCAGTGTTGTGGTAAATGAAGGTAATGTAGAACCTGAACCTGAATTAGAATTAACAGTTGATAAGAATAGTTTAACTGTAGGAGGTGTAGTAACTTTTACAGTAAAGAGTAAAGGAGTAGTTGTTACAGGAACTACTATTACAGCTAATGGCGCGACTATAGGAAATCCTTGGACAACAAATACTGTAGGAAAGTTCGAAATTCAAGCGAATAAAACAGGATATAAGGCGAGTAATAAATTAGAAGTGAATGTTGTATCGGCTACTAATTATATTAAACATAATGGTGTTTACTATAATGCTGATAAAGCGCATTTGTCTGTTCATACTCTAATTGAGAATGGTACAGAGTACATTCGTTTGTATACTGAGAAAGTTAATGGTGTTGATGTTGATTACTGTGTATTTGTTATGGATTTACGTAGTAATGATTTTACTTTTGATGCGACTTCAGGAAAAGCATCTAAGGGAGCTGTTTCTCAATTAACTTTAGTGGTAGTTCAACCTGATGCTGATAAAGGAGTTATTTTACCAGGACAGAATACTCAACTTGAAATGATTAATGGAGGTTCTGTTCTATCTAATTTAGGTGAGTTTAAGTTCGTAAAAGCAGATATTAAAAAACTTAGTGTTGTAATGAAAGGGCCTACAGAGAATGATGGGGGAAATACAGATATTAATGCATCTAAAGACACAACAGAAGTTAAGTATACAGGAGCTTTTACTTCTTTGGGGTCAATAGATACAACAAAACCAAAAAAAGGATTAGCTACAGTAAATAAAACGAAAGTGAGAAGTGTAAAATTGTTTAAAAAATAGTAGGATACTATTTATTGATCATTTTAAAACCCCAACAATAAACACCTGTTTGTTGTTGGGGTTTTGTTTATGTTATAAATAATGTTTGTTTTTTTTATCTATATTGTTGTATTTATATTATTGTATAAAGTATTGTGTATGTTTGTGTGTTTTGTATATCATTTTATTTTCAAAAAATTAACCAATAAATTTTTTTGTTAAGAAAATGTTTATATATTGCAACTATATTATTAATTAATTAAAGCAAACATTTATGAAAAAATTATTTATGTTTTTGGCTGTAGCAGGTTTAGCTACATTCGGAGCATCTTGTAGTAAGAGTGATGATTCTCCTGCACCAGCACCAGCAAAAGAATTAAAATTAACAGCTAATCCTCAAGGAGAAGTATTTGTAGGAGATGTTGTTAATTTCTCAGTGAGCTCAGGTACAGAGATTATTAAGGATGCAAGTATTATGGAAGGTGGTAAAAATGCAGTTAAAGATGGAAAATGGACAGCTACAGCTGAAGGTTCATTTAAATTTAAAGCAACAAAAACTGGATATAATCCAAGTAATGAGGTAACAGTTGTTGTTAAGAAGAAAGTAAATCCAACATTTGATTACTATATCTCTTTAGCAGGAGTTCAGAATCAATTAGGATATGGAATCTATGGTGTTGATATGTATCAAGATGGAGTAGGAGCAGATGGGAAACCAAAGTTTGTTCGTGCAGAGTATAAGTTAAATAATGGAAAAATTGCTTATATGTTTACTTTCCAAATTTTCAAAGGAACTAATGGTGAAGAGGATTATGATAATGCTTGGGAACAAGGAGGAGTAATACAAGTAGTTAGATATTTTATTGAGAAAAAAGCAGCAGATTCTTCACCTGCTAATACACCTGTAGCAGAATGGATGTGGGCTGATATTTATACTATTTTAGATGGTAGTACGAAATTAGATACAGCTGACAGTAGTGCTGGAATTAAAATGGGATTCCAAGCTGGTAAAGATGGTATGGATGCTTTTGCAGTTGAGTCAAGCGGTAATTATACTAAACCTTCTACTACAGCATTTGAACTTAAGTATACAGGTATTACTGAAGGACCTTATAGATTTGAAGTGAAAAAACCTGCTGCAAAAAGTATAAATAGTATCAAAGGAAACTTAATAAGCAAAGCAGTTAAAATGTAATTTGATTTTGTATTCTTTATTAATTAATATTAATTAGTAGAATTCATATTAGATTTAGCAATAAACATATAGTTTATATGGGCCCCATAAAGTTTTTGATTTTATGGGGTATTTTTTTATAAATAAAAAAGTTGGATTAAATTTTAGATTATATTGTTAATTATCACTAATAGATAAAAAAGTTTATAATGCGCCTTTTGTTGTGGAATTTAGTGATAGGGGTATTATTGTACATTTTTTGAAAAATAGATTTCTTATCAATATAAGAAAGTGTTCTTTGTGTTTATAAAAAAAACTCCCTAATCTGTCTCACAGATTAGGGAGTTTTTTTATTTCTTCAATTCACCAGGAGGAAATTTAGTTAATATTTTTTCAACCATTTCTTTGATGCGTTGTTCTTTCTTTTCAGGAGTAGCATCTTTGTTAATGTATCCCCTGCCTATTCCTTGCCATACTAAGGTTTTCTTTTGTGTGTCCAGAATATCAATATACAAGGTACCTTCTATATTAGTGCTTACAGTCGTTGTAGGTCCCCAGTAAGGTCCCCATCCCCAGCCGTAGTATCCATAAGGACCATAAAAGGCACTATTGTTATTATGGACATTTACTTGCTGCTCAGCTTTTGTATAGATATTGATCAGAAAATTAGGATTACTACTTGCCTTTGCAAACCCTTTTGATTCTAAAGTTTGATCAATAGCATGCAGAATACGTTTTTTATCCATATCATTAACCTTTACTTGATCAATTCCATCTTTAAAGAAGGCATATGATTTTAGTTGGTCAAAGTTCACATCTTTATCGTAGTCATAAGTTACTTGTATTGAACTACATGAAGTAACCAAAAACATAACTACACCAATTGGCAATAAGTTTTTAATTTTCATATCTGTTATTTTAAAGGTTTAATGTTTATAATAAACTTGAATCTACAAGGTTTGGAATAGTTACTTTTAGTAATGGCTCTACTTCCATAGCACGTTTAATAGCAAAGATAGCCTCATCATTACGAGCCCAACTTCTACGTGCAATACCATTGTTTACATCCCAGAATAGCATTGATTGTAATCTTTTTGATGCTTCTGCTGTTCCGTCAAGAACCATACCAAAGCCCCCATTAATTACTTCTCCCCATCCTACACCACCACCATTGTGTATAGATACCCAAGTAGCACCTCTAAAACTATCACCAATTACATTGTGGATAGCCATATCTGCAGTAAATTTAGAACCATCATATATATTTGATGTTTCACGGTATGGAGAATCAGTACCTGATACATCATGGTGATCTCTACCTAATACAACTGGCCCTATAATGCCTTTCTCGATAGCATCATTAAATGCTTGTGCGATTTTTATACGTCCTTCAGCATCTGCATATAAAATACGTGCTTGAGAACCTACTACAAGTTTGTTTTCTTGTGCTCCTTTAATCCAACGAATATTATCTGCCATTTGCTGTTGAATCTCTGAAGGTGAGTTTTTCATCATCTCTTCTAAAACTTCACATGCAATTTGATCTGTCTTAACTAAGTCTTCAGGGTTTCCTGAAGCACATACCCATCTAAATGGGCCAAAGCCATAGTCAAAACACATAGGTCCCATAATATCCTGTACATAACTTGGATATTTAAAGTCTATACCATTAGGTGCCATAATATCTGCTCCTGCTCTTGACGCTTCTAATAAGAAAGCATTTCCATAGTCAAAGAAATACGTTCCTTTAGCTGTGTGTTTGTTGATAGCTGTAGCTTGTCTTCTCAAAGACTCTTGTACAAACTCTTTAAACTTAATAGGGTCATTAGCCATCATGTCATTCGCTTGTTCAAATGTCAATCCTACAGGATAATACCCACCAGCCCAAGGGTTGTGTAAGGATGTTTGATCTGATCCCAAATCAATGTATAGATTCTCTTCAGCAAAACGCTCCCATATATCCACTACATTTCCTTGATAAGCGATAGATACGATTTCTTTATTCTCTTTCGCTTCTCTAACACGAGTGATTAATTGATCGATATCCTCAATAATTTCATCTACCCATCCTTGAGAGTGTCTTGTATGAGCAGCTTTTGGATTCACTTCAGCACATACTGTAATGCAACCTGCTATATTACCTGCTTTTGGTTGAGCACCACTCATACCTCCCAATCCAGAAGTAACAAATAACTTACCTGCCAATCCTTCTCCGTTCTTAGAAATCTTACGGCCACCATTTAATACGGTAATAGTTGTTCCGTGTACAATTCCTTGTGGCCCAATATACATATAACTACCAGCAGTCATTTGTCCGTATTGAGTAACTCCTAAGGCATTGAATTTTTCCCAATCGTCTGGTTTAGAATAATTCGGTATCATCATTCCATTTGTTACTACTACTCTTGGTGCATTTGTATGAGAAGGGAATAACCCCATCGGATGTCCAGAGTACATAACTAAGGTTTGCTCATCTGTCATTTCAGACAAGTACTTCATGGTAAGTAAATATTGAGCCCAGTTTGAAAACACTGCTCCATTACCACCATAGGTTATTAATTCGTGTGGATGCTGTGCCACTGCATAGTCCAAGTTGTTTTGAATCATTAGCATAATAGCTTTTGCTTGTAATGATTTTCCTGGATATTCTTCTATTGGACGAGCATACATTTTATAATCAGGACGCAAACGGTACATGTAAATTCTACCATAAGTATCTAATTCTTCTTTAAATTCTGGAAGCAACTCTGCGTGGTGCTTTGGCTCAAAGTAGCGCAAAGCATTTTTTAAAGCAAGTTTTTTCTCTTCTTCAGTTAGTATTTCTTTGCGTTTAGGCGCATGATTGATAGCTGTTTCAAATTCTTTTTTTGCAGGCAACACATCTGGAATACCTTGTTTTATAAGCTCTTGAAAATTCATTAGTTTATGTTTTTTGTTGTATTTTAAAATTACTGAATAACAGTGCTGTAAGATACTAAAAACTTGTTTATATGTCTCAAAATAGATTGTACTTTTGTAATATCCTTAACGATGTGATACAAATAGTTGTTTTATTCGTGTGGAGTAATTATTTTTTGCAATACAAGGTTTGTGAATTATAGGTAGATATGCAACGTTATAAAAGTATATGATTATTGTAAATAGGTATTTAGTGCCAAAAGGATATGGGGGAATTACACTTTTTCCTTTTATTTTTTTGAAAGATTCATCTTTGAAAAAAGATAGTATTTTCATTAATCACGAACAAATTCATCTAAGACAACAGATTGAACTTTTGTTAGTTGGATTTTATATCTGGTATTTTTTCTCTTTTCTCTATTACATATTACAAAGGAAAAGCAGGAAAGAAGCATATCATATGATTTGTTTTGAGCGAGAAGCTTATCAGCATGAAAGTGATTTAACTTATTTAAAGAATAGAAGATTTTGGGCTTTTTTGAGAAAGTAAAGTTATGTTTGAATTAGAAAATGTATATAACCAAAAAGTACTTTTAGAGTTTCCTCAAGGGATAACAGTAAGTATTAAACGAGAAGATTTATTGCATCCCGAAGTTTCTGGGAATAAATTTCGTAAATTGAAGTATAATATTCAAAAGGCAATGGAGCTGGGATATACACAATTGCTTACGTTTGGAGGAGCTTATTCAAATCATATTGCTGCTACTGCTGCAGCTGGTAGGATTATGGGAATAAAGACAATTGGAGTTATTCGAGGAGATGAATTGGTGGATAAGTATAAAGATAATCCTACTCTTGTAAAAGCAGAACAAGATGGTATGCAGTTTAAATTTGTTAGTAGAACTGCTTATAGAGAGAAGTCTTCTGTTGCTTTTTTACAAGAGTTAGAAGAAGAATTTGGGAGCGTTTATATTGTTCCTGAAGGAGGTACCAATGCAGAAGCTATTAAAGGGACAGCGGAGATATTAAAAGAAGAAGATCAAGTGTTTGACTATATTAGTGTAGCTGTTGGTACAGGGGGTACTATAGCGGGTATCATTAATAGTTCTGGATCAAACCAAAAGATTTTAGGTTTTCCAGCGTTAAAAGGAGATTTTTTGTCAGAAGAGATTAATAACTTTGCACATAATTCCAATTGGGAGTTAATCCATGATTATCATTTTGGAGGATATGCTAAGTATAATGAACAGTTACTGTTTTTTATTTCGTCCTTTAAAGAGAAAACAGGCATATTGTTAGATCCTATTTATACAGGTAAAATGGTATATGGAATATTTGATCTAATAAACAAAGGTTATTTCCCACCTGATAGTAAGATATTAATGATACATACAGGAGGGTTACAAGGTTGGAATGAAAGTATAAAAATTTAGTAAATGTAATATATGTGTAGAAAGTTATTTTTTTTACTGTGCTTATTAAGTATTGTTGGTTGTAATGCAAAGAAGGGTTCACTTACAGGACAAAAGATTAAACATCAAGAATTAATCTCAAAAGAAAAGTATAGAGCCGAACAACGCAAAAAACAAGAGGCTGAACGCAAAGAAGTAGCAGAAAAGAAAAAGAAAGAGGGGACATCAGATAGTGAAGTTTTGGTGGCCACTTCGCGTATAGCTGTTACAACAGATGTGATTAATAATTACATATTACAATACAAACCTATTGCTCAAAAGAGTATGAGAGATCATGGTATTCCTGCAAGTATTACTTTAGCTCAAGGAGTATTGGAATCTGGTTCCGGACAAGGAACACTTAGTTTGAATGCAAATAATCATTTTGGAATAAAATGTCACCAAGGTTGGACGGGTGAATCTGTACGTCATACAGACGATGCACCTGACGAATGTTTTAGAAAGTACACTAATCCTGAAGAATCATATCGTGATCACTCTTTGTTTTTAGTAAACAGAAGTAGATACGCCAGTTTGTTTTCTTTAGACAAAGATGATTATAAAGGGTGGGCTACTGGGTTGAAAAAAGCAGGGTATGCTACAGATCCTAAGTACGCAGAAAAGCTAATAGGGCTTATTGAGCGTTATGCTTTATATAATTATGATGCAGAAGTGTTAGGAACAACACCTAAGCGAATAGAACAATTAGTACAAACACCAAGTAGTTCTTCTTTTGCAGCAGTAGAAGGCAGTATTCATGTGGTTCAAAAAGGAGAAACACTTTATTCAATATCAAGAAAATACAATATGACCGTAGAACAAGTACAAGCTTTAAACAATTTGAAGAGTAATTCTATTTCTGCTGGTCAACTTTTAAAAGTAAAATAGTATGTTATATCAAAGAAGTAGTCAGCTATTTGCAGAAGCTGAGAAAGTAATACCGGGAGGAGTAAACTCTCCTGTGCGTGCTTTTAAATCTGTGGGAGGTACTCCTATTTTTGTTAAAGAGGCAAAAGGGGCATATTTGTATGATGAGGATGGAAATCGATTGATTGATTTTATCAATTCTTGGGGACCAATGATTTTAGGCCATGCTTATCAACCAGTGGTAGATGCTGTAGTTGAGAAAGCGAAGTTGGGTACTTCATTTGGGATGCCAACAGAGATTGAAACAAAAATAGCTGAGTTGGCAGTATCTATGGTGCCAAATATTGATAAGATAAGATTTGTAAACTCTGGTACGGAGGCTTGTATGAGTGCAATTCGTTTAGCAAGAGGATTTACAGATAGAGAAAAGATTATAAAATTTAAAGGATGTTATCATGGGCATTCAGATTCTTTTCTAATTTCTGCTGGTAGTGGGGCTGTTACTTTTGGTTCACCAAATAGTCCAGGTGTTACAGAAGGTACAGCAAAAGATACGTTGTTGGCTACATATAATGATTTAGCAAATGTGGCTTCTATTTTAGAGGCAAACAAAGGACAAGTAGCTGCAATAATAGTAGAACCCGTTGCAGGAAACATGGGGTGCGTACCTCCACAAGAAGGTTTTTTGGAAGGATTAAGAGCACTTTGCGATACGCATGGTACACTGTTGATTTTTGATGAAGTAATGACAGGTTTCCGTTTAGCAAAAGGAGGAGCTCAAGAGTTGTTTGGGGTTAATGCTGATATTGTAACATTTGGTAAAGTGATAGGCGGAGGATTGCCAGTAGGTGCTTTCGCGGCACGCAAAGAAATCATGGATTATTTAGCTCCTGTAGGGCCAGTATATCAAGCAGGTACGTTGTCTGGAAACCCGTTAGCTATGGCAGCAGGGTTAACGATGTTACAAGAGATTAATAAAGATAAAGATCTTTTTAAACGCTTAGAAGAAAAGACTGCTTACTTAGAAAAAGGAATGAGAAAAGTGCTAAATGATCATAAAGTAGCCTATACAATCAATCGTGTAGGTTCCATGATTTCTGTGTTTTTTGACGAAAGAGAAGTGTATGATTTCGAAACAGCAGGATATGGTAATAATGATACTTTCAAGAAGTTTTTTCATGGCTTGTTAGCAGAAGGAGTATATATCGCTCCATCGTCTTACGAAACATGGTTTATTACTGATGCATTAACATATGAGGATTTGGATTATACGATTAACGCAATTAATAAGATTTTCTCATAGTTTATAAGTAACGATTTAATTGATTATAAAAGGAAGCTATCTCTTTGCAAAGAGGTAGCTTTTTTTTATTGATGTAAGAGTGGGTGATCCCGTTGTGATCAGGATGTCATCGGTAGGTGGTCGACATCTTTCTTGTACTTTTATGGCCATCACCTGCCGACCATATGCCGACCACCTGCCGACCACCCAATTTATGATTGGAAAAAAAAGACACTTGAACAAGTGTCTTAATGTATTTTTATGTGGATTATAAATCTAATGTTAATTGATCTGGAAGAAGTTTAAATGACATCCGATGATATTTACAAGGACCATATTTAGCAATAGCTTCTCTGTGTTCTTTTGTAGGATATCCTTTGTTTTTTTTCCAGTTGTACATTGGAAATTCTTCATGAATTAAGTTCATGTAATCATCTCGGTATGTTTTTGCTAAAATCGAAGCAGCAGCTAAACTTAGGTATTTCATATCGCCTTTTACAATACACTGATGTAAAAGATTGGGAATAGGTGTAAATTTGTTTCCGTCTACGATTAGAAATTCAGGTTTTGGATCAAGTGATACTACTGAATCTGTCATAGCTTTTATTGCGGCATGTAGAATATTGATTTCTTCAATAACATTTTCACCTATATGTGTTACTTGATAGGTTAAAGCGGTGTTTTCTATAATATCTCTTAGCTTATATCTCAGTTTTTCTGTTATCTTTTTTGAATCATTTATTTCTTCATTTTCAAAGTTTGGTGGTAAGATAACTGCGGCAGCTGTAACTGGCCCAGCTATGCATCCTCGACCTGCTTCATCTGTCCCTGCTTCAAGTAAAACTCCTGAGTAGTTTTGTAGCAACATAATTGATTAAGTTATTAAGAGAGACAAAGATATTAATGTTTCTTTTAATATTATGCTAAATTAGAAATGTGATAATTAGTCGTGTTACTATAAGGTTAATAAATAGTTGTTATAAAGTAAGTTTTTTCTATCAAAGAGTCTGATTTGGTGCTTGTTTTTGCTTTTTTCGTTAAAAAAACATTCTTTGTAAGTTTATTGTTAAGATTATGTTGTGACTTGATGAAGAT
Source organism: Flavobacteriaceae bacterium (assembly GCA_031277535.1). Lineage (GTDB taxonomy): Bacteria > Bacteroidota > Bacteroidia > Flavobacteriales > Flavobacteriaceae > Flavobacterium. Next base: position 141,512 of record JAITMD010000016.1, read on the forward strand.
TTATTGTTTTGTTTTTTTGTTAATTAAATATATTAAATCCATTATTTGTTATTTTTTGTATATAATTTATTTTTTTGTTTAGAGTTTTGAGTGTCTTTAAAGTTAATAGAAGATAGTATTTCTATGCTTTTATATTACTTTTTTAAGTTTGTGGACTAACTAATTCAATTAAATAATGAGATCAAAGTTAAAATGGACTTTGGCGCTTTTCTTAGCGTTATTTGTGCAAGTATCATTTGCTCAAGAAAAAACACTTACAGGTGTTGTTTCTGAGGATGGTATGCCCCTACCAGGGGTAACTGTGGTTATCCAAGGGACTCAATTGGGGACACAGACAGACTTAGATGGAAAGTATTCTATCAAAGTAAAACAAGGTGATGTTGTATCTTACTCTTTTATCGGTTTAAAAGATGTAAAATACAAAGTAGGAGCTGGTAATAGTTACAACGTGACTATGGCTTCGGATGACAGTATGTTAGAGGAAGTAGTTGTTGTAGCTTATGGTACAGCTTCTAAAGAATCTGTAACAGGAGCTATTTCTGTAGTAAAATCAGATGATATTCAAAAAAGACCTGCAACAAATGCTATTGGAGCATTAGAAGGATCTTCAGCAGGTATTCAAGTTAATAATACTTCTGGACAACCAGGTTCTGAACCAGAGGTTCGTATTCGTGGATTTACTTCATTAAAAGGTAAAGTAAATGGAGTTGATGCAAATGCACCTCTATATGTTGTAGATGGTGTTCCTTATGGAGGTAACATTTCTGATATTAACCCTGCAGATATTGAAAGTATGTCTGTATTGAAAGATGCATCTTCTACTACGTTATATGGTAACCGTGCTTCTAACGGGGTAATCATGATTACTACTAAGAAAGGTAATAAATCAGGAGGATCATTTAATATAGATATCAAACAAGGTATTTATAATCGTGGGATGAAAGAATATGATAGAATCGGAGCAGACGATTATATGAATACAATGTGGATGGGATACCGTAATGGTGCAATGACAGATGGTAAATCTTTAGCAGCTGCTAATCAAGCTGCAAATGATAAATTAGTATCAGATGTTTTGAAATTGAATATCTACAATGTACCTAATAATCAGTTGTTTGTTAATGGAAAGTTGAATCCAAACGCACAGATGTTAGGAACGTATGGTTCTGATTTAGATTGGTATAAACCTGTGGAAAGAACTGGTTACTACCAAGATATTAATATGAATGGACGTGTTGCTAATGAAAAAGGTGGAGCTTATTTCTCTACTGGATTCTTGAACAATGAAGGATACTTTAAAAAATCTGATTTCAAACGTTTTACAGGACGTATTAATGCTGATTACCAAGTAAATGATTGGTTGAAAGTAGGTACTAATTTATCTGCTTCTCATCAAGAATCTAATGGTATTCCTGCAACTGCTGATGATAATGGATATGCAACAAATCCATTCTACTTTGCTCGTAATATTGCTCCTATTTACCCAGTGTATTTACACGATGCAAAAACAGGAGACTTTGTTTACGATAAAAATGGAAATAAAGTATTTGATTCAGGTGATAATACAAGAGGTCAGTTAGTTGGACGTCATAATGTGCTAGAAAATGAATTAAATAGTACTCAGACTGTTCGTAATACTATAAATGGTCAGGTATATGCAGATATTAAATTCTTAGAAGATTTTACATTTACAATTCGTGGAGATTTAAACACAAATAATGTAGAAGAAAGAAGATATGAAAATGCTATTATAGGTGATGGATCTGGAACTAATGGACGTAGTCGTCGTGATATTAGAAGATATAAAACATATACAGCTCAACAATTATTGAGTTGGAATAAATCTTTTGGAAGTCATAATTTCAGTGCTTTAGTAGGTCACGAAAACTATCATACAGAGTATAATACTTTGTTTGCAATGAAATCTAACCAGAACTTTGCTGGTATTGGAGATATGATCAACTTCAATGAAATGACAGACTTGTATGATTATACAAACGTGTATAGAACAGAAGGTTATTTGTCAAGATTGAAATATAACTATGCAAATAAATATTTCATAGAAGGATCTTTCCGTCGTGATGGATCTTCAAAATTCTCTAAAGATAATAGATGGGGTAATTTCTGGTCTGTTGGAGCAAGTTATGTAGTTTCAAATGAAAATTGGTTTAAATCATCTGTATTCGATAATTTAAAATTACGTGCTTCTTATGGTGAAGTAGGTAATGATAGAGGTGCAAACTGGTATGCTTACCAAGATTTATATACAGTTGATAAAAATGCAGGAGAAGCTGCTTTTTATAGATCTCAAGTTGGTAACAAAGATTTGAAGTGGGAAACTTCTTCATCTTTTGATGCTGCAATTGATACAAGAATTTTTGATAGAGCTAATATCTCTGTAGAGTTTTTTGATAAACGTTCTCAAAACTTATTGATGGATTTGAATATGCCATTGTCTAATGGATCAACAAGTACAAGTGGAGGAAATTCTGTAATTACTTCAAATGTTGGTACAATTTCTAATAAAGGTATTGAAATTGCTGCTGATGTTGATATCATTAATAAAAATGGTTGGAGATGGAATGTAGGAGCTAACGCTACATTTATGAAAAATGAAGTTGTGACTTTACCAGAGCAAAATAGAAAAGAAGGGATTCAAAGAAATAACTTCCAAAAAATTGCAGAAGGAAAAAGTATCTATGAATTCTACTTATATCAATATGTAGGAGTAGATCAAATGACTGGAGATGCTTTGTTTTTAATTGATACAGATAAGTACACTGTAAATAATGAGGCTAACAAAGAACAGATTAAAGCTGGTAATATTGTTAAAATAGGTGATGATTATTATACAAACTATAACCAATATGCGCGTAAAGATTTTTCAGGAAGTGCATTGGCTGACGTAACAGGAAGTTTTAATACATCTTTATCTTACAAAAATTTCTCTCTTTCTGCATTGTTTACTTACGGAATAGGAGGAAAAGTATATGACAACTCTTACCAAGATTTAATGGGAGTAAATGCTAACCCTCATGCTCTTCATACAGATATATTAAAGTCTTGGAGTGGAGTGCCTGAAGGTATGACTATCGATTCACCAAATCGTATTGATGCTGATGGTACACCAGTATTAGATTTTACAAGAAATGATCGCAATAACGCTACTTATTCAACAAGATGGTTGAAAGATGCTTCTTATTTGGTGATTAAAAATATTTCTATGAGCTATGAAATGCCAAAAGCAACAATGGCAAAAATGGGATTAAGCGGTATGAGATTTAATTTAGGTGTAGAGAACTTAGCTACATTTACTAAACGCAAAGGTATGAACCCTCAACAAACATTTGATGGTATTTTATATAATGCATTTGTTACACCTCGTACTTATACATTTGGTATTAATGTTGCATTCTAAAAAGAATAAAGATGAAAATTAAATTTGTTAAATATATTGCGCTTGCTGCAGTTCTATCTTTAGGATCTTGTAGTAAGGATTATTTAGAAACTAATCCAACAGATCAAACAAATCCTGAAACTATCTATAAAGATGTGGTAGGAATTGAAATGGCTATAAATGGATTAGCTAAATTGATGGTTACTCAGCATTTAGATAGCCAAGGGTTTAATGGTGAGGGAACTATTAAGTTGTATTACGGTGAATATTCAGGAGCAAATTTCCGTGTAAATTTACCTGGTTGGTCATCTATTATTAATGGAAAGTATTTCGGAGATAGAACTACGAAGTATGATTACTATCCATGGCACTATTACTACATGATTATTTCTAATGCTAATGCTATATTAGATCATGTGGATAATGCTGAAGGAGCAGATGCTAAAAAACAATATTTGAAAGCACAAGCTTTAGCTTATAGAGCTTATTCTTATACAATGTTATCTCAGATCTATGGTTATAGATGGCAAGATACTAATAACGGTGCTCAAGAGTGTTTGGTTTTAAGAAAGTCTGGTAAAGATCCTGTTACTATGCCGTTAGCTCCATTGAAAGATGTTTTTGCTACTATTTATAGTGATTTAGATCAGTCAATCAAATTGTTTGAACAAAGTGGTTACAAACGTGATAAGATTGGACAAAACTTTAAAATAGATGGTAATGTTGCTAAAGCTATTTACGCTCGTGCTGCTTTGATAAAACAAGATTATGCAACAGCTGCTAAGTATGCTGCAGAAGCAAGAGCAGGATATGCATTGATGTCTAATGAGGATTATAAAGCAGGTTTTGCTAATCCTACAGGAGAGTGGATTTGGAGTAGTTACGGTGGATCTTCTGAGCAATTGTACTATTTTTCTTATCAAGCACAAATTGCTTATAATTCAAATGCTTCTGCGGTACGTACATATCCAAAGCGTATTAGTAAAGAGTTGTTTGATCAAATTCCTGATGGAGATTTACGTAAAGGATTGTTTTTAGATCCAAAAGGTTATGATGGACAATATAGTAAAGATACAGGTGAAGTTTTAAAAGTAGGTGATACTAATGTATTTCATCCATTAGATAAAGATGCTCGTGCTAAATGGCCAGAACTAAATAAATCTGCTAAGGTTGCTGCCTATATGCAATTTAAGATTAAGGCAAATGATAATCCAGGTGTAGGCCACTTGAATCATTTCCGTTCTGCTGAAATGTATTTTATCGAAGCTGAAGCAGAATTTAAGTTAGGAAATGAAGGAAAAGCTATTGCTGTTTTGGAAGAAGTAAATAAAAAACGTAATAGTGGTTACAAATGTACTAAAGTAGGTGCTGAGTTGTTGAAAGAAATTCAAGTGTATAAAGGTCTTGAATTATGGGGTGAAGGATTTGATTGGTTTGATCAAAAACGTTGGAACTTAGATATCATTAGAAAGTCTGGAGACAAAGGAGGAAATTATATTGAATCACTTTGTGTACCTATGATGGCAAATGATGAACACAAATGGACTTGGATTACTCCAGGTCGTGAAACAGATTATAGAACATTATCTGAATTATAAAATTAGATTGTAATCTATAATAGACGGAAAGAGGGTGTCCCAAAAGGGCACCCTCTTTTTTTATTTGTCACACCCAGTCTGTAGACAGATAGGGTGTAGAAATATTGAAACTTTAGACTGTTTGTCTACTTTTTTGGGACAGCGCCTTTTTCTTTTTAAAAGGCTTTATCAAGAGTATTACTCTTGGTAAAGCTTTTTTGTTTTTGGTAGTATTTACTTCTTCTTTTTTTTGTGTTTCTTAATTTTTATCAAAAGAATTATTTGTTATTTATCTGATTATTTATTTGGCGATTGTTTGTTTTTTTGTTTTTTATTGAGTTTTTGTTCTTAAAATTGAATATATGTTCATTTTTTGTTAATTGATGTATTTGTTTTTGGTATGGTTGTTGAATTTTTGGCAAGACAAGGTTAATGCAAGTGTATTGAGTTATTAAATGGAGTTTATAGATTTTACTTAAATCTTTACTGGTGTTTTTTATTTCAATTGTAGGTTGTGTTAAAACTGTTTATCAAAGTCGTGACTTTATTTAAGGAATCACAAACAAGGTTTGTTTTCTGTAAGTAATACATGTAAATCTTTTGGTTGATTATTATACACTATTTCAAAAAATGATATTTGTTATCTCTTTATTGATTGGTTAGTTAGTAGGGTGTATAATAGGATGAGAATCGATTGCATAAGAATAACATTGTTGTTATTGGTATTACAGAAGATAATTGTAAATCCTTTGTTGAGGTATTTTTTATTTGAAAGTCTTATTAACTAACTATTCAATTTAATAAAAATGAAATCAAAATCTAAGTGGATTTATGTGTGTTTACTTATCTTGTTTCTACAGGTAGGTTACGCACAAGAAAAAACACTTTCTGGTGTTGTAAGTGAGGATGGCCTTCCTCTACCAGGTGTTACAGTCGTAATTCAGGGTACTCAAATGGGAACCCAAACAGACTTAAATGGGAAGTATACTATTAAGGTGAAACCTGGACAAGTGGTTGTTTATTCTTTTATCGGTTTAAATGACGTGAAACACACAGTAGGTGCAACTAATGTGTATAATGTTGTAATGAAAGCAGATGCAAATGAGTTGGATGAAGTTGTAGTGACAGCTATGGGAATTAAACGTAGTGCAAAAGCTTTAGGTTATGCTACACAGGAATTAAAAGGAGCTGAAATTAACAAAACGGAGAATAGTAGTTTATCTGGTGCTTTGCAAGGTAAATTGGCTGGGGTACAAATTACACCTTCAAGTGGTGCACCTGGTGCATCAAGTCAAATTGTTATTCGTGGAGCGCGTTCTTTTTCAGGGAATAATAATCCTTTGTATGTAATTGATGGTATGCCTGTAGAATCAAGTGCACCTTTTTCAACTGGAAATAGTGTTAGTGGTGCTGATATTGCAAATAGAGCAGTAGATATTGATCCAAGTGACATTGAAAGTATTAATATTCTAAAAGGGCAAGCAGCTGCAGCTCTATATGGTATTCGTGCTTCTAATGGTGTAGTGGTTATTACTACAAAAAGCGGGAAAGGAATTGCTGAAGGTAAACCTATAATCAATTTTAGCTCTACTACAAGTTTTGAAGAATTATCTAAGAAACCAAGTACACAACAGATTTATGCACAAGGTTCAGGAGGAAAATTTAACCCAACATCGTCAATGTCGTGGGGACCAAAAATAGAAGATTTGCCTAACGATCCTACATATGGAGGAAATGTTTCTAATAGTTATAATGGAGGTGTACTTCGCCCAGGTAAATATTATGTTCCACAAATGGCTAAGGCAGGTTTAAATCCATGGGTAGATCCACAGGCATATGATAATATAGATGCTTACTTTAAAACAGGACATACGCATACAAATAATTTTAATATTAGTCAAAATACAGGTAAAACGACTTATTCATTCGGTTTGGCAAATACAAAACAAGAAGGTATTATGCCAGGAACAGATATGAGTCGTACGTCTATAAAGTTTGCTGCAGAAACTAAATTAAGTAAAGATTGGACAACAAGTTTTTCAGGTAATTATATTACAAGTGATATCAATAAAGCTTCTTCTGCAAACAATTCAGTATTACCTGGTGTATATGGTGCTCCTGTGAGCTACGATTTGGCTGGTATTCCTTATGCTTCACCAACAAATATTTACGATCAGATTCATTATCGTACAACAGGATTTAATAATCCTTTTTGGGCAGCAGAACATAATGAATTTAGTGAAAAAACAAATAGAATCTTTGGAAATGCAACTTTAGCCTATTCACCTGAGATTAGCCATGATGGTTCGAAAAATATTAGTTTCAGATATCAAGCAGGGGTAGATAGTTATACAACACATTATAGAGATGTATATGAATTCGGAACAGGACATGATTTGACTGGTAGACTGGCAAGTGTAAACTTATATGGTGTAACCAATACAGTGGCTAATTCATTGTTTACCATAAACTATGATATGATGATTGGAAATGACCTTCGTTTTGATATCATGGTAGGGAATGAAATGAATGAGACTCATAGCAAAGGATATGATGATTTGGGAACAGAATTGAACTTTGGAGGGTGGCCAACAATTGGTAATGCTACAAATCTTACTTCTGTAGAGATGCGTAATCAAAAGAGAAATGTAGGTTTCTTTTCTAATGCGGGATTGTCATATAGAGATATGATCTTTTTGAATGGTACAGTGCGTAAAGATGTGGTGTCTACAATGCCACGTGGTAATCGCTCATTTGTTTATCCATCAGTTTCTTTAGGTTTTGTATTGACAGAATTGGAAGGAATAAAAGGAAACTCAGTTTTAAGTTTTGCAAAAGTTCGTGCTTCATATGCTGAAGTAGGACAAGCAGGAGAGTATAAAAATAGTTATTTCTACACACCAAGTTATGGAGGTGGTTTTTGGAGTGGTAACCCTGTTCAGTATCCTTTAAATGGAGCGATGGGATATATTCCTCATTACAGAATATACGATGAAAATCTGAAACCACAGAATACGAAATCTTGGGAGTTTGGAGGAGATTTTAGATTTGTGAATAATAGATTCGGAATCGATTATACTTTCTCAAGACAAGATGTAAAAGATCAAATTTTTGATGTGCCATTGGCAGGATCTACAGGAGCTTCTTATTTGGTTACTAATGGAGGTCAAATGCACACGATTGCTCATGAAGTAACAGCATTTATTAATCCAATTAAAACAACGGATTGGAATTGGACAATTAATGCGAATTTTTCTAAGATAGACTCTTATGTAGACTCATTGAAAGAAGGTGTTGAGAATATCACATTGGGAGGATTTGTTGAGCCACAGATTAGAGTGCAATCAGGTGGTCGTTATCCTGTTATTTATGGAACATCTTTTTTAAGAGATGATGCTGGAAATATTGTAGTAGATAGTAAGGGAATGCCTATGGTGGGTGAAGCTAAAGCATTAGGTGAAGTTGCTCCTAAGTTTATTTTAGGAGGTTCTACAGCATTGAATTACAAGAACTGGAATTTAAGTGCAACTATTGAATGGAAGAATGGAGGAAAAATGTATAGCGGGTCTAACATGGGGATGAAACTTTATGGAACTGCTGCAAGTACAGCTAATAGAGATCAGTCATTTGTGTTTGAGGGAGTAAAAGAAGTGAATGGTCAATATGTACAGAATGATATAGTGATTACAGGAGAAAATCGTCAACTTTATGAAGATCGTTTAAGTGATATTACAGAAAGTAATGTATATGATGCAAGCTTTGTAAAATTACGAGATGTTAGTTTTGGGTATACATTTAATAAGGTTTGGCATGACAAGATAGATGTGAGATTGTCTGCTTTTGCTAGAAATATTTTGTTATGGTCAAAAATGCCAAATCTTGATCCAGAAGCATCACAAGGAAACAATAATATGGCTGGAGGATTTGAACATTATTCTATTCCTCAGGCTAAAAGCTATGGATTGTCGTTTAACGTAACTTTCTAAACTCAAAAAAATGAAAAAAATAAAATATATCATATTAGGATTAATTACAGGAGCCTTTACATTACAGTCTTGTTCTGAAGATAAAATGGATGATATCAATAAAAATAAAAACAATCCTGAGTTTATGGAGTCAAAGTATATTATTACGGATGTAATGACAAGTAGTGCTTTCTCTATTACTGGATCTGATTTAGCTTTTTATGCTTCTATATACACAGAACAATTGGGTGGAGTATCTGCTCAATTAAGAAATGCCCAATTAAGAGGGAATGAGCCTTCGGCAAGTACCACTTATAATAATAAATGGAATACTCTTTATAGTAATTTACGTAGTCTAAATATTATAGTGAAAAAGTGTTCTACTGGTGGGGAAGAAGCAGGAAATTATCATACATTAGGAATCGCTCAAGTTTTAAAGGCATATAATTTAGGGATTTTGACTGATTTGTTTGGGGATGTTCCTTATTCAGAAGCTTTGAGTCCTTTGACAAATCCTCAAGCAAAATTAGATAAACAAGAAGATATCTATAAAGAAATTTTTTCTTTGTTAGATAGTGGGATTGAGAATTTGAATAAACAAACAACTTTTGCATCATTAGGAAAGCAAGATTTGATATATAACAGTCCTAATAATTGGATTAAAGCAGCATATGGTTTGAAAGCAAGATATTTAATGCATTTATCAGCTGTGAAGCCAAATTATCAAGAGGTATTGAATAATGTAAATTTGTCTTTTGCACATGCAAATGAGGAAATGTATTTTCAAGACGGAAAAGTGAGTTATCCTTTTTTCTTAGTTAATAAAACAAGAGGAGGGTTAGCATCTTCAAAAACATTGTGGGATATGATGACAAATATAGATGTAAAAGACCCACGTATAGCAGATTATTTCATTGCAATCGAAGGTAAAGGAGTTGTGCCAGTTGATCATAATAAAGATGTACAAGAAGCAGCTTCAGGTGTGTATTCTCCATCTGGATTGAGTTATAGTAGTGTTAAAGATGCAAAGTATGAAGCAAATAGTTTTAATGCTATTTATTTGATGAGTTACCATGAATTGATGTTTATTAAGGCAGAAGCTGCAGCTCGACTAAATTTAGATAGTGAAGCTAAAGGTGCTTTGAGTCAAGGAATCAATGCTGCTTTAAACAAAAAACAACGATTGACCTATCCTACTTATGAGCGAGTGGTTCCTCAAGATCTAACAGGAAAAGCATTGTTACAAAGAATTGCCCAAGAAAAGTATATTTCATTTGCTGAAGTGGAAAGTATAGAGATGTATAATGATATTAGAAGATGGAAAGCAATGGGAGATGATTTAATACAACTTCAACATAAAGAACCGAATAAATTTCCAAAACGTTTTGCATATGGAAATAGTGATGTATCAAGAAATCCTCATGTAAAAGAGGCTTATGGTAATGGTGCTTATGTGTATACAGATGATGTATGGTGGGCTCATGGAACACGTTAATATAGCGAAATAGTAACTGAATATAAAACCTCGACATTGTCGAGGTTTTTTTATTAGTATTGTTAAATTGTTGCAATAGTGTTTTGTTAATGTTAAGGGGTTTTGGAGGGGTTTTGAATTGATGTATTCGGATTTTTTAGATTGTTGTTTCTGTAAATTGCTATAAAAATGGGATATTGATTTAAATATTATCGGTTTGAATGGTGTGTTACTAAAAAAAAATGTTTAGTTTTGTTTAACTAACTAATCAATTTTTTAAGAATGAAATCAAAGATCAAGTGGATTTATGTGTGCTTGTTAACCTTATTTTTACAAATAGGTTATGCACAAGAGAAAACACTTTCTGGGGTGGTATCAGAAGGTGGTATGCCATTGCCAGGAGTTACGGTTGTGATTCAAGGTACTCAATTGGGTACACAAACCGATTTAAATGGTAAGTATTCAATTAAAGCAAAACCAGGACAAGTGCTTGTGTTTTCTTTTATTGGATTGAAGGAAACAAAGTATACAGTGGGAGCTGCTAATGCTTATAATGTTGCTATGACTACTGATGCAAGTGAGTTAGGTGAAGTAGTTGTATTGGCTTATGGACAAGTTAGAAAGAAAAATGAAGTGACAGGTAACGTTGTTGCTATTAAAGGAGACGTAGTTGCTGAAACTCCAATTGTATCTGCTGATCAAGCGTTACAAGGGCGAGTTGCAGGTTTGCAAATGGCTACAACTTCAGGGTCTCCAGGATCTGTACAAAATATTCGTATTCGCGGACGTAATTCTGTTTCTGCAACTAATGAACCATTATATGTTATTGATGGAGTTCCAGTTATTAATGCGAACTTATCTCATTCTACAGATGTTACAAGTTTGTCTCCTTTAGCATCTATTAATCCTGATGATATTGAATCAATGACTGTGTTGAAAGATGCTGGGGCTACTTCTGTATATGGAGCACGTGGTTCAAATGGGGTTATTTTGATAACAACAAAGAAAGGGAAGCAAGGAAAGCCATCGTATAATTTTAGATCAAGTGTTGGTTTCCAAAATAATGCAGTTAAAGGACCTAAATTTTTATCAGGTGAGCAAAGAGCTGAACTTTGGATAGAAGCTATTGCAAATGGAAATAATTTAGACAAGAATGATGTGAAGAATAACTATAAAAATATTATAGGAGAAGACTTATATACATATTGGGATGATAATGGAAGACAGGTTTATGATTGGCAAGAACAAGTAAGAGTAAAAAATGCTCCAATGTCAAGTTTGAGTTTCTCAGTTAATGGTGGAGATGAGAAAGGTACTTATTTTGCTTCATTAGGACATGATAAGACTCAAGGAGTAATCATTGGAACTGATTTCAGAAGGGTTACAGGAAGCTTTAATTTTACTAAGAAATTAAGTGATAAGATTGATATTAAAATTGGTGCTAATGTATCTAATATCAAACAAAATGGAATTTCTGAAGGAGGAGCTTTTTTTGGAAATCCTAACGTAACAAGCAAGTTAATGACTCCATGGGCTTCACCTTACAATAGTGATGGTTCATACAATACAAGTAATGCATTGTTAGGAGGGGAGTTGCCTAACTCATTGTATATCGTAGCTAATGATATTTCAAGAAATGACATGACAAGAGTTGTCTCAAGTAATTCATTTGGATATAAGATTTTAGAAAATTTAAAGTTTGAATCAGTTATTGGATTAGATTATACATTAGCAAATTATCAAATGTATCAGAATTCTGTACATGGTGATGGAGTTGCATATGGTGGTATGTCTGGACAAGCAGATAGAAAAGTATTTAATTACGTGTGGCAAAATTCGTTAAATTATAATTTTGCTATTGGTAGTAATCATAGATTTGACATCCGTGCATTGATGGAGTTCCAAAAAAATAAGTATAATAAACTGTATGCAGATGGACAAGTTTTACCTCCAGGGTTGATTACTTTAGGTTCTTCAGCAGCAAATTATACAGCAACATCTCAATACTATGATTGGTCTCAATTAAGTTATTTAGGATTATTGAATTATTCTTATGCTAATAAGTATTTAATTGATTTAACTGTACGTAGAGAAGGTTCATCTCGATTCTCAGGTGATGACAGATGGGGAACATTCTGGTCAGCTGGAGTTGCATGGAATATTCACCAAGAGGAGTTCTTGATGAATTCTAATGTAATTAGTACATTGAGATTAAGAGGTTCGTATGGAGCGACAGGAAACTCTTCTATTGATCCTAACGTATACCAACATTTATTAAAATCTGTATCATATAATAATGAAGCAGGATTATCTTCAAAACAAATAGGGGGTAAATTAGGTTGGGAAAAACAAGATAAACTTGATTTTGGTTTAGAATTTGGATTGTTTAATGATAGAGTTACAGGAGGTATCGCATTTTATCAAAGTAAAACAAGAGATTTATTATATAAATTACCTCTTTCATATACTACAGGATTTGATTATAAATGGATAAATCAAGGAAAGCTTGAGAATAAAGGATTTGAAGCAGAGTTGGATGTAAAAATCATTAACAATAAAGACTTTAAGTGGTCTATTGGTGGAAATGTAGGTGTAGTTAAAAATGAGTTGACTGAAATGCCAACAGCTTATAAATCTTACACGGCTGATAAAGTTGGAAAAATGATTAATGAATGGTATATGCCTGAGTGGGCTGGTGTAGATCCTCAAACAGGGGCAGCACAATGGTATGCAGCAGATGGCTCTAAGACTTCTAATTATGGAAAAGCTGAGTCTCGTTTTCAAGGAGCAAGTGCTTTACCAAAAGTTACAGGAGGTGTTAATACTCACATAGAGTATAAAGGATTTTATGCGGATGCATTATTTAGTTTTGCAACTGGATATAAAGTATATGATTATTGGTCACAGGTTACAAGTTCTCCTGATGGAACGACATTATATGGATATAATGGAGTTGACTATTTGATGGATCGTTGGCAAAAACCAGGCGACATTACAGATGTACCTATTTTAACAGATGGTCCATCTGCGGGTAACCAATATTTTACATCACCTTCAACAAGATTCTTGTACGATGGGGATCATATTAGATTACGTCAATTAACAGTTGGATATAATTTAAGTAATCAAGCAGCTAAAACAATTGGTTTAGATGGTGTGAATTTTTCTGTTGCAGCTTTAAATCCTTTTACATGGGTTAAAGATAGCAAGTTGAAGTTTGATCCTGAAGTTGATGCTACAGGATATGTAGAGTTTGCTTCACCTCCTTTAAGATCTGTTGTTTTTTCAGTTAATGTTAAATTTTAATTAAGATGAAGAAGTCATTAAAAATACTTTATGTTTTTGCAATATTAGGAAGTGTTGCTTTTACATCATGTTCTATAGATACACAACTTTCAGAAGAGATTGATTATTCAAAGACTCCAATAACTAATGATGCTGAATTGGAAGCAGCGATAATAGGTGCTTATGCAGAGATGAAGTCTGATAAATATTATGGAAATAATATTGTAGCTTTTTCTGAAGTTAGATCTAAGAATGCTTATTCTAATAATAAGAGTAATCGTTTAGGTAATGTTAGTGGTTTTACTTTAACACCTAGTGCATCTTATGCAGTTGATACTTGGTTTCAAGCATATAAAGTAATATCTCAAGCAAACAGAGTTATAGAGGCTAATTACGCAGGAATGGGTAAGAGAACTGATATGATTAAAGGACAAGCTTATGTGTTGAGAGCGTTAGCTCACTTTGATTTGGTAAAAAACTATGGAGAACAATATGTTAATAATAGTGGGTTAACAGCTTTGGGAGTTCCGTATATAAAAGCTTATGCAGATGTTAATGCAAAGGTTGTTAGAGGAACTGTTAGTGCAAATAGAACTGATATTTATGCAGATTTTGATAAAGGTATAGAATTATTGAAGAAAGAAGATTCAAAAAGTAAATTGAAAGTTAATCTTGCAGCTGCTTATGGATTGAAAGCTCGTGCAGCATTGTTCTTCTCTAATTGGGATAAGAGTGATTTACAAGTTGCAAAACAGAATGCTATGTTAGGAATGTCTGTTGGTAATGCTGGAATTATTGCAAGATCAGCGTTTAGAGATAGTTATAAGTCTGATGATGCACAAAGTAATTCAGTTTTTGAAATTAAATTTTCAGGTACTGATAATTTAAGTTCTGATTCATTGTATTATTTATTTAATTTAAAAGAAAGTGAAGGGTACGGTCCAATAGTTGTTAATTTCTCTGTAGCTAATTTATTTGGTGCTGACGCTCCAATTGATGGTAAAGATGCTAAAGATATTAGAGCGGATGTAACAATGATTGGTGTTAATATTGAAGGCGGAGATATTCGTAATATTGGAAAATATGTAAAAATGAGTTCAAATGTTAAGGTGCTTAGATTCGAAGAAATGCTATTAACTTATGTTGAAGCAGACTTTAGAATTAATAATGGAAGTACTGGTGAAGCATTAGCGTTGTATAACGATCTTAGAAGAAATCGTATAGAGAATTATACAAATGCTACTACATTAACATTAGCAGATATCCGAACTGAAAGACAAAAAGAGTTAATGTTTGAAGGAACTGGATTTGAAGATTCAATGAGATTTCATGAAGATATTACTAATCCTCGTATTGCACAACCTGGAGTTGTTGTTTACGGAAATCCTAAATTAGCATTTCCTATACCAAGAACAGAAATTAATGTAAGTGGGATTCAACAGAATCAAGCATACAAATAAAAAATGTTTTAATATGCAAAAAGCTATCTTTTTATAAGATAGCTTTTTTGTTTTGTGATATATATGTTGTGTTTTTGTTTCTGTTTTCAAGTGTGTTTTTATCCAAAAATAAAATTACCTTTGTTCAAATTTAAAATTTATGCGTAAGTATATAAGTATTGTTGTTTTACTATTTAGCTTGGCAGTTCAAGCTCAGTTCCAAAGATTAGGAGGGACTACCGATATGTACGGGAATAATGGAATGAATAATACAGGTTTTAATGACAACCGAAACAATAATTCACAAGGAAATAAGAAGAATAAAAGTTTACGTGGAAACGCAAAAAAGGATTCTATCGCTCCTATAAAAGATTATAAAATTATATCTATTAAGCGTGATACTATTGCTGTAGATACTGCTTTAAGTATGAAGAAATTCTACAAAGCAAATTATCTACGTAAAGATATATTTGGTCTATTACCTTTTGCAAACGAAGGACAAACCTATAATGTTTTAGATTACAATTACAATCAGACAAATGTACTTCCAGGCTTTGGTTTTAATGCCAAGCAGTTTGCTTATTTGAATGTAGATGATATTAATTATTATCATGTACCAACACCTTATACAGAATTGTATTATAGATCTGTAATGAAGCAAGGACAAAACTTAGATGCTTTAATTACAATGAATACATCAAAGAATCTTAATTTCTTTGTAGCCTATAAAGGATTGCGTTCTTTAGGGAAGTATATGAATCAATTGTCATCAAGTGGAAACTTCCGAATAGGTGCATCTTATATTTCAAAGAATAAAAAGTACACCATGAATACACACTTTGTTGCTCAAGATATCACTAATCAAGAGAATGGTGGTATTCGTGATTTAGATCTTTTTGCATCAAGTGAAAAACCATATAATAAGCGCGAAAGATTAAACGTATACTTTAGAGATGCAGAGACCTTATTAAAAGGAAAGCGTTTCTTCCTTAATCATCAATATCAGTTAAATAATTCATTTAAGAATGGACTACTTTTAACACATGAATTTGTATACGAAGACAAGTTTTTTAACTATAGTCAAACGGACATCAATAGTCAATACACAGAGAAAGATCGTTATGGAGAAGTATTTGCCTCTTCCATCAATAATAAAACGAGATATGCTACTTTATCAAATAAATTGGGAGCAGCTTATCAATCTGACTTAGTAGGGCGTTTTGAGTTTTTTACTGAATTCTATAGTTATGATTATAAGTATAAGAGTATAGCTTATATTGGAGGAGAAAAGATACCAGATAAGTTAACGCGCAATATTACCTTAGTAGGAGGTAAATATACTTATAGAAAAGACAAACTTAGAGCAGATGGTTTAGTATCTCGTTCTTTAGGAGATGATAACACAACTAATCTACAAGCATCCGTAGCATATAATTATTCAGACGATATTGGTATCAAAGCTGGATATCAAAATGTAAGTCGTTTAGGAGATTTGAGTTATTATCTTTATCAAAGTGATTTTGTAGCTTATAACTGGTCTAAAGACTTCAAGAATGAAAAGGTTAATCAGTTCGATGCAGAGATAACAACCCCTTGGCTTAATGTAGCAGGATCTTATAAAATCCTAAACGATAAGTTATATTTCTCAAATGATGCAACAGCTGTTGATCAGTTTGGTATATCTAAGCAGGTTTTGGTTACTCCAAAGCAATATGATAATACAATCAATTATATGTCTTTAAAGGTTAGTAAAGATATTAAACTTGGGAAGTTTGGTTTAGACAATACTTTACTATATCAGAATGTAGATCAAACAGATAATATAGTAAATGTACCAGAGTTCTTAACGCGTAATACACTTTATTATACAGATGCCTTTTTTAGTAAAGCATTAAAGTTTCAGACAGGTATTACATTCTCATATTTTAGTAAGTACTATGCAAATGACTACAATCCTGTGATTGGTGATTTTTATGTACAAGACAAAGTTAAAGTAGGTGGTTATCCTGTATTTGATTTCTTCATGAATATGAAAATACGTACAGCTCGAATCTACTTAATGTTAGAGCATTTTAATGCTGGTTTTTCCAAAGAGCGTACCTATTACACTGCACCAAATTATCCTTATAGAGATTTTACACTTCGCTTAGGTTTAGTTTGGAATTTCTTTAGCTAATAAAAAAAAATATAAAACCCCTAAAACATTTCGATTGTTTTAGGGGCTTTTTTTATGTTATCAAACAACGTGACTTTCTTTGGAGAACTTTTTGAGGATATGTTTATCAATAA
The DNA here is from genome assembly GCA_031277535.1 of Flavobacteriaceae bacterium. Lineage (GTDB taxonomy): Bacteria > Bacteroidota > Bacteroidia > Flavobacteriales > Flavobacteriaceae > Flavobacterium. Next base: position 158,938 of record JAITMD010000016.1, read on the forward strand.
AAAGTTATAGTATGAGAGAATCTTTTGTAAACTATTTATGGAGTAAACAGATGTTTATAACTCCACAATTAAAGTCTGTACAAAATGATGGAATTCAAGTTGTTACTCCAGGTGTATTTACAGAACAAGATGGTCCAGACTTTTTTAATGCACAAATTTATCTCAATGGACAGCTGTGGGCAGGCAATGTAGAAGTACATATAAAAGCTTCTGATTGGTATGCCCATCGACATGAACAAGACATCCGATACGATAATGTAATATTACATGTAGTGTGGGAATATGATGTACCTGTATTTCGAAGAGATGGAACAGAGATACCTACCTTGGCAGTTTCAAAATATACTTGTACCTCCATACAAATAAAATACAGCGAACTCTTTACGCCTAAAAAGAGATTGAATTGTGAAAAGCAGATTCAGCTTATACCTGAACTGGTTTGGATTCAATGGAAAGAAAGACTCTACGTTGAACGGTTAGAAGAGAAAATAGTGCCAATTCAAGAGCTTTCCTCTACAACTCAGAACTATTGGGAGTATATCTTTTTTTGTGCTTTAGCACGTAGTTTTGGCCTTAATGCAAATGCAGATAACTTTATGCATATGGCTAAAAAATTATCAATGACTATATTATTGAAACACGGACATAGTTTATTTCAGATAGAAGCCTTGTTTTATGGTTTAGTTGGTTTGTTAGAACCTATTCATTCTTTTAATGATGCCTATTTAATCAAGCTTCAAAAAGAATGGAAGTACTTAAAAGAAAAGTGGAACTTAGTTTCAAACTCTTCATCACTCTTGCAGTTTTTTAAGTTGCGTCCAAGTAACTTTCCTACTATACGGTTAGCACAATTAGCCGCTTGGTTCCATAAAAATAGAGACCATATGGGTACACTGTTAATCACAAAAGACATTCAGGTTATTAGAAAGTCTTTCGATATTGAAGTAAGTGAATATTGGATAGATCATTATACAATGGATCACGTTAGTAAACCCACCACCAAAAAACTGAGTAATAGTTTTATCGATTTAGTGATTATCAATACGATTGTCCCTTTTCAATTAGCTTATACGAAGTATAAAGGAGATGATACTGAACCGATTGATGCATTGGTAGAAATGATGTATCAGCTGAAACCAGAGCAGAATAGCATCATTACTTTTTTCGAATCATTAGGAGTTTCCATTACTTCGGCATTTGATACCCAAGCCCTATTACAACTCAAAACGCGGTATTGTAATCACAATAAGTGTATGCAATGCGCAATTGGAAAATATATCATTAACTATTAATTTTTTGTATTTTTACACTATATTATACAATAGGGATGATAAACGACTTACGCTATTTTTTAGAAAAAAGAGGATTTAAAGTATCTACTCGTTTGGCAGATCGTATAGGAATGCGTGCTACAAACGTGCGATTGTTCTTTATTTATTTGTCATTTTTTACATTAGGTCTTGGCTTTGCGTTGTATTTGACCTTAGCTTTTTTAGCTAAACTAAAAGACTTGGTGTACACCAAACGCACCTCCGTTTTCGATCTATAGTCATTATTGTAATTTTATAGTGTTTAGAGATGGAGCTTATGAAATCTAATAAACACACTTATAAATGGTATTATTATACCCGATCTCAGCGATATGGCTTTGTTTGTCTCGTTGTGGTTTTTCTACTCATACAAGGAGCATTACTTTTTTTCTCTTCCACACCTACCAATGTACCTTATCGAACAGAAACTAATTACTTACAAAGCAAGGCATATATCGATAGTTTGTATGTGATTGCTAATAAGAAAAGAGATACCATCTATCCTTTTAACCCCAACTTTATTAGCGATTTTAAAGGTATGACTTTAGGCATGACCACAGAGCAAATTGACCGATTACATGCTTTTCGAAAGCAGAATAAGTATGTTAATTCTGTTCAAGAGTTTCAAAATCTAACCCAAGTATCTAATGATTGGATTGCTAAGTATAAAGGTTATTTTAAGTTTCCAGATTGGGTAATCGAACGAAATAACAGATTAAAAAACGGACAGCCTTATTATGCTAATCGCTACCCTGCTTACGAACGCAAGAGTGATAACATCCCAATCAAAGATATTAATACAGCCACCGCCGAGGATTTACAGCTTGTAAGAGGTATTGGACCTGGCTTTTCTCAACGAATTATTCAAGATAGAGATAAATATGGAGGGTATGTATCTATAGATCAAGTGCGTTTTGTGTACTATTTACCGGAAGAAGTTATCGAATCTGTGCGAAAATATTTTGTTGTCAAACAAATACCACCCATTAATAAAGTAAATGTAAACAATGCAAGTGTTGATGAATTAAAACGTTTGCCTTATATGAACTACTATATTGCAAGAGAAATAGTCAAGCACAGAAGTATGAATGGCAATCTTGTTAATAAAAGTGATTTAAATAAAATTGGGAATTTCCCTCTTGACAAAATTGATATAATTAGTTTATATTTGGATTTTAAGAATTAAAACTAACAACTATGAATTTTGAATACAACGAAACTCAAGCAATGATTGCTGAATCTATTAGAGATTTTGCAGAACAACATATTCGCCCAAATATTATGGAATGGGATGAGGCTCAAATCTTCCCTGTTGACTTATTTAAGAAACTTGGTGAGATGGGGTATATGGGAGTTTTAGTTCCTGAAGAATACGGAGGGTCTGGACTTGGATACCACGAATATATTACAATCGTAGAAGAGATTTCTAAAGTAGATTCATCTATAGGTTTATCTGTAGCAGCACATAATTCATTGTGTACTAACCACATTCTTTCGTTTGCTAATGAAGAGCAAAAGAAAAGATGGTTACCAAAATTAGCTACAGCTGAGTGGATTGGTGCATGGGGATTAACAGAGCACAATACAGGTTCTGATGCTGGAGGAATGAGTACTACAGCAGTTAAGGACGGTGACCACTGGATTCTTAATGGTGCAAAGAACTTTATTACACATGCGATTTCTGGTAACGTAGCTGTAGTTATTGTACGTACTGGAGAAAAAGGTGATTCTCATGGAATGACAGCTTTTGTTGTTGAGAAGGGAACTCCTGGATTTTCAAGTGGAAAAAAAGAAAATAAATTAGGAATGCGCGCTTCTGAAACAGCAGAGCTTATCTTTGATAACTGCCGTGTACCTGATGCAAACCGTTTAGGAGAAGTAGGAGAAGGATTCATTCAAGCAATGAAAGTATTAGATGGAGGTCGTATTTCTATCGGAGCTTTATCATTAGGTATCGCAAAAGGTGCTTATGAAGCTGCATTAAAATATTCTAAAGAAAGAGTACAATTCGGTAAGCCAATTAGTGCTTTCCAAGCTATTGGATTCAAATTAGCAGATATGGCTACTGAGATTGAATGTTCAGAATTGTTATTACACAAAGCTGCTTTCTTGAAAAACAACCACAAACCAATGACTAAAATCGGAGCTATGGCTAAGATGTATGCGTCTGAGGTATGTGTGAAAGTTTCTACAGAAGCTATCCAAATCCACGGAGGATATGGATATACTAAAGACTTCCCAGTAGAGAAGTTCTTCCGTGATTCGAAGTTATGTACTATCGGAGAAGGAACTACAGAGATTCAAAAATTAGTTATCTCTCGTAACATTTTAAAAGACTAATCACTTTTGATTATATATAAAAAGGGAAGCATCTGCTTCCCTTTTTTAGTTATTTTTCACTGTATTTGGTTACCATTAAGCTTAGTGCGCCATCTCCAGTAATATTACAGGCTGTACCAAAACTGTCTTGTAGAGCAAATATCGTTAGAGTAAGTGCAATACCAGCATCGTCAAATCCGAGTACTGATGCGATGATACCCAATGATGCCATCACTGTACCACCTGGAACACCAGGTGCACCAATAGCAAATATCCCTAATAATAAAACAAACAGTATCATAGTCCCTACAGTAGGAATGCTGCCATATAACACTTGAGATACCGTCATCACAAAGAATACCTCCGTTAGCACTGATCCACATAAGTGAATATTAGAGAAGAACGGGATGGTGAAGTTGGTGATTTCGGGTTTTAGTACTTTGCTTTTATGTGCCGATTGTAAGGCTACACCTAAAGAAGCTGCTGATGACATCGTTCCTACTGCTGTAAGATAAGCAGGAGGATAATGCTTTATTACTTCCCATGGATTCTTTTTGGAGTACAAACCAGCTATGGTATATAACACTCCCAACCAAATGAAGTGAGCTACTATTACGATTAGTATCACAGTCAAGAATACAGGTAACTGAGACTGTATAGACCCTTCATAGCTAAGTAATGCAAAGTTGGCCATAATATAGAAAGGTAACAATGGCACCAAAACTCTATTGACTAACAACAGAACTATATCTTTAAAGGAGTCAAAAGCACGTTCCAGTGGCTTAGATTCAGTCCATAAGATACCAATACCAATCATTAGAGCTAACGTAAGTGATGTCATTACCCCAAATACTGGTGGGATGTCTAATTTGAATAGCATTTCAGGAAGTTCTTTTAGTGTTTCTACATTATTCTCTATCTGTAGATGAGGAATAATATTAAAACCTAATGTACTACTAAAGAATCCTGCACCTATACTTGATAAATAGGCGATAATGATGGAAAACCCAATAATACCTGTCTGACTTTTGTCTAACTTAGCGATAGAGGACACCACAAATCCCAAAATGATTAGTGGTACTAAAAATAGGATAATCTGCCCTAATATATGTCTTGTCGATAATACCACTTGTAGCAAAGCATCTGTAAGATAAGGACCTATAATAAGTCCCACGATTACTCCTAAAAGCAATTTGACTATCGTATTACTAAAGAATTTCTTCATTTCTTAGGTTTGTATTTTGTTTAAAATAATAAATATAACGCTGCAAAGGTAGTTATATCACTCGTTTTTTAATGGCATTTACTGCAATATACCATAAATATGGTAGTAGCTATAGTGTTAGATAGCTTGTATCCAAGTGCTTTTTTGCCTGAAAATAAACTGAACATCATTCCAATGTATTTGTGGTATTGCTATACTTGTCGTATCAATTCGCATGCCTATTTGTAGATAATAAATAGAAAATATAGAAGGAATACGATGGATGAATACTTTGTATAGAGCAAGTATTTCATCGTTTGTGTAGGTCTGTTTATTTGTGATGATGGTGTAAATAGTACTATGTAGAAAAAAGAATTAAGCTTTTTTGTTTTTGGTCTCAAAAATGAAGTCTTTTAGAAGAATTAATCAAGATAAAGATGCAATTTTTTTACTTTTTACGTTTAAAATGCTCAATTCAAGGCTGTTTTATAAAAAATGTAAGCCATTTTTTTAGTGGTGTTTATTAGTTTTTAGATTATTAATCTATTGATATATAGTGTTTTGTTTCGTTTTAGTGCAATATAGCTAGTAGTTTTAATCTACGTTTCATCGCAGTAAATACGGATGTTGACCGGAGTTTGTTCGGGTATTCGAGGAGAATACTCCGAGTTTAGTTGAGCAGAGGAGTCTTTTGTCGAAGGAATCCCCTTGTATTCTCCTCGTATTCCCCAAGGAAGACAGAGTAAGATTAGAAAATAATAAAAGAAGAACATTATCAAGGTATAATAGAATAAATAAATCAAGGAGAAAGATGTAAATTAGTAGAGTAATTAAATTGTTGTTAATGAAAATATTGTTTTTATTTTTTGTTGGAATCAGTACATCTTTGTATGCAAACACAACTTCTGTTGAGTATCGCATAAAGGATGTACAGCAATATGCTGATACGATAAAGCATAGCAATCTGGAGGTGCAAACAACAGAAGATCCTACAGGTAAATCTTCTGAAGACTGGAGGGCTAAGTACGGGTATGGTGCTTACGTCAAGTATAGAGTCGATGAAGAAGGAGCTAAAGGTAACATCGGAAAGGTAAAAGAATACTATAACAATGGAAAGTTGAAACAAGAAATGAGTTTCAAGAATGGTTTGCCAGAAGGAGAAGCAATAACGTATCACGACAATGGAGTTGTTCAGAGTACAGAGTTCCTTAAGGCTGGAAAAGTTGAGGGGGTCGTTAAAGAGTTTGATTTTGAAGGAAACTTGATAATCGAAAGAAACTTTGTGAATGATGTGATGGAAGGGGCGTGTCAAATATATTTCTTTCCTGGTATATTGACAGACAAGATGAATTACCATCATGGAAAATTAGAAGGAGAACGCACGGGTTATTATCCTGAAGGTAATATAAAGACCGTTGCTAATTATAAGAATGGAGAACTCGATGGAAAGTTTATTAAGTATAATAGATTTGAAGAAGGTATTTTAAGAGAAGGTTTTTTCAAAAATGGAAAGATGGATGGAGAGTTTAAAAGTTACCACGATAATGGAAAAGTTCGTTCTATTGCTATATTCAAAGATGACATGATGCAAGGCAATGAGATTATTTATGACGAAGCAGGTAATAAGGTCGGAGAGGTTACACCAGAAGAGTATGATAAGCGAAGACACTGATGTGGTTTAAAGAGGCAAGAAATGAAGTATAAGATAGAGACAGAACGATTGCTATTAAGAGAATTTTTAGTTAGTTATGTTAGCAGTAGGTATTTGTAAAGAGCATGTTTATACGTATCGTGTATCAGTAGAGACGCAACACTTTGCGTCTATCACAATGTGATTAAGTATAACAGTCACAGATTTAATCTGAGACAATGTAATATGTAAAAATTAGTAATATGAAAATAGTTGACTTACTTCAAAATTGGGATGTTATTACTTTAGAAGATATCTATGACTTCTTTGAGGAGACAGATGATGTTTTTATAGTAAAGTATGATGGAGAGAGAAATATCAATAGATATACTATTCTACTTATCGGTAGTAGCTCGAGATTTGAGACTATTAGAAGAGATTGTGATAATAGAAAAGAAGGATTACTTTATGTTTTAAAGGAATATTTAAAATATGAGACTATGTAAAACATTATTGTAGTCTTTGTATGAATTTGTAAAAAATAAAAGCCAGCTGAATAGTTGGCTTTTTCTATTTCTATAAATCAGCAAGAATAAACAAACCTCTCTACTCGATAGCCTCTACTTTTGGATGATTACCACTACCTTATTGATTGCCTAATAAAAACGCCATAGCTACGAAATAACTGTATAATGTTTCACACAGTCTGTAAACCGTAAACCGTAAACTATTCCCCCGTTCACGCAGTATATTTTACCATTCGCGCACACGTTTTTTCAGAAGAAGGATTGTCAGAGTAGGTTTGTGGTGTAATTATTAAGAGTAAAAACAACAATGAGAGCACTATTATGTATGTTATTAACCCTATGCTATGGAGCTGTACAAGCACAACAGATAGAGATATCAGGTACGGTGGTTAATGAAAAGAACAAGCCAATAGAAAATGTGAATGTGTATATGGAAGACAGCTTTGAAGGGGCATTGTCTGATGCAAAGGGACATTTCACGTTTTCTGTACAAGACACTATTGTCAGAGGAGTATTAAAGTTAATGCATCCACAGTATGGAAGTCTGGATGTCTATATCGATACGAAAGAGAAGTACACCAATAATTTCGTGATGAGTGGACAAGAGGATTTATTGGGGGAGATCGTAATAGTAGCAGGAAGTAAGAATAAGAGAGAACGCGCAGAGAGTATAGGGCTTAATGCGATGGATGTAGTGAGTACAGCTGGTAGTCCTGGTAATATTATGGGAGTGCTAAGTACTATGCCAGGAGGACAAACTAATGGTGAGGATGGACGACTGTTGATAAGAGGAGGAAAGGCAGATGAGAGTGGTATCTATGTGAACGGTATCAAAGTGTTTCAACCCTATACAGCATCAGTAGGTAATGTACCTGTACGCTCTAAGTTTAATCCTTTTCTGTTTAAAGGGATGTCTTTCTCAGCAGGAGGGTATAGCGCAGAGTTTGGGGATGCGTTATCAGGGGTATTGCAGTTAGATACTTCTAATGATATAGATCCATCGCGCAAAGATATTTCTATCTCTACCGTAGGAGGTAGCTTTGCACAGACACATCAGTGGGGGAAGAACTCCTTGTCCTATAGTTTAAACTATTTGAATCTGGGAGCTTATACAGCTGTAATAAAACAACGCTACAAAAGTAAAAAACCTTTTACTACAGCATCTGCTGAGGTGGTTTATAAAAGAGAACTGGAAGAGGGGGGATATAAGCTCTATGCTGCTGCTGATTTTTCTACAATAGATTATGAGCAAGAGATACAACCGAGTAATCGTGTAGATACTTTGGCGTTTAAATCAAATAATGTGTATGTAAACAGTTTGTACTTTAAGAAGCTATCCCCATATATGCGATTAGATATTGGTACTGGGTTAGGCTACTCTGATTATAAAGGAGATAACAATGAAATGCATTTACACAGAAAGAATTGGGATGTAAACCAGAAAGTAAAACTGTCTTATCAATGGAATAGCAATTGGCAGTTTTTTGTAGGAGCAGATGTACAGACTTCACAGTTAGATTTGACAAGAGGAATAGGGCCATACTCAGAGCATAAAGATACAGATGCAACCAGGTTTGCTTTGTTTTTTGAGAACAATTGGCGCATTGCGTCAGGGTTGACTTTACGAGCAGGAGTACGAGTGAATAAGTATTCTGCTATTTCAGATTGGACAGTGGAACCAAGAACGATGCTGACCTATCAGATGGATCCAAAACAACAAGTGTCATTGTCTTATGGAGTGTTTAACCAAGCGTTGAATTTAGAACAATCTTTATACCTAAAACAAGAGGATTGGATGCAAGCGAATCACTATATCTTTAATTACACGTATGAGTTTAGAAAGAGAATGTTGAGAGCTGAGGTGTTCTATAAAGATTATAGTAAGTTACTATTGACACCTAAAGGTAAGCCAAGTGAGTACTCACAGTTAGGAGAGGGATATGCTAAGGGATTTGATGTGTTCTGGAAAGATAACCAAACCTTTAAAAACTTTAGTTATTGGATTACTTATACGTATATAGATTCTAAGCGAAAAGAGATGTATTGGAATGAGTGGATACAACCTTCGTATGTGGTGAAGCACAATTTTTCGGTAGTAACGAAATACTGGATAGAGCAGTGGAAATCACAAGTGAGTATGACTTATACGTATAACACACCACGTCACTTCTATAATTCAGATTTGAATGAGAAGACCAGATACGAGAGTACTCCTATACACAATGTGAGTATGAGTTGGGCTTATCTGTTAAGTGCACAGAAAATATTGTATGCTTCAGTGGATAACCTATTAGGGCGCAATCCTGTATATGCATATCAGTTTAACCAGCAAGGTACACAACCAGATATAATCAATGCTTCGGCTAAGCGATTTGTATATATCGGGTTTATGTGGACAATTAGTTCAAATAAAAAAGCAAATCAGTTAGACAATCTATAATAACGATTGATGCATAAGAAACAACAACTCACACAACTATGTTTCTGTCTGTGTGAGTAGTCTATTAATTTTACTTCATAATCAAACAATTAGTCAAATGAAAAAGTTATTTATCTTAGTATTTAGTGTATTTAGTTTAGTGAGTTTCGCACAGTCTAAATACGAGTTAGGAATGCAAAAAGCAATGCAACAATGGCAAGCAGGAAAACCTGTAGAGGCAAAAGCAATCTTAGATCGCGTGGCTGCATCTGATAAAGAGAATTGGATACCGGTGTATTATAAAGTGTTTATTGATATAACATCAGGTTTTGCTAATCCGAAGGCTTCAGATATAGAGGAAGTGATAGAGCGTAACCGTTCTATAATAGAACAATGGATGACTACAGGAAGTGAAGAGTGGTATGTGCTAAAGGGAATGAATGAAACATTAGAACTAATCACTGATCCGATGAATAAGGGAATGACACAAACTCCTATTATCAACAAAGCGTATGAACAAGCAGTAAAGCTTAATCCTAACAACCCAAGAGCTGTATATTCATTGGCGAGTTTTCAAATTAACAGTGCTAAGTTTATGAAAGTGGATATGCCTTACTATTGTCAGATGCTTGAGAAGTCTATTGTGCTATTTGATCAGCAAAAGAGTGATGTACCATTCTATCCATCTTGGGGAAAGGATTGGGCGTTAAAGACTCAGGAATTATGTAAAGGCAAGCAATAAAATAGCTTGCGATATATATCGTATTTTAGATATTTGTACCTTGTATAAAAATGGAATTATGGTTGTCAATTGGCGAAGACATATATCACTTGCCACTGCGTTTGCATTAGTAAGTAGTTTGGTGGTAACGTATTTTTATTTTACGAATAGAGATATTGGGATTGGAGAAATGCTTAGTAGTGGTCGTTATTGGAAGAATGTTGTTTTCTCTTTTCTACTTTCTATTCTTATTTATGGAGCTAATTTAATGGCTAATACTCTGCTGTGTTTAATAATGGATAAACGCGATGAAAAAGCAAAAGTCCCCTTGAGTAGAAAGTTTCGCAATGTTGCTTATTTTGTTAATGGTTTAATTACATCTATTGTATCGTATTATATTTTATTAAACTTCTTTTTGTGGCTGTTTTTTGATGTCCCTTTTAAATGGGAATCATTGCAGATAAGTAATTTTATATCTGTTACAATCATTAGCCTTTTTATTCTATTAGTTGTTTTTGTGTTTTCGTATAACGATCAACTAAGGTTGTTAGAATTAAAAAACAAGGAGATGGAGATAGCCTTGCAAAAAAGTCAGATAGAGAGTATGAAAGAGCAGTTGTCACCTCACTTTCTATTTAATAATATGAATGTGCTGATAAGTACGATACAAGAAGACCCTGTAAAGGCAGAACAGTTTGCGCGTTCTTTTTCTAAGATTTATCGCTATGTATTAGAAAAGTTGGATTATACTTCGTGTACGTTGTCAGATGAGTTGGCATTTATTAAAGATTATGTTTATCTGCTGAATGTGCGATATGACAATGCTATAGACTTTAAGATAACAGATGAGGTAATGAAGTATGCCGATGTACAACTACCTACATTGAGTTTGCAGATATTGATAGAGAATGTAGTGAAGCACAATGTGATTCCATCAGACGGAAAGATAAAGGTAGTGCTACGGATAGAAGAGGAAGGATTAGTGTTGTGGAATGAGCGTTGTGCAAAACCTAAGCAGGTGTATTCATCAGGTGTAGGGTTGCAGAATTTGTCTAAACGCAGTTTATTATTGTTTAATAAGGATATAGAAGTGAAAGATTTAGAAGATAGCTTTAGTGTAAAAATCCCATTATTTAGAAGTAACGCATCATGAATATAGTAATCATAGAAGACGAGAAGCCAGCAGCAAGATTGTTGACACGTGAGTTGGAGAAGTTGGGATTTACAGTACAACAAACGTTGTATTCTGTGAGTGAAGCTATTCCTTGGTTTATGCAACAGGAACACCCTGACTTGATATTTGCAGATATACAATTGGCAGATGGGTTATCACTGGAGATATTCGAACAAGTAGAGATTAAGAGTGCTATTATCTTTGTGACCAGTTTTGATCACTATGCGATAAAGGCTTTTAAGCTCAATAGTATTGACTATTTATTAAAACCAATAGATCCTTCTGACCTCTTAGGGGCTATTAATAAATATAAGGCACAACAGCGCAGTACCTCTCAGGCTGTGGAGTCACTTAGACAGAGTATAGGTGGTACAAGTTATGCTAAACGGTTAATGATTAAGGTGGGAATGCAGATTAAGATGGTGTTGGTAGATGAGGTGGTGTGTTTCTATAGAGAAGATAGAGGAGTATATATTTCTACAGTGGATGGTAGAACGCATCTGTTGGAAGAGGGTTCGATAGAGGCTGTGATAAGAATGATAGACCCTACTAAGTTTTATAGAGTGAACCGCTATCAGGTGGTGTGTATTGATTATATCGAACAGATTGTACAATTATCTACTTCTCGTCTCAAATTAGTTTTAAAGAATTATACAGATGAGGTGATCGTGAGCAGAGAGCGTGTGAGTGAGTTTAAAATGTGGCTGGCAAGTAATTAATTAGAAGTAAAAAGGATAATGTGTATGTATGTTATTGTCTTTATATTTATTTGTATTTTCTTGAAATAGAAAAATAGATTATCTTTAGTTTAGATTAATTGTAGCATAAGGAAGAATGGAAAGCAAGGGTATCTTTGATATAGAAGATGAAGTAATAGTGTCAGAAAAAACAAAAGACTATCTTGAGAGAATAGCTAAGTATGCTAAGATTATTAGCGTGACAGGTGGAATTGTAAGTTCTATAATGCTTCTTGCTACAGTAACCTTTTTGCTGAGTGGGGATTATACGGGTTTTTTTAATGATGGTATAGGTTTTTTTGTGTTAGGGATTCCAATATTGTTTATTTTACTCTTTTATAATTTGTTTCGTTTTTCGGATCGTTTAGTAACCACAATAGTTACAAAAAACTCGAAGGGAATGGAACAACCTTTTAAGAACCTGAGAGATTTTTATAGACTAATAGTTTTAAGTGTTATAGCTATTGTTGTGTTTTTTATTCTTACGGGGTTATACGAAGAGTTATTGCCTCTATTTTTAATCTAATAAAGAGATATGAGTTCAGAATTACGAAAACTATTTTTTACTTCGCTGTCACAAAAGTACTTGATAGAAATTAGTTATATAGGTCTATTTTTATCGGTGACTGCTTTTATTAATATGATTTTATCTGTTTTTAGATTTACTGAAGATGTTGATCAAAATAGTGGTTTTGGAGTCGCCTTCTTTTTGGGAATGATATTTCAAACGTTTGGAACTATAGGACTGTTTATTTATTCGTTGAGTATAAGAAAAGGATTGAGAGAAAAAAAGGAGGATAGTATAAACAGAGCGTTTAAAGGGATGACAGTATTTTTTTTATTTACTATTTTATCAATTGTTTTGATTTTGGTGGTACCTTTTTTATGGTTAGCGTTTAATAGTATAATATAAAATTTGTATTTGATTAAATATGGAAGATAAACATGAGTTAGTAAAAAGCAAAGAGATTGTACTTTCAGAAAAAACGTTGCAATTAATACAGGAGTTATCTAAGTATGGAAAAGTGATTGGCCAGTTGGTTATTGGTCAATTGATTTTGATGTTAGCTATAACAATAGGTTATGTTTTGTTTGTTGATAAGTTGACTTTAGCACTGTTTTTAATGTCATTTATGCTTATATCTACAGAGAAACTGATTGCAAGCGGTTTGTTGCTGTTATTTTTGATGGGACTAAATGTTTTTGTGGGGGTGAGTATGTATCGTTTTGGTAAGTATATGCGTAAGGGAATAGAGACAAAGGATAGTAATATGATGGAAGAAGGAATGAAATGGTTGAAAAAGGCATTAATGAATACCGTTGTAGGAATAATAATCTTTGTATTGTATGTGTTATTCGTTGAAAGGATTGTGTAAAGGATGATTGCTATGGAAGAAAAAGATAAAAACGTCATAGAAAAGGTAAGTTGGACACCTCAGACAACTTATAACCTAAATAAGACAGCTACATGGGCTATTCCCTTTGTTGTTATAGGAGTACTTATCGCAATTATTGGTTTATATGAGTTGTATAAGGGGATTGTGGAAAAAGATTATAGGTCTGCTCTGTTAACTTTAGGTACATCTGTAGTCGTAGGTTTCTTTACATACTTTTTAGTACTGTTTATAAAAGAAACAAAGGTTGGAATAGCGCAGATGAATGAAGAGATAATTTATAGTGCATTAAAGAGGTTGAAGTATGTGCTTGTATTAACAGTTGTTATTTTGCTATATAATATGATGTTGTTTGTATCCATGTTTATATAAGAAAGTTAATTTATTAAGTAGCAAGCCTCTTGGAAACTTGTTTGTGAAAATACTATACAAGAAAAATATGAAAAAAATATCTTTTTTTGTTGTATTGAATAAAAAAAGGTTTACTTTTGCACCACTAATGAGAGGAGGTGTATGAAAACATGTTAATCATTCCAATTAAAGACGGAGAAAATATCGATAGAGCACTTAAGCGCTACAAAAGAAAATTTGACAGAACAGGAACTTTACGTCAGTTAAGATCACGTCAACATTTTACAAAACCGTCTGTACTTAAAAGAGACAAAATGCAAAAAGCTGCATATATTCAACACTTGAGAGATGCTTTTGAAATCTAATAAGTAGCGAATTTAAAGTTTAACCGTTGTAATAAAGTATTAACTTTGTTGCAACGGTTTTTTTATGGAAAAAATTTTACAAAGTTTTTTAGCGTATTTAGAAAAGGAAAAGAATTATTCTTCTTGGACTATCACTGCCTATGGAGAGGACATTGCTGCATTTATGCGTTTTTTGCAAGAGACTGAAGGGGCGAGTTGGGAAGTGGAGTATAGGGATATTCGAGCATGGATTGTTCGTTTGTCTGAACTTGAATTGAATAATCGTTCAATTAATAGAAAGATAAGTGCTTTGAGAAGTTTTTATCGTTTCTTGCTACGCATAGGAGAAGTAAAAGTTGATCCTTTACAATTGCATCGTTCTTTGAAAGTTGAAAAGAAAATACAGATTCCTTTTTCTGTAAAAGAAATTGATGAAGTACGTGCTGTATTGAAGCAAGGAGAGGGATTTGATAGTTTGCGTTCGTTGGTAGTTGTTGAGTTTTTATATTCTTTTGGATTGAGGAGATCTGAATTACGAAATTTAAGAGTGTATGATATAGATTTAAACAATTTGCTTTTGAAGGTTGTGGGGAAGGGGAATAAAATGCGTTATATACCTATAATGGTGGAATTGACCGTTTTAATAAAATATTACTTAGCTGAACGAGGGAAGATGTTGAAAGGACGGCAAGATATTAACTTTTTTTTAATAGATGATAAAGGGGGAAAAGTTGATGAAATGTTTGTTTATCGTATAATAAATACTTACTTTAGTAATGTAACAACAAAGGAAAAGAAGAGTCCTCATATGTTACGTCACTCGTTTGCAACTCATCTATTAGAGGGGGGAGCAGATATAAATTCGATTAAAGAACTAATGGGACATGAGAGTTTGTCTTCTACTGAGGTTTATGCGCAGGTAAATTTAAAGGAGCTTAAATCAATGTATATGGAATCTCACCCCAGAGCGAAAAGGAAAAAATAATTTTAAAAATTGTAAGTTATGAAAGTAAACATTCAAGCCGTTAATTTTAATGTGGATCGTAAATTGGTAGATTTTATTAATGAGCGTGTTGATAAAGTAGGTAAGTTTTACGATAAAATAGTGTCAGTAGATGTGTTTTTAAAATTAGAGAATACCACGGATAAAGAAAATAAGACAACAGAGATAAAAGTATTGGTGCCAGGAGATGAAATGATTGTTAAGAAAACATGTAAAAGTTTTGAGGAAGGAATTGATGCTGGGGCAGATGCATTGGAAAGATTAGTTGTGAAACATAAAGAGAAAATGAAAGCTCATTAATGTAAAAAAATAAGTAAATTGTTTTTTTTAATCAATAAAATATATACATTTGCAGTCCGTTAGAAATAGCGGACTTTTTCTATTGAGGCAAATTTGCCGGTGTAGCTCAGCTGGCTAGAGCAGCTGATTTGTAATCAGCAGGTCGTGGGTTCGAGTCCCTCCATCGGCTCAAAATAGAATAAATCAAACGAAAATGTTTGAGGGGAGATACTCAAGCGGCCAACGAGGACGGACTGTAAATCCGTTGGGAAACCTTCGCAGGTTCGAATCCTGCTCTCCCCACAGAAGTAAATAAGAGGCGCAAGCCGGTGTAGCTCAGGGGTAGAGTGCTTCCTTGGTAAGGAAGAGGTCACGGGTTCAAATCCCGTCATTGGCTCAGGTTTTTTTATTATATTTGAACACTAATTATATAACTAAGATTAAATTATTAAATCATGGCAAAGGAAACATTTGACCGTTCGAAACCGCACTTAAACATCGGTACTATCGGACACGTTGACCACGGTAAAACTACTACTACTGCTGCTATTACTAAAGTATTAGCTGACGCAGGATTCTCAGAAGCTCGTTCATTTGATTCAATTGATAATGCTCCAGAAGAGAAAGAGCGTGGTATTACAATTAATACTTCTCACGTAGAGTACCAAACTAAAAACCGTCACTATGCACACGTTGACTGTCCAGGTCACGCGGATTACGTGAAAAACATGGTTACTGGTGCTGCTCAAATGGATGGTGCTATCTTAGTAGTTGCTGCTACTGATGGACCAATGCCACAAACTCGTGAGCACATCCTTTTAGGACGTCAGGTAGGTATTCCAAGAATCGTTGTATTCTTAAACAAAGTTGACTTAGTTGATGATGCTGAGTTATTAGAGCTTGTTGAGATGGAAGTAAGAGATTTATTATCTTTCTACCAATACGATGGAGATAACGGACCAGTAGTTCAAGGATCTGCATTAGGAGCTTTAAACGGAGAGCCACAATGGGTTGACGCTTTATTGAAATTAATGGATGAGGTTGATGCTTGGATCGAAGAGCCAGTACGTGATAACGAGAAACCATTCTTGATGCCAGTAGAAGATGTATTTACAATTACAGGACGTGGAACTGTTGCTACAGGACGTATCGAAACTGGAGTTGCTAATACAGGAGATGCTGTAGAAATCATCGGTATGGGAGCTGACAAATTAACTTCTACAATTACAGGAGTTGAGATGTTCCGTAAAATCTTAGACCGTGGAGAAGCTGGAGATAACGTAGGTTTATTATTGAGAGGTATTGACAAAACTGATATCCGTCGTGGTATGGTTATTTGTAAACCAGGTTCAGTAAAACCACACGCTAGATTCAAAGCTGAGGTTTATATCTTGAAAAAAGAAGAAGGTGGACGTCACACTCCATTCCATAACAACTACCGTCCTCAATTCTACGTTCGTACAACTGACGTAACTGGAACAATCTTGTTGCCAGAAGGAACTGAGATGGTTATGCCTGGAGATAACTTAACTATCACTGTTGAGTTGTTAAGCCCAATCGCTTTATCAGTAGGTTTACGTTTTGCTATCCGTGAAGGAGGTAGAACAGTAGGAGCTGGTCAGGTAACTGAAATTTTAGACTAATTATTTAGGATAAATAAATCACAGAAGTCAGTGGTTACGGCCACTGACTTTTATTAACAAACGGGTGTAGTTCAAGGGTAGAATAGCGGTCTCCAAAACCGTTGATGGGGGTTCGAATCCCTCCACCCGTGCATAAACAATATTAACATGGCAAAGGTTTTTAATTACATATCGGAAGCTTTTACGGAGCTTAAAACAAATGTTACTTGGTCTCCTTGGGCTGAAGTGCAAAAATATACAACAATAGTTGCTATCTTTGCAGTATTATTAGCTTTAGCTACTTGGGGAGTAGACTCAGTTTTTGGAGAGTTATTAGGTAAATTTTATAGCTGGATAAGAGCTTAAGTAAAATAAAATTATGGCAGATACAAACGTCAAAAAATGGTATGTGGTTCGTGCAGTAAGTGGACAAGAAAACAAGGTTAAGAATTATATTGAAACTGAGGTTTCTCGTTTGGGATTAGCTGATTACCTTTCACAGGTTTTGGTTCCTACTGAAAAAGTAGTGACTGAAGATAAGAATGGTAAACGTAAAACAACTGAACGTGTTTATTTTCCAGGTTATGTTATGATTGAAGCTAACTTAACTGGAGAGGTACCGCATGCTATTAAATCTATCACAGGTGTGATTGGTTTCTTGGGTAGTGAGCGTGGAGGTGATCCAATGCCATTGCGTGAGTCAGAAGTGAATAGAATGTTAGGGAAAGTTGATGAGTTGGCAGTCAAAGTTGATACAGGTGTTATACCATATGAGGTTGGAGAATCTGTAAAAGTTGCTGATGGACCATTTAAAGGTTTCGATGCAGTGATTGAAAACATCAACGAAGAGAAACGTAAGTTAGAAGTAATGGTTAAGATTTTTGGAAGAAAAACACCATTAGAACTTAGTTTTACACAAGTAGAAAAAATTTAATGTTACATTTATACACATCTTGCTTCCAATTGAGATGTGCCAAATTTTTTAGAAATGGCAAAAGAAATTAGTAAAGTAGTTAAACTACAAGTTAAGGGAGGTGCTGCGAATCCATCGCCACCGGTTGGACCTGCTTTGGGGGCTGCTGGGGTAAACATCATGGAGTTCTGTAAACAATTCAATGCAAGAACACAAGATAAACCTGGCAAAGTTTTACCAGTACAAATTACAGTGTACAAAGACAAATCTTTTGATTTTGTTGTAAAAACGCCACCTGCTGCTGTTCAATTATTAGAGGCTGCGAAAGTGAAATCTGGATCTGGTGAGCCTAATAGAAAAAAAGTAGCTAGCGTAACTTGGGAACAAGTTCGTGCTATTGCGGAAGACAAAATGCCTGATTTAAATGCATTCACTGTTGAAGCGGCTATGAGTATGATTGCAGGAACTGCAAGATCTATGGGGATTTCAGTAACAGGAGCTGCTCCTTTTTAATTGTAAAAGAAAGAAGAAATGGCAAAATTGACAAAAAAGCAAAAGGATAATGCTGCTAAAATCGAGAAAGGTAGACTTTACTCTTTGAAAGATGCATCTGCATTGGTAAAAGAAGTAGCTTCTGCAAAATTTGATGAATCAGTAGATATCGCTGTACGTTTAGGAGTAGATCCTCGTAAAGCTAACCAAATGGTTCGTGGTGTAGTAACTTTACCACATGGTACAGGTAAGGATGTAAGAGTTCTTGCATTAGTTACTCCAGACAAAGAAGCTGAGGCTAAAGCAGCTGGAGCTGATTATGTAGGTCTTGATGATTACTTACAAAAAATCAAAGACGGTTGGACAGATGTTGATGTTATCATCACTATGCCGGCTGTTATGGGTAAATTAGGACCTTTAGGACGTGTATTAGGACCAAGAGGTTTAATGCCGAACCCTAAAACTGGAACGGTAACTATGGAAGTAGGAAAAGCTGTTCAAGAGGTGAAAGCTGGTAAAATCGATTTTAAAGTTGATAAAACAGGAATTGTTCACGCATCTATCGGTAAAGCGTCATTTGAGGCTGAGAAAATTACTGAAAATGCTGCTGAGTTAATTCAAACATTAATCAAATTAAAACCAACTGCAGCTAAAGGTACTTATATCAAGTCTATTCATATATCTAGTACAATGAGCCCTGCTATTGCTTTAGATCCTAAAGCAGTATAATTGGTAAATAAAAAATTTAACGTATGACTAGAGAACAAAAAGCAGTTGCAATAGAGGATTTGAAAGTTAAGTTAGCAGACGCTAATATTCTTTATATTGCTGATATTTCAGGACTTAATGCTGATACTACTGCAAACTTGAGAAGAGCTTGTTTTAAAGCTAATATCAAATTGGAAGTAGTTAAGAATACATTGCTTGCTAAAGCAATGGAAGCTTCTGATAAAAACTACGAAGAGTTGCCTTCTACATTAAAAGGTAACAGTGCTATCTTGATTGCTGATGTTGCAAATGCACCAGCGAAAGTTATCAAAGACTTCAGAAAGAAAAGTGATACACCTGCTTTAAAAGGAGCGTATATCAACGAAGAAGTGTATGTTGGAGATAACCAATTAGATGCATTAGTAGCTATTAAATCTAAAGAGGAAGTTATTGCAGAAATCATTGGATTACTTCAATCACCAGCTCAAAGAGTTATTTCAGCTTTACAAAACCAATTCAAAGACGAGGAATAGTCAGAGAGACTATTGTTTTTGAAGGTTCATATTTGAACGCACATTAATAAATTATATTTTTACAAATCATTAAAAGATAGAAAAATGGCAGATTTGAAACAATTCGCAGAACAATTAGTTAGCTTAACTGTAAAAGAAGTTAACGAATTAGCAACTATATTAAAAGACGAGTACGGAATCGAACCAGCTGCTGCTGCTGTAGTAATCGCAGGTGGAGCTGCAGGTGAAGCTGCTGAAGAGCAAACAGAATTCACTGTAGTATTGAAAGAAGCAGGAGCTTCTAAATTAGCTGTAGTTAAAGCTGTTAAAGAATTAACAGGTTTAGGATTAAAAGAAGCTAAAGATATCGTAGATTCTACACCAGCTAACATCAAAGAAGGAGTTTCTAAAGATGAGGCTGAAGGTCTTAAAAAAGCATTAGAAGAAGCTGGAGCTGTAGTAGAGCTTAAGTAATCTTTTCTGCAAAAATATATTAGGTTTAGGTCTTGGGAGCATTCCCAAAGGCCTAAACCATTTTGCGTATAATTAATTTTGTACGTAAAAGCCTTTTAAAAATTCATAATCAAAATTTTTGTCCATTGATGATCACAAATCAGAACGAAAGACTAAATTTTGCTTCTACGAAGAACATTCCTGCTTATCCAGATTTCTTAGATATTCAGGTAAAATCGTTCAAAGATTTCTTTCAATTAGAAACGAAATCTGAAGAAAGAGGCAAGGAAGGTTTATATAATACCTTCATGGAGAACTTCCCAATCACTGATACAAGAAATCAGTTCGTATTGGAGTTCTTAGATTATTTTGTTGATCCTCCTCGTTATTCAATCGAAGAGTGTATTGATAGGGGACTAACGTATAGCGTACCGTTAAAAGCACGCTTAAAATTATACTGTACGGATCCTGAACACGAAGATTTTGAAACTATAGTTCAAGACGTGTATTTAGGAACAATTCCGTATATGACTCCTAGCGGTACTTTCGTAATTAACGGAGCTGAGCGTGTAGTAGTATCGCAATTACACCGTTCACCTGGTGTGTTCTTTGGACAGTCGTTCCACGCAAATGGAACAAAGTTGTATTCGGCAAGGGTTATTCCTTTTAAAGGATCATGGATTGAGTTTGCTACCGATATTAATAGTGTAATGTACGCTTATATCGATAGAAAGAAAAAATTACCTGTGACTACCTTATTCCGTGCTATTGGATTCGAAAGAGACAAGGATATCCTAGAGATTTTCGACTTAGCAGAAGAGGTAAAAGTATCAAAAACAGGTCTTAAAAAATATATAGGACGAAGATTGGCTGCACGTGTTTTAAATACATGGCATGAAGACTTCGTTGATGAGGATACTGGAGAAGTTGTTTCAATTGAAAGAAATGAGATTATCTTAGACCGTGATACAGTCCTAGATAAAGATAATGTCGAAGAAATCATTGAGGCTAACGTTAAGACTATCCTTTTACATAAAGACGACAATAATCAAGCGGATTACGCTATTATACATAACACGTTGCAAAAAGACCCTACGAACTCTGAAAAAGAGGCAGTAGAGCATATCTATCGTCAGTTGCGTAATGCAGAACCACCTGATGAGGAAACAGCACGTGGAATTATTGAAAAATTGTTCTTCTCAGATCAACGTTACAATCTAGGTGAAGTTGGTCGTTACAGAATGAACAAGAAACTTAATCTTGACACACCAATAGATAAACAAGTTTTAACAAAAGAGGATATTATCACTATTGTTAAATACTTAATTGAATTGATTAACTCAAAAGCTGAGATCGATGATATCGACCACTTGTCTAACCGTCGTGTTAGAACAGTAGGAGAACAATTGTCAGCTCAGTTTGGTGTTGGTTTAGCTCGTATGGCAAGAACAATTCGTGAACGTATGAATGTACGTGATAACGAGGTGTTTACTCCAATCGATTTGATCAATGCTAAGACTTTATCGTCTGTGATTAATTCATTCTTTGGTACTAACCAGTTGTCTCAATTTATGGATCAAACGAATCCATTAGCTGAGATTACACACAAACGTCGTTTATCTGCTTTAGGACCTGGAGGTTTATCGAGAGAGAGAGCAGGTTTCGAGGTACGTGACGTTCACTATACTCATTACGGACGTTTATGTCCTATTGAGACACCAGAGGGACCAAACATTGGATTGATTTCATCTTTAGCAGTATATGCTAAAGTAAATAATATGGGATTCATTGAAACACCTTACCGCCCTGTAGTTGATGGTAAAGTGGATATTGTAAATGATCCAATTTATTTAAGTGCAGAAGAAGAGGAAGGAATGTTAATTGCACAAGCGAACGTTCCTGTGGATGCAGAAGGAAGAATGACTGATGAAAGAGTAGTTGTTAAAGAAGAAGGAGATTTCCCGGTAGTAGAACCGAAGGATATTCACTTCACTGACGTTGCTCCAAATCAGATTGCTTCTATTTCAGCTTCATTGATTCCTTTCTTAGAGCATGATGATGCCAACCGTGCGTTGATGGGATCTAACATGATGCGTCAAGCAGTTCCATTATTACGTCCTGAGTCTCCAATTGTAGGAACAGGATTAGAGAGACAAGTAGCTTCAGATTCTCGTGTTTTAATTAACGCAGAAGGAGAAGGTACAGTTGAGTATGTTGATGCACAAAAGATCATTATTAAGTATGATCGTACGGATGAAGAGCGTTTAATCAGCTTTGATCCAGATGAGAAAACATACAACTTGATTAAGTTTAGAAAAACGAATCAAAGTACAAGTATTAACTTGAAGCCAATTGTAAGAAGAGGTGATAGAGTTACAAAAGGACAAGTACTTTGTGAAGGATATGCTACACAAGCGGGTGAGCTTGCTTTAGGACGTAACTTGAAAGTGGCGTTTATGCCATGGAAAGGATACAACTTCGAGGATGCGATTGTAATCTGTGAGAGAGTAGTACGTGAAGATATCTTTACATCTATCCATATTGATGACTATACTTTAGAAGTGAGAGATACTAAATTAGGTAACGAAGAGTTGACTAATGATATTCCTAACGTTTCTGAAGAAGCAACAAAAGATTTAGATGAGAACGGTATGATCCGCATTGGTGCTGAAGTTAAGCCTGGTGATATTCTTATTGGTAAGATCACTCCAAAAGGAGAATCAGATCCTACTCCAGAAGAGAAATTATTACGCGCTATCTTTGGTGATAAAGCAGGAGACGTTAAAGATGCTTCTTTAAAAGCTTCACCATCGTTAAGAGGTGTTGTATTAGATAAGAAATTGTTCGCAAGAGCAGTAAAAGATAAACGTAAACGTTCTAAAGATAAAGATGATTTAGCTTTATTAGAAACTAAGTTTGAAGTTAAATTCAACGAGTTGAAAGAAACGTTAATCGATAAGTTAATTCAGATTGTGAATGGTAAAACTTCACAAGGTGTTATGAATGACTTAGGTGAGGAAATCTTACCAAAAGGGAAAAAGTATACTCAGAAGATGTTATATGCAGTAGAAGATTTTGCTCATTTAACAAAAGGACAATGGACTACTGATGAGGAAACTAACCACATGATTACTGATTTAATTCACAACTATAAGATTAAATTAAATGATCTTCAAGGAGTTCTAAGAAGAGAGAAATTTATGATTACTGTAGGGGATGAGTTACCATCAGGAATCTTAAAACTTGCGAAAGTTTACATTGCTAAGAAACGTAAATTACGCGTAGGGGATAAGATGGCGGGACGTCACGGAAATAAAGGTATTGTAGCTCGTATCGTAAGAGATGAGGATATGCCATTCTTAGAAGACGGAACACCAGTTGATATCGTGTTGAACCCTCTTGGGGTACCTTCACGTATGAACATTGGACAGATTTATGAAACTGTATTAGGATGGGCAGGTCAAAAACTTGGTAAAAAGTATGCGACTCCAATCTTTGACGGTGCTGAATTAGATCAAATCAATGCTCTAACGGACGAAGCAGGAATTCCACGTTTCGGTCATACGTATTTGTATGATGGAGGAACAGGAGAAAGATTCCACCAAAGAGCAACAGTAGGTGTTATCTACATGTTGAAATTAGGACACATGGTTGATGATAAAATGCACGCACGTTCTATTGGACCTTATTCATTGATCACGCAACAACCATTGGGAGGTAAGGCTCAATTTGGAGGTCAGCGTTTCGGAGAGATGGAGGTATGGGCATTAGAAGCATACGGAGCATCAAGTACATTAAGAGAAATCTTGACGGTAAAATCAGATGACGTTATTGGTAGAGCGAAAACTTACGAAGCAATCGTTAAAGGAGAAACTATGCCAGAACCAGGATTACCTGAATCATTCAATGTATTAATGCATGAATTAAAAGGTCTTGGATTAGACATTAGATTAGAAGAATAAACTAAGGTTATAGAGTAGGCAGGTAAAACTGCTTACTCTTTATCATACACTTTTAACAAGTAAGTTTACCATGAATAAAAATAA
The DNA here is from genome assembly GCA_031277535.1 of Flavobacteriaceae bacterium. Lineage (GTDB taxonomy): Bacteria > Bacteroidota > Bacteroidia > Flavobacteriales > Flavobacteriaceae > Flavobacterium. The sequence goes on from JAITMD010000016.1 coordinate 183,096, forward strand.
AGAGAAAAGTACCGTAAAAAGGTTTAATAAAATCTCAATCGGTTTAGCTTCACCAGAGTCTATTCTTGCAGAGAGTAGAGGGGAAGTTTTAAAACCAGAAACAATTAACTATCGTACTCATAAACCTGAGCGTGATGGTCTTTTCTGTGAGCGTATTTTCGGTCCTGTAAAAGATTATGAGTGTGCTTGTGGTAAGTATAAAAGAATTCGTTACAAAGGTATCGTTTGTGACCGTTGTGGAGTTGAAGTAACTGAGAAAAAAGTACGTAGAGATAGAGTTGGTCACATCAATTTGGTTGTGCCTATTGCTCATATCTGGTATTTCCGTTCTTTACCAAATAAAATTGGTTATATCTTAGGACTTCCTTCTAAGAAGTTAGATATGATTATTTACTATGAGCGTTATGTAGTAATCCAAGCTGGTATTGCTAAGAACGTTGATGGTGAACCAATAAATAGACTTGATTTCTTAACAGAAGAGGAGTATTTGAACATTTGTGATACTCTTCCAATGGAAAACCAATATTTAGATGATTCAGATCCAAATAAATTCGTTGCCAAAATGGGAGCAGAATGTATTATGGATTTATTAGCGACTACAGATTTAGACCAATTGTCTTATACTTTGCGTCATGCTGCTAATAATGAAACGTCTAAACAAAGAAAAACAGAAGCTTTAAAACGTCTTCAAGTGGTTGAGTCTTTCCGTGAGTCTAACTTAAACAGAGAGAACAAACCAGAGTGGATGATTTTGAAAGTAATTCCAGTTATTCCACCAGAATTACGTCCATTAGTTCCACTTGATGGAGGTCGTTTTGCTACATCTGACTTAAATGACTTATACCGTCGTGTAATTATCAGAAACAACCGTTTAAAACGTTTGATGGAGATTAAAGCTCCAGAAGTAATCTTGCGTAATGAAAAACGTATGCTTCAAGAAGCAGTAGATTCATTATTCGATAACACAAGAAAAGCTTCTGCTGTTAAAACTGAATCTAACCGTCCATTGAAATCACTTTCTGATTCATTGAAAGGTAAGCAAGGACGTTTCCGTCAAAACTTATTAGGTAAGCGTGTTGACTATTCTGCTCGTTCGGTAATTGTTGTCGGACCAGAATTGAAATTATACGAGTGTGGATTGCCAAAAGATATGGCTGCTGAATTGTACAAACCATTCGTGATCCGTAAGTTGATCGAAAGAGGAATTGTAAAGACAGTAAAATCTGCAAAGAAAATTATAGATAAGAAAGAACCAGTTGTTTGGGATATCTTAGAAAACGTAATTAAAGGACACCCAGTTTTACTTAACCGTGCTCCTACGTTACACAGATTGGGTATTCAAGCGTTCCAACCTAAGTTAATCGAAGGTAAAGCGATTCAATTACACCCATTAGTGTGTACGGCTTTCAACGCCGATTTCGATGGTGACCAGATGGCAGTTCACTTACCTCTTGGACCAGAGGCAATCTTAGAAGCTCAATTATTGATGTTGGCTTCTCACAATATCTTGAATCCTGCGAATGGTGCTCCTATTACAGTACCTTCTCAAGACATGGTACTTGGATTATACTACATGACTAAGTCGCGTAGATCTACTCCAGAACATGAGATTAAAGGTGAAGGATTGACTTTCTACTCTGTAGAGGAAGTACATATTGCATTAAATGAAGGAAAATTAGATCTTAATGCTAATGTAAAAGTTAGAGCTAAAGATTATAACGCAAACGGTGAATTAGTATATCAAATTATTGAAACATCAGCTGGTAGAATCTTATTTAATGAGGTTGTTCCAGAGGTTGCAGGATATATAAATGAGGTATTGACTAAAAAATCTTTAAGAGATATTATTGGTCATATCTTAAGTATTACTGATGTACCTACAACTGCCGCATTCTTGGATGATATCAAAAACATGGGATACGGTTATGCATTCCGTGGAGGATTATCATTCAGTTTAGGGGATATTATGATTCCTGAGCGCAAGCAAGAATTGATTGATGATGCAAATCAACAAGTAGATCATATCACGATGAACTATAACATGGGGCTTATTACTAATAATGAGCGTTACAACCAGGTTATTGACGTGTGGACATCTACAAATGCAATGTTGACAGAATTGGCGATGAAGAATATCCGTGAGGATAAACAAGGTTTCAACTCAGTATTTATGATGCTTGATTCTGGAGCCCGTGGTTCTAAAGAGCAGATTCGTCAGTTGACAGGTATGCGTGGTTTGATGGCTAAACCTAAGAAATCTACTGCTGGAGGTGGAGAGATTATTGAAAACCCAATTCTTTCTAACTTTAAGGAAGGTCTTTCAATTTTGGAATACTTCATTTCTACGCACGGTGCTCGTAAGGGTCTTGCCGATACGGCATTGAAAACAGCGGATGCTGGATACTTGACACGTCGTCTTCACGATGTTGCACAGGATGTAATTGTTAACTCAGTTGACTGTGGTACATTGAGAGGTATTGATGTAAAAGCATTAAAGAAAAACGAAGAGGTAATCGAATCTTTAGGAGAAAGAGTTTTAGGACGTGTTGCTCTTAATGATGTGATTAACCCATTGAATTCAGAAGTTATCGTTGCTGCTGGTGTTGAAATTACTGAAGCTATTGCTAAAGCAGTAAATGCAGCTCCAATCGAGTCAATTGAAGTTCGTTCTCCATTGACTTGTGAGGCTAAGATTGGTATCTGTGCTAAATGTTATGGACGTAACTTAGCAACTGCAAGAATGGTTCAAAAAGGTGAAGCTGTAGGTGTTATTGCTGCTCAATCAATTGGGGAGCCTGGTACACAGTTAACATTGAGAACGTTCCACGTAGGGGGTACTGCTGGTAACATTTCTGAGACATCTACAATTACTACTAAGTTTAAAGGTCGTCTTGAAATGGAAGACTTGAAAGTAGTAAGAGGTGAAGATAACGAAGGAAAAGCAATTGATATTGTTATTTCTCGTTCTACTGAAGCTAAATTGTTTGATGTTAATACAGGAATCTTATTGACTACAAATAACGTTCCTTATGGATCTACTATCTACGTTAACGATGGTGATGTAGTTGAAGAAGGAACTGTATTGTGTAAATGGGACCCTTATAATGGTGTAATTGTTTCTGAGTTTACTGGTAAAGTTGCTTATGAAGATATCGAACAAGGACAAACGTTCATGGTTGAAATCGATGAGCAAACAGGATTCCAAGAAAAAGTTATTACTGAATCAAGAAATAAAAAATTAATTCCTACTTTATTAATTTATGGTAAAGATGGTGAGTTAATTCGTTCATACAACTTACCAGTAGGTTCTCACTTAATGGTAAATGATGGAGAGAAAATTAAAGCTGGTAAAGTTTTAGTTAAGATTCCTCGTCATACATCAAAAGCAGGGGATATTACAGGAGGTCTTCCAAGAATTACTGAGTTGTTAGAGGCTCGTAATCCTTCGAATCCAGCTGTAGTTTCTGAAATTGATGGAGTTGTTTCGTTTGGTAAAATCAAACGTGGTAACCGTGAAATCGTTGTTGAATCTAAAACAGGAGATGTTAGAAAATACTTAGTTAAGTTGTCTAACCAAATCTTAGTTCAAGAGAATGACTTCGTAAAAGCAGGAATGCCATTGTCTGATGGTGCTATTACTCCAGATGATATTTTGAGAATTCAAGGTCCTTCTGCAGTACAACAGTACTTAGTAAATGAAATTCAAGAAGTTTACCGTTTACAAGGGGTTAAGATTAGTGACAAGCACTTTGAGGTTGTAATTCGTCAAATGATGCGTAAAGTTAGAATTGAAGATCCAGGTGATACATTATTCTTAGAAGATCAATTAGCACATGCTCGTGACTTTATTGATGAGAATGATAAATTATTCGGAATGAAGGTTGTAACAGATTCTGGAGATTCTGAGAACTTGAAAGAAGGACAAATCATTACAATGAGAGAATTACGCGATGAAAATTCAATTATGAAACGTGAAGACAAAAATCTTGTAATTGCGCGTGATGTAATGTTAGCTACTGGTACTCCTTTATTACAAGGTATTACTCGTGCTTCGTTACAAACGAAATCATTCTTATCTGCTGCATCGTTCCAGGAAACTACGAAAGTATTGAATGAAGCTGCTGTAGCTGGTAAAGTAGATGGATTATTAGGATTGAAAGAAAACGTAATTGTTGGACATAGAATTCCTGCAGGTACTGGTATGAGAGATTATGATAACATTCTTGTGAGTGCATCAGATGATAATAACAGTTCTGTTTCAGAGAATGAATTAAATTTCTAAGAGTATGATCGAAAACGATGAACAATTTGGTCTTGAGTTAGACGAAGCAGTTGCGGATGGCACTTTTTCGAATATGGTTATTGTCAATCATTCAGATACAGAGTTTGTTGTAGACTTTGTAAATGTAATGCCTGGAGTACCTAAACCAAAAGTTAAGTCACGTATTATTTTAACTCCTCAGCATGTGAAAGCATTTGTTAGTATTTTAAACGATCATATCGAAAGTTTTGAGAAAGTAAATGGAGAGATTAAAAGTAAAGTTTCTCGAGAAGATTTGATTCATAGTAATTTCGGTCCTAAAGGAGAAGCTTAAAAGTTTTAGATATTAAACCACCTCAATATGAGGTGGTTTTTTTATTTTAGTTTTCCTTGTAGAATGAAAATTTTAAAGAAGCATCTTTGCTATGTATGCTTTTTGTACATTTGGGAATAATATACTTTTGTATATTACTTATTATTTAATGTTTAAAAGAAAATTATGTCTGAGAAAAAAATATTTTATGCACAAGGGGATGATCCTATCTTAGTAGCAGCATATGAGAAAGCACAGGATACATTCAAGTATTTTTGGCGTGAAGTTGCTTGGGAATATAGAAGAATTATTCCAGGTTTGAGTACAGCATGTGTGAAGGTTGCTTTTACTGAGGAAGTACCAGGATCTGATGATGTACTTGTTGAACATATGTGGATTGGTAATATTGATTTTGATGGTTCAGTTATTTATGGTGAATTATTAAACGAACCTATAGATATTAAGTCAATTAAAGTAGGTGATGAAGTAGGTGTTACGATTGAGCAAATTAGCGACTGGATGATTGTATCTGATGATAAAACGTATGGAGGATTCACTATTCAGGCTATGCGTTCTGTTATGAGTGATGAAGAACGTCAAGAACATGATGCAGCTTGGGGATTAGACTTTGGAAGTTATGACGAGGTTTTAGTGGTTAGAGATCAAATAGAACACCCAGAGTATTTGATAGAACATCCAATGAGTGTTAATATGAAAGATAGTTTGATCGAATTTTTAGATCAAAATCCAGATGAAGTTAAGGTTACTGATGAAGCAGGAATTACTTTTTTACACCGTGAGGTTATTGCTGGTAACTTGACATCTACAGAAGTGCTTTTAGAGAAAGGGGCTGATAAGTTGGCTAAAACCAAAGATGGAAAAACAGCTTTGGACTTTGCTCGTGAGTTAAATTGGAGTCATATTATTCCTGTATTATCTTAATAGTTACAGAAAGATAGAATTAACCTTTAGTCATACTAAAGGTTTTTTTATTATATTGTTTTAATTTTCTACTGTTATGGAGTATCAAGAAATGTATAATTTAATGTTTGAAACTGATTCTCATTTGAATGCACGGAAAAAGGCATTATGTACTTTGTCTAATTATACGGGGAGTTTTAAGTTTCTATTGGATAATACCTTTAATGAAGATAGTTGTATACAAGCTATTTCTTCTTATGTTTTAGATGATTATTTAATTCAGACTCCTAATTTAGTGCTACCCTATTTAAGCGAATTTATTGTTCGTGTTGAATATATTAAAAATGAATCTGTTAAACGTATCGTTAGTAAAATTCTTATTAGGATAGTAAAAAAACATAAAGAGCAGCTTTCTATAGTGGATAAAAGTAGAATAGCTAAGTATGCTGTTGGGTGGTTAGTTGATGATTCAAAAGTTGCAACAGAGGCAAATGCTATGGAATTATTGAGTCGTTTGAAAAGAGAATTTCCTGATGAGTTTGCTTTAGGAGCAGAGATGGTTGAAATTAATTACTATTCACGTTCTATTGCTTATCAGAATAAAGGAAAAAAGTATTTAGCTTTAATGCATAAAGAAGAATAAAGATTTGTAAGAAAATAAGAATAGCATGTTTGTATTTGATAAGACTAACTATAGTTATAGTATAGTTGAAATTGTAGAAAATAAAAAAGATCTGTATCATTTATTATTGTTGGCAGATGAAACCACTGAAGCTATTGATAAATATTTATTAGAAAGTACTGTATATGTAATAAATGATAAGGTAAAAAGTATTGGTGTTTTTTGTCTATATAAGATAGATGATGATATAATTGAATTAAAGAATATAGCAGTTGATTCTATATATCAAAGTAAAGGAATTGGTGGAAGTATTATAACGTGTATCAAAGAGATTGTAAAAGAACAAGGGTATAAAGTTTTAGTAGTTGGAACTGCTGATACAGGTGAGGCACAAATAAGATTTTATTTGCGCAATGGTTTTATAAAAACTGGCTTGAAGAAAGATTTCTTTTTAATTAATTATTCTGAACCGATTTTTGAAAATGGTGTACAATTAAGAGATATGGTAATGTTCGAAACGAAAGTATGATATAATAAAACCCTGAAATAGCTTCAGGGTTTTATATTTTGAGCTATTAAAGCTCTATTGTACAATGTCAGTAACGACAGTTTTGTTTATACAAATCATACGGTTTTATGGCTTTCGTTGGATTTTTAAGTTTAAAACTGTGCTATTTAAAATACATTGTACGAGTAAAATACAGAAGCATTGTTTAATAAGGACTACTATATAATACCTTATTTTAAGGCAGATATAAGTTGTTCTTCTACAAATTCCCAATTAATTATATTCCATAGTTCTGCCACAAACTGAGCTCTTGCATTCCTATGATCAATATAATAAGCGTGCTCCCAAACATCTATTGTTAGTAATGGAATTTGTTTATTTGTTAGAGGCGTATCAGCATCCTTTAAAGGAATTATATCAAGTTGTTTGTCTTCAGTAAGCACTAACCATACCCATCCCGAACCAAATAGCTTTATAGCTTTTTCACTGAATAAAGCTTTGAATTCTTCAAATGAGCCATATTTCTCAATAATTCTTTTTTCTATTTCACCATTAGGTTTTTGTTCTTTTTTGTCTGATAAACAATTCCAGAAAAAACTATGATTAAAATGTTGTGCAGCATTATTAAAAACGGGAGTATCGTTTGTCTTAGAACTTTCTATTATAATGTCTATTAACGTTAAGTTTTCATAAATGCTATTCTTTACCAAATTATTAAGATTGTTAACATATGTTTGATGGTGTTTTCCATAATGATAAGTAAATCCTTCTGCTGTTATGGTAGGTGCTAACGCATCGTCTTTAAATGCTAATTGTGGTAATTTGAACATAATATGTGAGTGTTTGTTTATTATTGTGTAGCAAATGTATTGTTTTAGATTTGTCTAAAAAAATATTTAGTCAAAAATAATTAAATATTGTTGGTAATGTAAACATAACATTCTTTCATAATTCGTTAATCTATGAAATGAATAATTCTATAATCTATTTATTTGTTTTGCGTCATTATTGAAACGATAAGTTTCTCAAACTAAACAACACAACATTTAGTATGAAAAGAATTAAACGCAATTATCAAAATGCATTTTATGTTATGGCAACTATGTTGGTATTACAAACCAATGTGGCTAAGGCAGCTGTAAATGAATTTTCTGTTTCTACAGTAACAACTGAACAGCAAAAAGGAATTATTAAAGGAAAAGTTGTTGATGCAACCGGAGGAGCTTTACCAGGGGCTGTGATCCGTATTGTTGGTCAAGAGTCTGGTGTAAATGCTGATTTGGATGGAAATTTTTCTATTTCTTTAAAAGAAGATAAATCAAGTGTTGATATTACTGTTACTTTTTTAGGATTTAAAAATCAAACAATAAAAGCAAAAGCTGGGGATTTTTTGAATGTTAGATTGACAGAGGATAACAGTATGTTGAATGAAGTTGTAGTTACAGCTTTAGGTATAAAAAGAGAAGAAAAACAGTTGGGGTATTCTCAGCAAACGCTAAAGTCTGAAGATTTGAACAATGCACGCTCAAATAACTGGACTGACGAATTAAAAGGAAAAGTAGCTGGATTAACTACTTTGTCTTCAAATTCAGGACCTATGAATTCTGCTAATATTAAGCTGCGTGGAGATCGTAATATTGATTTTTCTGGTAATTACGCTTTAATTGTTGTAGATGGAGTTATTGTAAATGCAGACAACTTTTCTAAATCGGGAAATAATTCTTACATCAGTGGAGATGCTCCTGTAGATTATGGTAATGCTATTGCAGATTTGAATCCAGATGACATCGAGAGTATTACAGTACTAAAGGGACCTGGAGCGGCAGCATTATATGGTTCACGTGCTGGGAATGGTGCATTGATGATTACTACAAAATCTGGTAAAAAAGGAAAGAAAGGTTTAGGTGTTAGTATTAACTCTAATGTAAGTTTTGATGTGATTCAAAAATGGCCAGATTATCAGTATGAATATGGTCAGGGTACAGGAAAGAGTATTAATAAAGATGGTAAACCATACTATTCATATGGAGTATCTGAAGATGGAGCAAATACAGGAAGTACAAGTAGTGCTTTTGGTCCTAAGTTTGATGGACAGTATTATTTTCAATATAATCCTACAACAGAAACACAAGGTACAGAGAGAACTTTATGGCAACCATATAAAAACAATATCAAAGATTTTTGGCGTACAGGTATCACTACTACAAATAGCATAGGACTTTCTGGAGGTAATGATAAAGGAAGTATTCGCTCAACTATTACACACTCTAAAAACGAGTGGATAATGCCTAACACAGGTTTTGATAGAACAACTATTTCTACAAAAGCTAAATATGAAGTAGCAAAAGGAGTAACAGTAAATTCTAATGTAAGTTATTCGAATAGAAAAAGTGATAATCTTCCAAGTACAGGATATGGTAATCAAACGATTAGTTACTTTATGATTTTCCAGAATCCAAACGTTGATTTAAACTGGTACAAACCTATTTGGAAACAAGGAAAAGATCAAATAGAACAAATACATCCTTTCAGTTCATATATTGAAAATCCGTATTTAATAGCTTATGAAACTACTAATGGTGTAAATGCAAATACATTAACAGGTAGCTTGTCTGCTGATATTGATTTAGCTCCTAAGTTAAAATTAATGGTACGCGGTGCTTTAAATTCGCGTAATGATAAACGTGAAGAAAGACGACCATTTAATACAGTGTCGTATGGTCGTGGGTATTTTAAAACACAACAAATCAACTTTACTGAAATAAATACTGACTTCTTATTGAGTTATACAGAAAACGGAAAAGGTAGTTTATTTAATTATAGTGCTTCTGTTGGAGGGAATATGTTAGATTCTAAGTGGCACAGTATTTCTAATTCTGTAAATGGATTGGTAACACCAGGTGTTTATATGTTAGCTAATGGTATAGATAAACCAAGTGTTGGTATTGGAAGTGAGAATAAAAAGGTTAATTCTTTATATGGAATGGCTACTTTCGGTTATAAGAATATGATTTTTGTGGATGCTACTTTACGTAACGATTGGTCAAGTACATTACATAAAGGTAATTGGTCATTTATGTATCCATCAGTAAATACAAGTTTTGTGTTAAGCGATATGTTGCCAATGCCTTCTTTTATTGATTATTCTAAATTGAGAGTTTCTTATGCTGAAGTAGGGAATGGAACTGAGCCAAATAGAACGAAATCGTATTATAATAATAGCGATTTCCCAAGTTCAGCACTATCGCCAAGTATGTTGTATAATACAGATTTGAAACCTGTAAGAACAAATAGTTTTGAAATAGGATATGAGCATAGAATGTTTAAAAATCGCTTAGGTTTTGATGTAACATTGTATGAAACAAGAACACATAATCAGATTATTATAGTACCACTGAATTGGGCTACAGGATATTCAAGTGCTATATTAAATACTGGAATTGTTCGAAATAGAGGTATTGAGCTTGTGGTAAATGCAACACCTATCAAAACCAAAAACTTTACTTGGAATACAACAGTAAACTGGGCTAAGAATCAGAACCGTATTTTAGAATTGGCTGATGAATTTGAAGGAGGAGATCAACAAGTTTTAGCAGAGGCTGGTACAGCTCAGATTATTGGTAAAGTAGGTGGTACAACAGGAGACATGTATGGATATAAGTTTGTTCGTAACGATGAAGGAAAGATTGTGTATACTGATAAAGGGCTTCCTGTTCAATCAAAAGAAATTGAATATATAGGTAGTGCGTATGCTGACTTTACAGCGGGTTGGGTAAATACATTGAAGTATAAAAATTTCACATTTAGTTTCACTTTAGACGGTTCTTTTGGAGGAAAAGTATATTCTCAAACTCATCACAAAATGTCTGAACAAGGAAAACTGAAACATACTTTAGCAGGACGTGAAGAAGGGTTTATTATTGGAGATGGGGTAGTGCTAAACAAAGATGGATCGTATTCTCCAAACACTACTAAGGTTAACCCTGCTGATTTTTATGGAGAGTATTACAGAAGAGCAAACTTAGAGTCAAATACTTTTGATGCAACTTATGTTAAGTTACGTGATATTACTTTAGAGTATAGCTTCCCTAAAAAAACTTTAGAACGTCTGAAATTAACGAGATTGTCTATGTCTGTATACGGAAGAAACTTATTGACAATTTCGGACTTTCCAATGTTCGATCCAGAAACAGCCGCTTTAAACTCTGGAGGTATGATGCCAGGTGTAGAAATGGGACAAATGCCATCACCTGCAACGTACGGACTTAACCTTAAATTAGAATTTTAATCACCATGAAAAAATACTTTAGAAATATAGTAATTGCTTGTTCTGTTATTACATTAGCTTTAGGTACTGCTTGTACTGCTGATTTTGAAGAAACAAATACAGATCCAAATAGATTACAAGAAATTAGTCCTTCTACTTTATTAAATCCGATGATTTATGAGGTAGCAACGCACAATATGTACCGCAGTTGGTCTCACAATAGCGAGATTATGCAAGATATAGTTTCATTTCCTCAAACGTCTTATGGTATACAGCATTACTATTTTAGCGATAATATAGGTTCGTCTTCTTGGAATGCGTACTACCGATATATGAAAACAGCACGTGATATGGAAGCAGCTGCTGTAAAAAAACAAGATGTTAATTATCAGGCAATAGCTATTACTATGCGTGTTTGGATGGCTGCGAATCTGGTAGATTTATTTGGAGATGTACCTTATTTTGAAAGTGGTCAAGCAGCAGAAGGAAATATCTATCCTGCATTTGACGATCAAGTAAAAATATATGAGAGTTTATTTGCTGATTTAGAAAAAGCAAACAGTTTATTTGATGTAAAGAAACCAATGATTTATTACCCAGATGCATTGTTTGCTAATGATATTGTAAAGTGGCAAAAGTTTACCAATAGTTTACACTTAAGATTATTGTTGCGTACATCCAACAAACCGCAGACAGACGCATACAACAAGATGATTGCAATAATTAACAATCCAACAAAGTATCCTATTATTAGTTCTGCTTTGGATGAGGCAACATTCAATATTACAGGTGTAGTACCTAATGTTTCTCCTTGGAGTCGTATTCAAGATTTTACACTTGGATTAAAGATGGCTTCGTTCTTTGTTGATAATCTGAACAATATGAATGATCCACGTAGAGTGGTGTTTGCTACTCAAGCGACACGTACAGAAAACAAGAAAAAAGTAGAAATAGGGTATAAGGGTATTCCAAGTGCATTTGAAGGTAGTGATGCTCAGTTTGATTACGATGCATCAACTTTAAATAATATTATGGCAAAAAATCCTACAAAAACTCCAATGCTAACTTATTCAGAAGTATTATTTATGAAAGCTGAGTTGGCACAAAAAGGTTATTTAACAGGAGGAAAAGAACTGTATGAGCAAGCTGTTACAGAAGCAATGAAATTCTACTTAATTGAGATGCCTGTTGATTATTTTAAAAATTCATCTACAGAATATAATGGTACATTAGAGCGCATTATGCTACAGAAATATTATGCATTGTATATGAATGATTATCAACAATGGTTTGAATATAAACGTACAGGTTTCCCTGTATTGCCAAAAACGAAATCTATGTTGAACGATGCTAAGATGCCTTCTCGTTTTCCTTATCCATTAGATATTCGTACAAAGAATAAATCAAACTATGAAAAGCAAGTAGCTAAGATGGGAGAAGATAATATTAATGTAAAAATCTGGTGGCAAAACTAATAGTAGGTCATGACAAATAGAAGAGGATTTTTAAAAAATATTGCGCTTACAGCTGGAGGTTTTTCATTATTGTCTATTGATGATATAAAAGCTGAAGAGGTTGTAGTGGAGAGTAAGTTGAATGAAGGAGGTTTTAGTGGTTATAACACAATTGTTATCAATGGTAAGGTACAGGTTGGAGCAATAGGGGTGGCTAATGTAGTTGTTTCTGATGGAATACAGGTAGTAAAGACAAATAGTAAGGGAGAGTTTAACTTTGTTACTTCAACGAAGAGTAATTTTGTATTCTTATCTATTCCGGCAGGTTATGAGATTAAGAAACAGAAGAATGGAGCAGCAGATTTTTTCTATCGTATTGATAAAAGCAAGTCACAGCAAACAGTTTCTTTTCAATTAGATAAATTAAAAGAATCCGACTTAACACATCATTTTATTGTGTGGGCAGATCCTCAGATTCAAAAAGAAGATGAAGCAGCAATGCTATTAGCAGAAACTGTTCCAGATACAATAGAAACAATAAAGAGCTTACCTTCAAAGAATGTTTTTGGAATTGGTTGTGGTGACTTGGTATGGGACAGACATGATTTGTTTGAAAGTTATAACCAAGCTGTACTAAATACAGGTATTCCCTTTTTTCAAGTGTTTGGCAATCACGATGCTGATTTAGAACAACGAAGTGATGAATATTCAACCACTACATTTAATAAAATGTATGGACCACAGTATTATTCTTTTAATAGAGGTTTAGTACATTACATTGTTTTAGATAATGTGTTTTTTATTGGTAAAGGAAAAGAGTATATTGGTTATATCACAGAAGAACAATTAGCTTGGTTAGAACGAGATTTACAGTTTGTACCAAAAGGTAGTACTGTAGTTGTAGCACAACATATTCCTTCTTATACTAATTTTTTTGAACGTAATCCCCAAAGTAGCTCTATGGGAGCTATGGTAAATAATAGAGAGCATCTGTATAAAATATTGGCAGATTACAAAGTGCATATGATGTCTGGGCATACTCATTTTAATGAGAATATTGTGTTGAAAGATAATCTATATGAACATTGTCATGGTACAGTATGTGGTGCTTGGTGGAGCGGACCTATATGTTTTGACGGTACTCCAGGAGGTTATGGAGTTTATAGTGTATCAGGAGCAGATATTCAGTGGTATTATAAAGGAACAGGCTTAGATAAAAACGTACAATTTAGAGTTTATAAACCCAACGAAGCTAAAGATTTTAAGGGAAGTTGGTGTGTTAATATTTGGAATTGGGATCCTGAGTGGAAAGCTTATTATTACGAAGATGGAGTACGTAAAGGAGACTTAGTGCAAGTAACAGGAAGAGATCCATTGAGTGTAAAACTACATGAAGGACCTAAATTACCAGAAAGAAGAAAGTGGGTTGAACCTGAACTAACAGATCATCTATTTTTGTTTAATCCTACCAAAGGATGCAAACAAGTACGTGTTGATGTAGTAGATCGTTTTGGACGGGTATACTCAGAGAGTTTGATAGTTTAATGAAGAGAAAAAGAAGAGCCAACAGCTCTTCTTTTTTTTGTTTATATAAGGGATGATACTAACTCATCCCTTCTTTTTTTGCCTTTGATTATCGAGTGGTCGGCATGTGGTCGGCATGTGATCGGCATATGGTTGGCATAAATCTTCGGATTCGATGCCAATCACATACCTATCACCATGCAATCATATGGCTATGACAAGAAAATTGATTAGACTTTTAAACTTTTTTTGTAGAATAAAAGGATATAAAAAAAGCTACTAAGTGTCTAAATACTTAGTAGCTTTTTATTGATAGTTTAAGTTCCTGTTTTAAAATAGAGGTATCATCCAGCGAGCCCCAATTGCAATTTGACTTTCAGATTGATTACCTATAGTATTATAGTTCTTGTAGTCATAAGTGATGTAATTGTAGGCTGCATATAGGCGTAATTGTTTCATTAGTTCCGTTTCAAAAGGATTGTATTCAATAGCTGCCGATATTCCAGTTGATGAATAAGAATTATTGGTATCTAAATCTGTTCTATAATTGTAAACAGCCTTTACATAAGGAGTCATTTTATTTAATTTGTATTTTAAAGACATCGTTGTTACGTTATCTCTTATATAACTTATAGGCTGTTTATCTGCTATTGTTGGAAATTGTGTGTCTGTAATATTTCTACTACCATAAATCCAATCTAATTCGGCCATCCAATTACCAGTAGTTAATCTGTTACCTAAAGTAATCCAACTATAAAATTTGTTGGCATTGTGCTGAAACAAACCATACCCATATCGCACCTGTAAATGATCTTGAAAGAGTTTTCCTTCCCATAAGAATAAACCTGCATAAGCTTTATTTTTAAATTCTTCTGAAGCAAATTGAGTAGTAGGGGATATAGCTTGTAATTTGAAAGACTGTCCATGTGTTTTGTAGGCTACACTTGCACCAGGGCTAAATAATTCTATAGAGGAAATAATATTGGTAAATAGATATAAATCTGCACTATTATATGATAATTCCATAGAACCCCAAGCTGTAAATTGTTTACCTAATCCAATAGTCCAATGTTCATCTGGGCTGTATTCTAAAAAAGCAAACTCCAAAGCATTAGAGGCTACACTTTCGTTTAAACGATACCTTAGCTGATAGGTCACTTTATTTGAAAATACGCCTTTTGCATAGACTCTTGATTGCACCACTCTAAATTTACTTTCATTAGGATCGTATTCTCTTATACGTGTATAGTTTTCGTACTTGGAATCCAGATAAACATTTAATTTTCGAGGAGTAGACTGTGTTTCCGTTTTTGTAGATGTATCATTTTGTAATACATCCAATAGTGTTTTGTTTTCAATTTGTTGTGCATACATAGCATAATAGCTTACAAAGGAAAACAAGAATAAAAGATTCTTTTTCATAATTCTTTTTTGTTTTTGTTGGTGAGAAGTAGAACTAAAATACTTAAAAAAAATGTTAATTGTAAAAAATACTTTTTTAGGGGGCTCTATCTTGTTTTTATTGTTTTAAAAAGAAAATAAACAATAATTAAAATTAGTCTGGAATAGAAATCAGGGAATGATTGAAATATTTTGTTTTATAAGGAATGAGATTGTATCAATAATCCATGTTAATTGTATGGTTTTTATGATCCAAAAAATCAATAAATTATGCTATTCTTCAAAAGGATTTCAATTGGGGAATAAAGTAAATACTCAAATACTTTAAGGAGTGAAGTTTTGATGTTTTTATTACGTAATAATTAATTTTTTCTTAAAAAAAGAGAGATTAATAAAGTGTAATTTAAAATACTCCAAATAAATTTTTCATTCTAAAGTAGATGTGCTACTTTTGCTACTCCACAGTATTGTGGGATATTGAAATAGTCTGTATTTTATGTGGTATTGCCACATTAGAAAAGTAAAGTCATATGAGAGAAATTACAAAAGAAGTTTATCTAAAATGGTATGAAGACATGCTTTTTTGGAGAAAGTTTGAAGACAAACTTGCCGCTTTATATATACAACAAAAAGTAAGAGGTTTCTTGCATTTATATAATGGACAAGAAGCTGTCTTAGCTGGAGCTTTACATGCAATGGATTTGTCAAAAGACAAAATGATTACAGCGTACAGAAACCACGTTCAACCAATTGGTTTAGGAGTAGATCCAAAGAGAATTATGGCTGAGTTATTAGGGAAAGCAACAGGAACATCTCAAGGGTTGGGAGGTTCTATGCACATCTTCTCTAAAGAACACAATTTCTATGGAGGACATGGAATCGTTGGAGGACAAATTCCTGTAGGAGCTGGTCTTGCTTTTGCAGATAAATATTTTGATAGACAAGCAGTAACTATGTGTTATTTTGGAGATGGCGCTGCACGTCAAGGTTCTTTGCACGAAACTTTCAATATGGCAATGAACTGGAAGTTACCAGTTGTATTCATAGTTGAAAACAACGGGTATGCAATGGGGACTTCTGTAGAGCGTACTGCAAACCATACTGATATTTGGAAACTTGGTTTAGGATACGAAATGCCATGTGGACCAGTAGATGGAATGAATCCTATAAAAGTAGCCGAAGCAATGTACGAAGCTATTGAAAGAGCTCGTCGTGGTGATGGACCTACTTTCTTAGAAATGAAAACATATAGATATAGAGGTCACTCAATGTCTGATGCTCAACACTACCGTACAAAAGAGGAAGTTGAAGAGTATAAAAAAATAGATCCAATCACGCAAGTATTAGACATAATCAGAGAAAAAGGTTATGCTACAGAAGCTGAGATTGAAGCAATGGATCAAAGAGTTAAAGATCATGTAGCTGAGTGTGAGAAATTCGCAGAAGAATCTCCATACCCAGACTTAAACGTTATGTATGACGTAGTTTACGAACAAGATAATTATCCTTTTATTCCTCATAGATTATAATAAAGAATATGGCAGAAGTAATTACAATGCCTCGCTTAAGCGACACTATGACTGAAGGTGTTGTTGCAGCGTGGTTGAAAAAAGTTGGAGATAAAGTTTCTGAAGGAGATATCCTTGCAGAAATAGAGACGGATAAAGCAACAATGGAATTTGAGTCTTTTCACTCAGGTACTTTATTGTATATTGGATTACAAGAAGGAGAAACTGCTCCTGTAGATTCTTTATTAGCTATTATTGGAAATGAAGGTGAAGATATTTCGGCTTTAATCAATGGAGGAGCACAACCTACTGCTACAGTAGAGGTTGCTGCTGCACCCAGTGTTGAAGAAGAAAAACCTGCTGCGCAAGCTGCTGCAATTCCTGCAGGAGTGAAAATTGTAACAATGCCTCGTTTGAGTGATACAATGACAGAAGGTACTGTTGCAACTTGGATTAAGAAAGTAGGTGATAAAGTAGAAGAAGGTGATATCTTGGCTGAGATTGAAACTGACAAAGCTACAATGGAGTTCGAAGCTTTTGAAGCTGGAACACTTTTGTACGTTGGTATTCAAGAAGGTCAATCAGCTCCTGTAGATAGCGTATTGGCTATTTTAGGACCAGCTGGTACTGATGTGACTGCATTGGTTGATAAGGTAAAAAATGGTGGTAGTATTGAAACTGCTGCAACAGAAGTTCTTGCTCCTGCAGTAGAGGCTCCAAAAGCAGAAGTTGCTACTCCTACAACATCTACTGTTGTTGCAAGTACATCTACTGGTAGAGTATTTGTTTCTCCTTTGGCTAAGAAAATTGCTGATGAAAAAGGAATTAATATCAATGAAGTAAAAGGTTCTGGAGAAAATGGACGTATCATTAAACGTGATATTGAAAACTTTGTACCTGCTACTGTTCAAAATGTGGCTACTCCAGTAGCTCAAGCTACTGCAACAGTAGCTGAGGTAAAACCATTTATTCCAGCTGGTGAAGTAAGTGTAGAAGAAGTGAAAAACTCTCAAATGCGTAAAACTATTGCTCGTCGTTTGGCTGAGTCTAAGTTTACTGCTCCTCACTATTACTTAACTATCGAAATTGATATGGATAATGCTATTGCATCTCGTAAAATCATCAACGATTTACCAGACACAAAAGTATCTTTCAATGATATGGTTGTTAAAGCATGTGCTATGGCATTGCGTAAACACCCACAAGTAAATACACAATGGACAGATAATGCAACAATCTACAATAATCATATTAATGTTGGTGTAGCTGTAGCTGTAGAGGATGGATTGGTTGTGCCAGTGTTGCCTTTCACAGATCAAATGTCTTTAACTCACATTGGTGGAAAAGTAAAAGAATTAGCTGTTAAAGCTAAGACTAAGAAACTTACTCCTGCTGAGATGGAAGGAAGTACATTTACTGTATCTAACTTAGGTATGTTTGGTATTCAGTCATTTACATCTATTATTAACCAACCTAACTCTGCTATTCTATCAGTAGGTGCTATTATAGAAAAGCCAGTAGTTAAAAATGGTCAAATTGTAGTAGGTAATACAATGACAGTAACTTTAGCATGTGATCACAGAACAGTGGATGGTGCTACAGGTGCTCAATTCTTACAAACGTTTAAAAATTATGTAGAGAACCCAGTTACTATGTTGGCGTAATCTTATATAAAGCATATCAAAAAGCCCGTTTAATATTAAACGGGCTTTTTTTGTGGCTTTTAATGTTGTTGATAAATGTTTAACTTTTGAAAGGATGAAAAAAGGAATGCGATGAGGTATAAGTATTTGAATTGTAGTTGCTTTTTGCCTGAAGTTGGTATTTGTAGCTCTATAAATCAGCATGGAGAATAAGGGTGTAGTTGGGGTAATTTTTGTATTTTTGAAGAAAATAAAAAATAATGCGATATTTTGTAGTTGCACTTGCTGCACTTTTAGTTGGTTGTTCTTCTGTTCAGGATAAGAAAAGTAGTTCTGTTGAAGTAAATTCAGCACAAATAAAGAATACATTATATTATTTAGCATCAGATGAGTTGAAAGGTCGTGATACGGGAAGTGAAGGAGGAATGCTTGCTGCTAAATATTTGAGTAATGAATTGAAAAAATATGGTATAGCACCTTTATTCAAAAGCTATAACGATACAATAACTCAAGCAGCTAATGCTTGGAATGTGGTAGGGGTAATACCTGGATCAGATAAGGAATTGGCAAAGGAAGTTATTGTTTTAGGCGCTCATTATGATCATATTGGAATTATTGAACCTATCGATGGTGATGCTATTGCAAATGGAGCAAATGACAATGCAGCGGGTACTGCTATTGCTTTGGAAGTAGCACGAAATGTAAAATTGTCTAACCCAAAGCGCACCATTGTAATTGCATTTTTTACAGGGGAAGAAAAAGGTTTATGGGGTGCTGAGCATTTGTCAAGTCGAATGAAGAAAGAAGGTATTCAAGTAGTAGGAATGTTAAACTATGAGATGTTGGGTATTCCTATGAAAAGAAGTTATATGGCTTATTTAACGGGGTATGATATGTCTACTATGGCAGAAAAGATTAATGAGTTTGCAGGGAAAGCATTGGTAGGGAAGTTAGATGAAGCTGAAAAATATCAATTGTTTAAACGTTCAGATAATTACCCATTTTACCAAGTGTTTGGTGTGCCATGTCAGAGTTTTAGTTCTTTTGATTTTACTAATTCAGAATATTATCATCACGTAAAAGATGAGGCACATTTAATGGATTTGGAGTTTATGACATCATTTACAAAAGAAATGATTCCTGTGGTAGTGAAAATAGCAAATATGCCTAAAGGAGAGTTAAGAAACAAATAGTATGAAAAATATAATAGTTACAGGTACAAGTCGAGGAATAGGCTTGGAAGTAGTAAAAAGATTAGCGGCACAAGGACATCAAGTTTTGGCAGTGTCAAGAAATATTGCTGCAGAACTTAAAGAAACACCTAATGTAGTTTGCTTGTCTGTTGATATTACAAAAGAAGAAGAATTGATTAAAATAGCTGATTTTGTAAAGACTAATTGGTCTAAAGTAGATATTTTAATTAATAATGCGGGAGCAATCGTTAATAAACCCTTTGAAGAGATTACACAAGAGGAGTTTAAGTATGTATATCAAGTGAATGTATTTGGTGTAGCTCAATTAATTCAATTGTGTATCCCCTTTATGCCAGTTAATAGTCATGTTGTTACTATTAGTAGTATGGGAGGAGTACAAGGAAGTATGAAATTCCCAGGATTAGCAGCGTATAGTTCAAGTAAAGGGGCAGTGATTATTTTAAATGAATTGTTGGCAGAAGAGTATAAGGAAAAAGGTATTTCTTTTAATGTAGTGGCATTAGGTGCAGTGCAAACAGAAATGTTGGAAGAAGCATTCCCAGGTTATCAAGCTCCTATTACACCAAATGAAATGGCAGAGTATATTACAAGTTTTGCCTTGACAGGAAATAAATATTTTAACGGGAAAGTGCTTCAAGCATCAAGTACAACTCCTTAAATAAAACATTTTGATTGAAGTACTAAGACCTTATGTTCCAGAGAACGCGCTTGAACCAGTTTTTGAATTGATTAAGCATTATCGCATTCATCTCAAGATTGTAAATGAACGCGTAACACGTCATGGAGATTATCGTCGAGATGAAAAAGGAAAGCATTTAATTACAATTAATGCAACCTTAAATTCATATCAGTTCTTGATGACTTTGATTCATGAGATAGCGCATTTAGTAGCTATTCAAAAATATGGCAATGCTATAAAACCTCATGGGGTAGAGTGGAAGAGTACATTTCAGTTATTGATGGTTCCTTTTATAAATCCAACAATTTTTCCAAGTTCTTTATTACCTTTGTTAGCAAATCATTTTCGCAATCCATCGGCAAGTAGTGATACAGATGCCAAGCTATCTATAGCAATGAAGAGATATGATAAACAAGACAAGGATTGTAATATATGTTTTATCTATGAAATACCAATAGGGAGTCATTTTAAGACATATAATGGAAAGATTTTTAAGAGAGGACCTTTACGCATCAAACGCTTTGAGTGTTTAGAGGTGGCAAGTGGTAAATTATATACATTTAAAGCAAATGCAGAGGTAGAGATGCTGACGCATTATGTTGTAAAATAGATACAATTATATGAATTCTAATTATTTTGCTGTTGTAATGGCAGGTGGAGTAGGGTCTCGTTTTTGGCCTGTAAGTACACCAGAGTTTCCTAAACAGTTTCACGATATGCTTGGTTCAGGCGAAACGTTAATTCAGAAAACGTTTAATCGCTTGTCTCAGTTGATCCCTAAAGAAAATATCTTAATTCTAACAAATGAGAATTATCAAGATATTGTACAAGAACAATTACCTTCAGTAGAGAAGAATAATATTATTCTTGAACCAGCCATGCGTAATACAGCTCCTTGTATTCTATATGCTGCTATGAAGATTAAAAAGATTAATCCAGAAGCAGTAATGGTTGTAGCACCAAGTGACCATTGGATAGAAGATGAGTTACAGTTTGCAGCAAATTTACAGCGTACTTTTGATGTGTGTGAACGCGATGGAGTACTTATGACTTTAGGTATATTACCAACTTTTCCGAATACTGGATATGGCTATATTGAGTTTAATAAGTTGGATTCAAGACCTATAAAAAAAGTAGCTCAGTTTAGAGAAAAACCTGATTATGTAACAGCGCGTAAGTTTGTACAAAGTCGTCACTTTTTATGGAACTCAGGAATATTTATCTGGAGTGTGAGTGCTATTTTAGATGCCTTTTCACAGTATCAACCTGAAATGACAGAGTTGTTTGATCAAGGATTTGATAAGTATAATACAAGTGAAGAGAAAGCTTTTATTCAGGAGAACTATTCAAAAGCAGATAATATTTCAATTGACTATGCTATTATGGAGAATGCCAATAATGTATATGTGTTGCCAGCTACATTTGATTGGAATGATTTAGGAACTTGGGGATCGTTATATGATAAGTTACCTAAAGATGCTGCAGATAATGCTGTTGTAAATGCTGAAGCATTCTTTAATAATGCGACAAATAATATTGTGCGTACTGATAAAGAAAAGGTTGTAGTTATAGATGGTATTAGTGATTATATCGTGGTTGATAAAGATGATATATTATTGATTTATCCAAAGAAGAAAGAACAAGAAATAAAAAATGTAAGTCTTTATGTAGCAGAAAAGCTGAGAGAAGACAAATAGTATAAAAAAGAGAAGGGCCTGACAATTAATTGTTAGGCCCTTCTTCTTTTATGATATATACTATTTTTGCTCACTTACAATATGTCTCATAGCATCACGTACCATTTTGAATAATTCAGATGAATATACAAAATCAACAACATCTGCATTATCTGTTTGAATAATCTCTTTATTGTTTCCAGACCAAGCTAATACACCATTTTTTAAGAATACAATATGCTCTCCAATTTCTAATACAGAGTTCATATCGTGTGTATTGATAATTGTTGTAATACCATATTCATGTGTGATTTCTTGAATAAGATTATCAATTACAATGGCAGTTTTAGGATCCAAACCAGAGTTTGGTTCATCGCAGAATAGGTACTTTGGATTGTTTACAATTGCACGAGCAATAGCTACCCTTTTTTGCATTCCTCCTGATATTTCAGCAGGTTTTTTCTTATTAGCATTGATTAGATTTACTCTTTCAATAACTTCGTTTACACGTACCATAATCTCTTTTTCAGATTTATTGGTAAACATGCGTAAAGGAAAAGCAATATTTTCTTCTACAGTCATAGAGTCAAATAAGGCACTTCCTTGAAATACCATCCCTATTTCTGTTCTAAGATCTCTTTTCTCTGTTTTAGATAATTCTGAGTATATACGTCCATCAAATAAGATGTTTCCACTATCGTGAGAATGGATTCCTAATAATGTTTTTAACATTACTGTTTTTCCAGATCCACTTTGTCCAATGATAAGATTTGTTTTACCTGTTTCAAAGGTTGTACTAATCCCTTTTAAAACTTCAACTCCGTTGAATGATTTTTTGATATTTCTAACTTCAATCATAGCTTAGTTACTTAATAATAGGGATGTTAATATATAGTTTGTAATAATAATGGCAACACTTGTCCAAACGAAAGCGGTTGTACTTGCTTTACCTACTTCTAATGCTCCACCTTTCATATAGTATCCAAAATAAGAAGGAATTGTAGCTAATAACAAACCAAATAAGAAGGTTTTGATAAAGGCATAAGCGACGTGGAATGGAATAAAGGAGTCTTGTAGTCCAATAATAAATTGCTCAGAGGTTACAAAGTTCCCCATAACACCGCCAAACCATCCTCCTAATATACCTAAGAACATAGCAATACCAATTACAAAAGGATATAATAATACAGCAACAAGTTTTGGAAATACAAGGTAATTTAAAGAGCTAACTCCCATTACTTCTAATGCGTCAATCTGTTCTGTTACACGCATAGTACCAATACTTGATGTAATAAATGAGCCCATTTTACCTGCCATGATGATAGAGATAAAGGTTGGTGCAAATTCAAGAATTACAGATTGTCTTGTAGCAAATCCAATTAAATATTTAGGGATTAATGGGTTGGTTAAGTTTAATGCTGTTTGAATAGCAACTACTCCACCAACGAAAAAAGAAAGAAAACATACAATTCCCAACGAGCCAATGATTAAATCGTCAATCTCTTTAAAGATCAATTCTTTCATTACACTCCATTTTGTCATTTTACTAAAGATTTCCTTTAGCATGATAAAGTATTGTCCTATATGGGTTAATCCTGATTTTATCATATAATTTTTAAAATAATGGCTAAATTACCAATTACAAATGAGTTTCAAGTTTTTTATAGTGAAAAAAAGACTAAAACAGTTTAGCTTTTATCTTTTTCCAACGATAAGTTCTAATAAATTGACCTTGTTCGGTAGTGACTAAATAAGGTTGTTGTTCTTTTTGGGCTTTAAAAAATCCCTTTAAGTAATCGATAAATAAATATGGTTTTTTCTTTTTGGTAGCAAGTTTTATTGCTGCAATAGCAGTAATAAGAAAACCATAGTGTAGTCTATAGAAGGCCTCTCCTTGTTTGTAGCGTGCTTTTTTATCATACCTTGCACCAGTAGGTTTTAGGTGTTTGATATGTAAAGAGGAGATAGTCTGTATTTTCCAGTTGTAAAACCTACAAAGAAGCTCATCTACAGTATCCCATCCCATAGCTGGTTGTAGCCCGCCAATTTGTTCAAAGCAGGCTTTTCTATAGGCTTTAAATGCCCCTCTAATGTGATCTTTATCTGTTAGATTTTCTAATACCCATTGCCCTTCTTTTTCGATATAAGCAAAACCTCCTACCATGCCCAATGTAGCATCTTGAATGAAAGTTTCAGTGATTGTTTCAAAATAAGTAAGGGGCAATATCAAGTCAGCATCTAATTTCACTATTACATCAAATGGTACATTTAGATATTCCAATCCATAGTTAAAAGCTTGTATTACTTTACTTCCTGGCAGGTGTATTTGTTCAGAAGGTTTTGTAATTAGCTTTATCCAAGTATACTGTTCACAATACGTTGTTACTATTTCTGCTGTTTGATCAGTCGAATTGTCGTTAACTACAATAAGTTGTTCTGGTAATAAAGTTTGATTACATATACTATCCAGTGTCTGTTTTATGTATTCCGACTCATTGTAAGCCGGCATTATAATAACGTATTTCATTGTGTTCTGTTTTTATGCATCGATTGATCTGATAGTAGATATTTCTTTGCATAGAAATACAAATTTAAAAAAAATAGTAGTTAAGCATAGATTAGCATCTATATTTGTATAGTATATCAGATTATCATTTCAGCGATGCAAACAAAAATATCTACTAAACAAGCCTTATTGTTTACCATTATCAACTATATTGGTGTGCTAATAGGAGTAGTTTCGACTGTTTTGATTTATCCTCAAGATAAAGAAATGCTTGGGATTATACGGTTTGTAGATGCTTGTGCTCAAATTATGTTTCCAATTATTGTATTGGGTAGTACACATGCATTAATAAATTTTTACCCCAAACTGAGCCATGCCTTACAACATAAGTTATTTAGCTTTAGTTTGCTCTCTTTAGCAAAGCTCTCACTATGGCTGGGCGCTATACTTTTGATCGGTAGTTTTTTTTATACAGGCAAGGAAGAAAGCTATATTTGGTATGGGTTCTTTTTAGCGATAGCAATGGCTTATATCGAATTGTATAGAAGGCAGGCAACAAATTTGCAGCGTTTATCCTTTCCTACTTTTTTTGAAAAAATCATTCCAAAGATTACTTTGCCAACAGTTTTTCTATTAGCAATATATACTAATCATTCAATTGATTGGTCTATCAGTATTTATATTATCTCTTATTATATAATAGCTTTGGTTATAGGTTTTTATATTTATAAGCATTTTAAGTACAAATGGCATTGGAACTATACAGATTTGTTTGCTTTTGTAAGTAAGCGTGAATATTATGCGTATAGCTTATTTGCTTTTGCAGGTAGTTTTGGTTCTTTTTTCGCTTTCAGGGTAGATTCTTTAATGATTCCTTATTTTATTGATTATGAAGCAAACGGAACCTATAATATAGGTGTTACTTTGGCTTCTACCTTAGCTATTCCGGCTGCGGGTGTATTTGCATTATACGCACCTATTATTTCAGATCTGATTAAAAAGGTAGAGTTACGTGTCTTGAATCAAAAGTATAAAGAGGTGTCTCGTAATCTTTTCTTTATTGGGATGTTGCTTTTTAGTTGCGTAGTTGTAGGAATAGAACCACTTTTTCGATTATTACCTACCTATGATAAATTAGCCCCTTCAATTCCTATTATATATTTGTTGGGTATTAATGTTGTGATTAATATGTCTACAGGGTTTAATACAGAAATTATATCCTATTCTAAGTATTACCGTTTTAATTTAGTATCCATACTTAGTTTGATGGTTTTAAATGTAGTTTTAAATTATGTTTTACTGACCTATACAACTATGGGAATAGCAGGAGTAGGAATTGCATCTTTGTTATCACTAACACTATTTAATGTTGCAAAAACGTATTATATCTACCAAAAAATGCGTCTATGGCCTTTTGATAGATCTTTTGTTTATCTATTATTTGCAATGCTTATAATTTTGGTACTTGTTTTTGTTGCTCCAACTTCAAATAAGGCTCTAATTGATTTGGTGTGGAAAGTAGCTGTTGTTTTGTTATTCAATTGCCTTGTGTTGTTTAAAACGAATTGGGTATTAGGTATTCGTTTGATGTTAGAGAAAATGATTCAACGCATCTGGAAAGTGAATTAATAATTGAAAAGATGTAAAAGCATTTCAAATCAAGTTGTAAAGGAGTGCAGTACTTTACAAATGATAGTTTAAAAGAAGTTTATATAAACAAGATGTATAAATAACAAGAAGGGCGATACTTTTCATAAAGTACCGCCCTTTTCGTTATTTTGAGTAAAATTATAGATCTTCAGGAATAACTTTCTTTTTGATTTTGGTTAACAATAGAATAGTTGTTATAATACATAAACTACCTATCCAATCCATATAGTGAAATTGTACACCAAAATAAGCTATAGCAATTATAGTAGCAGATAAAGGTTCTGCACAAGCTAATAAGCTGGCTCTTTGAGGTCCAATGTTTTTAATAGCATTTAAGAAGATATAGAATGGAATAAGCGTACCTAAGAAAATAATAAAGGCAACTACTAAGTATGTATCAGTATCCCAAATACCTTCCAATTTATGCGGTGGATGAATAATACTCATTGCAATACCAGCAATAAGCATGCTCCAGCCAATAATAACAATAGGGCTATATCGTTCAAGTAAATGTACAGGCAGTACTGTATAAGCAGCTAATGCAATAGCAGAAGATATACCCCAGGCTAAGGCTGTAGGGGTGATATTTAAGGTGTTAATATCACCATGTGTCACTAATAAAAATGTACCTAACATTGCTAAACCAATAGCCAATAACTCAATTGGCTTGGGCCATTTTAATAAGCGAATTGCTAAATAGATAGCAATAAATACAGGTCCAATGTATTGAAGTACTGTTGCAGTTGCAGCATTAGAATGAAGAATAGTAGCAAAATAAGTATATTGTACTGTAAGCATTCCTAAAAGAGAGAAGGTTCCTAACTGGATTGCATCTTTTTTATTTTTCCAAATATTCCAAATATCAGGATTGCGTTGAAGTAATCCAAAGAGTAACATTAAGACTCCTGAAACTAATAAACGAACTGTTACTAACCATTCGGCATTAAACTCTTTTTCTCTAAAAAGGAATTGAGCAAAGGCTCCAGATACTCCCCATAACATAGCTGCAAATATTGCAGAGGCAAAACCTAAAAATTTATTGTTTGATTGCATTCTATTTGACGTACTCTTTGTACTTTTTATTGCGTATTGAATTAACCCAACTTGCGTTTTTTGCAGTAATAAATCAATTAGGACTTTTACTTTTACTCTGTTAAAGCTATCTTTTTTGCTTAAGGTAGAGGTAGTTAGTTTCCTGTTTTTGTTGTCTGATTTATTAGTTCATTTGGGTTAAAAACAATGTGTTCTTACTGTTTTTAAGTAGGTGTAAAAGTACAATAAATAGTGAGAATACTATAGTTTTCAAAGGCAAATCAGTGCATTAGACAGTCTGTATTATTTAATGATTTTTATTGTGATTCTTATCGTTTGTTGCTCAATGTGATTGTCATTTTGACAAAAAAAGTACTACACACTGCTGTATAGTACTTTTTAGGGAGTTATATATTCTCTTTGCGGTATATTTTTATAATATATAGAATAGCTAATAACAAGAAGAAAGATAGGATAAAGTATCTAATTGATAGCGCTAAAGATGAATCTATTGTTCCTGTCGAAGAAACAACCAATGTGGTAAAGGACGTAATGATGTAAACCAGTCCTCCCATGAGTCCTCCTGCTGTACCTGCATTGTTTGGGAATTGTAACATGGTAGTTGTAAAAAAATTGTTGAACAACGTACCAGAACAAGTATGTATTAAAAACAAGAAGGCAATCAGCAAGGTTAAGTTCTCTATAAACAAGGTGGTACTTAGCAAGAGGAGGATTAAAATGATCTGCGATACCGATGGCTTTAATACTTTTGGTTTAAAAGGTAAATGCATTCTTCGCTTTCCAATAATTCCTCCCAACATCCAAGCAAATCCTAAAATTAAGGTACAATAACCAATAACTACAGAGTTTTGATTGAAGATGTTTTCTATCAAAAATGGTCCAGAAATATTGAATACCATAACAATAGAATAACTCAATCCCAAAATTAGGGTACCATTCATAAAGAACTTGTTGCCTAACATCAGTTTAAACGTGTCGAAGGTTTCACTGATTTTAAACTTCTTTTTTTCAGGAATACTTTCACCACTTATCAGTAGGTCAAGTAAAAGTAGTACACCAGCGTAGCCTGCTAAGAAATAGAAATTGGCATGCCAATTAAATAGTTTTTCTAAGTATCCTCCTAAAAAAGGGGCTAATATGGGACCACATGACCATACTACAGTAAAATAGCTGAGGTAATATTGTCGTTTTTCATCGTCGTAAATGTCCATAAATATAGCTCGTGTTGCTACTACCAAAGTAGAAATAGCCATCCCTTGTATAATTCGCATAAGACAGATGTAAAAAACATTGTCTAAGTAAGTAATACCAATATTGGTAAATACAAGTAATGCTAAAGCAAATAAGCGTGGTTTGTAACGTCCTATATTATCTAATAAACTACCTATAAAAACTTGTGATATACCATAACTTAATAAATAACAAGTTAGCGTAAGCTGTATGTCTTGTTCTGATACCATTAATCCTTTAGCCATCGCTGGAAAAGAAGGTAAATAAATGTCTGTAACAAACCCTGATAGGGGAATAGAACAAAAAGCAAGTATAGTGGCTAAACGCTTTCTTTGTTCAGATGCGTCTCTTAACATATTAATTATTGTTGTTTAAGATGCAAAAGTAAGGGTAGAGTTAAAGAATCGAATTAGAGAACTCAAAGAAATTATTGTAAAAATCAAAGAATTGTTATTTTTCGTTTTTGTATTTAAGCGGTGTGAGATTAACGTGTTTCTTGAAAAAATTATTGAAATGTGATGGTTGTTCAAATCCCAAAGTATATCCTACTTCTGCAATGTCCCAACTTGTATTCTTTAATAGGTTTTTTGCTTCTTCAAGCATGCGGTCTTTTAATATCTGAGTTGTCGTTTTTCCTGTTGCAGTTTTGATGGAAGCGTTGAGGTGATTGACATGTACGCTTAATGCTTTGGCATAGTCAGAAGCGGTTTTTAAGCTTAATGGATAGGCTGGAGAGTCTAAGGGAAATTGTTTGTCCAATAGTTCGTGAAATTGACGGTATAGGCGTGTAGAACTGGTTGATTCTTCCAGTTTGATATCCTCTACTTTTAGCTGTAAAGCTTGATGAAGTAAGAGAGCTAATAAGTTACGAATAATCTCAAACTTGAAAGGATAGCTACTCTGTGCCATCTCATACATTTGTTTGAAATATAGGGTTGCTAACTGCAATTGATCTTCTTCTAAAAAAATAAAGGGTTTGCTCCATTCTTTGAAAAGAGAGGTCTTTTTAAAGAATTCAATGGTACTGTGCTCTACTAAAAATTCTTGATTAAATAAACAGAAGTAACCTGCTTGTTGATTGCTTAGGCATTCCCACTGGTACGGAATTGTAGGGCAAGGTAGAAATAGAGCAGGTTTGTCAACGATTAGTTGGTGCTCCCCATATTTAAATACACCTGTTCCGATTATTAAACAAACTTTGTAATAATCTCTGCGATTGTAAGGTGTCTTGAAATTACAATATTTTCGTGCGTTTATATTGAAATGCGACTTCCCACATTCATATTCTGAAATGTCAAAAGCATAATGTTCGTTAGTAGCAAGTGCTTTGTAATAGTCACTTATTGTTTCAAGATCTTTACTCATAAAGTATTATTTACGAAAGAGTAAAGTTACTAAAATCAAATATTGTAATAGAAATAAAGTACTGTTAAAAATAGGCTGTTAATCGTATACCTGTACTTAAATAATTGAAAGGGTGTTTCACTACATTAATTTGCGGTTCTTCAGGTTCTAAGATATTGTCGTCTATTTTATAGGTTATTTTGGATTGACTGTGATTGAAGTCAGAATAAATTGTAGCTCCTAAATTATCTGTGATATTATAAGTCAGTGCCAAACCTCCTGTAAATTGAAATACATTGGCTGGTTTGTATTCAGCTATTTGTACTTTGTCTTCTTGCATTTCAGGGATGTTTACTTCATGTGATAGTACTTTCAGAGAGATTGTTCCATGAGCCCCCACACTATATCCTCCTAAAGCTTTTATCATTAGATTCCATTGATCAGAAAAATGAATTGCATAATAGGGGCCTATGGAGAATGTTAGATTTCCCATTGATTCGGAAAGTATTTTGGCATCTATTGTAGGTTCGTCAGGAGTGTCTACTTTATCTTCAGAAAAAGGAAAACTTGCAATTGCAATTTGTCCACCAAGTCCCCAATGCTTGTTGAAAAAGTAAGCACCTTCAATTCCTGCTTCCCATCCCAACTGCGCCAGTGATTCTTGTTCCTCTGTTTCAACAATACTTTCAAGTCCATTTGTAAATCCAAGCTTTAGCGATAGAAAAGAAGGGTTATCGTTACCTTCAAAAGTTGATAGTAAACTGAGATTATCTCCTTTGTTTCCATATATTTTATCCACAAAGAAATAGGCTAATTGAGTGGAAAGAATACCAATTCCAGCACCTGCAAAAACATCTGATACCCAGTGTCTGTTATTTAAACTTCGTCCAACCCCTGTCATCGTTGCGGCTCCATATCCACCAATGGAATACATTGGACTTACCAAGCCATATTCTTTATCTAAGAAAGCGGCATTTGAAAAAGCCATAGCGGAATGCCCCGAAGGGAATGAATTTTTTGAAGAGCCATCAGGGCGTTCTACTTTTGCCGTGTATTTTACACCATTAACTAATATGGCCATGATAGCCATATTTGTTCCATAAGTTAAAGCTGAGCGCTTGAAGTTATTTCTACCTTTTACACCAGCAGCTTTTAATCCAAATGTTGCAGCAGCAGGAAGGTATTGTACGTAATCATCAAATTTATAATGAAATGAAGGAATGTATCGGTTGCGAACTTCGCGTATCTCTTCTTTATTTTTCCATGTCACAGCAGAGGCTGTAAAGAATAGAGAAGGGACAAATGCAATTTGTGTAGCATCTTTTTCCCAAAAAGATTTTTTTGGTTGAAAGTTTAAGGAGTCAATAGAAGCAGTTAAAAAGTTATAATCTTCAGCAAGAGGTGTTTGCTGTGCCGTAATTGTATTTGATGTAATAAGTAATAAAAGGATAAACAGATAACTTCTTTTTGGCATAATCAATGAGTGTTTACTTTTAAAATTGTTTAGACAGCTATTCTTTTTCCCATAGAGAGAGTTGTGAGATGTAAAAATACGGAAGTTTTATGTGTTATGTTTATAAAAGGGATAGGTATATCGTTTAATTATAATGAGTATTGATTAGTTTTTGTGTTTTATATCATTTTTTAAGTTTTATGGCTGAGAACTTCCGATTTAATCATTTTTTAGTGCCTGTTATTTCATTTTTATAAGTAAATGATTCTTAAAATAATGTATTATGTTATGCGATAAAAGGTGTTGGTTCTTATTATATCTGTTTTTTTTAAAAATACCTATAAGTTTAATTAATTTGGTATCAAATTTGCTGAGTATTCTGTCATAAAAGGATAGTATATAAATCAAATAAAAATAAAGGTATTGAGAACCTATGAGTATCCGTTTATTTGATTTGTAATGTTGTTTTCATTAAAATGTAGTCACAGTGAAAAAGATAGATAGTTTAGTTCGGATTGTTTTGTCAATTACCTTATCAATATTGACTATTGATCTATTTGACGTTTTTGGGTATATTTCAATAAGATATATCTGCTATATTTCTTTATCTTGTTGTATTGGTTATATGATTTATAAGAATAGAATTAGAAAGCAGGATTAAGAAATTGATAATAGTTAGAGATAGGAGGGAGCCAAAGTGCTCTCTCTTTTTGTTTATTTTTTTGTTAGTAAATAAAGGCTATACGTAGTAAAATGACAAAGAAAGACAACATTGGGTTGATGGTTTAGTAAAGTGTAGTTAACACGTTATTGCATAATCTGTCTGATATTTGTGCCGTTGTGATGTGAAGATTGGTTGGTTGGTAAAAAACTGTTTTTGCATAGATAAATAGAATAAAAACATAAGTAAAGATAGGTCTGAGGGTATCTGTCGTATAAAATGAAATAGTTATTCAATTAATAATTTGTTTTTGATTACTATGTGTGTGATAATAAGGCTCAACTCCCGTTGGGCCTTATTTGATTTTTAGAGTAGAGAGTAGCTTCTTATTGTATTAATTGATTTTCAATTTCCACAATGTTGATAACTTAAATGAATTAATATTTTATTATTTACTACCCAACTGTCTTTAAATGTCTGTATTTGCTGAGGTTTAGACGATTTTTGTTAATAGGAATATACAAAAATCATAGTTATCAACAGATTGTTAATAACATATTTCAATAAATTTTTAGGAGTTATTATTTCCGTATTTTAATCTGTATTTTAGCTAAAATTATTCGAGAGAATAGTTTATATAAAAGATAAGGATATTTAGAATAATCATTTTAATCCTTAAATTTTATAGATGTAAGTGCTAAGTTGAAAAAGGGGATCTTCTAAAAGACCCCCTTTTTTTATGTCTAAAAATAACTTTTTGATTTTAAGGAGACTTAGTCTCATTTATTCATTCTATTACTTTTTATTTAATGCCTCCTTATAGGTTGTATACTTGTAGTATAACCTACTAAAGGAGGTATTTGTTTTTTGTACTTATATGGTACTTTTTTTCAGTTTTTTATTTTTCACAGTTCTTTATCAATGTGTTTTTATTGACTTTTTCATTTGTTTTTGTTGCCAAGAGAATTGGTACCGTTTTTCATGTTTTTAAAATATGGGTGTAAGTATAGTGCAAGCATAGTGTAAGCATAGTGCAAGTATAATATAATGCTTTTTTTATACTTAGACTATACTGGGATATTACTTAGACTATGCTAAGAATAGTTCTTATGTAATAGACTATTTAATAGTTACGAAAGATTAGGATAAAAACGAAAAGAAGAATTTGTTGTAGAGAAGGTATAGATGGGAACAAAAAAAAACGCCATCAGATGATGGCGTTTTTGTATAGATAAATCTGTTAAGATTAGTTTTCCATATATACTTCGATAGGAGCACAAGAACAAACTAAGTTTCTGTCACCGTAAGCATCGTCAATACGACGTACAGTTGGCCATAATTTATTTTCAGCTACATAAGGAAGTGGGTAAGCTGCTTTCTGTCTTGAGTATGGAAGATCCCAGTTATCAGCAGTTAATAAGGCTAATGTGTGAGGAGCGTTTTTAAGCTCATTCACTGGGTTTTCTAAAGTTGCATTCTCAATTTCTTGACGGATAGATGCCATAGCATCACAGAATCTATCAAGCTCTTCTTTGCTTTCACTTTCTGTTGGTTCAATCATTAATGTACCAGCTACAGGGAAAGATACAGTAGGAGCGTGGAAACCGTAGTCAATAAGACGTTTAGCGATATCTGTTACTTCAATACCTTTTTCTTTAAACTCACGTACGTCAACAATCATCTCATGTGCAGCACGACCTTGCTCTCCTGTGTAAAGAATAGCATAATGCTCTTCTAAACGCGCTTTCATATAGTTCGCATTTAAGATGGCATGTTGCGTTACTTGTTTTAATCCATCAGTTCCTAACATAGTGATGTAACCGTAAGAGATTAAACATACTAATGCAGATCCATAAGGAGCAGCAGAAATAGCTGTGATACCTTGCTCTCCACCTACTTTTACAACTGGGTTAGTAGGTAAGAATGGTACTAAGTGCTTAGCAACACAGATAGGTCCTACTCCAGGTCCTCCACCTCCGTGAGGAATAGCGAAAGTCTTGTGTAAGTTTAAGTGACATACGTCAGCCCCGATGTTAGCAGGATTAGTGATTGCTACTTGCGCGTTCATGTTTGCACCATCCATGTATACTTGTCCTCCATTATCGTGGATGATTTGAGTAATCTCCATGATAGCAGACTCATATACACCGTGTGTAGATGGGTAAGTAACCATAAGACAAGATAAGTTGTCTTTATATTGTTCAGCTTTAGCTTTTAAGTCAGCTACATCGATGTTTCCTTCAGGAGTAGTTTTAGTTACCACTACTTTCATACCAGCCATTGCAGCAGACGCAGGGTTAGTACCGTGTGCAGATGCAGGGATAAGAGCGATATCACGTTGGAAGTCACCTCTTGAGTGGTGGTACGCACGAATAGCCATAAGACCAGCGTACTCTCCTTGAGCTCCAGAGTTTGGTTGTAATGTAGTACCAGCAAAACCAGTAATAACATTTAATCTTTCTTCTAATCCGTGTAACATCTCTAAGTATCCTTGCGCTTGGTCAGCAGGTACAAAAGGGTGAACGTTGTTCCACTGTGGGTTACTCAATGGTAACATCTCAGCAGCAGCATTCAATTTCATTGTACAAGAACCTAAAGAGATCATAGAGTGGTTAAGAGCTAAGTCTTTGCGCTCTAATTTTTTGATATAACGCATCAATTCAGTCTCAGAGTGGTAGCTGTTAAATGCAGCGTGCTCTAAGAATTTAGAAGTACGTTTTAGTTTAGCTTGGTATTTAACCTCAGTGCTTAATGCAGTAACTTCAGTAGCTGTTTTACCAGTAGCTTGAGCAAATACATTAACGATAGCATTGATATCAGCTAATTCTACAGTCTCGTTTAAAGAGATAGAGATTGTGTTAGCATCAACATAGTTAAAGTTGATTGCATTAGCTTCTGCAATAGGTTTCACTTTAGCAGCATCAGCTTTCACTAAGATAGTGTCAAAGAAGTTAGCGTTAACTTGTTCAATACCTAATTTACCTAATTCTGTAGCAACAGTTACTGCTTTAGCATGGATTAAAGAAGCGATATTAGTCAATCCTTTAGGTCCGTGGTAAACTGCGTAGAAACTTGCCATAACAGCTAATAATACTTGAGCTGTACAGATATTAGAGGTAGCTTTTTCACGTTTGATATGTTGCTCACGTGTTTGTAAAGCCATACGCAATGCAAAGTTACCATCAGCATCTTTAGATACTCCGATGATACGACCTGGCATACTGCGTTTGTATTCTTCTTTAGTAGCGAAGAAAGCAGCGTGAGGACCTCCGAATCCTAATGGAATACCAAAACGTTGAGTAGTACCTACTACTACGTCTGCTCCCATTTCTCCTGGAGGAGTTAACAATACTAAAGACATGATATCAGCAGCTACTGCTACTTTGATGTCTTTTGCTTTAGCTTGGTTGATGAAGTCAGCATAGTCAGCTACGATACCATGTTTACCAGGGTATTGTAACATTGCTCCAAAGAATTCTTCTGAGAAGTTAAACTCTTCGTGATTACCAACTACTAATTCTACACCAAATGGAGTAGCACGCGTTTGTAATACAGATAATGTTTGTGGTAAGATTTCTTCAGATACGAAGAACTTAACAGCGTTGTTTTTCTTTTGATCTCTTGTTCTTACATCGAATAATAAGATCATTGCTTCAGCAGCAGCAGTAGCCTCATCTAAAAGAGAAGCATTTGCAATCTCCATACCAGATAACTCAATAACTGTAGTTTGGAAGTTTAATAAAGCTTCTAAACGACCTTGAGCTACTTCAGCTTGGTAAGGAGTATAAGCTGTGTACCATCCTGGGTTTTCAAATACGTTACGGATAATAGCTGCAGGAACTACTGCCTCATTATATCCTAAACCGATGAAAGTACGGAATATTTTATTTTTGTTTCCTAATGCTTGGATGTGAGCTAAATACTCATATTCAGACATTGCAGGTGCAAGGTTTAATTCTTGTTTTAAACGAATTGCGTCAGGAAATGTTTCGTTGATTAATTGTTCGATACTATCAGCTTTCACTGTTTTAAGCATCTCTGCCATATCCTCAGGACGAGGACCAATGTGTCTTAATGCAAATGCGTTTGTTTTCATTTGGACAATAAATAAAAGTTGTGTTTAATCACACAAAAATAACGAATAATTTGATATTTGTATGTAGATAACGATTAATTTTGAAAAGTTACTAAGCATACCTATTAGAAGTTGAATAAATAATATGAAATTGTTAAAAAATAGAATAGTTGGTCTTTATTTAAATGGAAGTATTCACGTTTCCTTAGCCGTTTTTGCTTTGGTACAGATGACTTTTTATTTTTGCCATCTACCTTTTGATGCAGTAGTGTCTATTTTAGCTTTTAGTGGTACTTTGTTTTCATACAATTTTATTAAGTATGCTGAGGTGGTTTATAAGCATAAAAAACCCTTTTCCAAAAGGTTAAAGGTAATTATAGTGATAAGTCTTTTGGCGTTAATCATAGGAGCTGTTAGTTTCTTTTTCTTGAATTGGAAAGCACAAGTGGTAACATTAAGTCTTTTAGTATTGGCTGTGCTCTATGCTATACCTATAAGTAGTAATGTAAGCAATCTGCGTAATTTGGCAGGACTTAAAGTGTATATTGTGTGTATATGTTGGGCAACTGTGACCTTAATCGTCCCTGTGGTAAATGCTGATATACCTATCACTTGGGATATTGTGATTAAGTTTACTCAACGATTTATATTGGTATTTATCTTGATTGGTATTTTTGAGGTAGTAGATTTACAATACGATGATAAGTATTTGAAGACATTACCACAGATGTTGGGAATTACGAATACCAAATATCTATTAGCTTTATTACTTATTCCTTTCTATGTAATAGAATTCTTTAAAGTTGGGTATCAACCTATACAGGCTTGGAATAACCTACTAATTGTTCTTCTAACCCTATTTTTTATTAGTTACGCTTCTCCTAAACGCACGAAGTTCTTTACCTTATTCTGGGTAGAGAGCGTGCCTATTGTATGGTGGCTAATTGTTGTTATACAGGGTAATGCAAGTATCTTGGAATAAAAAAGACCAAGCATTGCTCAGTCTTCGTTTACATATTCTAATATATCGGCTGGTTGACAGTCTAATTCTTTGCAGATGGTTTCTAATGTACTAAAACGTATAGCTTTGGCTTTATTGGTCTTTAGTATGGAAAGGTTGCTAACTGTTATACCTACGCGTTCGGCCAACTCATTAAGCGATATCTTTCGCTTAGCCATCATGACATCAAGGTTTACTATTATTGGCATATCATAGGTTTAAATGGTTAGTTCTGCGTCTTCTTTTAAACGCAAGTGTTGTTTTAATACTTCTACAATCATCAGCAAAATTACGGGAATAATGAATAGTGTGACATCATATTCAGTGCTTTTAACAAGTGTTTGATTGTATAAATCAGCAACTTTTTGCTCTTCAAGATGAGTGAAGTAAACTAATGAATTGCCCAATATTGCATATGCTATTTGTATAAACGCTAAAAACTTAAGTCGTCCTATCTGATCTTTATCTACGATATTTCCTTTGTATAAGTTTCTGAAGAATTTGAATAGTACAATGAGTAGCATAGGTACAAGAAAAAGACTTGTTAGACCTAATAAACCCAATAGAAAACTTGTTATTGCCGATTCTGTTTGAGGTACTTCAATTTTAATAGTTTCCTCTATGTCTGTTATTTGTGCAATAATTGGTTTATCACTTCTGTTACTAACTAATGTTTTGGTTTGCCCTGTTGTTTTATTTTCTTTTACAACTATTGTTGTGTATTGTTTATCCTCTTTAAAGTCATTGTTTCCTTCTTTCAATCCTTTTGCAAAATCATTGAAATGAGAGGTAAATGATAGAGTATAAGCAAGTAGAAATAGTACTGTAAGTAGTTTTAGTTTCATAATATCAATTCTTTTTTTAAAACAAAATATCTATTATCCGTTCACAAAATGTTAATATAAGCGTTACCCAATAGATTAATAATTTGATCATAGTAGTTTATTTGATTGGTTAATTAATAATTCAAAAGTATATATTATTTTTTATTAAACAAATAATATTTATTGTTTTTCGATAAATAATGATCTTTATACAGTAACTTTGTCTTTTGAAAATAATTTAGAGATAGTAAGTGTAGTTTTATTAAAAGCTCTTTTTTAGTTGAGTCTAAAAATGTTATATTTGCAGTAATATAAATCGACAAAGATGATACAACTGGTAAATAACATGAAGGCAAACGGAAACGTTGTTTTCGTTTTAGGTAATGAGAATAAAGGGGCTGTAGAAGTTCCTGCATTATTGAATGACTTTGTAAAAGCATTTGAAGAAGGAAAGAAAGAAGAAGACTTTGCTAAAGTAGGAAGTCAGTATTTCTTCTTTGTGAAAGAGAATGAGAACTTAGAAAAAATGCGTTTAGCGGGTAATAACATTCGCAAACAATTAGATAAAAAAGCAGACAACCTTACGATTGTTGGTACAGGTGCTTCTACATTAGCTTTAGTAGAAGGATTTGTATTGTCAAACTACCAATTCTTAAAATACTTCAAAGAAGCTGCTGATATGAAGTATGCTTTAGAAGGAGTGGAGGTAAAAGGAGACTTTACTGCAAAACAAATCAGTGACCTAAACAATACTGTGAAAGCAGTGTACTGGGCACGTACTATGGTAAACGAACCTACAAGTTTCTTAACAGCTACACAATTAGCTAATGAGATAGCTGCATTAGGTAAAGAAGCTAACATCTCTGTTAATATCTTAGAGCGCAAAGCTATTGAAGATCTTAAAATGGGAGGTCTATTAGCAGTTAATAAAGGATCTGTACAGCAACCTACTTTTACAATTATCGAGTACAAACCAGCTAATCCAATCAACAAAAAACCTATCGTATTAGTAGGTAAAGGAGTAGTATATGATACAGGAGGTTTAAGTTTAAAACCTACTGCAGGGTCTATGGATTCTATGAAGAGTGATATGGGTGGAGCAGCTTGTATGGCAGGTGCGATCTATGCTGCTGCTTTAAATGAAGTGAATGTACACGTTATTGGGTTAATTCCTGCTACAGATAACCGTCCTGGTGGAGATGCTTATGCTCCTGGTGATGTTATCACAATGTACGACGGTACTACTATCGAAGTATTGAATACAGACGCAGAAGGACGTATGATCTTAGCAGATGCTATTGCTTATGCTGCTCAGTACGATCCACAAGTTATTATTGATGCTGCAACGCTTACTGGCGCTGCTTTAGTAGTAGCTGGAGATATGGCTTCTTGTATTATGGGGAACGATGAGCAAACAATGGATGCTATCATCGCTTCTGGATATAATGTACACGAGCGTTTAGCTAAGTTACCTTTCTGGGATGACTATAAAGACTTGCTGAAATCTAATATTGCTGATATGAAGAATATCGGAGGACGTTTTGCAGGTACTATCACAGCTGGTAAGTTCTTAGAGCACTTTGCTAAAGCTCCTTATATACACATGGATATCGCTGGTCCAGCTTGGATGGATGCACCAAGAGATTATAAAGGTAACGGTGGTACAGGAAGTGGAGTACGTACTCTTGTTGACTTCTTGACTAACTATAAAGGATAATAATCTTATAGATGTATTAAAGTAAAAGGCGTTCGATTGAACGCCTTTTTGTATTTATTTTTTTACAGTTACGATTTTATAAGTGTAAGAGGTGATTGTTTTTTTCTCTATTTTTCCTGTTTGTAAAGCTTTTTCAGTAGTTATCTCTTTGATTGGGTATCCTGCTTTATCAAATTCGTATAAGGTATTGTATTCATAATATTTATCAGTATACTTTATGATATTGTTTTGTGGTTTATAGATAGGTACGATTTCAATAAAATGCTCATAACTGTTTATTTGCCAATTAAAGAAACTATCTTTAAATAAGTTTTTATTAGAGTCATATTGAATTGAGATACTTTCGTTGTTATCTGTAATAATTTCAGTGATTAAGTCTTTAGTATAATTGAATTTTGTAACATAAGGATTACTTTCTTTTTCTCCTATACGAGTTGAGGTAGTAGATGATGAAATTACCTGTTTTTTACTGTTATAAGTAAAAGAAGATATTGTTCTGTTATTGTGTGATTCGGACATAGACTTTACTAAAAGGTTATCCTTATATGTAAATTCATTTGTGTTTTTTCCGTTCTGTTTAATAGCAATAAGTTGTTTGCTATTATCATAAATAAACTCTGTAGGAGCCAAATTTTCATTTTCGTAAGGATCTACATTAATTAGATATTTTATACTAAAGGTGTCTATTAGATAATCTGGAGTATAAGTGTATTCGAATAAACGCTCGTATTCTAATTCTTCTTTTGCATTTACATACTTATAGCTCTTTTCATTAATATTATTAATTAATAGGAGATCAGAAGATTCGTTAGTAGGTGTTGTAGTATTAGATGAATTACTATCATTAGATGAACAACTAATAGCTAATATACTTACTAAAGCAAGAGTAAGTATTCTTAATTTCTTTTTCATATAAACTATTTTTTTAACAAAATTAACTAAAAACATAATATGCACAAATGAATATTTCTTTAATATATACACAATTGTCTTTATTGAGTTTTATCGTATT
The DNA here is from genome assembly GCA_031277535.1 of Flavobacteriaceae bacterium. Taxonomy (GTDB): domain Bacteria; phylum Bacteroidota; class Bacteroidia; order Flavobacteriales; family Flavobacteriaceae; genus Flavobacterium. Next base: position 223,612 of record JAITMD010000016.1, read on the forward strand.
TTCGCTTTTATAAAAAGTAAAATATAATGACACAGTTAAGTGAAACAATGCAGTTTGTTCCTGTAGATAAACATAATATACACCTGATTCTACCTTTAGCTAAAAGAGTTTGGGATAATACTTATTTAAGCATAATAGGACAGGAGCAGATAGACTACATGTTACCAATGATGTATAGTGATGAAAGAATATTAGGCGAAATAGCAGAAGGTTATGACTGGATATTAGTTATGCAAAATGAGAATTTAGTAGGTTATCTGGATTTTAAGTTAGAAACTGATAACAGAGTGTTTTTATCTAAGATATATACAGATGTTGATCAACAAATAAAAGGTTTAGGTCACTTTATGTTTCAGTATGTATTAGACTGTGCTAAACGCGAAGGTGCAAAGGCAGTTTATCTGACTGTAAATAAGAATAACCAACGCGCTATAGACTTTTATGAACGCAATGGAATGAAGTGCATCGAATCTAAGACTTTTGATATTGGAGGTGGATACGTTATGGACGATTATATCTATCAAATAGAGTTATAAATGAGAAAGGTTAGCCATCAGCTAACCTTTCTCATTTATAATCTCTATATCTTTATAGTGAAACTCATACTCATAGTTTACGCGAGGTGTTGCATCACCTCGTTTACTTACTGTTGTTAATTTTGCTGTAAGCGGATAATTATTCTGGTTATAAGTGTAAGTAATCGTTACTGTGTAGTCATTGTTTTCATACTTGGTTACATTATTTTTCTGTTTGTAAGTAGTGTACATCAGCGCTTCGTTGGAAAAGAAGTTCGATACAGTAAACGAAAAAGGCAAACAAGACAAAGCATACACCTTATTGTCATACGTATATTGTGTTTGTTCGTTGTTGTACAACATTGTTTTTACATTACTTACCTTATCATAATCAAAAGCAATTGTTATGGGGTGCGTTCCTTTTATCGTACTACTTAGTATGGCTTGCATTGGCAAACCTTTTTCGTTGTAAGTATAGTCACACTGATTTGAGTCTTGAAAGCGATAGTCTGTATATTTTACTTGCTGTAATAGATTGTTCTCAATTGTCAAATCGCAAGATCTACCATCTGTACCCAATTTTACCGCTTGCAATTGATTGGAAGCAGTAACTACAGGGAATAAGGTGAACGGGTATACCGGTTCTCCTTGTTGTATGCTGTATGACTTAATGCTATTTATCTGTCCATTGCTGTGATATTTAAAATCAAACCTACTCAAAAAAGTCTCTACTTTTTTGTCTTTATCAGTAGTAGGTGTATTATCTATAGATACAATTTCAGTTAAAGGAACATAGTTCTTTTCAATCACATGGTCAATAACAGTTATTTTCTTTACCTTTCCTTTTTGCAGTGGATGGGTATGTCCATTAGAATAAGCAAATAGGAGTATTGCTGTGTATAATAGTGTTTTTTTCATTGGAGGTTTATAGTTTACCAGTAAAATTACTCAACTATTTCAATCTCCTTATAGAAATATTCGTATTCATATATAGGATAGTAGTAATAATCAGACCCTTTCATTTGCTGCATTATTTTTACTGTTTGGGGTAGGTTTTTGCTATTATAAGTATAGGTCATTGTTTCTACCCATTCTTCTCTGTCCAATTTCACAATATTTTTTTTAGGTACATAGTTCGTGTATATCAATTCTTCAGGCATCAAAAAGATATTCATATTAAAAGCAAAAGGTAAATAGTCAAAAGGGGATCTTTTATTGTCAAAGCTGTATTCCTCTTTTTGATCGTTAGTGATTACACCTATAGCATTTAGTTTTTCGTCGTACTCTATCACAATCTCTCTTGGCTTATAGTTTGTATCGCTATTTTTTATTTCCATGGTAAAAGGTTGGTCATTTTGTCCTTGGTCTATCGTTGAGGTCATCGACCAACTGCGCCCCCTTTCTTTATAAACAAGATGCCTTACTTTGCCGCCTACATAATCCATGGTATGCGAAGCATTGTCTTTAGTACAAAACACAGAAGTCAACAAATTGTTGTCATCGTAGTAAAATAACGTTGTATAGTTTGGCTTTTCTGTATCGTTATCCGTTTTTACAGATGTCAGGGTAGCCAATTGCCCTTTTTCGTTGTACAGAAAATATACCTTATTGGTGGTTGCAATAGTTTCGTTTCCCAATTCGTAAGTTACAGCATCTTTGTCATCTTCGGAGGAAGCAGGTAATTGCTCGTGTTCTTTTTCTATCAAGTAATCAACCACTGTTATTTTCTTGGTCTTTCCCTTTTCTAAAGGGGTAGATATAGCGTAACTATTGTAAAAAGTAGTTGCTATTAAAGCAAATAATAAAGTTTTGTTCATCAATTTTGTAGTGTAGTTAGTTTATTATTCTGTTATAGTAATTTCTTTATAATGGTAGGTATATTCTTTAAAGAAAGGCCAGTACTTGCCATCTTTGGTGTAATACTCAATAGCAATTGTTTTAATAGGTAAATTACTACTGTTATACGTATGGATATACGTTGATATACCATATTTGT
>JAITMD010000021.1 GCA_031277535.1 Flavobacteriaceae bacterium
AGTTAAGCCCGTTAGCGCAGATGGTACTGCTATTAGTGGGAGAGTATGTCGTTGCCCTTTTTTTTAAAGCCTGATTCTGAAAAGAGTCAGGCTTTTTTGTTTTTATAGGTTTTGAGAATGAATATTTTATCGAAAAGTTAATCAGTACCTTTAGTAGATTATTTATAGTAGGATTTTTCAAAGTATGCGAAAAAAAATGTTTCTTTGTACTCAAATTGAAATATATATATAAGTGAAGTTTTCTTTTAAACGTTGGGCTATACGTGGTATTGTTGCTATTGTATCTTTTATTGGTTTATTATTATTGTTGTTGTTAATTATGCCAGTATTTTTTTCTGATTCAATTTCAGATGCTGTGAAAGATACGATGAAGAAAAATATAAAAGGTGATATAGAATTTGAGTCTATTGATTTGTCTTTTTATAAGCATTTTCCATTACTAACAGTGTCAATTGAAAATCCTCGCATTCAGGGGGTTCAAGTAGATTCGATCAAGCAAAAGAATTTGTTGGTAGCAAATAATATCTCCTTGGGTGTTGATATAATGAGTTTGTTTAAAGAAAAGATGGTTTTAAATGCTGTTTATGTTGATAAACCAGAATTGAATGTTTTTATAGCAACAGATGGCAAAGCTAATTTTGATATCTTTATTGATGATAAAGATAAAAAGGATGAAGATGAACCTTTGAATTTATTGATTGATAGAATTGATATAAAGAAAGCAAATGTTGTATATAGTGATAATTCAAGTAATGTACATATTAAAGCATTAGGATTTGACTATCTGGGACAAGGAGATATGAGTGCTGCTATTTTTATGTTGAAAAGTATGGCTCGTATAGATAGTTTTGATTTTATATTTGATGGTGTTCATTATGTAAAAGAAAAACCAATTTTAGCAAAGCTCGTAACAAAGGTTGATACTAAATCTTTACGTTTTGTATTTGAAAAGAATAATCTTAAAATAAAAGAATTACCTGTTGATTTTAAAGGCGAGTTTGGTTTTGTTGAAGGTGGTTATGATATGCATTTTGATATTAAAACGGATGATGCAAAGTTAGATCAATTACTATCAATATTGCCACCAGAGTATCAAGGATGGCTTGACAATACAACTATGACAGGCGATGTTAGTGGGAAGTTTTTATTAGATGGAAAGTATATAGCAAGTGATTCTATTACACCTATTGTTGATTTAGGATTAACTGTTAAGAACGGAAAGATTAAACATTCATCTGTTCAATCTCCTATTCAGGATTTTAACTTGGCTATGAAGTATAGTATGAAGGATTTGAATCCAGAACATGGTATATTAGATATTAGTAAATTCAGTTTTTCTTTAGAAGGAGGTAAGACCGATGGTAGTTTGATTGTTCAGGGAATTAAAGCTCCTGTTATAGAGGCTAAGATTGTTTCAAATTTAAATTTAGAACCATTACAGAAGACTATTGGTTTAAGTAAGTTTGATTTAAAAGGATTAGTTGATTTAAATTTGGAAGCTAAAGGTAAATTCGAACAGAAAGTGGTAACCAAGAAATTGAAAAGAGGTGGAACTATTAATGATACAATTATTAGTAGTATTCCAGCGTTTAAGTTAGTTGGTAGTATTGATAAAGGATATTTTAAAGAAAGTAATTTGCCAGAGGCTCTAAGTAATATAAACTTTAAGATTGCTGCAAATTGTGATGGATCTGATTATAAGAAAACGAAAATAGCATTAGATGATATTAATATCGAAGCGATGAATCATTATGTGAAAGGAAACATTTCATTGAGTAGTTTAGATAAATTTGATGTTAATGCTAATGTAAAAGCTAAAGTTGTTTTACAAGATTTAAAACAGTTTTTACCAATGAACGATGAAGTTGAAGTACGAGGCAGGTTGTTAGTAGATGGAATGGTTAAGGGAACTTTTGAACCAAAGAAGAAGCGTTTTCCTATTATTGATAGTGAAGTTAAATTAGAAGAGGGCTATTTAAAGTTTGCTAAACTTCCAGAGTTACCAGTAGAGAATATTAGTATTCATACCCAGATAAAAAGCGCACGAGGCTCTATGAATGATTTGACAATACGTGTATTGCCTATTACGTTTAAAATTGCTAATGAACCATTTAAACTGGATGCAAGTTTGTATAATTTGAATAATCTGAATTATACAGTTAAATCTAAGGGGACATTGAATATAGGTAGTATATATAAGATTTTCAAAATAGATGGTTTAGACGTAAAAGGATTAGTTAAAACTAATTTGTACTTGAGTGGTTTGCAAAGCGATGCGACTGATGGAAATTATGATAAGCTAAAGAATGGAGGTAAGTTTGAGATTAATAATATAACTATTACTTCACGTATGTTTCCTAAGCCTTTAGTAATTAAACAAGGTGTTTTTTCTTTTTTTAAAGAAAAAATGAAGTTTGAAAAGTTTGTTGCTAAATATGGAAGTTCTAATTTTAGTATGAATGGTTATGTAACAAATGTTGTGAGTTTTATGCTGAATAAAGGGATTTTGAAAGGAAGCTTTGATTTAGAGACTGAGGGGATGAATGTTGATGAATTTATGGTTTTTGGACCATCAACTCCTCCTGCTAAAACTAACAAGACAAATGCTAAAACAAAATCAAGTGGAGTTATTCAAGTACCAAGTAATTTTGATTTAACTTTTAATGCTAAAGCAAAAAAAATAAAGTATACGGATTATATTTTAGATGATTTTGTTGGTACCATGAGAGTTAATGAAGGTAAAATTGATTTAGAAAGTACTACATTTAATATGATTGGGACAAAAGTAGCAATGGATGCTACTTATAAACCAACAGGATTAAGATCTGCAAATTTTGATTATACTATTAAAGCTTCAGATTTTGATATCCAACGTGCTTATAAGGAGGTTAAGTTATTTAGAGAAATGGTTAGTATGGCGAAAGATGCTTACGGACAAGTTTCTTTAGACTACAAATTAACTGGTAGGTTAAACGGTGATATGTTTCCTGTTATGAAGTCTTTGGAAGGTAAAGGTATATTAACACTTGAGAATATAAAATTTAAAGGGTTTAAACTATTAGGAGGTATTGCAGAGAAGACTGAAACAAAGTCTTTAGAGGAAGGAACTTTATCTCAGGTAGCGATTAAGTCATCTGTGAAAGATAATGTATTGACTATAGAACGTACTAAAACAAAAATGGCAGGATTTAGACCACGATTTGAAGGGCAAATTAGTTTAGATGGAGAAATGAATATTGGTTTCCGTTTAGGATTACCTCCAATGGGAATTATTGGAATACCAATGCGTATTACTGGTAATTCAGAAGATTTTAAAATCAAGATGGGTAGATATAAACCAAGTGAGGTATTAGGAAAATCTGGTAATGATGATGCAGAGGATGAAGATGAACAACAGCAACCAGCGGATAGTCTTTCAACAACAAAACCTTCAGTGGAAGGGATAAAATAATATGGTAACAAAAAAAGGACTCTAAGAAGAGTCCTTTTTTTGTTACCATATATTGTTAGCAATTACATTATTTCTACTTGCATCAACTGCTTTTAAATAGTTCTCCGTATATAGTGTATGTCTTGTTTTATTAATTTTTAGACGAACTTCATTTTCATTTATAATCTTAACAGATATTTGTTGAGATGAGTCTGTAAATTCTTGATACCTTGATTCTCCTTCTTGTTTTTTCAATGGCAGATAAACAGGATCCATATCTCCATTTAGTATAGGGTCTTGTTGGTAAACTAAAGTAGCCTCCCCGTCTTTGTAGGTAAAATAATAATTTTTAAACATAAACGTTTTTGCAGAATATACAGTTGTTTTATTTTCGTTTAGCTTGTATGGGGATGTTACAATCGTTTCAGTTGTTTGACAGCTGTAACACATAACGATAATTAGTAGGGATAATAATGTTTTCATGTGCTTTTTATTTTCTTTGGTTATGTCTAAAATAGATTAATTATTTGTATAAACAAAATTATTTTTATTTACTGTGTATTTTAATTTGTTTTTTATTGTTTTTTATTTTGTTTTGATGGTTTGTTTTTGATAATAACATAATTTGATATTTGTTTTTTATTTATTGTTTTGTGTAATATTTAGGGAATTGATAGATGTGTTGATAAAAGTTAAAATCGCTTTGGAATTAAAATTTTGAAATAATGGATGCTATAGAATGAGGAAAAAGGAGAAGTAAGATTGTGGTATTTAGATTTATTTAGAAGTGACATTTTAAGTAAGACATTTAGAATGTAATAGTTTATGTTTTTGAATATTGTTATGGCTAATTATTAAAAAAAAGGTTTTAAGGAAGTATAATTAAATAGATGTTTTTTATGTTTATTATTTGTACTAATTAGATGAAATGTTTGATTATAAGATGTGTATGTGTTTTTGTCTGAATTTAATTAATTTGTTAACTATCTGAATTGAGTGTAGTTTAGGTGCTTTATTTCGTTTGTTGAAAGGAGAACTATTTTCAGTTTTAGTCTGTTAGGTGTAAGTTTGGATTTGTTATCTTTGTATGAAACAAAATTTGATTAATGGAATTGAAGTTAAATAGACCGATATGTTTTTTCGATTTAGAAACTACCGGTATAGATGTAGCAAAAGATAGAATTGTTGAAATCTCTATATTAAAAGTGTTTCCAAATGGGAATAAAGAAAGTAAAACTTGGCTTGTAAATCCGGGACGACCAATCCCTCCTCAATCAAGTGCTATTCATGGAATTACTGACGATAAAGTAGCTAATGAACCATTGTTTGATGAATTAGCACCTTTGGTGTATAATATGATTAAAGATTCTGATTTAGCAGGATTTAATTCAGATCGTTTTGATATTCCTCTTTTAGCAGAGGAGTTGTTGAGAGCTGGTGTTGATTTTGAGATGGGAAATCGCGTGTCAGTAGATGTTCAAACAATTTTTCACAAGAAAGAAGAAAGAACATTAAGTGCTGCATACCGTTTTTATTGTAATGAAACATTAGAAAATGCACATTCAGCTTCTGCAGATACAAATGCTACCTACGAAATATTGAAAGCACAACTTGATAGATATGATGATTTGGATAATGATATGAAACTTTTATCTGAATTTACAACAAGAAAGAAGAGCGTTGATTTCGCTGGTTTTATTGCATTAAATGAAGAAGGGAAAGAAATTTTTACTTTTGGAAAACATAAAGGTGCTTTGGTAGAGGAAGTATTAGAAACAGAGCAAGGTTATTACGGATGGATTCAAAATGCAGATTTTCCATTGTATACAAAAAAGGTTTTGACAGGAATCAAATTGCGAAAATTAAACAATAAGTTTTAGTATCAATTTAAAAGTATTATTTCATGAAAATTATTTGTGTAGGTAGAAATTATGTAGATCACATAGCAGAACTAAATAATGAAAGACCAACTTCTCCTGTATTGTTTATTAAGCCTGATACAGCATTGATTGGTAAAGAAATGCCTTTTATAATACCAGAATTCTCTAAAAATGTGCATTATGAGTTAGAACTTGTTGTGAAAATAAATAAAGTTGGAAAATTTATTGAATCAAAATTTGCTCATAAATATTATGATGAAATTGCTTTAGGAATTGATTTTACAGCAAGAGATGTACAGGATGAATTAAAGTCTCAAGGTTTACCATGGGAGAAGGCAAAAGGATTTGATAGTTCTGCTTTTGTAAGTGCTTTTGTAAATAAGAATAGTTTAGAGAATTTGAATGATATACAGTTTGCTTTACAACAAAATCAAACTGTAGTACAAGACGCTACATCAGCTTTGATGATTTGGAATATTGATGAGTTGATTGCAGAAGTTTCTAAGTATTTTACTTTAAAAAAGGGTGATTTAATTTTTACTGGCACACCAGCTGGTGTTGGAAAAGTAGATGAAGGAGATGTACTGGAAGGATATTTAGCTAATGAAAAATTGTTTAGATTAACTGTAAAGTAGATTATGGCATTATTTTATGACTTAGGAGCTTTATTACATAAGCGTGAGCAAAATCCAGAAGCAATAGATGCAAATTTAATAACATTTGTTGAAGAGGCTAATGATGTTTTACTTAAGGTTAGAAAGAATATTGATAAAAAGAATTACGAGAAAGTTTATAAACATATTTTAAAGTTAAAAGGAACAGTAGAGCTTCTTGCTATGGAAGAAGCTATGGAAGAAGCCTTAGTTATTGTTGATTGGACTAAAACTGAAGGCAAAGTAAAAACAATTAAAGAAATCTTTAAATCTTTTGATAAGAGGGTGAAAGGGGCTGTGAAAGAAGTAAAAAAAGATTTTAATATAAAAGAAAAAGTTTGAAAGCGAGTATCGTTACCATTGGAGATGAAATTTTAATAGGACAAATTGTAGATACAAATTCTCAATTTATAGCTAATGAATTGGATAAAATGGGGTTTGATGTTGTTCAGATGCTCAGTATTTCAGATGAAAGAAAGGTAATTACAGCATGTTTACAAGAACACTTAAATAAAGTAGATTTAGTTGTTTTTACTGGAGGGCTTGGCCCTACCAATGATGATGTTACTAAGCATGTTTTTTGTGATTTTTTTGATGATGAGTTAATTGTTGATCAAAAAGTTTATGAGCATGTAGAAGAGTTGTTAGTAAAGATTTTCAATAAACCTTTGTCAGATATAAATAAAGCTCAGGCTTTAGTACCTTCTCAAGCAAAAGTTTTGTTTAATGAAGCTGGAACAGCACCAGGACTTTTAATGACAAAAGAAAACACTACTTATGTAGTTATGCCAGGTGTTCCATTTGAAATGAAGAATATTTTTCAAAAAGAATTAACTCCTTATTTAAAATCATGTTTTAAAAATGATTTTCGTGTTCATCAAACACTTGTTTTACATGGAATAGGAGAGAGTGTTTTAGCTGAGATGTTAGTGGATTGGGAAGCTAATTTAGGAGATGTGAAATTAGCGTATTTGCCAAATTTCTTAATGGTTCGTTTGCGTCTTACAGCTGTAGGTACTTCAGAAGAACAAGTAAAAGAAACATTAAAACAGAAAGTAAAAGAACTGCCAGATGAAGTACTTCCTTTTATAAAATCATTTGATGATACAGATATTTTAGATCTTATCATAAAAAGTTTGATTTCTACAGGAAAAAGTATTTCATTTGCAGAAAGTTGTACAGGTGGCCGTTTAGCTTCTTTATTTAGTGAAAGACCTGGTGCCTCGCAATACTTTAAAGGTGGTGTTGTTACATATGCTACAGAAAGTAAAGTTGATGTGTTAGGAGTTCGTCAAAAAACTATTGATGAGTATACGGTCGTTAGTGAGGCCGTAGCAAAAGAAATGGCTATAAATTCGAGAAGACTGTTTAAGTCAGATTATGCTGTATCAACTACAGGAAATGCGGGGCCATCTAAAGGGGATTCGGATGCTACTTTAGGCACTGTCTGTATTGGTATTGCTACAAAAGATACAATTAGTGCTTTCGAATTTAATTTTGGACAACCAAGAGAAAAAGTATTGAATAATGCTTTAATAAAGGGATTACAGCTGATATATAGTGAAATATTAAAAAAATAACGAAAAAGTCTTTGTATAATAATTTTCTTTTTCGTTACTTTGCACCCTGATTTTGAATATTGAAATAAAAGATAAGAAATAATGTCAAGAGTTTGTGAAATTACTGGAAAGAGAGCGATGGTTGGAAACAACGTTTCTCACGCGATGAACAAAACTAAGAGAAAGTTTTCTGTAAACTTAGTTAAAAAACGTTTCTACATTGCTGAAGAAGACAGATGGGTAACGTTAAAATTGTCTACATCTGCATTAAAAACAATTAATAAGAAAGGTATTACTGCTGTGTTGAAAGATGCAAAAGTAAAAGGATTAGTAAAATAATTCGGACCATAAAACATAGAATACGATGGCAAAGAAAGGTAACAGAATCCAAGTAATCTTAGAGTGTACTGAACATAAAGCGTCTGGTTTACCAGGAACTTCAAGATATATCACAACTAAGAACAAGAAAAATACACCTGATAGATTAGAGATTAAGAAATTTAATCCTATCATGAAGAAAGTAACAGTTCATAAAGAAATTAAATAATAACTAGTCATGGCAAAGAAAACCGTAGCAACTTTAAGAACATCTTCTAAAAAGTTGACTAAAGCAATAAAAATGGTTAAATCTCCTAAGACAGGTGCTTACACATTCGTTGAAGCAGTTATGGCTCCTGATTTCGTAGATGATTTCTTAAATAAGAAGTAATTTTACCATTATAAAATTTTTGAAAGCTATCCATACTTGGATAGCTTTTTTTGTATACCTATATCAAGTGGGTTAGTCTGACTTAAAATATTATTCTTTATATTTGTGCTCTTAATTGGATTATTATGAGTTTTTTTAAAAAGCTTTTCTCTTCTGAAAAGAAAGAGACTTTAGATAAAGGTCTTGAAAAGTCAAACACTTCATTTTTTTCTAAACTTACAAAAGCTGTTGCTGGTAAGTCTAAGGTAGATGATGATGTATTAGATAATTTAGAAGAAGTTCTTGTTTCTTCAGATGTTGGCGTTGAGACAACATTAAAAATTATCGATCGTATTGAGGCTCGTGTGGCACGTGATAAGTATGTTGGTACTGATGAGTTGAATAGTATTTTAAGAGAAGAAATTGCAAGTTTGCTTTCTGAAACAAATACAGGAGAGAGTACTGAATTTGAAATACCTAAAGAACACAAACCATACGTTATCATGGTTGTTGGAGTAAATGGAGCTGGTAAAACAACAACAATTGGTAAACTCGCTTATCAATTTAAGAAAGCTGGGTTGAAAGTTGTGTTGGGAGCTGCAGATACATTTAGAGCAGCAGCTATTGATCAATTACAAGTATGGGCAGATAGGGTAGATGTTCCTATAGTTAGACAACAAATGGGAAGTGATCCAGCTTCTGTTGCTTTTGATACTTTACAGTCAGCAGTTACACAAAATGCCGATGTAGTAATTATTGATACAGCAGGACGTTTGCATAACAAAGTAAACTTAATGAATGAGTTATCTAAGGTAAAACGAGTTATGCAAAAGGTAGTAGGGGATGCACCACACGACGTTATGTTAGTTTTGGATGGTTCTACTGGACAAAATGCTTTTGAACAAGCAAAACAGTTTACGCTCGCAACAGAAGTAACAAGTTTGGCTGTAACTAAATTAGATGGTACTGCAAAAGGAGGAGTTGTTATTGGAATATCAGATCAGTTTAAAATACCAGTGCGTTATATTGGTGTAGGAGAAGGTATTGAAGATTTGCAAGTCTTTAATAAATATGAATTTGTTGACTCTTTTTTTAAATAATAGTTTATGAAAAGATTAATCTATAGCTTTATTATTAGTATAAGTTTACTTTTTATTGGTTGTGGACACCAAGTTAAAGAAGAAAACATAAAGGATATTAATGGATACTGGGAGATTGAAAAAGTAAAACTTCCTGATGGTTCAGAAAAAGATTATGATATAAATACTACTGTTGATTTTTTTGAACTTGATAGTAATGGGAAAGGTTTTCGTAAAAAAGTGATGCCGCAGATAGATGGTAGCTATGAAACAAATGATGTAGTTGAAAATGTACAGGTAAAGAAAGAGAAAGATGAGTATTGGATAGAGTACAAAACGGAGTATGCATCTTGGAAAGAACAATTGTTAAGTATTGATCAGAATAATATGGTTGTAAAAAATACACATAACTTAACTTATACATATAAAAGACCAATTCCTTTTAGTAAAAAATAATGCAGGAAAAACGTTTTAACGAGTTTAAGCGCTTACGTGAAGAAAGTAGCGTTTCTGATATTCTTAAAATTATTATTAAAGAGAATAAACTGGAACGTGGAATAGATAGTTTAGATGCTATTGCTGCGTGGCGTAGGTTATTAGGTCCGGGCGTAGCAAATTATACATTAGATGTAGTGTTGAGAAGAGATGTTCTGTATGTGGCTTTATCTTCTCCAATCGTTAGAGAGGAATTAACTTATGGAAAAAGTAAGATTATAGCTTTAATAAATGAAGATTTAAAGAAAGAGATCGTAAAGGATATTATTTTTCGTTAAAGATATGAAATAAGTGAAAAACAGTTATCAAAAAAGGATAGCTGTTTTTTTTTGTTTTAAATAAAGGATGTTTTTGTCTTTTATATGAGGTATCGTATATTTGTATATATAAAGAAATAATTAATATGTTTTCAAAGGCTTGTGAATATGCAATTCGAGCAGTAATTTTTATTTCAGTTTCATCATTGAAAGGAGAGCGTGTAGGATTTAAAGAGATAGCAAAAGAAATAGATGCTCCAGAGGCTTTTACTGCTAAAATACTTCAAAAGCTATCGAAGTGTGGAATTCTTGAGTCTGTGAAAGGTGTGGGCGGAGGATTTGAAATTGCTATATCTCGTTTGGAGCAAATTAAACTATGTGAAGTTGTTCATGTTATTGATAGTGATTCAATTTATAAGGGATGTGGATTAGGATTGAGTCAATGTGCAGAAGAACATCCTTGTCCAGTTCATTTTAAGTTTAAAGAAATTAGAGATAGTTTAAAGCGAATGTTAGAAACTACTACTTTAATGGAGTTAGCCAATGGTGCTAAGTCAGGAAAAACTTTTTTAAAAATATAGTAATATATTTAAGGGGAGCATTTAAAGGAACAAGAATTTATATTAACGCATTCATTTATAAAATAATATATTGTTATAAGTACAATAGTTTGAGTAAGTTTTTAAAAGTATCTTATCTTTAGTATTAGGTACTTATTATATAAGAAGTATATGAAATCAATTTACTATATAGTTCCATTAATCAATTTCCTTGTAGCAGCTCTATTTGGACTTTTGCTGAGAAGTATGTTTGTGTATGCGATAGATGGACCTACATTCTTATATGTTTTGCATACACATTCTCATATTGCTTTGTTGGGCTGGTTGTATTTGTTGTTTTACATATTGTTTGTAAGGTATTTTGCAATAGATACTCCTGTAGAAAATAGATTCTTTAAACGACTTTTTTGGCTAACTCAGCTGTCTGTTATTGGAATGGGAGTAACATTTCCTTTTATGGGATATGCAGTAGCTTCTATTAGTTTTTCTACTATGCATATTATATGCTCTTATATATTTGCTTTTCGGCTTTGGAAAAATAATAACGTGTCAGGTACTCAGTATGGAATACTGCTAAAGATAGCTTTGTTCTTTATGGTGTTTTCAACAGTAGGTGTATGGTGTCTAGGCCCAGCGGTAGGATTAATGGGAAAGACAAGTGATTTTTATCAAATCTGTATCCAGTTTTTTTTGCACTTCCAGTTTAATGGATGGTTTTTGACAGCTTTCATGGCATTATTGTTTGCTACTATACTCAAAGATTATTCTTTACCTAAGTTTAAAGTATTTTATTGTATTTGGATACTTTCGGTAGTGCTTACTTATGCGTTACCTTTAAGTTGGTATATGGCATCCTCTGTACTTTATTATTTAAATGTATTAGGTGTATTGTTGCAATTTTATGTTATAGGGTATTTGATAAAAATTATTTACAGTAGATTTAAGGGACAAAAAAAAAGACTGAGTGTATATCTTTATCTTTTGTTAGTTCTAATGGGAATATGTCTTTTAATTCGAATTGGTATGCAGTTACTCACTATATCAGAAACAATAGTTGTGCAATTGCAAGGCTTGCGAAGTTGGGTTGTAGGATTTATTCATTTGAATATGTTGGGTGTTTTAAGCAGCTTTGGAATATGGTTAATTATTATAGATAAGAAAATGATTATGAATAACTGGACCAAAGGAGGTGTGTTTTTACTATCATTAGGGTTTATATCGACAGAGTTTATTTTATTTATACAAGGATTACAGGATATTGTCGGTACTTATTGGTTAAATCGTATACCACTACTTTTGTTTTGGGAGTCAGTCCTTTTACCAATGAGTGTATTGTGTTTTATCTTTTCATATATTAAAATTAAAAAGTTATGAGTGAATTACATATATTGCTAATATTCCATTTATTAGGAGCTACCATTTGGGTAGGAGGACATATTTTACTTACTGTGGTAATTTTACCACAAGTATGGAAAGAAAAATCAGTAGAAAAATTATTTAATTTTGAAAGTAGATATGAGTGGTTTGGAATGCCTGCTTTAGGAATCATGCTGCTAACAGGTATAAGAATGGCTTATCTCTATAATGTAAAAGTACTAACATGGTTTACTTTTAAAACACCAATAGAACGGGTAGTTTCTTTAAAGTTATGTTGTTTGATAACAATTGCTATATTGGCACTGAGTGCACAGTTTTTGGTATTACCTCGTTTAAAAACAGATTATAAAAAACTACCTCTAATGACTTTTCATATTCTATCTGTTACTGTCATAAGCATTATGATGCTTGTTTTAGGGAGTTTTGTAAGGTATGGCGGAATATAGTTATACAGCTTAAATAGTAAAGTTTTGATCTATTTGCTTCAGGATGATTTCAGCTAATAGTTTTTTTGCACGCATAATCTTAACCTTAACATTATTTAATGGTTCATGTAAAGCTTCTGATATTTCATTGTATGACATATCCTGAAAGAATCGCATTTCAATTACTTCCTGATAGTGTGGTTTTAGTAATGCAATATAGTTTTTAAAAACGGCTAAATTTTGTTCTTTAATGATCTCATCTTCAATATTCATTGTGTCATCAATGATATAGTTTAGGCTTTGTTGTTGTTCGTCATTAATATCTAAGAATGATACTTTTTTGCGTTTGCGTATCATATCTATATGTACATTTTTAGCTATACTTATAAGCCAAGTGTTGAAAGCATAAGTTTCATCATACTTCACGATGTTTGTAAAAGCTTTAGAGAAGGTTTCAATAGTTATATCTTCTGCATCTGTTTCGTTGCCTGTTCGTTTAAGTATAAAATTGAATACTTCTGCCCAATATTGATTGAGTAAAGAGGTAAAAGCAATGCGGTCATCTTTTTGTGCTGCTTTTATTAACTTTAAAGTATTATCGTCTTTCAATTTTTTTGCGTGAAATAAGGTGAATTAAACTATAATATGTACCTGAAAGCACATGAGTAAATTCTAATATTGGGAACAGCCAAATTAGATCCTTTTGTGCAAATTTCTTCAACATTTTATTGGTATAGAAAAATGCAATTAAGTATCTAAATAGAAATACAGCGATTGCAAACTCCCACAAATACAAATTACAAATAATAATTGAGAATACAATATAAAAACATAAAGTGCTAAAATTTAGTATTTTGAATTTTAAACAAGTTAGCCAAGATGTATTTCTTAATAGTAAATTAGTTGTTTTTACTTGCTCTCGCCAGTTGGAGAACGAGTTTTTTACTGGATTTATTGTAAATGTATCAGGGTTTAATGTAATTGTAGCATTGGCTTTTGTAGCAATGAGACGAATAAAACCATATTCATCTCCATAAGGGATATTCATTTGTTTGATAAATCCATTATTCTTGAAAAATAATTCTTTACTATAAGCTTGATTCTTAGCATTACCAAATGCAGGTTTACTTATTTCTCCCCAAGAGAACAGATTAATATACTTGAGACTGTTTTGATAACGTAGAAATTTATTACTTAAAGATTTTTTTCTGCGTTCCAGTTCACTATAACCTATAACTACTTGTTTACGAGTAGTAAAGTTTTGACACATTCCAGCAATCCAGTTAGAAGAGCCAAGAATTGTAGTTGGATCTGTAAGTAAAAGATAATCACAAGAAGCTACTTTTATACCTAAAGTCAAAGCATATTTTTTGTTTCCCCAAAAAGCTTCATTGTTTTGGACATTAACTATTTTGACATTAGAGTACTGTTGTGCAAAGGTTTCAAGTATAGTAAGACTTTCATCTTCAGATGCATTATTAACTAAGATTAATTCAAAACGAGAATAATTTTGTGTTGTAAGGCTCTCTAAAAAAGTTGGTAGTTCTTTTTCATTATCTTTGATGTATACAACTATAGATACTGCTAAGTCAACATTTTCTTTTGTTTTACTTCTATTAGAAAAAGCTATAGGACTATAGATAGCCATATAGTAAATCAATTGAAAAATGACAATACAAACAAGTGTATAAAACAGTATCGTTAGCATATTGGGTAATTTAGTTTTTTAAGGGTGCAAAGGTATTAATTATACGTTTATTATGTTTTAATTTTTTTAGAAGATATTTACTTCAGGACTTATTGTAATTCCAAACATTTTATAAACTTCTGCTTGCACTGTATAAGCTAATTTTTTTATTTGTTCTCCTTTTGCCTTACCATAGTTTACTAATACTAAAGCCTGTTTTTCATGAACTCCAGCATCTCCTAAGCGATAACCTTTAAAACCACTTTGTTCAATTAACCAACCAGCAGGTATCTTTACCCATTCATCATTAATTGTGTAATATGGCATAGTAGGATTGTTTTTGTAAATATTTTCGAATATAGTTTTTGAAACAATAGGGTTTTTGAAAAAACTACCACTATTCCCAATTTTTGAAGGGTCTGGTAATTTACTCTTTCGAATGGCAATTACAGCATCGCTTACATCTTTTATAGTGGGAGATAGAATGTTTTTTTTATCTAATTCTTCTTGTATAGCACCATAACTCGTTTTTAGTATGTGGTTCTGCTTGCTTAGTTTGAAAGTGGCAGATAAAACAATATACTGGTCTTTTAATTCGTTTTTAAAAATACTCTCTCTATAATCAAATCGACATTCTTCATTTGTGAATTCTACAATGCTCTGATCTTTTATGCAAAGCGCTTTACAACTGACAAAATGATCTTTTATTTCCACACCATAAGCACCTATATTTTGGATTGGAGTAGTTCCAACATTTCCAGGGATTAGAGATAGATTTTCTAAACCACCATAATTGTGATCGATTGTCCATAAAACAAACACATGCCAGTTTTCTCCAGCTTGACTTTCCACCCAAACATAATCGTCATCTTCTTTTAGAATAGAAATTCCCTTTAAATTTAGTTTTACGACTATTTTATCAATATCTTTAGTAAGTAACATATTACTACCTCCTCCTAATAAAAATAGATTGTTTGCCTTATTCGCTTTAGTGATTTCTTTTAGAGTACTAATGGAATCTATTTCAATAAAATACTTTGCAAATACATCTAATCCAAATGTATTGTAAGGTTTCAAAGATATGTTTTGTTGTATTTTCATGAGGATTGTCAATTATTCTTCGTCAGAAGAGATTTTATATATTTTAAAATCTTTATTAATGCTTTTTAGTAAGTTTTCAGTACGTTCAATATGTGTGTCAGAAATAAAAAGTTGACCAAAAGTGTCAATGTTTACCAGTTCTAAAATTTTTCTTACACGTTGCTCGTCTAATTTGTCAAAGATATCATCAAATAATAAAATTGGCGCTACACCTTTTTGTTTTTTTAAGAAATCAAATTGAGCTAATTTTAAAGCAATAAGAAATGACTTCTGTTGTCCTTGTGATCCAAACTTTTTAATTGGATGTCCGATTAATTCGAAAGATAAATCATCTTTGTGAATACCAACAGAAGTATATTGTAGAGCTTTGTCTTTGGCTAAGTTCTCTACAAATAATTCTTGCATTGTTTTTAGATGTAATTGACTCTCATAAACTAATTGAACATCGTCAACATTATTGGTAATTAATTTGTGATAGTAATCAAATATCGGAACAAATTGTTCTATAAAATCTTTTCTTTTTTGATAGATAGGTTGAGCCAATTGTTCAATTTGCTCATTATAAATTTCTAAGGTTATAGAATCAAAGTATTGTTGTTGTGCAAATGCTTTTAATAAAGCGTTGCGGTGTGTTATCAGTTTTTGATATTGAATTAGTAATTGAAGATAGTTACTATCCATCTGTGAAATTACGCTATCTAAAAATTTACGTCTGGTTTCACTACCCTCTATAATTAAATCTCTATCAGAAGGAGAAATGATAACTAAAGGGATTAGACCAAAGTGATCTGAAAAGCGATCGTAGTTTTTACCATTTCTTTTCAATACTTTTTTCTGTCCTTTTTTTAGACTACAGATAATATTTTCTTCTTTGTCGTCATTGACAAAAGAAGCATCAATAACAAAAAAATCACTTCCATGTCTTATATTCTGCAAGGCAATAGGGTTAAAATAACTACGGCCATAAGCCATATAGTAAATAGCATCCAGAATATTTGTTTTTCCAACACCATTTAAACCAACAAAGCAGTTTATTTTCTCGTTGAATTCGAAGTTTTTGTCTTCTAAATTTTTAAAGTTTAGAATATTTAATTTTTTTAAATACACAGAGTTATCAAGTCTTTTAACGTTTATACGGGGTACCCATTCAATTTTCGTGCAAATTATCAAAAATATAGATAAAAAGCACTTTTATATTACAAGAAAAATCCTATTTTTGCCACTTATTAAACTTTGTATATATGGCAACTTATAATAAAAGAGGGTATAAAGCACCGAAACCTGAGCAAGAAAAAGAAGAGAATGAATTCGATCAGTTCAGTCAAGTAGATGCGTCAAATAGTAAAACTGCTGAAGTATTTGATACTTTAGATCAGGGTGCTAATAAAATGGAGGGCTGGGTAGCTCGTAATCAGAAAGTGATTTTTGGTGTAGTTGGAGCAATTGCTTTAGCAACTCTTGGTTATGTTGGTTATGATAAGTTCGTAGTTGAACCTAAAAATGAAGATGCTGCCAACGAAATGTTCCAAGCACAAAGTTATTATAATGAAGCGATGACTAACACTGTTGCAAGTGATTCATTGTACAAATTAGCCTTAAATGGTGGAGAAGGTAAATTAGGTTTCTTAGGTATTATTAATACGTATAAAGGAACTAAATCTGCTAACTTGGCACACTATTATGCTGGTACTACTTATTTGAACCAAAGTAAATTTAAAGAGGCAATTCAACAATTAGAGCAATTTAAAGCAAATGATATTGTATTAGGAGCATTATCTTTAGGAGCTATTGGAGATGCGTTCTCTGAATTAGGTCAAAATAAAGAAGCTTTAGAATATTATAAAAAAGCTGCAGATTACAATAAAAATGATTTCACTGCTCCAAGATTTTTAAATAAAGCAGGATTAGTTGCTTTAGAATTAGGTCAAAAAGAAGAGGCTTTGAAATTCTTTAATGAAATTAAAAATAATTACCGTACATCACCTGAATTTCAATCAGTGGAAGGGTTGATCGGTTTAGCACAATAAAATGGCAACAGCAAATAAAAATCTTTCTGAATACAGTAAAGACTTATTACCTAACGCTAAAGAATTTAAAGTAGGGGTAGTAGTGTCTGAATGGAATGATCAGGTTACCAATGGTTTGTTTAATGGAGTGCAAGAAGCTTTGGTTGATTGCGGTCTGCTTGAAGAAAACTTAGTTCGTTGGAATGTACCAGGTAGCTTTGAATTAATCTATGGTGCAAAGAAGATGATAGAATCAATTGAAGATCTTGATGCCATAATCGTAATTGGATGCGTAATTAAAGGTGAAACAATGCACTTTGAATTTGTATGCGAAGGAGTTACACATGGAATTAAAGATTTGAACTTAATTGCTGATATTCCTGTTATTTTCTGTGTGCTAACAGATAATAATATGGAGCAATCAATTGCTCGTAGTGGAGGAGTACATGGTAATAAAGGAACTGAAGCGGCTGTCGCTGCTTTAAAGATGATTGAATTAAATAAACGATACTAATTTTAGTACATTATATTAGAAAGGGTAGTCTATTGGACTACCCTTTTTTTATTGGCTTTATTTTATAAATTATTGTTGAGGTTTAGTAATAAATTATCATTCAAAAATAGGGTACAAAATTTAATTCGCTAAATTTGTAGATTACATAGAAATACTATTTCTAAACTATTAAATAAAGGATATATATAATACATGTCAAATATAATTCGTTTACTTCCTGATCATGTCGCAAATCAAATTGCAGCAGGTGAAGTGGTGCAAAGACCAGCATCTGTTGTAAAAGAATTGGTTGAAAATGCAATTGATGCGGGAGCAACTGAAATTAAAATCATACTTAAAGAAGCAGGTAAAACTCTAATCCAAGTAATTGATAACGGAAAAGGGATGGGAGAGTTAGATGCTCGTATGGCATTTGAACGTCATGCGACTTCCAAAATTACATGTGCTGAAGATTTATTTGCCCTTAGAACTAAAGGTTTTAGGGGAGAGGCATTGGCTTCTATTGCTGCGATTGCTCATGTAGATTTAAAAACGAGTCAAGAGGGACAAGAACTGGGAACACATGTCGTGGTAGAAGGTTCAAAAGTAGTTTCGCAAGAAGTAGTGGTGGTACCTAAAGGAACAGTGTTTTCTGTAAAGAACCTATTTTTTAATGTACCAGCTCGTAGAAACTTTTTAAAATCTGATACAGTAGAGTTTAGGCATATTGTAGATGAATTTGAACGTGTAGCTTTAGTACATCATGCGATTCAGTTTACGTTAATTCACAATGGAAGTGAAGTATTTAGTTTAGCAAGTACCAATCTTAGACAACGTATTGTAAGTGTATTTGGTAGTCGAACTAATGAGAAGTTAGTACCCGTAAATGAAGTTACAGATATCGTTACAGTAGAAGGGTTTATTGGTAAGCCAGAATATGCAAAAAAGAGTAGAGGGGAGCAGTTTTTCTTTGTTAATGATCGTTTTGTAAAAAGTGGGTATTTGCACCATGCACTTGTAGCTTCTTACGAAGGGCTGCTGAAAGAAGGAACACATCCTTCTTATTTTGTGTATTTAACATTACCTCCAGATTCTATAGATATTAATATTCATCCAACTAAAACAGAAGTTAAGTTTGATGATGAGCAAGCATTGTATAGTATATTACGCTCAACAATAAAACATAGTTTAGGACAGTTTAATGTAGCACCAGTTTTAGATTTTCAGAGAGAGTCTGCCTTTGATGTCCCATACGATTTTAAAGATAAAGAGGCTGCAACGCCAACTATTGAAGTAGATACTTTTTTTAATCCATTTGCTAATCAGGGTGGAATTGGGGCATCAAATGATTTTAATCCTTTCGATGTTGAGCCATCTGAAATGCAAATGAAAGCTTCGGCCATTGAATCTCGTTTATATGGAGGTTTAGAACCAAGAGAAAAAGAAGATGCTGTAATTGAAAGTAATTTTATTAAAGCTAAGAAGAAAAAGAAAGGGGATGATGAAGTTATTTTAGCAGAAGGATTGAATAGCAATGCGAATTTTACTTTTTTACCTTTAACGTCAGAAGAAGAGGCTTTGGCATCAGAAGCAGGAGATGCTACAGAAGAAATATTTAAAGTTAGTTCAGAAGATGTCGCTTTTTCATCTAAGGTAAATGATCATAAAGATGAACTGACACACTTCGGAGAAATAGAAGAAACACTGGAGTCCAAAGCAAATGAGTTGTCTGTAGAGTTAGAGACAGGAGATGGAGAAACACTTGAGTCAAAATGTAATACAACAACAGAGCAAGATTTTGTGTTTGATCAACTGCAAGAAGTTGAGTTTGCTTCTAAATCAAATGATTTGGATATTACTGAATTAGCAATAGAAGAAAAGAATACTTTTTCGTCTAAAGCTAATGCAATAAGTAGTAAAGAGAAGTCGTTTAGAAAAGAAGAAACTTTTTCGTCTAAAGCAAATAATAGAGCTTGGGAACAAGTTTATGAAGGTTTAAAAAGAGAAGGAGGTACAATTGATGTATCTACTTTACAAGTAGAAAGTGAAATTGTAAATTCAAGTTTATTTGAAAATACAAAAGATGTAACTATGGCTGCCAAAAGCTTTCAGATACATCGAAAATATATTGTAAGTCCTATTAAATCAGGAATGCTAATTATTGATCAAGGAAGAGCACATCAGCGTATTTTGTATGAGAACTTTGTTGAGAATATGAATGTTCATAAGGCATCATCTCAACAATTATTGTTCCCTCTTACATTGTATTATGCTCCATATGAAATAGAATTGTTTAGACAAATGCGTTCAGCATTAGAACATACAGGATTTGGCTTTGAACAGTTTGGAGAGGATTTTGTAGTAATTTCTGGACTACCTGTACACGTTGCTGAGAGTGAGGCGTCTATTGTATTGGAAGATTTGTTAGCAGATTTCCAAGATGGAATACCTGATTCGTTGAATGGATTAAGTACAAGAGTAGCTAAATCATTGGCTCAAAGTTTGTCTGTTAAAACAGGTACAATATTGAGTGAAGAAGAACAAGAAAATATAGTAAACTCGTTGTTTGCTTGTAAAGAACCTAATGTTTCACCTTTTATGAAACCTACTTTCGTAACCATGAAATTAGAAGACATAGAGAAAAAATTTACGTTATAATGAGAATCACTGAAGCTGTAAAGCAACTAATAATAATAAATGTTATATTTTTTGTAGGGAGCAATTTAGTACCTGCTACCAACGAGTATTTAGCAATGTATTATGTAGAAAACCCAAAATTTCAATGGTGGCAACCTTTAACGCATATGTTTATGCATGGAGGAGTAATGCATATTTTCTTTAATATGTTTGCCTTATTTTCTTTTGGATCTACATTAGAGTCTATTTGGGGAACTAAAAAGTTTATTACATTTTATTTGCTATGTGGATTTGGAGCAGCATTACTTCATACAGGAGTTGGGTATTATAGTATTCATTCTGTATTATCTATTTTGGCAGATCATGGATATGCCTTTAAAGATACTCTACCATTAATTATTGAAGGAAAATATATCCCAGAGTGGTTATCTTATGTGAGTCAACAACAATTGTATGAGGCTGGTTTAGTATATAATACACGTGTAGTAGGTGCTTCAGGAGCTATTTATGGATTACTTGTTGCTTTTGCATTTATGTTCCCTCAAGCAGAGTTGATGATGATGTTTATACCTGTGCCAATTAAAGCAAAGTATTTTGTTCCAGGTATCTTATTAATCGACTTATACGGAGGAGTATCAGGAGGATTTAGTTTATTTGGTGGTAGTTCAGGTATTGCCCATTTTGCTCATATTGGAGGAGCTTTAATGGGATTCCTATTGATGTGGTATTGGAAAAAAACACAATTTAACAATAATCGTTGGGACAGATAAGATGAGTGCTATAGATGATTTTAAAAGGCAATACAAAGAAGGAGGGATAGTTCAAAAATTGATATTTTGGAATATTGGAGTCTTTATTCTAATGTTTGTTTTAGAAAAATTACTTCCCAATATATTTGCTATTATATTTCCTTATATCGCACTTAGTAATGATGGAATAGGAGGTCTGTGGAAAGTATGGACTTTTGTTACATATGCTTTTTTACATGCAGGAATTTGGCATTTAATATTAAATATGATTGTGCTAAATTTTATAGGACAGCTATTTGCAACATATTTTAATCAAAAACAGTTTTTTACTGTTTACTTGTTAGGAGCTATAGGAGGAGCTATATTTTTTATTTTATCTTCTTTTGTGTTTCCTGTAGGGAATGTGTTAGTGGGAGCTTCAGCGGCAGTTATGGCTCCTATGATAGGCTTAGCTTATTATTCTCCCTCAATGGAGATTCGTTTAGCTTTAATTGGCCGTGTAAAGATGTGGCATATTGCAGCGTGTATTGTATTAATAGATTTATTTCAATTGTCTTCTACTAACGTAGGTGGGCATATAGCTCATTTAGGCGGAGCATTGCTTGGAATTATATATGTAGCACAATTAAAAAGAGGGAAGGATTTAAGTCGTATTTTTGATTCGTTAGTCAATATGTCTCGCAAATCTAAAGGAACCTCTTTTAAAAAAGTATATGTAAATAAAGAGAAAGAAGACAAGCGAACTAGTCATTTAAATAATGATGAAAAAGATCGACAAAAGCAAATAGATACTATCTTAGATAAGATTAGTAAATCGGGTTATGACAGTTTAACAGCAGAAGAAAAAGAGTTTTTATTTAAAGTAGGTAAAGAGTAGGTAATGAAAAAACTATCTTGGTTTAATAGAGGGGTATATGTATTAAATATTTTAGTAGCGCTAATGTCGCTGGTAGGATATTTTTTGCCTTTTTTAGCACCTAAGCTTTTCCCATTTTTGTCTG
Source organism: Flavobacteriaceae bacterium (assembly GCA_031277535.1). Classification (GTDB taxonomy): domain Bacteria; phylum Bacteroidota; class Bacteroidia; order Flavobacteriales; family Flavobacteriaceae; genus Flavobacterium. Next base: position 22,078 of record JAITMD010000021.1, read on the forward strand.
TATTTACCTTGATATTACCTTTCTTTCTGATTATTAATTTTGTGTTTTCTTTATATTGGTTTATTCAGGTTAAACGACAAATTTGGTTATCAGTTGTTATTTTGTTATTAGGTATTACATTTGTAAGTAAGTTTTATAAGTTTACAAGTAAAAATGAACCTGTATCAGATACAGATTTTGTTTTGATGACTTATAATGTACGTTTGTTTAATCTGTTTAATTGGATTCCAGATGATAACGTACCAGAAAAAATAAAAGAGTTTGTAGATTTACACGATCCTGATGTTTTATGTCTGCAAGAATACTCAAAGAACGCTAAGGTGCGATTTAAACAGTTTCCTTACAAGTATGTTATTTCTCATGGAAGTAAGATACAGACAGGTCAAGCAATTTATTCTAAGTTTAGAATCGTTGATAAAGGAGAAATTCGACTACCCAATTCAAATAACAACGTCATATTCGCAGATATTGTCAAAGAAAAAGATACGATACGCGTATATAGCATACACTTACAATCGATAAGTATTAGCCCTGATATTCACGAAAAAATAGACGAGGCAAAGTCTAAGAAGATATTTAATCGTATGTCAAGAGCTTTTAAAGAACAACAGCTTCAATCCGAATTAGTGCAATCACATATGGACGATGCTAAGTTTAAAAAGATTATCTGTGGAGATATGAATAATAGTGCATTTTCATATGTTTACCGAAATATCAAAGGAGATTTGAAAGATGCTTTTGTAGAAGCAGGGCAAGGGTTTGGTAAAACATATAAGTTTGATTATTACCCTATGAGAATCGATTATGTATTTGTAGATCCTTCCATAGAAGTGAAGTCGTTTACAACCTACAATGATTTTATTAACTCAGATCATTTTCCAATTGTAACAAGGTTGTCAATTGAAAAGAAAGAAAAAGAATAGAACAATTATATACAAAAATAGCTAAGAGTATTTCTTAGCTATTTTTGTATATAATTGTTTATAGATTAAAAGTGCTTTAAAATGCGTTCAAGAGCCATACCTCTTGATCCTTTAATAAGGATTTGTTTTCCATCTAAAGTAATTTGTTTTGCTGTTAGCGCATCTATAAAAGTTTCAAAAGTGGGATAGAAAGATAGTGTAGTACTTTCTACTTGTTGTTTAGAGAATTCCAATCCAATTAAATATACTTCCTTTAGTTTTGTGTCTTGTAAGTTGTCTATTAATTGTTTGTGTTCTTTAGCACTTTCTTTACCCAATTCAAACATATCTCCCAATATTGCAACTTTAGACAAGGTAGTATCTAATTGAGCAAAATTAGTTATTGCAGCTGCCATACTGCTTGGGTTGGCATTGTAAGCGTCCAACAATATTTTTGCATTGGCTTGTTCTACCCATTGAGAGCGATTGTTGTTTGGTGTATAAGCTGCTATAGCATTTTTCATATCTTCTATAGCCACGTTGAAAAAAGTACCAAAGGCAAGAGCTGCACCAATGTTTGTGGCATTGTATATCCCTGTTAATTGAGATGTGATTTCTACTCCATTAACAGTAACTGTTGCATTGGGTTGAGCACTATAAGAATCAATTGTTAGATTTGCTTCATTGTCTTGTCCAAATGTAAAACGAGAGAAAGTCATTGTTTTGGCATCTTGTCTTGGATCATCAATATTAGCAATAGCCATTTTATGGTTATCTTCTAAGTAGTTGTATAATTCGCTTTTTCCTTTTATAACACCTTCAAATCCTCCAAATCCTTCTAAATGTGCTTTTCCGAAATTAGTAATATATCCAAAATCAGGTTGAGCGATTTCACATAAAATAGCAATTTCGTTCAAATGATTTGCCCCCATTTCTACAATACCAATATCTGTATCTTCATCAAATGACAATAGGGTCAATGGTACACCAATGTGATTGTTGAGGTTTCCAACAGTCGCTTTCGTGTTGTATTTTTGAGAAAGTACCGTATGGATTAATTCTTTAGTTGTTGTTTTTCCATTGCTGCCAGTTAGAGCGATAACAGGTAAGCCTAATTGCTGTCTGTGGTATTTAGCCAAATGTTGAAGTGCTCCTAAAGCATTTGGAACTAATAACATCTTTTCGTTATCTGTAACGAATTTTTTATTGTCCATTACAACAAAAGAAGCTCCTTTATTTAAAGCCTCTTGTGCAAATTCATTAGCATCAAAGTTATCTCCTTTTAAAGCAAAGAAAATAGAGTTTGGTTTTATATTTCTTGTATCAGTACAAACACCATCACATAATAAGAAACATTGGTATAATTCGTTAATATCCATAAGTCAGAATAATAAAAGCGTTTTTATATAATTCTTTAAAAAGTACTATTAGAATCAATGAAAAATAGCAGTTGCCTCTATTTCAATAATTAATAATAGTAGTGTAGAATTAAAGACAAAGGTACTTACTTTTTGTTTTTTTATAGTATAAAATAAAGGTATATATACAAAAAAAGACTACCAATTGGTAGTCTTCTTTATATTGTATTGCGGGTGTATTATAATCTGAAAATTCCTCCAAAAGCAATTACAGTTTCTCCAAACCAGAAGTTATGCATCGCTTTATCTGCTTTATCCGATGTAGTACGTACATCATACATATTGATGTATCCTCCTTTTAACTCTGCTTGTACAAAGAAGTGTTTGAAGAAAGTTACATTTAAACCAGCTTTAGCAGAAGCTCCTAAACCAGCAACGTGAAATTCATCATATCTTTCTTTGTTTAACAGTTTAGTGTTTGTTTTTGGAAGTACAACTCCGAAACCTACCCCTTCAGTAAAGTTGATTTGAACTTTGTCTGTATTGCGAATACCAAATATTTTAGAAATATCATCTACGCGGTTTATTTCAAAGTTGATGTAGTTTAATCCATCAGTATGCTCAAAAGTCAAGAAATCATCTGTTAGGTTTACTTTTCCAGGTTCTCCAAGAACTGTTTCTCCATAAGTACCTTTATTAGGGTAATAACCATCAATATCAACCACTTGATCTTGTCTCATTACATATTTCATATGGTCAAGTCCTAATGAAATATTGTATTTATCAGAAATGAAATATCCTAAACGGAAGTTCGTTTGAGGAATAGTCATTCTTCCTGGATTGATATAATCCACATGCCAACCTTTAGGTCTGTCTTCTGCTTTTACATCTTTAATAGTAAAATCATAATCAGCTCCTCTAAAAGTGATGTCCGAATTTGTATAGTATCCTCTGTTTCCTCCCCAATAAATGTAGAATTTACCTTTATTAGAATCTGTATATTTCATTGGTGTAGTTGTCACATTTTCTTGAGCAAAAGAAAATGAAGTGGCAAACAAACAAATGGCACTGAATACTTTAACTAGTGTTTTCATTTATTTTATAATTTTTTATATAATTCGCAAATGTACAACAAAATTAGCTGAATTATAGTTTTTGCTTAACATAGTTTTTAGTACTAAAAGTTCTTGATTTTATAGTATTGTAAAGATAAATAACAAGAAGAATGAGGTCAGATTAATTTGAAGTGTTATGGTTGGATGGTGTAAATAGTTGTGTGGTTGCTTTTGTCTTCTGATTTTATACGAAGCTGAAACGAGGTTTTTTAAGGAGTTGTTGAGGTTTTCGTGAGGTATTGTTCGCTAAAAGGCGAACAATCCCCCACAATTCCTATAGAATACCCCTACAAAACCCGAAGGATTTTCGAATAACACTAATAGATACTGCCTTTTGAAGTAAGCTCATTATTGAGTGTTAATTTTATTTATTCTGTAAATTACTGATATATAGTTGTTTGTTTTTTGTATGGGTCATTCTTTAGATAAAAAAAGGAGTGTGTTTTTTTATAAAATAGAAAAAAAAGTGCTATTTAAGATTGTGTAAAGGCAAAGTATAGGTAGTATTTACTCTGTTTAAACAAGAATAGTAGAGAAATTAGCTTTCAAATGAAAAAAACTATATTGATTTTTTAAGTGCTTAAGAAAAAAACAGATTGCTTTTTAGTGTAATTTATTGTGTTTGAATAGTGGTCTTGCTTTTTTTTTGAGAAATAAATAAGGCTGCCTTAAAAGGGCAGCCTTAGTATATGTTTTGATGAAATCTTCTTAAAAATGAATATTGTATGTTAAGTTTATTGAGTTTTCATTAATCTTAGTTGTTGCATTTGGGAATAAAGTGTTTCTTGTTAAGTCAAGAAGTGATGTTTGATAATTCCTTGCTGAATGCGTGTAAGATAAATCTAAACGAGATCCTCCAAAGTCAAAACCAATTCCTGTTGAAAAACTATTTAGGTCTCCTACTAATTTATTGGTTTTATAAGGGCTTTGTTCATAGCGATATCCACCTCTAATACTCACTTGTTTGATTCTGTATTCTCCACCTATTCTTAGCTCGCTTGCTGCTTGCATATCACTTTTAATAGATTCATTAATGATTCTATAGCCAGGATCATTAGTTGGTTTAAATTTGTTTTGGCTATAGTCTTTAATGCTATAGTCAACACTTAACAACCCTTGTTTTCCAAAAATGTACGCTAAACTTCCTGTATAACGAGATGGAGTAGTTATTTTATAAGAGTCATATAAGTTAACTACATTTGGATTTACAAAAACATCTTGTGGATCATTAATAAAAGATGTTCTAACTGTTTGCATTGTTTCATCTTTTAAGTTGTACCAGGTTGGAGATTCATATGCAAATCCTGCTCTAAAGTTGTCTGTTACATTTCCTATAATTCCTAAGTTGAAAGAAAAACCTGTTCCATAAGTGTATAGGTAGTTGTTGAATTCTAATGATTGCAATGATTTGTCATTTGTAGGATGACTTATGAATTCTCTTGCTGTACTATTTTGTGTATAATCGACAGCACTTATATTAAGGTTTGTACCAACGTAAATACGATCACCTAACTGCATACCAAAGTTTCCACTAAATTTTCCAGTATATCCACTCGAACTTGTTGCTCTTGATTGGATTGCACTACTTGCATTATTGTAGTTTTTAACATAGTTATTGTTGGCATCAAGAATAAAGACACCACTTTGGTAACCTAAATAAGCATTTTGTCCATCAATACCATATTGCGCTGCATTGATGTAATTATCTACGTGATTATTGTATTTCCCTTTCACGATGTGAACAGGAATATGTCCATTAGTAGCAACGTTATAAAAGTAATCTCCTAAATTAGCAATTGAATTGTTTCCTAAAAAGAAAGAATCGTTTCTTAGATTTTTAGTGCTTTCATAGTTTAAACCAATCGTGAATTTACGCACTACCGCATCTTTATTGTTTGAATTGAATACAAAAGCAGCACCCATTTGTCCTAAATCAAGACCAGAATAGTTTTGTTTGGTCGAGTTGCCTAAATAATTTGCTTGGTTATTTTTATGATTATATGAAAGAGAAAAGGCAGCTGTATTATAATTGAATATAGCACTACCTGCTGGGTTGATTTTTAGAGCTGACAAATCACCTCCTAAAGCACCAAATGCCCCAGACATCCCGCGAAAACGAGCTGTTCCATTCATGTCTGATTCATTGTAACGCATAATGTCACTAGGAGTGATTTCTTGTGCTTGTGCAAGTGTACTCAGACAAATTGCTGCTAAAAAACTATATTTTTTAATATTCATATCAAATTGAATTAATAGATAAATTATCTGCTATAACTACTTCTTGAACCTCCACCACTTGAAGACCCTCCGCTATAACTTCCTCCGCTTGAAGATCCTCCACTATAGCTACTACCGCTGCTATAACTACTTCTTGAACCACTCGAGTAATTACTATTACTTCTTGAAGAGTTGTTGTAATTTGAAGAACTATTGCTATAAGAGCTTCGGCTACCAGAATTATAGTTAGAACCACTGTTGTAGTTAGAGCCAGAGTTTGAAGAACTATTGCTATAAGAACTTCTATTGCCAGAATTGTAATAGTTGTTGTTATTATTATAGGTAGAATTTCCTGAACTGTAAGAACTTCTTGAATTGCTATAAGAAGACCCTCTACCTCCTGTAGAATAATTCGAATTACTATTTGAGTAAGATGATCTGTTGTTTGAATAAGAAGATCCTCTACCCGAATAGTTTGAATTATTTGAATAGTATGAAGAACGAGTTCCATTTGTTGAGTAATTCCCATAACTATTATAAGGAGTATGAGAATAAGAAGAAGTTCTACTACCTCTTGGATAAGATGTGTTGGCGTAATAGTGACCGCCATAAGGATAATATCCACCACCATAGTAACCACCTCCCCAATAAGGGTATCCATAGTATCCACCATAATAACCACCCCAAGGTCTGTTGTAGTATCCATAGCCCCAGCCGAAACCAATGCTTAGTCCCCAACCACCACCATAGTAGTAAGGATCATAGTATCCACCATAGTATCCGTTCCAATAAGGATATCCACCATAATAACCACCATAGTATCCCGTGTTGTAAACATTTACAGTAAATTTATCTGGTTCGCTTCCCCATGTACCATAGTTAGTAGTAGTAACTTTTTTATTTTGTACTACACTGTCATTTAATGGAGAAGTATAAGCATTAACATCTGTGAAATATTCTAAATCATCATTAAGTGATGCAAAATAGTTCTCATAAGAATTGTTTGTTTGCTTATTGTTGTTATTTACAGTTGCGTTATTTCTGCCATAAATACCATCATCATAGTATGATGCAGTATGGTATGTATTACAAGAAATTGCCAATCCTCCCAGTAGTACAAGTGAACCAAGTCTACTTAATAATGTGAGATTTTTTAGAATTGCTTTCATTTCGTTGTATTTTTAATTGTTGGTCAAAACAAATTTAATTAGTTTTGTGGAATTATTATAGTTAATTAAGAGTTAAACAAATTTAACTGCTAATATATTAAAAATGAGCAAGAATATTACTAAAAGAAGCGAGGATTACTCTAAGTGGTACAATGAACTTGTTGTCAAAGCAGATTTGGCAGAAAATTCAGGTGTACGTGGGTGTATGGTTATTAAACCATATGGATATGCTATCTGGGAGAAGATGCAGGCAGAGTTAGATAAAAAGTTTAAAGAAACTGGTCACCAAAATGCGTATTTCCCCTTGTTCATCCCCAAGTCTTATTTTAGTAAGGAGGCAAGTCATGTAGATGGTTTTGCTAAGGAATGTGCCGTTGTAACTCATTACCGATTAAAAACAGGAGAGGATGGAAAAACGATTGAGGTAGATCCAGATGCTAAGTTAGAGGAAGAGTTGATTGTACGTCCTACATCAGAAACAATTATTTGGGATACTTATAGAAAATGGATTGAGTCATACCGTGACTTACCTATTTTAGTGAATCAATGGGCGAACGTAGTGCGTTGGGAAATGAGAACTCGTTTGTTTTTAAGAACAGCTGAGTTTTTATGGCAAGAAGGGCATACAGCGCATGCTACAGAAAAAGAAGCTATTGCAGAAGCAGAACAAATGCTAAATGTGTATGCTGATTTTGCAGAAAACTTTATGGCTATACCTGTAGTAAAAGGATTTAAAACAGAGAATGAACGTTTTGCAGGAGCTATCGAGACTTACTGTATCGAGGCATTAATGCAAGATGGTAAAGCTTTACAAGCTGGAACATCACACTTCTTGGGACAAAACTTTGCGAAAGCATTTGATGTGAAGTTTACTTCTCAAGAGGGTAAACAAGAACACGTATGGGCTACTTCATGGGGAGTTAGTACACGATTAATGGGAGCATTAATTATGACGCACTCTGATGATAACGGTTTAGTGTTACCACCAAACTTAGCACCTATACAAGTAGTTATTGTACCGATTCACAAAACAGACGAACAGTTAGAAGCTATTCGCGAGGAAGTGAAAAAGATTACAGATAGATTTAGTAAGCTAAATATTTCTTTCAAATTTGACGACCGTACTGCGTTTAAACCAGGATGGAAATTTGCGGAGTATGAATTAAAAGGTGTACCTGTGCGTATTGCTGTAGGGCCAAAAGATTTAGAAAATGGTACTTTTGAAGTGGCACGTCGTGATACGTTGACTAAAGAGGTTGTGTCTAAAGAAGGTATTGTAGAGTATATCCAAGATTTGTTAGAAACAATTCAAACAAACCTATATAAGAAAGCTTACGATTATAGAGCAGAGCATATCACTGAGGTGAATTCTTTTGAAGAGTTTAAAGAAGTGTTAGAAGGTAAAGGAGGATTTATTTCTGCGCACTGGGATGGTACAGTGGAAACAGAAGAAAAGATTAAAGATCTTACTAAAGCTACAATTCGCTGTATTCCAATTGATAGAAAAGAGGAAGAAGGAATTTGTATGTTAACAGGTAAGCCATCTAAGGGAAGAGTGTTATTTGCAAAAGCATATTAATTTCAATTTTTTTTGTTTTTCTCTTGCGGGATAAAAAAATTATTGTAGTTTTGCATCCGCATTAGAGAAACAAATGGTCCGTTCGTCTAGGGGTTAGGACGCCAGGTTTTCATCCTGGTAACAGGGGTTCGATTCCCCTACGGACTACGAAATAGTTCTTTGAATTAAAAAATAATATTGCAATACTAATTGGTCCGTTCGTCTAGGGGTTAGGACGCCAGGTTTTCATCCTGGTAACAGGGGTTCGATTCCCCTACGGACTACAACAGTTCTTTGAATTGAATAATAAATAATGCAATAATAATTGGTCCGTTCGTCTAGGGGTTAGGACGCCAGGTTTTCATCCTGGTAACAGGGGTTCGATTCCCCTACGGACTACGAGTTTTTAGGAACTTAATAAATATTGCAATTGGTCCGTTCGTCTAGGGGTTAGGACGCCAGGTTTTCATCCTGGTAACAGGGGTTCGATTCCCCTACGGACTACAAAGTAAAATAGTATAGACTTAATAAAATATTTAAGAAATGGCAAATCATAAGTCAGCTTTAAAAAGAATTAGAAGTAACGAAAAGAAAAGAGTATTAAACAGATATCAGCACAAAACAACTCGTAACGCTATCAAAGCATTACGTTTGATTGAAGATCAAAAAGAGGCTGCTGATAAATTACCTGTAGTAGTATCTATGATTGATAAATTAGCTAAGAAAAATATCATTCATGATAACAAAGCTTCTAACTTGAAATCAAAATTAACAAAACACGTTTCTGCTTTATAATAAGCGAACTGTTTTGGTAAAAAAGCAAAAGATAAATAAAAGCTCTCAATTACCTGAGAGCTTTTTTTGTTCAGACTATACATTTTATTTATACATTTGAATTTAATTTTAAAATCCTTATATGACACCAATTAGGAATATTGCTATTATCGCACACGTTGACCACGGAAAAACAACTATGGTTGACAAGATTTTACACCACTGTCAATTATTTCGTGAGAATGAAACCTCAGGAGAGTTGATTTTAGATAATGAAGATATTGAACGTGAAAGAGGAATTACTATTGTTTCTAAAAACGTTTCAGTAAGCTATAAAGGAACAAAAATTAATATTATCGATACTCCAGGCCACGCCGATTTTGGTGGTGAGGTAGAGCGTGTATTGAATATGGCAGACGGAGTTTTACTTATTGTTGATGCTTTTGAAGGGCCTATGCCTCAAACGCGTTTCGTGTTGCAAAAAGCAATCAGCTTAGGATTAAAACCTTGTGTTGTTGTAAACAAAGTGGATAAAGAAAACTGTACTCCTGAAGAAGTTCATGAGAAAGTATTCGATTTGATGTTTGAATTAGGTGCAGAAGAGTGGCAAATGGACTTCCCAGCAGTATATGGATCTGCTAAAAATAACTGGATGTCTGATGATTGGAAAAAACCAACAGATTCTTTCGAACCATTGTTAGATATGGTTTTAGAGCATATTCCTGCTGCTGAAGTGAAAGAAGGTACTCCTCAGATGTTAATTACATCATTAGATTATTCTACATTTACAGGACGTATTGCTATTGGTCGTTTACATAGAGGTATTTTAAAAGAAGGAATGAATATTTCTTTAATTAAGAGAGATGGTAAAATCGTTAAATCTAAAATTAAAGAACTACATACATTTGAAGGATTAGGACGTAAAAAAGTAGAAGAGGTACAAGCAGGTGATATTTGTGCTGTTGTAGGTATTGAGGGATTTGAAATTGGTGACGTTATTGCTGATTTTGAAAATCCAGAAGCATTGCCAACAATCACAATTGATGAGCCTACAATGAGTATGTTATTTACTATTAACGATTCTCCATTCTTTGGTAAAGAAGGTAAATACGTTACATCAAGACATATTAAAGATCGTTTAAATAAAGAGTTAGAGAAAAACTTAGCTCTTCGTGTAAACGAAACGGATAGTGCTGATAAGTTTATGGTATTTGGACGTGGTGTATTGCACTTATCTGTATTGATTGAAACAATGCGTCGTGAAGGATACGAATTACAAATTGGACAGCCACAGGTTATCATCAAAGAGATTGATGGTGTTAAATGTGAACCAGTTGAGGAATTAACAATCGATATTCCAGAGAATTTATCTGGACGTGGAGTAGAGTATGTTACGTTGAAAAAAGGTGAAATGATAAGTATGGAACCTAAAGGAGAGCGTATGATTATTAAATTTTTAGTACCATCAAGAGGTATTATTGGTTTAAGAAATCAGTTGTTAACAGCTACTGCAGGTGAGGCTATTATGTCACACCGTTTCTTAGAGTATCAACCATACAAAGGAGAAATTGCTGGACGTAATAATGGTTCATTAATTTCTATGGAGAATGGTAAAGCGATTCCTTACTCAATTGATAAATTACAAGATCGTGGTAAATTCTTCGTTGATCCTAATGAAGATATCTATGAAGGACAAGTAATTGGAGAGAACACACGTAGTGATGATATGACAGTTAACGTTACTAAAACGAAAAAATTGTCTAACGTTCGTTCTTCTGGAGCAGATGATAAAGCAAGAATTATTCCTGCTATCAAATTCTCATTAGAGGAAGCTTTAGAGTACATCCAAAAAGATGAGTACGTTGAAGTAACTCCTAAATCATTACGTTTAAGAAAGATTTTCTTGAAAGAAACTGATCGTAAACGTAATACTATTAAATAATCATAGTATTTGATATATAAAGTCGACTCGAAAGAGTCGACTTTTTTTGTTTTATAGCGATGTTAGCATTGGATACTACTTGTGAATTTTTATATTTGTGTAATGGATTTGTCTGTGATTATTTTAAACTATAATGTTCGTTTTTTTCTTGAACAGTGCTTGCATTCTGTCGTTTTAGCTACAGACGGATTACAAGCAGAAATAATTGTAATTGACAATCATTCTCAAGATGATAGCTCAACGATGATGTCATCTATTTTTCCAGAGATAACTTATATCTATAATACCGATAATGTAGGTTTCGCAACTGCAAATAATATTGGAGTGCAGCAAGCTAAAGGAGAATATATTTGTATTCTAAATCCAGATACACTTGTAGCAGAAGATACTTTTCATCACTTATTAGCTTTTGCTAAAACAAAAGAAAATTGTGGTGTTATAGGATGTGAAATGATTGATGGCAAAGGAATCTTTCTGCCAGAATCGAAACGTGGAATACCTACTTTGTGGAACTCTTTTACAAAGATGAGTGGTTTGTATAAAATTAATCAACAAAGTCACTTTTGGAATGGTTATTATGCAGGACATCTATCACAATTCAGTACTAATACAGTAGATGTATTAGTAGGCGCTTTTATGTTTATGAAGAAGTCACTATATGATGAGGTAGGAGGATTTGATGAGTCTTTTTTTATGTATGTGGAGGATACGGATTTGTCGTTTCGAATTTTGCAAAAAGGTTATGTGAATTATTATTATGCAGATACCTGTATTATCCACTATAAAGGAGAAAGTACAAATAGAGATCAGGAGTATATAAACCGATTTTTTAAAGGAATTGATATATTTTATCAAAAGCATTTTAAGCGTTATTTATGGATGATAGGTTTAATTCGCTTTCTGTCATTTCGTTTTGTAAAGGCAAAAGCCAAAGAGGAAGTAAATGATTTAACACATATTGAACAGTGTTATTTAGTTTCTACTACTAAGGTATTAGAGAAAGAGATACAAAAGATTAGGCCAACAGTTCCTTGTGTTTGCGTATCATCGTTAGAAGAATTGACTGCTGCAATGCAAAAAATAAAAGGGATTAATTGCGAAATATGGTTTGATAATGCAGAAATTTCTAATAAAGAGATGATTTCGTTTATGCAAAGGAATGCAGATGCTCAACATTTTTTCAAAATAAAACCGCAGAAATCATCGTTTTTCATTGGAAGTAATGGAAGCGATCACAAAGGGGAAGTCATTTTATTGAAAAGTTGATAATTTTTTTATTAGTTATTAAAAGTCCAAAATATTATTAAATTTGTAATTTGTATTAGAAAACACAACCTTAGGTTATAAATATGGCAAAGTTCGAATTGAAATTACCCAAAATGGGAGAGAGTGTTGCAGAGGCAACAATTACAAACTGGTTGAAGAATGTAGGGGATCATATTGACGCTGATGAAACAGTATTAGAAATAGCTACTGACAAAGTTGATAGTGAAGTTCCATCAGAGGTTGAAGGAACTTTGGTAGAGATATTATTCCAAGTGGACGATGTTGTACAAGTGGGACAAACTATCGCAATTATAGAAACAGAAGGTGGTGCAGCAGCTCCAGCTCCGGCTACAACAACTGCATCAGCAGAAGTAAAAGCTGTAGCAGAAACAGTTGCAGTAGCACAAGAAGCAGTAACAAGTTCTGTTGATTTTTCAGATTCAGAAAAATTCTTCTCACCTTTAGTAAAGAATATTGCGAAAGAAGAAGGTATTTCTGTAGCTGAATTAGAAGCTATTGCAGGAACAGGAAAAGAAGGTAGAGTAACTAAAAATGATATTTTAGCTTACGTAAAAAATAGAGGAACACAAACTCAACAAGTAACTGCGAAAGTAGAAGCTCCAAAAGCTGCTGCTCCAGTTGCTCAACAAACAGCATCTAAAGCTGCTCCAGTATCTGTAAATGGTGCAGACGAAGTAGTAGAAATGGATCGTATGCGTAAACTGATTTCGGGTTATATGGTACAATCGGTTCAAACTTCTGCTCACGTACAGTCATTTATCGAAGTAGATGTTACTAATATCGTGAAATGGAGAGATAAAGTTAAAAACGCTTTCGAGAAAAGAGAAGGTGAAAAATTAACATTCACTCCTATATTTATGGAAGCTGTTGCTAAGGCATTGAAGGACTTCCCTGGTATGAATATTTCTGTAGATGGTGATTTTATCATTAAGAAAAAGAATATCAATTTAGGAATGGCAGCTGCGTTGCCAAATGGGAATTTAATTGTGCCAGTAATTAAAAATGCTGATCAATTAAACTTAGTTGGCATGGCAAAAGCGGTAAACGATTTAGGTAATCGCGCTAAGGCTGGTAAATTGAAACCAGACGATACACAAGGAGGAACATATACAGTAACAAATGTTGGTACTTTTGGCAGTGTGTTTGGTACGCCAATTATCAATCAACCTCAGGTAGGTATTTTAGCATTAGGTGCTATTCGTAAAGTGCCTGCAGTTATCGAAACTCCAGAAGGAGACTTTATCGGTATCCGTCAGAAAATGTTCTTATCTCACAGCTATGATCACAGAGTAGTAGATGGAGCTTTAGGAGGACAGTTTGTTAAGCGTGTAGCAGACATCTTAGAGGCTTGGGATATTAATAGAGAAATATAATTATTTTTAGTTATAAGTAATTTAAACGGTTTCACTTTGGTGAGACCGTTTTTTTATATCTTGATCTAACAAAGAGGAATAATAAATGAGACAAGCTTTTTTAAATTGGAGTAGTGGAAAAGATGCGGCTTATGCCTTATATCAATTGCATAGTCATGGTACTTATGGTATAGAGGTTGTTCGTTTAATGACAACAGTAAATAAACAGTTTGGACGTGTGTCTATGCATGGTATACGAGAAGAGATACTACAACGTCAAGCAGATTGTTTAGGATTGCCACTTGATATTGTTTATCTTCATGAAAAACTAAATCTACAAGAGTATGAGGCAATTATAAAGACTCAACTTGAAAAATATGAACGATTAGGAATACGCGACAGTGTATATGGAGATATCCTCTTAGAAGACTTAAAAACCTTTAGAGAGGCTCAGTTAGCTCGATTAAATATACGTGGAGTATTTCCTCTTTGGAATAGAAATACAACAGAGCTTATCCATGAGATGGTGGAGAGTGGCTTAAAGACTATTGTAGTCTGTGTGAATGAGCAGTACTTAGACAAAAGCTTTGTTGGTAGAACAATAGATAAACAGTTTATAGCAGATTTACCAAAAGGTGTTGATCCTTGTGGAGAGAATGGAGAGTTTCACACCTTTGTTTATGATGGTCCTATGTTTAAACAACCGGTTTCCTTTGAATTAGGAGAGATAGTTTATAAAACCTACGATGCTCCTAAACAGTGTAACCAAAAGGAGATATTACACTATGGTTTCTGGTTCTTAGATATTCTATAAAAAAGGCTGATTAAATAATTAACCAGCCTTTCGAATTATAATTTGTATGTTATATTAGCAAAGAAGTTTCGACCTGGGTTAGGAATTTTATTCCAATCTGCATAAGTAGAGTAGTAGGTGTCTAATATGTTTTCTACTCCAATACCCACGTTCAAAACTTGAGACTTAATAGTGAAATTGTAGTTTGTACTCCAATCTAATATGGCATAAGAAGGAGTTCTAACTTCTCCATAAGCAGATGCAGCGTTATTTTTGACTGCATTACCTTTTAGGCTTACTTGCGTTTTTAAATTATTGTATCTATAATCAACAGATGTTCTGTAAGCAAGAGGAGCTATAAAAGGTAAAGTATTACTATTGCTATCTTTACCATAGCTATAGGTTAATCCTCCCGAAACTTTCCAATGTGTATCAATGTTATAAGTAAAGTTCCAGTCTAAAGATCCTTGTATGGCATGATTAATATTGGCGTATTTTTTCACACCTAAACCTCCGAAAGTCATTGCATTATAGATTGGATCTATTACTCCAATGATGTAGTTTTTTAGATAAAATACTGATCCTGATAATTTTGAAGAAAAGGCTGGAGTAGCATATTTAATAAAAAAGTTTCCCTCATAAGAAGATTCATTCTTTAAATTTGGATTACCTATATAATCATAACGGTCTCCGCTATTAAATAAGTAATATCCATAGCCTTCTGATACAGAAGGAGCACGATTACCATACCCCATACCTATACCATAAAACCATATATTTTCAGCACGTTCATAATTAATGGCAAGGTTTCCTACTGTACGAGTTTTGTTTTGCTTGAATGAATTGTCGTTTAAGAAAATACCTAATTGATCTACTCCTTTTTGACTTACGTGATTAAAGTTGATTCCTAATGTACCTGATAATAATAAACTATTTTTATCATCTATTTGCCAATGATCTTTTACGGTTAAACCTCCATAATTCGTTTTGACATTTGGCCAAGTATAAGCAAACATATTAGTTGCCCCTGGAATACTTGATAGCATAGTCATCTCAGCAAATGATTTGTTGTAATAAGTATTCGCATTGATATTTAGGTGATGATTGTCTTTTAGTGTAGTAGAAAGAGTTGTATATGCACCATATGTGTCAGACCATCCAGGCATATCCATACGAATAGGAACAATAGGACGATTTGTATCATCCATCTTATGGGTGATAGTATTGTAGTATAATTTAGTTTCCCATTTATCTATCCATGAATCTGTTGGAGTATAAGTATGCTTAAAAGAAGTGATTAATGCTTCTGCTAAAGCAACATCCATTGGTAAAGCAGGATAACCTACATCAGTAGCTTTGTCATAGATAATTGTTGCTTCAAGACTGTTAGAAGGGTTGATTGCATATCCAACAATACCAGATGCATTAAGCTTTTTGAATTGAGAATACAGTATTTCTTTATCTCCTCCAGCTTTATAATTATCAGCATCTCTAAACATAATAGATCCATTGATATAAAACTTTTTGGAAGTGAAGTCAAAATTACCTCCTACTGCCTTTTGTTTATTAATAGATTCAAAACCAGTTTGTATTTGACCTTTCATCTCTTTCTTTTCTGTAAAGTAGAGTTTGCGCGTACGCAAATCTATACTTCCACCAAGTGTAGCTCCAAACATAGAACCTTGTGATCCTGATGTAATATCCATTCCGTCAAGATTATTCACCTCTACATAGGATGTAATAGGATCCATCTTATCTGTACAGGCATGAAATATTTGCATACCATCGATTGTCTGTCTTGTGCGTTCGATAGCCATGTTATTTATCATAGGCTCCCAAGCATAAGCTCCTCTGCGTATAAGTGTAATGTTTTCTTGCTGAGCAAGATAATCATCTACAGAGGCTAAAGCGTTTGTATTGTTTTGTTTACTGTTTTTGGCAGTTTGAGAAACAATTACTTCTTGTAAAGCTTTATTAGATAAAGAGTCTTTTACTATTTTTGATTGCGCTACAACTAATGTTGGTAGAGCAATCAAAATAGAGGTAATATATTGGTGTTTTATAAGCATTGTATAGTGTTTAATAGTAGTAATTAGAAAAGGATATCAAAGAATTTATCTCCATTTACAGTATATTTTCCATAAGGATCTTTTGCAACAGGCTGACCCGCTACTATTTCTCCACTTTGATTTTTAATGACTAAGTTTAGGAACCAATAGCCTGTCATACTTAATGGTAATGTGCCTTCATATTGTTTTGTAGTTGCATTGTATGATAATTCAATTACACCTTCCATTACGCCATGATTCCCCATATCGGGCATTCTTGGATCTATGCTAACAATTAAATTCTCTACTATTGGAAATTCTGTAGCCATTTTTTCATTTCTATAAATAGTTACCGCTACTTCGTTATTCCCTGTTTTTGGATTAAAAATAGGGTGTAATGCAGCATAGTGTTTTTGTGAATTGACGTTGAATGTTTCCAATGTTTTTCTATCACTATTTACAATTGTGTTGATATCTTGACGGTCATAGAATTTACCATCTCTAACAGATAATTTAAAAGAAGTTTGTAATTTTTTTCCTTTGTTTTCACTGTCGATTATTACTTCCCAATAGTTGTTTTCTAAATTTGTTCCAGACATAGTAAACATAAGTTCTCCATCAAATTTGTTTGGTACATTTTTTTGAGGTTGTAATTGTGTCATAGGCGCACTATGTGTCATGGTTGGCATGTGCATTACGACATTCATTTTCGTATTAATGAAAGTAGTGTTGGTAGGATCATTCAAATCTTTGATTTCTACAACAACTGGATTATTAGAAGGAGCATAAAAGGCTTTTACATTGCTATATAAGATAAATTGGAAGTTCTCTACTTTCGTTTCTATTACTTTGATTGTGGGTTTGGTTGTGCTGGAATCAGTTGTATAGCCTTTATCCATAGCATTGTCATCTGATGTACAAGATGTAGTTAGTCCTAATAAGATAATTGATAAGGCAAAGTATATGAATTTTTTCATTGGTGTAATCTTAAAATTATTAAAATATATGAATGAGTACACATTTACTTGTTGCATGAAACAAGAGATGTGTAAAAAATGGCTGTATTAATTAATACAGTATATTATTTCGATAAATAAGATTAAACGAGGGGTGGTTTGACTAAGTCTAACGTAGGTAGGTAATAGTAGTTTGTTTTATAAGTATCTTCTACTTCTATAGTATAATTGTGTTGTGGGAATTGAGCTATTGACCAATCATATTGGTTAAAAAACAATACTTCTACTTGTGTTTGAAACGTTTTTTTAGCAGAGAAAGGGTTCTCATCCTGAGCTGTTTTAGCTAATTCTTTCTTAAGGTGACAAGAACCATTGCACTCCAACTCAGGTTTGTTTTTATTGACACAAAGCTCTTGTATAGCATCATAGTTGATTACAAAGTCCAATATTGGGAATACTGGCTTTGTAAAGAAAAGGAGTACTATGATTAATACACATTGTTTCATTTTACAAAGGTACTGAAGCTAAGTTTAAAAAATCTATGACATAACTCAGTTTTATAATAATAATCAATCCTTGTATTTAGATAATCAATCCCGAGAAAGAAGTAGATAGATTATATACTGCTGATAAATGTTTCAAATAAAATTTAATAAAAAAACTTTATGTTTTTGTAATGAATAAGTTACATCTAATTTTAATTGAACATTTGGTATAGTTATATTACTGCTTTAATATCTTTGGTAAGAATAAAATAATTGTTCTTAATAATGTTATTTTTTATTTTAAAAAATATTTAATTTAGTTAAATTAAGTTTGTAAATTAGTGCTGTTGTATATTATGTGTTAATAATGATATTGGTTAATGAGTGTGTTTGATAGTAATAATTCAAGATTTTTAGTTTCTGTTTATTTTGTAGGAATACCAATATTTATAGGGACATTGATTTATGTTTTGTCAAGAGATTCGTCAGTTTATTTTATACGGTTTTTGCATTTAGATATTGTTACTGTTGAATTGCCATATTGGATTAAGTATAATTTACCTGATGGGCTTTGGGCATTTGCTTTTGTATCTTTATTAACAATAGTATGGAAGGGGGAATATTCAAGAGAATATCATATTTGGCTAAGTTTAGTCATCTGTATAGCTGTTTTTTTAGAAGTATTTTACGGCACTTTTGATTGGTATGATTTACTGTTTATTCTGGTAGGAATGGTAATTTCTTATTATGTATTTAGAAGAATTAAATTTAAGAATTAGTTAATATGAAGAAAAGTTATTTATCGGCAATTATTATTGCTTTTATGGTAGTTATAGCAGTTGCCTCAGGAGGTAGCGATAAAGAAAAGAGTACAACAGATACTGAAACGACTTCTGGTAAAGAGGATGAACCAAAGAGTAAATGGTCATATGGGCAAGAAGATGATAAGATGGAAGGAACAACTAATTATTTTGCAACGTTGGAGTCAACGAATAAACCGAAGTTTAAATTTCCTTATAATGGTGGAGCAACATTATCTTTGACTGTTAGAAATATGGAAGGGAAGAATGATGTTTATTTATATTTAGATAAGGGGCAAATACCAATCAGTATTTATAACTCTGAGTCTATAAAATTTAAGTTTGATGATGGAAAGGCAATTAATTATTCTTATAGTTCAGCTACAGGAGCAATGAATAGTTATGCTTTCTTTAGTAAAAATAAAGAACTAATTACGAAAATTAAAGCTGCAAAAAAGATTATGATTGAAGTACCTGTTTTTGATGAAGGAAAAGTGGTATTTGAATTTGATGCAGAGGGATTAGTATGGGATAAATAAAAAAAGAATAGCTGTAGTATATTATATAATTGCTACAGCTATTCTTTTTTTTATTCCTCTTGATCTATGATATCATAGTGATTATACATCTGCTGTACGCGTTTCATTATTCTTTTTTGCAGGTTGCGTGGAGCCAGTACCTTCATTGATTCACCAAAGCCTAATATTTCTTTTTCTAATTCAAAGTTGAGTACTACGTCAATTCTTATCTTCATACCATCGAGGTTTTCTTCTATGACCTGTTGTGATTGATGGATAGGTTTTGTTTTGACATAAGGTATATTGTATACATTGACCCAAAGGATTACTTTCTGAGCTCTATCACTTTCTGTTTTGGTTACACCAAGTGTATCTTCATAATATCGATCAAAGTCAACTCCCTCATATTCTTTATAGGGTTCGTTGGCTATGGCATATACATTGAGGATACGATCTAAAGCTAAGGTAAGCAAATACTTGTTTTTACTACTGCGTACTACGACAAACCATCTGTTGCGATATTCCTTTAGAAGATAAGGGTAGTAGAAGTTTTTAGAAGCTTCTTTAGATTTGAACGATTTGTATTCTATTAGTAAAGTCTGTTTATTCTTGATAGCCTCATATAAAGGGCTAATGAACTTAATCCCCTTAAGTAGACTGTTGCCTTCTATCTGTATGTAGTTAGGCGCTTTCGTACTACGGGTGAGTAAGCTATTATCCAATTTAGCGATTACTTCACTCATTTCATCTACCTGACTAAACCCGTTGAGGTGTTTCAGAATAGCCACTACTTCTTTTAGTTTCTCCATATCAGCATCGTTGATAGGAGAATTTTTGATACTATAGTTGGAATCTTCGTATGTGTAGTATTTTCTATCTACTACGATTATCGGAGCATTGTACCCTAAACTATCACTACGCATAGACTGAATATCAAGCTGTATGGTACGCTTGCTAATTCCAGAGTCTATACCCTCGTATTCATATAGTCCATCAGCTACCTTTTCGATTAGGTCATTGAGTGTCCATTTTCTAAAGCGATTTTGTAAACATTCATCAATAATTCTGTAGCGCAATAGTGCTAATTTATTCGTTGCCATAGGCTTAAAGTCTTTTCCCTTAGTCAAATATACGTATTCTTCTCTTTTAGTACGTAATGTAATTGCGTAATTCTGTTTTTTTAAAAACATTTTTTATTGTAATGTATTGATATTTAGGGTTTATAAGAATATTTTATAAATATTTATTACTACGCAGTTTGATTGCGTATGTAGGGATGCATCTTTGTACTGTTCGAAAGATACAAACCTTGGAAGCGTTTCGGTATAGCGCAGAAGTGAGGGACGATAGTTTACCTTATCCTGTTTGTAATCTTGAGGAACAACTGAAATGGGATCAGTCAATAATGTTCGTGTCGTAGGTTCGAATCCTACTATTGTCTATGGATAATATAGATCAGTCTGGTAGATCAGAACAATTGCCTTTTAAGCAATTTTGGAAGAAGCAGAGGAACTTCATTAAAAATCCTCTCCTATAGAAAGGTTCAGTCAAATAGTGTTTCTGTCTTTTCTTCTTGATAGTCCTAGACTAAGAGAACAAAAGACAACTTATCAAAGCCTGTAAAAACAAGTTATACTCAGAAAGAGGAATAAGGGATGATATAGAGTGGATGACTTGCTCCGTGAGTCGTTCTGGATTATACGCGAACTATTCTATTTCTCAGTGTACTTCTTTTTCCGCCTGAGGTAAGGGAAAACTATTTAGACTGTTCTTTATGATAAAGATGTAAAACATTAAAAATATACAGTTATGAAAAAGTTACAAGTAAAAACAAATCACGTTGCCTTAGTGTCTAAACAAGGAGAATTACAAAAAGTATATACTGCTGGTCAGTATTGGTTATGGGGTGAGAAGGAAGTGGTGGAGTACAATATGGCGGAGGTATTCGGTATGCGTAGAGATATAGATGCGTTGTTGCAGAATGCTGAGTTAAATGCGATGTTAGAAGTAATCGACGTGATGGATAATGAAGTTGTGTTAGTGTATAGAAATAAAGTGTTTAACAACGTGTTAGGTGCTGGAAGACATATCTACTGGAAGTCAGCTAAGGAGTATTCATTCGAAAGATATAATACTGAAGGGTTAGAAGTAGATAAGTCTATAGCGAGAAACATTACTGGTAAGTCAAATATGCCAAGCTATGTGCGCATGTACACAGTGGGAGCTAATGAGAAAGGATTGTTATTTGTCGATGGACAGTTTCAAGAGATCTTAAAGGCAGGCGAGTACAGATATTGGAAAAACGATATTAAGGTGCAAATCATCTTAGTAGATGTGCGTCAGCAAGTAATGGATATGAATGGTCAAGAGATCTTGACGAAAGACAAAGTACAGTTGCGTATCAACTTTAACTTGGTGTACCAAGTACAAGATATGTTGAAAGCTTATGTGGATAACAAGGATGTAGAGAAACAGATGTATAATGTAGTTCAGTTGATGTTGAGAGAGAAAGTCGGTAGAATGTCTTTTGATGAGTTAATGGAGAATAAGGAAAACTTGTCTTCTGAAATCTTGAATGGGGTGAAAGAAGAGATTACAACTTTAGGTATTGAGGTGAGGATGTGTGGTATCAAGGATATCATCTTACCAGGGGATATTCGAGAGATTATGAACCAGGTGTTGATTGCTGAGAAAAAAGCACAAGCAAATATGATTACTCGTAGAGAGGAGACTGCTGCTACACGTAGCTTGTTGAACACTGCGAAGTTGATGGAAGAGAACGAGATGTTGATGCGATTAAAAGAGATGGAATACATTGAGAAGATCGCTGATAAAGTTGGTGAAATCAGCTTGTCTGGTGGAGGTAATGTCTTGAAACAATTGAAAGAGGTGTTCTCGAGATAAGTTAACAGTGGACAGTTCACAGTTTACAGACTGTGAGCTGTAAACTATTAATAGAATAAGTAGTAGATTTATAGTTTAGTTAATGATATAAATTAGTTAGTATGGATTTTAAAATGCCTAGGGATAAACAAGTTGGGGAATTAGAAGAGTTCCAAATATTAGAAAGAGAATTAAATTATTTGGCTGATTTTTTCGGAAGTTTAGACAATCTTATTTCTGTATTTGGAAATTCAATAACTTTTTTTCTTGGAAATAAACTATATCGTTTTGATACTGTTGCATTAAAAAGTTGTTCTCAGACTCTGAAAAGTATTAAATATTGTTGCTCAATAGGAAGCTTCGGTGATGCTAATACATTAGTTAGAAAGTTGAGAGATGACTTAATACAGTTTGCTTATTTTTTAGTAATTATTAATAAAAGAGAACCATTTCTTGATGATAGTTTTAATGATAAAAAAACTAATGACGAAGAAGCTTTGGAGAAATGGATAATGAATACAATTCATTATTCAGAATGTCCTATACTTCGAAAGAAACTAGATATTAAGAATTATATGGATGTTATAGGAGATTATAATAGAGTTAAACACATATTGAAAGAATATAACCTAACTACAATGTGGAAAGAGTTGAGTTATCATTTGAATAATTATGTACATAATAATGGGATTTCATATTCAAAAAGAAATTGTATTAATGGATATGATAGTAAGGCAATTGAATATTTGAATGAAGTGAAAAAAAATGTGTCATATGTATCGTCAGTTTTTGTGATTTTAGTTTTACTAATAGAATCCAAATTGTTTGGATCTACAGATTATATTGATTATTGTGAATGTGGGTTAGAACCTGTTGAGGATAGTCAATATTTTATAGCTCCATTTGTTCAAGAGTTTATAGATAATACAATAAAGGTGCTTCATCCTGAATTATTGGAATTTTTAAAAGGAAGTAATAGTAATGGGATGTTTATAGATTAATGGGATAAACTACCTTTCCTCTGACTCATGGTAAATACCTTTTTTATTAATTCGACAACACCATTTAACGATGTGATTAGGTAAAGGATTAGGTACTACAATACCTTCTGCAAGGAGATTGTCTGAATTACCTGTATAATCTGTATCATCCTCATAAATAGAGACTGCTTTTCCGTTATAGAGATGAATAGAGTTATCTGCACTGTCTGTTTTGTAATCAGATTGTGAGAGGAGTATTAAATCTTCATCTATTAACTCGTTGAAGTCAACATATAAGCGAGGTTCTTTCATAGCCTGAATATTTATTGTGTAGGTAAAAGTAAGTGATTTTTCATTAGAAATAAAGAAGTTCACTACTTAGTGAATTAAGGAAAATAATATATTTGCAGCAGTTCAAAAATGCGAACTACTTCAAACAAAATAGATATGAAAAAACTCTTATTATCCTTAGCAAGCTTATTTGCATTCTTTGGTTGTCAGAATAAACAGACAGCAGAACCTACAGTTAAAGTTACAAACCAAACGATTATATTAAGCAGCCAAGGTAAGGTTATCAACTTTGATTTAGACAATAAAAAGGTAACTTGGGAATACACTTCTGCAGTAGATGAAGCTGGTAACAGAAACAAGTTTACGTTTGACGAGACTACACTATACATGCCTT
This sequence comes from Flavobacteriaceae bacterium, assembly GCA_031277535.1. Classification (GTDB taxonomy): domain Bacteria; phylum Bacteroidota; class Bacteroidia; order Flavobacteriales; family Flavobacteriaceae; genus Flavobacterium. Next base: position 45,900 of record JAITMD010000021.1, read on the forward strand.
TTGAAAGCGGTAAGTTAGTAGCTTTAGATATCCATACAGGAAAAGAGAAGTGGAGTTATACTGCAGGACAAAGTGGGATGATGGATATGGCAGTAGGAGAGGACGGGACTTATACAGAAGAAAGGGGCGAACCTTACTTTATGGGGCAACCACTACAGTACAAGGACAAAGTATATATGGTGAGTATTGGTGGAGGGAATGATCCTTACTTCTATGTAATCAACAAAGGTGATGGTACAGAAGTTAAAACTGAAGGGATAGAGACGAAGTATAATCTATCACAGCCTGTGCTCTGTCAAGAAATGATCTTTGTGAACTCTGGTATTTACCTGAATAAATATTCACTTCTTGGCACAGGGACAAGCTATGGTATGTATGACGGTATTACATTCGATAGCCCATTGTATGCACAGATGCGCAGTAATGGAGAGACATTGTATTTCGGAGAAGAAGAAGGGATGTTCTATGCAATTCCCTTTAGTAAGGATGCAGATGTAAAAGGAGATAATGATGATATCATGGATCCAAAGAATAATTTTAAAGACAATTTATCTATCTATTCATGGAGATACCGATCTAAGGAGTATCCTAAGTTAGCAACAAATGCAGATAGTAATACAGCATTGTATGGAAAAACTTTTGTAGTACAAGTACGCAAAGGGGATAGCGATGCACAAGCATTGATAGGACTAAATACTAAAGATGGTTTAGAACAATGGACTTATCGCAGTGCAGAAGAGATTGTTAACTGGAATCTGTCAGGAGAACGTATCATAGGTTATACAACAGAGAAAGTGTTTGTCTTGGATCTACAAGGGAAAGAGTTAGAGACTTATGCTGTAAATAGTGAATTTAAACCATTAACGAATATAGAGTTAACAAAAGATGATCAGTTGGTATTCTTAACAACACAAGGATTAACGACAATAGATAAAACAACAAAACAAGCTAAGATACTGATTGCTTATGCAATGAAAGAAGAATACCACAATACAGCTTATTTAAAATATTTTAGAAATTAGAGATCAGTTTACAATGGACGGCTAGCAGTTCATAAAGTAAACTGTTAGCAAAAAATTGAGAAACAATGAAAGATAACACACCAATTAATGGAAATGATTTATTGGCTTTAGGATTCCCACAAACAGAATTGTTAGGAATAGCTTTAAAGGCGAATAAGAAGAGAACTGGTCTGACTAAGGTTGAGATGTTAGCCCATTATAAAATGGTCTTAGATAATGCAGAGGATTATATCAACCATAAGGTATTTGGAAAGTTAGCAATAGCTATTGTAGAAGGAGTAGGTCTGCGAGTAGAAGATGATACTATTCCTTTAAGAGAAGAAGCGGTAGGTTACAGTATTTATGGAGCAGACCATATAGAGGATGGAGCTATTAAGCAGATGCAAGTAGCTGTGAAGTTACCAGTAGCTGTGGCAGGTGCTTTAATGCCTGATGCACACCAAGGATATGGATTGCCTATAGGAGGAGTGTTAGCTACTGAGAATGCTGTTATTCCTTATGGTGTAGGTGTAGATATTGGGTGTAGAATGGCATTGTCTATTTTTGATATCAAAGGTGTAGAGTTCTATGGTATGGAAGATTTGTTGAAAGAACAATTGATAAAGCATACTAAGTTCGGAGCAGGTCACGGATTCCAAGGACAGTATAAAGCACAACATGATATTTTGGATAGAGGAGAGTTTAACTTGAACCCATTCATTAAAAACTTACAAGATAAAGCTTGGGAACAGTTAGGATCATCAGGAGGAGGGAATCACTTTGTGGAGTGGGGATTAATGGAGTTTATGGAGAGAGATGAGGTATTGAATATTGATAAAGGAACCTACTTAGCTCTATTGACACACTCAGGTTCTCGAGGAATGGGAGCGACTATTGCAGGTAGATATACACAGATTGCTAAGGATATTTGTAAACTACCTTATGAGGCGAAGAACTTAGCTTACCTTGATTTGAATTCAGAGGCAGGACAAGAGTACTGGGCAATGATGAACTTAGCAGGTGATTATGCTTCTGCTTGTCATGAGGTGATTCACGATAAGTTGACTAAAGCCATCGGTGCTGAGGTATTAGCTAAGATAGAGAACCACCATAACTTTGCTTGGAAAGAGATGTATCAAGGAAAAGAAGTTATCGTACATCGTAAAGGAGCTACTCCTGCGAGTAAAGGTGTGATGGGAATTATACCAGGTTCTATGACTGCACCAGGATTCTTAGTGAGAGGAAAAGGAGAAGAAGAAGCGTTAAACTCAGCTTCACATGGTGCAGGACGACAAATGAGTAGAACTAAAGCAATTAAAGAGCTAAAAGCTGCAGATATAAAAGCAGTATTAACAGATTGTGGTGTAAATCTAATTGGAGCAGGAAAAGACGAAGCTCCAATGGCTTATAAAGATATTCATCAGGTGATGGCTGCTCAAGGTGACTTAGTAGATGTAGTAGCGATGTTTACGCCTAAGATTGTCCGAATGGCTGATGATGGGAGTAAAGAAGATTAATAATAAGTAAAGCTGTACAAGTGATTGTGCAGCTTTTTTATATTCTAAAAAGAGCTCTTTTCAAGATAATTACTATTTCACTATATTTATATTACAAATCAGGGCATAGATGAAATATATTGCATTACTAAGAGGAATTAATGTAGGGGGAAAGAATCTTATAAAGATGACAGATCTCAAAGCGTGTTTTACAACATTAGGTTTTAAAGATGCGGTAACTTATATTCAAAGTGGTAATGTATTGTTTGATTCAGAGATACTTGATGTGTCGCTATTAACAACATTGATTGAAAAGAGGTTATCAGAAGAGTTTCAATATGAGTCTAAAATAGTTTTAGTAGCTCATGAACAATACAATCATATTGTAACTCATATTCCTAAAAACTTTGGTATGTATGGTAAAATATATCGTTACAATGTCTTGTTTTTACGACCAAGCTTGATAGCAAAAGACGTAGTAAAAGGAATTAGTAAGAAGGAAGGTGTAGATGAGGTCTATGCAGGAGAAGGAGTTATATATTTCTCCAACCTTATTGAACGTGCTTCTCAGAGTCATTTATCAAGAATTATCAAACAACCTTTTTATACAGAAGTTACCATTCGAAATTGGAATACAACACTCCAACTGTTTAAGTTACTCAATCAGGATTAATCTCAAGCATTAATTTTACAGTAACGTTTCATTGCATTATAGTACCAGGTGTTTTATCTTTTGCTCAATGGCATTGGTATAATGTTTTTAAATAAACGTTTCTCCCTATTTAGTTTTTATACATTAGCACTAAAATTAAAAATACTCAGAATACAGAAGTAATGAATAATAATAAACAATGGATACCTTATCCACTTATATTAAAAGGAGAGACTGTTACTTTAATCCCCTTAGAACAAGAACATTTAGAAGAGCTATATAGTGCCAGTGCAGATAAAGAATTATGGAAATTAGTTCCTTCAGATTGCTCAGAACGAGCAATTTTTTTTAGTAATTATAGCTATGCATTAGAAGCAAGAGTTAATGGCACGCAGTATCCATTTGTTATTTTAGATAATCGGACGAATAAGATTATAGGATCAACACGTTTTTTTGAAATTTACCAAGCAGATAAGAAACTTGAAATAGGGTGGACGTGGATTACTCAAGAATATTGGGGAACTACAGTTAATTTGGAGTGCAAGCTATTATTAATGAGCTATTGTTTTGAAGTACTAAAGACAAATAGGGTGCAATTAAAAACAAAAGACACCAATATCCGTTCAAGAAAAGCTATTGAAAAGATTGGAGGGGTATTTGAAGGAATCTTAAGAAAAGATAAAATACAACAAGATGGAACAACAAGAAATGCGGCTTATTATAGTATTTTAAATACAGAATGGGAGGATGCTAAGCAGAAGATTGAACTTTTGATTGAGGAGAAAAAGGAATTGAAATAATAATTTACATCTAATAGAAATACTTATTTTTACAAGGTAAATATTCTAATCACTCTATATATGAAGATAGTTTTTATACCCTATGTTACATTTATTTTAGTGTTGACTTGTTTGTTTAGTTGTGGAAAAAGTAAAGATGAATCTCAAAATAAGGTTCCTGCTACTGTAGCAATAGAAACTCCTCAAACTGTTGATGATGGACCTGATCTTGAAGAAGGAGTGGTAGTAGATTGTGACACACAATTATATCAAATAATAAAGAACAGTAATTTTGATACAGTATCTGATAGTTATTATGTTCGTATTGATGAAAATAGAAATGATACACTTATCATTAAAGCGTATGTACGAAATGATTTGTCTGATGACAAACGCTATCAGCAAATAGTAGAGAGTGCTGTTTCTTGGTTTGTTATATTACCTCAACGGGATGGAATCTACCAGTCTATGAATGCATTAGACCCTGAAGAACCAGACTTTAAAAAGTTGAAGATAGATAATAAAGCTTTTGCATTTTTATTAAAATGTATCGATCAAGAATAATAGATAAAGCCCTTCATCTAATAAGTGAAGGGCTTTCTTATTAATTGATAAATGTAATAACTGCCTCGTTATTTTTAGCAGCTGTACTATATATTTCACGGATTGTATGGATGTTTTCTGATAGATATTCCCATAATTCATCTTCATCAACTTCTGTCCAAAAAGAAGGGTATATTTCTTCTTCTTCCAGTCTTTGAGGAGAAAACCTCTTTCTCAATTCTTCATCAGATAGTTGAGATAATAACTCATTGATCTCTTTTACTTGAACCGTTGTTACGAATCGAGCAGGTCCATATCCGATATCTTGATTCTCATCTAAAGTATGTGATCCAAATATAGCTGTGGCTAATGGGTGCTCCAAATAGTCATCCGCATTGTTTCCAAACAAGAAAGCTATAGCATCCCATGATTTATCTAAATCTACTAAGGCATCATCTATATCATTTTCATCATAGTCTTTATAAATTCTATCTTCAAATAATGAGCTATCTTGTATATAGCTATTTAATTCTTCTTGACTTACACGAAGTAAGTTACTAATCATTCCCATAATATGTGTTTTTAGTTAATGTGTTCAGATACTTTTGTTTTTCTTATAAAGATAAATACAAAAGTATTCTGCACAAAATAGTTGTTCAATTATAGAGTTATAAATTGTTCAATGACCTCTGCATATCTATGCTTATGTAGATCATGTCCCATATTCTCTACTAACAGTAACTTAGAGTTAGCAATAGATTGGTGTAAATCTAAAGCATGCTCTTTTGGAAATATAGGATCTATTGTACCGTGTATAATAAGGGTAGGACAAAGAATACCTTTTGTTATTTCTCTATCATAAGGGGTGAAACCTACCGCACAAACATGCATCAAGGTGTTGTTTGATCGATTATTCCTTAGGTAGTCTTCTTCTATTAACCTTATTTCTTCTTGTTCATCTAAAGGCAGATCAGTACTCGAAATACGTTTAGTAAAAGCCAGTCTTGCTTGTAAGTGCTTCTCCTTTTCTGTTACATAATCAGGTAGAGGAGTAATCATCTGTCCCATTACTTCAGGAGCAGTCTGAGGAAGTGTAGGATTTAAAGAAGTGGACATTATGATCGTTAGTGATAATACACGTTCTTTATACTTGTTAGCGATTAATTGGGCAATGATACCCCCCATAGAACGACCCATAATATGAGCTTGTTTGATCTGCAAATGATCTAATAACTGAATAGCATCATTTGCCAAATCATGTAGAGAATAGAACGGTTCTTCCATTCTTCCTTTGCCTAAAAGCTCAAATATCTCTTGTGCAGAACTAAACTTCTTATCAGTAAAGGTAGAGCAACCCGTATCTCTATGGTCATAGCGAATGACATAGTATCCTTGAGCTACTAATTGTTCACAGAAGGTTGTCGTCCATCTCGTCATAGAGGTTCCCAGTCCTGCTATTAATAAAATTGCAGGGTGAGTGTTATCTCCAAATTCTTGATAGCAAGTTGTTATGCCGTTTAATTGTATGTATTTCATAAGCTAATACTGTATTAAAAATCATCACCCTCTACATCAAACTGTTTAAACAGTTCAAAGATTGCATGGAGTTGATTAGCCTTTATTTTAGGAAGAATATCTGTAGCTATTGCTTCAGCAGTCACTTTAGCTTCTTCATATACCCGTTGGCCAGTCTCAGTAAGGATAACATAACTGACTCTAGCATCACGCGCATTACTCTTACGTCCTACAAGGCCATTCTTTTCTAATGGACTCAATAGACGAGTTACCCCTGATGGGGTAAGTCCTATACGACTCGCCAAATCAATTCGTCTCATTTGTTGCTCTGTATCAGAAGCAAGCAAGTGGAGTAGCATAAAGTCTGTATATCCCAAACCATGTACACTGAGTCTGTCGAACTTTCTGTTGATAACAGATTGTGTTTTTGTGAGGCTAAATAATAGTTTAAGTGATTCGTTTATCATTTGAAATATGTTTGAGTAGTCAAATACTTTACAAATATAAAACAATCATTAATTGAACGAATACAGAGACGTATATTTTTTATTTTGAATGTTTTACAGGGAAGTAGAAGAGTTATAGGGTATATTGATATACTATGTGTTAAACATAATGTATTGTCATCTCTACAGATCTATTAATCTTTAAATCATTTAATCCTAATTAAGACTGCCCCCAGTAATACTCGCAGTTCTCAAAATTGTGATTTCTCAAATCCTCTTCTTTAATCAGAATACTAAATACACCTTCATCATTAAAGTCGTTTTCTCCTACTTGCCACAGGACTATTTTATCTGAGTTGATGACTTCTAAGATTTCATCTTTACCTAATTGACAGTGGGTAAACATACCAAATAGCTTAGAGGTATCTGTACCTGCGAAGTAGTCATAGAACAGCCCTTCCTCATCAGCGTCATCTTCTTCGTCCTCGTCTTCAGGAGCTCTATATCGATCAGAGAAAGATTCTGTACCCTGTTCTATTTTGTCGATTAGCACACCAGAGTAGAAGTTATCTTCGTGTTCTATGATATGGCGTACTAAGTTATCGTTAGCTACATCAGCATAAATAACCTTCCCTGTATCAGTTATGATATCTGCAAAGAAGATAAGTTGTCCTGTTTTAGGTAATAAGCCACTCTTGTCAAAAGGAGAGAATTGAGCTAAATCTATCTGACCAGCATAGCGTAGATTCTCAGGGTGTTCTACTCCTTTCGGTAAGTCAATTACAGGACCTCCATAACGAGATTGACCTAATGGGATATTGATGTCCGTATGTAGTATATAGTGGTCAGGCATCCAGTCTTCTATTCCTATAGAGGCTGGTATATATTGATGCTTGTCAGCATAAAATTTAATGATATCAAAAGTTTTATTGTCCATTGATTTAGTTTTTAAAAGCGAGGACAATATAATAATTAACAGTTATAAAAGCAGTAGTCCAGAAAAGATATAAAGTAGTAAAAAGTGGTTGACTAAATGTTTTTAAAAGCAAGAAGTATAAATAAAAAAGCCCCAACAAAGGGGGCTATCAAGTGTTCTAAATTAGCTGTGAACGATAGGTTGTATTGGCTATTTACATCCTATTTTTATTACTGTGTAGGGCTTACACGTTCTATTATATTATTTGATTTTTAGAAGTTTTACTTCTAAAGTCTTTGCAAATGTAAACTTTTGTTTTATTATAAAAAGGTATTAAACAGACATTTGTATGTATTTTTAAGACATATAGTAAAGTGTAATCATTCTATTTAAGAACGTTAGTAAGGGGGAATAACACAAATGCAAGCGATTTTAAAAGAGGATAGTTACTGTCCCAATCATTTGTTATATCTTCGTTTGCAAAGGATTAATTGTCAGATTTATGAGTAAAACCTTTGGTTTATTATTACCTATTGTCTTGTTTGCTATATTAGCTCCATTGCAAGCAGTTCTTGCTATGTATAAATTTAAAGAAGAGTTGTCTTGTGATTTAGAAACAGGATTCTATGAAGAGATTTTATTGCTTACTGGTATGCTTACAATTGTTTATGGAATAGGAGTTTGGCTTATTACTCGATTAAAGAGTTTGCGTTTTTCTTTTGGAGTACAAACTACGTGGGCTGTTTTGTTGTGGTTTTATCAAGACCTTTGTATTTTTCAAGATAGAGTAGCATGTTGGAGTACTTTTAGCTTTTCAGAAGCATTAAATTATACACTAAGTTATAGTTTTATCCCTCTTATTGTGGCAGCAGGATGCTTGTTTTTCTTATACCAACGCATACAAAATAGAAAAGCTGTATCCTGATAAAACGGAATACAGCCTTTTGCATATTTTATTTATTTTTTTCTTGCCAAGGTTGAGAAGCATCTTGTTCCAACGCTTTCCAAGTTTGTAATACTTCAAAGGCTTGTGTTTCTTCAAAGTGCAGCATAGGAATCAATTGTTCTGATGTGTTTTTTTGCATTTGTTCAAAGATGTACGAATCATCAAAGCCCACAGTAGAGGCATCAGCATTAGTACAAGCATAATACACACATTTAATCTTGGCCCAATAGATAGCACTAAAACACATAGGGCAGGGTTGTAGTGTTGTATAAAGCTCACATCCTTCCAATAAGATATTGTCCAATTGTTTACAAGCGTCTTCTATAGCAACCATTTCTCCATGAGCTGTAGGATTTTTACGGATAAATATCTCGTTGTGCCCTTCTCCTATGATTTGATTGTCTTTAACAATTACACAACCAATTGGTAATCCTTTCTGACTAAGGTAAGCTTGTTTGGACAATTCAATTGCACGTTGCATAAATGCAGGATTATATGTATTCATTTTTAGGTGTTGTTTGATGTAGAGCAAAGGTAAAACAAACCATCACCTCTTTATTTATTCTTATACCAATGGCATTGAACCTTTATTCTTTAGTAACGAATAATAGTCCTGCTCCAATAGGATCAATCGTTAGGGTATAAGTTGGATTATTGCGAATTAATGCAATAAAGTCTTTTACTTGTTCTTGATGAGATACCACATTATCTACAATTAATAAACTACCTGGTTTTTGAAGTAAGCGATCCAGATGAGGCCAGTAGTTTGTGTAATAACTTCTTTCAGCATCCAAGAAAATAAGGTCAAATACCGCATTGGCTTGTTCCAAATAAAGTTGTGCGTCCATTGTTAACAATTCTACAGCTTCTAATAGATCAAACTGTTCTAAATGTTCTTTCGCCTTTTTTGTTCGTTCAGCTTCTATTTCAATAGATGTCAATTGTCCACCTATACTTTGTAAGGCATCTGCAAACCACAAAGTAGAGAAACCGTTAGATGTACCCAATTCCAATACTTTTTTGCTCTGTTGCGAACGAATAATAACAGCAATAAGCTCTGCGGATTCAGGTTCTAAATTTCTCCAACGCTCCAATCGATTCTCTTTTGTACTATCTTCTTTTTTTAGTTGTTGGTACAGTTCTAAGATTTGCTCTTTCAATTCTTTTTTCATTGTAGATTGTATTAGTTGATTTTATGATACAGACTTTAAGTGTTTTACCAAATATTTTGGAACTTCTTCATAGCCTTGACGAAAGTAAAAACGATGTGCTTCTGTACGTCGACTGTGGCTGTGTAATTCTATGCGATCACATTCCAAAGATATGGCTAAAGCTGTTATGTGCTCTTCTACTAATTTGCCAACACCTTGACTACGAATATTTTCATCTACTGCAAAATAACTGATACGAGCAAAATCTCCTTCTACAGCAATTTGAGGTATAAGGTGAACAGAAATAAAAGCAATTACCTTTTGATTGTCTTCTACAACAAGTAACTTCTCTTTAGTATCTTTACTTAATTGTTGAATGCGTTTAGGAAGAAAAGATTGCGTGTTAGGATATCCCATCTGTTCTAATAAGTGACCAACAGTTTCGCTGTCTTCAAGTCGCATATTTCGTATGTACATCTTTTATAGATTATCAGATTAGTAGATAAGAGTAAATTTACCACTAAAAATGATTAGTTTTATAAAAGATCAAAGGTGTTTAAATAAAAAAGACTATCTGTGTAGATAGTCTTTTCGATTAATTATTTTACTTTTAAGTAATAAGTGATAACCTTTTGTGTATTTAATTCAAATTCTGTATCACCTTTTTTAACAGTATATTCTGTTTCAAGTTCTGTATCTGTGTATTTTAGTATTTTATAATTTCTCTCACTTTTATCTCTGGTATCAATTAGTATTAATGCGCCATTTACTATTTTCCATCCAGTTAATGAATTTACATCTTTATGACATTTACCATCCAATTTTTCGTAGTTTGTGTATTCTGATTTTTGATTTGGTAAAAATACAAAAACATCATCTGGGCAACCTTCAATTGAAATTGGAGTTGTTTGAACTACTTTACCATTAAAGTCGTATTCTACATATTTTACAAGTTTCCATTTTGTATTTGTCAAGTCAATTTGTTGTGGTGTTTCTCCACTGTCATCACTTTTAGAACATCCTACAAAACCTATTCCTGTAAATACAGCAATAGCAGCAATAATAATTGATTTCCTCATGTTGTTAATTTTTGTATAAATATATGTATAATATTTATTTAATTAACTATTTTTTATCTTTCTAAATTGATAAATAACACGTGTTGTTTTAGAGTCAAAGGTGGTGTTGTCTATTGTTACCATATACTCTAAGTCAAGTTCACTATATGTTTTGTTCATATTATATATTGTTTGTGACTTGTCAGATTGCTTTGTAACGATAAACTTTGTTTTTTTTACCTCCCATGTACCTATACCTTCTGTATATTTAATGCATTTGTCTCCTTCTTTTTTATAATTTTCAACGTCCAAAATTTTGGATGTCTGAAGTATAAAAGTAGGTTGTGGACACTCTCTTTGTATAGGAAGTTCTGTTTTAACAACTTTCCCTTCTTTGTTGTATTGGATAGTCGCAATCAATTGCCACTTTCCCTCAAGACTGTTAGTTTTTAGGTAGTCATCGTCATTGCAAGTCATCCCCATACTTAAAAAAACAGCACTGATCACAAATAATAACGTACGTAATACTTGTGTAGTTATCTTTATTTTGTTTATCCTCTTCACGTTACTTTCGATTAGCTATTGATTATTCCATCTTGTTAAAGAGGAGTAAATATGTTTTAGGTAATTTTGTTTTGTATGAATAAATCAGTTAGTTATCTCGTTTTTACATATTGATCTACAATTCTTATTCTTTTTAATTTTTCAGAAGCATTCGCATTATAAATGTTATATTCTAACTCTAAGTCCAAAGCATTCAATTTTCTTAAAGAATAAGAAGTAGTCGTATGAGTTAGTTTGTTATAAATGGTCACAGTACTGTAGTTTACCTCCCATGTCCCCATATCTGTTGTTGTTTTTTTGCAGTTGGCTTCTACTTTTTGAAAAGTAGTTTCTGTAACTGTTTTGTCTTCCAAAAATTCTGTAACCACAGCAGGACAACCTGTTTCTACGGGTATTTCTGTTTTTATAACATTACTATCTTCATCGTAATGGATAGTAAGTACTTTTTGCCATTTATCTGTTAGACGGAATTGTCTCCATTCATTTTTATCAAAATCATCATTTTTACAAGATGTGACTACTGTAAGAGATAAGGTCAGTAAAGCAAAAATTAAAACTCTTTTCATTATAAAAAAATTAATAAATAAAATAGTGTTTGATTTATTGATTTAAGGCTTAAAATCATAAATCAATGGTAAATATAGCTAATTAATTATTTAAAGATTCTTTTATTTTTATGATGGGCATGTTTAGTGCTTTTCTGTTTTATTACATAGATTATTTTAAGGGAGACTTTTGTTCAGATTATTCTTCTGCTGTATTTTGTTCCAATGTTAATGGATTGTGGTATATACTGGTACTACAAATAGAATTGTCGTCAGATTGCCATACACTCCATAAATGCACATTTCCAGACACCCATTGTTCGGGAAGCGTAAAGTGTGCATACTTTTCTTGGCGCGTAGCAATATGAGAAGCAATATAGAATGTGTTAATAGCATCGTTATAGGTAACTACAGTGAGTTTGTCATTCGGTTTGATCAGTACATTTATTAAGGTGTTTTCCCAAAGAATTTTAATTCTATTGTCTTTCAGAAAATTAATTTTTTTGATTGCAACAGGAGGGAGTACACCTAAAGACAGTAATACCTTTGCTATAGCCAAATGTGGTTCACCTTCAATTGTTTCTATTCCTTCTTTCAACAGAAGAGAAGTAAGTTGTTCTTGTCCATTGAGAATTCTATTTCCCTCTTGTTTTTTAGGATAGTGTTTGTTGACAAAATCTTTGATTTTGCTTGTAAAAGGAGACACCAGTCTCATTTTATTTCTCTGAATCAGTTGTTTGTCAGATGCTGCTTTTTTAGATTTATTCGGAAGCGAACGTAAAAAGTATCTTCCTCTCCAAGTCACTCCTATCACAGGACCTACTTTACCATTTAGACCTCCTAAAATTCCATCTTTAATTTCTGCCATAGTATTTTTTAGGCAAGGTAGAGAAAGCAGATGTGTTATTCTTTCACTATTCAAATAAGACAAAAAAGCTAACGCAATGATAATTTTTGATTTACAATGTGCTAACATCCAGTTTGCTACAAAGTTATTTTGGTTTTACTATTCCTTCCGAAGGGAATAATAGGGGCATTGATGAGGTTTGCTTCGGTAAAAGCCCCAACAAACCCCTATAATACCTAAGGTATACCCCATGCATACCCGAACAAAAATAAAGGAATACTCGGGTTTATACGGGTTTATCGTGCATTAAACACTTTGAGTAATAAAAAGAATTATTTGTTAATGTATTGGTATTCAGTATTTAATTGTTTTTTTGGGATAAAAAAAAGGAGTCGTTTTTTTCAAAAAAAGTGGTTTTATTTGACGTAAAAAGGGAAATAAAAAAGAAAAAGTAGGTTGTTTTTGTTTTTTTGAAGTATTGAGCGGGTGGTTTTGAGGAAAAAAAGGGGAGGATTTTTAGAAATGGTATGAATTAAAATTTACGGTTAGTTTTTGAAGAAATAAAAATGAGTGGTATTGGGGATAATAGACTTGTGCTACAATATACACAATGTGAAGTTCTATAGTCGTATTCTTTCAGTTTAGGTCTTTATTAGGTGAAATAGTTTTAGTCAATAAATATTTTACTACGTTTTAGTTCTACAATGATTTTATAGTTCTTTTTCAAAATGGTTTTTCTAATAATACCCCAAATGAGAGAATTATAATATAACAACAACAAGAATTAACTCTACTGTCTGTCAATATTGACTTTCACGTGTGTTTTTGTTTTTATTTAAGTATAGTGTTATTTTTATTAAGGAGTGGTTTTTTAGGTAGATGTGTTTTTTTTGGAGGGGTAAAAGTGAGGTTTTTTTTTATGGTGGAAAGAATAAGAGGTGTGTCTTTTTGAATGACTAAGTAAAGTACATAGTTCATTATTTTTAATTTGATGAAATATATAAAAGTGGTAGATTTAGGGATTGTAGTAGAAGAAAAATAAGTAACAGTTCATGCAAACAGGAATATACGAGAGTTTAATCACTGAATCTTTAAAAAATAGATTAGAAAAATTGTCTTCTAATTATTACATAGAGGATAAAAAAATAGATGTTGAAGAAGCAACCTTCTATTTGACAAAGCATTTTATGAATGCATTGTCAAAAGCTTTTGATGTAATTAAAGGAGTAAAAAAAGAGGAACAATTATCTTTTCAGATAGAGGTGATAAATAAGTTGATTGTTTATTTACATCAAGAAATAGATACTTATGATTTTACATCAGATATTATTGATGCTGATGGACATATCTTAACAGGGGTGATAGATAAGTTAGCTTGTGATTATAAAGATGTATCTACTTATTTAAAAGAAATAGTGCCAGTTTCAAGACTTACACAAAGTGAGTTGTTTACTGGAGGGAACCATGGATTATCTTTAGATGGAGAATTAAAGAAAGAGATTTTATCTTCTGATAAAGTAGACCTATTAGTATCCTTTATAAAGTGGAAAGCTATTGTATTACTTCGTCCTGCTTTAGAAGATTTTACAAGAAGAGGTGGAAAACTAAGAGTATTAACTACTACTTATATGGGAGCTACAGATGCTAAAGCGATTGAAGAATTAAGTAAGTTGCCAAATACAGAAATAAAAGTTTCTTATAATACAGGTAATGAACGATTGCATGCAAAAGCTTATTTGTTTTATCGTAATACAGGTTTTCACACAGCTTATATTGGTTCATCTAATTTCTCTCGCTCTGCATTAACGGATGGTTTAGAATGGAATGTAAAAGTAACTACACAAGAAATTCCTCAGATTATCAATAAGTTTCAGAAGACTTTTGAGACGTATTGGAATAGTGAAGAATTCGAATTATATGATAGTACAAGGGACTATGAAAAAATATCAAGTGCTTTAGAACATAGTAAAATAGGGAAGAAAGATAATGAAGAGTTGATGTCTTTTTTTGATATAAAGCCTTATTACTATCAAAAAGAGATATTAGAAAAATTGGCAGTTGAAAGAAATTTACATCTCTCACGTAAAAATTTAGTTGTAGCGGCTACAGGTACAGGGAAGACAATGATTGCAGCTTTTGATTTTAAAGCTTATTTAAAACATAATCCTACTGCTAAATTTTTATTTATTGCACATAGAATAGATATCTTAAAGCAAGCGAGAACTAAATTTAGACAAGTTCTTAGAGACCAGAATTTTGGAGAGTTACAAGGAGATGGGTATAAAGTTGTAAATAAAAAGTGTGTATTTGCAACCATACAAACATTGGGGAGTCATTTACAAAAAGGAGAGATATCTGATTCAAATTATTATGACTATATTGTTTTTGATGAGGTACATCACGTCACAGCTAATACTTATCAAAAAGTATTGAAACATTTTAATAGTGATATTCTTTTAGGGTTGACTGCTACACCAGAACGTATGGATGGAGGGAATATTTTGGAGGACTTTAATAATAGAGTAGCTGCAGAAATAAGACTTCCAGATGCTTTAAATAATAAATTATTATGTCCATTTCAATATTTTGCTGTATCAGATAGTGTTGATTTAAGAGATGTTGTGTGGAAACAAGGTAAATACGATATATTGGAATTGACTAAACTGTATACAGCTAATGATATTCGAGTAGGAGAAATTATTAGTAATATAGATAAATACACAAAAGGAGTTGAGAGTGTAACAGCATTAGGTTTCTGTATTAGTATTGAACATGCACAATATATGCATGAAAGATTTAAAGCAAAGAATATTAGATCGGAGGTATTAACGTCTAAAGAAACAACAAGACGCGATGAGCTAATTAATAAACTGCGCAGAAAAGAGATTAATTATCTTTTTGTAGTAGATATTTTTAATGAAGGGATTGATTTACCAGAGATAGATACGGTATTGTTTTTGAGACCTACAGAAAGCCTAACTATATTTTTGCAACAATTAGGTAGAGGGTTAAGACTAAATGAAAATAAAGAGGTTTTGACTGTTTTAGACTTTGTTGGTAATTCACGTTCAGAGTATGATTTTGAACAAAAGTTTAGAGCTTTAATTGGAAAAACAAATACAACTGTTCTTGATGAGTTAGAACGCGATTTTCCTCATTTACCTTTAGGTTGTTCTATTGTGTTAGAAAAACAAGCAAAAGAATATATTCTGAATAATATTAAACAGGCAACAAATTTGACTAAGCGTAGTCTAATACAATTTATTAGAAGATTTAGTCAGGAAACAACAAAAACTTTAACTATACAAAACTTCTGTCTTTTTTATCGAATAGATATACAAGTGTTATATAAGAATACTTCTTTTACTCAGCTAAAAGAAGAGGCTTTTAATCATAATTATAAACTGAATGAACAATTATTAAAACGTTATGTTTCCATGTTTACTACAAAATGGGTAGTTACAGAATCATATTGTTATTTTCAGTTTATCCTTGATTTAATAACGTGTAATTTCGATTTAAGTAAAGTACAAGGTAATAAAGAGGAGTTAGAATTACTCGCTTTGATGTTACATTATGATTTTTGGCAAGAAACAACACCTACTTTAAGTTTACAAGAATCATTGTATATTATAGGAAGCGATAAGTATATGGTGGAAGAAATGAAGGAGTTTTTAGAGTATAAAATTGAATTATTGAGCTTTGAGGAAGGTATACCTTTAGATTTATCGTATGTATTGCCTTTAAGAGTTCATAGTAGATATACGCGAGAACAAATCTTGGTAGCTTATAGATTAAGTACTTTTAAAAAACAATCTTCAAGTAGGGAAGGTGTGGCATTAAATAAGGAATTGAATACAGAATTATTATTTATTAATTTGCAAAAATCAGAAGAAGATTTTTCACCTACAACAATGTATGATGATTATGCTATTAATGAAATCTTATTTCATTGGCAATCACAAAATCAGACAGCAGCAGATTCTCCCAAAGGACTTTCGTATATAAATCAAAAAGAGAATAATAAAAAGATAGCGTTATTCGCACGTGAAACAAAGAAAAATGAGTTTAGTAAAACTCAAGGATATGTGTTTTTAGGGTATGCAGATTTTATTGAGCATAAAGGATCTAAGCCAATGTCTATTACTTGGCAATTAGAAGAACCTATTCCTAATTATATGTGGAAAGAAGTTTTGAAGTTGAGAATAGGTTAATTACAATAAAAAAATTCAGATTATATATACCTTATTTAGTAAAATAAGAGTAAAAATAATGTGATAAAAAGTTTGTTGTTAAATTGTAAGAATTGCTACGAGATACGTTTTTCGAATGAGGGATAATTCTTACCTTCGCCTGCCTGAATTTGGTAATGCAAATAGTGAATAGCAGGGGCTATTGGCTGTATGACAATTATTGCATTTATTTAGTGACAATAACCTTTGTGGTATAGGTTGTAACAAAGTAGCTAAATAAGGAAAGGGCTTGTATTTTTAATAACCGATTAAGATGACTTATACAGAAGTAAAAGTAAAGATAGATAGCTTAAAGCAGCAAGTAGAAGAGCAGGGTGGTGTGAATAGTGAACAACTACAAAAACTATATCACAAATATAGATTGGAGTGTAACTATTTTTCAAATCATTCAGAAGGAAACAGCCTGGCTAAAGAGGAAGTGCGCAGCATGATTGATGGAATGGTGAATGTGGAGAATAAACCATTGAAAGATTTGATGGAGATTAAAAGTCACGATGAGGTGTTGAGAGAAATGTTGGGTGGTGGATTAGTAGAGGTTCACTTGTCTGAGAAGTATATAAAAGAGCTTCACAGTAAGTTGATGTATGAAGAAGAGGAAGAAAAGAAACAAGGAATAGGACAATGGAAAGTAGTTAATAATAAGATGACTACTTATAAGGGGGATTCGCATGTTTTTGTTGGAGCAGAGGAAGTAAAAGCAGAGATAAAGGAGTTGATTAATCGCACGAATGAGGCGATAGATTATATCTTGAAAGGAAAGAAATATGCACCTCACCCAATAGATGTGGCATTGAACTTTCATATTGACTTTTTGAAGATTAGTCCTTTTGAAAAAGGGAATGGAATTATTGCTCGTATGTTGAGTAATCAGATTTTAATTGCTTTTGTGTACACTCCTTTTTGGATTACGGAGCAAGAAAATAAGGCCTATGAACAGTATATTGCAGATGTGCTGTGTTATGACGGAGCAAAAGATGATTTATTTAGTCATGTAGCACAACAAATTTTGCGTTCACAACAAATGATTATTGATATACAAGGTGGAAAATCAATAGAAGAGTCTGACAAGTTCTATAACCAAATTGAGATGCTTAAACGTCAGTTGAAAGCAAGAGAAGAGGAACAGAGTAAAGTTAAATCAGCTATTTGGTTAGAGTCTGTATTTACTCATTCTATTCGCCCTTTATTTATAGAAGTGGAGCAGCATGTGAAAGAGAGTTTTGGAGACTTGTTTGAAGAGATAAAAGGCAGTTATATAGTAGATACTTTAGAGGAAGAGTTAGTAGAAGACGAAAAGACTTCTGATGAAGTAGAAAATACTGAAGTAGAGTCTGTAGTAACAGAAGTGGAAATCGTAGAGGAAGATACTATAGTTAAGGAGGAAGAGAATGATATAAAAGAAGGTGCTCAAGAAGAAGAGATAGAGGTATCTAATGAAATTGATTTAGCTAATCCAAATATTGTATGGGATAATGTAGAAGGTATTGAGTCTATTGTTCGCTTAGATGGTTTTAGATTGATTGAGGGAGCAGAGGCTATTGAAGTTGATTTGGCTTGTGTATTTACAGAGTTGACTTATGTGATAGACTTAGGGAATGGTACTGTATTCGAAAAAGAATATGATCAAAAGATAGAGGCTAAAGAGATAAAGTCGATTAGCGATTATACTTGTGAGTTGATTGTGAAAAAAATCAATGAACTATAAAAGGATATATAAAGTAAGTAGAAGGTAAGAAGAGCACTGTCATTGACAGTGCTCTTTTTTTTACATCTGTTTTTTAGTACTAATGTATTCATTTGGAATACTTTTTATTTGTTGTTAGTGTATTAATTATAAAAATGATGTGTTATGAATACAAGATTTGCTTTACATTCGAATTATAGAATCTGTAGTATATCATCTATAGAGATAAAGAAGGAACTATCTACTTGGACAAGAGAAGAGATGATTGCTTGGTTGTGTTGGAGTAATCCTACAGGTATTTTATAGATAGTGAAACTATAGTTGAGTATGGAGATATTATCTGGAGAAACGAAGCTATAGATTTGATTATGTACAAGGTAGAAATGATGGAGAAAAAGGAATAGATATCTGAAAATGATTATCTTAGAATAACTATTCTAATAATTATATATAATGAAGTACTTCTATATTATCTTTTTAGGCATAATCTGTATTAGTTGTGGACAAAAGTATAAAGAGCAAAATAATCTTATCCAACCACAGTTGACAGAAGAACAAAAAGCTAAACAAGACAGTATCATAGATCAATATGCCGTAAATAAGGCTCATCATTATAGCTATTATATAGATATGGATAAATGGCAAGCAGCATTAGATGAAGGGCTAAAAGAAGATAGTACTATTGCATATCTATGGCAACAGAAAGCAATGCCTTACTTTAAAATTAAAAAATATGAGGTAGGTATGGACTTTGTTGATAAGGCAGTACAGTATGACCCAAAGAAGTACTTGGCTTATCGAGGTTTTATCAAATGTATTTTTGCTAAGACCTATAAAGAGGCGATTAAAGACTTTGAGACTTGTATAGAGAAGTGGGGAGATAGTTATGAGATGGATCACACTTATACTTTCTATATTGGATTGTCCTATCTACAACTAAATGAATTTGCAAAAGCAGAAGAATATTTGCTTAAAGCTTCAGCTAAACAAAAAGAAGTCTTTCAAGATATACATCATTTAGATTTGTTTTATCTAGGTATCGTATGTTATGAACAGCATCGTTATGAGGAGGCAATCATTTATTTTGACAAGGCAATAAAGGAATATAAAGAATTCTCAGATGCTTATTTTTACAAGGCATTGGCACAATATAAATTAGGAGATGAGTCTAGTAAGGAAACATCCGAAGAAGGTCTGAAGTATAATAAACTGGGATATACAATTAACGAAGCAAATGCAATCTATGAGTTGTACCCTTATCAGGTAAAGAGAAATTAGTTGTTTATAGGGATGTTTATTCTTTTTAATAATTTTTACATTTGCGAAAAAGTAACAGAATGAAAAAAATATTGACATTAGTTTGTTTGATTGCTATAACAGTAGGTTGTAAACAAACCAATACTTCAAAAGATAAGGGAGTAGAGCAAACTTCAACATCAACAGCTACAACAACAGAAGAGGCAAAGCAACCTGAAAGCGAAAAAGTGAAACAATTGATGAGTGAGTTATTGATTCCAATGGAGGTTGTAAATAAAGATGCTAAAGATATTACAAAGAAATACGGATTGGAATTTGGTGGAAATTGTTATGCGTGTGATGTTGCTAATATCATTGTAGATGGAGAAATGATTAATTTGATGAATGCCTGTGATGTACAAACACAGATTTCTTTTAAAATAACGAAAATAGAAGAAAAGGATAAAACGATTATTGTGCATACACCAGTGAATGAGTTTGTGTTTGAAAGAGTGGACGACTATCCGATGTATCAATTGACTGTAAAAGGAAAAGAAGTAGATAAAGAACACTTTAGAACAGCAGGTTTTTATACCTTGAAAAGCAAGTTGGAAACTTTTGAGGTTCACGATTGCGGTGATTTTGAGGGGTAAATAGATTACAATTGATGTGTTTTTTCTAAGAATAGGATTGTAACTGTTTTTAGAGAGCGATTTATTAGTTGTTCAAAGTGAATAGATTTGAGTGCAGATTAAGATATATAAGAAAGTTGAAGTAATACTTCAACTTTTTTTGTATTCAATAGATTGCTATAATTTATAACAGGTACAGTAATTTTAGGTATTGTTTTAACGCTTATATTTACCAGTGAAAAAAGAAGAAACAAGATGATAAAATACAGTTATACAATTATGTATGTAGTGGATGTAGAAGCTACAATTAAGTTTTATGAGCAAGCTTTTGGTTTTGTAAGAAAGTTCGTAACACCAGAAAAAGATTATGGAGAATTAGTGTCAGGTGAGACTACAATAGCATTTGCACATATAGATTTGGCAGCAAGTAATCTATCAAGAGGATATCAACAGGTGAATAATGAAAAACCTTTTGGAATAGAGTTGGGCTTTGTAGTAGAAGATGTTGCTAAAGCAATGGGGGAGGTAATAGGAGCTGGAGGAAAGATTTATGAGGGGCAAAAAGTAAAACCTTGGGGACAGACAGTAGGATATGTTTTAGATAATAATGGCTTTTTGATAGAACTTTGTACTGCGATGTAAATGCAGTAAAAAAGATAAGGTTAGAAACTTGAATTAGGTGTAATTTTAATACTGATATATAATTGTTATACTTATGATAGTTTGGTCAGGAAGAGGAATCTTTTCAGTAATCTTTTTAGTTGCAGGTTTTGTTTTAGGAATGCTTGTTTTTCCTAAAGAGTGGAATAGTGACTTACCTTTCATTTTCGCTTTTATGTTAGCGGGGTTAGTGACTTGGTTTTTAGGCTCGAAGTGGAATGAGGAAAGAATTGTTTTTCATGAGGTAGAACAACAATACTACCGTTATAAAAATAATCATACATTGTTTTGGATTCCAATGCAATATATTGGTTTATTATTTTCAGCTGCTGCTGTTACCATTATATACCAATCGAGTTGGGTATGGGGAATAGTCTCTGGAGTACTTTTGCTTTTTGTTGTGTGTTTAAAATTTTTAAAAAATAGTAACATTTTTACTAAAAAAGATAAAGCACAAGTTGTAAGTAAACAAGAGGTTAGAGAAGACGTAGTAAAAGAAGAATCTAATTTGGAAAGAAAAATAGAAAAGGAAGATCCTTCTCGTTTTATGCCTAAGTAAGTAGAGCTATTTTTTTACAGTACATAATAAAAATAGTATTGGAAATAAAAAGTCCGTTTGGTTCTCAAACGGACTTTTTATTTTAATCTAATTTGAGGTAGTTGTGCTCAAAACTAATAATTACCTTTTTGTATTGAGATAGAATATCTTGACCAATATTTCCATAGTTATAGGGGCCATAAACATCATTGTTTTGATAATCAATCAACATCTTAGGTAGCGTTAGAGATTGTTTATTTAGTTTGAATGTTTGGTTTTCTAATTGATATAATTCTTTTGTTTTTTGTTGTGCTCCAGCACTACTTGTAGTATTGCTTACTTTGGTTGCTTTGGCAGTAATGTCTTTTGTGAATAAATCAAAGAAAGGTTTGCTGAACATACTGTTTTGTGCACCAGTGTCTAAGTTGAAAGGGAGTAATTGTTTTTGGTATTCTAACATGACTATAGGGCGCAATGACTCAAAGAATAAGTTTGGGTTTTCTGTTATATTAGTGGTGTTTTTTGAGAACGTTAGTTTGTCTGTTTCGAATGTAATGGTTCCTAATTCTTTAGCTACAGGGAAACCGATAATTCCGTTGATAACATATAGTCCTTCTCCAAAAGTAAAAGCATTGTCAGGAAATATTAAGAAGATGGTATTCTCTATAACGATGTTTCCAATTGTTAATTTAGGAGCGATACCTACTTTAACTTCATTTGAAGCTCCTGTAAAGCTTATGGCTTTAATCGTTTCGCCATTAATTATCTGGAACCCCATTTGTTTCGCTAATGATTCTGTAATACAGTTTAAACCTGCACCTGTATCAAAAACGAAGTTTGTTGTTACATTATTAGCTATAACCTCAATGTTTGTCAGGTTTGCAAGATCTTTGTGAGCTGGGATGCTAACATTAGTAAAAGATTGGATGCGCTGAATGGGTTTGTTTTTTATAGCATTCCAAATGCGTAAATTATTTTGTTCTTCTTCATACTCTGTTTCAGTTAGGTCCTTCTTAAAATTATCTACTAAGTATTTAGAGGCTTTGTATGCTTGATTAAAGTCAAATGTTTTGACACTGTTTTCATTAACAAGTTTCCAGTATTCAATATTTTTTAAAAACTCTTTGTCTTTTACAGCGAGTTGTTTTAATAAATCATTTGATTGTTTAGGTTGATTAAGACAACTGTAGTACAATGCGTCAAAATAGTATTTGTCGTTCGATTTATTAGATTTGTTTTTTTCAAATAGTTGAGGATATTGATGCTGTTTTGCTAATTCATTTAAGGTCGGATTCAGCTTGACTTGCGTAAATGCTGTAAGACTGAATAAGGTGCTTATTATTAAAAGTGACTTTTTCATTAGAATAGTTTATTTGTTATACAATATTAACGGTTTTATAGTTAGTTTTAGTAATAACTGAACAGCTTTTTGATGTGTAGTTATTTTTATTGTAGTTTTGGTAAAATAAGAGTAAGTAGATGATTTATAAGGGATTTTATACTCATAAAGGAAAGACTATTGCTATAGAATTGCATAATACAGGGAAGGAATTATCTGTAGAAATAGGTGGGATGTTATTTAAAGGTTCTGAGTTTACAGACTTGAACTATTGTGGAAATCTTGATGAGGTGATATTAGATAACTCATTAGTAACTGTAGCTCCCCATTCAGATTATTGTTTAACTGATTGTCAATTTGATATGAGAATACCTCAGTATCTCTTGACAGCAGAAGGAAGTAAAGAGTTTGTGGAATTAGAAATGTGTTTTAGACATGGCGGATATAATGAACAAAGTAAAGGTGTGGAGTATGAGGAGGTAATTATAAAGTTCTTATGGAAAGAAAAAGAATATATTGGAAAAAGTGGGTTTGTAGAAATTGCTTTTGATCAATTAATGAAACAACTACCTGCTGAGTATTCTTTTGTCAATTGCTATGGATGTCTATATGGAGATTATAGTATATATGGGAATAGTTCTTTTGGGACAATGATGTGTTTTAGACATATTAAGCAAAAATATAAATTAGCAAACGGTAAATGTGAATATGACAATTTATGTGTAGATGAAAGAGAGAATATTGAAGTTGTACAAGAAATATATTGTTGTGATGACTTTGAGGTAAGAGGAAGTGGAGGAGCTTATAGATAAAAAAGGATGGATGAAAAGCAACGTAAAAAAGAACTGAAAAAACAATGGCAACAAGAACAACAACGCTTGTTTGAAGAAAGCTTACCTATGTGTAGAGGGCAGTTTATGCAGTTGTTTGACGATTTGGATGTTTATCTGGAAGAGAAGGGATGTGATCATACCAATAAGCAAACATTGAAATTATTGGACAGTATGGAAGTAGAGCCTGTGGATGAGGTAATAGCATGGATGAGAGAACACGGAGGATATTGTGATTGTGAAATACTGTGGAATGTAGAGGAACATTTTGAGTAAATAGTATTAGGTAAACAAAATGGGCATTGATAAAAGTAATAGTAGTATAAGTAGAAAGTAAGGAAGACTTTACTTATCTAATAAGATTAAGAGGATATTTGTACTATAAAAATAAGAAGATATGTATATAGTAAATTTAGATATAGAGACTAATCAGTTAGATAAGAGTAAACAATTTTATACCAAAGTATTAGATTTTGAAATCTTAGAAGAATCTACTAATAGTTTTGCTGTACAAGCAGGAGAAACAATTCTAACATTTAAAGAAGTACAAGAAGTAGTGAATGTATATCACTTTGCTTTTAATATTCCATCGAATCAGTTGCAAAATGCTTTGACTTGGGCTAAGCAGCATTTGGATTTGATAGAGAATATTGAAGGGAACTTAGTGACTACTTTTGAAGCATGGAAAGCTCAGTCAATTTATTTCACTGATAACAATGGAAATATTCTTGAGTTTATCGCGAGAGCAGATATTCAATTAAATGTGAATGGAGATTTTAGCCCAACACAGATTACTTGTATTAGTGAAATAGGTGTTGTGGTAGATGAGCCAATAGCGCAAGCAGAAAAACTGATTAGAAAATACAATTTAAGTTATTTTGATAAAGCAAAACCAACTGAGCAATTTTTGGCTTTAGGAGATGATCAAGGATTATTGATTATGGTAACACCTAATCGCAATTGGTATCCTACTCATATTCCTGCTAAAGTGACTAATACTGATATGATACTGGAAGAGAATGAAATGCTGATTGCTTTGAATAGTAAAGAGTTAAAATAAATAATAAAGGGAACCATTGGTTCCCTTTATTTATGATAAACGATTGATTAAATCTTGTATAGTTTGTTTCCATAATGAAAATGATTCTTCACTTTCTTCCCATAATTCATATAAGTGGCAATTTGGAGAAATTACCTTGTTAAGAGCTTGAACTGCTAAAGGTTTTAAATCTTCAACTTCTAAGTCTGGATGAATTTGATAGAAAATGTTAACATTGCTTTCATCTCCTTCATCTTGTGCATCATTTCTATAAAGTGTATGATTTAGTAAATTGTCCATATAAGCAGCAGAAACAGTTACAGCATGTGCTTCATCAAATTCGAGGTAATCTGCATTAATAGCGTTTTTAAATGAAGAAGTAAAAAATATTCTTGCATCTGTGCTAATTTCGTATGTAAAATCGTAAGCTGTGTCATCGTCAAAGATGTCATATCCCCAAGCTCCCATAAGTTTTGTTTTAAAATGAATGATAATATAAAAATAGTGATTTATTTTAGATCTTTCTCCTTTAATAAGGTTTCTCCCCAAGCATTTAGTTTCCATAATACTTCTACCAATTGGTCTCCTAAGGGGGTTAAGTAATACTCTACACGAGGAGGAAGTTCATTATAGCTTATTTTATATAAGATATTATCTTGTTCTAATTCTTTTAATTGTTGATTAAGGACACGTCTGTCTACTTTCATGATTCCCTTAAGCATTTCACTTGGTCTTCTGTGACCTTGATTGATTTGCCAAACAATAGGGACTTTCCATTTTCCACTAATAGCATTAACAGCAAATTCAAGGGGACAAATTTTTTCTTCTATAGTTGGTGTCTTGGTATTCATAAGAGTGACTTTTTTATCCCTATGGGGGGATTATATGCGGTATTGTGTGATTGTAAATCGATTATCACCTTTGCAAAAATAAGACTTTAAAATGAGAAATATTAAACAGGGATTAGAAGCAATAAGTGTAGGGATGCAGTCACAGGTACCTACAGAAACATTACAAGCATTTGGAGCATCTATTGCAGATTTGCAGTTGAAAGAGTTTGGTAAAAACTCACAAGAGGGAATGTTATTTCCTTCTACTGTAGTGATTAATGAAGAGGGCAAAGAAGTATCTATTGTTGATAAATATAGAGGAAAGAAAGTATTAGTAAGTTTTGTAAGAGGGAGTTGGTGTCCATTTTGTACTGTAGAAATAGCACATTTGATTTCTTATTATGAAGAATTACAAGAAAAGGGGATTGAGGTTATAGTCGTTTCCCCAATGCAGATAGAAGCATTAAAACAGTGGAAGGACGAGATGCAGATGCCCTTTACAGTAATACAAGATAGATCATTAAGACTGAGTAAAGCTTTAGGTATTGATTTTGAATTGCAAGATTTTGTACAACCTCATTATGAAGCTTTAGGCTTAGATCTAAAAGTGATAAACCACACTGATATAGCAGAATTAGCATTACCAGCGGTATATATAGTTGATGAGAATGGCATAATCATATTTAGATATATGGATGTAAATTATAGTGAGCGATTGGATTTACAAGAAGTAATGATAAAGTTTTGATAATAAACACAAGTAATTTTATTATTTTCGAATAAAATAATTTTATGAATAAGATTTTAATTGCTTTTATGTTGTTTTCTTTTTTGACAACTGTAACTTCTTGTAAAGAAAAACAAGGGGATGAAGAGAAGTTAGTCGAGGTAAATAATAATCTTACTGTTGTAGATGATAGTGTGTCAGATGAATTGTTGGAAATTTTGACTAAAGAAGAAGATCTTTTAACGGCAGAATATACTGAAGTTGCAGTTAAAAAAGGGATAGAAGTATTTAACCAAATTAATACTTTTAAGGAGTGGGCTCAAGTTTCTACAGTAGAGTTTACTACAGAGAAAGGAGAAGGTACTGCTAAGTTATATTATAATAAAGAGATGCAGGTAGATAAGATTGTAGTGAGAGAATATGATAAGGAGCACCAATCATTAAATGTGTACTATCTTCAGGATAAAAAACCAGTGTTAGTGATAAATCAAAGTTTAGTTTATAATGACGATCTTACTAATAAACAGTTTAGTAAAGAAGAGAGTGAGTACTCCAAAGATTGTAATTATTTCGTAGATGGGAGACTATATGCTATAGTAAGTAATTTAGATTGCGGAGCTCCATTTGCAGAAGAATATGTGAAAGAAGTAGAGAAAGATATCTTAGAAGAAATTAAAAAATTAATACCTTAAGGTTAATAGATAAATAAAGCTCAATTGAGCTTTATTTTGTTTAAAATAGAGTGTATATGGAGAATAGAAAAGGAGCGAGAGCTATAAAAGATATTCCAGAAATGGTATTGGAGGGATTGAATAGAGGAGAGTTGTCCAGTGTTAATTTGACCGAATGGTTAGCTATAGATCAGCGTTTATTAGTAAAGCATATATTAGGTGTCTTAAAGCGAGATTTTTATACAGATATAGTATTGGATGCTATAGAGGGACTACAAAAACCTACTGTAAATTCAATTAATAGGTGCATAGGATATACTTTATATCATTTAGCGAAAGAAAATGAGGATAAAGAGTTATTTGAGTTGTTGAAGCAGTGTAAAAGTGATTTAGTACGTTGTTGGGCTACTTACTTTATAGGGTATAATGATTCGTTGGATATCAGAGAAAAGTTAGAAGCCATTAAATTTTTTGCTGCGGATAGTCATTTTGGAGTAAGAGAAATTTGTTGGATGGCTGTTCGAGCGGATATAATAGCACATTTAGAAGAAAGTATTTTAATCTTGTTAGCATGGACAAAAGATGAAAATGAATATATACGTAGATTTGCTACAGAGTCCATTAGACCGAGGGGAGTTTGGTGTGAGCATATTGTTGTGTTGAAAGAAAAACCAGAGTTAGGACTTCCATTGTTAGAAGCTTTAAAAAAGGATACTTCTAAGTATGTAAAGGATAGTGTAGGGAATTGGCTGAATGATGCAGCGAAGACAAGACCTGATTTCGTTATAGACCTGTGTGGAAGATGGGAACAGGAAGGAGCTAATAAGGATACGCAGTACATTATTAAGAAGGCTTTGCGAAGTATATAGGTGATGCGATAAGTTGTCGCAATTTTGATAAAAATAAAGATGCTTAAGGAAAAGCTTTTTATTTTTATCAAAAATTAAAAGTTATTAGAGTATGAGATAT
Source organism: Flavobacteriaceae bacterium (assembly GCA_031277535.1). GTDB lineage: Bacteria > Bacteroidota > Bacteroidia > Flavobacteriales > Flavobacteriaceae > Flavobacterium. Next base: position 73,767 of record JAITMD010000021.1, read on the forward strand.
GAGGTGATTTATCAGGATATAACACCTAATGAGTATATTCATTTACGTGTTAGTTCAGGACTTTCTCCAAAAAACCTGATGGCCGCAACAATAGGTTTGGCTAATTCTCTTTGTTGTGTTGTTGTATTAGATAAAGATGATGCAGATAGAATAATAGGTATGGGGCGCTTGGTCGGAGATGGGGCTTGTCATTGTCAAGTGGTTGATATATGTGTATTGCCGGAATATCAAGGACAAGGTTTTGGTAAAATGATTATGACTAAATTGAATGAGTTTATAGAAGAGAATATTCCAGAAAGTTGTTATATTAATCTTATTGCAGATGGGGAGGCTTATCGTTTATATGAAAAGTATGGTTTCAAAGAGGTATGGCCTAAATCAAGAGGTATGGGGTATGTGAAAAAATAGAATAAAGCGATTAACGACTATGAGTTAATCGCTTTATTTTTTTGATAAAGGAAATAGGAAAGTACAACAACAAGAGAACTAAATAATAAATAAACAATTCCGATGTTTGATAGTTCATTACTTATTAGTAGCCCTAAACCAATTAATAAATAATATAACAAACCAAACAAGGCTCCTGCTGTACCTATTTGGTGCTTATAATGAATAAGTGCTTGACTAAGTACGTTAGGAATGGCTATTCCAAAAGCAGCAACAGAGAGAAGTGTAGGAAGTAAGAAGTATAAGCTGTGTTGTGTGAAATAAATTCCTATGGCACTACCCAGTGAAAGTAGACAGGCTCCCATAATCAAGGTGTAGGGTGATTTATTTTTTTGAATATAGTATTTATTAATTGAACTCCCAATAAAAGTACCTATGGCTAATATTATACCACTGTAACCATACATAGTTGTATCTAAATTTACTTTTTTGAAAATAAATGGAGCAAAGGAATAATAACTAAATAGCATAACATTAAACCCCATAATTAATAAGGCAAATAACCCAATAGATGGATCTGTATATAATTGCTTGGCAACTTCTTTAATTTGCTTTAACCCTATTGGAATATGATTTTGTTTTGTTTCTGGCAATGTGAAAATTGTTATAGTAGCTAATAGAAAAGAAAGTATTGCTAAAAATAAAAAGACTCCATAATAACTATAATATTTTATAAGAGTACCTCCTGCTAATAATCCAATGATTGGACTTATGGATAAAGCAACTCCCATAATAGAAAAAACTTTATTTAAGTCTTTACCTGTATATACATCTCTCATAATGGTTTGAGTTATGACAGATCCAACTGAAATTCCAAAAGCAGCAATAATACGCGTTAATAATATAAGAGGGAAGAAAGAAGAAAAAAGAGCAATAATAGAGGCGATACAGTAAGTGATTAATCCATAAATCATAGCTTTTCGTCTACCTATATAATCACTTTGAATTCCCCAAAAGACTACACCTATAGCAAATGCTATAAAATAAATACTAATTGTCCATTGAGCTTGGTTTTCAGGTACATTGAATGCAATTGCAATAGAGGGTAAAGCTGGACTATAAATGGTTTCTACAAATTGAGGGAACATCATTAAGATGATCAAAAGTTTCATATTAAGTTTCATTGTTTCTATTTTTATGCAAAGGTCTTTTAGAATAGTACTATCTTTATAATAGAATAAATACAATAAATATCAATAGTAAGACAATGGCATATTTAGAATCTTTTTTACCTTTAGATTTAGATAGTATAAATGAGCATATGATTGGTGTAGCTTCTGATATGAAACACCATGATTCAGGGTTTCACCAACATGATATTTATGCCCAATTGCTATATGCCCCAAGTGGTTGTATGACTCTTTGGACTAGTAATAAACGTATTTTATTACCACCTTCTCGTATGTTGTATATCCCTGCAGGATTATCTCATCGTGTTACTTTGCGCAATGTGGTTGCTTATCGATCAATATATTTTAGAGTAAGTTCAATACAAGAAGATTTACCTTTTGACTTAAGAATAATGACTGTAAACCCTCTATTGGAACAATTGATAGAACGAATTTGTTGGTGGGATTGGAATAATACGTTCTCTATTGAGCAAGAGAATATAAAAAAAGTGTTTTGGGATGAATGGAGAATGGCAAGATTAGAAAGATACGAATTGGTTTTTCCAAGTGATAATCGTTTATCTCAACAATTAGAAGCATTTACTACAAATGATAAGGTTCCACCCTTTTTAAATGTGTTTGCAAAAGAAGTAGGGGCGAGCGAAAAAACGATTAGTAGAATCTTTAAAAAAGAGACAGGATTATCTTACCAAGACTGGAGAATGCAATGGAAGTTTTATCGAGCAATAGAATTATTAATAGAAAATAATAGTATTGGAGATATTGCTTTGCATTTAGATTTTTCTTCAGATAGTGCTTTTGTAGATTTTTTTAGAAAGCAATCTGGAGTAACTCCGCTGAAATATTGTGAATTGTTTGAGAAATAGTAATAAAAGAGAATAACATCATTCCCTTTTATAAAATTTTGACTATAATGTTAAATTTTTGTATTCCATAAGAATAATTAAAAATATAGCTTTCGAAAGAGTTGAAAGTCTGTTGCTTTTTTATATTTTTATGCCCATTCAAAAAGATCATATTTAAGGAAAGTGTTAACTTTTTTTTTAACATTATATATAGATTTTTTTACAATTGAAAGTAACAATAAACGGCCATATATACCGTTATATGGGGGATGTTGGTAAATAGATGTAAATAAATTTAAGTTTTTTTTAAATATTTTCCGATACGTTATTGCTAATTAGACGTTAATTCTTATATTGCGTCAAAATATTTACCCGTTTTTAACATGAAAATCAATAGAATTATGACTTTGCGACTGATTGCTGGCCTAATAGTATCAGTTGGTTTCACAAGTTGTAGTAACACAAATAACAATGGTGTGTCGTCTGCAACAGGATGGAAAATCAATGATAAAAAAGGAGGCTTTCAGTATAATACAAATTTTGAGCAAAAAACTCCCCTAGGAATGGTTTCTATCGAAGGCGGTGCCTATACGATGGGCCGTATTCAAGATGATATTATGGCGGATTGGAACAACAATCCAAAGCAACAATATGTACAGTCATTCTATATGGATGAAGCTGAAACGACTAACTTGATGTACAATGAGTACTTATATTGGTTGAAAACAGTTTTCCCTACTTCAAATGATGTTTACGCAGAAATATATAGAAGTGCTTTGCCTGATACAACTGTTTGGAGAAGTTCAACAGGGTTTAATGAAACATTAATTTCAAGTTATTTACGTCATCCAGCTTATGCTAACTATCCTGTAGTAGGGGTTTCTTGGGTACAAGCTAATGACTATTCTAAATGGAGAACAGATCGTGTAAACGAGTTGACTCTTGAAAGAGCAGGGTATTTAAAGAAAGATGCGAAAATCATGGAAGCTTATGGTGATGCTCACTTTAGTACTGAAGCTTATTTAGTAAATCCTTCTTCAGTTTATGGAGGAAATAAAGATGTTGTACATCAAGGTGTGAAGAATAAAGCTAAAGATGGTCAACGCAATATTTATGCTACAATGAACTTTGGTTTATTTACAGCAGAATATCGTTTGCCAACAGAAGCAGAATGGGAATATGCTGCTATTGGATTAACAAGTTCTCGTGAGTACAATAGTTATCAAGGGCGTAAAACATATCCATGGGAGAAAACTAAAAAACAAAAAAGTAACTCAAGAGGAACTGCTTTAAAATCACAATATGCTAACTTTAAGCAAGGACGTGGTGACTATGGAGGAATTGCAGGTTGGGCAACTGATAATGCAGATATTACCAATGCAGTAAAATCTTACCCACCAAATAATTTTGGTTTGTATGATATGGCAGGTAACGTTGCAGAATGGGTAGCTGATATTTATGATCCAAATTTAGATCAGGAATCTAATGATTTCAACTTCTTTAAAGGGAATATTTATTATAAAAATAGAATAGGAGCAGATGGAAAACCTGAAATTGTAAATGAGCAATCAGTTGTTTTTGATACATTGAGAAATGGAAAGTTAAGAGTAAGGAATTTACCTGGACAAGTAGCTCAAGTAATTGTTGATGACTCTAAAAAACAATTAGAAGAAGATTTAAGTCCTTCAGCTAAAAAACGCAAGAATGAAATTACTTCTGTAAATGATAGTAAATCTCGTGTAATTAAAGGAGGTTCTTGGAAAGATAGAGCTTATTGGTTAGATCCTGCTACAAGAAGATTCTATGCAGAGGATGAATCAACTGACTATATTGGATTCCGTTTAGTAATGACTAAAGTGGGACAAAAAGTTCAAACAAAGAAAACTAAAAACTAATTGTTTTTATATCATATTAAAAAGTTCAACCTAATGGTTGAACTTTTTTTGTTTAAAATATATTGTTGGCACGTTTATTGTATTTGGTATTGAAACTTTTTTTCATACTACTTGCCCTATACAATTCCCCCAATTATTGTGTAGGGCTTTTTTTATGAAATACTACCAATATTTTTATTCTCCTCATTCCCTTCCATTAAAAAGGTAAGTTCATCGCAATAAATTATTTTATGATTTTCAATTTTAAACATTGCTATCACTTTGATTTTGCTATATTTATTTTCTTTGTTAATTATCTCTACTGTATGGTTGGTAAATACAAGATTGTCTTGAGAGATGATATGATTAATTGTTAGTTTTCGTTTATCAGTGATTTCTTTCAGAGTTTTGATGTGTTTGCAAAAAGTTGGGTAATACAAGGTTTTTCCATCTACATCTTGTACATAGCTTGCTGAAAAATATTTTGCTATGATTGTTTCATCGTATATAGGAGATTCTATCATAGCTATTAAACTTTGTTGAACTATTTCTTGTTCTGTCATCTGTTTGATTTTTAGTATTTATGCAAATGTAGCGATGTATAAAGAGAGCTTGTGATAACAATTGTTATTATATATGGTAGACTAATTGTTTTTTAGATGATTCTCGAAGCAGTTCAAAATATTATCTTTGTCGATTGAAAAGATAATATTTTAGTTTTATGAAAATAAATCATCCTATTTATAATTTGCAGTTTATGTTGGTCTGTTTGAGTTCCTTGTTATTTTCTGCAAGTTTTAATATGTTGATACCTGAATTACCTGCTTATTTATCCAGTATGGGAGGAGCTGAATATAAAGGTTTAATTATTGCATTATTTACAATAACGGCTGGTATTTCAAGACCTTTTAGTGGAAAATTGACAGATAAGATAGGAAGAGTTCCTATTATGGCTGTAGGCTCTATTGTCTGTTTTGTTTGTTCCTTACTGTACCCTTTGTTAACAACAGTTTCAGGTTTTTTGTTTTTACGTTTATTGCATGGTTTTTCAACAGGATTTAAACCAACAGCAACAGCAGCTTATGTGGCAGATATTGTGCCTAAAGAACGTTGGGGAGAAGCTTTGGGGTTACATGGGATTTGTTTTAGTACAGGAATGGCAATAGGACCTGCTATTGGAAGTACTATTACCATGTATACATCTATTAATTTTTTATTCTATACTTCTGCTCTTTTTGCCCTTTTATCAATTGGTATTCTGCTTAATATGAAAGAAACGCTTTCAAAGAAAGAAAAGTTTTCATTTTCATTATTTAGAATTAAAGGACAAGATATTTTTGATATGGGGGTTTTACCAGCAGCAATAGTTACTTTTTTATCATATATCGCGTATGGTGTTATTCTAACTTTAATTCCAGATTGGACTGAGCATTTAGAACTTGAGAATAAAGGGATTTTCTTTATGATTTTTACAATATCATCTTTATTGGTTCGATTTGTAGCAGGGAAAGTATCAGATAAATATGGTCGTGTACCTATTATCAATATTGGATTAGTATTGTTAATTACGTCATTGTTTGTAATTGGTTTTTATGAAACACAGCAGGGATTGTTTGTTGGGGCTTTTATTTATGGTATTTCTTTAGGCGTTTTATCTCCTGCGTTAAATGCTTGGACTATAGATTTTAGTAAACCAGATCAAAGAGGTAGAGCTGTTTCCACCATGTATATTGCATTAGAAGCAGGTATAGGAGGCGGAGCTTTTGTTGCAGGTTGGTACTTCCATGATGTAATTGAAAATATTCCAACAATAATGTATGGTAGCGCAATTATTGTAATGGGGAGTTTATTCTATATGGTTGTGAAATTTAGAAGTAAATCATAATTTTAGTAAGATACTTGTTCAGATTAAAAGTATAGTTTATATTATTCTAAAGAGATTGTTTTCTTAAAGTTTTACTAATTATTTTTAGTTATTTTTAGTTATTTTTGTTTGTTGTGATAGTTTTTATGTCACTATATAACCAAGAGAATATAAAGTGTTTGCTAGTATCCCTTATAGATGAAAAAAGTCTTTCTCGTTTTACTTTTTATTCTTTGCTTAAATGTAATAGCACAAGAAAAAAGTTATGTTTTAAAATGGCAACCTTTAAAAATGTTGCATTATGGAGATGGTTCTTCTAAATATCCGTTTGCAGAAATTGATAAAGGTCAATTTGATGTGAATAGTAGTGATATTATTGTAACTGATCTTATAGAGGGATTTGTAGGTAGTCAAGATTATTTTGTAAAGGTAGAACAGGCAATTTGGGAATCTATACCTGACAAAGAATTAGGGAATCTTCTGAAAAGTAATTTGCCACAAGATATTACTGCTCGAGTGAAAAATGTGAGAACCAATGAAAACGTTCAATCATATTTACAGTTTTTTCCTCTTATTAATGATAATGGAGAAGTTAAAAAACTTCTTAAAGCACGTTTTTCTTTTCATTTGGTAAATTCAAAAACAGGTTTTTCTGTACGTTCTACAACTACTACAAGATCAAATTCGGTTTTGCGTACCAATAAATGGCATCGCTTTGCTGTAAAAAATACAGGTGTTTATAAAATCAGTAAAGATTTTTTGAATAGATTGGGCGTACCTTCAAATGTGGATCCACGAACTATTCGAATTTTTGGCAATGGTGGAGAGATGCTTCCTTTGGTTAATAAAGATGGCTATGAACAAGATCCTATTGAAAATAGTATCACAGTAATTGGTGAAGAAGATGGAGTATTTGATAATAATGATTATGTTTTATTTTATGGAATTGGTGTTGATAGGTGGGATCAAGAGAATTTAACTTACCGTAATTTGTATGAAGATTATGGTTATTATTTTTTGACTTATGGAGGAGAATATGGAAAGAGAATAACAGATTTGAAAGAGGAGAATGGAGCAATAATTCAAACTTTTAAAACATATAATGCTTCCGTTTTTTATGAGAATGAATTGGTAAATGTTGGTAGAGTTGGACGTAAATGGTTTGGTGAGCATTTTTCTCTTAATGGGCAACAGGATTTTCGTTTGACATTACCTAATCTAAATGAGAATTATGATATTGAAGTTGGGATTAATACAGCATCTTCTTCTTTTGGAAATACTTCTTTTCAATTCCAAGTGAATAATAATAATGTAGGAGGTGTTAGTTTTTATCCTTTACAATCTACTACTAATAAGGCTTATGAAAGTTTCTTTAAAACTAAAACAAGAGTCAATGGGGTAGATAATACAGTTAGACTGTTATATAATAATGGAGGAGTCCCTAATTCAGAAGGATATTTAGATTATATAGAGATTAAATATATTGGTAATTTAAAGGGAGGAGATAAGCAATATTCTTTTACCAATTTTGATGCAGAACAAATAAAAGGTATTGTTGCTTACGAATTAACAGAGTTGACTAATGTGTCTGAAATATGGAAAGTATCAGATAAGTATAATATTGAGAAAATTGTAGTTAATAATTCTTCTTCTTTTCAAGTAAAAAGCAAAGGGGGAATTGTAGATTCTTTTCATTTGAATAATATTAAAGACTATTATGAACCTTTATTAATAGGAAATAGTGTAGTTCTAAACCAAGATTTAAAAGGAAATGTATTTAGTGAAGGAGATGTTGACTATTTGATTATTACTAATAATAAGTTATTGCATAGTGCCGAACGTTTAGCGACTTTTCATAGAGCTACTAATAAGTTAAAAGTTAAAGTTGTAACTATAGAATCAATTTATAACGAGTTTGGAGCAGGAAAACAAGACATCAGTGCTATTCGAAATTTTATACGTTATGTTTACGAGAATGCTTCAAGTATAGATAAAAGAGTAAAGTATATTAACTTGTTTGGGGATACTTCTTTTGATTATAAAAACAGAATAGTTGATAACACGAATATTGTTCCAACATTTCATAGTCTAAATTTACAAAAAGAAGTAACTAATAGTCCGGCTAATTTTTCATTGTATACTACTTTTATGGCTGATGAATTTTTTGGACAAATGGATAATGGAGAGGGCTTGATGGATGATGCTTTGTATGGGATTGATATTGTAATAGGTCGTATGCTTGTCTCTACTACTGAAGAGGCTAATAGTATGATTGATAAAATACTGTCGTATCATTCTACAGAAACTTATGGAAAATGGAAAAACAGTATTGTTGCAATTGCCGATGATGTAGATAGAGTTAGTGATTTTGTATTGGAAAAAGAAAGCGATCTAATTGTTGAAGATATTGTAAAAGAGAACCCTTTTTTTAACCCTACAAAAATATATTTAGATGCATATTCTCAAGAAGTAACAGCAGGAGGAAACCGTTATCCTAAAGCGCGTAAAGATATACTTGACTCTTTTGATAAAGGAGCATTGTATATGAATTATTTAGGACATGGTGGGGAAGAAGCGCTATCTCAAGAGAGGGTGTTTACTATAGAGGATGCAAAAGGTTTACGCAATAAGGGAATGTATCCATTATTTGTAACCATTACTTGTGAGTTTACTCGTTTTGACAATCCTAATAAGCTAACAGGTGGTCAAGCTATTTATAAAAATAAAGAAGGAGGAGCGATTGCTTTAGTCGCAACTAATAGACAAATAGGAATTGACTCTGGTAGAAATTTGAATAAATTATTTAGTAATGAGTTGTTTTCGAAAGGAAATATAACTCCAGCAAAAAAGCTTACTGTTGCGGAAGCTCTAATGAATACAAAGAATAAAACAACTTTAAGAGACAAGAATGTTATATCTTATATTGGTGATCCAGCTTTGAAATTAGCAACACCTCTACCAAAGATTGTTTTGACATCTATTAATGGAAAAAAAATACAAGATAATCGAGAAGAAGTCAAAGCATTAGATTATGTCAAGTTAGAAGGAGAGCTACAAACAGAAGAAGGAACTTTGGTTTCTACTTTTTCGGGGCATTTAGGAGTGAATTTTTTTGATAAATATATTGACCGAAAAACTTTTGGGAATGATGGGGTAGAAGTTGATGGTAAATTATTGTTGTTGGATTTTAAAACGTTGGGAGAGACTGTTTTTAAAGGAAATGCATCAGTAACTAATGGAAGATTTCTAATTGATTTTGTACTGCCTAAAGATATTAAATTAGAAGTAGGTAAAGGTAAAGTGAGTTTTTATGCACGTAATGAAGAAGTTGATTTTACAGGAGCAGATACTGAAATATTGATTGGTGGGTACAATGATAAAGCTATAGAAGATAAAATACCTCCTGTGGTAAAATTATACTTAAATAATGAAAGTTTTGTGTCAGGAGGAACAGTAGATAATAAACCTGTACTTTTAGCGTTCTTAGAAGACGAAAGTGGGATTAATACAGCAAGTGGAATAGGGCATGATATAGTAGCTATAGTAGATGATAATGAACAGGAAGTTATTGTATTAAATGATTATTATGAAACAGAAATTAATAATTTTAGAAAAGGAAAAATTGTATATCCTTTTAAGGAATTATCTAATGGGGCACATACGCTAAAGGTAAAGTCTTGGGATGTGTATAATAATTTAACTGTAAATGAAATACATTTCGTAATTATGCAGAAGGAAGGTTTAAAAGTGAGTAATGTATTAAATTATCCAAATCCTTTTGTTAATTTTACGGAGTTCTGGTTTACACATAATCAACCTCAAGAGTTATTAGATGTACAAGTACAAATTATGACGGTTGCAGGAAGAATAGTAAAAACAATTAATCAACAAGTTGTTTCACAAAATACTTTAAGTAGAGATATAAAGTGGGATGGGTTAGATGATTTTGGAGATAAGATAGGTAAAGGAGTGTATATCTATCGATTGATTGTTAAAGTAAATCAAACTGGAGAACAAATAGAGAAAATTGAAAAAATAGTTATTCTTTAGGGATAACACGATATTAATTAATCGACTTAAATTATATGAAGAGTGTGAAAATTTTAGTGCCGTTATTGTTGACTGGGCATTTAGTGTTAGCGCAAACGACAGAGATGCAGCCAATAACAACAGCAGTACCTTTTTTAACTATAGCAGGTGATGCTCGTTCTGCAGCGATGGGAGACATTGGTGTTGCTACAAGTACAGATGCATTTTCTCAACAACATAATGCTGCGAAGTATGCTTTTGCACAAAAAGATCAAGCATTTGCAATGAGCTATACTCCTTATATGTCAAAAATAGCAAGTGGAATGTCATTATCTCAGATAACTTATTACAATAAGTTTAATGAACGTAGTGCGATTGCTGGTGGATTCCGATATTTTGGAATGGGAGAAATGACGTTTAGAGATAATTTTGATCAAGTTGGCATAGTAAGAAAACCTAATGAGTTTGCCGTTGACTTAACATATGCTCTAAAGTTGAGTGATAATTTCGGTATGGGAGTGACAGGACGTTTTATTAATTCAAGTTTAAAGACTCCTGAAACAACAGATGAAGGAGATGCTTCTTCTTCAAACACTTTTGCAGTTGATATTTCGGGTTTTTATGAATCAGATATCAAACGATTTGATAGCTTTGATGGAAGATGGAGATTTGGATTTAATTTGCAAAATATGGGACCTAAAATGAATTATAATGATAATAGTTCATTAGGTTCGTTTTTACCAGCGAATTTGAAATTAGGAGGTAGCTTTGATTTTATTTTAGATTCATATAATAAAGTGACTGTTGCAACAGAGTTTAATAAATTGATGGTTCCAACTCCTCCATATGATAGAAAAGATACTGATGCATGGGATAAATATAATAATACAGGATGGTTCTCAGGTATATTTAAATCGTTTGGTGATGCACCAGGTGGATTTAGTGAAGAAATGAAAGAAGTCACTTGGGCATTAGGAGCAGAGTATTGGTATGATAATGCTTTTGCTTTGCGCGCGGGGTACTTCAATGAAAATCAAATGAAAGGAGCGAGGCAGTATGCCACTTTAGGAGCAGGATTTAAATATAGTATGATATCCGTAGATTTGTCTTACTTGTTCTCAACTTCAAAAATTAGTAATCCTTTAGAAAATACATTGCGTTTTTCATTAACATTTGAATTCGGAAAAAAATCATATAAAGGATAAAATCGTATATTTGTCATGTAATCCAGACACTATTGTATAGTGTTTGGATTTTTTGTCTGTATTAAAAATTAGATTATGAAAAAGATAGAAGTTGTTAGTACATTTATAGAGTATGATTCTATAGTAGAGTTAAATCAGGATGATCAGTTGTTGATGCAACGAGCAGTAGAGGTGAGAAAAAATGCTTATGCTCCTTATTCAAAGTTTAAAGTAGGAGCAGCTTTATTATTAGAAGATGGGACAATAGTCGTGGGATCTAATCAAGAGAATGCAGCTTATCCTTCTGGATTATGTGCAGAACGTACAGCTATTTTTCAGGCAGGGGCTTTATATCCAGACCAAAAAATATTGAAAATAGCTATTACTGCAGGATCGGAGCTAAAAATTACTAATAGTCCAATTCCTCCTTGTGGAGCTTGTCGTCAAAGTATTTTGGAATATGAAGTAAGACAAGACACTCCAATAGAGATGTTTTTTATGGGAGTAGAAGGAGCTGTTTGTTATTCACCTTCTTTAGTGAATATATTGCCATTTCACTTTGACAAGGACTCTATGTAGGATATTGCATTATTTTAAAATTGAATACTCTATTTGTATTTAGCAATTTTGTCATAGAGTTATAAATATCAGCGTAGTATTGGTTATTAATTGTAAGAAAATTGTTATTTTTGTAGCGGATAATTTGATATTAAATTATTACATTTGAGTTAAACATCAATATTGATGTTTATTGCCGAGGCCCTAAAAAAGAATATAACCAGGCCTTGTTTATTAATTTATAAAATGGACACATACCCCCAGATCATCACAATGTTACTTAATGTAAACATTGTACACGAAGAAATTTCAGTAGCGAAGTTAATGCTTACGCTTTTTTTAGTCCTTTTAAATGGATTTTTTGTTGCAGCAGAGTTTGCAATTGTAAAAGTTCGTACCTCACAAATTGAAGTACATCAAGAGTTAAATTCAAAAGTTGCAGGAGTTGCCAAAGGAATTGTAGGTAATTTAGATGCTTATTTAGCTGCAACTCAATTAGGTATTACATTAGCTTCTTTAGGTTTAGGATGGGTAGGAGAAAGTTCTCTTACGCCTGTTATTATGGGAATATTTGATATATTTGGTTTAACAGGCCCAGAGTGGGCAATTATTGCAAAGAATGTTTCGTTCCCATTAGCTTTCGCTATTATTACTATTTTACATATTGTTTTTGGGGAATTAGCACCAAAGTCTATAGCAATACATTATCCAACAAAAACTACTTTTACAGTAGCTTTGCCTTTGCGTATTTTTTACTTTGTTTTTAGACCTGTTATTTGGTTAATGAATGGATTGGCTAATGGTATGTTACGCATGTTTGGTATATCTCCAGTTCATGGTGCAGATATTCATACAGAAGAAGAGTTAAAAATGATTATTACTGAAAGTCAAGAAGGTGGTGCAATTGAAGAAACTGAGCGCGTTTTGATACAAAATGTGTTTGACTTTGATGATAGACGTGTAAATAATATACAAACACTTAGAAAAAATGTTTCTGCCATAGAACTTGAAACGACTGTGAAAGAAGCAATCGATTATGCTATATCAGAAGGGTATTCTCGTTATCCTGTTTATGAAGACTCTTTAGATAATATTAAGGGAGTAATTTATACGAAGGATTTAATGAAAGCAATGATTACAAATGTTGAACAAGCTGATATATCATCTTTGCTACGCGAACCAATATTTATTTCAGAAAATGCTTTAATTAAAAACGTGTTGAAACAATTTCAAGCAAAGCATTTACAAGTTGCTATTGCAACAAATGAAGTAGGTGAATTTACTGGTATTGTAACAATGGAAGATATTTTGGAAGAGCTTGTTGGAGAAATTCAAGATGAGTATGATAATGAAGATCCAGTAGTAGAAACTGTAGGAGAAGGAGTGTATGATGTACATGCACATTATAACCTTTCAGATATTAATCGACTATTACCCTTTAAGTTTGACGAAAACGAGCATTACGATACTTTAGCAGGGTTGATTGCTGAGACTTATCCAGATGCTGAATTTAAAGAGGAAGATGAAATAGAACTGGATCGATACAATGCAATAGTTTTAAAAATGTATAGAAACTCTGTTGAAAAAGTTCAGTTAACGTTGAAAGTAACAGATGGTGACGATTCTTAAATAAGATAAATAATAATGAAAAAGCCAATTAGAAAATCTCTAATTGGCTTTTTTATTATTATTCTATATTAACTCTAACAGAGGCAGGTACTAATTTAGTATAATCTCCTTTGTTTCGAAGTACATCACGTACAATACTTGAACTGATGAAAGAAGTACTGGCTGCTGTTAATAAAAATACTGTTTCAATTTTGGTTAGAAAGCGATTGGTGTGAGCAATTGCTTTTTCAAATTCAAAATCCGCAGGATTGCGTAGTCCTCTAAGAATAAATTGAGCATTTTGTTTAATACAGAAATCAGTGGTTAAACCTTCATAGGTTACAACTTTGATTTTTGGTTCATCTTTAAAAGCGTCCTCTATAAATTTTTTGCGTTGTTCTAAAGAGAACATATACTTTTTATCAGAGTTGACACCAATTGCGACTATAATTTCATCAAATAAAGGAAGTGCTCGATTTATGATATCGTAGTGACCATTGGTTATTGGATCAAAAGAACCTGGAAAAACGGCTTTTCTCATAATTTTATTTGTTGTGTTTAGCTAATGCTAATGTAATTGCATTATCAAATAAATCTGTTAATGGTATATTAGCTTCTTTCGCCTGTTTAGGTAATATACTTTCTGTTGTTAATCCTGGTACTGTATTCATTTCTAATAAAAATGGTTCTCCATTTACTATAATGAATTCACTTCTTGAAAAACCATCCATTCTTAGAATAGTATAAATGCGTGCAGCAGTTTCTTCGATTTTAATACGCGTTACATCATCTATTCGAGCAGGTGTTATTTCTTGAGATTTACCAAGATATTTTGCCTCATAATCGAAGAAGTCATTTTCAGAAACAATTTCTGTCATTGGTAAAACAGTTATTTTACCACGGTAATTAATGACACCTACAGAAACTTCTGTACCATCTAAGAAGCTTTCAATAATTATTTCGTTATCTTCCTTGTAAGCAGTTGTAATTGCTTGTAGTAATTCTTCTTCTGTTTTTGCTTTAGAGATACCAAAGCTTGAGCCAGATCTATTTGGTTTGACGAAACAAGGTAATCCTACTTTTTCTATAATTTGTTCACTATCTATAGCGTCTCCTTCATTTAAGTAGTAAGAAACAGCTGTTTGAATTCCATATGGCTTTAAAACTGATAGCATATCTCTTTTATTCATGGTTAATGCAGCCTGATATGCATTACAAGAAGTATGAGGCATGTGTATTAGTTCAAAATACGCCTGTAGTGTACCATCTTCTCCAGGAGTTCCATGTATTGCATTAAAAACAACATCAAAAGTTATTTTTGTTCCATTAACAGTTGTAGAAAAATCGTTTTTATCTATAGTAAACTCTTCTTTGTTATCATTTACATATACCCATTTATCTTTAAAAATATGAATGCGAAATGCATTATATTTTGAACGATCTAAGGTTTGATAAACTACTTCTCCACTTGTTAGGGATATCTCAAATTCACTTGAGTATCCACCCATTACAATAGCTACGTTTTTCATACTTGAAAATGTTTTGTTCTTCGGTCTTTGTTCTTTTTTACCCGAATAGTTTCAAACAAAATTATAATAAAACAGACAAACAAAAAATGTTTTCGATTTTATATCTTTGCTAAAAATCTTTTAGGATGAAATTAATGAATTTTTTTAAGACCAAGGAATTTATCGTGTCTTTAGTTGCTGCTATAATAATAAGTATAGTTGGTGTTTTTTTAGCAATGAAATGGTTGAAGATCACAACAAATCATGGACAAAAAATAGAAGTACCTTCTTTAGTGAAATTAGATACCAATCAAGCAACATCTTTATTAGAGTCAAAGGAGTTGGAGTTAGTGATATTAGACACTTTAGATTTTGATAAAAACTTTCCTCCATTAGCTATTGTTGAGCAAGATCCAGTACCTGGAACTGCTGTAAAAGAAAATAGAAAGATTTATGTGAAAATTAATGCTTCAGGATTTGGGTATATCAAATTACCAAAGTTTGAAGAAATGACTTATAGACAAGCATTAGCAACATTAAAGTCTTTAGGGTTAAGAGAAGGAGTAGTTACTTATAGAACATTTATAGGTAAAGATGTTGTTTTAGAAGCTTATAATGATGGTCAGAAGATAAAAGGAGGAGATCAAATCAAGAAGAATTCACGTATTGATTTTGTTTTAGGAGATGGTAAAGCAGGATTGTCTGAGGAGCAACTTGATGAAGCTCCTGAAGTTGATCTACCTAAAAATGAGACTCCTGTAGAGAATGAATTTGATTTTTAATACAATATAGATGCAAGACGAACAAGTAGAGATGTTGGATGATTTTGAAGGAGAATTATTTGAACATTATAGATTTGAAGCAGGAAAGGGACAAGCACCTCTAAGAATTGATAAGTTTTTGATGAATTTAATTGAGAATGCTACTCGAAATAAAATTCAACAGGCTGCAAATAATGGCAATATTTATGTCAATGATGTTCCTGTAAAGTCAAATTATAAGGTGAAATCAATGGATGTTATTCGTGTATTGATGAAACAGCCTCCATTTGAAAACATCATTATCCCAGAAGATATTCCTTTAGATATCATTTATGAAGATAATGATGTATTAGTAGTAAATAAACCTGCAGGATTAGTTGTACATCCTGGACACGGTAATTATACGGGAACTTTAGTAAATGCCTTGGCTTATCATTTTGAATCAATGCCTTTGAATAGTAGTGAACGACCAGGTTTAGTACACCGCATTGATAAAGACACAAGCGGATTATTAGTTTGCGCAAAGACTGAATGGGCAATGGCGGAACTGCAAAGACAATTTGCTGAAAAAACAACAGAGCGTGAATATATTGCTTTAGTGTGGGGAAATGTTGTAGAGGATGAAGGAACAATAGAAAGTTATATTGGACGTCACGTTAAAGATCGTATGCAAATGGCGGCTTTTGATGAGGAAGAAAAAGGGAAATGGGCTGTTACTCATTATAAAGTCATAGAACGATTGGGATATGTGACTTTAGTTTCATGTAGATTAGAAACTGGAAGAACTCATCAAATACGTGTACACATGAAGTATATTGGACATACATTATTCAATGATGAACGATATGGAGGAAATATGATTTTGAAAGGGACTACTTTTACAAAATATAAACAATTTGTAGATAATTGTTTTAGTATTTTACCAAGACAAGCACTACATGCGCGTACATTGGGATTTGAGCATCCAATTACCAAAGAATTTTTGAGATTTAGTTGTGAGGTTCCTCAAGATATGCAAATGTGTATTGAAAAATGGAGGGTATATGCAAGTACTTCCCGAGCAGAATTCGAGTAATGAATATATAAAAGGTTATAGTTAATTCTATAACCTTTTTTTGTTAACTGAAAATTTTATAAAAGAGTTCGTTTCACAGGATCAATCAAAGAAAAAATAGTAGTTAAACATTTCTGGATTGTAGAATTATAATTAGCTTCTTTGTTTTGTGTAATATAGTACGTTAAAATTAGGGGGTAGATAATGAAAAATAATTAAAACTTGTTTATATACCCAAATAAAATTGTTTACTTTGAGGCTTTTAAAATAAAATGGAGATTGAATTTCAACAACATATTAAGAATAAATTCCCTTACTTGTTAGATGAAACTGTTCTATTAGCAGTTAGTGGTGGTGTAGATAGTGTCGTTTTATTGCACTTATGTTGTCAGATGAAGATGAAGGTTGTAGTTGCTCATTGTAATTTTCATCTAAGAGAAGAGGAAAGCGATGGAGATCAGCTTTTTGTAGAGCAATTGGCTGCAAACTTAAAAGTACCTTGTTATGTAGCACATTTTAATACAGAGGAATATGCTTCAGCAAACAAAGTTTCTATTCAAATTGCAGCAAGAGAATTGAGATATAAATGGTTTGATGAGTTATTACAAGAAAGAAAATTGAATAAGTTGTTGGTAGCTCATCATTTAGATGATTCGATGGAGACTTTTTTAATTAACTTTTCTCGAGGAACTGGTCTTGAGGGGTTATTGGGAATACCTGAACAGTCAAATAAATTAGTAAGACCATTATTACCATTTACAAGAGAGCAAATTGCAAACTATGCCTTGGAGCATAAAATTGAGTGGAGAGAAGATAGAACAAATGCACAAACAAAATATCTTAGAAATAAAATAAGAAAATTAGTACTTCCTATTTTTAAAGAAATTAATCCTCAATTAGGAGATAGTTTTAAAGATATGATTACTCATCTTCAAGATAGTTTTGAATTGAGTCAAGATGCAGCAAATATGTTTTATAAAAAAGCTGTAAAGGAAGAAGGAGGAGTAGTGATTATAGATTTAAATCTATTAATGGAGGTTAATAATCCAAGAGCTTATCTCTTCCATTGGTTACAACCTTATGGTTTTACAGCGTGGAACGATATTGTTCACTTGTTAACGGCTCAATCAGGAAAGGTAATTTATGCCAAAGAGTATGTGCTTTTAAAAGATAGGAGTTGTCTTTTTTTACGAAAAAGAGAATTTGATGTAGAAGAAAATAGATCTTATTTTTTGAGTGAAAATGAAGTTTTACATAGTCCATTGACTATCTCGACTGAATGTGTAAGTGCATTAGAATTAATAGGAAATAACACAACAATATATGTGGATAAGGATCAGTTGATTTTTCCACTGGAAATTAGAAAAGTACGAACAGGAGATTGTTTTTTTCCATTAGGAATGAAAGGATCTAAAAAAGTAAGTAAATTCTTTAAAGACGAAAAGTATAGTCAGTTTGAAAAGGAAGATACATGGCTTTTATGTTCTCAAGATAAAATTGTATGGATTATTGGAAGTCGTATGGATGAACGCTTTAAGGTAAAAAATACAACTATTAACATTTTAAAAATACAAATCAAACAATGAGGAAATTAGCTTATTTATTCCTTTTTTTAGTGTCTTTCGTTTCAGCTCAAGCACAGATGCTTGTTAACCCAGCGAAGGTTACAACTAAAATAGAGAAAAAATCAGATACTGAGTATGTGATTACTTGGGATGCTGTTGTAAAAGATGGTTGGCATATGTATTCTCAATATACAGCAGATGGCGGACCACTACCTTTAGAATTTATATATAACAATAGTAAAGATAACTACGAATTAGTAGGAAAAGCTTCTGAAAGCCAAACAAAAACGGCTTATAATGATGTTTTTGAAGTTGATGAAACTTATTTTGTAGGACCTGTAAAATTAGTACAAGAGATAAAACTTTTGAAACCTGATGTAGAGAATATTCAAGTAGAATTGTCATATCAAGTGTGTGAAGAAGTTTGTATCAGTCAAAGTAATCTATTTGTATATGATTTAAAATCTTTAACTGCTCAAGAAGTAAAGAATTTTGAGGATTATGAAAAAGCGAAAGTAACTACAGAGCAAGGAAAAGAGGAAACTAAAGGTAACACTGGAGTTGTTGGTAATAAGAAAGAAGAGCAAAAAGGATTGTTTACAATCTTTATAGTAGCCTTCTTTTCTGGATTTGCAGCATTACTTACACCATGTGTGTTCCCTATGATCCCAATGACAGTAAGTTTCTTTACAAAACAAAGTAAAACGCGTGCAAAAGGAATCAAAAATGCAATCATCTATGGATTGTCTATTATTTTGATTTACGTTATTTTGGGTACCATTGTTACAGCAATTTTTGGAGCAGATTCATTAAATGCATTATCTACAAATGTTTACTTCAATATTATTTTCTTCTTATTGTTAGTTGTTTTTGCAACATCTTTCTTAGGTGCATTTGAAATTATGTTACCTAATTCATGGGCAAATAAAGTTGACTCTCAAGCAGATCGTGGAGGAATGATTGGTATCTTATTTATGGCTTTAGCTTTAGCTATTGTGTCATTCTCTTGTACTGGACCAATTGTAGGTACTTTATTGGTAGAAGCTGCTTCTAAAGGAGGAATTGCTCCAATTGTTGGAATGTTTGGTTTCTCATTAGCATTAGCATTGCCATTTATGTTATTCGCAATGTTCCCTGGATGGTTAAACTCAATGCCTCGTTCAGGAGGTTGGTTAAATACAATTAAAGTTTCATTAGGATTCTTAGAATTAGCATTAGCATTCAAGTTCTTGTCAAATGCCGATTTAGTATTGCAAGCACATTGGTTAGAAAGAGAAGTATTTTTAGCTATATGGATTGCAATTTTTGGAGCGTGGGCTTTTTATTTGTTTGGAAAAATACGTTTACCTCATGATAGCCCAACAGATGCTATTTCTGTAGGTAGACTATTTATGGGACTATTTGTAACAACATTTGTAGTTTATTTAGTTCCAGGTTTATGGGGTGCTCCATTAAAAGTAATTTCTGGATTCCCTCCTCCAATGACTTATAGTGAGAGTCCTTATGGAGTTGGTGGAAAAGGAGGTAGTTCTACAGCAAGTACTGCAGAATTGCCAGAAGGAGCTAAATTAGGAGCACATGATATTGTTGCTTTTACTGATTATGAGAAAGGAATGGCTTATGCAAAAACAGTGAAGAAACCAGTGCTATTGGATTTTACAGGTTTTGCATGTGTTAACTGTCGTAAGATGGAAGACTATGTATGGTCTGATCCTGCTATAATGGCTATTTTAAAGAATGATGTTGTATTGATTTCTTTGTATGTAGATGACAAACAAGAATTGCCTGAAAGTGAACAATATATTTCTGAAACAACAGGAAAGAAAATAAAAACAATCGGTAACAAATGGAGTGATTTTCAGATGAAAAACTATCATGCAAATGCACAACCATATTACATTGTTTTAGATAATGAAGGGAACAAATTAAATGAACCAGTAGGTTATACTCCAGACGTTGAAGAGTATAAAGCTTGGTTGTTAGGAGGAGTTCAGAAAGTGAAATAAATTTCTTTAAATAAAATAGATAGAGAGTCAAAGACCTTTTGTGTCTTTGGCTCTTTTTTTATCGAAAAAAAATTATAAAGTTTATTTCTATCTTGTTTAAAGTTAATACATTTGGGTAAATTCACCTTTACAACAATCTTGGAACCCATGAAGTATTAGTATTATAATATAAATATGGTTTTCAATAAATCAGTGAATAATCTTTAATTATAAAAGTAGTAATGAAAAAGAATATATTGATAGCAGCATTCGCTATTCTAAGTTTACAGACTTATGCACAAGTGCATACTCCTCCGACAAGTACAAAAGCAGAAGTACATCAAGTAGTAGGATTAACAGATGTACGTATAGACTATTCTCGTCCTAATATGCGTGGACGTTTAGTTTTTGGTGATCTTGTTCCTTATGGAAGATTATGGAGAACAGGAGCCAATATGAATACAGTTGTTACTTTTGGTAATGATGTAGAAATAGGAGGAAAGATATTAAAGAAAGGTTCTTATGCTATTTATACTATTCCTAAGGTTGAAGAATGGGAGGTTATCTTTTATTCAGATGTAAACAATTGGGGATTACCAGAGAAATGGGATGATAATAAAGTAGCTCTTTCAACAAAGGTTAAACCTGTCGGATCTGATCGTAGATTAGAAACTTTTACTGTAGATGTAAACAATGTAAATATTGATTATGCGGATTTAGAGATTATGTGGGAAAAAACAATCGTACCTGTACGTTTTAAAGTACCAACGGATAATTTAGCTATGGAAACAATCAAAGAAACATTTGATGGACCTAAAGTAGTAGATTATTATGCTGCCTCTGAGTATTACTATTTGACAGGGAAAGACATGACAAAAGCTTTGAATTGGATTAATACAGCTATTGACAAATCAGGAGACAAAGTACCTTATTATTTTGTAAGACTAAAGTCGCAAATTCAAGCTAAATCAGGAGATAAAGTAGCAGCTGTCGAAACAGCTAAATTAGCTTTAGTATTAGCAGAAAAGGCTAATAATCTTGATTACGTTAAGATTAATAAAGACGCCATAAAAGAATGGTCTAAATAAGTTGTAAAAAGACAGCATAATGTGCTGTCTTTTTTTGTTTTTTCTTTTTTGTGGTACTTTATAATAATTTATCTTTGCTTTTTAACAACACAATCTATATTATGCTTACAGAGTTAAACGCTATTTCCCCAATTGATGGACGTTATAGAAACAAAACAAAATCATTAGCAGCTTACTTTTCAGAAGAAGCTCTAATTAAGTACAGAGTTTTAGTTGAAGTGGAATATTTTATAGCTTTATGTGAGCATGAAATACCACAATTAGCAGCCGTTTCAGAACAAGTTTTTCCAAGTCTTAGAAAATTATACGAAGATTTTTCTACTGAAGACGCTCTTTGGATTAAAGAGAAAGAAAAAATAACGAACCATGATGTAAAAGCTGTTGAATATTTTATCAAAGACGCTTTTGATAAATTAAACTTACAAGAGTACAAGGAATTTATCCATTTTGGATTGACTTCTCAAGATATTAATAATACATCAATTCCTTTATTGACAAAAGAAGCACATAAAGATGTGTATATGCCTTTGTTGATTCAATTAGTAGATAAGTTAAAAGAACTAAGCTTGGAATGGAAAGATATTCCAATGTTGGCACGTACACACGGACAACCAGCTTCTCCAACGCGTTTAGGAAAGGAAATTTATGTGTTTGTAGAGCGTTTAGAACAACAAATGAAGTTGTTGAATGAATTGCCATTTGCAGCTAAGTTTGGTGGAGCTACTGGAAATTTTAACGCACACCATGTAGCTTATCCTTCACAAGATTGGAAACAGTTTGGAACTGACTTTGTAGAGTTAACGTTAGGTTTAAAACATTCATTTCCTACTACACAGATAGAACATTACGATTACTTTGCAGCGTATTTTGATGCATTAAAACGCATCAATACTATTTTAATTGATTTAGATCGTGATATCTGGACTTATGTATCAATGGACTATTTCAAACAAAAGATTAAAGCAGGAGAGATAGGGTCGTCTGCTATGCCACATAAAGTAAATCCTATTGATTTTGAAAACTCTGAGGGTAACCTTGGAATGGCAAATGCAATCTTTGAACATTTATCTGCAAAACTACCTATATCTCGTTTGCAACGTGATTTGACTGATAGTACTGTTCTGCGTAATATTGGTGTACCTGTGGGACATACAATGATTGCATTTGAATCGACATTAAAAGGGTTAAACAAATTGTTGTTGAACGAAGGGAAGTTTGCTCAAGACCTTGAAAACAATTGGGCTGTAGTAGCAGAAGCTATTCAAACAATTTTGAGAAGAGAGGCATATCCAAATCCTTATGAGGCTTTAAAAGATTTAACACGTACTAATACAGTAATTAATAAAGAGGCAATTCATAATTTTATTGATACATTACAAGTATCTGATGATATAAAAGCAGAATTGAAACACATTACACCTGCAAACTATTTAGGAGTAGATGTATTGTAGATAATAGAATTTATTGAATAGATATAAAATAGGCTGTCCTTTTGAGACAGCCTATTTTATTATGATTAAAGAGTAATTGTTTCTTTGATAAATTGTGCTTCATAAAGTTGTTTATAGAAGCCGTTTGTTATCATCAATAATTCTTTATGTGTACCTTGTTCAACCACGCGACCTTTATCCATTACAATGATACGATCAGCATTAATAATAGTAGCTAATCGATGAGCGATAATAATAGAGGTTCTATTTTGTGTTAAGTATTCTGTAGCGTGTTGTAGTAACTCTTCAGAGTGAGTATCGATAGATGATGTTGCTTCATCTAAGATTAAGATACTTGGGTTGCTGATATAAGCACGCAAGAAAGCAATCAATTGACGTTGACCAGAAGATAGCATGACACCTCTTTCTTTTACATTGTAATCGTAACCAAAAGGTAAACTTTCAATAAAGTCATGAATACCTATTTGTTTTGCAACTTTGACTACTTCCTCTTTAGTAATAGCAGGATTGCGTAGTGTAATATTGTTTAAAATACTATCACTAAACAAAAACACATCTTGTAAGACAACGGCTACTTGTTTGCGCAAACTATCTAAAGTAAAATCTTTGATGTCTGTGCCATCTATTGTGATTGTACCACTGTCTATATCATAAAAGCGATTAAGCAAGTTAATGATTGTAGATTTACCCGCTCCAGATGCACCAACAATAGCTACTGTTTGTCCTGCAGAAATATTCAAATCAATTCCTTTCAATACTTCTGTGCCAGGAATATAGCTAAAGTATACTTGGCTCAATGCTATTTCTCCTTTAAACTGCGGTGCAGCAATGCTACCACTGTCATCCATTTCTTCTTCTGTTTCCAACACATCAAACACACGTTCGGCAGCTATAATCCCCATTTGCATCACATTAAATTTATCCGCAATCTGACGCAAAGGATTAAACAGCATACTAATTAACATAGTGTAAGCAAATAAATCTCCAAAAGAAGTTAGGTTGTCACCTTCTACAATACTCATTCCTCCATACCAAATAACAATTCCTAAAGTCACAGAAGAAACGATATCTGCAATAGGGAAGAAGATAGAGTTGTATAAAATATTTTTTAACCAAGCTACATTGTGCTTGTGATTGATTTCTTTAAACTTTTCGTATTCAATGTCTTCTCTTGTAAACAATTGTACGATTTTCATTCCAGTCAATCGTTCTTGTACAAAGGTATTTAGGTTAGCAATTTGATTACGCACTTCTTGAAAAGCTGTTTTCATATGCTGCTGAAACACTCTTGTAGCGTATATTAATATAGGCATTCCAAGTACTACAATAAAACTTAGTTTGTAGTTCATATAAAACATAATGCCTAATACAACAACCATTTTCAAAAGATCACTCACAATCATAAATAGCCCTTGACTGAATATACTGGCAATTGATTCAATATCTGATACAGCGCGAGTTACCAATTTTCCAACAGGTTCATTGTCAAAATAGCGCATTTTGAAATTGATGATTTTATCAAACAATTTTTCACGAATATCTTTTACTATGTCTTGTCCCAGCCAATTGGCCCAATAGCTAAAAAAGAATTGCGACAATACTTCTAAAAGAAGTACAACACCCATAAGTGCTACATAAATAAGCAAGCCTGTTTTATCTTGAGGTTGTACATAGCTATCTACAGTCTGTTTTACCATATAAGGGCGTAGAGCCGCAAATATTGAAAGTGATACAGCATAGATAACCACCCAGTTAAAACGTGATTTATAGGGTTTGGCGTAACTTAATATTTTTCGTAGTGATAGAGATTTAATTGTTTTCATAAGTAAGGATAAGTCACTTTAGTCAAAAACAGCCCTTTGCCTGGTACAGAGAATCCTGCTTTACCTCGGTTTTTGCTTTCGATTATCTTTCTAAATTCAGCTAAATTGATTTTTTCTAATCCTACACTGATTAGAGTACCTACTATGGCACGAACCATATTGCGCAAAAAGCGATTAGCCGAAATGGTAAATATTAATTTATTGTTTTCTTTTAGTTCCCAATGAGCTGTATAAATAGTACAGTTGAAGGTAAAAACATCTGTATGTGTTTTTGAAAAACATTCAAAGTCTTCATATTCAAATAGAATTTTGGCAGCTTCATTCATCAATTCAACGTTTAAAGGTTTAAAGTGATAGAAACTTAAGTCATCACAAAAGGCATCTTTAAATAGATGCATGTGATATTCGTAAGTACGTGCTGTAGCATCAAAACGAGCATGCGCCTCTGTATCTACAGGATGAATATTGTAAACAACAATATCTATAGGTAAAAACGAATTCATTTTTTGAACTAAAACAGGAATGTCTATGGCTTGTTCATAATCAAAATGTGCATACATCTGTTTGGCATGTACTCCAGCATCTGTTCTACCTGCTCCAACCAATTCTATCGGTTGACGCAGCAAGGTGCTGATAGCGTTAGTCAAAGTTTCTTGTACTGTAGTAGCATTGGGTTGCACTTGCCACCCATGATAATGTGTACCGTTGTATGCAAATTCTAAAAAGTATCTCAAAGTAATCTGTTGTTTCAAAAAAACAAATATACTTTAAAATAGTGAGTCGTGAATTTTAGTTAATATAAAATTAGGAGCTTCCTTGTTAGTGCTTCTATTATTGAGGAGAAAGGGTTATAAAATTGCTGGATACCCAACCGCGTATGTTTTGATAGCTATTGTGAGTGCTCCCTTCTGTATGGTTAACAGATAAGTTTTCTGGATCAACTTCTACATAATACCAAGTGCGATCTTCTGCGCTGCGTTGTCCAATTAGTTTAATCTTGCTATTCTTTTTTATTTTACCCAATAAGTTGTCAGAAAAAATAGTAAAGAATGTATCGCTTTCAGGGTATTTATTACCCATAGATGGATAAATTCGAAAGTTGTAATCTTCATTTTGTACAATTCCCCATTTAGGGAGATTGTATATTTCAGCTATTTGGATATCTGATTCAGGGATGTTTAAAGTTACAATGGCATAGTTTTCAAGCTGATGTGCTCCATCTTCGTCCAGTTGTAAAACTATATTTCCTTGAAAAACACTTTCTCCACAACACCCCGTTTGGGTATAAGTAATTGTTTTATTACGAGGAGAGAAGTAAACATTGCTGTAGTTTGCAGAGGTAACTAATGTATAGAGTTCTTCATCTTTGTCATAGTAAAAAATATAAAAGGAATCTTGCTCACCAGCCCCCAAAATATACATTACATCTTTTTTGTTTTTGGTAATGTTTGTATAGGTTTTTGTAAGTCCAGTCATATAGGAACCATCAATATTTTGGTTGAAAAATTGATCTATTTGCTCCTCTGTCTCAAAAGTGTATTGTCTTTTATTTTGCTCGTAGTAATCATCGTAGAACGTACTGAATTGAGCATATGAATTGTGAGAAAGGCTACATAAAATTAAAAGCAATATTGTATGGTACATTTTTTTCATAGGTCGTATTTCTTTCTTTTAATAGATATAAAGGTAGGTAAAAGTTTTTGAGTTTAACACAAAGGAGATCTCGTCTCTATTTATCTGTTGTGTTCTTTTTAAAATGATTACCTAATGCTTCAACAATAATTGAAGAATGACTCAACAATGCTTCAGCAAAAGGCTTCTCTAATAGAGCATTCTTGGACTATTGTTGAACAATCCTTGAAGGATTTCGGAAGAAAGTAGGTAGGTATTGGGACGATGGGGTGCTTTAGGTAATAATAGAATAAGAGGTGTTTTGTTTTAAGTTGTTTAATGTTAGTTATTTAAGTTGTTTTTTGGAGTAAAAAAAAGAGACTGTTTTTTTAGAAATAGAAGGGTTTAGGGGTAAAAAAGAGCGGCTATTTTAAAAAAAGGATAGCATACTTAAAAAAAAGGGTTACTTTTTATACGTTTTTAGATGAAAATTGAAAAAAGCTTCTACCTTTTTATTAAGGCAATTATAAGTTATTTTATGAACTGCTATCTACACTTTAATCATTCAACTGTGTTTTATGTATTGCTCTTTTAAGTGGAGTTTCGAATACGAATGGTATTGGATGTAAATCCCTATATTTTTTTAACTTTACGTATCGATTTTTTGCTTTATTAAATGTTTATATATGAAAGGATTACTTCGGTTTTTTTTATTATTTTGTTCTCTTGGTGTTCTACAAGCACAAACTACACAAAAGTTAATTCCCTTTCTAAAAGGGGAGTTGTATGGCTATACAACTATTGATAAAAATAAGGTAATTGATTTTCAGTTTACAAAAGCTTACCCTTTTGGGTATGAGTACAAAGGTTTATATTACCCTGATTTAGCAATGGTAGAAATAAAATATGCCCCTTATCTTTTAAATAGAAAAGGTGAACTGATTTCGTATCAAGATTTTTTGAAGAAAGAGTTTAAAAAATATTCTTTTATAATAAGGGGAAAACAAAAAATTAATACACAGTATGTTACATTTATTGATGGAAATAAACAAGGAGTAAAGGATATAGGAGGAAATGTAGTTGTACCTGCTATTTACGATGATATAATGATGTTTTCTTTTGAAAAAGAATATTGGAATGATGATAGTAATAGCTTTTGTTTTCCCACTTATGTAGCAGGTGAAAAGCAAGGAGAATATACCCTTTTGAGAGTTGATAAACCAGAAGAGTATACACAAACAGAATACAACTCATTTAGTTCTAATCATCTATTGGTAAGTAAGAAAATTGCAGAGAACACTTATCAATATGGTGTTTTGGGGGTAGATGGATTACATCCCATAGATAGTAAGTATATTAATGTGTATAAGTTTTATGAAACAGACCAAATTATTCATGTTGGTCTTGTTGTTAATAAGGAGATTGTTTCTATGTATATTGGTATAGATGGAACTGAGTATTATGAAGAGTGAGTTTTTTATCTATATCTTGTATTAAGTTGTTGTTTACGAAGAATAGGTTCACTTCTTTAAGCGTTAAAAATATTGTTGATAGGTATAGATTGCCTATTTTTACCTTCAAACTTTAAAGAACATGAAAAAACTTTTTGTCTTATTAGGATTGTGCATGAGTACTTTGGGACAGGCACAAAACTTTGGAGATTATTTTGAGAATAAAACCCTGCGCTTAGACTATATATTTGGTGGTAATGCCAAAACACAATATGTATTATTGGACGAGTTGGCTTCTTATCCTGTTTGGTCTGGAAGAACAACACATTTAGGTGAAGTACCCTTAAAGGGAAATGGACAAATAGAAGTGTATGACAATGCTTCAAATAAGTTAATTTATAAAACAAGTTTTAGTACTTTGTTTCAAGAATGGTTGAGTACAGATGAAGCTAATACAGCAAATAGAAGTTTTGAAAACGTATATTTAATTCCTTTTCCAAAAGAGAAAGCAAGAGTAGAATTAGTTTTGTTTGATGCCGAAGGAAAGGTGAAAAATACGTTGACTCATCAAATAGATCCGAAGGATATTTTAATTCATAAAAAGGGAATAAAAGATATTACACCTTATACTTATGTTCATAAGGCAAAAGAAGGACAAAAGGCAATTAATGTTGTTTTTGTAGCAGAAGGTTTTCAACAAGGAGAAATGGATAAGTTTAATAAAGCTGTAAATACTTCGATACAAGAAATATTGAAACATAAACCATTTGGTCAATTAGCAGATCGCTTTAACTTTATTGCTGTAAATAGTGCTTCTTTAGATTCAGGAGTGAGTGTACCGCGTGAGGGAAATTGGAAGAAAACAGCAATAGAATCTAATTTTGACACATTTTATTCTGAACGTTACTTAACAACAAATCGCATTAAAAAGTTACACGATGTATTGGCTGGTATTCCTTACGAGCATATTGTTATTTTGGCAAATACAGATGTTTATGGCGGTGGTGGAATATACAATTCATATACATTGACAACTACAGGACATAAAAAGTTTGCCCCTGTTGTAGTACATGAGTTTGGACATAGTTTTGCAGGTTTGGCAGATGAGTATTTTTATCCAAACGATGTATTGAGTGATTTGATATCGAATCAATCAGAACCTTGGGAACAGAATATTACCACTTTAGTTGATTTTGATAGTAAATGGAAAAGTCAATTAAAAAAAGGGACACCTATTCCTACCCCAAACAAAGAAGCTAAAAAATATCCAATAGGAGTATATGAAGGATTGGAAGGAAAAAAAATATATAAAGCAGCAGACGACTGTAGAATGAAAACGAATGAATACGATCGTTTTTGTACCGTTTGTCAGAATGCGATAGAAAAATTAATTTTGTTTTATACAGAATAGAGCAGAAGCTTCTCTTTTTTGGAGGAGCTTTTTTTTAAATATAGCGTAGAACAGTGAAAAAAATATTGTTGTTGTCAGATACACATGGATGTATAGACGAATCGATTTTAAAGTATGTACGTCAAGCAGATGAGGTGTGGCATGCAGGAGATATTGGCGATTTGATTGTAACAGATACAATTCAAAAGTTAAAACCTTTACGTGCAGTAACAGGAAATATTGACGGAAAAGAGGCAAGAGGTGAGTTTGCAGAAGAGCTCTTGTTTGACTGTGAAGGAATGAAGGTTTATATAATTCATATCGGGGGGTATCCAGGGAAATATAGGGCTAATGTAAAAGCGCGAATTAAGGAAGATTACCCTGCTATTTACATTTGCGGACATTCACATATATTAAAAGTGCAATATGATCAAGAGTTAAATGTATTACACATGAATCCGGGTGCAGCAGGAATTTCAGGATTTCATCAAGTACGTACGATGTTGCGTTTTGAAATTGACCAAGGAAAAATAAGCAATTTGGAAATTATAGAATGGCCTAAAAATAAAAAAACCGAACAATAAATGTTCGGTTTTTTAGCGCACTAATAAACTAAGATGTTAGGTTTATCGTAGTCGATCTACAGATTTTACAAGATCTTCATCCTTCTTGATGGCTTTATTAGCTAATGCTAACAAAATGATAGAAACAAGAGGGAGGAACATTCCAATACCTTTCTCAGAAACTAACTCTGTAGCTTCTCCAGATACATTTAGCGAACGATAGACGAATAATCCTAATAGTATAAAGTTTGATATTATATTCAATCGGTTGTAAACAAATTGTTTTTGTCTTGTTTTGTAAGACATGATAGAAACAATAGATAAAGTAAATGAAAGACCAAATAAAATAGCGAACATTGGTACTTGCATAAAGAAAACATCTTGTTTAAGAGCATTTGTCCAAAGTCGTGCTACAAAAGGCACAACCCCCATCACAACTGCTGCAACTATCATATAAATGGTTTGAATTCTCTGTAACATATTTGATTATCTACATTTCGAAGATACAAAAATACTGTTTCTTTTCTTTAAAAACCTATTGTTTTTTAATTTTTATTCGTAATATTGCAGTAGTGATGTCGTAAGTTCTTCATAATACGGCAATTCTATTTTAAATATTCCATTCTTATTTAAATTACACCATTCATATTTTACATAATCTATCAACATTTATATGTTTGAAAAATCCGAATTAGAGAAAATGAAGGTTGCTGACCTTCAAGAGATAGCTAAAAACCTAAAAGTACAAAAGATTACTTCTTTGAAAAAAGGTGAGCTAATTTCGAAAATAGAAGAACATCAGAAACCTGTAACTGCTCCAAAAACAGTTGAAAAAGTAGCACCAAAGGCAAAAGCGCCTATTGAGCCAAAAACAGGGAATAATGATGTAGCTACAACTACTGCCAACGTAAAAGAGAAAAGACCTCGTACTACTGTAGCAGTACCTGTAGAGAAAGAGCAGGTGGTGTCGGATGTTAAGGTAAGTGAAAACAAACCTGTAGATTCTGTAAAGAAAGCACCGCGTACACGAATTAATACAACAACTAATGCTACACCTGTAGAACATACAAAAGAAGAAGCTGTAGTTGAAAGTATAGAAACGAAAACGAAGGTAAATCAAGATAATCGCAATCAAAATAGAGAGGGACGTAAGGACTCTTTTAAAAAGAGAAACGATTTCAAAAAAGATAACAATCAACAACAACAAAGAGATAATAGAAAACAACACAACCCTAATAATCAACAAGGAAGTGTAGTAGAAAATGTGGCTGTAGAACCAGTTGTTGAACACGCTGAAAATACTGTGGTAGAAAACCATCAAACAAATGAACGTCAACAACAAGGACGTCAAGAGGGAGAAGGGAAAAAACATCAACAAAATAATAATCAGCAGAATAATAAAAATAACAACAACAATAATCACAAGAAAAATAATTACCGAGAACCAGATTATGAGTTTGATGGAATTATTGAAAGTGAAGGTGTGCTTGAAATGATGCCTGATGGATATGGGTTCTTGCGTTCTGCGGATTACAACTATCTATCTTCTCCAGATGATATTTATTTATCTCAATCTCAAATAAGACTATTCGGATTAAAAACAGGTGATACTGTAAAAGGAGTGGTTCGTCCTCCGAAAGAAGGAGAGAAGTTCTTCCCTTTAGTACGTGTATTAAAAATAAACGGACATGATCCACAAGCAGTACGTGATAGAGTGTCTTTTGAGCATTTAACACCTATTTTCCCAACGGAGAAATTTAATTTAGACGGAAAGCGCAGTACAATATCTACTCGTATTATGGATATGTTTGCCCCAATTGGTAAGGGACAACGTGGTATGATCGTTGCTCAGCCAAAAACAGGTAAAACAATGTTGTTGAAAGAAGTAGCAAATGCTATTGCTGCTAATCATCCAGAAGCTTATTTAATTGTATTATTGATTGATGAGCGTCCAGAAGAGGTGACAGATATGCAACGCAGTGTAAGAGGAGAGGTTGTGGCTTCTACTTTTGATGAACCAGCAGAAAGACATGTGAAAGTAGCTAATATTGTGCTGGAAAAAGCAAAACGTTTGGTAGAATGTGGACATGATGTAGTGATTCTATTAGATTCAATTACTCGTTTAGCGCGTGCATACAATACAGTTCAACCAGCTTCAGGTAAAGTATTGAGTGGAGGGGTAGATGCTAATGCACTACAAAAACCAAAAAGATTCTTTGGTGCTGCTCGTAATATTGAAAATGGTGGATCATTGAGTATTATTGCAACAGCATTGGTAGATACAGGATCTAAAATGGATGAGGTTATTTTTGAAGAGTTTAAAGGAACAGGTAATATGGAGTTACAATTAGACCGTAGATTGGCTAATAAACGAATATTCCCTGCTATTGATATTACTTCGTCAAGTACACGTAGAGATGATGAATTGTTGGATAAAAATGCGTTACAACGTACATGGACAGTAAGAAAAGTAATGGATGATATGAATTCTTATGAGGCAATGAATCTGATAATTGACAATATTAAAGACACTCGCGATAACGAGGAGTTTTTTGACTCAATGAAAGGATAATTAATGATTACAGTTATATAATACAAATAAGGGAGATAATAGAAGTGATTATCTTCCTTATTTTTTTGTACCTATTGTGGTTATATAGTTCTTAAAGGTGAGTATATTTGAAACTTATTGGAAAGAAATAATTGATTGTGTTCTTGTTTAAGAATAGCAAAAAGTATGAATAAGTTTTTTTAACTTTAGGGTAAAATAGAAACAATAAAGAGTGTGATTTTATGTTTGTAATTGTTTTAAGTACTATTTTCTTTGTTGTAGGTATAATTGTGATGTTGAATAGGAGAGGATCATTCAACGATTACAAAGAAAAGTGGGAACAAGAAAAAAAGAAAATTGAACAGGAAATAGAAGAAGAGGATGAGTTAGATTTTTTGGATGATGAAGAGAAGAAAGCTCTAAACTTTTTATTTGCAGGATTGATAGGAACAGTACTTTTCTTAGTAACAGGGTTGTTTACTGGGAATAGTATGTATTTGATATTGTCTATTTTTATTTTTACAGCTATTGTTTATTTTATCAGTGTTGTCTCAAAAGGGCCTTTTAAATAAACTGAGGTAGTGGTTTTACTTTAATCTTTAGATACTTTTCTTGAAGGTTCAAAATATTTCAGTCTGAACTTTATACAATAAACTACTGTGATGAAGTTTGATGCTGTTGCTTGCAAAATCTAATCCATGTATTATTATGAGTAAAATAAAAAGAATTACTCCTATTGACTTTAGAGGGGAGTATATGCCAGAAATGTCTGATGAATTTGCTATCCTAAAAACTCCTATTCAAATACATGATATTGCAAAAACATCAGGATTTATTAAAGTACCTACTCCTTTACACCGACCAGAATTTAACTTTATAGTTCATATTACAAAAGGAAAAGCAAAACAACAAGTAGATGCTACTACTGTATCTTTGAACGAAGGAGAGATTTTGCTTGTTAGACAAGGAAATGTTACTTCGTTAAGAGAAGTAAGTGCAGATGCAGCAGGATACACTATTCTGTTTGAAGATAGTATACTTAATCAGTTGTTGTCTAAACAAGAATTAATCAAACTTTTTTCGGTGAATACAGTTATTCAATTACCTCAAGAAAGCAACGTGTGGTTAAATACCTTGTTTGAGTTATTGAACGTAGAACTTTATCAAACAGAACCTAATCTGGATATTTGTTATTCTCTTTTCCAAGCTGCAATGCAAAAGATTTTTACTTCAAGCAAAGAGTTGAATAAAAATGTGAATCGAAGTACTGAGATAACATTTAACTTTAAAGAACTCGTATATAAGCACTATTTGGAGCAAAAAACAGTATTGTTTTATGCAACACAATTGGCTGTTTCTGAGAATTACCTTCATCGCTGTATTAAAGAAACAATAGGGGAAAGTCCGAAAGAGTGGATTAATAAAGTTAGCATTATGCAAAGTCAATTACTACTACAGGATTTGACAAAAAGCATCTCAGAGGTAGCATTTGAACTAAATTATGGAGATCCAAGTTACTTTGGACGTTTGTTTAAAAAAATAGTTGGAATGACGCCTTCGGACTATAGAATATTAATTACGCAAGATTTGTCCGAGTAAAGCGTGGTTTCGTTTTAATGTATCTTTTGTTTTCAGCCCATCTTTGCATCAATAAATACGAAGATAAATGAAAGCATTAGTTATTGTTCCATATGATCATGTAGGCGATAAGCCTTTAATTCCCCCAAATGATAGACTAAAAGTAAAGAGCAAGTGGATTTGCTATTCTTTAGTCGCTTTTTTTTCAACATTTTTATCAAGTGATACCTATGGTCAGATTATTCAAGATGTAGGAGGGATAGCTGCGACAGTGCATGCAAAAACTACATTTAAGGATATGCCTTCTAATGAAGAAGGAACCGAAACAAAGTTTCAACTAAATACATATGATGCCTGGTTACCTCTACCTCCTGTAGCAATTGGTAAAACGACTGTTTTTAGTAATTTTAATTACCGCTTAATGGATTTTAATTATGAGAATACAGCTGAACAACCTGATCAGATTCATCGAATTCAAGAATTAAAATCAGTTATTATTGTACGTCATCCTATTACAGAGAAATGGTCTGTATTGACTATTGCAATGCCCACTTTTGCTACTGAAAGTAGAAAGAATATTTCGATGAAAGACTTAACGATTGACGGGATATTGGGCGTGTCTAAAAGGTTTGGACGTCATTCAAATCTTGAGGTAGGTTTTGGAGTGCATTTAATGTATTCTTTTGGAGAGTTTTTAGTTACGCCAGGAATTTCTGTTGACTATAGAAGTGTAAATAACAAATGGTTAGCTCAGTTCTATTGGCCAAGGCTGAATGTGTTGTATGCTGTGAATCCAAAAACTCAAGTAGGTTTAGCAGGCTCGATAGATTGGACGCGTTTTAATTTGAAAAATTATCAAAGTGTAAATAACAAAGAAGTTGATTACGGTCAGTTTTCTTCTATTCATATTGGTTTGCAAGTACATCAACAATTGGTGAAAGGTATAAAACTACAAGTACAAGGAGGTGTAGGCTTGTGGAATAGTTATGAGCAGTTTGACAACAACCAAAAAACAGTAAACAAATTTTCAATTCCAACAATGCCTTATGCTAAGGTAACACTAAGTTATCGTTTAGATAAAAAATAACCCTATATAAACTTTAATTATTAATCTTAAACCTAATAGCTTGGTAGTAATTGCTATTTTGTTTTTAGGTGTTTATTTCTTTATTAATTATATGAAAATTAATGAATTTCCTTCTTCTGCATTCACCGCACAAGCTTTGATTGCAGCAACAGTTCCTGCTTATGTATTTCCTACGGTAATGTCTTTTTTACCAGGTTATTTTTTGCAAAAAGCAGATTTAATGGCCGCAAGTTATTCTACTATTGGCTTGTCATCTTTATTATCAACTATTTTGAGTTTTATATTGCTTTGGCAATGTGAACGAAGACAAATATTAGTGCATAATAAATTGGTTAGATCTATAGTAGTAGTGATTACCATGATGGGATTAGGAGTATTATGTGCTTTCTTATTTCATTTAGAATCAGAGTGTTTTAATATTGTGCTTTCTGCTTTTATAGGAGCTACAATATTATCAGTTCGTCAAAAAGTAATATTATATCAAGATGAAAAAAATTAAACCAACTATTGTTGTTTTTGGATGTACAGGTACAGTAGGAACAGAAGTAATGAAACAGTTGAAAGAATATAATTGTAAGGTAAGAGGGGTGTTAAGAGATCCTGAGCGATCTTATCCTGTGTCTCCTACACTTAATATCACTTATGTAAGTGCAAGTTTATTTTCTATGGAGCAGCTTGTAAATGCTTGTAGGGGTGCAGATGCAGTGTTTTTACTAACAGCAACATCTCCTAATCAGGTAGAGTATGAGATGAATATAATTGATGCAGCAAAACAATGTGGTGTAAAGAGAATTGTAAAGTTGTCCGCGCCAATTATGCAAATGGCAGCTCATGTAGAAGTGAGTCAATGGCATCATCAAATAGATAAATATCTTATGCAGAATATAGAAGAGTATTGTTGTTTAAGACCACATTCGTTTATGCAAAATTGGGAAAGAAATACATTTACGATTCAGTGTTTTGGTAAAATATATGGGGCATTGGGTAATGTGAAGAGAAATTATATTGATTGTAGAGATGTGGCTACAGTGGCAGTAAACTTTTTGTTGACTCCTGAAGTAGTTAAAGAAGAATCAGTTATTTTGGCAGGCCCACAAGCTTTTACTAATACAGAAATAGCTGCTAAGTTATCACATGTAACAGGACAGAAAATAGAATATATTGACATTAGTCCAGAAGAATTTTTTAAATTATTAACCAAGAGGGCTAAATTACCTGTGTGGTTGGCAAATCATATTGTTGAATTAGATAAGTTGGCAATCCATGTTCGAGAACCTGAACAAGATACTGTGACAGAGTTAATAGCAAGAACTCCCCGCATAATAGATGAGTATTTTCAAGAATCACGTGATTTATTTAAGAAGAAATCTATTTGGAAGATGTTAACGGGACCTAAGTAAAATAAAAAAGCTCATCTTTAGGATGAGCTTTTTGTTGTGACGATGACAGGATTCAAACCTGTAACCTTCTGAGCCGTAATCAGATGCGCTATTCAGTTGCGCCACATCGCCTTAATTTAGTGACCACGGCAGGATTCAAACCTGCAACCTTCTGAGCCGTAATCAGATGCGCTATTCAGTTGCGCCACGTGGCCTATTGCTTAATTGCGAGTGCAAATATAGAACGTTATTCTAATAAATACAAGTGAATACAAGGCTTTTTTTGCTAAAATTTTTTTATCGATATTTAAGTTGTTTGTTATAAGTAGGTTGACGGTTTAAAAAAAGTAATAATATTTTTTAAGGGGTAGATGTGTGTGTATTGAAGAGGAAGTAGAATGGAAAAGGAGAAACTACAATCAATTCTTTAAATAATGTACTTTTGCAAACAGTAGTATTAGGAGGTATTTTTATGAATAGAAATTATATAAAGTTTTTACGTAAGTCAAGAAATCAACACAGTGTACATTCACCATTTGTATTTTGTTTGTTGACAAAAGGATTATACCC
The DNA here is from genome assembly GCA_031277535.1 of Flavobacteriaceae bacterium. Lineage (GTDB taxonomy): Bacteria > Bacteroidota > Bacteroidia > Flavobacteriales > Flavobacteriaceae > Flavobacterium. The sequence continues at coordinate 110,721 of JAITMD010000021.1, forward strand.
AAAAATGACACAATGGAGAAGGTATCGAAAAAAAGATGTGTTTTTATATCGATTAATAGCATACTTTAAACCTCTTTCTTGTTTTGTATTAGAAGGAAGTGAAAAGCGATATAAGAATGAGTTAAAACATATGACAGTTCATTCTAAAGAGATAAGTAGTGCACAAGAGAAAGTAGATATGGTTTTATTGCAGAGTTCAGATTTACAAAATGATTTGAATCTTACAACAATACTTGCAATGATGCATAACGATAGTATATTAGTTGTTGATAGAAGAATAAAAACTCCTGTAGGAGAAGAATTGTGGGATACTATTGTGCAAAATAAGGTAGTAACTGCGTCAATAGATTTTTATTATTTTGGTGTGGCTTTTATTCGAGAGGAACAATTGAAACAACATTTTATTTTGAGAATGTGATTTCAAAATACATTGCATTTACTAATCTATTCTTGTAATTTGGTACAAAGAATATTCTTATATTGTTGTGGTAGAAAGAAATAAAATTGAAAAGATGAAAGAAGTAATCATTGATATTCGAGATATAAAGAGAAATTTCAAGCTTGGAAATGAAGAGGTAAAGGTATTGAAGGGAGTGAATCTTCAGATTGAAAGAGGAGATTATGTCGCTTTAATGGGGCCTTCTGGGTCTGGTAAATCTACTTTGATGAATATTTTAGGATGTTTAGATACACCTACTTCAGGTCAATTTGTGCTTAATGGAAAAGATGTTAGTAAGTTGAATGATGATGAATTAGCAGAAATCCGAAATAAGGAAATTGGCTTTGTTTTTCAGACTTTTAATTTATTGCCACGTACTACTGCATTAGATAATGTGGCTTTACCAATGGTATATGCAGGCAGAACAAAAAGTGAACGAGATTTAAGAGCAAAGGAAGTTTTGGAACAAGTAGGTTTGGGAGATAGAACAGACCATCATCCTAATCAGTTGTCTGGAGGACAACGACAACGTGTAGCTGTAGCTCGAGCATTGGTTAATAGACCTGCTATTATTTTGGCAGACGAACCAACAGGTAACTTAGATACTAAAACATCTTTGGAGATTATGGCTTTGTTTGATGAGATTCATGCCAATGGGAATACAGTGATTTTAGTTACCCATGAAGAAGATATTGCAGAACATGCTCACCGTATTATTCGATTAAGAGATGGTGTAATAGAAAGCGATCAACGCATGAAGTAAATTTTTAACTATCTTTTTGTACTGTGACAAATAGATAGTATTTTGGCGTGTGCTTTGAGCCATTAGCTAAAGACTCTAACAACAAAAAAATATTACATGAAAGTTTATACTAAAACAGGAGATAAGGGAACAACAGCATTGTTTGGCGGTACCCGTGTTCCTAAACATCACATACGCATTGACAGTTATGGTACAGTAGATGAATTGAATTCGTATATCGGTTTGATTCGCGATCAAGAAATTAATGTACTGTACAAAGAAGTATTAATACAAATTCAAGATAGTTTATTTACTGTAGGGGCTGTATTAGCGACAGATCCAGAAAAAGCTATATTGAAGAATGGAAAGGAACGATTAAATATTCCAAAGATTTCAATGGAAGATATTGCTTTGTTGGAGAATGAAATTGATCGAATGGAAGAGAGTTTACCACAGATGACTCATTTTGTTTTACCAGGAGGACATACAACTGTGTCATTCTGTCATATTGCAAGATGTGTTTGTCGTAGAGCAGAGCGTTTGTCAGTGCATCTGAATGAATTAGAGCCTGTAGATGAGTCAGTTTTAATGTATTTAAACCGACTTTCTGACTACTTATTTGTGTTGGCACGAAAGTTGACTTTTGACCTAAACGCAGAAGAAGTGAAATGGGTGCCGAGAAAAAATGTATAAGTAACTATATATTTAACTCACATTTTCTTATTTTGAATGTATACGTTCTGAAAAAGTTGTGAAATAAGTAAAAAAAAGCTTGTTCATTTCATAATAAAAATTATTTTTGCATTAAAATTAAAATAGAATAGAGATGTATTGGACATTAGAATTAGCATCTTATTTAAGTGATGCTCCGTGGCCTGCTACGAAGGACGAACTTATTGATTATGCAATTAGAACTGGAGCTCCACTCGAAGTAGTAGAAAACCTTCAATCCATCGAAGATGAAGGAGAGATTTATGAGTCAATGGAGGAGATATGGCCAGATTATCCAACTGACGAAGATTATCTTTGGAACGAGGATGAGTACTAAAAAATAATAATGAAGAAAAAGCCTCTTAAAAGGCTTTTTTTTTGTTTAAAATACAAAATCATAATAAAAATTAGATAAATTATATAGTTTATGAGCCTTATAAACAGTATATTAAAGGTTTTTGTGGGTGATAAATCTGAAAGAGATATCAAAGCAATCAAACCAATAATTGAGAAAATTAGATCGTACGAAGGGACGTTGAATAGTTTGTCTAATGACGAGCTTAGAGCAAAAACAATTTACTTCAAAGATAAGATTCAACAAGCAAGAGCAGATCAAGATGCTAAGATTGCTTCATATCGCGAAGAGATTGAAAAAACTCAAGATATAGATAAAAGAGAAGCTATCTATGCTAATATTGATTCTTTAGAAAAAGAAGCTTATACAAACTCTGAAAAATGTTTGATGGATATTTTGCCAGAAGCATTTGCTGTAGTAAAAGAGACTGCACGTCGTTTCAAAGAAAACGATACTGTAGTAGTAACTGCTACTGCACAAGATATTGAGTTTGCACAGACAAAACCTTATGTAACAATTGAAGGAGATAAAGCGCACTGGGCTAATACTTGGTCTGCTGCTGGAAAGCAAGTTACATGGGATATGATTCACTATGATGTACAGTTGATTGGTGGAATTGTATTACATGAAGGTAAAATTGCAGAAATGCAAACAGGGGAAGGAAAAACGTTAGTAGCAACTTCTCCACTATACTTAAATGCATTGACAGGAAAAGGTGTGCACTTAGTAACTGTGAATGACTACTTAGCAAAACGTGATAGCCAATGGAAAGCTCCATTGTTCGAGTTTCACGGGATGTTGGTAGATTGTATTGATAATCATCAACCAAACTCTCCAGGAAGACGTGCTGCTTATGCTGCTGATATTACTTATGGAACAAATAATGAGTTCGGTTTTGATTACTTACGTGATAATATGGCACATTCACCAGAAGAGTTAGTACAGAGAGAACATAACTTTGCTATTGTCGATGAGGTTGACTCGGTATTGGTAGATGATGCTCGTACACCATTAATTATTTCTGGACCAGTTCCTCAAGGGGATCGTCATGAGTTTAATGAGTTAAAACCTAAAGTAGCTAATTTAGTTGAGTTACAACGTAAATTGGCTAATGGGTTAATTGCTGATGCTCGTAAATTAATTAGAGAAGGAAATACAAAAGAAGGTGGTTTCTTATTGTTAAGAGCATATAGAAGCTTACCTAAAAATAAAGCATTGATTAAATTGTTGAGTGAAGAAGGAGTAAAACAACTACTTCAAAAAACAGAAAATCATTATATGCAAGACAATAACAGAGAGATGCATAAAGTGGATGAAGCTTTATACTTTGTTATTGAAGAAAAAAATAATCAAGTACAATTAACAGATAATGGTATTAAGTATTTGTCTCAAGATACAGATGAGCATTTCTTCGTGTTACCAGATATCGGTACTGAGATTTCTAAAATAGAGAATCAAAACTTATCAAAAGAAGCAGAAGCAGAAGCAAAAGATCATTTGTTCCAAGACTTTGGAATTAAGAGTGAGCGTATTCATACATTGAATCAGTTATTAAAAGCTTATGCTTTATTTGAAAAAGATACAGAGTATGTTGTAATTGATAATAAGATCTTGATTGTAGATGAACAAACAGGTCGTATTATGGATGGACGTCGTTATTCTGATGGCTTGCACCAAGCAATTGAAGCAAAAGAGAATGTGAAGATTGAAGCGGCTACACAAACGTTTGCTACCATCACACTTCAAAACTACTTCCGTATGTACAACAAGTTAGCAGGTATGACCGGTACAGCTACTACAGAGGCGGGTGAGTTATTGGAAATTTATAAACTGGACGTTGTAGAAATTCCTACTAATAGAGGAATTGCACGTTTAGATAAAGAAGATAAAATCTATCGTTCTGTTCGTGAAAAATTTAAAGCAGTAATTGATGATGTTGTAGAATTATCGCAAGCAGGTCGTCCTGTATTGATTGGTACAACTTCAGTAGAGATTTCTGAGTTATTGAGTAGATCGTTAAAAATGCGTGGAATTGAGCACAATGTATTGAATGCAAAATTACACAAACAAGAAGCTCAAATTGTAGAAGAAGCTGGTAAGCCAGGAGTTGTTACTATTGCAACAAATATGGCTGGACGTGGTACAGATATTAAGTTAAGCCAAGAAGTAAAAGACAAAGGTGGTTTAGCTATTATTGGTACAGAGCGTCATGATTCTCGTCGTGTAGACCGTCAGTTGAGAGGTCGTGCAGGACGTCAAGGAGATCCAGGAAGTTCTCAGTTCTATGTGTCCTTAGAAGATAACTTAATGCGTTTGTTTGGTTCAGACCGTGTAGCAAGTATTATGGATAAAATGGGCTTAGAAGAAGGTGAAGTTATTCAACATTCAATGATGACTAAGTCTATAGAGAGAGCTCAGAAAAAAGTGGAAGAAAATAACTTTGGTATTCGTAAACGTTTATTAGAATATGATGACGTAATGAATGCTCAAAGAGAGGTGATTTATAAACGTAGAAAACACGCATTGTTTGGTGAGCGTCTAAAAGTAGATTTAGCTAATATGATGTATGATCTATGTGAAAGAATTGTGTCAGAAAATAAAGCAGCGAATGATTTTAAAAACTTTGAGTTTGATATGATTCGTAACTTTGGTGTTAATGATGTAATCACTGCAGATGAATTTGCTAAAGGAGATTTGATTTCTCTTGCAAATAAAGTATATGATAAAGCATTTAATGCTTATAAAGACAAATGTGAGCGAAATGCAGCAGAAGCTTTTAAAGTAATTAAAAATGTTTATGAAAATAATGAAGGACAATTTGAACGTATAGTAGTACCTTTTACTGATGGTATTAAAACGATGAATATTGTTACTAATTTAGAAGAAGCATATCAATCTGAAGGAAGAAGCTTAATTGTTGATTTTGAGAAAAACGTAACATTATCTATTTTAGATGAGGCGTGGAAAAAACACCTTAGAAAAATGGATGAGTTAAAACAATCAGTACAATTAGCTGTACACGAACAAAAAGATCCGTTGTTGATTTATAAATTCGAAGCTTTTGAATTGTTTAGAAATACAATTGGAGAGATTGATTCAGAAGCAATATCATTCTTAACTAAAGCTGATTTGCCAGTTCAAGAAGTACCAGAAGAAATAGCTTAATATTTTTTATAATCAGAAGTCCTTTACGTAAGTAAGGGACTTTTTTTATGTGTTTTAATGAATAAGAGCTTCTGTATGCAAATAATAGAAAATAGTAACTCAAAGTATTAGTGAATAGACGAAGTGTTGTAAAAAGGACTTTATTTCTCTTGTACATATATTTAATTAAAGGTAATAGTTTGTAATAGAGAAGAAGAACTGTAAAAACAAAAAGAGCTGTTATATACATAACAACTCTTTTGCATTTCAATATTTATTAAAGGGGGGAAATTACATCATTTCTGAAGAACCTTCCATTTCTTCTCTATTACCTCCTTTTTGTTTTTGTCTATCGTTTTTCTTTTGATTAAAACGATAAGTAAACGATAGGTTTATCTGACGACCTCTCCATTGCATTTCACTATGTGAAATAGATTGAGGTAAAGTCATATCCATTTCTCTTATACGTGAATTGAATACATCATTAATATTAAACGTAATAGTTGCTTTATCTTTTAATACATCTTTACTCAATGCAAGATTAGCAGATAAATTTCCTTTTACTTTGCCTTGTGCTGTATTCATTGGACCTTTATACATTCCATTCACTTGCCAATCAATTTTATATGGAAGTGTAATTCTTGAAGTTACTCTTGTAAACCAAGAATTACTGTTTTTGTCAAAGTTTTCAGATATCGCATTACCATTATTGTCTATAAAGGTATAATCTCCTTTTACTTCAGAACGGAAGAAATTAAAGTTACCATTTAATTTCCACCATTTATATGGAGTGTAGTTTAATGTAAATTCAAATCCATAACGTTGCTCTGTTGCTAAATTTATAGGTGAAGAAACAGTTATAGGTGTGCCATTATCTGTAGTTCCTACAATTCGTTTCACAACTTGAAATGTATCATCTGATTTATTGTAGTAGGCAGAAGCATTTAAAGTAAGTCCAGTCCAACGTTTCATATATCCCAAATCAAAAGCATTAGTTTTTGATGGATCTAAGTAAGGATTTCCTTGAAAGTAATTGATATCACTTGTATAGTTAGAAAAAGGATTAAGGAAAAAACCTCTTGGACGTTGTATTCTTCTACTATAACTCGCGCTAACAGAAGAAGATTGACTAAACTCGTAATTTAAGAAAGCACTTGGGAAAAAGTCGTTATAACGTTTGTTGTTAAAATCATTAGTGGTTAATTGGTTAACGTGAATATTGCTATCCTCCCAACGCAAACCTGCCATATAACTAAGTTTGTCAGTAAGTTTATTACCATACTGAATGTATAAAGCATTTACATTTTCTTTATACTCCAATTCGTTAGTCATTTTATTGTTTTGAATCCAATTGTCACTAACTTTATTGTTAAGTATAAAGTTATTGTCATTTACTTTGAAAGTACCTAAATACCCCGCTTCAAATCTTCCTGAGTCACCTATAGGTAATACATAATCTGCACGTACTAAACCATTTTTACTTTTCTCTTTGTTATAAGTTTTGTCATAGCTGTATGTAGTAGTATAATGATTGATATCTTGAATCAAGGCATCATCTGTATCAATATCTTGTGAGATTGTCGCTTCTACAACAAGTTTGTGATCAGGATTAGAAAATTTCTTTTCAATAGAAGTTGTATATTCTACATCTGTACGGTTAGTATCTCTGTCTTCGTATCTATTTCTATTATATAGAAAGTTACGGTTGCTATCAAAATAGGTATAATCAACACTATTAGGACTTGTACCTGTATTTTTTCTTGTTGATACAGTATTAGACCAAGTAACAGAAGGAAGCACATACCATTCTAATCCGAACTGAGCATTGTAACCATTTCTATTTCTGTTGTTAGTTTTGTACTCGTCAATATATTGTGTTGTCGCCCCTGTTAGAGGATTCAAGTATTGGTTGTTGTTTTGTGTATAACCTTTTGATTCAACATCTCTATATCCTACAGTAGTGAAGAAATTGAATTTCTCACTTCTAAAATTGAAATTACCATTAATCTCATAGTTTTTAGGATCTCCAACAGTAGCTGTTACACTTCCATTTAACCCTTGAGCTTTTCCTTTTTTAAGGACAATATTAATAATACCTGCACCACCTTCAGCTTCATAACGGGCAGAAGGATTGGTAATTACTTCTACTTTTTCAATGGATTCAGCAGGTAAAATACGCATAGCTTCTTGTATATTGTTTGCAAGTCCAGTAGGTTTCCCATCAATTAAAACTTTTACATTTTCATTTCCTCTTAAACTTACTGTTCCTTCACTATCCACAGTTACAGAAGGTACGTTGTCAAGTACGTCACCAGCAGTTCCTCCTTTGACAATCATGTCTTGACCAACATTATAAACTTTTTTGTCTAATTTTATTTCTACAGTAGATTTTTCAGCAATAACTGTTACTTCATTTAGCATTTTAGTATCTGCCAAAACTTTTTGAATACCTATATTGGTGTCCCCTTTTACAGTAACATTATTTAATTCGATAGTTTGAAAACCTAAATAATCAATTTTGATATAGTATGCTCCATCTGGAACATCAAATGAAAAATGTCCTTTTGAGTCAGACATTGCACCTGAAACAATTTGTGCATTGTTTTTATTTTGTGCATATATGCTTGCATATTCTAAAGGTGTATTAGAAGATGCCTCAATTACAGTACCAGATACTGTACTTTTTTTGTCTTGGGCTAATGCCGTTGTTGTTGTAAATACAGACAACAGCATTAGAAAGACATACAGAAGTTTTTGTTCTTTCATTATAGTCGTTAGTTTCATATGAAGATAAGACTATAATTTAGACAAAAGGTTTAATTCTGTTGATTGTTAATTAAAAGTTAACATTCCTTATAGGATTTCACTTATTTTTTCTGTAGGTCTTGCTATTATAGCTTTAGAACCATTAACTACAATTGGTCTCTCTATCAGTTGTGGATTTAAAACCATAGCTTTAATGATGTCATCATCATTAAATGTGTTTTGTTCAAAACTGTCTTTCCATAAAGAGTCTTTTGTACGGACTAATTGGATGGGTTGATAGTTCAACTTTAATAATAATGCTTTAACATCTGTTTCAGTTAAGTCTGCATCTAAATATTTTATAATTTTGTATGCTACTCCTTCTTGTTCCATGAAGGCGATGCTTTGCCTTGATTTACTGCAGCGAGGGTTGTGGTAAATAGTAATCATAATTAGTGAATTTATATCAAATATAGTACATTTTTTGAGAAATGAAATATATCGAACAACTACTATCGACAGGTAACACCAAAAAAATTTGGTATTATCTGCCATTTTCTGTATTTTTTTTAGGAATAATGTTTTTCAATTGGATATTTGTGAAATATAGTTCGATTTCAACAAGAGATTTGATTATTCAGCAAATCGAATTGTTGGGAAAAAACTTGAATTTTCTTTGGACATTATTTCCCTTTGTAATCCTCTTATTATGCTTGATTGCTTGGGTCGTGGTAGTTCATAAGCAAAGTATTCTATCTTTATTAACGTCTCGTTCTAAACTGGATTGGAATCGAATGTTGTTCGCATTTGGTATACAAGGAGGGGTAGTAATCATGGGATTTGTCATTTCTTATGTAAATGCCCCTACTGATTTTATTTTCAGTTTTGAAGCAGGTAAGTTTGCCGTGTTCTTTTTAATTGCACTGCTTTTTGTACCGATACAAACCTCTTTTGAAGAGATTTTTATGCGTGGTTATTTAATGCAAGGTATTGGTTTGGCAAGTCGTAGTAGAGCGCTATCATGGATTGTTACGTCTGTTATTTTTGGATTATTACACGCCAGTAACCCTGAAGTGGAACAAATAGGATGGAGTATGATGATTTATTATATCGGGACTGGGATTTTTTTAGGAGCAATTACATTGATGGATGAAGGACTGGAATTAGCATTAGGTTTTCATGCTGCAAATAACTTAATAGGCGTTTTATTAGTAACATCAAATTGGAGCGCTTTTCAAACGAATTCATTATTTATTGATGTTTCTCCTGTAGAGAAAGTAAGTACGTCAGATTTTTTGATACAAGTATTAGTTGTTTTACCTTTAATGTTTATACTATTCTATAAAAAGTATAAATGGACAAATGGGAAACAGCGTTTATTAGGACGTGTTAAATAGGTTTTGTATTATGGATATCAAAGTAATTCACAAAGATTTTCGTCTTAATGGACAGGCTTTTAATCGAGAAGGATTAATCGAGTTAGCATCAAATTGGTCAACCAGCCCAGAGGAGTATTTAGTTGATTTTGCACATTTGATTTTACAATGGTTCAACGATGAAGATTATGTTATACAATATACTTCTGGTACTACAGGACCTCCTAAACCTATTCAATTAAAAAAGGAGGCTATGTTGCATTCTGCACAGGGAACAGCCAGTTTTTTTAATATAAAAGACAAGAGTAAAGCTCTTTTGTGTATGTCAACAAAATTTGTTGGAGGCAAACTGATGTTTATTCGTTCTGTTTTATGTGGTTGGCATTTAGATGTAATAAAACCTACAGCAACTCCTTTAGCTGAGAACAAGCAATATTATGACTTTGTAGCGATGGTGCCAATGCAAGTAGAAAATTCTATCAAAGAATTGGCTAATGTAGGAACATTAATTATTGGGGGAGCTAAAGTAAATGCTACACTTACCAAGCAGTTATCTAATGTTTCAACAAGAGTTTATGAAACGTATGGTATGACAGAGACAATTACGCATATTGCAGCTAAACGAATTGGAGATACTTCGTTCTCTATTTTGCCAAATATTCAAATAACAACTGATAATCGTGGATGTTTAGTAATTCATGCTTCATATATTGTTAAAGAACCTATTGTTACGAATGATTTGGTAAATTTGTTGGATGATAGCCATTTTGAATGGTTGGGTAGAGTAGATAATGTAATCAATAGTGGAGGCGTGAAACTTTTTCCAGAGCAAATTGAAAATAAGTTAGCTCCATTTATTCCTTGGCGTTTTTTTATAGCTGGAAAAGAAGATGATTATTTCGGAAACAAAGTAGTACTTGTTATTGAAAGTAAACCTTATGATTTACCTATAAACGCTTTCGATCAACTCACGAAGTTTGAGAAACCAAAAGAGATACAGTTTGTAGATCAATTTGTAGAAACAGCTTCAGGTAAAGTATTGAGAAAAGAAAATATAAAAAAATAAAGCTATTATAAATGAAAAAGAATGTGTTTAGAAGTGTGTTATTAAAGATGTTAATAGGAAGTATGACGATAATGGGACAGGCGGGATTCGCACAAAAAAAAGGTGTTAATGTAGAGAAAAGTAAAGAGATAACACCTGCTATGCTTACACGTATTTTAGAGAAGAATAAAGGATTTTATACAGAAGGGAAAGTAGCTGATTATATTCCTGAGTTGAGCAAGATGAATGAAAAAGCAGTCGCTTTTGCTGTGGTTAAAAAAAATGGAGAGGTATTGTCAGTAGGGGATACCACACAAAAGTTTACTATTCAGAGTATCTCAAAAGTAGTCTCTTTGATGGTTGCTGTACAAGATAGAGGTGAAAAGGAAGTCTTTTCAAAGATGGGATATTATGGCACAGACAAACCTTTTAATCATTATGCTAACTTAGAGACAATGGGTAAACCTTTAAATCCATTGATGAATGCAGGGGCTATATTGACAACATCTATGATTAATGGAACGAATGATGAAGGGTTTCAGAAAATCTTAGCGATGGTGCGTTATATCACTAAAAATGATCAAATTAACTACAGCAAAGATGTTTATATGTCTGAGAAAGAAACAGGACATAAAAATAGAGGGATGTTTTATTTGATGAAAAACAATGGTCTAATTAGTGGAGGAGAAGAATTGTTAGACAACTATTTTAGACAGTGTTCAATAGAAGTTACAGCAGAAGATTTAGCTAAAATAGGGTATTTCTTTGCAAACGAATGTGTGCGTTTTGATGGAGATACAAAGTATAAAAACAAAGAAATGGCGCGTTTAGTACAATCTCAAATGTTAACTGCTGGAATGTATGAGTTTAGTGGAGAATATGCTCGTACTGTTGGATTGCCAAGTAAATCTGGTGTAGGAGGAGGAATTACTGTTTCTGTGCCCCATGGAATAGGTATCGGAGTTTTTAGTCCAGGATTAGATAAACAAGGAAACTCTGTTGTGGGATACAAAATGATTCTTGATTTAGTCCAAGAATTAGATTTAAGTATTTTCTAAGTCAAGAACTGTAGTTATACGTTTTCATACAAGCACAATAAGCTTGATAGATCATAGAATAACTATCATATATAATTAAAAAAGGCATCTTTTGATTTTCAAAAGATGCCTTTTTTATACCTTATAAGAAAAGTTTTTTCTTAGAATTGCTCTCTACCAGCAAAGTGGAATGCAGATTCGATAGCAGCATTTTCATCGCTATCAGAACCGTGTACAGCGTTCTCTCCAATAGATTTAGCATATTTTTTACGGATAGTACCTTCAGCTGCATCAGCTGGGTTAGTAGCTCCGATTAATGTTCTGAAATCTTCTACAGCGTTATCTTTCTCTAAGATAGCTGCTACGATTGGACCTCTTGACATGAATTCAACTAATTCACCATAGAAAGGTCTTTCACTGTGAACTTCATAGAATTTTTGCGCATCTCTAACTGTTAATTGAGTTAATTTCATTGATACGATTTTAAATCCTGCTTCAGTAATCATGTTAATGATTCCTCCGATGTTACCTGCCTCTACTGCGTCAGGTTTGATCATTGTAAAAGTTCTGTTCGTTGCCATTATTATTTTATTTAATTTATTGCAAAAATAATCTTTTATATTAAACTACTCGAAAAAAAATAAGGTTCTTCGTTATATTTTTAAGTAGTTGGAATATCTAATAAGCGTTGTGCTAAATCTATCATTTCAGGTGTTCCTGTATGTTTTTTAGGTTCATCAGATAGCTTTACTACATCTGTCCAATGCCCTCCTTCTGGTAAGGCTTGTTTCATTTTAATAACAATGTTTAAGGCAGGTAACCCTACATCATTGGTAAAGTCTGTTCCAATTCCAAAAGACATTCCTATTTTTCCTTTACAATATGTAGCTATTCGCTCTACTTTTTCAGGGTTTAAACCGTCTGAGAAAATAATCGTTTTGGATAAAGGATCAATATTAAACTTTCTGTAATGTGCAATTGTCATATCGGCAAAGTCTAAAGGATCTCCACTGTCATGTCTTACACCGTCAAATAGCTTTGCAAATTTTTTGTCAAATTGTTCAAAGAAAACTTTACTGGTATAAGTATCTGTTAAGGCTATTCCTAAATCTCCTCTATAAGTGTCTACCCAATGTTCTAAACCTGTAGAGTTAGCCATTTTGAAACCATATTTTGCAGCGTGAAACATAAACCATTCATGAGCGTGTGTACCAATAGGTTTAGTATTGTATTTCATTGCTAAATGCACATTACTGGTTCCTATGAAACTGCCTTCACCATATTTTTTTAAAGTCTCTACTACTAATTGATGTACATCGTACGAATGTCTTCTTCGCGTACCAAATTCAGCAATTGTGATTCCAAGCTTTTTGTAGTTTTCAATTTTAGTTCTTGTTGTCTCAATCACTTTGTCTGCTGTATTTCTTTCCAAACCTGTCAGTTTGTAATACAATTCACAAATCATAGACATTAAAGGTACTTCCCATAAAATAGTTCTATACCAAAAACCTTCAATACTTACTTCTAAATTTGTTCCCTCTTGTTTGATACTTACTTCACTTGGATCATAGTGATAGCCTTGTAAAAAATCAAGATAAGTAGGGTCTAAATAAGGGCAAGTTGTTTGTAAAAAGTTTTTCTCTGCTTTAGTCAACTTTAATTTAGCCATCTCGTCCACAGCTGCTCTTAATGCTTCTGCAAAACCTTCTGGATATTCATGTTTTCCACGATTAATAAAGATATAGGACGCTTTAGCAAACGGAAATTGTTTGATAGCAGCATGCTGCATCGTGAATTTATAAAAGTCGTTGTCTAAAATAGAGCTAATAATCTGATGATTTGTTCCTGTTTCCATAAGCAGTTAAATTAGAATATCGCTTTCTAAGTCTGATTTTTCTACTTTAAAATCGAAATCAAGTTTATTCATTAACTCAATAACTAATTTCTTATACCAATTTTCAGACTTAGGGTGGATATATATTCTTTCAATTAATTGTTCAATATCTACATGTATTTTTACTCCTTCATGTACAGATAAGTTTAGAGGAGTTACATCTGAGATAATTCGAACTTCTTTTTCGTATTGAAAACTTTTTCTCTTGAATAAAAAAGGGAAAAAGTCATCTTCGTACGGTATGTGTTCATGTCTGTAATCGATGTATTCTACTTCACCTATGTGTTGTGGAATACGCGTTTCTAAAGCCAATGCCTCTTGCAGACGGCCTATAGTAGATTGTATAGCCAGTCCTTCATTGTTTTTAGTAAATATTTGCCACATCGCAAAAGATTCGTACTCATTGATATGCCAACTACTAATTACAATGTTTTTCCTTTTTTGTTTGTATCCATCTAAAAAGGTAGGATTGCTTGCTGCTATTAGTTTTAACTCTTCATAAGTCGGTTCGCTAAAAGTACCTTCGTACTGATCTTCGAACTTGTCAGAACGAGACATGAACAATTTTTTTGACAACAAGAGGTCTAAGAATTTAGACAAATCCAGATACTTCCAAACAATGGTGTTTGGATCTGTAGGAATGTGTATGTTCTTGTTGACTTGATACATTATTCAAATGATTGTAATGATACTAATTTAGCATAAGTACCATTTAGGTGTATTAATTCGTCGTGTGTACCTTGTTCTACTATGTGTCCTTTTTGCATTACTACAATAAGGTCGGCATTCTGAATTGTAGACAGACGGTGTGCAATAACTACAGACGTTCTGTTTTTCATCATGTTTTCCAAAGCAACCTGTACCAGTTTTTCGCTTTCTGTATCCAAAGCAGAAGTAGCCTCATCCAATATCATAATAGGAGGATTCTTTAGTACTGCACGAGCAATAGAAAGACGTTGTCTTTGTCCACCCGAAAGTTTACTACCTGAGTCTCCAATATTAGTTTCAATTCCCTTTGGCAAGTCTTTTACAAACTCATAAGCATTAGCAACTTTAAGTGCTTCTACAATTTCTTCGTCTGTGGCATCCTCTTTCCCTAATTTAAGGTTGTTTTTAATGCTGTCGTTAAATAAGATACTATCTTGTGTCACCAAACCAATCATACCTCTTAAATTGTCTAATTTTAAGTCTCTGATGTCTTCGTTGTCGATTTTAATGGTTCCTTCGTTAATATCCCAAAATCGAGTCAATAGATTAGCAATTGTACTCTTACCACTTCCAGATTGTCCTACTAAGGCAACTGATTTTCCTTTCGGAATAGTAAGTGTAAAGTCTTTCAGTACATACTCATCTTCGTATTTAAACGAAATGTTTTGCATTTGTATGTCTGTATCAAAAGACGTTTTTGCTATTGCATTTTCTTTACTTACGATAGGGTTTGTTTCTTCCAATACATGAAGTACACGTTCTGCAGCAGCATTACCACGTTTTAGAGAGTAAGAAGCTTTAGACATCGCTTTAGCAGGAGTAAGGATGTTATAAGCCATACCAATGTAAGCGATAAAAGCAGCACTCGTTAATGTACGTTCACCTAATACTAAGTGTCCTCCATATACTAATAATACGGCGATAGTTACAATACCTAAAAACTCGCTTAAAGGAGAAGATAAGTTCTGACGATTCAATATCTTATTGTTTAACTCGTAGAAAGATTGTGTAGAATCTTGAAATCTGTTGTTAAACGTTTTCTCAGAGTTAAAGCTCTTAACTACTTTTAACCCTGATAGTGATTCTTCTATAATAGATAAGAAATAACCTTGTTCTTCTGAGGCTTTCTGAGAGCTTTTCTTTAATGATTTACCTACTTTAGAGATAATAACTCCAGATATAGGAACGAATAGGAATACAAACAACGTTAGTTCTACACTAATCATAAACATAGCTATGATAGTGAAAACAATCGTTAATGGCTCTCGTACCAATACCTCCAAGATAGATAAGAAAGAGTGTTGTATTTCAAGTACATCCGATGTAATACGAGAAATAATATCTCCTTTTCTTTTTTCTGAGAAGAATGACAAAGGCAATTCTAACGACTTCTTGTACATGGCGTTTCTAATGTCTTTTAGGACACCATTGCGCAAGAAAGTAATAAAGTACATTGCCCAGTAGTTAAACAAGTTCTTTAGTAAGAATAAAGAAATAATTAGACCAGCCATAACCATCAATGTATTCTGTGCACCATACTCATTAGAATACATTGTAATAAAGTAAGACATATACTGTTCTAAGTAATCTTTTGCTTCTAATAGTCCTGTATATACAGGTTTTTCGGTTATTTTTTTATTAGCGTTAAATAACACAGTCATCATTGGGATTAATGCCACAAAAGACAGTGCGCTTAATAATGCATATAGTATATTGAAGAAAATGTTTAGATATGCATATTTTTTATAGGGTATCGCGAAGCGAAATATTTTCTTGAAGTATTCGTTCATATAAGGGTATAGGAATAAAAAAGTGAGACTGATAACTTATGTTATCAGTCTATACTTTTTAGTTTAAGTTCATTTCTTTAATGATATCCTGGATTCTTGTATCCAACAGTTTTTCTGTTGCTTTTATGTCTTCCAATTTATCGACAGGTTCGTTTACACTGAAGTAAAACTTGATCTTTGGTTCTGTTCCACTTGGACGAGCAGCAATCTTTGTTCCATCTTCTAAATAATAAATTAAAACGTTAGATTTAGGAATATTGATTTGTTCTATCTCGTCTGTAAATAAGTTTTTAGCTTGACTTGTTTGGTAATCTTCTACACATACTACGCGTTGACCTATAATCTCACTCATCGGATTTTCTCTTAACTCTACCATCATTTGTTTGATTTCTTCAGCTCCAGAAATTCCTTTTTTCACAATAGAAATTAAGTGTTCTTTGTAGTATCTATGATCGATGTATAAGTTCATTAATTGTTCGTAGAAAGAGCTTCCATTAGCTTTTGCATTTGCAGCAATTTCACATACTAATAGGGCAGAGGCAACAGCATCTTTATCGCGTACAGCATCTCCTACCATGTATCCAAAACTTTCTTCTCCACCACCAATAAATTTTTGATCTGGACAATCGTTGATAAACTTAGCTATCCATTTGAATCCTGTTAATCCTACTTTACACTCTACACCAAAAGTTTCTGCTAAATCCAGCATCATTGGAGTAGATACAATAGTAGAACCAATAAATTCATTTCCTTTGAATCCGTGGTTGCGGTGCCAACGTGCCAATAAGAAAGCCGTCATCATAACCATTGTTTGGTTTCCATTCAATAGAATCATTTTTCCATCCAAGTCACGCACTCCAATACCAATACGATCAGAATCTGGGTCAGTACCTATAACAATATCTGCCCCTTTTTCTTCAGCCAATTGCAAAGCCATAGTTAGTGCCTCTGGCTCCTCTGGGTTTGGCGATTTCACAGTAGGGAAGTCACCATTAGGTTCTGCTTGTTCTTGTACGATATATACATTTTTATATCCAGCAGCCTCTAAGGTTCTTGGAATCAATTTGATTGATGTACCATGAAGAGAAGTATACGCTATTTTTACAGCGTCTTTTGCCTCTTGTGCAATTTTAGATCCAGCATTTTGTAACGTAGATTCGATAAACGCTTGGTCCAATTCTTCTCCTACATACGTGATCAAGTTGTCATTTCCTACAAAGTTTACTTGTTCATAAGTAAGGTTGTTGATCTCGTTGATTACAGCTGCATCGTTTGGAGGAACTATTTGTCCACCATCTTGCCAATACACTTTGTATCCATTGTATTCTGGTGGATTGTGAGATGCAGTCAATACGATACCTGCATTACATCCATAGTGTTTTACTGCGAAAGATAATTCTGGTGTAGGACGCATATCAGAAAACAGATATACTTTAATTCCATTTGCTGTAAATACGTCAGCTACTACTTTTGCTAATTCTTTACTATTGTGACGACAGTCAAAGTTAATAGCTACTTTCCATTCTTGATTAGGGAAAGATGTTTTGATATAATTTGAAAGTCCTTGTGTATTTTTACCTAAGGTATATTTGTTGATTCGGTTTGTACCAACACCCATAATCCCTCTCATACCACCAGTTCCAAACTCCAAGTTCTTGTAAAAACTATCGTTCAGTTGGTTGATGTCATTCTCGATTAAGTCTTGTACTGCAGCTTGTGTTGCAGCATCAAATGGTTCTTTTAACCATTGTTTAGCCTTTTCTAAATTTTCTTTTTCCATGAGCGTAAGTATTAATGTTTTGGAGCAGCCAAACTTAGATATTCAGCTACTTTATAACGATTATTAATCGTTTTTGTTTTTAATATTATTTCTCCTAAGAACCCCGCCAAAAAGAGTTGAGTTCCTATAATCATTGTTGCCAGTGCAATATAGAACCAAGGGTCTTGTGTAACCAAAATAGCAGGTTCGTGTGTATAGAGTTTATATAGTTTTCGCGCGCCTATAATAAAGGCAGAAAGAAAACCAATACAAAACATCGCTACACCCCAAGCACCAAAAAAGTGCATAGGACGTTTACCAAATTTAGAAAGAAACCATATAGTAATCAAGTCTAAAAAACCATTGATAAAACGACTCATCCCAAACTTTGTGGTTCCGTATTTACGCGCTTGATGCTGAACAACTTTTTCGCCTATTTTGTTGAAGCCTTCATTTTTAGCCAATACAGGAATGTATCGATGCATCTCTCCTGATACTTCTATATTTTTCACCACTGTATTTTTGTAAGCTTTTAGCCCGCAGTTAAAATCGTTTAGATACACTCCCGAAGTTTTGCGTGCTGCCCAGTTAAATAGTTTGGAAGGAATATTCTTGGCAATTACAGAGTCGTAACGTTTCTTTTTCCATCCAGACACTAAGTCGTATCCTTGCGTGGTAATCATTTGATACAATTCAGGAATTTCATCAGGACTGTCTTGTAAGTCTGCATCCATTGTAATTACCACATCACCTTGTACTTGTGCAAAACCAGCATGTAGTGCTTGCGATTTTCCAAAATTCTTTTGAAAGCGAATACCTTTTACATGAGTATCTTTTGCTGAGAGTTGGCTTATTATTGCCCAAGAATCATCTATACTACCATCGTCTATAAACACTACCTCATAGGTATAGTTGTTTTGATGCATTACTTTTGTAATCCATGTGTACAACTCTGGTAACGACTCTGCCTCATTAAGCAAAGGAATAACAATTGATATATTCATAAATTATTGCTGTTCTTTCGTAGGTTCGTTGCTTACTGGTGCAAACTCAGATTTATTTCTAAAGATAGCAGCCAACAGCAATCCAAGAATAGAGTATCTTAAGATACTACCTGCCCATAAGAACAACTGTGATTTAATAGTGAATTGTTCTAAGTTTTTAGCTTGAGTTAATTGTTCTGTTTTTTGTTCAGGAGTTAACTCAATATTTTTTAATGTTTCTACCAACATATTGTACAATGCATCTTTTAATTCTGCTTTTGCTGCTGGATCCACAATATTGAAAAGGACATTATACGTTAAATAGTTTACCGTAAGTCCTATACTAATCATAATTAGGTAGGGTGTAAAGGCGTCTTTAAAGGTAATTAATCCACCAATTCTTTTTTTGGTTAGCACAATTACAGCTATACCAATAAGAGTAATCATCCCTATATTAAAAAAACCAACAAATGTGTTGACAAATAAGGCTTTATCTATAAAAAATATACTAACATTGAAAAGGATGTAGTAGAAAGATAGTAGGACACCGAATTGTACACCGGTTTTTGTGATAAGATTCTTCATTTTTATTTTTATCGTACACTTTAGAAATACAAATATACTAAAATAGGAGTGGAAGTTTATCGTATTAATATAATGTTCGTGCTAAAAAAAGTAGTTTGTTTTTTTATAGATTTGAAGGCAGACAATTGTTTTGTGAAAAAGAATCTTTCTGATTTCGATTTAGTGCATAGGATGTTTAAAAATTCTTAATTTATTTGAATAGTGAAATAAGTAAATAAATGGAGTGTTTTTTGTCAAGAAAGTTTGAGTGTTTTAGGGTGTTATTTACCTTTTTGTTATTTGTGTGTAAAAATAGCTTTTTTGACTTGTTTTTGAGCGTAAAATTTGCTTCAATCCCTTTTGATTACTGAGTTTTTAGTGGTTTTGTTTTGCCGTTCTTCGGGAGTTGTTCGGAGATTGTTCCAAAAATAGGGGTGTTTTCCGAAGCGTTTCCGAAGAAACCTCGATCAATACCGCATAAAAACTGGTCTGAGGAGTGATTTTTGATGTTTAAAAATCAGGAAATATCAAAATTGAAAAAGGTGTAAAAATGGTATTTTTTACTTTTTTTGATAGTGTGTCTAAAAGCTTTGATTAGTGAATAAAAAAATGAAACAAAGCTTCGTTTTAGAGTTTAATACGATACAAATATACAAAAAAATAACCGTTTAATTGACAGGAAATTATGAATATAAAAGGGATAGTGGATTGCTATGCAAGAGAGGAGGGGATGCTTTCGAAAGTTTTCTAAAGCATTAATTATGAAATAAAATAAAATTAGTTGTTTGATATTTCGATTATAGTTGTAAATTTGCAGTCTGAAAATACAAATAAAGTATAACAACAAAAGTTATTGAAAGTTTATACCTTTCTTGGAATACAGGAAGCTTCAGAATAGACAATAACTCAAAATTAAATAAGATTTACATCATGAAAAAAGGTATTCACCCAGAAAATTACCGCTTAGTAGCATTTAAAGATATGTCTAACGAAGACGTATTCATCACAAAATCAACAGTAGATACAAAAGAAACTATCGAAGTTGACGGAGTAGAATACCCAGTGTTCAAAATGGAGATTTCTCGTACTTCTCACCCATTCTACACAGGTAAATCAAAACTTATCGATACTGCAGGACGTATTGATAAATTCAAAAGCAAATACGCTAAATTCGGAAAATAATTCTGATTTAAGATATAAGAAAAGCCCTCACTATTGTGTGGGCTTTTTTTTTGTATTTATATGACAAATATGTGAATGATTCACCTTATTCTTTTACCTTTGAGTATCTTAAAACAAAGTAAGAATTATGAATTATATTTTATTTGACGGTGATGTAAGAGAGGCTTTATTGCCATTTACATTTACTCGTCCTGTAGCAGATATTAGAGTAGGGATTTTGACTATACGCGAAAAATGGGAAAAACGTTTGGGGTATACAACAACTACAATTACAGAAGAGTATTTGGCTCAGAAATATCCTATGGTAGAAGTAGAGAATAATGTAATGATTAATGCTGCTTATTTACCTACTGATGTTTTGGTAGAAATGGTTTTGAATTTAGAACCAATGCAAGGTATTATTTATGAGGATGATATTGTGGCTTTTTATGCACAAGACAATCAAGAAGAGGTTGATTTTGATAACTATGAGTTGTTGACTTGTGAAACTACCTTGACAAAAATTGCTCATAAGTGGGATATCTTTCAAAAGAATGATGAGGCAATCCGCGAGGATTTTGAATTAATAGTAGATGATCGTTTTTCGGAACCTTTGTCTAAAACAGTGAATGTTATTTGCCCAGAGCAAGTGTTTGTGGAAGAAGGAGCAAAATTGGAATATGTGACTTTAAATGCTTCTACAGGGCCAATCTATATAGGGAAAGATACGGAAATAATGGAAGGGGCTATTATTCGTGGTCCATTTGCTTTGTGTGAAGGAGCTCAAGTAAAAATGGGAGCAAAAATATATGGTGCAACTACTATTGGACCAGAGTGTAGAGTAGGTGGAGAGGTGAGTAATTCTGTGATGATGGGATATTCAAATAAAGGGCATGATGGCTTTTTAGGAAATTCTGTATTAGGAGAATGGTGCAATTTAGGAGCGGATACAAATAATTCTAACTTAAAGAATAATTACGCGCCTGTGAAAGTGTGGAGTTATGAAACGCAATCTTATGAAAATACAGGATTGCAGTTCTGCGGATTAATGATGGGAGATCACAGCAAAAGTGGTATTAATACTATGTTTAATACAGGAACTGTGGTAGGTGTGGCTTGTAGCGTATTTGGTGGAGGTTTCCCTTCTACGTACTTACCAAGTTTTACTTGGGGTGGAGTGGAAAGCAATGAGGTGTACAATGTTGAAAAAGCATTGGAAACTATGAAAATTGTGATGTCAAGACGCCATATAGAATTAACGGATGAGGATGAACAAATTATCCGTCATTTGTCTGAAGAAGCAAATTTGGATCGCTTTGAACATAATCTAAAAAGATAGGATTTAGAATGCTATATAAAAGAAAGGACAAGTTCGCAAACTTGTCCTTTTCTTTTATCAGTATATCGTTATTGCGTATGCTGTGTTTATTCCAGTTTATCTTAATTTATAGGATAGATAATTGGTTAATAGTATGAAATAGTTTGCGGTTTTGAATAGTTGAAGTTTGGTAACTCAACATTGTATTGTCTTGAATTGGCATAGAATACACTTCTACCTGTATCCGGCATTGTTGGAAAATACACAAAAGATACAGCAATGCTGCTAAATACCAAATAGTCATTGTTTGCTACAAACCCTATACTAAAACGAGAGTATAGTTTTGGGTCTAAGAAACGGTCTTTGTTTGTTCCTAAAAAGGCTCCTTCTATATTAATGAAAGGATTGATACGAAACCCTTTCCATTCAAAAGGGGCGTATGATTGCCATTGGTAACCAAAAGATAAACGTTTGGTTCCTGTGAGTGTACTTGCGGCAAGCCCTTCTACTACATTCCCTAAACCTATTTTATCACCTACATGATCAATTCTATTAAAACCAACCATTAGCTGTGGTAAAAAGAAATGTCTAAAACGCCATTTACCTAAAATGAATAATTTGGTAAAATAGGTTCCATCAAATCGGAAAGCAGCTTGTTCTGCGTGTCCTTGATAAAAGTAACTACCCCATTCAATATTACTGCCAAAATAACCATATCGGGTATATCCTCCTATGGCAAATTTTAGTCCTAAGTATCCACGTCGTTTATCGTATTGATTTCTAAAACCTCCTGTTATTGCTGCAACTTTACCTACTTGAACGTCTTCTATGATATCGTAGTTAAAGATATAGCGATCTTGTACATAGTTAATTGAACTTATACTAAGTGCTCCTAAGTAGGTATTGGAATCGCGGTAGAATCCAAAAGGATCATATTCAGGCGTAGGGCTTTCTGTATAGTCTTGACGGTTGTAGCGGAAGGCCATACGCAGATTGGTAATTACAGGTTTGTCTACAAAACTCTTAAACAAAGGAATGGAATAACCGACCCAAGTATCAAAAGTGTTTATTTTGAAGGGTTGAGCTTCAAATTTTTGCATAGAATCGGGTAAGTATTGATTGTAAAACTGTTGAAAAAGACTTACTCCTCCAGCCCATTTGGTATAGGGTGAATAAAAAGAGCGATCAAAAGAAAGCCCTTTGAAATAGTTACCATTTAAGTCTATGTCGTAGGTCAGATTTGCACGTACAAAAGATCTTTGGATGTTGTTGATTCTATAATTAAAGTAATAACCTTGCGTTTTTTCAATATAGTTTGTACTAAATTCGAAAGTAACATCATGCCCAAAACCTCCAAAGTTTCTATCTACAAATTTGATTCTTGCTTTTGATGTAGACATAGATCCCGTAGGATAAATACTCCAAGAGTCTAATTCGCGAATCAATACATCAATAGTATCTTTTGATGTAGCCAAAGGAATTGGATAAATACTTACCCTTCTTACAAAGCGTTGCGTACGAATTAAACGTTCACTTTCTTTTACTTTTAAAGAGTCAAAACGTTGACCTTCTTTAAAAAGTAAATAGTTGCGTATTGTAAATTGCTTTGTTTTTAAGTGAAATCTATTTCCAATGTCTTCCAGTTTTGTTTCTGGAGTTCTTAGAGAATCAGAATCAGAATATCCAAAAGGATCAAGGGTAACAATGCGTATGTTGCGTATTACTTTTCCTTGACCAAGTTCAAGGTTCTGATTGTTTTTGATTACTGGAGCGTTGGCAATTAGTTTCTTATTGTTTTTATAGACTAATTTATTAAACATCTTACCCAGTTTAGACGTGCGTTCTTTTTTGGTTAAGAGCTGTTCGCTTTTCTTTTCTTCTACTTTAGGTAAGGTATCTTGCTTGACAGGCAATACTTCTTGTGTCCATGCTGTTGAAAAGCATAGAAAAAAAAGTAATATACATAGAGTAGAATGACGCATGGATAAGCTTGTAAATTAGTTTGTGTTTAGATATAACCCTAAAATTAGGTGTTTATTTCCAAATCTTTGATATAATCTTCATGTTCATAAAAAAACATTTCAAAAGAAGTCATCTTTTCATTGAAAAAGTCATAGATGGTATCCCATGTAGCTTTATTATTAATGCAAACATGATCTAAGTTTACCCAAATACGACTGATAAGTTTTCCATTTTCTAAGTAGAAGTTTCTCTCAAAGATTGCCTCAGGTAAATAGTCTTCTAATAAAATTGTTTTTAGTGATTCTATTTTCTCATAGTAAATCTTGCGTTTCTCTTCATCTTTTGGTTCGATGTCTAATAGTACTTGAGCTTTTTTATTATCAGCATAAAATTTGAATGTCACATCTTTTATTTTTGTATTGTGTAACAACCATTTACGAGGATACGTATCAGCGAAAGTAATCCAAAATTCTTTTTTTATTCTCAGCGCTTCTTCTTTGCTATACATAGATAATGTTGTAAATTTAGTATGAGATTATTAAATGAATGACAAACTTATGACATTTGATTCTTTTTTACATAAGATTAGTGAAATTAAAAAAACGACTCCAGCAGGATTAAGGGCTCATCAAATGATGACACCTAAGGAGCGTATGCCGTTTTTGCAGGTAAATGAGTTTTTGGATAGGCAACCCAAAAAGTCTGCTGTAATGATGTTGTGCTATCCGAAGAATAATACAACTGCTGTTTTGCTGATTGAACGAGCAGTGTATAAAGGGGTGCACTCAGGACAAGTAGCTTTTCCTGGAGGGAAGTATGAGTTAGAAGATGTTGATTTAATGTACACAGCACTTCGCGAAACAAATGAAGAAGTGGGGATATCGGCAGGAGCAATTGAGGTAATTAAGCCTTTTAGCCCAGTGTATGTACCACCCAGTAATTTTGTGATTCAACCCTATTTAGGGATAGCTACAGTTACACCTACTATTATTCCTGCTTTGGATGAGGTTGCGAATATCATAGAGTTGCCATTAGAATTGTTGTTGGACGATAGCATAGTAAAGCAAGTGCAGTTGAAAACAAGTTATGCAGAGCAAACAGTTGTACCCGCATTTATTTACAATAACTATACAATTTGGGGCGCTACAGCAATGATGTTGAGTGAATTGAAAGTCACTTTGAAAGGGGTACTTGTTAACGAAGAAACATACTTATAATCTTAGAAACATTATTTAATAAAGTAATCATCTTTGTTGAATAAATGATAAAGTTTGATTTTATAATTGAGAATGTGGTAACTTTGCTCCCAGTTATAGTGGAAAATTAATTATGGGATTATTTAAAAGAAATCCATTTGGACATATTTTGTTTATCAAAAAATGGATTATTAGGGTGTTTGGTTTTTCTACGCATCAACGTTTTAGAGGTTTTAATAATCTTCAAATAGAGGGATCAGAAGTATTGCGCAATTTGCCAGAACATAATGTGTTGTTTATTTCGAATCACCAAACATACTTTGCAGATGTGGTAGCTATGTACCATGTATTTAATGCAAGTTTGAAAGGAAGAGTTGACTCTATCAAGAATATTTTTTATATATGGAATCCGAAGTTGAATATCTATTATGTAGCAGCTTCAGAAACAATGAAGTCAGGCTGGTTGCCGCGTATTATGGCTTATGTAGGAGCTGTAACTGTAGATCGTACATGGCGTAGTAATGGTAAGGAGTTGGAACAACCGAAAGAGGTCAATAAAGATCAACAAGAAAATATTAAGTTGGCTTTAGATGATGGTTGGGTAATTACATTTCCACAAGGAACAACGAAATCTTTTAAGCCAATACGAAAAGGAACAGCACATATTATAAAAAATTATAAACCGATTGTTGTACCAATTGTTATTGATGGTTTTAGAAGGTCGTTTGATAAAAAGGGATTGCATCTAAAAAAGAAAGGTATTCTACAATCTATGGTTATAAAAGAGCCTTTAGATATTGATTATGAAAATGATACTATTGAGCAAATTGTAGAGAAAGTAGAAATGGCTATTGAACAACATCCTTCTTTCTTGAAAGTATTGCCTGAAGAGTTTATTGAGCAAGAAAAAGAATTGAACGAGAAAAGAACGTTCGAATATTATAAAAAAGACGAGAACAAGTTTTAAAAGTTATAAAAAAATAAGCTACTCCTAAAGAGTAGCTTATTTTTTTATAGGTTGATATTATAGAGAAAGTACTTTATTCATAAACTCTTCTACTTCTTTAGAGTCATAATCAACACCACCTACAATACGTTGAATCATATTTCCCTTTTTGTCAAAAATTACAGTTGTTGGGATAGATGTACCTAAGTAGGTAGAAGGGATAGCTCCACTTGGTATATATACTGGCAGACTTAATCCCTTTTTATCCATAAAGGCTTTTGCTTTTTCATATTTTCCATCGATATCAACCAATAAAAAGACAACATTCTTTTTAGCCATTTTATCTTTTAAAGCTTGGATTGATGGCATTTCTTGAATACACGGACCACACCAAGTTGCCCAAAAGTTTACAAAAACGACTTTACCTTTTAAAGAGCTCAGAGTTACTTTTTTTCCATTAGCATCTATAAAGGTAGCGTCTGTATTGCTTGTTGTTATTGTTGATGTCTCTTGTTTTGTTGCTTTTTGTGCCCAAGTTGTCGTATTAAAAGAGATAGTGAAAACAGTTAAACATAAAACTGTTTTTAGTATGTTCTGTATTTTTTTCATGTGTATTAATATTTTTGTGAATAGAATATTAGTTTTTGAACTCCTTAAAAAAGAGCACAAAATAGTTACAGCTTATTGTACAACAGGTACAAAAGCTACTGTTTTTAATTAATTTATTGGAATTAAATAAGTAGTGCTTGTTTGTTTCTTAAGTTTATTTGTATTGTGTACTTATAGAGTAGTCGTATGGATGATGAATGACTTTCTGTCAAATGGATTGATAGAAAGGGTATGGAACTCTGTAAGTTATTATGATAAATGAAGCTGTTGAATGTACATTATAAGATAACGTTAATTCAACCAAGCACTTGATAGAATTTGTTGCAAACAATCAAATTCTGAAGTTTTCGTACTGAATGAAAAGAGGTATAGTCCTCTGGTGTGCATTTGTACTCTTGTATAAAGGGTGATTGGTTGACTTTCGAATAATTCTATAGGCTGTCCATAGAAAGAGAATAGTAGGTAAAAGTAAAGCGACCCAAGGATTATTGAATTCAAAACCTGCTTTTTGAATCACAAAATCACTATCGTCTAAACTCATGTACTTCTGACACATTTTTGCTGTGACAGTTGTTTGTCTTTCAGATTTAGACGAATCAACTGGATGATGCTCTGTATTCTCTTTTTCGTCAAGTATATGATTAATGGTTGTCTGTATAGAACAAGAAGCAAATACAATCCACAGCGCACAGAAAACAAGAATACCTTGTTGTGCTTTTTTTAGAATGGTATGTATGGTTTTATTTATCATATAGAACAAACTTATAGTATTTCAGTTTTAATTACAAGTTTTTCTTTTATTGTAACTTAATTATAACGGATTGTGTGTTTGGAATAATGAGATATGAGATTTTTTATATCTTTTTTAGCAAGGATATTTTACTTTTCAATCTATCAATGATCTCTTTTAAATCAAGAGATTCTTGTTTTTATTTGTTAAAAAAGTGTTTAATGAGTAGAGAAGATTAGAAAAAAATAATAGGTATTCTTATATTTATGGTATAGAATTTGAGATATATATTATACAAACCAATTAATCTAAAACAAACAGATATGAAAAAAGTATTAAGTATACTACTTGTAGTATTCACATTAGGGATGTTAACAAGTTGTAGTAATGATGATGAGAATAATTACTATGTAAATGTTGGAGGCTTTACTATGGTAAACGCCTATACGGGAGATGATGCTGTGCAATATTTTGCGAATGGTAATCCGCTTCAGGGGTATAGTACTCCTTTAGTTTATAAAAATTTTGGTTTTGCAAAGTTGTATTCAGGTAATAGAAGTATTCTTATTAGAGGAATGCGCTCAAATGAAAGAATTGCAGCTTCTAATTTAAGAGTAGATAACAATAGATTCTATTCTTCTTTTATAGGAGGTACAAAAGAAAATACAATTCACTTTACTACTGAGGATAGAGTTACAGAGGTTAGTCTATTAGATGCTACTAATTTATGTGGTGTACGTTTCTTTAATTTAAGTGCTGATGCAGGAAAATTCTCTTTAAAGTTTGATGAAGAAGCTATAAAACCTGTTTTTAAAGATAGAGTTGCAGACTCACAAGCTACAGCTCCAAAAAGTCAAGTTTTTGTACCTGTTGAGGCAAAAACATATAAATTATCTATTTTAGATCAAAACAATACTGTTATTGCTACAAAAGAAGGGGTGACATTAGCAAAAGGAGCTTCTTATTCTATCTTTTTGATAGGAACCAAAACAATGGTAAATAAAGAATATTATATCGGGGTGCTCAAACAACCTGTTAATTAATATAAGATTTTCATAGTTCATAATTTTTAGTTGATTTAACGTGCTATCTGCTCCAACAGATAGCACGTTTTTTTTGTTTTATTTGTAAAGCGATGAGTTTAGTAAACAGATTGTGATATATTTGTTTGTACCACATAAATAGTATAGTTATGACAAGTGAATTTAGGAATGAAGTAGTTGTGAGTAGTGAGCTTCCAAAAATAGAAGAGATTACTTATACTGCTTTGGATAAACAATATCGAAAAGTAGTATTTTATCAATCGTTGATTACTGTCTTTTTGTTTATTGGAATGGGTAGTATTCCTACATTTTACACCTTTGAAAACGAAGGACTTGTTTTTTTGAATGACAAAAGTTTATTTATACTCTTAGGATTTGGAGTATTGGCTATTTGCCTCTTTATTATTAATATGTTGAGTGTAAATTGCAAGGGATATGCTGTACGTCAACATGATTTGGTATACAAGAGTGGAGTAATAAGTAAGTCTATTACCATTATTCCTTATAACAGAGTACAGCATTTAGAACTATATGAAGGAGCTATCTCTCGTATCTTCCATTTATGTCGATTAGAATTGTTTACAGCAGGAGGTTCAATGGGCGACTTAAAAATACCTGGACTAAGCAAAGAAGAAGCAGAACGCATTAAAACATTTATAGTTGCGAAAGTACAACCTTTGCAAACAGAAGAGAAGGAAGAAGAAAACAAAGATCAAACTGTATTATAGAATGAATTTCTATCAACCTCAACGTCAAGCTGCAATAGGCATAATTGTCAATTTCTTATATAGTGTACAAAAGTTTGCCAGAGCTTTTATTCCTTTAATCTTGTTTTTTTTGTTCAAACAAGATGCAACAAAGTTTGAAAAAAATATAGTTGTTTTTGTCATTGTCCTGATTTTATTATTTGTAACATCTTACCTCAATTATAGGTATTTCACGTTCTATATAGATAAAGAAACACAAGCGTTTATTATTAATAAAGGTTTTATCAATAAAAAGAGAATTACAATACAACTTAATAGAATACAGCAAGTGAATATTTACCAATCTTTTATCAATAAGTTGGTAGGTATTTATACGATCGAAGTAGACTCTGCAGGGAGTAATGATAAAGAAGGTATTATTCGATCTGTTTCTAAAGAGATGGCAGACGAATTAAAACAGGTATTGTTAGCACATCACAATGATAAGAGTAATGCTGGAGATGAAAATGAAACGATACCTATTAGTAAAGAATATGGTATAAGTATTCTTACCTTGATGAAAGTAGGCGTTACCTCAAATTATCTTTATACAATAGGGGTATTGTTTTTATTTGTCAATACTTTAATAAATGAAGTGAGTAAATTGTTTAATAAAGAATTGGATGGCGAGGCTATAGATCTATTTATTGAAAAAGACTTAACGATTGTATTTGGTGTTTTATTAATCTGTAGTTTCTTTTTACTTGTTTTTATAGTTAATATCTGTCGTACGTTGTTGAAGTTTTACAATTATAAAATAAAAGTAGAACAGCAAACTTTATTACTTTCTCATGGTTTATTAGCTACTCGAAGTACTTTGATTAAACCCAATCGAGTACAAAAGGTTGTTATAGAGCAAAATTACTTTCAGAAGCTGTGGAATATATGCAATTTTAAGATTAATCAGGTTGCAGAGAATACTGCTATTCAAAAGAAAGCCGCAATGGAAATACCTGGTTGTTCAACAGAGGAAAAGAATGCTTTTTTCCGTCTTATTTTTGATAAAGATTTATTGATTGAAGGACAAGAACTAAAACACAACTACAGATATTTTGGTTTTCGTTTTTTTATCGGAGTTTGTTTACCCGTATCCTTGTTTGTTCTGTTGTTTAGAGAAACATTTACACTACAGGAAGTAATAAGTATGTCAATAGGATATACTCTATTGGTAACCGCATTAATTTATCGTCTGTATCGAGTAGGAAGATTAATTGTCAACAATGATTTTATTATGATACGCAAAGGGATTTGGGA
The DNA here is from genome assembly GCA_031277535.1 of Flavobacteriaceae bacterium. GTDB lineage: Bacteria > Bacteroidota > Bacteroidia > Flavobacteriales > Flavobacteriaceae > Flavobacterium. The sequence continues at coordinate 140,978 of JAITMD010000021.1, forward strand.
TGTGAGTTATACTGTATTTGAATCGCATAAAATACAAAAGTTGGTATTGCATCAATTGTTTTGGCAACGCCATGCCAATGTAGGTAGTATCAGTATTTATACTGCTGGAGGAATCTTGAATTTTAGTACAACAGATTACAGACAATTGAAAGAGTTTTCAAACAAATGGTTATACCATTTAGAACGAGAAAACATTCCTTGGATGTAATTGATATCTATATGTTATAACAAAGCCTCAATGAATATTTTATTGAGGCTTTGTTTTTATAAAGAAGTATGTTCAGCACGTTGTTTTAGAGCTTCATTCATTGCTACAAAGCCTTGATACGTTTCTGTTTTGAGTTTTTGTTTTAATAAAGGAACTAAAAGACCAGAGAATTCTTCACTATGTACAAATTCACAAGTTTGCTCATCTATTTCATTTATTTCATAGCGATGAAGTCCATCAAATACTCCTTTAAACCATAAAGTACCCAACCATGCAAAATGTTTGTTGTATTGTTTGGTTTGTACAATAGGTTTAAATTTCATTGTACCTATATCTACTTGGAGTTGTTGTCCAATGTGAGGCACACCTTTGATACTACGAATAAAGGGATTCCATTCAGCATACGCTTTAAAGTCCATTAATATTTGCCAAACAGTAGAAGCGTTGGCTTGAATCAATATAGAAGATGTAATTTTCATTTTTCTTTGTTTTTGTATAGCACAAAGATTGATGTTTTAAGACACTTTCCTCTTGACAAAAATCAAGAAAACACAGCAGCTATTTTTTTTCAATACTCTTCTTTCTTAGTCTACTCAATGTTTCAGGGGTAACGCCAATGATAGAGGCAATGTATTGATGAGGTACTTCATTAAAGAGATAACCGAAATAGGTCATAAAATGCAAGTAACGCTCTTCACTATTTAAAGCAATAAAATTGTAGATGCGCTGTTCCATTTGTTCAAAACAATGACCAATAAAATGTCTTTCTTTTTCGGGCCAATGCTTGATGTGTTGGTATAAGATATTGTAATCTTTGATTTTTATCTCATATACCACAAGATCTGATAATGCCTCTAAGTTCCATTTTGTTTTGTTGCCAAATAACCAAGCGCCTAAATCAGTAACAAAGTAATTAGGTATACATATCCATTGAGTAATCTCTTTGCCCTCATGATTGGCATAGGCTCGAATGTAACCTTTTACCAAGAAGTAGAGCGATTGGCAAGTCGTGTCTTGGTGTACCAAGATTGTTTGCTTGGTATATTTCTTTTCTTCAAAATAAGTAGCTGCAAATTCTGCTTCAGCAGCAGTTAATTGCAACATCTGTTGTAAGGATAACTGTAAAGACATAAGGCTAATATAAAAAAAAACGCCTTGTGAAAAGGCGTTTTTATCATTAGTTTGTTTCAGACGTAGCTTGTGTTGTCGTAATTTTTTGTTCTTCAGCTTTACGCTCTTTAATAAACTCTCCTAAATCTTTACCATATTTGTTCTTTAAGATTTGAGGTGTCAAAGAGTTGTAAATAGTATCTAAATATTTGATATTTCGATCATATAATTCTGTTAGAGCAATATAAGGCGAAACATCAGCATCTTTATGTACTACTGCAAAGTTCACAGCATTTAAGTATCTTCTGGCCAATAGTTTTCTGTTAACCGCTAATAAACTATCTTTTTTTGCCATGTTGTTTGCTTTTTCTGCATTGAAAATTTCAACAATCAAGTCATTTTGTTTATCAACTATTAAGGTACGAGATTTAATGTATTCATTAAATAAATCGTTGTTTTTAGAACCTGTAACTTTAGCATCTTTATAAAAACCTGCTAAGGTAGTATTGATTGTCATTTCACCTGGTTCAGCAAAAAACATCAATTGATTGTCAATTGATTTAGATTGACCTCTATCCAAAGTTAAAAAGAATACTTCTGGCGAATCAATATTTAATTTGAAATTAAAGTTTGAATCAGTCCCATTAACAACTATTGAGTCAACAATAGCATATACTGTATCTTTTACTTGATGCAAGTACAATTTACCTTGTTTTAGTCCATCTACTTTTCCTGTAACGGTTAGATTTCCAGTTTTAGAATCTTTGTTACAAGAAGTAAATAATGCACCACCTGCAATTAAAAGAGCAAAAATAAGTTTCTTCATATGTATTATTTGAATAGGTCTAATCCTGGAATATTTGGCATTCCATCTTTTGCAGCAACAGCTAATTCTGCTTCGTTTATATTTGTTGCTTTTTCAATGGCGCGGTTCAAGACCATTACCAAATAATCTTCCAACTGTTCTTTGTCTTCCATTAAATCATCAGCAATAGTAATTGAGCGGATTGTTCTATTAGCAGTAAGTGTTACTTGCAATAGTCCATCATTACTTTTGTCATCGATTAGTACAGTGTCTAATCTCTTCTTTGTTTCTTCAATTTTAGCTTGGGTTTCTTGTAATTTACCCATCATTCCCATTAGGTCGCCAAACATAATTAATCGTTTAATTGTTTTCAATAGCAAATGTATTAAAATCTTTGAAGTTTTATATACCTTAATTTGCTTGTGTAATAGGTTTAAATGCAAAGGACATGCCAAAACTTAATCTACATCAAGTGTAGATAAGCGTAAGAGGTGTTATTTTTGTAAAACAGAATGAAATAATAATCCAAATCCATAGCTATGAAAGAAGAATTCGTAAATTTAGAAGTGAATAAAAATGTTGATACCAAAAGATTTGAATTAACAGTAGATGGTTATACCGCTTTTATAGATTATGCAGAAGAAGGTAATATCATTAAGCTAATCCATACTGAGAGTCCAGAAGAGTTGGCAGGTAGAGGTGTGGCAACAGCTTTGATAGAAAAGAGCTTGATGTATATAGAAGAAAACAACTATCAATTGTTCCCTTTATGTCCATTGGTGTATGCTTATATTAAACGTCATCCAGAGTGGAAAAGAGTGGTATCAATAGATTTTCCTGCTTACGATAAACTTTAATACCCAAATAGAATGAAGATAATAGGATTTGCAGCAAGTACATCAAGTAGCTCTATTAATAAGAAATTAGTTGAGTATAGTGCTTCATTTTTAACAGAAGGTGAGGTCGAAGTCATTGATCTAAATGATTATAAAGTACCTACTTTCTCAGTAGATGAGGAGAAAAATGGTTTTCCTGATGGAGCAAAGCGTTTCTTAGAGAAGATAAAAGAGTCTGATGCTATTATTTGCTCTATGTCTGAACACAATCGCAATTGGACAGCTGCATTTAAAAGTTTGTTTGATTGGTGCTCTCGTATAGAGTTAAAGTTATTTCAAGAAAAATCAATGTTTGTCATGTCAACTTCTCCTGGAGGGTATGGAGGACAAAATTCACTGAATATCGCTAAGACAGTATTTCCAGCTTTTGGAGGACAGATTAAAGATACTTTTGCACTACCTAAGTTTTACGAAAACTTTGATGAGGTGAATGGTATCATTAACACAAAGCTTGACGAAGAACTAAAAGAAAAACTAAAGAAGTTTAGAAGTGAACTTCACTAAATTAAATAATTATATAATTCATATAGAAAAGGTTAGATAAAAAATTATCTAACCTTTTTTTGTTTTTATAGCGATTAAACTCCTTTTTGCAGCTATTAAAATGACTATGAGAAGTCTTTTTTTGCTGATTACTACTTTATTTCCCTTTTGTAAAGCTAAATTTTAAAAAAAATACTACTTTTTTTGAGTCAACTAAATGATTTTTATATCATAAGTAGTTGTTTTTTAGTTGTTTGAGTGTTTTTTATTTATTTCGGTTACATTTTTAGACAGGCTATCACCTCAGTATTTACCGTACTTATGCGTGAATTGTTCGACAATTGTAGGACAATACGTCGAGTTTAGTGCAGTAGAGAAGGTGTTTGTCCAAGGATTGTCCTTTTACTGTCCTCGTATTGTCCTTCTATTGTCCTCTAAAAGCATATCAATCCTATTTTGAGTTCAGATTTTAGTAGTAGTCATCTTAGTAGTATTTTAGAGTATTATCATTCTTTTACTGAAGAGATAGGAGATACTATTAGATGTGTTATTGGCGTTATAATTATTCATTCTGCAGAGACTAACTATCAGGAATGAAAAGTGTTTTTGTTAGTAATAACTAATTGGTTACTAAATGAATTCTGTATCTTTAAAAACAATAAAAACAAACTAATAATACTATGAGAAAGATTTTCTTCTTATTTACCTTGCTATTTTGCACAATCACTTTTGCACAAAAGAGTGATACTACTTTGCCTGATACAGAACACTTGATTAGAGTTTGGGGCTTAGTAAAATACAAACATCCCAATGTAAGTAGAGGTGGTTATGATATGGATCAAGAGTTTCTGAAAGCTTATACTAATGTTCAAAAGCTGAATACAAAAGAGGAGCTAAATACTTTTTTAATACAGTGGATTAAGCAGTTTGACTCTTCTAAACGTGTTGTAAAAAAAGAAGAGTTTAAAGGCAATGAAGATAAGCGATTTAAAGGCAATGCAAGGTTTGAATGGATAGATGATGATAGTTATAATGCGGAGCTAAAGGGGATTTTAACTGCACTAAGAGACAATGCGAATGTAGGAGAGTATTACTTAGGGCTTCATAGTATAAGTGGTTTTTTAAAGATAGAAAATGAAAGAGCTTTACCTGACTTTAGCAATGAGAATGAAAGCCATCGTGTGCTATTTTTATCTTCGTTTTGGAATACCATGCGTTATGCTAATGTGAATATATATTTGACATCTACTCCTTGGGATGAGGTATTGACTACTTTTATTCCATTGGTAAAAGATAAAAAAGGAAAGGATTTTGAATATTTAAAAGATGAATTGTCTGCTGCTTTAAATGACTCTCATAGTGATTATACAACAAGTAAGTATATAATTGATAATTCTAAGTATTATCCTGTATTTAGAAGTGAATTAGTAAACGATTCTTTAGTTATTACTTCTTTACAAGATAAGGATATTGCTCAAAAAGAAAATATAGCTTTAAGAGACGTTATTTTTAGTATAGATGACGTGTCTGTGAAAGAGTATATTGCTAATAAGTTTACGAAATATATGAGTTGCTCTACCCCATCTTATTTAAAACATTATTTAAAGTATCTTTTTCCTCTTGTAAACGATAAACAGAAGTTGGCATTAGGAATAAAGAAGGTTAATGGAGATATAATTAAAACGGAGGTAAGCTTATTTGCCTTAGAAGAGTTAGGTAAGTTGAATAATTGGGCGTTTTTGTCTAAGGAAGATAAGTTTCCTATCATTCCTCAAGGTATTGGCTATTACAATTTAGATAAAGCAACACCTAAGAGTGTAAAAGAAATATTTAAGAACTTTGCTGATAAGAAAGCAATTATCTTAGACTTGAGAAATTATCCAAGGGGAATTAGTGAAAGTGATGTACCTAAGTATTTATTGCCTGAAAAGCGTAGGTTTTTAGACTTATTAGAGTGGAGTAGTCCTGCTTATGGAGAGTGGGGACAAAAAGGGGCCATAACAATGGTAGCAGACCCATTTGTGACTGGCAATAAGAATAAAAATTATTACAAGGGAACCGTAATACTATTAGTAGATCATAATACAGCAAGTAAGTCTGAGTTTATGGCTATGGCTATACAACAAGCACCTCATTGTGTAACGATAGGTAATCAAACTTCAGGTGCGGTAATGAATAGAATGCCAGTTATTGTAAAAGATGGCACTAGAATAGACTTTACCAGTGGAGGAGCTTTTTACCCAAATGACAGAGCATATAGTGTACAACGCAATGGGATAAAGATAGATCACATCGTGCCAGAGCAGGCTACAGGTTATAACAGTTATAGTGTGATACAGTATGCTGTGGATTGGGCAAAGGAGAATGTTTTAAAGTAATTGAAGGGTGAGGATAAGTGTCTCTTATTGTTTTTATTAGTTTGATAATTAAAATGATATTTTTAATACTTAAATGACGATTATGAAAAAAATAGTTATAGTACTACTATTGTTTTTAATATCTTGTATAGGATGGGCTCAGAAGAGAGTTAATGAAGATAAATTGATTCGAAGAGATAGTATATATTTCTTGAAATTAAATAAACCTTTTACTGGAATAGCAGTAAAGTATAACAAGCAGGGAAAAGTGGTAGAGGAGACTTCTATGGTTGATGGATTAGAAAATGGAGTTTATAAAGCGTATTATGATAGTGGTAAACTTAAAGGAATTGCTACTTTAAAAAACGGTAAGGTTGAGGGAAACTCATGGTTGTATTTTGAGGATGGAAGAATACAAGGTTTTATGAAAATAATAAATGGGTTACAAGAAGGAGTTTCAAAGATGTATTACGACAATGGTCAACTTTTAGTTGAAACGTATGCAGAAAAAGGAAAGTTAAATGGCCCAATGAAACGATACTATGAAAATGGACAATTGGAGATAGAAGTGACTTATAAGGATGATGAGTATCATGGTATCAGAAAAGTATATTATGAGAATGGCAATGTTGATTTTGAGTACCATTATGTAGATGGCTTGAGAGATGGAGAGTATAGGGATTATTATAAGAGTGGTCAAGTGAAGCTTTTAAGGGTTTATCGAAAAGATAAGTTGGTTGGAAAAACAATTTATTATGATAGACAAGGGAATGTAATTGAAAAACTGAAAGAGGAAGATATAGAAGAATAAGAATATTCTATCTTCGTTCTGAATATAAGAGAGTACTAACGATGAACCACACAATAGCCAACTTTTCTAATTGGGAAGAAGCCGAAACACATATCAGTAATTTATATTGTTGGAGTAACTCTAAAAGTGTAAATTCTGTTCTTTTAGAAGAAGAAGTGTCTTTACTACTTATTGCTGAGAATACAAATGCAGCAAATGATATCAACCAATTTGACTTTGGTTATATATCGAAAGTAGTTGAAACTATTGATGTTTATATAGAAGATGCTATTGAGGGAATCAAGAAAGAGTTGGAACATAATCCTATTCTGTTTGGAGTAAAGCAAGAGCAGGTTGTGGATTATTTGAATATTACCAATAAAGACTTTCCTGTGGCTATGCCTAACGTTACATTTTATCCTAATAATGAAATGTATATACAGTTTTATGATGCTAACTTTCCGAATATTGAGTCTGGACTTGGGATAGGTGTATGTTTTGAAAAGGATAGAGTGACTTCTGTAGATATTCCAAAGGCAGATGAAGATAATATGATTGATCAAGATTTAAGGTAAAAGAGAAAATACAACAAAGTAGGTTGTATGGAAATTGGTAAGAAAAAGATGGATAAAGAATAGCTTTAGAAATAACGAAAAGGTCAGAAGTATTCACCTCTGACCTTTTTTGTATAAATTACATTTGTTTGTGTTCTCTCTCTATTTGTTTTTCTCCCCATTGTTTGAGGTATTCGATAAAAGGCATTAACTCTTTGCCTACTTCGGTTAGAGAGTACTCTACTTTAGGTGGTACTTCATGATACACTTTTCTAAAGACAAGGTTGTCATCTTCTAATTCGCGTAAGGCTTGTGTCAGCATCTTGGGTGTGACATCTGATAGAGCTTTGCGCAACTCCCCATATCTCATGATGTTTTTTGTGTGTAGATACCACAGCAGTCGCCCTTTATATTTACCTCCTATACGCTTAAAAGCGTAGTCCACAGGGCAAGAAGGTTCGTTAGGTAATATTTTTTTCATAAAAAGTAAAAAATAAGATACTGAGTATCACTATTAGTATGTTTTAGGTGTGTAAGGTACAAAAAAGTGCATACTTGACAGGTAGGTACTACTTAAATACTTTTGCTATTGAAATCAAAAAGACATAATATGAAAGCAATACATTTGAATAAAGCAGGAGGAATAGAAGAGTTACAATACGTGGAAGTACCTCAGCCTGTTATCAAGCCGACAGAGGTATTAGTAGCAGTAAAAGCAATAAGTATTAATCCTGTAGATGTAAAGGCAAGAGCCTATGAGGGGGTGAAACAATGGATTTTCGGAGGACAATCGCCAGTGGTTTTAGGTTGGGATATCGCAGGGACGGTAGTTGAGGTAGGAGACGAGGTAACAGCATTAAAAGTTGGAGATGAGGTATTCGGGATGGTTAACTTTTTTGGACAAGGAAATGCGTATGCAGAATATGTGGCAGTACCAGCTACACATTTAAGTTTATTACCTCACGGAGTTACTCATACAGAAGGAGCAGCTATAGCAATGGTTGGTTCTACTGCTTATCAGGCATTGGTAGATGTGGCAAAAGTAAAACAAGGAGATAAGGTATTAGTACACGCTGCATCAGGTGGAGTGGGACATGTAGCTGTACAAATCGCTAAGGCTTTTGGAGCTCATGTAATTGGTACTTCATCTGCTAAGAATAAAGACTTTGTCTTAGCAATAGGAGCGGATGAGCATCTTGATTATACAACAAGAGTTTTAAGAGAAACAATAAGTGATGTAGATATTGTGATTGACACGATACAAGGTAATACTCTATTGGAGTCTGTAGCTGTAGTACGCCCAGGTGGGGTTATCGTTACCTTGCCTTCTCCTGAGATTAGTGAAGAGGCTTTAGTATTGGCAAAAGATAAAGGGGTGACAATCGCCTTTATGATGGTAGAATCAAAACAAGAAACGATAAATGCTCTTGCTCAATTAATGGCTAAGGAAGTAGTAAAACCTATCATTGCTCAGGTATTTGTATTTGACGAGATGGGACAAGCTCATTTGGCTGTAGAAACAAATAGAACAGTAGGGAAAGTGGTAGTGGTTTTGTAATTAAGAATTCAAAATTAAGAATGTGTGCTTATAGTTATAGGCATACATTCTGTTTTAATGTAAGGATGGTTTATTAACAGTGTCACCCAAATCACATAACACATTGTAGGGCATATTACTATATATCCTACAATTTTTTGATTATTTGTTTTAATTAGAGGCTGGAATGGCGCATGTCACATATTTACAACTTTGAATTCATGTGATTGAGGTTTGTCATATGATGAGAGTTATTTTTTAGAGTTAATGTCTTGAAGTCTCTTGTCTACAATGACAATAATATCAAATACTTCCTTAAAGTAGTTAAAAGCATTGTCAGTAGCATGTTGCTGTATATGTAATTGAGCTAACGCAGGGCTTAACGTTGAAATAGTTTTTTCTTCATATGGTATATCCTCTAATCCTTTATTATTAAAAAAATCATCAATAGAATACATTTTACCTGAAAAATAATCTGGAGCGTTTTTAATAATTTTCTTTGTTTCTGAATGGGAATAAGGATTTCTATATTTATTCTTAAAACCTATTAAGCACTTATATTCTATATCATTAATTAAACCGGTTGCTTTTAATTCACTTAAAGTATTGTTTAATGTTTCACTATCAATATTATATGATTCTATTAGCCTAGTGTTGTAAAGATTATCATCTGTATAATTTAAACCAGTTGTTTTGTATTCTATTATTGATAATTTTATGAATCTTTCAAGTAAGTGGTTTGTAACACAGATACTGGCTATATAATTGTTTAGTAGTAGACAATTAATATTTTCATTTATAAGAATTTTTAGACTACAAAACGAATATAAAGACTGAGAATCTATATAAGGGAAGTATTTATCAATGTTATTATTGATGTTTTTTGTAAGGTGTTGAATGTATATTTCTTTTTTCATTTTGTGTTTTATACAAAGATATAAATTTTGGTATATTTAATTTTTTTGAGATTAAGGAAGGAATAATAGCGCTTAAAAATATGGTCAAAGATATTTACTTTGATCTTTTTTGTGAACACCTTATGGCTTTTGATTAATATAGGATGCACTACTGAAATCAGTCATCTCTATAGCCAACAAAGTCCATTAAATAAACATCATAAGGCAAATAAGGTCATTTGCGCCATGCTAACAATTATTTAAGTTAGAATAGCTTACTTTTGTGTTTTAACAATTGAATAATGAGTAAGCATATACAAGCGCCAGTGGCTACAGTGAAACCTCACGAGCTAACAGCACACAATCATACGAGAATAGATAATTACTTTTGGTTAAACGATAGAGAAGATCAGGAAGTAATTGATTACTTAAATGCAGAGAACGCATACTACGAAGCGGGGACTGCACATACGAAGGCTTTTCAGACAGACTTGTTTGAGGAGATGAAGAGTAGAATAAAAGAAGACGATAGTTCAGTACCTTATTTCTACAATGGGTATTACTATATCACTCGTTTTGAAAAAGGAAAAGACTACCCTATTTTTTCTCGTAAGAAAGAGAGCTTAGAAGCAGAAGAAGAGATTATGTTTGACTGTAATGTGATGGCAGAAGGGCAGTCTTATTTCCACTTAAGAGGTATCAATGTATCAGAGGATAACCAATGGGTAGCTTTTGGGGTAGACACTGTATCTCGTAGAGAATATACCCTACAAGTAAAGAACTTAATAACAGGAGAATTATCTCCTATCTCAATAGAGAAAACAACGGGTGGCTCGACTTGGGCTGCGGATAACAAAACGTTGTTTTACTCTCGCAAAGACGAAGTAACACTTCGTGCGGATAAAATCTACAAACACAAATTAGGTACTCCAATAGATCAAGATGTGTTAGTGTACTTCGAAGAGGATGACACTTTTGACACGCATATCTTTAAAGAGAAATCGCGTAAATACTTAGTAATCGGAAGTGAGAGTACCCTGACAAGTGAGTATCGTATTTTAGAATCTAATAATCCTGATGGAGAATTTAGAATCTTCCAAGAGAGAGTGCGTGAAGTAGAGTACAATATCTCTCACTATAATGGTCATTTCTACATCATGACTAATTTAGACGATGCAGATAACTTTAAGTTGATGCAATGTCCTGAAGATAAAACTGGAGTAGAGCATTGGGTGGAGCTTATTCCACACAGAGAAGAAGTGCTGTTAGAAGGAGTTGATATCTTTAAAGATTACTTAGTGATCTCAGAGCGTTCGAATGGATTAGTTCATTTGAAAATACAACCTTGGGACAAGAATCAAGAGGCGTACTACTTGCCATTTGAGAGTGAAACATACAATGCATATACAGGTACTAACTTAGACTTTGATACAGAGATCTTGCGTTATGGATATCAGTCTATGAATACTCCTTCTTCTGTAATCGACTTCAATATGCGTACGCGTGAGAAGGAAGTGAAGAAAGAACAAGAGGTGTTAGGGACTTTTGACAAGAATAATTATGTAGAAGAGCGCATCTGGGCTACTGCAAAAGATGGAGTAAAAATACCTATGTCTATTGTGTATAAAAAAGGCATGAAGAAAGACGGCACTAATCCATTCTTACAATATGCGTATGGTTCGTATGGATATTCTATGGAACCTTATTTCTCTACGACGCGATTGAGTTTATTAGACCGTGGATTTATTTACGCAATAGCACATATTCGCGGAGGTGAAGATATGGGACGTCAGTGGTATGAAGACGGTAAACTATTAGAAAAGTGGAATACATTTGACGATTTTATTGCTTGTTCAGAATATGTAATCGCTGAGGGATATACTTCTGCAGCGCATTTGTATGCAGAAGGAGGATCAGCAGGAGGATTGTTGATGGGAGTTGTGGTAAATAAACGTCCTGAGTTATACAACGGAGTAATCGCTCAAGTACCTTTTGTAGATGTAATGACGACGATGTTAGATGATACGATTCCATTGACTACTGGAGAATATGATGAGTGGGGTAATCCGAATGAGAAAGAATATTATGACTATATGCTTTCTTATTCGCCGATTGATAATGTTATAGCACAAGACTATCCAAATATGTATGTATCTACAGGATTACACGATTCGCAAGTACAGTATTGGGAACCTGCTAAATGGATAGCTAAGTTGCGTGTGATGAAAACGAATGATAAGCAACTGTATTTGGATACGAATATGGAGGCTGGACATGGTGGTGCATCGGGTCGTTTTGAAGCATTAAAAGAAGTAGCGAAAGAGTTTGCTTTTATGTTCGATTTAGAGGGAATAAAAGAGTAAGTTTTTTTATATTTTTAGTAAATTTGTTAGTATAACATAGGCAATTGAGGTATAGTCAATTGCCAATAGTAAATAAGATATTATGAAAGAAGAAATTCAAGCGTATGATAATGTATTGGCTCTTGTAGGAAATACGCCAATTGTAAAATTGAGTAAAGCAACAAAAGGGTTAAAAGGGAATTTCTATGGTAAAGTAGAGGCGTTCAGTGCTGGACAATCTGCAAAGGATAGAATAGCGATGCACATTATCGAAGCAGCTGAGAAAAAAGGTATTTTAAAACCAGGTAGTACTATCGTAGAGACTACATCAGGTAATACAGGATTTAGTATTGCGATGGTAAGTGCTATAAAAGGATATAAATGTATTTTGTCAGTAAGTGATAAGTCTTCTCCAGATAAGATAGATATGTTACGTGCAATGGGGGCTACTGTGTATGTATGTCCTGCTAATGTGGCTGCTGATGACCCTCGTTCATACTACGAGGTAGCTAAGCGCGTACAACAAGAAACACCTAACTCTATCTATATCAATCAATATTTTAATGAGTTAAATACTGAGGCACATTACTTATCTACAGGTCCTGAAATATGGGAACAAACAGGAGGTAAGATTACTCATTTCGTTTGTTGTTCTGGTACAGGAGGTACAATATCAGGTACAGCTCGTTTCTTAAAAGAAAAGAACCCAAACATTCAAATCTTAGGGGTAGATGCTTATGGTTCTGTATTAAAGAAATATCATGAGACAGGAGAGTTAGATCCTAATGAGATCGCTCCTTATAAAATAGAAGGATTAGGAAAGAACTTAATTCCTACAGCTACTGACTTTTCTGTTATTGATAAGTTTATCAAAGTAACAGATAAAGATGCTGCTCAGACTGCAAGAGAGTTAGCACGTACGGAAGGATTGTTCTTAGGATATACTTCTGGTGCAGTGCTACAAGCTACTCGTCAATATGCTGCTGAAGGAGCTTTTGATGAGAATAGTGTTGTAGTGATGTTATTTCCAGATCACGGTTCTCGTTATATGAGTAAGATCTATAGCGATGCTTGGATGGAACAACAAGGTTTCTTAGATGGAGAGCCAAAGAATGAGATTACTTATATTAAGTAATTATTAAAGTTTTAATAAAAAATAAATCATTTTTACTTGTTTTGTGGCCAGGATTGAAAAAATGGTTCGATTGTTGTATTTGTATTGAAAAATTTGAATATGATGAAACAGATTAGTCTTAATGATTTTAAAGAAGATGTGTCAACTTATGTAGACTTTGTGATTGATAATGGATTCGATTTGATTATTAATGAAAGTGAAGAAAACGGCGTTGCAATTGTACCCTTAGATGAGTATAAAGCATTAAAGAAAATGGCAAGTGAACAAGCTGTAAATTAATAGCTGGATAAGTTGAATTTTTCTTTTTAAGAGAAAAATGGAAGTATATAAGCACCTCTTAGGAGGTGCTTTTTTTGTTTCTGAAAGTATCTAAATACTTATGATTTTGTATAGTTTGTTACATTTGTATAAAAAGAAAGTAATGAAAAAAAGAGGTATATTATGTTTAGTACTATTATTAACGACAATGTCTTATGGGCAATTAGCTAAAATAGTGGATAAAGACGGTTATGTGAATGTAAGAAAGAGTGGTCAGATAGGTAGTCCAATTAATGGTAGATTGAATACAGGAGAGATTGTCTTTCTATTTGAAGTAGATGAAAGTAGTCCAAATTGGTCAATTATAGAAACAGGAATACGCAATGAAATAAGCGGATATGTACATAATTCTCGCTTAAAAATGTTAGACACTTATACACAGATTCCCTTAGTGAGTTCCCTTAATGATGAATTAAAATACTCTGGCAGTAATATTACTATTACTATCAGTATGGGAGCTTTTAATTATTCAAAGAATAAAAGTAAGTTTAGTAAACATAAAGGGACAAATTTTATCTGGGCATATAACGGACAAGAGATGAGAGGAACTGATGGAACAGAGCCAACTAAACAATATACTTCTATTAAAGTAAAACAAAAAGGAGTAGATATTGTTGTACCTACTAAAGCTTTTGAAAATATGTTTCAACCAAGTGATGCAGAATACACAGCATGCTACTATGATAAGTCTGATGATACAATATACATAACAGCAAACAACAGTGATGGAGCAGGTTCTTATATTGTAATATGGATATTTAAAGGTGGAAAATATATATATAATGATGTTTATATACCATTTTAAAAAATAGAAAAGGACAACTGATGAGGTTGTCCTTTTCTATTTTTTATCATTAGGGATATTGAATATAATAGCAATAAGAAAGAAACCTATACCTGTGATAGTAGGAGGTAATATATCTGCTTTTAGTCCTAAAAAGATTAGATAACCTCCTAATATAGCTAATAATACAGAAAGAGAAATTTTAAGCATATCAATAGTGGTTTTATAAATTATTAGTGGTTAATACTCAAATATAGAAATAAACTTTTAGAAAGAGTAACTGATTGAATGGAATCTAATTGTTTTCTAATGGATTAATGTAAGAGAAAAACTAATATTAGCTGTTTTTACATAACTGTTTGTATTCTAATAATATTTGTTTGTGTGTTGTTTTTTGATAGATGTGTAACATTTTTACTTAATATGATACTTATTGGTAGAACCAAAAAAGATAGATATGAAATTAGTTGTAAAAAATTTAAGTAAGACTTATAAAAATGGGGTAAAAGCATTAGATAATCTTGATCTTGAAATAGGAGCAGGAATGTTCGGCTTGTTAGGACCTAATGGAGCAGGGAAGTCTTCTTTAATGCGTACTATTGCTACGCTTCAGAAACCTGATAGCGGAACGATACACTTTGGAGATATTAATGTATTAGAACAACAAAATGAGTTTAGAAAAATATTGGGGTATTTGCCACAAGATTTTGGTGTATACCCTAATATGTCTGCTGTAGACTTATTAGATTACTTTGCCCGTTTAAAAGGAATTGCTAATAGCTCTCAACGAAAGGAAATAGTAAAAAGCGTTTTGGATGTAACTAATTTATATGAGGTACGAGGAAAAAGTGTGAGTGGGTATTCAGGAGGAATGAAACAACGTTTTGGAATAGCTCAATTATTATTAAATAATCCAAAGTTAATTATAGTAGATGAACCAACAGCAGGATTGGATCCTGCTGAAAGACATCGTTTTTTAAATGTCCTGCGAGAGATTGGTAATAATAATACAGTTATCTTTTCTACGCATATTGTTGATGATGTTAATGAGTTGTGTCATGAAATGGCTATTTTGAATGGTGGACATTTATTAGAAAGAAGTACTCCTAAAGAGGCAGAGCAGAAGTTAGAAGGGAAAATATGGACAAGAGAAACAACAAGGGAAATAGCAGAGGAGTTGAGTAAAGAGTTGAATATTCTTTCTGGAAAATATAATCAAGAAAATAAGTTAAACATAAGAGCGTATTCTGAAGTATCGTTGACAGAAGCTGGTTTTGTGCAAGTGAAGCCAAACTTAGAAGATGTTTATTTTGTTGCATTAAAAAATAACTAAGGATGTTTGGAACTATTTTTTCTTTTGAATTAAAACGCTGGTTAAAAAATTGGGTGTTTTATCTTTACCTATTGTTGTTTTTTGCCTTAGGTTTTTTGACTATGGCAAGTGCTATAGGTGTGTTTGATATTGTTAGTGTTACTTCTACATCATTAGTACATTTTAACTCTCCTTACATTTTAAGTAATCTGGTAGATGGTTTTAATAACCTATTGTATTTTTTGTTTCCATCTATTATAGGAGCATCTGTTTATAGAGATTTTAAGTACAATGTACACCATATATTGTTTTCGTATCCATTCTCCAAGTTAGAATATTTGGCAGGTAAGTTTCTTAGCTCATTTTTAGTGACTTTCTTGATAAGTTTGGCTATTGGAGTAGGACTTTTTATGGCAACACTACTACCATGGGCAAATGAGGGATTGTTAGGAGGAAATAATTTATGGAGTTATGCACAAGTGTACCTATTAACAGTAATTCCTAATATGTTATTTTTTGGAAGTATTGTTTTTGTTGTAGTTACAATGTCCAGAAGTATCTATATCGGTTTTGTGGCTATGGTGGTATTGTTAATTATACAAGGAATATTAGGTGGATTAGCACAGGATTTAGACAACAAAGAGTTGGTTGCTTTATTAGATCCTTCAGGAAAAGCTGCACTGAGTTATTATACGGAATATTGGACAATTTCTGATATAAACAACAATAATCTACCCATTGAAAAATGGTATCTATTGAACCGTTTAGTTTGGTCGGGAGTATCTATGTTATTTTTAGGAGGGTTATTAAAATTATTTACGTTTACACAACAACCCTTTACTTTTGCACGTAAGGCTAAGAAGGGAGAAAGAGTTACTAAGAATAATTTTGCAGGTTTAATGAAAATAGAGTTACCTAAAGTAAATTATAATTATTCATTAAAAGCGAATTGGGGTAATATTTTAAGTTTTACAAAATTAGAAGTAAAGTACTTAGCAAAGAACAAGGTTTTCATGATCTTGGTTGGATTGGGAATCTTATTGATGTTGTTAACTACCTCTGCTGCAACTTCAATGTATGGGACAACTATTTACCCAGTGACTCGAGTAATGTTAGAAATACCAGGTTCTACTTTCCAGTTAGTAATAATTATAATTACATTTTTAGGCGCAGGACTTTTAGTACATAGAGGAAAGTTGTCTCGAATGGATTTATTAGTTGATGCTACTCCTACACCAAATTATGTGTTTTTTGTTTCTAAACTTTTAAGTTTAGTAATTGTTCAGCTACTTCTACTTTTAGTAATTATGCTTGGAGGTATAATTATGCAAGCTTATAATGGATATTATAATTTTGAGATAGGATTATATTTACAGAAGTTAATTGCAATTGATTGGATTTGGTATATTATATGGGGAGGCTTGGCTATTGCTGTGCAAACTTACTTTAGAAATTATTTAGTTGGATTCTTTGTACTATTAATTTTCTTTATGTTTGGTGGACAACTTTCAAAATTAGGGATAGAGCAACGTATTTTCCATTTTAATAAATTACCTCATAGTGCTTATTCAGATATGAATGGTTTTGACAGTGATTTAGGATCATACTATGTGTATGCATTATATTGGATTATGTTTATAGGCGCAATTAGTGGTTTAACATTATTGTTTTGGAGAAGAGGAATAGTATTGTCTATTAAAGAACGTTTTTATTTTGCAAAGCGTAGAGCAAATAAACAAATTGTTATACCTATTGTTTTATTAGCAATCGGATTCTTATCATTAGGAGGATATTTGTACTATGAAAAAACAATATTACATGTTTATACTTCTGAAAAAGAAGGAGAGTTACAAGTAGTTGATTTAGAGAAGAAGTATAAAAAGTATGAAAACATGCTTTTACCACGCATTACTGATATTAAAGTAAATGTAGATTTATTCCCAGAAACAAGAGATTTTGTAGCAAAAGGACAATTTGTTTTATTGAACAAAAATTCTGTAGCGGTAGATAGTTTGTTTGTTAATTATATGTCAGATTTAGTGAACGATATTACTATTGAAGGCGCAGAACGAGTATTAAATGATACAGTTTATGGAATAAGTATTTATAAGTTGAAAAAACAATTGTTGCCTAACGAGCAATTGGTTTTAAAATTTGTTACAAAAAACAAACCAAATACTTTATTGCGAAATAATTCGTCTGTACTTAGTAATGGAACTTTTATGAATAATAGTTTCTTTCCATCATTAGGTTATAATGCACAAGCAGAGTTAACAGATGATGAGGTGCGTAAAAAATATGATTTGAAGCCCAAAGAGCGTATGGCTTTGCAAACAGATAAAAAAGCTTTACAAAATACATATATTAGTTCTGATGCTGATTGGATTACTTTTGAAACAACTGTAAGTACTTCTCCAGAGCAGATTGCTATAGCCCCAGGATATTTACAGAAAGAGTGGACAGATAAGGGAAGACGTTATTTCCATTATAAGATGGATCAAAAAATGTTGAACTTCTATGCGTATAATTCTGCGAGATATGAAGTAAAGCGTGATAAATGGAATGATATTAATATAGAAGTATACTATCATAAAGGTCATGAATACAATGTTGATAGAATGATTAATGGAGTTAAAAAATCTTTAGCCTATTATGAAAAGGAGTTTAGCCCTTATCAACATAAACAAGTGCGTATTATTGAGTTTCCCAATACCATGGGGACATTTGCTCAATCATTTGCGAATACAATTCCTTTTTCTGAATCAATAGGTTTTATTGCTAATGTAGATGATAAATCAGATGATAAAGTAGATTATCCATTTTCTGTAACTTCTCATGAGGTAGCACATCAATGGTGGGCTCATCAAGTAATTGGAGCTAATGTACAAGGAGCAACTATGCTGTCTGAGAGTTTAGCAGAGTATAGTTCATTAAAGGTATTAGAAAAAGAATATGGGAAAGGACAAATGCATAAGTTTTTACAAGATGCATTAAATGGATATCTAAGGGCGAGAGGTAATGAAAGTAAAAAAGAACAACCTCTGATGTTTAATGAGAATCAACAATATATTCATTACAACAAAGGTTCTTTAGTATTCTATGCTTTAAGTGACTATATAGGAGATGATAGACTGAATGGGGTATTGAAAAACTATATTAAAAAAGTAGCTTTCCAAGATGCTCCTTATACTACAGCTTCTGAATTAGTTGCAGATATTAAAGTTGCTACTCCAGATTCGTTGAAAGATATGGTAAAAGATATGTTTGAAACTATTACTCTTTATGATAATTACATTGATAAGGCTGAAGTGAAAAAATTAGCAAATGGTAAGTATGAGGTGAAAATCAATGCAGTAGTAAGTAAGTATAGAACAAATGATAAAGGAGATCGAATCTATTCGGACTTTAGTAATGTACCATTAAAGAAAAGTGGCTCAAAAGAAGAGAAGGAAAAAGAAGAAATAAAGTCATTACCTTTAGCTGATTATATAGAGATTGGTGTCTTTTCTACAAAAGAGAGTATAGATAAAAAGAAACAAGGAGATAATGAAAAGGTACTTTATTTAAAGAAAGTAAAAGTGGATAAAATACACAATAATTATACGATTATTGTAGATGAAAAACCAACAGAAGTAGGTATAGATCCTTATAATAAATTAATTGATACACGTTCTTACGATAATCGTAGGAAATTGTAAATAGGAGAGTAAGCTATCTGTAATCAGATAGCTTATTTTTTTATATCTTGTAGATGTATTTGAATTATGTATATGATATTAGATGAGTTAATAAAGGAATATCAAATTTCTGATTTTTCTATCTCAACAAGAGATAAGGAAGTGTTTGATTCATATTTTAAGTTGATAGAGATTAAAAAAGGAACCTACCTTATTAGAGAAGGAGAAATCGAATATTTTAGTTATTTTATTGCTTCTGGAATATTGAAGTGTTGGGTATATACTGTTGAGATGGAGCAAAAAGTTTTTTGGTTTTCTATGGCTAAAACATTTTCAATGTCTAATGTGTCTTTCTCACTTCAACAGGTTTCAGAGTTTTACGTGGAAGCTGTGACAGATTGCATATTGTATAAAACGTCTTATAATCAGGTAGTTGAATTGTATAAAGAATTGCCACACATTGCTTCTATAATGAATATCATGACAGCTAAATTGATGAATATTATTTTAATGCGACAATTAAATTTAATTAAATACACTCCTGAGCAACATTACTTATGGTTACAGCAAGAATATAAAGCGCAACTTAATTATATTCCATTGCAAGATATTGCTTCTTATTTAGGAATTACTCCACAGGCATTAAGTAGAATTAGAAAAAGAATTACTTAACTTAAGTTCAGTAGAATTGAAGAAGGATTCAAGTTCTTTGTAGAAGTAAAATATTAAAGTTATGATTGTAAAAATTGAAGAGAGGGATAAACACAGATTATTAGAAATATGGGAAAGTGCAGTTCGTCACACACATGATTTTTTAGCTGAACAAGATTTTTTGTATTTTAAGGAACATATGCCGCTGTATTTTGGATATGTTCAATTGTGGGGATATCGAGATGAAAATGGTGAGTTAATGGGATTTGTTGGGATTTCAGATGATATGGTAGAGATGCTATTTATTCATCAGGATGCTCGAGGAAAAGGAATAGGAAAACAATTATTAAAGTATGTTGTAGAAAATTACGATATAAAGAAAGTTGATGTAAATGAACAAAATCAGCAGGCTGTAGGATTTTATATCCATATGGGTTTTATAACACAAAGTAAATCTGAAAAAGATAGTCAAGGAAAAGATTATCCACTTTTGCATATGGTATTAAAAGAATAATAGTTTTAGAAGATTTGGTTCTTCTTTAAAGCAAAAGGCTAATCTATGTATATAGTTAGCCTTTTGTTGTTTAAAATTAAATAATTGAATTGCAATAGTCATACATTAACTTATCTAAGAATAAGTATAGTGCTTGATTCATTTGCGTGTAATTAAAACTTCTTAGCATCTCAGGTGTTTGGACAAAAGTTTTATGCGAATTGTATAATAAGTTGTCCCGATCATTAATAATAAGTAATTCAATAAGCTCTGGAGTAAATTCCATATGACACTGAAAACCATAGACTAAATTAGAATATGCTATGATTTGTCTTGGACAACCTGCACTATTTGCAATTATTGTGGCTTCTGGTGTAAGGCCAGGCATATCATTGTGCCAATGTCCGACTAATAAAGTACTGTCAAAATGGGAAAATTTAGGATCAGCTTTTCCTTCTTCTGTTAATGATATTGGCCATACTCCAATTTCTGTTTCAGGACTGTGACTGTAAGCAGAACATAAAGCTTCTCCAATTAGTTGAGCTCCTAAGCATACTCCTATGACTGCTTTTTTTGCTTTGATACATTTTAAGATTAATTCTTTTTCAGCCTGAGCATTAAAGTGAGGGCATTGCTCTATAGGTGTTATAGGGTCTTGTGGGCCACCCAAAACAATTAATAAGTCAATATGTTCTGCGGATGTAGGGAGTATATTCTTTTCATACAATTTTGTCATACTGACACTATAATCCTTTTTTATTGCCCATTGTAGATATGCTCCAGGACTTTCAAAATGTTCATGTATTACAAAGTGGATATGCATTAGTATAGTTTGTTTTTTGTTGAAACAAAGATATTCGAACAAGATGTAGCATGTATAGTCCAGATTTTCTATTTGTAATACAGTCCAGAAGATAGGTATAGGATTTTAATGTATGGATATAAAAAAAGAGAATGTTTGTACAAACATTCTCTTTCTTATAACTCTTAGAAAGTTGATTATCTTCTTCTTTCTTTGATTTTTGCTTTTTTACCAGTAAGTTCTCTAAAGTAGAAGATACGAGCTCTACGTACTTTACCTCTTTGGTTAACTTCGATTTTCTCTAAAGCTGGCATATTGATAGGGAAGATACGCTCTACACCTACGTTTCCTGACATTTTACGGATAGTAAAAGTTTCAGTAGCTCCAGCTCCTCTTCTTTGGATTACAACTCCTTTGAAGAACTGAGTTCTTTTTTTGTCACCCTCTTTAATTTCGTAGTAAACAGTGATCGTGTCTCCTGCGTTGAATTGAGGAAAATCTTTTTTTGCAACTAATTCGTCTTGAACGAATTTCATTAAATCTGCCATTTCTGTACAATATATTAATTTAATTCCAGAGCAACATACACGGACTTCGCCAGAGGTTGGTCTAAAAGTGGATGCAAATATATAAAATTAATCAATAAGTTACTCTATTTTTTGAAATGAATAACTGTTTGCTATTCTGGTTATTAAGATGTAATAGAATAACAATTTGCATAGTTAGAATTTTAATCTTCTCTTTCTAAAAGATCTGGCCTTCTGTTTTTTGTGTGTTCATAAGCCATATCTTCACGCCATTTATCAATAACGGCAAAGTTTCCACTTAATAATACATCTGGTACTTTCCATCCTTTATATTCAGCCGGTCGAGTATAAATTGGCGGAGCTAATAGATTATCTTGAAAACTATCTGTCAAAGCGGATGTTTCGTTAGATAAAACGCCTGGAATTAAACGAATAACAGCATCACATAAAATTGCCGCTCCTAATTCTCCTCCTGAAAGAACATAATCTCCAATAGAGATCTCTTTTGTAATAAAATGATCACGAACACGTTGATCTACACCTTTATAATGCCCACATAGTATAATAATGTTTTTTAACATTGACATACCATTTGCCATCTGTTGATTTAGAGTTTCTCCATCAGGAGTCATATAGATTATTTCATCATATTCCCTTTCAGCTTTTAAAGCAGAGATACATTTGTCGATTGGCTCAACACTCATTACCATACCTGCTCCTCCTCCAAATTGATAATCATCTACATTTTTATGTTTATTGGTACTATAATCACGCAAATTGTGGAAGTGTACTTCGACTAATCCTTTTTCAATAGCTCTTTTTAAGATTGAAGCTTGAAAAGGACTTTCAATAAGCTCAGGTAGTACTGAAATAATATCTATACGCATAATTCTAAGAGAATAAATTTTTGACAAAGGTACAATTGAAATTTATAGTACGCAAAAACGAACTAATGAGCTTGACTTTTAGAAAATAATTGAATAATTAAAACACCTATGATAATAAAAATGATACCTATCAAAGCAGGTAGGTCTAATTTTTGTTTGTATAAAAAGTAGGCTGCTATAGTCACTAAAACTATTCCAATGCCAGACCACAGGGCATATGCTATTCCAATTGGAATGGTACGTAAAGTGAGACTTAGAAGATAAAATGCTCCCCCATATCCAATTAAAGTAATAAGAGTAGGAAAAAGTTTAGTAAATCCTTCACTTGCTTTAAGTGAGGTTGTAGCAATTGTTTCTAATAGTA
The DNA here is from genome assembly GCA_031277535.1 of Flavobacteriaceae bacterium. Classification (GTDB taxonomy): domain Bacteria; phylum Bacteroidota; class Bacteroidia; order Flavobacteriales; family Flavobacteriaceae; genus Flavobacterium. The sequence goes on from JAITMD010000021.1 coordinate 163,906, forward strand.
TAGCTATTAGTAAGAAGATAATGTTCTTCATTTTTTCTGTAAAAATAATCTATTTATTCTAATCCTTAAATTTATGAACTGCTTGTCAATTGTCTTTTAAAAGTCTATTCCTCTGTTGTCTCAATCAGTTTACAACTTTTTTCTTTCAAATTACATTGTAATCAGTGAGACTTACTTAATTGTATAGCGTGTATAAATTGTTTTTTTAGTAAACAATTTATACTGTATTTACCTAAGTACCATATTTTGTAGAATGACATCAAATAATAAAAGATAAATAAGTGATGATTCATTGATAGGTAAATGCTATTGTAATGATTCTATATTTATTGTGTTTTTTATCATTTCTTATGCTATCTTAAGATTTGTCTTTTTGAATTGGTATACCTTTGTCTTTATGAGTTTATCAAAATCAAATGTGTTTTTTATGGCTTCAATTACAGGGTTAATTGTAGCTAATTTATATTATTGCCAACCTTTAGTCCCCTTAATTGCTGAAGAATTTGGTGTGGCAGAGTCAAGTGCAGGAGCATTAACATATCTAACTCAAGCAGGTTATGCAATTGGAATGTTTTGTATGATTCCTTTGGGAGATATGTTGGAGCGAAAGAAACAAATTATTGTAACAACCATTCTTGCGACAATATCATTAGGCGCAATAGCTGTAACTAAGAACTTTGTTTTATTGCAAATTCTTAGTTTTTTATTAGGTGCCACATCTATTGTTCCTCAATTAGTATTGCCTATGGCAGCGAGTCTGTCATCTGAAGAGCAAAGGGGAAAAGTAATCGGAACTATTGTCAGTGGTCTGTTAATAGGTATTTTATTTTCACGTACGTTAAGTGGTTTTGTAGGTGTGTGGTTAGGTTGGAGAGGAATGTTTTGGATTGCTACTGGGATAAGTGTTTTATTAGTTATTATGATTAGTATTCGATTACCTAATAATAAATCTACTTTCTCAGGATCCGTTTTGAAATTGTATACCTCTATGTTTACTCTTATTAAAGAACAAGTAGTATTACGTGAAGCAACACTTATTACAAGTTTGGCATTTGCACAGTTTGGGACTTTTTGGACTACAATGGTTTTATTGTTGCATAATAAACCTTTTGAATATGACACCGCATTAATTGGCAGTTTTGGTTTAATAGGAGCTTGTGGTGCATTTGCAGCACCTTTAGTAGGGAAAATTGGTGGTGCAGGTGGTGCGCGTAAAATTATTTTTTATGGTATTATTTTGACTCTATTAAGCTTTGTAGTGTTTTATTTTTCAGCGACTTCAGTTGTAGGAATTATTATTGGAATTGTATTAATAGATTTAGGATTGCAATTGATTCACGTATCAAATCAAACACGTATATATTCTTTGTTGCCAGAAGCAAGAAATAGGTTGAATACTGTCTATATGTCATTTAGTTTTCTTGGAACAGCTTTTGGCTCGGCTTTTGGTTTATATTTGTGGAAGTTTTTTGGATGGAGTGGAGTAACTATTGGAGGAGCAATATTAGCATTGTTATCTTTAGTAGTATTTGCTCTTGGACGTACCAAAGAATAAAGATTTAAAAACAAGTATAATTGTAAATAAGAACAATAATGGAAAACGGAATTTACGCAAAATTTAATACAACTAAAGGTTCTATTTTAGTAAAACTAACAGAAGATAAAACACCTGGTACAGTTGGTAACTTTGTAGGATTGGCAGAAGGAAACTTAGAGAATACAGCTCGTACACAAGGAAAACCTTATTATGATGGATTAAAATTCCACCGTGTTATACCAGATTTTATGGTACAAGGAGGTTGCCCAATGGGACAGGGTTCTGGAGGTCCAGGATATAAATTTGACGATGAGTTCCATCCTTCATTAAAACACGATGGACCTGGAGTATTATCTATGGCTAATGCTGGACCAGGAACAAATGGTTCTCAGTTTTTCATTACACATGTCGCTACTCCTTGGTTAGATGGAAAACATACTGTATTTGGACATGTAGTAGAAGGACAAGATATAGTTGATGCTATTGCTCAAGATGATTTAATCGATTCTTTAGAAATTGTAAGAGTTGGAGAAGAAGCTCAGAAGTGGAATGCAATCGAAGCTTTTAGAGTATTTGAAGGGGCAAGAGAAAGAAGAGAAGCTGATGCTAAAAAAGAAGCAATGGAAGAAGTTGAAAAATTATCTGCTGGGTTTGAAGAAACAGCAAGTGGATTAAGATACCAAATGATTGTAAAGGGGACAGGAAAACAAGCAGAAAAAGGGAAAACAGTTTCTGTACACTATAAAGGAACTTTAGCAAATGGACAAGAGTTTGACAACTCATTCAAAAGAAAAAGCCCAATTGAGTTTCCTTTAGGACAAGGTTATGTAATCGAAGGATGGGATGAAGGTATCGCATTGTTAAAAGTAGGAGATAAAGCAAGATTTGTAATTCCTTCGTATTTAGGATATGGAGAAAGAGGTGCTGGAGGGGTTATTCCACCAAATGCAACACTTATTTTCGATGTAGAATTAATGGATGTAAAATAACATTATAAAGAAGACTCTTATTGTTAACAATAAGAGTCTTCTTGTCTTTAAATTACTTAGTTATTATTATGAAGCAAGATTTAATTGATTGTTTAGAGCGAATTAGACCTTATATTCATCATACTCCAATTATGGAGTCAAGACATATAGAAAACTTTTTAGGAAATGATTTGTTTTTTAAGTGTGAAAATTTTCAACGAGCAGGAGCTTTTAAAATGAGGGGAGCCACTAATGCTATATTACAATTAACTAAAGAACAACGAAGTAAAGGAGTTGTAACCCATTCATCTGGTAATTTTGCGCAAGCATTAGCATTAGCTGCTCGTTCAGTAGGTGTGAAATGCTATATTGTTATGCCATTTAATGCACCAGAAGTAAAGCGTAATGCAGTACTTGTATATGGTGGGGAAGTAATCGAATGTGCTGCTACTTTAGAAGCAAGAGAACGTGTGTCAAAACAAGTCATGGAAGATACAGGAGCAACTTTTATTCATCCATCAAATAATCTAAATGTAATTATTGGACAGTCAACAGCTGCTCAAGAATTATTGAAAGAACAACCAGATTTAGATGTTATTATAACACCAGTTGGAGGAGGAGGATTAATTGCTGGTACAGCTTTGGCTGCAAAGCATTTTGGGAAAGAAAGTATTGTAGTTATAGGAGGGGAACCCTTAGAAGCAGATGATGCATTTCGTTCTTTAGAAAGCGGCATCATTGAAAGTAATGAAACAACTGATACAATTGCAGATGGACTTAGAACACAATTAGGAGATATTAACTTTCCTATTATTAAAGAACATGTTAGATGTATTGTTAGAGTACGTGAAAATGAAATAGTGAGTGCTATGAGATTGATTTGGGAACGAATGAAAATCATAGTTGAACCAAGTAGTGCGGTTGCTTTGGCTGTATTAATAAAGGAGAGACCATATTTTGAAGGAAAAAAAGTAGGTATTATTCTATCTGGAGGTAATGTTGATTTAGATAGTTTGCCCTTTGAATAAACAAAAAGAGAGATGTTATATACATCTCTCTTTTTGTTTATAGATGTTTTCGCTTAAACCAAGTCAGTTTTTTACGACCAAAATAGAGTCCTAAAATGATTAATACGCCACCTATAATTTGTGGAATACCAAGTTTCTCTTCATCTAATAGCCCCCAGCAGAAAGCAATTAAAGGCATTAGTAAAGAAACAGAAGATGCAAAGGTTGCATTTGTATCTTTGATTAGTTTATAGTAGTATATATTGGCTAAAGCACTTCCAAAGAGTGCTAATAAAAATACATAACCAATTCCTTTTAGTGCTTCTGGATGCTCCATTAAGGTTTGAAAGAAACCAGAAGTAATTAAAACAATTAATGCAGGGAGTAAAAGTACTAATTCGATAAAGGCTGTCCATACTAAAGGAGGAATGTTGCCCATATATTTTTGAGTTAACAAGCCACTATAGGCATACATCATTGCAGCAATAATAAGTAATAAATGATAAAACCAATTGCCAGTTTCAGCTATTGTATCTCCTTGTGTTTGTAATAAAAGTACAACTCCAATAAAAGATAGAAGAACTCCAATTACCTCACCTAAATGTGCTTTATATTTAAAGAAGATAGCGCCAAGTATAATAACAAATATAGACATTAAGGCATTTAGAATTCCAGCAACAGAACTATCTAAGTGCATTTCTGCTATAGGAAATAAAAACATAGGAATAAAACTACCTACTACCGCAGTAAGAAATAACCAATGGAATCCTTTTTTTGGAAGTAATTGAATGTGCTTTAAAGAGGTTGGTAATAAAAATAACCCTGCAAAAGTTATGCGTAATGCCCCAACTTGTATAGGGGTGAAAAAATCAAGTCCACGTTTTATCAAGATAAAAGACGATCCCCATATTAAAGAAAGAACAAAAAGGGTAAGCCAATGTTTCGGTTTAATTTCCAAAATAAAGTAATTGAATTAAGTGAGTAAAGATAAAAAAAAGACCGCAATCACTTGCGGTCTCTTAGTTCTTATATTTTTGTAAAACTATTGTTTCTTACGAGTATCTAATTGATCAAAATACATTTCTTGGAAACTTTTGTTTACTCCATGGTTAACACGTTTGTGGAAAGTCTTAGGTTCTATTTCAGAAGGCTTTTCATAACCAATAGCACTGATAAATTCACCTAATGCTTTCATTGTGTTTTTATGGAAGTTAGCTACACGCATTCTCTTATCTGTAACATCAAGTGATCTGTATAATGTTTCATCTTGTGTTGCAATACCAACAGGACAGTGACCACTATCACATTGTAATGCTTGGATACAACCTAAAGCGAACATCATTCCACGTGCACTATAACAAGCATCTGCTCCTAAAGCCATTGTTTTAGCAATATCAAATGCCGAAATAATACGTCCTGATGCTAATAATTTGATTTTATCTCTAAGTCCGTTTTCAATTAATGTTTTGTTAGCAAATACTAAAGCATCATTTAAAGCCATACCCATATAGTCAATAAATTCTAATGGAGCAGCTCCTGTTCCTCCTTCAGCACCATCAATAGTGATAAAGTCAGGGTAGATATTTGCTTCCATCATTGCTTTTATAATATTTGTAAATTCATCTCTACGTCCAATACAAATTTTGAAACCAACAGGTTTTCCATTTGAAAGGAATCTCAATTTACCAATAAACTGTACTAATTCTTGTGGATTAGTAAAAGCAGTATGAGCAGATGGAGAGTGAACTGTTGTATGTGGAGTAATATTTCTAATTTGAGAAATTTCTACTGTGTTTTTTTCAGCAGGTAATAAACCTCCATGTCCTGGTTTAGCTCCTTGAGATAATTTGATTTCAATCATCTTTACTTCTGGATAGTTTGCACGCTCTTCGAATAAAGCTTCGTCAAAGAATCCTTTAGCATCACGACAACCAAAGTATCCTGTACCAATTTGCCAAATTAAATCTCCTCCAGAACGGTGGTATTGACTGATTCCTCCTTCTCCTGTATTGTGTGCAAATCCACCAATTTTAGCTCCTTCATTTAAAGCTGTAATTGCTTTTTTACTTAAAGCACCATAACTCATTGCACTAATGTTATAAACACTTGCACTATAAGGTTGTTTACAGTCAGATCCTCCAATAAGAGTTCTGAAATTAGTATCATCTACGTGTTTAGGGTAAACAGAGTGTGCTGCCCATTCATATCCAATTCGGTTAGGATCATCTTGCATACCAAAAGAAACAGTTTGTTTCTCGTTTTTAGCTCTTTGGTAAACAATAGAACGCTCACGTCTATTGAATGGTTTTCCATCTAATTCACCTTCCCAAAAATATTGACGCATCTCTGGACGAATAGATTCAAACATGTATCTAAAACGAGCAAAGATTGGGTAATTTTTACGGATTGTATGTTTTGTTTGATTTAAGTCAGTAATAGCTAAGTAAGCAAGAAATCCTGAGATAAGAGTATTAATAATACCCGCCAGTGATTGATATAATGCTAATGTAACTAATGAATAAGCAAGATAGATGAATACTGCCGCAATAGTTACCTGTCCAAATGTAAATCGATTTAAAAATTTTTTGTGAAACATAAAAGTGAATTTAATGTAATCGGTTTGTTGCTTAGTTTGTAATCAGGTTTTTCAATTATTTTTTCTCTACCCTAACACCCGTTTTTACAGGTGATTTTCTACTTGTAAATCAATCAGTATGTTAGGTTTTTAAACAGAGCAAAGGTAGCAAAGATTTTGAATTTACCGAGTTTTTCTAATTATAATTTTGAAATTATAACCACTAAAAAATATCAATATGATAATTAATTTTGATATTAGCTATAAAAGTTTGATAATATGTTATTTAATCGGTTTTTTTAATGACGTAAACGCTTTATTTTTAATATGAATAATATAAGAATGGAATCTTGTAACTTGTTGAGATTTATAGATTGTTTGTGTACCTGATGATGTGTAAGCTACTAAGACAATTAAAACTAAGTATGGAATCATTGATATTCCAAACAATTCTGCTCCCATAATAGCACAAGCAACAGGCGTTTTAGTAGCACCTGCAAAAACAGCAATAAAACCTAATGCAGCAACAAAACTAACTTCTAAAGAAAAGTATGGTGCCAAGAAACTACCTAATGTAGCACCTATGAAAAATAAAGGGGTTACTTCACCTCCTTTAAATCCTACACCCAAGGTTAAAGCTGTAAGTAATAGCTTTAATATAAAAACTTCTCCTCCTTGATTATGAATAAATGAATCAGATAAAGTTGGTAAACCTAAACCTAAATATCTGTAATCCCCAATTAAGGTGATGATACCAATAAATACAATAGCTCCTATAAAAGGTCTAAGAGGAGGATACTTAATGTATTTACTACTTAATAGGGCAATATGTTCTGTTGCTTTAATGAAAAGTAAGGTTGCTAACCCAAATAGAATACCTCCACCTATCAGTTGAATAAGTAGCAAAAAAGTAATATCAGGAATACTATAAACACTATAGTGACTATGCGAAATTCCCCATAGATTACAAGTTATATGAGCGATAAAGGCTACTAATACAGTAGGGAATATAGTTTTGTAGGGTACCTGTTTAAAATGCATAAGTTCAAATGCAAATAATATACCTGCAAATGGAGTACCAAACACAGATGCAAAACCTGCACTGATTCCCATAAGTAGAATAGCTTTTCTTTCAACTTTCGTAAGTTTGATAAAAGAAGATATTTGATCCGCAATTGCACCTCCCATTTGTACTGCAGTACCTTCTCTTCCAGCAGAACCACCAAATAAATGGGTAATTAACGTTCCAAATAAAACCATAGGAGCCATTTTGAAAGGAATTGTTTTTTGTGGGGCATAGTATTCCTCTATCAAAAGATTATTTCCCTTATTTGCAGTATCGCCATAGTAATGATAATAGAGCCCAACGATGAAACCTCCTATTGGTAAAAAGTATAATAAGTATGGATGTAAGTTTCGCAGATTAGTTACTTCAGCTAATAAATATAAGAATAGAGCAGAAGCACTACCAATAGGGATCCCTATGAATATAGCAAGTATTATCCATTTAAAAAGATACGTAAAAAAAGAATTTGTAGTAAAAAGATGTCCTTCTGATGTTTTAAAATTAATCATAATCTACCTGATAGGTTTATACATTAGTATTTCTATTGTTAGTAGACGTCATCAGCGCTTAGGCGGTTCAAGGCAGACATCATTGCCATAAATATATAGTGCAAAGATATAAAAAAAGCCTGATTATAAATCAGGCTTTATATGAATTTAAAAGATTATATATCATCAAAACTAACGTCAGTATAGCTACTTACGTTCTCATCTCTTGTATATTCCTTTTTAAAATCTTTTTGATGTCTTTCAGAAATAACTTCCTCTCCTTTGTTTTGCAAAACGTAGTCTGTCATTTCATCTAAGATTTCTTTGAATGCACCGAAGTCTTCTTTATATAAATAAATCTTGTGCTTTTTGAAGTGGAAAGAACCATCATCTTCAGTGAATTTTTTACTCTCTGTAATCGTAATGTAATAATCATCAGCTTTTGTAGCTCTCACATCGAAGAAGTAAGTTCTTCTTCCTGCTCTTAATACTTTTGAGAAAATTTCCTCTTTTTCTAACATTTCGTTATCTCTCATAATCCTTCTATCAATTAATTGATTTGTTCATATAGCATTCAAAAGTCTAAAAAAAAACCTAATTAACCAACTAATTATAAAATTTCTTTTTCACTTAATTGTTTTTGATGTAGTTCTTGATAGTATCCTTCTTCTAAAATAAGTTCTTCATGCGTCCCCTGCTGAATGATATGTCCTGCATCAAGTACTATTATTTGATCTGCATGTTTAGCGGATGATACTCTATGGGTAACAATAATCGTTGTAATAGATTGACTGTGTGCTTGTAAGTTTTGTAATATTCGCTCTTCTGTTTCTGTATCTACAGCAGATAGTGAATCGTCTAATAGCAAGATAGGAGCATCTTTTATTAATGCTCTTGCAATAGAAACTCGTTGCTTTTGTCCTCCGGATAACGTTAATCCTCGTTCTCCCAATACAGTATTATATCCTTTTTCGAATTGAATAATATTGTGGTGTACAACAGCTTTTTCCGCTACTGCAATAACTTCTTCTTCTGTAGCATTCTCTTTTCCAAATTTGATATTATTGCTGATAGTATCCGAAAATAGGAACGCATCTTGGGGTACCATTGCAATGCCTTGTCGTAAACTTTTTAAGTTACAATCTTTGATAGGAACATTGTCAATTAATATTTGCCCTTTATCTGTATCATACATTCTTGTAATCAACGAGAGTATAGTTGATTTACCAGAACCGGTTTTTCCTAATATTGCTAACTTCTGTCCTTTGGCTAAATGGAAACTGACATGACTTAAAGCTTGTATCCCTGTGTCTTCATATTTAAAAGAAACTTCTTTAAAAGTGATAGCCCCATTTATTTTACTTTCTGTTGGATTCGTATTGTATATTTCAGGTTTAACATCCAAGAATTCATTGATACGTTTTTGTGAAGCTTCAGCTTCTTGAATCATTGTAGATACCCATCCTAATGATGCAACAGGCCAAGTAAGCATATTGATATATAAAATAAACTGAGCAATAATACCAATATCACCAATTTGTCCATTAAAGTATAGCAATGCTCCGATTGTGATTACAATTAAATTACTTAACCCGATTAAGAAGATCATTAAAGGACCTATCAAAGAATTGGATTTAGCTAACTTTAAAGCTCTGTGTTTACTGTCAGTTGTTAGTTGTTCAAAATCTGCTTGTTTTTCTTTCTCTATTGCGTAAGCCTTAATTACTCGTATACCAGAAAATATCTCTTGTGTAAAAGTTGATAGAGCAGATAAGTTTTGTTGAAAGTTTGCACTTCTATTATTGATATCACGACTCAATTTAAAGATAAAATATCCCAAAAGAGGAAGAGGTAATAACGAATAGAAAGTTAGTTGTGGAGAGATAAGGTACATCTGTGTTAATACTACTGCAAAACGAATCAACGTATTAATAGAGTACATAACAGCTGGTCCTACGTATTGACGTACTTTACCAACATCTTCACTAATGCGGTTCATTAAATCTCCTGTACGATTTTGTTTGTAAAAACTTTGTGTCAAAACCTCATAATGCTTAAACACTTCATTTTTTAAATCAAATTCAATATGACGAGACATAACAATTAAAGTTTGTCTCATCAAGAATGTAAGAAACCCAGCAATTAAAGTTGTGATTAATATCCAAGTGATATTTTCAAGTAATAACTTTGTTACGGTGTCTTTGTGTAGCGTTTCTATTTTTTCTAATACACGAATAGAGTCTCCAACCAATTTAGGTGTGTATAGTGTGAAAATTTGTGCTACAATGGTAATAACCACTCCTAAAAGAAAGCGGTATTTATATTTAAAAAAATACTTATTTAGATGGCGTAGTGCACTCATATAAAATAATATAGTATAGATAAGTGTTTGTATAAGTGATAAAACAAGTACATGACTCATTTTATAATAGCCACAAATATAGCTGATTATTGACTATTAGAAATTAGAGAATCTAAATTGTTTTTTAAAATTCAAGTTAAAAAATGAAAACTCCTTGATGTATATCGTGAAATAAGAAAGATAATTTTATACATTTGCACTTTCAAAAATATCAGAAATAATTTTTTAAGTTCTTATAGTAGCATGTTAAATCGAAGACACATTCGTATCAAGGTTATGCAGACGCTTTATGCAATGCAACAAAGTAATTCAGACCACGTTCAAGGTGGTGAAAAATTCTTAACCTATAGTATTGAAAGTATTCAAGAGTTATATCTTTTGATGCTGACAACATTAGTGGAGATAAAAAGAAAAGAAACGGAGTATCTTTCAATTGCCCAAAAGAAACATTTAGCTACTAAAGAGGAACGCAATCCCAACAATAAACTTATCGATAATGCTGTATTAGCTTTACTTGAAAGTTCTACATCTATTTCTTCAAAAATAGAAGAAAGAGGAATGAAGCAATGGCAAGTAAAGGATCACTATATCCAAATGTTATTAGATGAAATTAAGGAGAGTGATATTTATAAAAAATACATGAGTGCTCCTTCTTCATCTTTTGACGAAGATCGTCAGTTTGTAGTAGATATTTTTACAGATATTATAGCTCCTAATGATAAAATTTATGAGTTTTTAGAAGATAGCCAAATGACTTGGTTAGATGATATTCCTGTAGTTAATACACTTATTCAAAAACAGCTACGTCAAGTAAAAGATTCTACAGCAGTATTCTTTGTACCAAAGGTATATAAAGATTCAGAAGATCAGGAGTTTGCTATTAATTTGTTTAGAAAAACAATCTTGAATTATTCAGAATTAGCAGAAGAATATGAAGGACGTACACCAAACTGGGATGCAGATCGTATTGCAGAAATAGATACTGTTATTTTGAGAATGGCTATTTGTGAGATGCTTAAATTTAGTTCAATTCCTGTTAAAGTTACAATAAATGAGTATTTAGAAATCGCAAAAGAATATTCTACACCAAAAAGTAGTATATTTATCAACGGTATCCTTGACAGTATTTCTAAAGACTTTGACAAAGAAGGAAAGATTACGAAAATAGGTAAGGGATTACTATAACCCATTATTAATTATAGAATATGAAAAGAATAGCTTTATTAGCGGTAGCAATTGGATTGTTATCAGTTTCTTGTAAAAACAACGATGCATCAAGTAAAATTGATGAAGCAAACGCAGAAAAAGTAGAACAATCTTCTACTGCAACAACAGGTACACCTGCAATTGAGTTTGATAAAACAGAACACGACTTTGGTAATATTGGAAATAATGAGTCGGTTGAAACAGAATTCTCTGTTAAGAATACAGGAACAGCAGATTTAGTAATTATCAATGCAACAGCATCTTGTGGATGTACTGTACCTGAGTATCAAAAAACACCTATTAAACCAGGAGAAACATCTAAGTTGAAAGTGCGTTTCCAAACAGGAGCAGTAGGTTCTCAACAAAAAACAGTTACTTTAACAACAAATACAGAAAAAGGAGAAGAGCTATTGACAATTAAAGCAAATGTAGCTGCTCCAGCTCAACAATAATCTAAATTAAATATTACAATATGGAAGGTTTACAACAGTTTTTACCGATTATTTTAATGTTTGTGGTAATCTATTTCTTAATGATTCGTCCACAACAAAAGAAAATGAAGCAAGAGAAAGAATATGAGACTAACATTAAAGTTGGTGATAGAATTGTTACTAAATCGGGAATTCATGGAAGAATTAATGAATTAAACGAAACAACAGTAGTTATTGAAACAATGGCTGGTAAGTTGTTAATGGAGCGTTCAGCAATCTCTATGGAAATGAGTCAAAAACTAAATGAGAAAAAATAGTCTCATTACTGTATAAGAAAAAGCGTTATCAACAAGTGATAACGCTTTTTTTATGTCATATAGTTGCGAGTCTTACTATCAATTACTTTTTGTACTTATCGTTTAAGCCTTTGTTGTCCATTATCATCGGAATAGCTTTTTCTATTCTACTTATTTTTGTCTTTTCTTGTTTCGCTTGTTCAAAGTGTTCGACGTATTCTTTTTGTTTGTAAGGAGGTAATGCATTAAAAGCATCGGATAACACTTTGTATTTTGTAATGTAGCAATCAAATAGAGCAGATTGTACAACTGTACTTTGTATAGGAGTTAAGGTAACACCTTGCTTTTCTATAGCAATAGCTTCTTCTATATAAAGCTTCAATAGATCAGGATTTAGTTCTCCTATTGATGTAAAACGCCATTGCCTAAGTAATTTGGTTTTTCCTTCTTGTGCATTGATCAACACATGTGCTCCGTCTTTTAGAAATACACCTTTGTAAAACCATATAGCAACATAGTTTTTAAAACCACCTACAGCAACAATTTTAGCCTTGCCCAGACAATATACTTTTGTACCCCATTTGATTTGAGGTGTCAGTTCTGTCTGTTCAATGATTGATTCAACAAACGAAATTTCTTTGATCCATTCCATAAAAAAAGCTATCCTGTTTCGGATAGCAAGAATATAAAATTATTTCTTTATTTGCTCAAAGTACTGTATAAGATCAATAAGTCTTGAGGAGTATCCAATTTCATTGTCATACCAACCTACTATTTTTACCATTTTATCCAATACAGAGGTCAATTGCGAATCAAACAAACACGAGTGTGGATTACCCAATATGTCTACTGATACAATAGGATCTTCTGTGTAAGCAAGTATTCCTTTTAGCGTTGTTTCTGAAGCAGTTTTAAAGGCTTGGTTAATTTCTTCTGTTGATACTTGTTTTTTAACATAGCAAGTTATGTCAGTTAGAGAACCATCAGGTACAGGTACGCGAATTCCTCCACCACCTATCTTGCCTTCGTATTCAGGAAATATCTTTGTTAATGCTTTAGCTGCACCAGTAGTGGTTGGAACAATAGATTGTGCCGCTCCACGTGCTCTGCGCAAGTCTTTGTGTGGTTGATCGTGCAAGCTTTGATCTGTAGTATAAGAGTGTACAGTTGTTATATAAGCTTGTTCTATTCCACAAAGCTCACGAATAACTTTTATCATAGGAGCTGCATTGTTTGTTGTACAACTCGCATTAGAAATAATCAGTTCGTCACCTGTCAATATTTCGTTATTGACACCCAATACAACTGTTTTGATGATATTGTCTTCCGGGGGAACAGATAATATTACGCGTTTAGCACCTTGCGTTAAATGTTCTTCTAATGCTGCATATGTTTTTCTTTTGCCAGTTGCTTCTATTACATAATCAATGTCAAGAGATTCCCAATTTAAGTTAGCAATGTCTTTTTCTCTTAAGAATAGAATTTTGTGATCGTCAATAAGTAAATGTGTATCATCAAAGCTTACCTTGTTTGGCAATATACCATGAATACTGTCATATTTTACTAAATGCGCCATTGTTTTAGCATCTGCCAAATCATTGATTGCAACCACCTCTATAGTAGGGTGGTTTAAAAGTAACTTAAATAAGTTTCGACCAATTCGACCAAAACCATTAATTGCAATACGAATTTTATTCATAAATGTCTTTAGACAAAATGGTCGCTACAATGAGCGACCAAGTTAATTTTATAAAATATGTTTTTGTGCCTTGTAAGACGAACGCACCAATGCACCACTTTCTACGTGTCTAAAGCCCATTTCTAAGCCTATTTCTTCGTATTTCTTGAATTGCTCTGGTGTGATGAATTCTTTTACAGGCAAGTGTTTTTTACTTGGTTGTAAATATTGTCCAATAGTGATGATATCAAGATTTACAGCTCTTAAGTCTTTCATTGTTTGAATTACTTCTTCTTCTGTTTCTCCTAAACCAAGCATAATTCCCGATTTAGTTCTTTTCACTCCTTTTTCTTTTAAGTATCTCAATACTTCTAAGCTACGGTCATATTTTGCTTGAATACGTACTTCACGAGTCAAACGGCGTACCGTTTCCATATTGTGAGACACTACTTCAGGCATCACTTCTATAATACGGTCAATATTGCGCTCCATACCTTGAAAGTCAGGAATCAATGTTTCCATTGTAGTTCCTGGACTAATACGACGTACAGCTTTTACTGTTTCTGCCCATATAATAGATCCTCCATCTTTAATGTCATCTCGGTCAACACTTGTAATTACAGCGTGTTTGATATTCATCAATTTAATTGAACGAGCTACTTTTTCTGGTTCATCCCAATCTACTGTTTCTGGACGTCCCGTTTTTACTCCACAAAATCCACAAGAACGAGTACAAACATTTCCTAAAATCATAAAGGTAGCAGTTCCTTCTCCCCAACATTCTCCCATGTTTGGACAACTTCCTGAAGTACAAATGGTGTGTAATTTATATTTATCTACCAAACCTCTTAATTCGGTGTATTTTTTTCCTGTAGGAAGTTTCACACGAAGCCACTTCGGTTTTGGTGTCGGTTGTATATTTGAATCTAAAACAGTTTCCATAGTGTAAAATTTCAAAAGACAAATATAATTATTCTTGTTGGTTAAAACACGGCTTTTAATAATCTATTTGGTATTGAAAGAGGGAAAGAATAAATCAAGCAATTAGAATAAGTAGTGAAATAGAGAAAGGTTTATTGTATAAGGATACAGAGCGGTGTAGAACTTATATTTTGTCTTTTTTCCGAAAAGACTCCTTTAGTTTGTAAGCAAAGACCTTATCTTTGTTAGGTTAATATCATCGTGCAGTTATGTTTTATTTTGTTGAAGTGATTGTGCCTTTAGCATTAAATCCAACTTTTACGTATCAAGTTAGTCAAACGGAATTTGAGTTTATTCAAGTAGGGATGCGTGTAGCCGTACCCTTCGGAAAGAATAAAGTATATACAGCTGTTGTGATAGATAAACATCACAATCAACCAGAGATGTATCAAGCCAAAGAAATACACGAAATAATTGACTTACGCCCTGTGGTTACTGCTCAGCAAATTGATTTGTGGCGATGGGTAGCAGATTATTATATGTGTACAATAGGTGAGGTGTACAAAGCAGCAATGCCTTCTCGTTTATTGCTGGAAAGTGAAACGTTGATTCAGTGGAATGAAAAAGCTGTAATTGCAATTGACGATTTAGACGATTCGGAGTATTTGTTGTACGAAGCCATGCAAACGCAGGCTATTTTGAAGGTAGATGAAATTATTTCGATTTTAAATAAAAAGAAAGTATTTCCAGTAATTAATTCTCTTTTGGCAAAAGGAGCTATTGTACTTCAAGAAGAATTGGTAGAGAAGTATAAGCCTAAACAAATACGCTATGTTCGAATAGCAGAGAATTTTTTAGGAGATAACGGATTGGGGGCTTTAATGGAGGCTGTTGGTAAATCGGAAAAGCAACGTGCCTTGGTCATGAAGTACTTTCAATTGAATGCCGTTCAAAAAAGACCTGTTAGTGTGAAACAGTTAGTGGAAGAAACAGAAACTTCTAATGCGATTGTGAAAGCACTAATAGAGAAAAATATTTTTGAAGAATATTATTTAAATCACGATAGAGTAGTATTTAATGATGCTTCTCAAGATGTAATAGCGTTGAGCGACGAACAGAGCAAGGCTTTGTGGGAGATAGAACAACATTTTGAACAAAAAGACGTAGTGCTGTTGCAGGGAGTTACCGCTTCGGGTAAAACAGAAGTATATATTAAACTAATTGAACAGTACCTTGCACAAGAAGGACAAGTTTTGTTTCTATTACCCGAAATTGGACTAAGCGCACAGTTAGTTACTCGACTAACAAATTATTTTGGCAATCAAGTAGCAGTTTATCATTCGCGCTATTCTCACAACGAACGTTTAGAAGTTTGGGATCAAGTGCTTTATCAGTCAGAAAAAGCGAAGGTAGTTATTGGTACCAGACTTTCTGTATTTTTACCTTTTAGGGATTTAAGATTGGTTGTGATTGATGAAGAACAAGAGGCAAATTACAAACAAAACGAGCCTGCCCCTCGCTACCACGGAAGAGATGTAGGAATTGTATTGGCAACTCAGCACAAGGCAAAGGTATTGATGGGATCAGCTACACCAAGTTTGGAAAGTTATTACAATGCCACACAGCATAAGTATGGTTTAGTACAATTAAAAAAGCGCTATTCCAATGTGATGTTACCTGACATTGTGTTGGTAGATATCAAAGACAAGTACAAGCGAAAACAAATGACAGGTCATTTCTCAGATTTTTTGATTAATGAGATTAATATGGCTTTGTCATTAGAAGAGCAGGTTATTTTGTTCCAAAACAGACGCGGTTTTTCTCCTGTGGTCGAATGTATGACGTGTGGTGCTGTACCCGAGTGTCCGCATTGCGATGTCAGTTTAACGTATCACAAGTATAAAAACGAGCTTTGTTGCCACTATTGCGGTTTTGTGTTACCAATGCCCAAACAGTGTTTCCGTTGCCATAGTGTAGATTTGAATACAAAAGGTTTTGGAACAGAACAAGTAGAAGAAGAGTTAAAAACGTTGTTTCCCAATAAGCGCATTGCTCGTATGGATCAGGATACGACCAAAGGGAAATATGGTTATGAGAAGTTGATTGAGGCTTTTGAGTCTCGACAAATTGATATTCTAATTGGAACACAAATGTTGGCCAAAGGATTTGATTTTGACAATGTCAATTTAGTAGGTATTATGAATGCAGATAATGCTTTGCACTTTCCCGACTTTAGAGCACATGAAAGAGCTTACCAAATGATGACACAGATAGCTGGTAGAGCAGGCCGAAAAGAAAAGAAAGGAAAAGTAGTGGTACAAACATTTAATCCCTATCACAACATTATTCAGCAGTTTACCAACTATGATTATGAAGGAATGTACAAAGAGCAAATGTATGATCGTTACAACTTCAAGTATCCACCTTTTTATCGCTTGGTGCGTTTAACATTAAAACACAAAGATTTTGCAAAACTAAAAGAAGGTTCGTTTTGGTTGTACAACAATTTAAAAGAGCAGTTGGGGGTACCAGTATTAGGCCCTGAAGAACCTGCGATTAATAGAATACGCAATCAGTACATCCGCGTTATTTTAATTAAAATACCACAACAAGTCCCTCTTCTAAAAACAAAAGGGAATATCAATAAGATACTTAAAAGTTTTGAGGCTATTGGAGCTTATCGTTCCATAAAAGTAGTCGCTAATGTTGACTTTTATTAAATAATAAACCACAAGATATTGTAGAGAAACGTAATTTCGAAAGCAAGATCTTGTGGTTTTTTGTTGAAGTATAATTTGATTAAAAAAGAATGAATACTTGTGAAAAGAGTGATTATAGATGCGATTTAAGCTATTTGTCATATAAATGTCGTAGAGATGTGGAGTGATTATCTATAAATATTATGGTAGTTTTGAGATAATCAAAAAACAAGTATGGAAATAGGAACAAGATTAAGAGAACTTCGAATTCAGAAAGGATTTTCTCAAGAAGAATTAGCGAATCGATCAGGAGTTACTTTACGTACAATTCAACGAATAGAAAAGGGAGATAATGAACCAAGAGGAAATACCCTGCAAATGTTGTGTGCTGTATTGGAAATCAATGTAGCAGATTTGGTAGTATTAAAAAAGACAGCGGATAATTCAGTAATTAAAACCATGTACTTGTCTGTTTTGGCAGGCATAGTAGTTCCTTTAGGAAATATTATATTACCAACAATCATTTGGCATATTAATAAAGAGAAAGTAAAAGAGGCTAAATCAGTAGGAAAACATATTATATGGAGTCAAGTAGTATTAGGAACTTGTTCTTCATTATTGATTATGTTTTGGATTTTTATAGGGTTACAACAAGGGGTTAAGTACGATGCTCTTATCTATGTGTCTTTTTTAATTGGTATTGTAAATTATGCTATTGCATTGTACGCTTTTTTTCAGATTGATAAAAAAGAGAAGCGTTATTATTATATTCCTCTCTTTAAATAATTAGCAATATCTTCTCTTTTGCCTTTCTTTCTTCCTTCCCAAACAATACATTAATATCTGTAATGAAAAACTACTGAAGCACTTGTTTTATAGTAGTGGGATGGTGTAACATCAAGACTAATACAAATTTTTTAAGTGTTTTTTACCTCTATTGTGTTTTTGTCAATGAGAGAGGACTTTGTTGTTTCTTTAATTTTGATAGGGGTTTAGAGGAGAATACTGGGAGTATAAGAGGACAATTGTTCGACAAATAACCTTTTTTCCCAACTAAACTCGAGGTATTGTCCACGCATTGTCGAATGAACTTAGAAGAAACCTTGATTTATATAGCTTCAAGAGCAGTTGTAGTTGATGTGGAAAATAAAAAGAATTTCATAATGTACTGATATTTAGATAGGTGTTTTTTTTAGGCTTAAAAAAAAGGTGGTGTTTTTTTTGAAAATAAGGTGGTTTATGTACTTATTTGAAGTAAAGAAGAAAAAAAGTGAAGTATTTATTCATATTTAGGTTCCTAAATATAGCAATATTGAATGATTTTGAAAATAACGTACTACTTTTTTTGTGAGGAGTATTTGTGATTTCTATAAATCAGTATGGATTGATTCTTACAGTTTGATTCTTAAAACCTTAACAGGAAGAAGTGAATGATTTTTTATTCTAAGCACTGCGGTTGTAGGCTTTACTAAAAATAAGACAAATGATAATCTAAAAGGGAATAGTTCATACATGGTTATTAAAAGAAATGCAGAAAAAAATTGTAGATTTAGAATCTGAATTAGCCAATATTAGTGGTGGTGTATATAGTCAGATAAAAATTGAAGACTCATGAAAAAACAAGTCAGAAGGGATAATCAATATAGATGATTATAACGGAGAAAATATAGTTTTCTTAATTTATTAGGAGTGGAGAGTTATCAAGAAGAGTATTTTAATTTAAGAGCAATACAAAATAAAACTCCTATAAAAGGAAATTCAGTAAAGGTTTAGCGTTGAATAATATATTTCTTATAATGAATAACTTAAAAAATAAAGTAATACTAAACTTAATAATTGTTGTTTTATTTGGAACAACATGTCTGTCGCAGAATAATTATAAAAGTAATATGGTATTGCTAATAGATGACACGATTGTTACTCAAAAGATAGATTTTGATTTTTATAAAAAAGAGGAGCTTTTCTATACTCATTCATATATGTTGGGAGAACCTTTAATTGTTTCAAAAGATTTACTTACAGGAGATGATGTTGTTTTAAAATTTAGTTATTGGCAAGGAGAGGATAAATATAAGTATGCTATTAATTTTAGTGTAGGTTGGATTGATAATACATCATATACAATTATTAAAATTTATAATTTAGATAAAGAAAGATATAGGAAGGTTTTTTGTAAAGAAAAAGGAAAGTATGTGATAGAAATTAAAAACGCTATTTATGATATGCAAGTAATGAAATGTAAGGAGTTGAAGTGTAAGGAGTTGAAGTGTAATTAATTGATGTTTTTTAGTATGTATTAGATAATCTTTGAATTGGCGTTTGGTAACGATTACTTCAATGCAAACAAAGATGACAAAATCAAGAAGAATAACGAAAAGATAAAAGAAGATTAAAAAATAAAGAGAAGAAATATAGCCTAAAGGATGGTATTGTTTCTTAAAGTAGGGAAGTGTCAATTTGGTTTTGTATATCGTATTTATAATCAATATGTTGTATGATGTGATTCGTCTTTTTAAATTGATTTAGTGTTTACAGTGGAATATGATAAAATCTTTAAATATATTGAATTAAACAAAGAATATATTGTAGCAAGAGGGGAGGAAGAGATAGGAGTGGTTCCACTTGAATATAAAGAATTATAGATGTCTGCAATATGGTAAATACCAATATAAAGCTTAAGAAAAATATGAGAAAAACATTGGCGTCAAAGTAAAGACAAAAAAAATAAATAAATAAAATATGTTTGAACCATATATTAATTTAACTTTTGAGGAAGGGTATAAAGGGATTTTAGAGTTAGCTTTGAATAAAGAAAAGGTTGAAAATAAAAATCTTTCTATTTTGTTTATGTTAAGTGAAAAAGAACTTATTAATGTGTTTTTGGAGAACTTTGGTGGTTTTTCTAAAAGTAATTTAGGTTTTATTGAAAAAAAGATAAATAAATCTCTTTTTGATAATAATAGAGATTACGTTTCTGATTTAATTGATTTTTCTATTTTTAAAGGGCTTTATTTAGATTATAATATTATTTTGGATTTGGTAAAACAAAAGAATGAGGATGAACATTTTGTTATACTATCAGCATTACAATATTTGTCAGAAAATATTAAGTATTATTATATAGAAGAAATTTTTGAATGTATGGAATCTATTGTTGATAGTAAACACAAGGATAATTTAAAAATTCTTTCATTATTAATCTTGTATAAAATTTCACATTTAGATATATATTTAAATAGAATAGAGAAGATGCTTTTCAATGAGGATAATGTAGTATATTTTACTAATAGAATTAAAAATTATGATTTTGAAGAACAATTCTTTAATAATGAAAAATTACTTAGTATAATAGAAAAACTATGAAGTTAATAAAGATTTGATCTGGAGTATAAATTTTATTAAAGAAAATTTTGGTAATAGTAAAAATATGAAAAAACATGAAAAAACATGTGGGAGTGTAGACTTCCTCAATAGATGATTTTTCTTATTATCCATCAAATTTATAAACGTAATTAATTATGCTTATGTAGGCTTCTCTAAAACTTGAACATTCATTAATTCGGAATGGAGAAGTGTATAAAAATGGCAATTAAAAGAAATGCAGGAAAAATTGTAGATTTAGAATCTGAATTAGCTAATATTAGTGGTGGTGTAAATCCTCTTTATTGGAAGTGGTAAATGGGTACTATGTCTAATTCTGCACTATCTTTGTAGAGTACTTGGTACACGGGGTTGTAGCTTTTGTTGGTTTAGCGGCACAAATTTCTATAAACCTTCTTTATTTTACAAAAGTCAAGACGACCTCGTAGTAAAGACAACAGAAAAAAGTTTTGATAGTGATGTTTCGTCTGCGGGTATCTCAAAGAGTGATGCTAAAGTAACTGTAAGTTTTATAAAGAAAAATTCAGGGAATACAGAAGCTTTTCAAAGCAATTCAATAGCATGAGACAATAGTGTAGAAATCGTTGACGACCAAAGTGTTCGACAAGGGATGGTTGAGATAGTTAATCAGGATAATAGACGTGGTGGTACTTCTGATGCTAATAATAGAGAATACGGTGGAGTCCTTAGAAATGGAAAAGTAGTAGAATCTCCAATGGGTCCAGTAGGTAATCCTAAGACTGATCAAGATGCACATATAACTCATCCAAATGTAAGGAATAGTGATATTACTTTTCATAGTCATCCAAGTGGTCTGATAATTGAAGGCTCAGGAAATGGACAAGGAACAACCATAGGAGGAAGTACAACTACTTATAAATGGGGCAGAGCTCCGTCAGGAGACGACGTTAAAGGAGCTTCAGGAAATGAATATGCTTTCTCTCGTGGAAATGGAATAGTCTATATATACAATCGAAATGGTGTTGTAGCTACTATTCCGCAAGATCGTTTTGTTACACCTAAAAAATAGAAATATGAAGATGAAAATCAGCATAATATTTGGCTTAATACTTTCTATTACGGTTTGTTATGGGCAGTCAGCTAATCAGTTAAATGATTTGCTTAATAAAAGCATAGAAAAACAAATATTAAAAAAACATTTAGAGCAAGCTATTTTCTTAAAAGAGAATGTTCCTTCAGATTTTCAATTTGCAAAAACAGTCATTGATAACTGCGAAGTTACTTTTTTTGATAAGAGGAAGTACCGTAAATCTGAATTAAAGCAAGGGATAAGATCTTTTAGATTACTTCCTATTGTTCTAAAATATAATACTTTGTCGATTACTATAGCGAGTGCATTTGTTTCTCAAGAAGGCAATAATATTACTATAAGTAGCAGTGATTATACTACTTATGAATATAGGTATTCTTGTGAAAAAATGCAATGGGAATTATTGGATATTAAAGAGAGAGGAATATAAAAACAAAAAACGCTGGGCTGTAAGTCTGACGTTGTGGTTTATTAGCGTTTTGTATTTTGATTTAGCAAAAGCCTGTTTAGTTTTAAAATTTTGAATGTAGGTGTAGGCTTCCCTAAAAATCGGACAGTTGTTAATTCGAAATGGAGAAATGCAGAAAAAAGATGGGACAGACTTAAAAAGAGATAACTACAGGGAATGAAATAAATAAGTGAAAAAGATTTGTAGAGTGTGTATAAAAGTATATCTTTGCACCCAATTTTATAACAAATAAATTTTTGTATTTATGAATAATTACGAAACTGTTTTCATCTTGAATCCCGTTTTATCTGAAACTCAGGTAAAGGAAACAGTAATGAAATTCGAAGAATTTCTTACTTCAAGAGGTGCTGAGATGGTAGCTAAAGAGGACTGGGGCTTAAAAAAATTAGCTTACGAAATCCAAAACAAAAAAAGTGGATTCTACCACTTATTCCAATTCACTGCTCCAGGAGAGGTAATGATTAACCTTGAAACAGAGTTTAGACGTGATGAAAGAATTATGCGTTTCTTAACTGTAGCTTTAGATAAACACGCTTTATCTTGGGCAGAAAGAAGAAGAGAGAAATTAAAATCTAAAAAAGCTTAATTTATTATGTCAAGTATTGAACAATCTGCAAAAGGAAAAAAAGACGGAGATATCAGATATCTAACGCCTTTAAACATTGAAACAAACAAAACTAAAAAGTATTGTCGTTTCAAAAAATCAGGAATCAAATACATCGACTATAAAGATGCTGATTTCTTATTAAAATTCGTAAACGAGCAAGGTAAAATTTTACCACGTCGTTTAACAGGAACTTCTTTGAAATACCAAAGAAAAGTATCTGTAGCGATCAAAAGAGCACGTCACTTAGCTTTAATGCCATACGTAGCTGATTTATTAAAATAATAAAAAACTAAAGTTGTTGGTTTTCCATTAGTGAAACCTAACTTCTTTCAAAAAGGACATCAACATGGAAATTATCTTAAAACAAGACGTTCAAAAATTAGGATTTAAAGATGACGTAGTAACTGTAAAACCAGGATACGGACGTAACTATTTAATTCCTCAAGGAATGGCTGTTTTGGCTACACCTTCTGCAAAGAAAGTATTGGCTGAAAACTTAAAACAAAGAGCTCACAAAGAAGCTAAAGTTATTGCTGATGCAAAAGTTATCGCTGAAGCATTAAAAGCAATGGATATCAAAATCGCTGTTAAAGCTGGTGGAGAGAAATTGTTTGGATCAGTTACAAACCAAGATTTAGTGGAAGCTTTCGCTAAAAACGGTCAAGAAATTGAGAAAAAATTCGTTACTTCTGGAGTTATCAAACGTTTAGGTAAATATACTGCAAACGTTCGTTTACACCGTGATGTAATTGTTGAAGTAGCTTACGAAGTTATTCCAGAGCAAGAATAGTCTTATAAAGATTATAATATAGAAAAGGTCTTCCATTCGGAAGACCTTTTTGTTTTTACAACAATTTTCTATAATCCATTAGTGTATTGCTGATGGATTTTTTGTATTTTGGATAGGCTTAATTGTTTTTAAAAAGAGAAAGGTTGTGGATTTTAAAGTAATAAAAAGTAGTATGAATCGACTGTTGGTTTCCGGAATCGCTTGTTTATTAGGGCTATGGTTGATTGGTTGTAAAAAAGAGGTTAAAAGTACTGATGTGGTGAATAGGACAATAGAGGATACTCGTACAATAAAACAAGAACAACAAGATACAGTTGAGAAGGAAAATAGAATTGATATAAAGCAACAAATTGACAGTGTATCGAGTTCAGTTGAAAAGGATCAACAAGATGTTTTTGCTTGGAATAATCTGTATGAAGGGGAGGGGGATATTTTGAATCAGGCTGTTCGTTTATTGAAAGTAAATAAATCGAAAGCTATTGCTTTGATGGATGAGTCAAATCAACTAAAAGTAAAGAATAATTCACTGTATAAAGTTTTTGATGGATTAAAAAGTACGGAGCTTAAAGATTTGTTAGGAGAAGAATTGAGACAATCTGTGATTGCTAATGGTGGTTTGGGTGTAAATATTAGGGTGAGTGTGTCTCCAAATCCAGCAGAAGATGGAGCAAGTGAGAGGGGGAACTTTTATAGTTTCGCTATTTATGAGAATTATGAAACCCATATGGCTACCCTGGCACATGTTATTTTTGATGTAAGAACACTCAGTTATTATAAATTGGATGCTGAAGGAAGTTATGTGATGTTGCCTTGTCCTGATTCAGTTAAAAAAACATTGGCAAATATCGTACAGAATTAACGTGGGGTAGAGTTTACCAATTAAAAGGAAGATAGTATCTTTGTCTTAAATGCATTTATAATTATGAAATATACAAGACTTACGAAAGAACAATTTGAAGAGTTACATCCAGAATTTACTAAGTTTTTGGCGTCACAACAAATCGATAAAGACGAGTGGGATACACTGAAAAAAGAGAAGCCAGAAGTAGCTGAACAAGAGTTAGATGTGTTTTCTGATTTGATATGGGAAGGCGTTTTGAGTAAGGCTGAGTATTTGGAACACTATTCAAAAAATCATATTTTCTTATTTGGATTTGACGCTACAACAATTAGCATGATTGTTATCAAGAGTCAGGTTTCAGATATAGATTTTTTACAACAAGAAGGATTGCAGTGGTTGATTGAAGCAATCTTTACAGATGATGTAGAGGTGCGTCATGGATCAAAACCTTTTGGGAAAGATAGAAATGCAGAGGTATTTGAAATATTGCAACAAGGAGCTATTCTAAGTGAAGGTGTATTATATCATCAGTTTAAAGAGATGTTGAATCTGTAATAAGATTTTTGTTATGGAAGTAAAACAAAAGATTGAAGCATTGCGCTCTGAATTAAACGAGCATAATTATAATTATTACGTATTGGATAATCCTACGATTAGCGACTTTGAATTTGATCAGAAATTGAAAGAATTAGAAGTATTAGAGCAGGCGCATCCAGAGTTTTATGATGCTGGTTCACCTACTTTGCGTGTAGGGGGGCAAATAACAAAAAACTTTGAAACAATAGTTCATCGCTATCGCATGTATTCTTTGGATAATTCGTATTCAAAAGAAGATTTGTTGGATTGGGAGCAACGTGTACAAAAAGTGTTGGGAGATGTACCAATGCAATATACCTGTGAATTGAAATATGACGGTGCATCTATAAGTATCACTTATGAAAATGGGGAGTTGAAGCGAGCTGTGACTCGTGGAGATGGTATTCAAGGGGATGATGTGACTAATAATATTCGTACTATAAAGTCGGTACCAATTAAGCTAAAAGGAGATTATCCAGAGAGTTTTGACATTAGAGGAGAGATTGTACTTCCATTTGCTGGGTTCGAAAAGATGAATGAAGAGTTGATAGAAATAGGTGAAACACCTTATTCTAATCCAAGAAATACAGCATCAGGAAGTTTGAAATTGCAAGATAGTGCAGAAGTAGCCAAAAGACCTTTGGAGTGTTTGTTGTATTATGTAGTAGGAAGTGAATTGAATTTTGAAACGCAATACGAAGGACTTGATAAAGCCAGACAATGGGGATTTAAAGTGCCTACTATTTCTAAATTGACAAACAATATAGAAGAGGTGTTTGAATTTATAGCCTATTGGGATGAGCATAGACATGAGTTGCCTTATGAAACAGATGGTGTTGTTATTAAAGTAAATTCACTCCATTATCAGGAAGAATTAGGATATACTTCAAAATCGCCACGTTGGGCTATAGCTTATAAGTTTAAAGCAGAGCAGGTAGAAACTCGTTTAAACTCTATTTCTTATCAAGTAGGAAGAACAGGAGCGATTACACCTGTAGCTAATTTGGAACCTGTACAGTTGGCAGGAACTATTGTGAAAAGAGCTTCATTGCACAATGCAGATCAGATTGCAAAATTAGATATTCGCGTAAATGATTTGGTGTATGTAGAAAAAGGAGGAGAGATTATTCCGAAGATTGTTGGTGTAAATATGGAGGCACGAACAGCAGATTCTGAACGTACAATTTATATCAAGGAATGTCCTGAATGTGGAACGAAATTAAAAAGAAACGAAGGAGAGGCACAGCATTATTGTTCTAATGTTTACGGTTGTCCACCACAAATAGCTGGACGTATTCAACATTTTATTTCTCGTAAAGCAATGGATATTGATGGATTGGGAGAGGAGACTGTAATTTTGCTGTATAAGAACCACTTGGTTGAAAACTATGCAGACTTATATGACTTGAAGAAAGAGCAAGTTATGGGCTTAGAACGAATGGGAGAAAAGTCAGCAGATAATTTGATTAAGGGAATTGAGATTTCAAAACAAGTACCATTTGAACGTGTTTTATATGCTTTGGGAATTCGATATGTAGGAGAAACAGTAGCTAAGAAATTAGCAAAACACTACAAGACTATTGATGCATTGGCGGTAGCTCCATTGATGGAGTTGATAATGGTGGATGAAATAGGAGAGCGCATTGCACAAAGTGTGATTGACTTTTTTAGTTCTGATATTAATAAAGAAATTATCGCTCGATTGAAAGCCTATGGGGTGCAGTTTGAAATAGAAGAAAAAGAATCTACAGTAGTATCTGACGTATTGTTAGGCAAAACATTAGTAGTATCTGGTGTGTTTACTACTGTGTCAAGAGATGAGTTGAAACAATTGATTGAAGATCACGGAGGAAAGAATGGAAGTTCTATTACTTCAAAAACAGATTACGTAGTAGCTGGAGATAAGATGGGACCATCTAAGTTGGAAAAGGCTTCTAAGTTGGGAATAACGATCTTATCAGAAGAAGAGTTCTTGGCAATGATTAAATAATCAAATGTTAAAAGAAGTTGATAGCAACTTGATTTTTTTAACTTTACAGAAATATAGTTCACTATGGTGTTTAATTTTATAAAAAAGAAAGCGCTAAAGAAGATTGTTGAATCTGTTAAGTTATCAGCATTATCAACTGATTATACGTTTGAATTTCGAACAGTTGGTATTGTTTTGGAAAAGAGTGAAGTAGGAGCAATAGAGAAACTTGTTCAACAACTACAAAAAATCGGCGTAGAACGCCATAAAATACATGTATTAGTGTACGATGCAGAAACCTTAGTAAAGGATATGTCGGGTGTACATTCATATAAAATGTCAGATTTTGATCAAACAGGAAATAGTATAAAACAAGAGGTAAAATCGTTTGTAGAGCAGCCTTTTGATTTATTGATAAGTTACTATACACAGGATGTAGCGCCATTATTGTGGGTAACAGCAAAATCTGTAGCAAAGTTTAAAGTAGGCGTAAGTACTGTTTTGAATAAAGTTAATCATTTCTCATTAGATTTTGCTGTATTGAATGCAGAAGACTATATGAGAAATTTGAATCGTTATGTAGAAATATTAAAAACTAAAAATAATTAAAATTTAATAAACACTATGCAATCACTTATCGGTACGGGTGTGGCTTTGGTAACACCATTTAGAAGCGATTTATCTGTAGATGTTCAGGCACTACAACAATTGGTAGAATTTTCTATAAAAGGAGGAGTTGAATATTTAGTTGTATTAGGTACAACTGGAGAATCTGTAACTTTGAAGAAGGAAGAAAAGGAATTAATAAAGCGTACCGTAATAGAAGCAAATAAGAAGCGATTGCCATTGGTGTTGGGAGTTGGTGGAAACTGCACAGCATCTGTTGTAGCAGAGTTAACAGAGGAGAATTTAGAAGGATTTGATGCGATATTATCTGTATCTCCTTATTATAATAAACCAACACAAGAAGGAATATATCAGCATTTCAAACAGGTAGCTTTAAATAGTCCTAAGCCTATACTTTTGTACAACGTACCAGGTAGAACAGGAAGTAATATGAATCCTGCTACTGTTGTGCGTTTGGCTAACGAGTTTAGTAACATTATAGGAATCAAAGAAGCAGCTGGAAGTATTGTTCAAGGAATGGAATTACTGAGACAATCTACACGTAAAGATTTCTTGGTTATTTCTGGAGATGATGCTATTGCTTTACCTTTAACATTAGCTGGTGGAGCAGGTGTGATTTCTGTTATAGGGCAAGGAGTTCCTGAGAAATTTACAGAAATGATTCGCTTAGGTTTGAAAGGAGATAACAAAAAGGCTTTTGAATATCAATATGAGTTAATGCCTATAATTGATATGATTTTTGAACAAGGAAATCCAGCAGGTATTAAAGAAATATTGAAAGTAGCAGGTCTTATGGAGAATACTGTTCGCTTACCTTTAGTTCCTGTTGACGCTGATTTATCACATAGAATTACAGAAGAATATAAGAAAATCACTAATTAAAAATGTTATGGTATCAGAAAAATTACAAGCTGCATTAAACAAGCAGATTAAAATAGAAGGGGACTCGTCTCAAATTTATTTAGCGATGGCATCTTGGGCGGAAGTTCAAGGTTTTGAAGGAATAGCAACATTTATGTTTGCACAAGCAGATGAAGAGCGTATGCATATGTTGAAGTTGGTAAAGTATATTAATCAACGTGGAGGAGAGGCTGTTATACCAGCAGTTAGTCAACCAGAATTAGATCATTCCTCTTTCAAAACATTGTTTAAGCAATTGTTTGAACACGAAGTATTCGTTTCTCAAAGTATCAATGATTTAGTGCATATTGCATTAGAAGAAAGAGATTATGCAACACATAATTTCTTACAATGGTATGTAGCTGAACAAATAGAAGAAGAATCTACTGCAAGAACAATTTTAGATAAAATCAACCTAATCGGAGATGATAAAGGAGGGTTGTATTTATTTGATA
Source organism: Flavobacteriaceae bacterium (assembly GCA_031277535.1). GTDB lineage: Bacteria > Bacteroidota > Bacteroidia > Flavobacteriales > Flavobacteriaceae > Flavobacterium. The sequence goes on from JAITMD010000021.1 coordinate 192,806, forward strand.
ATGATATGAAGAATTTTAGCGGACAAGCAAATACAAATAGTCCTGCATAATTAGATAAATAATTAAGTGGAAAAGATGTCTTTTATCTACAAAAGACATCTTTTCCTTTTTATTGTAAAAAGGTTTTTGTATAATGCAATTATATAATTAAATTTGCATCTGCTTTTGAAGTATAAAGTTGCAAAGGCTTTTGTTTAACAATCAGAAATATATGAGAAAATATATCGGTTTATCTCTTTTGGTAGCTACAGTAGCAAGCTGTGGACCAATGCAGAAGGCAATGAAATCTGAAGATTTGGATTATAAAAAAGAGGTAGCAAATCAATTTTTCGAACAAAAGAAGTATAAGCGAGCTTTGCGTTTGTATGAGACATTGGAATCTCCTTTGAGAATGCGTCCAGATGCGGAGGATATGTTTTTTAACTTTGCAGAGGCATCGTATATAACAAAAGACTACTTGTTGTCGGGACCACGATTTAGATTATTTGCATCAAGTTATCCAAAAAGTCCACGTAGAGAAGAGGCTCTATTGAAAGAAATTAAGAGCGGGGTAGAGTTATCTCCTGTTTATTCTTTAGATCAAACGATTACGAATGAGACAATAGATAAGTTACAAAAGTTTATTGATCAATATCCAAATTCGGAGTTTGTGCCAGAGGCTAATAAAATCATGGCAGAGATGAATCAAAAGATTGAAAAGAAAACTTTTGAGAATGCTAAGCAACTAAATACAATTGGAGGTTGGACAAGAAATTATAATTCCGCTATTATAGCAATGGATAATTTTATATATGATTATCCAGGTACAATTTATAAAGAGGATGCTTTGTATTATAAGTTAGATTCTGCATATAAATTGGCTATGAATAGTGTGTATTCAAAAATGGAAGAGCGTTTGAAGAATGCGAAAGGAATGTACGAAACGTTGATTCGTTTTAATGAAAAAACGAAGTATAAAGAAGCTGCAGACACAATGTTGGCGGATATAAATAAAGAATTAGAAAAATTTTCAAAATAAGTTAAGCGAGAGATGGATTTAAGAAAAACAACAGCTCCAGTAAACACAATTACTTATAACAAAAGTAAAATCGAAGAGCAAACAGGTAATATTTACGAGGCTATTACAATTATAGCTAAGAGAGCAGGACAAATCAACAGCGAGATTAAAAACGAGTTGATTGATAAGTTAGAGGAATTCGCGACAAATAATGATAGTTTGGACGAAGTTTTTGAAAATAAAGAACAAATCGAGGTTTCTAAATTCTATGAGAAATTACCAAAAGCACATGCATTAGCATTAGATGAGTGGTTGGATGGTAAAGTTTCTTACAAAGTTGCAGAAAAATAATTAATACTAAGAATATGTCGGTATTAAGCGGGAAAAAAGTAATTCTGGGTATAACAGGTGGAATTGCCGCTTATAAGTCGGCAAACTTAGTACGTTTACTTATAAAAGCAGGTGCAGAAGTCCAAGTGATTATGACACCTGCTTCTCATCAATTTGTTACTCCTTTTACTTTATCTACTTTATCTAAAAAGCCAGTATACACTAAATTCTTTAATGCTGGTGATGAAGGAGGAACATGGAATAATCATGTAGATTTAGCGTTATGGGCAGATATTATGTTAATTGCTCCAACAACAGCAAATACCTTGGCTAAAATGGCTAATGGTATGTGTGATAATTTGTTGATGGCTATCTATATGTCTGCAAAATGTCCTGTATTTATTGCTCCAGCAATGGATTTGGATATGTATGCACATCCATCAACAGAGAGAAATTTGAAGTTGTTGGAAGAATATCATAACTATATTATTCCTGCAGAAGAAGGAGAATTAGCAAGTGGTTTGATTGGTAAAGGCCGTATGGCTGAACCTGAAACTATTGTTGATACTTTAGCTCAATTCTTCTATAAGAGTTTACCTCTAAAAGGAAAGAAAGTATTAGTTACAGCTGGACCAACCTATGAACCGATTGACCCTGTTCGATTTATAGGTAATCATTCCTCAGGAAAAATGGGATTTGATATTGCTCTACAAGCAGCTGAAATGGGGGCAAATGTAGTATTGGTTGCTGGTCCCACTAATTTGAAAATAACTCATCCTAATGTATTAGTAGAATCTGTATTGTCAGCACAGGAAATGTATGATGCTTGTCATAAACATTTTGAAGAGGTTGATGCAGTGGTTGCAGCAGCAGCAGTAGCAGATTACAGGCCTAAGCATGTAGCAGATCAGAAAATTAAAAAGAATTCGGAAGAGTTTGTTATAGCATTAGAAAAGAATCCGGATATATTAGCTTCACTGGGACAGAAGAAAGACCATCGCTTTGTAGTGGGGTTTGCATTAGAAACTGAAAATGAAATTGAGCATGCAAAACAGAAGATCACAAAGAAGAATTTAGATCTTATTGTATTAAATTCTTTAAATGATCAAGGTGCAGGCTTTGGAAAACCAACAAATAAAGTTACTTTTATAGATAAAGATTTCAACATTCAACCTATGGAGTTGAAATCAAAAGAAGATGTAGCAAAAGATATTGTAAATAAAATTGTAGAACATTATGCGTAAACTTTTTTGGCTTTTCACTTTATTATTGACTATGAGTAGTACTTATGCTCAAGAGCTAAATGCAAATGTGAGTGTTGTTTTTAGTCAATTAGGGAATACAAAACAAGCGTATTTTCAAGCATTAGAAAAGTCATTAAAAGAGTTTATCAATACAACTACTTGGAGCAATAAAAAGTTCGGTACAAGTGAAAAGATTGACTGTGTTTTTATATTGAATGTAGGTTCTTTTGATGGCACATCTTCAGTGTCAGGAACATTACAAGTACAGTTTACAAGACCAGTATATGGATCAACTTATACTTCACCTATATTAAACTTTAATGATAAGGATATAGCTTTTACTTATAATGAGTTTGAAATGTTGCGCTATAACGATGGGGCTTATGAATCTAATTTAACCTCTTTAGTTGGGTTTTATGTGAATATGATTTTAGGAATGGATGCAGATACTTTCTCTTTAGAAGGAGGAACAGAATACTTCCAAAAGGCTGCCATGATTGCTTCAATGGCACAACAATCTAATACTAAAGGATGGAGCCAATCTGATGGAACAAATACAAGGTATTATTTTGTAAGTGATATGAATGCAGGTACAGGTAAACCATTTAGAAAAGCATTATACACGTATCATCGATTAGGCTTAGATCTAATGAGTGAAGATATTGAAGCAGGAAGAGAAGGAATTTATAATGCATTGAATGAATTACAAAATATGCATAATACACGTCCTAACTCATTTTTGATGCGTATCTTTTTTGATACAAAAACAGAGGAAGTTGTAAATGTTTTCTCTGGTGTACGTGATAAAAATAAAAATCGCGTAATAGAAATTTTAAATAAAGTAGCTCCTTTGAACGCATCAAAGTGGAATAGTCTATAAAAGTCTTAATACGATACATTTATGCTTACTGTATTATCAATAAAGAATTTTGCATTGATTGATGCATTAGAGATTGAGTTTAAAGATGGTTTTTCTATTATAACAGGAGAAACAGGTGCGGGTAAGTCTATTTTACTTGGCGCTTTAGGATTACTACAAGGAAAAAGAGCTGACTTAGGCTCTCTAAAAAATAAAGAAGAAAAGTGTGTTATTGAAGGACATTTTAATGTAGAGGCTTACCATTTACAGCATTTATTTCAAGCTTTAGATATTGATTATGAAACCATAGCTATTTTTCGAAGAGAGATATTACCTTCAGGAAAGTCACGCGCGTTTGTGAATGATACACCTATAAACTTAACTGACTTACAAGAGTTGAGTAGTGCATTGATAGATATTCATTCACAACATCAAACACATGAATTATCTGATGAATCATATCAGATACAAATTATTGATGCTGTAGCAGATAACTTTTCTTTGTTGGAAAAATACCAAAAGAATTTAAAAGACTATAAAAAAGCAGTAAGCTCTTTAAGGGAATATACGCAACAACGAGCAGATTTGATTAAAGAACAAGATTATAATAATTTCTTGTTAGAAGAGTTGGAAACTGCGGAATTGGCTACATTAGATCAAGAATACTTGGAAGGGGAATATGAAAAGCTGAATAACGTAGAGTTTGTGAGAGAAAACTTTGGTTATGCGATTAATGGCTTGAGTGATGATCAAATGGGAGTGATTGCCAGTTTAAAAGAGGTTCGTAATAGTTTGCAAAAAACAGCCTCTGTTTCTAAAGAATATGAAGAACTATATAATCGCATAGTAAGTGCTGAAATAGAGTTGTCAGACTTGTCTGGAGAGATTGAAAATCAGTTAGACCGAGTTGTCTCAGATCCTGAGCAATTACATGTAATTAATGAACGTTTACAATTATTTTACAGTTTACAAAAAAAGCACCAAGTAAGTACAGTTGCAGAGCTATTGGCTATTGAAAAAGAGTTAAGTGATAAAGCGTTCTTGGCAAGTGGATTGGACGATAAAATTGCAGCAGCAGAAGTAGTTATAGCTCAGTTGGATGTTGTATTGCAAGAAGTAGGAGAAAAGTTATCAACTAAGAGACAGAAGGCAATACCTGTTTTACAAAAACAATTGGTAGAGATTTTGTCGTTGGTTGGAATGCCTAATGCTACTTTTAGTTTTGAGTTTGTAAGAGCAAAAACATATCACACAAACGGAATTGATGAGATACAGCTATTGTTCTCTGCTAATAAAGGAATGAGTTTCGGTTTGCTTAAGAAAGTAGCTTCAGGAGGGGAATTATCTCGTATTATGTTAGCGATAAAAGCCATATTAGCACGTTATTCTAATTTACCAACGATTATTTTTGATGAGATTGATACAGGAGTATCAGGTGAAGTAGCTGATAAGATGGGGGAAATTATGAAGGATATGAGTAAGTATATGCAAGTCTTTGCAATTACTCATTTACCACAGATTGCGGCCAAAGGGAATCAACATTATAAAGTATATAAATATTCTGATGCAACTACAACTACTTCTAAATTAATTGAGTTGAATGGCGAAGATAGAGTGAAAGAAATTGCTCAAATGTTATCAGGAAAAGATATAACAGAATCAGCATTAGTACATGCGAAAGAGCTATTAGAGAAATAATAATTATGTATAAAAGAAAAAGCCAGCATTTGCTGGCTTTTTTTTATTCTTCAACGATAGTATGTGTAATAGTTCTTTTTTCAGTTACTCTAAAATATCCTTTAGGGTCTTTTCCAGGTGTAGTAATATTTTTTACATTCCCTTTTATTTTTGCAATAGGTACTTGAAAAGGACCTCCTCCATTGCTTGAACTTGCATATATTGCACTCATGAAGTCAAAGTAATTTCGTGATATTTGGTGAAAGTCAATGACTACTACATCTCCTACTTTATAGTCTTCATTAATAATAATACTTTCCATTATATTACCTTTTGTAAATTCATTGGAGAATGTACTTGACCAAGGTTTATAGTTTTTAGAATATAAGTTTCTAAAATAATAGTTTAAAGAATTATCGTTATTAGGTGTGTCTTTAAAGAAGAATCGAATAACATTGTATTCTTTGTCCAACAACTTCTCTTTCTTTTGAGTTACTTTTATTATTTCTGGTGTTGGAAGTAATTTTTCTTTTGCTTCATAAATCTGACCTTCATGCTCAACATGTAAGGTATATTCATTTTTTGCAAAATCTCTTTTTACTTCAGTAGAGATATATCTACCAGTATTATTTAATTCTGTTAAAGGATATTTAGTTCCCAATCCATCTTCTACCCATACTTTTGCATGATGAACTTTAGGTATAGTTGTTTCATAATACCCTGTAGTCATAGTTAATTTTACAGCTACAGTGTCTTTTATGTTTTCGGGAGAGAAGTCTATATTTCCTTCTACAACTAAAGTTGGTTCACCTGTTTTTAAGTCAAGATCAATAACCTCTTCACACGCAATAAATCCAAATGCTATAGCTAATACCGCTAATTTATTTATAATTGATTTCATTGATTTAGAATTTAAAATTATAGGTAACACTTGGTACCATACCAAAAATAGACATTTTCACAGCTTCATTTTGACCTCTTATATCTTTGTTTTCTCTAAATGTGATAGAGGCAGCATTAGATCTACTGTATAAATTGTAGATACCGAATACCCATTCAGACTTCCAACGTTTTGTACTTGTAGGGTTGGGAGTATAGGTAGCAGATACATCCAAGTGGTGATAAGCAGGTAAGTTGTCTGTATTACGCTCATTAAAATTAGGAACTCGATTACCTAAGTATTCAAATTGTCCATCAGGATATGTTACTGGACGACCCGATTGTAAAGTAAAGCTTGCTCCAAAGTTCCATTTAGGGCTTAGATCATACATTGCAGTAATTGATAGGTCATGCAATTTGTCATAAGGTGTTCTATACCAATTTCCATTGTTGATGCCTGGTTCTTCTGCTGTTCTACCTGGTGTTCTTTGTTCTGATTTAGATAAGGTATACGATACCCATCCTGTTAGTTTTCCTAAGTTTTTACGGAACATTAATTCTAAACCATAAGCACGTGACTCTCCTATCAAAATAACACGCTCTAAGGCCTCGTTTCCGATTAGTTGTGCCCCATCGATATAATCAACTCTGTTTTTCCCTTTCTTATAGAATACTTCTGTTTCTACACTATACATTCCTTCTTTTAAATTTTGGAAGTATCCCAAAGCTACTTGATCAACTAATTCTGGTTTTAGGTACTTATTACTTGGTGTCCAAATATCTAATGGAGTTGGAGCAGCAGTGTTTGAAATTAAATGAATGTATTGAGACATTCTGTTATAACTTGCTTTAATAGACTGATCGTCATTGATGATATAAGCTAATCCAATACGTGGTTCAAAATTGTTGTAGTTACTAATTGTTTTTCCACTTCCGTATTCTTGCTTACCTATTACGTCAGCCATCTTATATAGTCCTAAGTTTTGATCAAACCATACAGGTTGGTTGTTTTCGTATAGATTAACTGTTTCTTTTCCTATGTTTGAAAAGGAAGAGAAACGCACTCCATAGTTCAAACTAAAATGTTGACCTAAGCTTTGTTCCGCTTCTATATAAGCAGCATTTTCTAAAGCATACTTATTATCCAACTTACGGTAATTAATTTGTGAGTCTGGTTTAGTAGGCTTCATTATACCAGGAGAAAAATTGTAGTATTGACTACTTAACCCATATTTTAATTGGAAGTTAGGAGTAATATCTTGCGTAAAGTCATATTTGAATTGGAAGTTCTTGATGTTTGAATCCCATTGAAAACCAACAAATGGTATTTCCAAACCATAAGCATAATCACTGTAGTTTACAGTCATTCTGCTGCTTAGGTTGTCATTAAATAAATGATGCCATTGTAAAGAAGCTACTGTATTTCCAAAATTATTTTTTAGTAAATCAGTAAAGCTAAATACATCTCTACCAAAGTAACCTGAAAAAGTAAGTTTATTCTTTGCGTCAAGATCAAAGTTTAAACGCGTATTCAAATCATAAAAATAAGCAGAGTTTTTATTGTCTGATAATTTCATAAATAGGTGTGCATATGAAGCTCTACCAGCAACAAAGAAAGAAGATTTTCCTTTTTGAATAGGTCCTTCAAATTTAGCTCTACTTGAAATAACACCAATTCCTCCTGTACCGTGATAATCTTGCATATTTCCATCTGTTTGAAACACTTCAAGCACAGAGGATGCTCTACCACCAAAACGTGCAGGAATCCCTCCTTTGTAAAGTTTCAAGTCTTTTACTGCATCTGAATTAAATACAGAGAAAAAACCAAATAGGTGAGAAGAACTGTAAACAGGAGCATCATCTAACAAAACTAAGTTTTGCCCTGCAGATCCTCCGCGAACATTAAATCCTGCTGCCCCTTCACCTGCATTGGTAACTCCTGGCATTTGAAGTATAGACTTCAATACATCTGTTTCTCCTAATACAACAGGCATTTTTTTAACATCAGATATAGAAAGTTTGTTTACACTCATTTCAGGTTTTCTGATGTCTGCTTTTTTAGCATTTTGAACAATAACCAATTCATTAAGCTCAGCAGAATTGTTTGTCATGTTGATGCGAATGTTTTTGTCACTATCTAATTGTATTGTTTGTGTGATGGTATTGTAACCTATAAAAGTGATTTGAACTTTATAAGTACCTTCCTTTACAGTAAGTGTGAAGTGCCCATCTAAATCTGTCATCACAGATAGGTTTGTTTCTATCACTTGGATTGTAGCTCCAGGTAATGGTCCATTTTTATCTGTTATACTACCTTTTAGTTTATAGCTCTGTTGCGCATGTACTGCTATCCCTATCAAAAAGAAGAGGAGGCTATAAGCAGTATGTGTTTTTAGTTTTAAATGTAACGCCATTGTTTTTATTATCAATTTTTTATGATGCGAATCTACTCAAGATTACAACGTAATTAGTCGTAAAATATTTGATATGTTACAGTAATTATGTAAAAGGTATTAGAATAAATAATTTTCATGTATTTTTAAGTACAACTATCTTTACGGTATTAATAATTTGGAGCTATGAAATGGTATGCTAATTATTGGATTCGAAATATAATCACTATTGCCTTTTTAATCAGTGTGTTTGGTTATGCACATTATGTAAGCAAAGAAGGGGATAAAACAATAGGAGCAGTACTTATTGATTTGTTACCTACTTTTTTCGTATTGTATTTTGTGATTAGTCTTCACAATGTGTTTTTAGTCAAGAGGTATTTGATTAATAAACGTTACGAAGCTTACTTTCCTATGGCTCTACTTTTTTGGAGTATTGTAATTATTATTTGTGGTAAGATGGCGCAGTGGTACAATGAGTTTGTCTCTTGGCCAATAGAAACATTTAATGTCTTGTTTATTGGTTTTTTAGGTACTGGTACATACTTTATTCACCTTTGGGCATTTAATGATATAACTGTTCGAGAAAAGAGATTGATTAATACAGTAGCAGAATTAGATTTTTTAAAAATGCAGCTCAATCCACACTTCCTACTGAATGCATTAAACAATTTGTATGGAGAAGCTTTAACAGCGCCAGAAGAAACACCAGAGCGTATTTTGCAATTATCTTTATTGTTGCGCTATCAGTTAGAAGCTACTAAAAAGGAGTTTGTTGGATTGTTGCAAGAAATAGAGTTTATTAAAGAGTACTTTAATTATTACAAGTTTAGAAGTAATAAGTTAGTGGTGGATATTGTTTATGAAGGTGATTTAGAGGCGTATCAAGTACCTCCTTTATTATTTTTTAGTTTGGTTGAAAATGCAATTAAGTTTTCTTTACAAACAGATGCACCTTATATTCATCTTCGAGGTACTGTGAGTGATAATCATTTGTATTTTGAAATAGGAAATTCCTGTTTACCAGATGAGCTAATTCAACATGGTACAGGCTTAGGATTAATTAATTTGGAACGAAGATTGGAGGTATCCAGTTTAAAGTATAGGTTTACTAAAGAAAAGAGTAAGAATAAATATAAAACACAATTAGAATTATGGAATTTACCTACAAATGTTTAATTGTTGATGATGAAAAACCCGCACACCAAGTATTGTTAAGTCATATTAAACAATGTGATGAATTAATGTGTATTGGTCATGCTTATAGTGGGAAAGAAGCACTTGCTGTTTTACAAGAGCAAGAAGTAGATATTCTATTTTTAGATATTAATATGCCATTGGTTACAGGGATAGAGCTATTGCAGATGTTGCCAAAGAAACCTGTTACAATTGTTACAACTGCTTATTCAGAATATGCTTTAGAGTCTTATCAGAGCGATGCTGTGGATTACTTATTGAAACCGATATCATTTAGCAAGTTTCTAAAAGCAGTAGAAAAAGCAAAAGTCTTTTGTAAGGATCGAATAGAGAGTAACAAAAAAGCTGAACCAAAGAGTATTTTAATCAAAGAAGATGGATGTGATTATTATATTGATTTAGAGGATATTATTTACGTGGAAAGTGCAGGTAATTATATTAAGATATTTACGAAAAGCAGACGAAAAAGTTATTTTGTTTATGGGTCGTTAGTAGGTATTAAAACAGATCTTGTAGGTAATGACTTTGTACAAGTTCACCGTTCCTTTATCGTTAATAAAGCAAATATAAAAGAGCGTTTTATTGGTAAAGTGATTATGGTTAATGACGAAGAAGTGCCTATTGGTAGAAAGTACCAAATCTTATTAGATCAATAAAATAATAGATCTACATTACTTTGAAGGATTGATAAGCTTTTTGATTATTCGTAATTCTAAGATTTATAGATAGAGTAACACCCTTAATTACAGGGGTGCTATTGTTTTGATCAAAAGGAATAGCATAGCCTACTCCAATATCAAATATATTTAAAAGAGAAAGGCCAACTGTTGGTTGTAGATGCTTTGTAGAAGCAGTGAGTTTGGCAAAGTAAAGCTTATCCTTAGGAATGTATTGGTAGTGAGCGTAGGGAATCACATATCCTTTATCTTGGTATTGTGTCCACAGTGCTCCTATACCCAAGTAATGAAAGTTGTTTTCACTTAAAAGATGTTCTAAACCTGCTTTTAATTGCGTATGCCCGTTGTAATTATATTCGACGTTAAAGATTGGATCGTAAATCGTACGATAGATATTCTTTTGTGCATGTATTGTTGTAAAACAGCAGATTAAAAGTAAAAAGGATAAAGATAGCTTTCTCATATCATTTGCAATTGAGATATAAAGATATTAAAAAAGGTCGTCAATGATTTGACGACCTTTTTGTTTTTATTTTATAAGATAAAATTAGGCGATAGAATCTACAATAGTATTTAATGTAGCACTTGGACGCATAGCTTTAGTTGTAGCTTCTGTATTTGGTTGGTAGTATCCAACGATATCTTGAGCTTTTCCTTGAGCACCAATTAATTCTTCATTAATTTTAGCTTCATTTTCTGCCATTGCTTTTGCAATTGGAGCAAATTTAGCTTGTAACTCAGCATCTTTTGTTTGGTTAGCCAAAGCTTCAGCCCAATACATTGCTAAGTAGAAATGAGAACCACGGTTGTCAATAGAACCTACTTTACGAGCAGGAGATTTATCATTGTCTAAGAATTTAGCAGTAGCCTCATCTAACGTTTCAGCTAATACCATAGCTTTAGCATTGTTTTGAGTTTGACTTAAATGCTCGAATGATGCACCTAAAGCTAAGAATTCTCCTAATGAATCCCAACGTAAATATCCTTCTTCGATAAATTGTTCAATGTGTTTTGGAGCAGAACCTCCTGCACCTGTTTCAAACAATCCACCACCATTCATTAATGGTACAATAGATAACATTTTAGCAGATGTACCTACTTCTAAAATAGGGAATAAGTCAGTTAAGTAATCACGTAATACATTTCCTGTTACAGAAATTGTATCTAATCCTTGACGGATTCTTTCTACAGATACTTTAGTAGCTTCTACAGGGTTTAAGATTCTGATGTCCAATCCTGTTGTATCGTAATCTTTTAAGTATTTCTGTACTTTAGCGATGATTTCTCTATCGTGTGCTCTGTTTTCGTCTAACCAGAAAATTGCTGGAGTTTCAGATAAACGTGCGCGGTTTACAGCTAATTTAACCCAGTCTTGAATAGGAGCGTCTTTTGTTTGACACATTCTAAAGATATCACCTGCTTCAACTGGTTGTGTAAAGAATACATTTCCTTGTTCGTCAACAACACGAATCTCTCCGTCAGCCTCAGCTTGGAAAGTCTTGTCATGAGAACCATATTCTTCTGCCTTTTGAGCCATTAAACCAACGTTTGGAACAGATCCCATAGTTGTAGGATTGTAAGCACCATTAGCTTTACAGTCTTCAATTACAGTTTGATATACACCAGCATAACAACGGTCTGGAATAAGTGCAAAAGTATCTTGAGGTTTACCTTCAGCATTCCACATTTGACCAGAAGTACGAATCATAGCAGGCATAGAAGCATCTACAATTACATCAGATGGTACGTGTAAGTTTGTAATTCCTTTATCAGAGTTAACCATTGCAATAGCTGGACCATTAGCAATAGCAGCATCAATAGCAGCTTTTACTTCTGCTTCTTGAGCGTTACCTGCAATTTTAGCATATAAATCTCCTAAACCATTGTTTGGATTAATACTTAATTCTGCAAATAATGTAGCGTATTTAACGAATACTTCTTTAAAATAAACTTCTACCACAGCACCAAAGATAACAGGGTCTGATACCTTCATCATCGTTGCTTTTAAGTGAGCAGAAAATAAAACTCCAGTAGCCTTAGCCTCTTCTTTAACTTGAGAAACAAAAGCTTTTAGTTTACTTAAGTTCATTACAGAAGAATCAATAACTTCTCCTGCTAATAAAGAAGCATAATCTTTTAGTAATTTTACACTTCCATCTTTTCCAACAAATTCAATTTTGAATTTACTGTCTTGAGCAACTGTTACAGATTTTTCTGTTCCGTAAAAATCTCCATCAGTCATAGTCGCTACTTTTGTATTAGATGTAGCTGACCAAGCTCCCATAGAGTGTGGGTGTTTTTTAGCGTAGTTTTTAACTGCTTTAGGTGCTCTACGGTCAGAGTTTCCTTCACGTAAAACTGGATTTACAGCCGAACCTAATACTTTTGCATATTTAGCTTTGATTGCTTTTTCTTCGTCATTTGTAGGATCAGCAGGGTATGCAGGTACAGCATATCCGTGTGCTTGCAATTCTTTGATAGCAGCATTTAGCTGAGGAATTGAAGCAGAAATATTTGGTAATTTAATGATGTTTGCCTCAGGAGTTTTTGCCAACTCACCTAATTCAGCTAAAGCATCACCGATTTTTTGTTCTTCTTTTAAGAATTCTGGGAAATTAGCAAGAATACGTCCTGCTAAAGAGATATCACGTGTTTCTACTTCAATGGCAGCTGTTTTTGCGAAAGCTTGCACAATTGGTAAAAAAGAATACGTAGCCAACATTGGAGCTTCGTCTGTAAGCGTGTAAAGAATTTTAGATTTTTGTGTCATTTTTTTCTAATTTAAATGAAAACAATAGTATTGTTCGATGCGTTTTGTCGAAAACTTTTAAGTAATAGAGCAAATATACTAAATATAGAAGAAAATGATGAGGTAAAACGAAGAGAATAATGAAGAATTATTATTTTGATAAACAAGGCTTTTTATATTTACAATTTGTCATATTTTGACCTAAAAAATTAGCAAATTGGCTGTTTGTTTTTCTTTTTAGACTCTCTATTTCTTTCCATAACTAATCTTACTCCAAAAGCTAATTCTTTTTTCCAAGTTAAGGGGATTTGGACGATAATCAGTGATTCATTTTATCTAAATAAGGAATCAGTTATTTGGTTTTAAATCTATTGAATATCAATAAATCAATGAGATAATCTGTTTTGTTTTTTTAATGGATTCTGTATCTAAGTGTTCTCTAACTGCTATAAAAAAGAAGTAAATATTAATGTAAGTATAGTTTAAGTAATTTGTAAGCATAGTGCAAGTATAAAAATAGAAGGTTATTATACTTGCACTATGCTTACACTATGCTTGCACTATACTTACACTTGTAGCAAAATGAAATGAAGGAGACTATGATTGCATGAAAAAACGAAATGATGAATGGCTGTGGATTTGTAGTTTGTACGGTATAGTACTAAACTTTTTAAAGTTGTTTATAACGTATGTTATTGGGCATTACTTTTTGTGGAAGTTTTGAACTGACTGAGATAGTGAATGGTAGTTGATACTTGAATTGATGCTTGAATTGATGCTTGTTTAGTAAGCGGATAAGTGTGGAGTGCAGCAAGAATTGCATAACCTATAGCAATAGAAAAGAAAGTAATTATTTGTTACTTATAATATGAAAAGGGAAATTAAAAAGCCCTTATTTCTTTATTACAAGAAATAAGGGCTTAAATGTATTTTATTTGAAAGATTGGAATTAGAACTCCAATTTCTTTTTTCTAAGTTCGAAGTTTTGACCTAAGTAAACTTTTCTTACCATTTCATCCTCAGCTAATTCTTCTGGTATTCCTGCTTTCAAAATACCTCCTTCAAACATTAGGTAAGTTTTGTCTGTAATAGCTAAAGTCTCTTGTACATTGTGGTCTGTAATTAAGATACCAATGTTTTTGTTTTTCAATTTAGCTACAATTCGCTGGATATCTTCTACCGCTACAGGGTCAACTCCTGCAAAGGGTTCATCCAAAAGAATAAATTTAGGATCCGTTGCTAAAGCGCGAGCAATCTCTGTTCTACGTCTTTCACCTCCTGATAAAAGGTCTCCACGGTTGGTACGGATATGCTCTAAACTAAACTCTTCAATCAATGATTCCATTTTATCAATCTGCTCTTTTTTAGAAAGCTTAGTCAATTGAAGTACACTTAATATATTGTCTTCAATACTTAATTTTCTAAAGACCGAAGCTTCTTGTGCCAAATAACCAATACCGTGTTGTGCACGTTTGTACATCGGAAAATCTGTAATGTCTGTATTGTCTAAATAGATATGTCCGCTGTTTGGTTTTACCAAGCCTACAATCATATAGAAAGAAGTCGTTTTTCCAGCTCCATTAGGACCAAGTAAGCCAACAATTTCCCCTTGATTTACTTCTACAGAAACGCCTTTTACAACCTTTCTTTTCTTGTACATCTTTACAATATTATCTGCTCTTAGTTTCATTGCTTATTATGATTTACTTAGTTCTTGATTTGATTTATCTTTTGGATCTTTTTTCTGTACAAATTTAGAAATATAAATACTTATTTCGTACAAGATTAAAAGAGGGATAGATACAATTACCTGACTAATTACATCTGGAGGAGTAATAACTGCTGCTATAATTAAGATTAGTACAATAGCATATTTTCTATACTCTCTTAAAAATTCTGGCGTAACTAAACCTAAAACAGATAAGAAATAAATGATGATTGGCAATTCAAATACTAATCCACAAGAGAGTGAAGTAGTTTTGACTAAACCGATATACGACGTTAAGTCAATTTCATTTTTTACAATATCACTTACTTGCATATTAGCTAAGAAGTTGATTGATAGTGGAGTAATTACATAGTATCCAAATCCAACTCCTAAGAAAAATAACAGAGAGGAAATAAAGATAAAACGCTTCGCGTATTGCAGTTCTTTTTGGTATAATGCGGGTTTAATAAATTTCCATATTTCCCATAAAATAAAAGGAAAGGCAATTACAAAACCAGCTGTAATACAGGTCCAGATTAATACAGAAAACTGTCCATCCATTGTTCTGTTTTGGATTTCGAAAGGGAGTTCTGCTTGACAAAAACTTTTGTCTAAATCATATTTTTGAGCCAGCTGACAGAAGAAGCGATACGTAACGAAGTCTGTTTTTTTAGGGCCAAAAATGATTGTATTAAATATAAAGTCGTTGAATATAAATGCGACAATACCTCCTCCAAGGATAAAAGCAGATGAACGTACAAGTAGCCATCTAAGTTCTTCAAGGTGGTCAAGGAAAGACATTTCCTTGATAGAGTTTTTTTTGTTTGCCATTGGGTTAAACGATACCTTCTTTTAAAATGTCATGCAAGTGAATAACACCTACATACTCATTGTTGTTTGTTACTAATAATTGTGTAATCGAATTGTCTTCTAAAATAGATAATGCTTTTGAAACATGTTGATTAGCATCGATGTTTTTTGGATTACTACTCATGATATCTTTCGCTTGAATTGCATTGATGTCTCCACCATTTTGCAACATACGACGAAGGTCTCCATCAGTAATAATACCTACTAAAACATTGTTTTCTACAACAGCAGTGACCCCTAATCTCTTTTCAGATATTTCTACAATAACATCTTTGATAGATGAAGTAGGAGATACCATTGGTTTGTTTGTACTTTTTAAAATGTCTTTAACCAACATAAGTAGTTTTTTTCCTAATGCACCACCTGGATGATACATCGCAAAATCTTCTGCAGTAAAGTTTCTCATTTCAATCAAACAAGCAGCTAAAGCATCACCTAAAACCAACTGAGCAGTAGTACTATTCATTGGAGCTAAGTTATTTGCTTCTGCTTCTCTATCTACTTTAGACAAAAGCACAAAATTAGCATTTTTCCCCAAAAAAGAGTTTTCATTCGCAGTTATTGCTATTAAAGGATTGCCAAATCTTTTCAACAAAGGAGTTAATACTTTTATTTCTGGGCTATTTCCACTGTTCGAAATACATATTACACAGTCTTGAGGCTGTAATAAACCTAAATCTCCATGTACAGCTTCTGCTGCATGCATAAAAAGAGCAGGGGTACCTGTAGAGTTAAAAGTTGCGACAATTTTGCTTCCAACAAGTGCACTTTTGCCGATTCCAGTCACTACAACGCGACCTTTGCAGTTGAAAATCGTTTTTACAGACTCTGCAAAATCATCTGTTAGGTAATTTGTTAAATTCTTAATGCTTTCACTTTCAGATAATAAAGTGTCTTTTGCGGTCTTTAGTATAGATGTGTTTGTATTCAAAACAGTCGAATGTTAAATATTAGGTTTGTCCTAAAGAAAATACTTATCTTTAGGGTAGTACAAATTTATGTAAAATACGATACAAAAATAATGAAATCAGCTGAAATTGACTTGCACAAAGAGTTAAAGAGATTTTTTGGATTTTCACAATTCAAAGGTCTTCAAGAGGATGTTGTAAAAAGTATTATTACAGGGCAGAATACTTTTGTAATCATGCCGACTGGAGGAGGGAAATCTCTTTGTTATCAACTGCCAGCATTAGTGTTGGAGGGTACTGCTATTGTAGTATCTCCCTTAATTGCATTAATGAAAAACCAGGTAGATGCGATTAGAAGTTTATCAACAGAAAATGGAGTTGCACACGTATTAAACTCTTCTTTAACGAGAACAGAAGTGAATCAAGTAAAGGAAGATGTGAAAAATGGCGTGACAAAATTGTTATATGTAGCACCTGAATCGCTAACTAAAGAAGAGTATGTTACTTTTTTGAATGAAGTAAAAATTTCTTTTGTGGCAATTGATGAGGCACACTGTATCTCTGAATGGGGACACGACTTTAGACCAGAGTATAGAAATTTACGCAATATAATTCGACAATTGGGAGATGTTCCAATTATCGGGCTTACTGCTACGGCTACACCAAAAGTTCAAGAAGATATCTTGAAAAACTTGGAAATGCCTAATGCAAATGTATTTAAAGCTTCATTTAATAGACCTAATTTGTTTTATGAAATAAAGTCTAAAACGAAAAATATTGAAAGTGATATTATTCGCTTTATTAAACAACACAAAGGGAAATCGGGAGTTATTTACTGTTTGAGTCGTAAAAAAGTGGAAGAAATTGCCAATGTTTTACAAGTAAACGGTATTAGTGCTGTTCCATATCATGCAGGGTTGGATGCTAAAACACGTGCAAAACATCAAGATATGTTTTTGATGGAAGAAGTAGATGTGGTGGTTGCAACTATTGCTTTTGGAATGGGAATCGACAAACCAGATGTACGTTATGTGATTCATCACGATATTCCAAAGTCTTTAGAGAGTTATTATCAAGAAACTGGACGTGCAGGACGTGATGGAGGAGAAGGACATTGTTTAGCTTATTATTCGTATAAGGATATTGAAAAGTTAGAGAAGTTTATGGCTGGTAAGCCAATTGCAGAGCAAGAAATTGGTTTTGCCTTATTGCAAGAGGTGGTTGCTTATGCAGAAACATCTATGTCAAGACGTAAGTTTTTACTTCACTATTTTGGAGAAGAGTTTGATGAGGTACATGGAGACGGAGCTGATATGGATGATAATGTGCGCAATCCAAAGAAAAAAGTAGAAGCAAAAGATAATGTTGTTACACTACTTGAGATAGTACGTGATACGAAACAAGTTTATAAAACAAAAGAAATTGTTTTCACACTGTTAGGAAAAGTAAATGCTACTGTAAAAGCAAATAAAACAGATAGTTTACCATTTTTTGGAAAGGGTTCTAATGAAAATGAAAAGTATTGGATTGCTTTAATTCGTCAGGTATTAGTGGCTGGATTGTTGCGCAAGGATATTGAAACCTATGGAGTGCTTAAAATGACTGAGGCTGGTACTGCTTTTATTGCTAAACCAAAGTCGTTTATGATGACAGAAGATCATGAATATTCAGATTCGGATGCTAATGCAGAAGTAATGAATACAAAAGTTGGTGCTGTTGGAGATGAAGTGTTGATTGGGATTTTAAAAGATTTGTGTAAAAAAGTTGCTAAGAAAGCTGGTGTACCTCCATTTGTTGTATTTCAAGAACCATCTTTGGAAGATATGGGATTAAAATATCCTGTAACTTTAGAAGAGATGGCAAATGTACATGGAGTAAGTGAAGGAAAAGCAAAAAAGTATGGTGCTGAGTTTGTTGCTGTAATTAAGAAATATGTAGAAGAGAATGATATTGATCGTCCAGATGACTTTGTTGTAAAATCTACTGGAGCCAATTCTGCTCTTAAATTATACATCATTCAAAGTGTGGATAGAAAATTGTCTTTACCAGATATTGCAAAAGCAAAAGGATTAGATATGGATGGTTTGTTGAAAGAGATGGAACAAATTGTTTATTCTGGTACGAAGTTGAATATCAGCTATTGGTTAGACGAAACATTAGATGAAGAGCAGCAAGAAGAAATTTATGAGTATTTTATGGGAGCTGATACAGATAATATTAAGGTAGCAATGGAAGAATTTGATGGAGATTTTGATACAGAAGAATTGCGCTTAATGAGAATACAGTTTATTAGTAAAGAAGCGAATTAAAACTTCGTTGATAGTATAAAGCAAAAATCCTTAGTGTAAAAGCTAAGGATTTTTTTTATGGGATATAGATAATGGGTAATTTATTGAGATAGTAATATGATTGTATCAAAATTTAGAAAGAGATATGTTGCTTTATTGTGTAGTATGATTTGTGTTACATTTTTTGCGCCTATAGCAGTTATGATAACGGAACTAATGAAAGGAGAGAAGGTAACAATGAGTTTACTTTTTGGATTAGGTGTTTTAATTACTATCCTTATTTATATAACAACTCTAAGTACACAGTATCTTAATAAAGTTACTATGACTGATCGAACAATTGAAAGTAAAGATATTTGGGGAAGACTGAAAAAGTTTGATTGTGATAAAGAAAACATTGAGATATCTATTGGTACAATGACTAATAAATTGACCAATAGAGAAGAGGCAATTACCATTACTTCAGGTAAGAAGAAAATAATAGTATTAGAAGCTTATTATGAGAATTATACTTTGCTAAAGAGTGAAATTATTGCATTAGAGAAAAAATAAAAGGGATTAACAAATCCCTTTTAACTTTCATATAGTTCTCCTCTGTGAGGTTTTAGAGTATCTCTTAATTGACGCATCTGTTCATCATTTACCACCATGTACGCAATACTGTGTATATCAGCTAATCGTTCAAATCCAATAATCGTAATAGGGAGTTTTTCTATTGCAACATATTCTTTTAAGTGGATAACATGGTGTTCTGCTGTTTTTTCTCCAGCAGGTCCTTTAAAGTCCCATATTAGTTTTATTTGCCTTTCCATATATTCTGTTTGTTTTAGGTAATCAAAAGTAAGTAAAAAACGAATGATACTATTCGTTAAAGTTTAATGAACTTTTAAAATGATTCTCTTTTTTAGGCGATACAAAGATGTTGTTTTAAATTAAGCGGTTGTTTGTGTGTGTATTAAAAGTTTGGAGACCTTTAAATATTAAGCAGGATAAGAGAGGAAAGAAATTAGGTAAACCATATCTTTTTTGTATTTTTGAATTTGTTATAATTTTGAAGATATGAAAGAAGAATTAGTGATATTAGTAAATGAAAGTGATGAGCAAATAGGAGTAATGGAAAAGATAGAAGCTCATGAGAAAGCTTTATTGCATCGTGCTTTTTCTGTTTTTATTTTAAATGAAAATAACGAAGTGATGTTACAACAAAGAGCATCTGAAAAATATCACTCTCCTTTATTATGGACTAATACATGTTGTAGTCATCAAAGAGTGGGAGAATCAAATGTAGAAGCAGGGCGCAGAAGACTTCAAGAAGAAATGGGATTTGATGTTTCTTTAGAGGATGTTTTTAGCTTTATTTACAAAGCACCTTTTGATAATGGATTGACGGAGCATGAATTTGATCACGTAATGATAGGATATTATAATGATGAACCTAACATAAATAAAGAAGAGGTAGAGGCTTGGAAATGGATGTCTATTGAAGGTATTAAGGAAGATATGGAAAATCAACCAGCACTGTATACAGAATGGTTTAAGATTATTTTCTCGAAATTCTATCACTTTATTGTAGCTCAAAAAAAGTAGTATATGAGATTAACTATTAGTAGAAAAGCTCACTTTAATTCAGCACATAGACTTTATCGCAAAGATTGGTCTGATGAGAAGAATCAGTTGATTTTTGGGAAGTGTAATAATCCAAATTATCATGGGCATAATTATGAATTGATTGTTCATGTTACTGGAGAATTAGATGAAGAGACAGGTTTTGTGATGGATTTAAAAGAACTATCAGATTTAATTAAGTCAGAAATAGAGGAAGCATTTGATCATAAAAACTTGAATTTGGATGTGCCAGAATTTTTTGATTTGAATCCAACAGCAGAAAATATAGCTATTGTAATATGGCGAAAATTGCGTCCTTTTATTCCTAATGATAAGGATTTAGAAGTAGTGTTGTATGAAACAGCGCGCAACTTTGTGTCATTTAAAGGATAATAATAGCTTAAAATTAGTAAAAGCGTTAGTTATAATTCGTAACTTGCGTCGCTATTTTTGATAGTAAAGTAAATAGATCTATAATAAGACCAAAATCTTATAGAAAGGAGACAGAATATATGAGTTTTATAAAATATCCTATCGTTTTTCAACCTATTTTAAAAGATAGAATTTGGGGTGGGACAAAGCTTAAAACATGTTTAGGTAAAGAGATTGAATCGGCCGAAGTAGGAGAGAGTTGGGAACTATCTGGTGTCAAAAATGATGTTAGTGTAGTTGCCAATGGTATTTACAAAGGTTGGGATTTAGGTCGATTATTAGAGCAGTTTCCCAAGGAAGTTTTAGGAGAGCGTATCTTTAAACGTTTTAATCATCAATTTCCTTTGTTATTTAAGTTTTTAGATGCAAAGGAAGATTTGTCTATACAATTACACCCCTCTAATGAATTAGCGGCTAAAAGACATCAAACGTTTGGAAAAACAGAGATGTGGTATGTAATGGCAGCAGATGAAGGAGCACGTGTTGTAGTTGATTTTAAAGAAGGAGTAGGCGAGAAAGATTATTTAGAACACTTAGAAAACAAGACATTACCTTCTATTTTGAATGAAATTGAAGTAAAGCAAGGGGATGTTTTCTTTATAAAGACAGGAACAGTGCATGCAATTGGTAAAGGTGTATTGTTGGCAGAAATACAGCAAACATCTGATATTACATATAGGGTGTATGATTGGGATAGAGTGGATGCAGAAGGCAAATCGAGAGAACTACATGTTGATTTGGCTTTAGAAGCCATAAACTATGACAAGAAGGAGGCTGTGATTGCTTATGAAAAGGAGTGTAATCGTGAGAATAGTGTAGTAACATGTCCTTATTTTACTGTAAATTATATTCCATTAAATGGAGAGTTTAATACTGTAAATGATAAAGATTGTTTTGTTGTATATGTTTGTACTTCAGGAGAATGTGAGTTTTTAATAGGAGAAGAGGTTTATCAGTATGGCAAAGGAGATACTATATTAGTACCTGCAGCAATTACTGATATAAAGATAAAAGGAGAAGCGACTTTATTAGAAATATTTGTCCCATAGAGGAATAGTATTTGAGAATTTAAAGTTGTAGTTTTGTAATTAAATAATTAATATAAAATAGTATTATGGCAAGTGTAAAAAACCTTAAGAAAGATATTCACTATGTATTGGGAGATCTAATTCAAGCAATTTATATTCATGAAATGACAACAACAGGAGTAACTGCAGAGACAAGTGCTTTGTTGGAAGATACGTTAGTTTCGTTTGATCAATTGATGGAAGAAGTGAATGCAAAAAATGTAGAGAATAAAAAAGCACATTTTAAAGCAGTTTATCAAAAATTGGAAGAAGTTGCAGGTCAGATAGTTGTAAAAATCAACGCTCTTTAATTAAAAAAAAGATAAAAAAACATGCTTGTTCTGTTGCAAGATTGAAAAAGCGTGCTATCTTTGCACTCGCAAAATGAGTCGCCGGTGTAGCTCAGCTGGCTAGAGCAGCTGATTTGTAATCAGCAGGTCGTGGGTTCGAGTCCCTCCATCGGCTCAATATTTTTAAAATAAATTTTGCAACTGTAATTTGAGTCGCCGGTGTAGCTCAGCTGGCTAGAGCAGCTGATTTGTAATCAGCAGGTCGTGGGTTCGAGTCCCTCCATCGGCTCAAATTTTTGAAAAGATAATTACAGTTGTAAAAAAGCCGCCGGTGTAGCTCAGCTGGCTAGAGCAGCTGATTTGTAATCAGCAGGTCGTGGGTTCGAGTCCCTCCATCGGCTCAAATTTTAAAAATACATTTTGCAACTGCAATTGAGTCGCCGGTGTAGCTCAGCTGGCTAGAGCAGCTGATTTGTAATCAGCAGGTCGTGGGTTCGAGTCCCTCCATCGGCTCAATTAAAATTAAATGTGCAACTGCATACAGTTGCCGGTGTAGCTCAGCTGGCTAGAGCAGCTGATTTGTAATCAGCAGGTCGTGGGTTCGAGTCCCTCCATCGGCTCAAAGGTCTCCTCAAAAGGGAGACCTTTTTGTTTATACTCTTTTCTCGAAATGTTTTATCACTTGTCTTCCTGTGATTGATATGAAAAAATAATTTTATTTTTCTGTAACGTTTTTTAATTTGGTATACTTACTATTTATAAAACAAAAAACAATTGAATTATGAAACGTTTATTTTTTAGCTTCCTGCTTAGCTTTTTGATGGTGACAATAAGTTTTGCTCAAATCAAATCAAAACAAACTATTTTATGGCAAGTATCAGGTAATGGTTTACAACAACCTTCTTATGTTTTAGGTACTTTTCATATTTTATGTGAAGAAGACATGATTGTAAAAGAGAAGGTGATAAGAGCAATTGATGCAACACAACAGTTAGCTTTAGAGGTTAACTTGACAGACCCTAATGAGTTAAAAGATATTCAAAACTTAATGCTTACTGAAAAAAAATTATCAGAGCAGTTGTCCCCAAGTCAAGTGGACGAATTAAGAAAAGTTTTGAAGAATGAGTATGGTAGAGAATTAACAGAAGTAGACAATATGTCTGTATTCGGTTTAATGAGTTTGATGATTGCAAAAACAGTTACGTGTTCTGCTAAGGGATTTGATATGGAAGTTTTGCAGTTAGCAATACAGAAAGGGAAAAGTATTGTAGGTTTGGAGCATTTGAATGATCAGGTGAAGTTGTTGGAGAAGATGTATACTGCAGAGGAGATTTTAGATCAACTAAAAGAAGTGAATCACTATGTTGAAAACTTTAAGGAGATGAAACAAGCTTTTGTAGATGAAGATATTCAAGCTTTGTATGAGTATGGTACAGATCCTAAATTTATGAGCTTAGAAGCTAAAAAACAGTTGTTGGATCAAAGAAATACGAATTGGGTAAAACAGATGCCTGCAATGATGAAGGATAAAGCAACTCTATTTGCTGTTGGAAGTGCCCATTTATGGGGAAAGGAAGGAGTATTGAATTTATTAATACAGCAAGGGTATAAGATTAAGCCAGTATTCAATTAAAAAGTTTGAAATAGTGAATAAAACTATTGAAAAAGAGTTTCTATTACAAATTGATACGCATAAAGGCATCTTGTATAAGGTATCTCGGATGTATATGGATAATTGGGATGATCAGGAAGATTTGTATCAAGAGATAGTATTACAATTGTGGAAATCATATGATAAATTTCAAGGGAATAGTCAGTTTTCTACTTGGATGTATCGTGTAGCTGTTAATACAGCCATTACTTACTTTAAGAAAGATAAGAGAGTAAGCAATCAGCTTACTTCGCTAAGTGATAAAGAAGGAAAACTACAAGAAGTAGAGCACGAAACAACAATTGATAATCAGGTAGATTATTTATACAGAGCGATTTATCAATTGAATGATGTAGAAAAAGCTTTAATCTTTCTGTATTTAGAAGGTTTTTCGCATCAAGAAATAGGAACAAACTTAGGTATTTCGGAAGGAAATGCTCGAGTAAAACTGAACAGAACCAAAAATAAGTTACAAGAAATTATAAAAAGTCAAGGGTATGAATTTTGATGATTTAAAAAAGACATGGCAAGAACAAGAAACACCTAATGTTTTAGTGGAGCCTACTAATATAAATAAAAAGGATAGTCGTTTGCCATTAGAGAAAATAAGAAAAAATGTTTTGAAAGATCTTTGGGCACAAGGATTGAGTATAGTTTTTATAGGATTTCTTCCCTTTTATTATAAGCTTCCAACAGAAAGTATTCCTCTTTTTTACATTTTTTATTTTCTATTTACAGCTATAACTGTGTATTTTTTGGTTAAGATGTATTTGTTCTATCGAACTTCTAATTCATTTACTATGAATTCTCGAGATAGTTTGTATGAAGTGTATTTTAGTGTACGTATGTATATACAACTGTATGAAAATTTTTGTTATTCCTTATTACCATTTGTTGGTATAATTATTCCATATATCGTAGGATCAAGAATGGGGAATTATAATGAGCTTTTAAACAATAAGACATTTATTATAGTGTTTATTATCTTTTTCAGTTTTACGCTTTGGTTTGTGAGATATTGGATTAAAAAACTGTACGGACAATATTTGATACAAATAGAAGAAACATTGAAACAGTTTAAAGAACAAGAATAAAAAAATCCCGAGTTATCGGGATTTTTAGTTTATAGTATCTATTTAAACTTCATTTTTTGAATGCGTACTGCATTTAGTATTGCTAAAAGTGCTACACCAACATCTGCAAATACAGCTTCCCACATTGTGGCAATACCACCAGCTCCAAGAATTAATACAATTATTTTTACTACCAATGCCAATGCGATGTTTTGAATAACAATTTTACGTGTTTCTTGACCAATATGCATTGCTGTCGCTATTTTAGAAGGCTGGTCTGTTTGAATAACAACATCAGCCGTTTCAATAGCTGCATCACTTCCTAATCCTCCCATAGCTATTCCTACATCACTTAGCGCTAATACAGGGGCATCGTTAATACCATCTCCCACAAAGGCTAAAGATTTAGTAGGGTTCTCTTTTTTGAGTTTTTCTACCTGTTCTACTTTACCTTCAGGAAGCAGGCCTCCCATAGCGTAGTCTATATTGATTTGTTGTGCTACTTTTTGTGTGATTGTATCTTTGTCTCCACTTAACACAACTGTTTTGTGTACACCCATAGCTTTCATTAGTACAATAGCATCTTTGGCATCTACCTTGATCTGGTCAGCAATTGTGATGTATCCTGCATATTTATTGTTGAGAGCAACAACTACAATGCTTTCTACGACATGATCTATCTCTGTTGGATACGTAATATCAAATTGTTTTAGTAAAGCTGTATTTCCTACTAAAATGACTTGATTGTCCACCTTACCCATTAATCCTTTACCAGAAATTTCATGTACCTCTTCTGCTATTTTATTTGTTGGATAGGCATCAACAATAGCTTTAGCAATTGGATGAGTTGATTGTTTTTCTATAGCAGATACAGTTTGTACAAAATTGTCTTTCTCAAAATCAGTTTCTACTTTCTGAACTTTAAAAACCCCCTCAGTTAATGTGCCTGTTTTATCCATTACAACGATGTCTAATTTGGCCATTAGTTCTAAGAAGTTTGAACCTTTGAAAAGAATACCATTTCTGGATGCGGCACCAATACCACCAAAATATCCTAACGGAACAGAAATAACTAAGGCACATGGACATGAGATTACTAAAAAGACTAATGCTCGTTCTAACCATTGTGCAAAGATGTATTCATTGCCTAAAAAGAAGTATGGAATAAAGGTTAGCACTACGGCTAAAAAGAATACAATAGGAGTGTAAATTTTAGCAAACTTTCTAATATATAGTTCTGTAGGTGCTTTACGTGTACTTGCTTCTTGTACCATTTCTAATATTTTAGCAAGCGAACTATCTTGATATCGTTTAGTTGTTTTTACCTCTATTACATTTTGTAAGTTGATCATTCCAGTAAGCACTGTTTCTCCTTGTTCATATGTTGAAGGCTTGCTTTCTCCTGTAAGAGCAGAGGTATTAAAGCTTCCTTTAGTTGTTATTAATTCTCCATCTAAAGGGACTTTCTCACCAACTTTTACTTGAACAATCTCTCCAATAGATACTTCTTCTGGATTGACAATTACATATTCGTTATTTCGCAATACGGTAGCTTCATTTGGGCGAATATCTAATAATGCTTTAATGTTTCCTTTTGCTTTAGTAACTGCATTTCCTTGGAATATTTCTCCAATTGTATAAAAAATCATTACAGCAACTCCTTCTGCATATTCTTTTAAGAAGAACGCACCTATAGTAGCAATGGCCATTAAAGAAAACTCATTGAAAAAGTCTTTTTTTAGTAAGAGTTGACCTGCTTCTTTGAGTACAGGCACACCAACAGGAAGATAGGCAACAATGTACCATATTAATTGTAAGTTTTGATTAGTAATAAACCATTCTGCTT
Source organism: Flavobacteriaceae bacterium (assembly GCA_031277535.1). Taxonomy (GTDB): domain Bacteria; phylum Bacteroidota; class Bacteroidia; order Flavobacteriales; family Flavobacteriaceae; genus Flavobacterium. Next base: position 219,546 of record JAITMD010000021.1, read on the forward strand.
TTACAAGATGCGTTAATGCTAAACCTACAAATAAGAATAGTAAGCTGAAACCTACAAATAAATTGGTGTTTTCTCCTCCATGATCGTGATCGTGATCATCATGATTATGACTGTGGTTGTGATTTGTATTTCCTTCGTGCTTGTGTTCCTTATGATGGTTGTGGTCACAATTTTTGTGATCTACTGTTTTATCTATATCTTGATGAATCATGGTACTTGTATTTTTGTTATAGAACAAATTTAAGTACTTCTTTTGTCAATAAATAATGCTTACCTATGTTTGCAATGCTGTTGCATTACTTATATTTAGACGTAATTTTTTTTGAATAAATACATAAGCGGAAAACTTCTGCAGCACATCCATATTCCAAAAGCTATCCATATAGCATACATTTTAAAGTTAAAGTAATCAAGTAAAAGTAAGGTAGGAGTAAATCCGCAAAAAGTAGCAAACAAAAGATTATTACGAAGTACTTTAGCATCGCCCATCCCTTTGAATATTCCATCAAATATATAAGCTAAAGAATTGATTGGTTGCATAATAAGAACTACCCAAAAGATAGAAGTGAATATTTGTATTACTTCCGGATCTTGGTTAAATAGTTGCCCAATGGATTTATAACCTGTAAAACATAAAACTATTAATACAACAGAAACAATAATAGCATATTTACTTATACTCTTACTCATCTGCCACATTGTTTTGTATTCTTTAGCACCTAATAATTTACCTGCTAAAGCATTTCCTGCACTGGCATATCCATCAATAAAAAAAGAAAAGAATAGCCAAATATTCATTAGAATACTTTGTGCCGCAATATAGTTTTTACCATAATCTGTAGCATAGGCATTAGCTAAATATATAGCCAGGTTTAGGGTAGCTGTACGAATGATAAAGTTAAAACTCATCAGTATTAGTGGTTTTAAAGAAGGGTTTATGCTTTTACGAATCTTTAAATTAAAAGGAGTGTATTTAAAAAAGTAATAAAAAGCCATGATCAACATGACTATTTGTGCGATTACACTTGCATAAGCAGCACCTTTGATATGCATAGCAGGTATAATATCTGAATAACCAAATACAAAAAAATAGGTAAGAACAATATTTAATAAAGCACCTACAATACTACAGTTCATTGCCCATACAGTATTTTGTAATCCTCTAAATACACCATACAAAGCAAATGTGATTAGAGTCAGAGGAAATCCCCAAGCTCTTATTAAGTAATAATCTTTAGCATAGACTAATAATAGACCTTCAGCATTGTAAGCTGTAAATATTTCGTGGACAAAAAGAGTTGTACAAAGAAAGAGTATAAGACTTAAGAGAAAATTAAATAAGATCGCTTGTGGAACTAAAGTTTTGATAGCAAAAATTCTATTAGCCCCTAAATGTTGTGAAACTGTAGCAGATATAGAAGTTTTGGTTTGTGCTACAATCCAAATAATAGCAGATAGAAAAGAGCCTACTAATCCTACAGCCCCGAGAGCCTCTACGCTATGTTCTTTTACATTGCCAACAATTGCAATATCAGTAAGTGATATTAATGATTCAGAAATACCTGCAAATATTGCTGGAATTGCTAATTTATTGATGTCTTTGAACGTTATATTGGATGTCATTTATAATGGCTCTTTGTTTAAAAAGCAAAGGTCTTAAATATAAAGAAGACTTACAAAGTAATGTAAAAGAGAGCTATTGAAAAGAAAAACCCCTCTGCTGGGCTTTCACAACAGAGGGGTAAAAAAAAGTATCTCATTAAATAATTAAAAACGCATACCTACACCGAATCCAATTAACATTGGGTCTACTTTTACCTTAGCAGGAATTTCTAAAGCAGCTCCTCCATTAAGATTTGATGCATCTACAGTAACGTCAGTTTTCAAGAATAATTTTTTGAAGTCAACGTTAATGAAGAATTTATCAGTTAAATCGATATCAAAACCTACTTGGTATCCATATCCAAAACTGTTTTTGTAAGTGATATCTTTTGCAACACCTGATTTTTCGTTGTAGAAAATAGTATAATTTGCACCCACTCCAACATAAGGTTTGAATACTTCACCAAATTTATGGTGGTATTGTACCATTAAAGTTGGAGGTAATAAATACACACTACCTAAGTCTACATTTGCATCTGATGGTCCACCAATAGCAGCTAAACTTGAACTTCTTGTTGATACATTGTGTTTTGTTGTACCTAAGATTAATTCAGCAGCAAAGTTTTCTGTGAAAAAGTATGTAAAATCTAATTCTGGGATATAATTGTTATCAACATGGATTTGTCCACCAATTACACCGATATCTGCTTTATTGTGAGGAATAACACCTACACCTCTAAGGCGCATTTGCCATTTATAATCATTTTTCTCAGGAGTTGTTGATTCCTGTGCATATGATTGAGTACCAACTAACATAGCAGCACCCATTAAAGTAAGTAATAATTTTTTCATAGTATTTAACTTTAAAATCTGATTCAAATGTATTGTTAAATTTATGAGAAAAATATGACTTTTGTCAGTTTTTGTAAAAAAATCAAATAATTACGCTTAAAATTAGATAAAATATTATTTTGTTTTTGTAATGTTTTTGTTTGTTTGTTAAATTATTTAGCTAATGTTTGTTTGTCTTCTTTTTTTATTGTGGTAAATGTTGTATATTGTTAATAATAATGAAAAAATATGAAAACACTTGTAATAGGTGGTTCAACGAACCCAGAACGTTATTCTTTTAAAGCTATTTCAATGTTGCGAGAATATGACCATGAGGTTGTAACTTATGGCCTGCGTGCAGGAGTTGTAGCAGATGTAACAATTGATACAACAATTGTAGACTATGAGAAAATTGATACTGTGACACTATATCTGAATCCTAAACGACAAGAAGAGTTCTATAATTATATTTTGAGTCTAAAACCAAGGCGTGTTATATTCAACCCAGGTACAGAAAATCCTGAGTTTGAAAAAGTTTTGAATGAGCAAGGTATTATTGCAGAGGAAGCTTGTACTTTAGTTTTACTCCATACGGATCAATATTGATTTTTTGCTTATTAATAGTAAGAGAATTACAGTTATTAACCCATTGACTAAAATTAATTCATTATCAAATTGATAGCCTCCTAATAATGTTGTAGAGTTATTGCTAATCCATAAAGTTAGAATGGGAGCAATAACACAAATAATAGGTACTAATTTGTCCTTAACGGCTTTGTTTTTGAATAAGATAGCAAAAGCAAATAGACCTAATAATGGACCATATGTATATGATGCTATTTTAAAGATCATACTTACTACAGAAGCATCATTAATAGCATTAAATAAGATAATAACTAAGAACATTAAAAAAGAGAATGCTAAATGTACAACCTTTCTTCTCCATACATTGGATGGATTATCTTTTTGTTTATCCATATTTAGAAAGTCTATACAAAAGGATGTTGTAAGTGCTGTAAGTGCTGAATCAGTTGTTGCAAATGTAGCAGCTGTAAGCCCAAGTAAGAATATTATAGCAGGCAGTAATGATAAGTGTTTAAAAGCAATTTCAGGAAATAGCAAATCTGTACGCGGTTTTCCAGAAGCTAAATCTAGCGGAACTTGTATTCCATACTTTTCTGCATAGATATATAATAAGGCACCAACCCCTAAAAAGAATAGGTTAATTATGACAAAAACAGCTGTAAATGAATACATGTTTTTTTGTGCCTCTTTGATGTTAGCACAGCTCAAATTCTTTTGCATTAAGTCCTGGTCAAGACCTACCATTGCCAGAGTTACAAATACACCTCCTATAAACTGTTTAAGAAAGTGAAAGCGAGAAGAGATAAAATCTTCAAAGAAGAATACTTTTGAATAATTACTATTTTTAATCGTTTCAAAAGCTTCTACAGCTCCTAAATCCAAACTATTACATATAAAAATAATAGTGAAAATTACAGATGCAACTAAGAAGAAAGTTTGCAAAGTATCTGTTACAATAATTGTTTTTAGGCCACCTTTATAGGTATAAGCATAAATTAAAGCTAAAGCTATTAAAACCGTCAGAAAGAATGGTACGCCATAATAATCAAATACATAACGTTGAAGTACAATAACAACTAAGTATAGGCGAAAAGCAGATCCAATAGTTCTACTAAGTAGAAAAATTAAAGCAGCTGATTTATAACTGTAATGGCCTAATTTCTTTTCAATATATGTATAGATAGATACTAAATTATATTTGTAATATAACGGGAGTAAGATAGAAGCTGTCAGTAAAAAACCTACTGCATTTCCTAAGACAAATTGAAAGTATTTGAATTGTTCTCCATTAGGTGAGCCAACCTCTCCTGGTACAGAAATAAATGTTACACCAGACAAGGCAGTACCAATCATTCCAAAAGCGACTAAGTACCATTTGGCATTTTTATTAGCACTAAAAAAAGCATCATTACTACTGTCTTTTTTACTGATATAACGTGATATAGCGATTAATATTCCAAAGTATATAACAATAATGCTTATAATGCTTAATGGGCTCATGGTTTAATATATTTAATATGCTTTCAAAAGTAATTCTTTTTTGCTTTCTACCATACATTTATGAAAGGTCTATAGGAATCTTCTATGACAATTAATTTTCTTTCTTTTTTATATCTTTGCTTTATGGAATTTCCTTCAAAATTATTAGAAAAAGCAGTAGACGAAATGTCTCAATTACCGGGTATTGGCAAACGTACAGCACTTCGATTAATGTTACACATACTTAAACAGCCAGAAGAACAAACAATTCATTTGGCAGAAGCATTGCTGAGTTTGAGAAAAGATATTATTTTTTGTAAGAGTTGTCACAACATTTCGGATGAGGATATTTGTGATATTTGTGCTAATCCTATTCGAGATCATCAAACAATTTGTGTTGTGGAAGATATTCGAGATGTTATGGCTTTAGAAAATACACAGCTTTTCAAAGGAATTTACCATGTTTTGGGAGGTAAAATTTCACCTATGGATGGAGTCGGACCTAACCAATTAAATATTCAAGCCTTAGTTGATAAAGTAAAGAATGGAGAAGTAAAAGAAATTATTTTTGCTTTGAGTTCTACTATGGAAGGAGATACAACAAATTTTTACATTTATAAACAAATAAAAGAATATGATATCATAACCTCTACCATTGCAAGAGGTATTGCAGTAGGGGATGAGTTAGAATATGCAGATGAAGTAACATTGGGACGAAGCTTAGTCCATCGAGTACCATTCGAAACAGCTTTCAAACCTGTATAATGAATAATCATTTAAACCCGCAATTTATCAATAGTGATAAATTGCGGGTTTTTTTGTACTTCTATTTCTTGAATTTTATCAAGAGGTATTTTTAAGAATATTGTATCCTCTTACTTCTTATATTACTTATACTTAGAATGTGTTTAGATAGTGGTTTTAACACTAAATTAATTATTAGTCTTGTCTAATTTTGTAATTTTACAACTCTAAAGAACTTAAGTATGAATTTATCAGAATTACCAATAGGGGTAAAAGCCATAATTGAAGGAATTGAAGTTGGATGTCCAAAAGAAGTACATCAACGTTTTCTTGATTTAGGTTTTGTACGTGGAGCTGAAATAGAGGTACACAATGTTAGTCCTTTAAAAGACCCTGTGGCATATTCTATATACAATACGATTATTTCTCTTCGAAAAGAAGATGCTATGCGTGTTTTAGTTTCTTTAGCACATTAAATTTTTATAGGAAGGAGAAAAATATTATGGCACAATCAGCCTGCGATATATGTGAATTAAATACTACAGCAGAGTTAAAGAAGTTAGGAGATAGCTCTGGTAAGTTTAATTATACAATCGCGCTTGCAGGAAATCCCAATACAGGAAAGAGTACAATTTTTAATGCTCTTACAGGATTAAAACAGCATACAGGAAACTGGCCTGGAAAAACAGTTACACGTGCAGAAGGGAGCTTTCAATTTAAAGATAATAAGTATCGAATAATTGATTTACCTGGAACATATTCATTGATGTCTACTTCAGAAGATGAGGAAGTTGCAAGAGATTTCATCTTGTTTGGTCGTCCAGATGTTACTGTTGTAGTTGTTGACTCAGGACGTTTAGAACGTCATTTAAGTTTAGTAGTTCAAATACAAGAAATTACTAATAAGGTAGTTGTATGTTTAAACTTAATGGATGAAGCTAAACGTCATGGTGTAGAAATTGATGTTCGTGGATTATCACGTGATTTAGGAGTTCCGGTTATTCCTACATCAGCAAGAAATAAAGAAGGAATTAGTGAATTGTTAATGGCGATTGATCAGGTAGCAACAGGATCTTTTGTACCTGAACATAAGACAATTACTGGTATTTCAGGAGAATCAAGAAATGCTGTACAAGAAGTAGCACAAGAATTATTAGCAATCGATGTAAATTTACCAAGCCCTTCTTGGTTGGCTATGCGCTTAATACAACAAGATAAAAGCATTGAAGAAGCATTGCAAAATAATACGTTGTCAACGGTTGTAAATCCAGAAAACATAAAAGGAATATTAGATAAAGCACATGACTATAGTGAAAAGTTAGGTTTAAATTATTCAGACAATATAGCAAGTGCTATTTTTACTCAAGTATCTAAAACGGTTAAGAGTACAGTGAAATCTGATGAAAACCAAAGAGCTTTCAGAGTAGATAGAGCAATAGATAATGTAGTAACAAGTAAACGTTTTGGTTTTCCAATTATGTTGTTAATGCTTGGAGGTATATTATGGTTAACTATTATAGGTTCAAACTATCCTTCAAGCGCTTTGTCTTATCTACTTTTAGAAGAGTTATATCCTTTGTTAAAAGGAGGAGCAGAGAGTTTAAATTTCCCTTGGTGGCTGTCAGGTTTTTTAATTGATGGAGTATATTTAGCTACTGCATGGGTTATTGCAGTTATGTTACCTCCAATGGCTATATTTTTTCCTTTGTTTACGTTATTAGAGGATTTTGGATATTTACCTCGTGTAGCTTTTAATTTAGACCGATTGTTTAAAGGAGCTGGTGCGCATGGTAAACAGGCCTTAACGATGAGTATGGGATTTGGTTGTAATGCAGCAGGAGTTGTAGCTACTCGTATTATTAATAGTCCACGAGAAAAGTTGATTGCGATTATCACTAATAATTTTTCTCTTTGTAATGGTCGTTGGCCTACTCAGATTTTAATGGCAAGTATATTTGTAGGAGCGTTAGTTCCTTCATATTTATCACATACAGTATCTACATTAGCAGTAGTAGGAGTTGTAGTATTGGGTATTTCATTTACTTTTTTTACTTCATGGTTATTGTCTAAAACATTATTAAAAGGGGAGTCTTCTTTCTTTACTTTAGAGTTACCACCTTATAGACCACCAAGAGTATTACAAACAATTTATACCTCATTGATTGATCGTACATTGATTGTATTATGGCGTGCTATTGTATTTGCAGCCCCTGCTGGAGCCGTTATTTGGTTAGTGTGTAATTTAACAATAGGTGATCAGAGTATTGCTCTTTGGGTAATTCAAGGATTAGATCCAATAGGAGTATTTATAGGATTAAATGGAGTTATTTTATTAGCTTATATTGTAGCTATTCCAGCAAATGAAATAGTAATCCCTACAGTATTAATGCTTACAGCAATGGTATTGGGAGATGCCACATTAGGAGAAGGTGCAGGAGTTATGTTTGAAGTATCAGACGGAGAAATTGCTAATATTCTACATATGGCCGGTTGGACTACATTAACAGGAATTAATCTAATGTTATTTAGTTTGTTGCATAATCCATGTAGTACTACAATTTATACAATATATAAAGAAACCAAGAGTATAAAATGGACTACAGTAGCTTCGATTCTACCAATTGTGTTTGGTATTATTGTTTGTTTTGTTGTAGCACAGATTTGGTACCTATTCACATAGGTATCACTTTATAAGTTATAAATAGAAAGAGCGGAATTATTCCGCTCTTTCTTGTATTAATCCTTCCCCAATTTCAATAGAAGGCCCTAAATGTTTTGGTTTTTTATCTGTTAGGTTGTCTAACAATACTTTTACTCGTGCAAATTTCTCTCTAAGTAAAGTTTTGAAACCATATTTACGAGTAACATCTTTTGCATTAAAAGCAACAGTGTTTAAACCTAAATGATTAGCGATATAAACAGCTCTTTGATTATGAAATGGCTGAGATATAATAGTAAAGCTCTCTTGGCCAAATATAGCATGCATTCTAAAGATAGAGTCTAACGTACGTAAACCAGCATAATCTAAATATATTTTTTCTCTTGGAATACCTCGTGCAATTAAAGCTGCTTCCATATCCATAGGTTCATTGTAATCTTTACGACTATTATCTCCACTTACTACAATATAGTCAATTTTACCAGCTTTATATAAGGCAACTGTAGCATCAATGCGGTATGTAAAATAGTAATTGGTATATCCTCCTTTCAATTCTTTTGCTGTTCCCAATACAACACCTACTTTATTATGAGGAATATTTTCTACTGTATTGTATAATTTGTCTTTGGTTGTTGCTGATACATACCAATCACACAATAGAATAGTAACGATTAGAGTAACAAGAAGAATAGCTCCATACTTTAGCTTGGTTTTCATTTTTCTTTTTTTTAGCTAAGCTATAAAATGTTTTCTAAAATTTATAAAAAAAGCGTTGGGATTAATACCAACGCTTTTTGTTTTTCTTTGAACTCTCAGATTTGCGAGAGTTCTTATTTTTAGATTTATTTCTAAAGTCTTTTTTAGGAGCTTCTGCCCCTTTTTCTCCTTTTTTAGGTTCATCTTTCCAAGGAAAAGGGTGATCTGTTACTTCTTTTGGTTGTAAACGAGCAAACTTACAGATATCTTGCCAATAACTTTTTTCTGATTTATCACAGAAAGATAAAGCTAATCCATCATTACCTGCTCTACCTGTACGTCCAATACGGTGTACAAAAGTTTCAGGAATATTTGGTAAATCATAGTTGATTACTACTGGTAAAGAATCAATGTCAATTCCACGAGCAGCTATATCTGTTGCTACAAGTACCTTAGTTTCTTTGTTTTTAAAGCTATCTAAGGCTTCTTGACGTGCTGTTTGCGATTTATCTCCATGGAAGGCAGCTGCATTCACACCATTTTTAACTAAAGCTTCTACAACACCGTCTGCTCCATGTTTAGTACGTGTAAATACTAATACATCTGATAGTTTTTCATTGCGTATAATGTGGTAAAGCAATTTCTTTTTATCTCCTTTTTCAACAAAGTATACTTTTTGTTTGACAGATTTTGCAGTTGATGATATAGGATCTACAGCTACATATTCTGGTTTTTGCATAAACTCTTGTGCCAATTCTCTAATCGGAAGGGGCATAGTTGCAGAAAACAATAAGGTTTGTCTATTGTCAGGACTTAGGCGAATCAGTTTTTTTACATCATCAATAAAGCCCATATCTAACATTAAGTCAGCCTCATCCAATACTAAGAAATGAAGATAAGATAAATCTAAATGATTTTGTTTGTATAGATCTAACAAACGACCAGGTGTTCCAATAATAACATCTGCTCCTTTTTTTAATTGATCTATTTGAGGTTTAATAGACATTCCTCCATAAATAGTTACATGTGTAACGTTTGTATATTTACTGTATTTCTCGAAGTTTTCTCCAATTTGTACAGCTAATTCTCTTGTAGGTGTTACAACTAATACTTTTGCTTTTTTTGCATTTTTAGTATTTCCTATTTTATGCAAATAGTGAATGATAGGCATAGCGAAGGCAGCTGTTTTCCCAGTACCTGTTTGTGCACAACCAATCAAATCTTTTTCTGCTAAGATAACAGGAATAGCTTTTTGCTGAATTGGCGTAGGTTCTTTATATCCCATTTCATCTATTGCGTGTAAAATATTTCTATGTAGTTGTAAATCTGCAAATGTCATATATGTAATCTATTATTTGTTACAAAGGTACTTTAATTTTAGTTTAGGAATAAAATATTGCTACAAACTACTTGAAAAAAGTAAATAGATAGGAATATAATAATAAGGTAATAGGGGAGATTATAGTAGAGAGAGGCTTTAGGAATATCACTTAGCATACGGGCTGCTACCATTTAAGTCAAATGAATTGACTTGGAGTTTTTAAAGTATTAGCTGTTTAGGTTATTGGTTTTTATATGCTGTAAGGTTGGTTTTTGTCATTTTTGAAGATGTTATTTATATAAAATAGTTCAATATGTGTTTTTTTTATTTTAATGAATGTTTTTTATTAACATTATTTTAGTAATTTTCTCCACCAAAATAACAACAACAAATATGAAACACTTCTACACCCTTTTACTCTTATTATGCATAAGCTCAATTTCTTATGGACAAATAACCAAGAAAGTTTACTTTGTTGGTAATAGCTATACAGATGTTAATAATTTACCGGATTTAGTTCAAAAAGTGGCTGCTTCAACCAATGACATTTTGCAGTATCAAGCGACTACACCTGGTGGAGCATCATTACAAAATCATATGAATAATCAAACAGTGTTGGACAATATAGATAATACCGCTTGGGACTATGTTGTGTTGCAAGATCAAAGTCAGCGTCCTGCATTTGGTGATTCATATACTCTTCCTTATGGCTTGTTTTTAAGTGATAGGATTAAAAAGGCACATGCTTGTACAAAAGTTTTGTTTTATATGACGTGGGGGTATAAGAATGGAGATGCTGTAAATTGTAATAATGGACTAAAATTTATGTGTACGTATGAGGGAATGGATGATGCGCTATATAATGCCTACTTAAAACTCGCTAAACAAAATGATGATATGGTATCGCCAGTAGGACGTGTTTGGAGAACTATTCGTCAACGTTATCCAAGTATGGAATTGTATAGTTCAGATAATTCACATCCTTCTTATTTAGGCTCTCTTGCAGCAGCTTATACTTTTTACACAATGATTTATAAGAAAGATCCAACATTAGCTTCATTTATAGGAAGTGAGAGTTCAGCTGATGTTGCTAAAGTAAAGAGTATTGTAAAGGAAATAGTTTTTGATAAGATGTCTAACTGGATTTATATGAAAGACAATACTAAGGCAAGTTTTAAATATGAGGCAGCAGATGCTCCAAAAGTAAAGTTTACTAACGAAAGTACAACAGCAGATGCAGTGCATTGGGATTTTGGAGATAATAGCTCATCTACAGAGGAAAATCCTACACATACCTACACTTCAAAAGGAGAATTTACGGTTACACTTACTATTACAAAATGTGGAGAAACTTATACACATGAGGAGAAAGTACAGATAGAAACATTGAGTTTAGATAGTTTTGAAGGAGTAATTTTTTCTGTTTATCCTAACCCAGCTACCAATGATTTGTATATCTATTCAACACAAGATTTACATGCTGTTATTTTTGATATGACAGGAAAACTTCTCAATGTAAAGATAGAACAACAAGCTAATTATTATAAAGTTGATGTAAGTTACTTAACACAAGGTGCTTATTGGTTACAGCTTAGTGCAGATAATAAAACAAAACAAGTAAAGTTTATCAAAAAATAATAATAGAAGAGGCGAATTTTATTCGTCTTTTTTATTAGATAGATTCAACATATGAATCAACTGATTGAAAACACTGAAAAAGTAGAAACACTATATCTAGTTGTATACCAAGAAATAAAAAAGCTCTACAGTTTTACTGTAGAGCTTGGTATGATGTTTTATCGTTAGGCTTCATCACCTATTAAGATTTCCAACATTGTAATGGCTGCATCACTAATCTTAGTACCAGGACCAAAAACAGCTACTGCACCAGCGTCAAACAAGAATTGATAGTCTTGTGCAGGAATAACACCTCCTACAATAACCATAATATCATCTCGACCATATTTCTTTAATTCTTCAATTACTTGAGGAACCAATGTTTTATGTCCTGCTGCAAGAGAAGACACTCCTAAAGCGTGTACATCATTTTCAACAGCTTGTTTGGCAGCTTCAGCAGGTGTTTGGAATAGAGGACCTATATCCACATCAAAACCTACGTCTGCATAACCTGTAGCTACTACTTTAGCTCCACGGTCATGACCATCTTGTCCCATTTTTGCAATCATAATACGAGGACGACGTCCTTCCATATCTGCAAATTTATCTGCTAACTCTCTTGCTTTTTTAAAGCTTTGATCGTCTTTTATTTCTTTACTATACACACCACTTACAGATTGAATTTGTGCTTTAAATCTTCCGAATACGCTTTCTAACGCGTCACTAATTTCTCCTAAAGTAGCTCTATGTGTAGCAGCTTCTACAGCTAAAGCCAATAGGTTACCCTCACCAGTTTTTGCACATGCTGTTAATGCAGCTAAGGTCTCAGCTACTTTAACGTTATCACGTGTAGCTTTAATATGATTTAGACGATCAATTTGTGCTTTACGCACTGTTTGATTGTCTACTTCTAAAATGTGTAAAGGGTCTTCTTTCTCTAAACGATACTTGTTTACCCCTACAATTGTATCTTGACCACTATCAATACGTGCTTGTTTACGCGCAGCAGCTTCTTCGATACGAAGTTTAGGAATACCAGCTTCTATGGCTTTCGTCATACCGCCAAGTTCTTCAACTTCCTCGATTAATGCCCAAGCTTTTTCAGCAATTTCTTGTGTTAAGCTTTCTACGTAATAGCTACCTGCCCAAGGATCTACTGTTTTGCAAATCTTAGTTTCCTCTTGTAAGTATATCTGTGTATTACGTGCAATACGTGCAGAGAAATCAGTAGGTAGGGCAATAGCCTCATCCAAAGCATTGGTGTGTAACGATTGTGTACCACCAAATGCAGCAGCAGCAGCTTCAATAGCTGTACGTGCTACGTTGTTAAAAGGATCTTGCTCTGTAAGACTCCATCCAGAAGTCTGACAGTGCGTACGCAATACTAATGACTTGTCAGATTTAGGTTCAAACTGTTTTAGTAGTTTTGCCCATAACATACGCCCAGCGCGCATTTTCGCAATCTCCATAAAGTGGTTCATTCCTATCGCCCAGAAGAACGATAAGCGAGGAGCAAAGTCATCGATCTTCATTCCTGCATTAAGTCCTGTGCGGATGTATTCTAATCCATCTGCCAAGGTATAAGCCAGCTCAATATCTGCAGTAGCACCTGCCTCTTGCATGTGATATCCAGAGATAGAGATAGAGTTAAACTTAGGCATATGACTACTTGTATAATCAAAGATATCAGCTATGATTTTCATTGATGGAGTAGGTGGGTAGATATATGTATTACGCACCATAAACTCTTTTAGAATATCATTTTGTATCGTACCAGATAGCAATTTCTTATCTACTCCTTGTTCTATGGCAGCTACAATATAAAATGCCAAGATAGGGAGTACAGCTCCATTCATTGTCATTGATACAGACATCTCTCCTAAAGGTATCTGATCAAATAAGATTTTCATATCCTCTACGCTATCTATGGCAACTCCGGCTTTACCCACATCACCTACCACGCGCTCATGATCTGAGTCGTATCCGCGGTGTGTAGCTAAGTCAAAGGCTACAGATAATCCTTTTTGTCCAGCAGCTAAGTTACGTCTGTAAAAAGCATTACTTTCTTCCGCTGTAGAGAATCCTGCATATTGGCGTATAGTCCATGGACGACGAACATACATTGTAGCATAGGGACCACGTAGGTTAGGTGCAAAACCTGCTCCAAAACCAATGTGCTCTACTTGTGCTAAATCAGCTTCACTATATATCTTATTGATATCAATTCCTTCAGCAGTAGTAAATTCAGAAGATTCAGATACTTGTCTGATTCCTTTTTGCTGTATTTTTAAGTGTTGTAAATCCTTTCTTTTCATACCTTATTGCTGTTTAGATTTTTCCTCAGCCAATCTATTTTGTTCGTATTGCTCAGCCAAACGACGCTCAATAATTGGTACAATAAGTGTTTTACGAGGATTTTGTTTTACAAATGGGTAAAGTTCAAGCTCATGACTCATTTGATCCAATGGATTAGGATATTTGTTTGTTCCTAATAAAACTTCTTTACCATTGTCAAATGCTTCTTGCTCTGCTTGTGCACTTTCATTGATTTTACGTTGAATAGTACCCTCAATTAAAGACGTAATTAATCCATCCGCTTTTTCTATTTGCTTAAAGATTTCTAACGCTTTTTCTGCCATTTGTTGTGTTAGGTTCTCTATGTAATACGTTCCCTCTACAGGATTGTTTACTGTATCAAAGTAACTTTCTTGTTTTAAAATCAGTAGTTGATTTCTTGCGATACGGTCACCAAACTCATTTTCTTTGTGATAAATAGCATCATAAGCCAGATTACTTATATAATCTGTACCTCCCAATATAGCACTCATACATTCAGTTGTGGTGCGCAACATATTTACATTGTAATCATACAATGTTTTGTTGCGTTTGGTAGGAATTGCTATTAATTCAAAGTTAGCAGTGATATTGTATTCCTCTAATAAAGTAGCTACAAGAATACGAGTAGCTCTAAGTTTTGCTATTTCAAAGAAATAGTTACTACCAACAGCAACTTCAATAAAAATAGTTTGTTTAGGTGTTTCTACTCTTGTTAGATACTCATTCAGATGATTTAAGGTATAAGCTATTTGTTGTACCATATTAGCCCCAGCATTCTGATATGCAGTAGCATTTACATATATATGTGCATTTGTACAAGCAACTAACAAGTCATTTACTTGCGTAAAGTCTGTTGTTAAATTATCATACCAATTTCCATCGCTAACTAATTGATGTATAGGATCAACAAGTAAGTGGATGGTATATCCATTATCGATTGCCCATTTGCTTAAAACTGCTTGTTTGGATTGATTTAAGAAGGTAAATGTAAAGAAATAAGTTATTTCTTTTGGCAATTGAGATAAAAGGGATGTACTATCTATCGTTGTTGCATCAATGGTAAAATAGATTACTTCAGCACCTCTTTTTAGAGCATCAAGAGCTTTTGCAATTGATTTACTAACGTCGTAAACATAAATGCGTTGCACAATTTTATGTTCAGCTGTTTTGGTGTTTACTTGAAGTGGTGCATTGTCTACATCACTGTGGTAAAATGGACGTACTTTTATTCCTTCCAAGCTTTCCCACACTAAGGTGTCGTTGTAGTCCAATCCTTTCAGTTCATACTGTATTTGATTTTTCCACTCCTTTGACGATACCTTGCTAAATTCTTCAAATAATTGGTTATTCATAGTTTTTGGTTGTCTTCTTTATTTGGCTTGTATTGTATCTAATTCGATAATATAGATGTCTTCATTTTCGCGCTTCATATAGTATTTCTCACGAGCATACTTTTCTGTAGCATCTCCATTTTTGAGCCCTTTTATTGCTTTTTTATCTTTTTGAATTTCGTTCTCAAAGTACGCCTTATTTTCTTCTAATTTCTTAATTTCCTTATTTATATTTAAGTGTTCAAGCCAAGAGTAGCTGTCAAAAAAAGAAATCCATACCAAAAAAGCTACGCTTAGGTAAAAGAAAGGACTTTTGATAACGGTGATATAATTCACATTTTTAAGTTGCTCAGGTAGTTTCATAACCGATTAGAAATGATTAGCCAATTTTTTCATTAATTACCGTACGTACAATATCAATTGCAACAGTATTGTAAGTATCGTTTGGAATAATGATATCTGCAAAAGCTTTAGAAGGTTCGATAAACTGATCGTGCATTGGCTTTAATGTATTTTGGTAACGAGTTAAAACCTCCAACATGTCACGTCCTCTTTCTGCAATATCTCTTTTTAAACGACGAATTAAACGTTCGTCTGAATCTGCGTGTACAAATATTTTAATATCAAACATATCTCTCAATTCTGGATGACAAAGGATCAAAATACCTTCTACAATCATTACCTTACGAGGATGTGTTACTACTGAGTCATCTGTTCTGTTGTGTTTAACAAATGAATAAACAGGTTGATTAATGATGTTTCCTGCTTTTAATTCTTTTAAATGTTGAACCAGTAGTTCAAAATCAATTGAGCGAGGGTGATCAAAGTTAATTAATGCACGCTCTTCAAATGATAAGTTATCAGTTGCTTTGTAGTATGAATCTTGTGATATAATTCCAACTTCAGTTTCAGGTAATTCGTTCATAATTTGATGAACTACAGTTGTTTTTCCACTACCTGTTCCTCCTGCGATTCCTATGATTAGCATATTTGTAAGTTATATTTTTAGCAAAAGTATAAATTAATAATCTTGCGTAGAAACATTTTTTAGCGATTCGCTATTTTTTAGCTTTTATTATCAAAAACTTAATCAATTTCTATTTGATGTCGCTATTAAATCCTTTATCGAATTTACTCTTTTTATTGAACTAAAAAAAGATAAATTATTTTGGTTATTCCTCTTTTAAGCTCAATCAGGAGGACTAAACTATCTTTTTTTATGTTTTTTTGTTCTTAGTTACATGTTAGAAACCTACTTTTTATTGATTATTTCAAAAAAAATATATTTTTTTTGATGTTTGTTTTTTGTTAGTTGTAAGTATATCAATGTATTATGTGTTTTTTGGTTTTTGTTGCGTTGTGTATAAATCCGCGTATTTACTGGTTTTATAGGGAGATTGTTGGACAATACCTCGAGTTTAGTGGAGTAGAGCTATTGTTTGTCCAACAATTGTCCTATTATTCTCTAAGTATTGTCCTCTAAAGGAATATGCAAACGATAGCGATCTCAAAATAAATTGAGAAAGGTATAATAGGGTAGTATAGTAGAATTTGGTACAGTGAAACTGGAAAAAACGGTTGTATAAGACAGAGGACAGCTAACCGTTTTTAAAAGTGAGTAACGGATGCATTAAGACAAAAAAATACATATTGGACAAAGCGTGGGAAGAATTGGATAATTGTTCGATTTGCACTGTAATTTATATTAATTCTAAATAAATGAGGTATATTTGTAGTCTTGAAATCAATTAGATAAAAACAACGATATGGCAAAGAAGACAAATATAGCGCGCAAGGTTTTTACATTAAAAAATAGAGAATACATCACCCCTCATTATATCCGTATTACGTTAAGTGGAAATGACGTATCTGATTTCAGTCAGACAACGATAGGAGTGAATAATAAAATATTTATTGCACCAGAAGGATGTGAGGAGGTACACTTACCAGAGTTTGACTATGAGAAAGGAGCTTGGAAACCGATGGATGAGGCTATCAAACCTTATGTGAGAACATATACGCATAGGGGAATTGATTTAGAAAAAAATGAATTGTACATTGATTTTGTGGCGCATGGTGATGAAGGACCTGCCTCTAACTGGGCTATCAATGCTGAGATAGGTGATTCATTAGGAGTAGCAATGGGCTGTGATCCAAGTGAATTGTATCCAGACGCAGCATGGTATTTATTAGTAGGAGATGGCACGGCTATCCCTGTATTAGGTGCTATATTAGAGACATTACCTGCTGTAGCCAGAGTAAATGCTGTGATAGAAGTGGAGAGTGCAGAGGATATTCAAGAGTTAGCAACTAATGCTCAGGCTAAAATAGAGTGGGTGATCAATCCTACTTCTGGGCAAAACTCTGTGTTAGCCAAGAGAGCTAAGGAGATTATAGAAGAACATACTGCTGAGGTATCTAAGTTTGGATATGTGGCAGCAGAGTTTGATACTGTCAAAGAATTGAGAAATCACTTACGCAAGGATTTAAACTGGACAAAAGATGAGTTATACGCTTATTCATACTGGAAGTTTGGTAAGGCAGAATCTGCTTCTGAAAAAGATAGAAGAGCAGAAAAAGATAGTATTATTTAGTTTGTAGTATGTGAATTTTTGTTTCATTTGCATTACTAAAATGTAGTTATGAAAAAAATAGGTATGCTAATGTTTGTTTCTGTAATGTGTATAGGACTTCAGCAGTGTCAGAATAAAAAGGAAAATGCAGCTGTTGAAGAAGTAGGAGCGTCAACAGATGAAATGCAAAAACAAGAAGGTGCAACAAAACTTGCTACACCTGATAGTTTAATAGGTATATATGAAGGTGGTTATCCTTGGGAAGAAGAAGGGAAGGCAGTTGTATATGTACATGTAACTATTCTTTTGCAAGAAGGAAACAAATATGTTTATACATCAAAGAGTGATAATGAAGAATATGTAGAAAAAGGAGAGTGGGAAAGAGATGGAGATCGCTTGTACTTACGAGAAAATGAAGATAGTGCTGCAAGAGGATATATCATAAGAGGAACTTCTTTACATGAATACGATACTGAGGGAGAGATAGTGAATAATGAAAAAGATGGAGATAACATCTATCAGAAACTAAAATAAGTTGAATAAAATAGAGAATAACAAAAAAGGTAGAGAATGATTTCTTTACCTTTTTTTGTTTTTAGTGTAGGTTTAGTTACCTATTATTGAATTTTATGTAAAGAATATTGTTTTTTATTTTGATATATAGTTGAAGTGGTTATATTTGCATAATAGAAAAAAGAAAAAATGTTTATATCAATTATAAAGAAGGAAAAGAAACAGTACTTACGTCAAACGTCGTGAGCAGCTTTCCTATGGATATAAACTAAAGATATACTAAAGGGGCTTGTCATCGCGACAAGCCCCTTTTTTTTGGTCGTTTATTTATTAACAAATTAATTATATGAAAGTTTTAAAATTTGGAGGTACTTCAGTAGGAAGCCCAGAAAGGATGCAACAGTTGTTGCCGATTATTCATTCGCAGCAAAGCGATCGTCATTTAGTAGTGTTGTCTGCAGTGTCAGGTACTACTAATGCCTTAGTAGGAATAGCAGAGGCTTATACTAATGGCAAAAAGGAGGATGCAAAGAACAAAATCGATAACCTATACGCTACTTATAAAACTTTCATAAAGCAATTATTTAAAACAGAGGAGGGTCTGCGGATGGCAACTGAAGTAATAGATCACCACTTTAATTTGTTAGAATCTTTTAGCAATGACTTATTTACTTCTATAGAAGAAAGAATTGTATTAGCACAAGGAGAACTATTATCGACTACTTTATTTCATTTCTATTTAAAAGAGATAGGTGTGAGTTCTGTATTACTTCCTGCACTTGATTTTATGCGTATAGATGAAGAGCAAGAGCCTAATTTGGAGTATATCCGTACACAAGCGAGTGCATTATTAGCTCAGCATCCTGCAGAAACGTTGTTTATCACACAGGGATATATTTGTAGAAATGCCTTTGGAGAGATAGATAACCTTAGACGTGGAGGTTCTGATTATACAGCGTCATTAATAGGGGCAGTGTTACAAGTAGAGGAGATACAGATTTGGACAGATATAGATGGATTCCATAATAATGATCCTCGTTATGTACCAAATACAAGACCTATTGCGAATCTTAGTTTTGATGAGGCAGCAGAGTTAGCTTATTTTGGAGCGAAGATATTACACCCACAAAGTGTGTTTCCTGCTAAGCGTTTTAATGTTCCTGTACGTTTATTAGATACAATGGAACTTAGTGCTCCTGGTACGTTGATTTCTGATAACTGTCAGAATGATGATCAGATTGTAGCCATAGCAGCTAAAGATGGAATTACAGCTATTCGTATTCACTCATCGCGTATGTTGTTAGCTTACGGATTTTTAAGAAGAGTGTTTGAAGTGTTTGAACGTTATAAAACACCTATTGATATGATTACTACTTCTGAGGTAGCAGTATCATTAACTATAGATAATACACAGTATTTAAAAGAAATAATAGAAGAACTTAACTACTTTGGTAATGTTGAGGTAGATAATGATCAGGCGATTGTATGTATTGTAGGTGATTTCAGAAATAATAAACTGGGACATGCAACTATTGTATCAGAAGCAGTGAAACACTTACCTATCCGTATGATATCTTATGGTGGAAGTGAGCACAATATATCCATCTTAGTACCTGCAAATCAAAAGTTAGAGGCATTGAGATCTTTACACAGTAGACTGTTTTAATTAAAGGAATGTAATGACACAAGATATAATACAACAATTGGGAGAGGTACAAACACCTTTGTACTATTATGATTTACCTCTATTAAGAGAAACATTAACTGTAGCAAAAAATGCTGCAGATCGATATGGCTATCATATTCATTATGCTATTAAGGCAAATAATAATCCAAGAATATTGAGAGAAGTGAGTGCACAAGGTTTTGGTGCTGACTGTGTGAGTGGATTAGAAATAGAGCGTTCTATAGCAGAAGGCTTTGCTCCATCTGATATCGTATTTGCGGGAGTAGGTAAAACAGACAGAGAGATTTTAATTGGGTTAGAAAATCAGATTATGTCTTTTAATGTGGAGTCTGTTCAAGAGCTACACGTAATAGGAGACTTGGCAAAAGAACATGAATTGAAAGGGCGTATTGCTTTGCGTATTAATCCAAATGTAGATGCAAAAACACATCATTATATCACTACAGGATTAGATGAGAATAAGTTTGGAATTATGATGCATGAGTTGACCAACTGTCTTGATATTATTAATGCCAATGCATATTTGGAATTGGTAGGTCTGCATTTCCATGTAGGTTCTCAGATTACAGATTTGAATGTGTTTAAACGTTTATGTTTAAAAGTGAATGAGTGGAATGCTTGGTTTTATGAAAGAGGGTATGATGTACCTGTATTGAATTTGGGAGGAGGATTAGGTATTAATTATACTGAACCTGATGAAGAGGCAATTGTAAATTTCAATAATTTCTTTTACTTATTCCATGAGTTTTTAGATGTGAGAGCACATCAGCAGATACACTTTGAGTTGGGTAGATCTATCGTTGCTAATTGTGGTACTTTAGTGAGTCGAGTATTGTATATTAAAGAAGGACTTAAAAAGAACTTTGCTATACTTGATGCAGGAATGACTGAATTAATGCGACCTGCCTTGTATCAAGCCTATCATAAAGTAGAATTGATTGGAGCAAAAACGATAGAGGAAAGTGAAAAAAATGAAATAAAACACTATGATGTAGTAGGACCTATTTGTGAAAGTAGTGATTGTTTTGGGAAGGATGTTATTTTGCCTGTTTTGAAGCGTGGAGATCTAATAGCAATACGTTCAACAGGTGCTTATGGAGAGGTAATGTCGTCAAGATATAATTTGAGACAAGAATTACAATATTTTTTTAAAGATTAATGTAAAAATAGTTTCTGAATTAAAATAGTTTGTTAAATTTGAGTTCGAACAAAAGAAATTATAAATTTTAAAAAAGAGGACTAATGACATTAGGAGACATCGATGTAGCAGGAGAGATAATTGATTTGAATTTTCAATTATTAAGAACACAGATTTTATTAGAAGAAGTTTTAAAGCACAATGCTGAAACAATGAAACTTCCTTCACCAGAAGCAATGCAGGAGATTAATGAATTTGCTTTACAAGCTATTCAGAAAAAATATCCAAACATGAATATTGCTAAAAAAGAGGAAGAAGAAGCTCAAGCAGAATAATACAAAAAGCCAAGTCAATAAACGACTTGGCTTTTTTATTTTATTTATGCACAAGGAAAAGCAGACCATTCTTGGTGTCCTTTGCCTTCCCAACATTTGTAACTTTCTTTTATTTGTGTTACAACAGGTTTGCCATCTTTTGTTTGGATTGACATGATAACCTTAATTGATTTGATAGACTCATGATTATTATTATCAATATTTAGGGAGACTAATGTTGAAGTAGAATCTTGAGAATTAATTTCTTTTATTACGTAGGTATAACCTTTGCCAGGCGCGGCCTCTTCTGGTTTATACAATCGCATAATCTCGTCATTATTTGTAAGATGTTTTTCTGTAATTGTTTGATTGATTTTGTCAATCTCTTCTACAGGAATAACCTTATACTCTTCAACATGAACTTCTGATTGATCTATAGAACCAGTAGTTGCAGTACCATCTTTTGATTGTTGTTCATTAGGAGGAGTTTTGCTTTCTCCACAACTAATAAATACGAAACAAATAAAAATGCCTAAATAAGATAATAATTTGCTCATAACGAATGTTTTATTGGTTGATTCTAAAGTTAATAAATTTAGTTTAACTATTAAAAAAATATTCAGGCGTTATGAGTAAAAATGAAAAAGATTAAATACCAATTTCGAATTGTAATCTAAAGTACCAATTGTTTTTACTGTCTCCTTGATTGAATGTAAGTTTATCATAAGTTAGCTCAGCTTGTATTTTAAAAGCATGCTCCCATAAGTATTTATTCGCACCAATAGTAAACTCCGTAGTGTTTGGCATATTTAGCGTTTCATAGAGTTGTTTTTTCATTTTCTGAGTAGATACTCTACCAATTACTTCATAGTTGCTTGGAAATAAATAACTCAATTGGTAGTCCATTCCAGAACCAGCATAGACATAAGAATATCCTTTTGATGGATCTTTTACGTCGTTTAAAGCTAATGCATTGTCTAAAGATCGATCCATATAAGAAATCATCCCTGCCCAACCATTATATTTTACTATACCATCTAACATAATAGAGTTAAATGATTTTGCTTCTGCTAATTTATCACCAGTTTGTCCTTGTGAGTTTACAGCATTATTGTTGTGGTGGAAAGTCCCCGCAAGCATTAATTTAGGTGTTTTTTCTCTTGCTAAGTCACCTTCAAAAAAAGCTCCGTTTTTAGTAAAACTACCCAATGGGAATATTTCTGCTCTACCTGTTAATGCGTAGCTATCGCTTTCACTACCAGAGAAGTTACGCCCTCTACCAGTAGATACAGCTGTTTTGATATTATATCCGAATTTGTTTTTCTTTTCGTGGTGATAATAAGCTTGGATACCAAAGTCTCGATCAATATTAAACTTAGCATTGTTTATAGAGCGATCTGTTAATTGTAAGGCTCCAGAAGAGTTGATACGCTGTCTGTTTCCAGGAAGTTTTGTTTGTCCAAAGATAAAGCTCCAGTTTTCGTTTGGACGATAAGTCATGGCAGCATCTCGGATAATGTTGATTGGTTCTCCATCTTTTGTTTTTCCCATGTCTTTTGGAGCAAATGACAATTGGATAACGTATAAGAATTTAGGGTTCCCAACATATCCGTCAAAACGCAAACGAAGTCTTCTTATTTCTCCTTCGTATGTGCTCTTTTCTCCTTCATTGCTATTGAATGATAATCTATTTTGCATTCTAAAGCGAAGGTTTAATTGAAAAATACTATCAGCTGAGGTAATACCTACTCCTTTTCCAAAATTGTAATAAGGTAATTGAGCTAATTTAATTTCGTTGTTGTGATCATCTAATTTTTGAGCAAATACATTAAGAGAAAGTAATGCTAAAGTTAATAAATAAAGTTTTTTCATATTATGTTGTGTTGATAATGCAAAAATAAGATTAGTTTTGTTCTTTGGTAGCATGTGTTGTTATTTGACTGTAAAGCTAATGTTACTAAATAGTTAATTACATCGTATAAATTTATTAAATAATGTCATATATAGCTTATCATTTTAGTGTAGAACCACGTGTGCCTGGGGCAGAAATACTTGTAGCAGAATTAGGAGAAAAAGCGTTCGAAAGCTTTGAAGAAACAGAGACAGGTGTAAGTGCATATGTTCAAAAAGATTTGTGGACAGAAGATATATTAGAGGATATTTATATTTTACAGTCAGACCAGTTTACTATTACTTATAGAAAAGAAGAGATAGAGCAGGTAAATTGGAATGAGGAATGGGAGAAGAATTTTGATCCAATTGATGTAGATGGAATATGCTATGTGCGAGCTCCATTTCATGAAAAGACTGATGCAACATATGATATTGTGATAGAGCCAAAAATGAGTTTTGGGACAGGACATCATGAAACTACTTTTATGATGATACGTCAAATCTTGAATAATGATATGGAAGGTAAGAATGTGTTGGATATGGGGTGTGGTACTGCAATTTTAGCAATTTTAGCATCTATGCGTGGGGCAAAGCATGTTGATGCAATTGATATAGACAACTGGTGTTATTTAAACTCTATAGAGAATGCAAGTAGAAATAATTGTATGGCTATAGATGTATATGAAGGAGATGCTTCTATTATTGTAAAGGAACCTACATATGATGTAATTTTAGCGAATATTAATAGAAATATCTTATTAAATGATATGGATAAATATATTGCAAGTTTACATGTAGGCGGAGCTATCTACTTTAGTGGTTTTTATACAGAAGATATTTCGGCAATTAGAAAATGTGCAGAAGAGCAAGGTTTAGTATATGAAGGTAATTTAGAAAAGAATAATTGGGTATCTTTGAAGTTTGTAAAAGCATAATAAATTGTTAGTTAATACAATGAGTACACAAGAACAAGTTCAAGAACAAATAGATGTAGCAGAATTACTGAATGGTAATAGTGAGATTATTCTGTATAATGATGATGTAAATACATTTGATCATGTAATTGATACATTAATAAAAGTGTGTAATCATACTTCAGAACAAGCAGAGCAATGTGCTCTATTAGTTCATTATACTGGAAAATGTGGAGTGAAGACAGGAGAGTTTAAAAAGCTTAAACCTATGTGTTTGCAATTATTAGATGCAGGATTAAGTGCAGAAATAGTATAGCGTTTTGAAAAGAGTAGCTAATAAGTGACTCTTATAAAATATAAAAGCAGATTGTCAATCATTTGATAATCTGCTTTTTTTGTTTAAAAAAAGAGGTTGTTCTTATGTGTGAACAACCTCTTCCAGTATTACTTTTCTCTAAATTTTATGCCGATAAAAGTACGTGTAGGGTTCCCCCTTTCAACTTTTGTTTGGTTTAGCCACGTATTCTTTTCTGTTAGTTTCACTTCATTTAATGCCATATTCTGAAGTTTCTCTATTAACCTTTCGGTGGCTAATTTTTTGTTTTGATGCTGAGATCTACTATCCATAGCCAATACAGTAATACCTGTAGGTAGATGAGTAGCTCGTACAGCTGAGCTGACTTTGTTGACATTTTGTCCACCAGCTCCAGAACTGCGTACAGCTTGGTATTGAATATCGTGAAGGTGAATGATAGCTTCATTCTGTTTTTCACTTTCAAAAATACCAATGTACCAATTCTTTCTTTTGTGTTTAGGTCTAAATGGGCTTTCACAAATCCACTGTATAGTACCTAACCAAGTTCTCAAAAAAGTATCAACTTCTTTAGACGTTTCGACGATTTGGATAAATACTGACGCGCCATGTGCATCAGTCTCATCCTGTATAATGTTAATTAAAATATTGGACTTAACAGCGTCGTCGATAAAAAGTTGTGTGATTTTTTGAACTGCAAAATCACACTCTTGAGGACCTCTACCTGATGTAATCTGAATAATTTTAGCCATAATTACTTATCCATTCTTACAAATTTTGGGGTAAAGCTTCCCAATACTTTTACTAATTCACTTTGAGCTTGCATCACTGCATTGATGTCTTTATAAGCCATTGGGGCTTCATCAACGCTACCTCCTATAAGCTGAACACCTGTAGAACTTAGTTCCTTTTTAATCTCACTCTTAGTAAACTTCTGTTTACATGCCGCACGTGAGTGTAGGCGTCCTGCACCATGAGAAGCAGAGTTTAAACTCTCAGTATTTCCCAGACCTTCGACTATATAGCCATTCGTAGTCATCGATCCAGGTATAATTCCTAATTGTCCTTCTGCAGCAGGAGTAGCTCCTTTGCGGTGAACAATTAGTTCTTTGCCATTGATTGCTTCTTTCCATGCAAAGTTGTGATGGTTTTCTATGGTAAAAGCGATTTGCTTACCTAATGCTTTAGCTATACGACGATGTATATTATCATGACAAGCTTTAGCATAGTCACCTGCAAGGTTCATTGCTAACCAATATTCCTGACCATCATGTGTGTTGAGGTCTAACCAAGCTAAATGCTGAGCATTACTTGGTAGTGGGCACTGTTTAGTTGCTAAGTACGTATAGTGCTTTGCGATATTTGCGCCTAATCCTCTCGATCCACTATGTGAAAGAACTGCAATGTATTCTCCGGGTTCTAATTTCCACTCTGGTTTAGTCTCTGTTAATCTTACGATACCAAATTCTACAAAGTGATTACCACTACCTGATGTTCCTAATTGTTTATAGGCTTTATCTAATAAGCCTTTGACAAAAGGAATATTTTTAAACTCTTCTCTTGCGAAGACCTCGTGATCAGCTTTTACTTTATGTGTATCATACATTCCAAATTTGGTGTGTTCTGATAATATGTTTAGTAATTGATGATCTTTCCCTTTTAAAAAGCTGGCAGGTAAATTAAAAACTGACATACTCATACGACAGCCAATATCTACGCCTACTCCATAAGGGATTACAGCATTATCTGTAGCTAATACGCCTCCAATCGGTAAACCATAACCGTAGTGGGCATCAGGCATTAATGCTCCCTGTACTGCTACAGGTAATTTTAAAGCAGTGAACAGTTGATACTTCGTCTGTTCGTCAATAGCATCTTCTCCATAGATAGAGAAAGGAACTCTATTTGTATTCAGTTGATGCTTTTTAACTTCTACTTGTTTAACCATACTTTCAGCTACTTTGCCCCAGATACCATCTCCCATGAAGGATTCAGGATTTTGTAGCACAAGTTTAGCTTCTTCAAGTATGTTGTTTTTATTTTCTTTTTTCTTGTATCTATTTACTTGCCCTAAGGCGATGTTTATTGTGTTGTTTTGAGGAAACCCTATTTTAATAAAGTCTCTCCCAGAAAGTTTCCTTCCCATGATGTAAAATTTAAATTGACTAAATGCTCAATCCTCATAAATTGGATTGATCTTGATTTTTTACTGATGATCTTTAGCATCTATCAGTCAATTCGGGGTTAATCTCGTTAAGGGTCCGGAATAAACAAAAAAAAGCCCGAATCAATCTTCGGGCTTTCTATTATATGTAAAATGTAGATATTTTAAATAAAAGTAGCACGAAGATACACCCCAGCAATCCCTGCTGATGCGAATGATGTAGAAGTATAATTTAGTACAAACATTTTTCTTCGTTTTTAATTGTTAAACTTTATTTCGATGCAAAGATTGCATAAAAGAATTGAATTGTGCAAATATAATGATGAAAAAAAATATGTCAAGTTATTGTTTACTGTTTTATGCACACATCTTATAGAAGTTTATGGAATAAAATATGTTTAATAGTTGGATTGTCTGATTTAATTTATTGTATTTGTTTGTTGTTTATTTTGTTTTTTATAAAAATATATGTGTGATTTTCTGTTAATATATATATATGTTTATTTGTAATTTATTGATTTCATTGTTTTTTATTTTGATAAATTAGTATATTTATTATAATAATTATAACTTTGTATTATGTTTTATATAGTACTTAATATTATGTGCTTAATAAGTTGAAAAAAAAGAAGATTATGAAAAAAATTGTTTTGATTGTACTAATGTTATTTGGAGTTAATATAGGCTTGTCTTATGGACAGGTATTAATAGGAACACCTGGTGTGCCTGCCGCTGGAGCAATATTAGATTTAAAAGAGAGGAACGCAGATGCAGATAATGCCACAGCAAATAAAGGATTTTTAATGCCAAGAGTTAAATTGACATCTGTAACATCATTAGCTCCAATAGTTTCGGCTACAATGGCTACTGATGCTACTGTGAAGAAATCGCATATAGGTTTACAGGTGTACCATGTGGGTGGATCTAGCATTGATGCTGGGTTAAAAATTTGGAGTGGAGAAAAATGGGAGGAGTTATTTAGTACACCTAAAGGACAGTGGATTTATATGCCTCCATTTCCTATAAAAATGTTTGAGGCTACAGAACAGACAGTAGTGTTATATGATGAATATAAAAAGCAGTTAGATACAGCAAAGAGCGGAGTTCCTTTATGGGCAGAGAATGAAGTTACTTTTGTAATAACAGGTTATGATGCGCTTGCTTTTACTAAAGTTGAAATTAAGACTGTTGGTGGGAGACAAGTTTTAGTATATACTGCTGCATTGGGTAAATTGACAGCTGCATCTTACTTAAATATTATAATTGTTAAGAAGTAACGTATGAAAAAATCTGTAGTATATGTATTTATTATGACATTATTTTTATTATGTCATATTAGTGCTTTAGCTCAGTTTCCTTACCAAAATACAGCGGTTTCAGGAAATGATTTTAGTCATTTTATTGGGGTAGGTGGGAATGTTACATTTACACCTAATGGTGCAGTTTTAACAGACGCAGGCTCTCAGACAAGAGGGTTTTTTCTAAATGATTTAGCTTTTACTGTTGATAGAGGTTTTATTATTAGTTTTGATTATATCATGACAGGTAGTGGAGGTAGTACTTATGGTTTTGGGGATGGTTTAGCACTTGTGTTGTTTGATGGTTCAGAGAGTGATCCAAAGATGGGGGCTTTGGGGTCTGGGCTAGGATACAGTTATAGAAAAGGAAGTGGATCTAGTGATAATTATGATGGATTGACTAAGGGATTTTTAGCTGTAGGAATAGATTTGTATGGAAACTTTAAGAATAGAATGGGCTCAAGTAATGAGTATAGAAATGGTATTAGAAATGTTTCTGAGAATAATCATGTAACAATAAGAGGGCAAGGTTCTTTAAAAGAAGGGTATCCTGTATTAATTAGTCAAAACACAGTTGATATAACTAAACGTTATAAATTAGATTTAGCAACAGGGAGTTACATTACTAATTTTGAGCAACCAGATAAAAATGGTTTTACATTTAGATTAAGAGAGAATACTCAAAATAATGAGAGTGATATAGCAGCTACTTTTGGTCATATTTCTTATCGAAAGGTAATTGTATCAATGTTCCCAGGAAAGAATGGAGTAGTTTCTGGATATTATTTTAATGTTGATATTATACATGGTAATCAGACAAGTCGTGTTATTTATGATTATTTTATACCAAATAATACAAATATAAAATATGCAGAAGCAAAAACAGATACAACGGATGAATTAATAAGTAAAATGTTTGTAGCACCTACTACTTTTAAAATTGGATTTACTGGTGCAACAGGTGGAGCAATGCAAAAGAATATAGTTAGAAATATTAGTATTTTTTTACCTTTTTCTCCATCAGTTAAAGATGTAATATTGACAAATATGTGTAGAGATACTCCAGTTGAGGTTGATGTGTTGGCAGGTAGTGTTGGATTTGATTCTAATACATATAATGGAGGAGGAGATTTGTCTGTTCTAGGTAAGCAAGAATATTTAGAACCATATAGTTTTCAGTTTAGAAAATTAATTAATGGTCTTTTTGAAGATACAGCAGAACCTTTTATTGCAGTAACAAGTAATGGGACTTATGAATATAATCCTCAAAGTATGAAAGTAGTATTTACTCCTAAACTAGGAGGAGTTGTTGATAATTCAGATCAAATTTATTTTACAATTAAGAATAAGACCAAAATTATTAATAATGGAAGTAATAGTGTTGATTTAGGTAATGAACAGTTTCGATCTAATACCGCAACTGTAAAGTTGAATTTTGGATTGAATTGTAATGATATATTGATGGTTAACGGTAATAGTATATAGTATGGAAAATAAAAAGACAGGTATAAGTAGGTATATTAATCTATTAATAACAGTTATTACTTTATTATCATTTCAAGTATTCTATGCTCAATTTCCTTATTTTAACTCAGCACAGTCAGGGGCAGATTTTCTTTTATTAGGAGAGAGTAAGGCGGGACTTGTAACTTATTCAGTAAATGGAATTAAACTTGTAGATAATACTAATCAGTATTCAGGTGTTTCTTTAGAAAGTTTAAACTTTAGTACAAGTAAGGGATTTATATTAGAGTTTGAATATGCAATGGACAAAGGGGCTCAATATGATGGGAAATACGGTGATGGTATTGCGATGGTTTTATATGATGGTACTGTAACTAAACCGAGAATGGGGGATAAAGGTGGAGCTTTAGGATATGCTTATACAAAAAAGACGAGTACAAGTAGTATTAAAGGATTTGAAAAAGGATTTTTAGGATTGGGACTTGATTTATATGGAAATTATAAAAATACTATGGCAAATACTGATGAAGTACGTAATGGTATAATGTCTAATAATGAAGGAGATTTTATAGTATTGAGGGGACCAAATAGTCTTATTGATTATGAAGGTTATCCTATTCTATTTGCTGTTGGGACGATTAATAATACAAATTATTATTTAGATCGTGTGACTGGGGCACCTATTAAGAAGCAAAAAGGATTAGAGGGACAGAGATTTAGTTTGAGAGGAAATAAAATTGATGCAAAAGTAGGAGATCCAGAGTATAGAAAAGCAATAATATCATTAATACCTGGAATTGATGAAACAAGTGCTAATTCAGAAAGTGGCTTTTTTATCTCAATAGATATGATTAATGGCGTTTATAGATCATCAATCATTAAGAATTATTTTATTCCAAGATCAGGTAATATTAAGTACACAGAGCAAATGACAACCTCAAGTTCCTCTGTTAAAACATTAAAGATAGAGACTCCAAGTAGTTTAAAAATGGCTTTTACAGGATCTACAGGTGGAGCTGCTATTCAGGCACATATACGCAATATAGCATTAAGTTTACCTTTTTCACCTATTGCTAATGATATGGTATTACGTGATGTTGTAAGAAGTAGACAGTCTGTTATAAAACCTTTATATAGTGCATTTGGTTACAGCACAAATCTTTATTCAATTATTAATCCACCTAATAAGTCTATGATGTATTTGGATAAAGAGAGTTTTAGATTTATGATTTTAGGAACAAATAATAAATTTGTAGAGAATGCAGATCCGTATAATTATAAAGTTGATGGTGTAGGAGAGTTTAAGTATAATAAAAGTACTGGAGAGGTTATTTTTATACCTGTTACAACTTCTACGGATAAAACAGTTACTTTTTATTATGATATAAAGAATTTAAAACCTGCTGGAGGTAGTGATATTAGTACAGAAGAGTACAGATCAAGAATAGCATCTGTAACACTATACTTAACGGATTCGGGTACTGTGTTTTCAGATCCAGTTATTATAATAAATAAAGGAGTAAAGAATACAAAGAAACCTTAATAGAGTAACTATTTTTCTACTTTTTAAAGAGATGAATTTATAAGACAGCAAAAACAGTAATAAACTTCACGTTTTTACTGTTTTTTTATCTCTATATGTGATTGCTGTTTTAAAAGATTATCTTTGTTTTGAACAAAAAATATACACAATGAAAAAGATTTATTTATTAATGGTAGGTATGGGATTGTTTTTCCAATCTTGTGTAACTACAGAAGAAGTAAATGTAAAAAGCTCTGGAGAAGTTACCTATAACTTAGGGTTTAATTTTTCCGAAATGCTTAAAGCTGTACCAGATAAAAGTGCAATGATGAAAGGAAAAGAAGGACTATTAGAGTTAGTAAATGGCAAAGAATTTACTACAGAAGAACTAATGGACGTTATCGCAGCTAATGATGTAAATGCAGCAAAAAAGAAAGATAGTATTTTAGCAGCTAATCCTAATTACTTTAAAGATACTGAAAATTTGAGAGTAAAAATGTTACTAAAAGATAGTATTGGTCAGTTAGATTTAAAGGTTTTAGCAAAGAATGTAACAGAGTTAAACACCTCTATTAAAAAGCTAAAAGAAATAAGCGAGTCTGCTAAAGATGATGCTAAAAAAGGAAAAGCAAACAGAACAGAGATTCCTTCTTTTATAGAGAATAGTAAGTATGAGTACAATAAAAATGTCTTTGCTCGTACAGTTAATATTCCTGCAACTGAGAATAAAAAAGAAAGTGAATCAATGGGAGGAATGGGACAAATGTTTTCTTACGAAATAAAGGCAACTTTTGATAAACCAATTGCATCTGTCTCTCTTCAAGGGGCTAAAGTAAGTGCTGATGGAAAATCTTTCACTAAGCGTTTTACTTTAATAGACGTTATTCAGAACCCGAAAATTATAGAGTATAAGGTAGAACTTAGAAAATAAATAAAATAAAACCCCCAAGATTATCTTGGGGGTTTATTATTATAACTTGTTCATATTTCCAGCTAAGGCTTCGATAAATTTACCAATAGGTCCTTTTACCATCATAGCCATCATTGGGTTAAAACTTCCTTCAAATAGAAGTTGTATTTCAGAATTATTAGCATCTACTTCAGTGATGTTTCCTGTTAATGTAAAAGGAAGTTTATCACTTGCAGCACCCAAAATTACTTTAGAGTTAGGTGTTTGCTCTTTTTTCTTTAATTTAATTTCAGGCATTCCTTTAAGTGCGAATATAAAAGAATCATCTCCTGTAACTTCAAATTTAGCAATTGATTCAGGCATTAACTTCTCAAAGTTTTTAACGTCTGTCAAAGCGTTGAAGATATATTCAGCTGATTTAGCCACGCTTACTTTTGGACTTTCTAAGTTCATATATTCTAATTTTAGGATATTATTATTGATTCCATTCTGATGGATTTTTTCTCCACTCTTGTAGTGTTTCAAAATCGTCGTCAGAAATATACTTTTGGTTTACTGCATTTTCTAATAAAGAAGTATAGTTACTTAGTGTAGTTAGTTCAATTCCTGCATTTTTGAAGTTATCTTCTGCTACTTGGAATTCATAAGTAAAGATAGCTGCCATACCTAAAATTGTAGCTCCGTTCTCTTTTAGTGCGTCAACGGCTTGTAAACTACTTTTTCCTGTGCTAATAAGATCTTCAATTACAATAACTGATTTCCCAGCTTCTAATTGTCCTTCTATTTGATTTTGTCTTCCGTGTTTTTTAGGTTCAGGTCTTACATATACGAAAGGTAATTCCAAAGCTTCCGCAACTAATAGACCAATACCAATAGCTCCTGTTGCTACTCCAGCTATAACATCTGGCTTGCCATATTTAGCTATTATATTAGCGGCAAATTCTTGTTGTAAGAATTTTCTAATCTCAGGATAAGATAGAGTAAT
Source organism: Flavobacteriaceae bacterium (assembly GCA_031277535.1). Lineage (GTDB taxonomy): Bacteria > Bacteroidota > Bacteroidia > Flavobacteriales > Flavobacteriaceae > Flavobacterium. The sequence continues at coordinate 252,436 of JAITMD010000021.1, forward strand.
ACGATTGTCGCAATAAATTGGAGATTTCCATCCTGATGCCCAAGTAAAAGGATTTTTAGGATTTAATTTAATTGCGTTAATTTGCAGAAGTAATTCGGCAGTTTTGTGTGCTGTTTCTTTATTAAAAATCATAATACAAATGTATAAAGTTTTTGTAAACGACAAACCATTGTTCTTAACAGATAAAATCGAGAAAGAAACCGATTTTCAATTGTTCTTATTAGACAGTGTCGATATAGACAAAATTATCATTAAATATTTTCAAAATAAAATTGATAAGGCTTTTTTATATCATCCAGATGAAAAACAAATCTTAAAGAAGATAAAAGAGAAGATTCCTGTGCAAAAAGCAGGAGGTGGATTAGTCTATAACAATAGAGGTGAAGTATTGTTTATTCTTCGTGGAGGGAAGTGGGACTTGCCTAAAGGAGGAATAGAACGCAATGAATTAATTGAAGATACCTCTGTGCGTGAAGTAGAGGAAGAAACAGGAGTTAGTGGCTTGAATATTGTTAGAAAGCTGATAAAAACATATCACATTTTTAAGCGAAATGGGAAGTATAAGCTAAAAATAACTACTTGGTTTGAAATGAAAACTGATTTTGATGGTCCATTAGTTGGTCAATTGGAAGAAGGCATTGAGAAAGTTGCTTGGCTAAACCAAGAGCAGATTAGAGAAGCAATGAAAAATTCTTACGAAAATATTAAACTGTTGATCGAATCAGCAGGTGTTTTAGAGAAAGAATAATACATAAAAGAAAGGATTAAAAAAAGAGGCTATCTATTGTATAATAGGTAGCCTCTTTTTATATGATTTGAATCAGAAAATTATTTTTTTGATTCTTCTAAAGATACTTTACGGAACTCTTTTAAAAGCTTTGTTAATTCTAAAGTAGATTTACGTGCTCTTGTACCAGCAGCTTTGTTTCCTTTTTCTAATTGTAAGTCAGCATCAGTTTTGAATGCTTCGAACTCTGCATTGATTTTTTCGATAAGTTCTTTCATAGTTTAATAACCTTAAAAATTTTGAGTCGTAAAGATAAAAATTAAAATGAGTGAGTGTAGATATTTATTGATTTCTTGCCATAATTAACAATTATTGGGACTAAATAGGTTAATCTTGAGAAGTATCATAGTAGTAAAACTATTTATACTATCTTTTTGTAGCAATTTGTACCTTTAATAGTTGTTCATTTATATTGAAATGTTTAGCTTTAAACTACTTTACTAAAACACTTGTTGTTTTTTAGTTTTTATTTCTCTCTTGATTTTCTCAAAAAGTCATTTATTCAGCTTTTTTGTTTTCATTTTTACACTGTTAAAAAAGTTAAGTAATTATTAAAATGATAAAATATAATCTATTTGTTAATTTTTTAGTGTTTATTATTGACTGTTTTTGTTTTAAGGCTATTAATAGTTTAAAGAATGCGTCATATCTGTGTTGTTTTTGTATTGATTCTTTTTTTAACTTTTCGTTGGTGTTTTTTACTGTTAAAATATATTGTTTTTTATAATTATAGTATGTGATTATTTTGATTTTTATTCTCTAAATTATTAAAATGATTTGATTTTTTTTGCTTAAATGGTTTAATTGTTTGATAATAATAAAAGTTAAGAAAGGTATTTGATTGAAAGTTGTTTTTTGTAAATTAGCGGTAGGAAAAAATAAATTTGTTGTTTTATGAAAGCAGAAGTACTTTACAATGACTTCTTTGGTACTGTATCAGCAGACGTGTCTGACATGATAGCAGTAAACAAAGGTTCTTACATCAGTAGTATTGGGGAATATTTTGATGTAGACGAAGAAAGATTTAAAGTTGTCGGATTATCTTTAGAAGGAATCGACAATTTTAGAGTAGCTCTAATTTGTTTGGATAAACAAAAGAGCACTGAATCACAGGACCATTTAGTAAAAATGGAAATGGATTTAGATGTTGAAGGACAAAAAAGAATGTTGAATTTGTTGTTTAAACGTTTAAATTTTGTACTTTATAATACGGATGATGAGAATTATGCAAACTTAACAATTAATGAAACAGTTCAGTTTGATCAATTCCATCAATTAGAAGTAGAGGAAGAAGAATAGAAAAATCTAAAACTTAAGAAAGAAAGCCCTTGATTGTTGTTGTCAAGGGCTTTTTATATTTATAATAGCATCATAATAAATAGGTTATTCTCTGTGTTTTTTTAGATTATTTGATATTAAATTGTTTTGTAATAGACTTTATTCCTACTTTTATTTCGAATTTTAAATAGACACTACATTTCTACTGTATGAAAGGGATTACTTTATTTTTATTAATCTTTTTGTTTTCTTTTGCCACTCAGGCACAAGTAGATTCTACCTACATTAAATCGTTTGATAGAAAGTATGCTGTAGAAGTATATACTCCTTTAAAGAAACTATCAGTAGAGTATAATTTAAGTAATGGCAACCTTATTACTTTAGAACCTAATAGCCCAGCAGGGATTGGTTTAGGGTTTTCTTGGAAAAATTCAGGTATTTATTATACATTCAACGTTCCTTTATCAAATGGACACAAAGGAGAGAAGTCTTCAGTTAGGGATTTTCAATATCATCATTATGCAGATTCTTTTACTTTAGACTTGTATTACCAACAATATAAAGGGTTTGGTGCCTTTTTAGAAAATGAGGAGAGCGAAGGATCTTTTTATCCCGACATGAAAATTAATATTTATGGAGGTATATTGCAGTTTGTGAAAAACTACAAGAAGTATTCTATGGGGGCTGCTCATCAGCAAAGTAAAATTCAAGTAAAATCAGCAGGAAGTGTATTGTATGGATTGTCTTTTTTTTATGCCAAAACCAATAATATACCAAGTGTTAGTGATGAAATAGTTGACTTTGATAAAGAAACATACAATTTAGGACCCAATATAGGATATGGTTATAACTGGATAATCTATAAAAAGTTTTATATGGCAGCCAGTGCAACTGTCGGAATAAACGGAATAGTTGCTCATAATTTAGAAACAAATGTAACAAATTTCGATATTGCTCCTCAAATGATTGGTAGGGCTTCTGTAGGTTATGTTTCTGAAGGTTGGATTATATCTGCATCAAGTATGTTAAATGGGATGTATGATCAATTTTCAGAAAACTATGATTCTAAGTTTTTTGGAACAACCTTTTCCTTCTCAGTCATCAGGCGTTTTGATATGAAACGTGAATTGGGTATTTTTAAAAAAGATTTTATCGACTACTTTAAAAAGAGTGAAAAGTAATAGAGAGTAATATAATAATAAATAAAGAAACAATGGATTTCAATATAAATGAGTTTAGGTTTTATCATCCTATTACTATGAGATGGAATGATTTTGACCTTTTGGGACATGTAAACAATGTTTTATATATCGACTATTTTCAAACAGCACGAGGCTTTTATATGTTAGATGCTTCAAAAGCTTGGGATTGGAAAAAGGATATGTTTGTGATTGCTAATATCAATTGTGATTATATTAAAGAAATAAAACTTAATGCTCATAATCTGCGAGTTGGTGTTCGTGCTGTTAAGTTAGGAAGCAAGAGTTTTGTGCTTGAGTATATCGTAATAAGCGAAGAGCAAGACAGAAGCGTTACACTTCATGCCAAAGGAACAAGTACTCAGGTAATGATTGACATTGTAAATAAACGCACGATGGAATTACCACAATGGCTAATCGACGAATTAAAAGATTTTGAACCAGCCTTGTAGGAGAGAAGAATTATATTTATAGCAAAGAAATAACGTGAAAAAAATAACAGAACAAGAACTTTCTATACTTCAAGGAGATATTCAAGCACCTTTGAGAGTATTGAGCGTTGCAAATCCAGTTGATTTAGAAATTTTACAAAAAAGATGTGATGAGGTAGATCCTGCAGATCCTAATCTTAAAATTCTAATCAGTAGAATGTACACAACAGTATTAGATGAAAGTCAAAAAGGAGTAGGTATTGCAGCGCCTCAAATAGGAGTTAATAAACGTGTCTTTTTGGCACAGCGATTAGATAAAGAAGGTCAACCATTTGAGTTTTTTATAAACCCAGAAATTATTTGGTATTCAAAAGTACAGCGTTTAGGTGAAGAAGGTTGTTTGTCTATTCCTAATTTGTACGAACCTGTGATGCGTAGTTTGGTGATTCACATTACTTATTTTGGTTTGGATGGCGAACATTATCATGAAGTAGTGGAAGGATATACAGCTGTTATTTTACAGCATGAATTTGATCATTTAAACGGCGTGTTGTTTCCTGATAGAATAGAGGAGCAAGAACAAAATGAGTATTTTGATGCAGCACCTCAAGTAAAATTAATGTATAAAAAGTAATATTTTGATTGTATTGCGTAGTTTGTCTAAAGTATTAATCATATTCTTTTTTTTATGTTCTCTTGTATCCTATGCACAGTCAAAAAATACAAAGTATGATATAGATAAGATAGGTTTTAGTTGTCCACCTGCAAATCAAGAAATAAAAGAATTGTTTTATACAGCTTTTGAAGCACTGAAAGAACCAGAGCATGTGAATACAGCAGGGAGGATATTGCTAAATATCATAACGAAAGATTCAAAAATGTGCGATGCTTATTTTTGGTTGGGCGTAAGTTTAACAGAGCAAGGCAAACATAAAAATGCAGCAATATATTACTACTATGCAGATAGCTTAGCACCAAAGAGTAATCTGATGTTTAAGCGAGAATTAGCAGAGGCAGCTATACGAATTGGAGTTTATGGATTGGCAGAGCAAAAGTATAAAGAGGTAATTGAGCAATTTCCTTCTCTTCCAGATGGATTTTTGGGAATGGGAATTTTGGCAACTACGGTAAGCAATGCTTATCCTAATGAAAGTGATAAGGGAATGGACGACTTTCAAACTATAGGATTAAAGAATCTTGTTATTGCTGAGGAAAAGTATAAAGCTCAAAAACAGTGGAACAAAGCTAATAGTGATAAAATATACCTAACCAAAGCAATATTATTTACTTTAAAGCGTGATTATAAGCAAGCAATTGCTAACTTTGAACAATGCAAAGAAACGTATCTCAATTTAGAGGAATTTAATGCAAACTATGCTTTGGCTTGTGATGAGTATTACAAACAAACAAAAGATGAAAAGAGCAAACAAGAAGGAATTGAAGCTTTTAATCGGATAAAAGAGAAAGAAAAGTTGAAAGAAGATTTTGTAAAACGCTTTCAACACTGAATCATATAGAAAGACAATGTAGTACGAACTACATTGTCTTTTTTGTTTGATATAATTGGGAGTGAGTCCATAGCAAGTCCATTCTGAGACCATTCAAACTCCATTAAATCTTACAATGTAATGGACTAAGTATGGATTCAGAATTTTAAAAGTAAGCTAACATTTAATTGTAGATTGATAAAAGGGGAAAGCTATGGTAGCTTGTTTGTCCAATGGATAAATTAGGCAATACCCTATGCTTTTGCATTAGAAGTAGTTTTAAATAAGAGAGCATAAAACCTTTGGTAGGTGTAAATGTAATTATATTTTTAGATCGTATAGAGGTTTTGAAATTTATCTAAGTGATAAATGAATTTCAAAGCCAATACCTCTCAAACTGATGATACTGATGCTATCGTCGTGCTGAAAGTACTTTCGTAAACGCGTAATAAATACATCCAAACTACGCCCATTAAAGTAGTCTGCAGATGGCCATAGTTTTTGTAATATTTCTTCTCGAGATATTATTTGACCATTAGAAGTAATTAGTAACAGGAGTAAATCTCGTTCTCTTTCTGTCAATCGAATTGTTTCTGTAGGATGTGTAAGTTTTAATTGAATAGGATTAAAGGTATAACTGCCCAATTGATAGTGTTCAATTTTAGAAGTAGCAGTTCGCTTTAAAATATTTTCTATGCGTAGCTTTAGTTCTTCTGGATCGCAGGTTTTAGAAATGTAATCATCTGCTCCTAATTTTAACCCCATTAATCGATCAATATTTTGATTTTTGGCAGTAAGGAATAAGAATGGAAGTGTTGGTGCTATCGCATGTATCTCTTTGGATAGCGTAAAACCATCTTTTTGAGGCAACATAATATCTAAGATTGCTAAGTCAAATTGTTTTTGAGTAATGGTATCAATTACTTGTTCAGGTGTAGTAAACCATTGAACCTCAAACCCACAAATAGTTAAGTATTGTTGGATAACCATACCATAATCTAAATCGTCTTCTACTAATAGCAATTTATACATAGGGAATTGTGATTTTAAAGGTTGTGCCTTTTTGTGGTTTACTGTTGATATTAATTTGTCCGTGTAAGGATGTTACAATTTGTTGTACTTGATACAATCCAATACCTAATCCTTTGGTGTTGTGTATATTTCCTTCTCTAACTCTATAGAATTTTTTAAATATATCTTGTTGTAGTTCTTTAGCAATTCCGATACCATTGTCACTTATTGTAAAAATATATGTATTGTTGGTCGCTTCTATCGTGCATTGTACTGTGGTTCCCCCATATTTTACACTATTCTCTATCAAATTTAATAGAATGGTTTCTACTTTAGTTTTACCCAATGGTATTTCATTAGGAGTGTTCCAATGTATTGAAAAATGGGTGTCAGGATATAGAGGTTGCAAATCTTCTATCAGTACTGATAAGTTGGCTTGTGTAAAAGGGGTGTTGTCATTTGCAATAAATGGAATAAGGGTGTTTTGCAGCCGATCCAGTCGATCAACTTGACGTAATAACAATTGTATGGTTGGTGAGGTGTATTCTTGTAATAAATTGTTGCACCCATATTTTAGTGTAGCAATAGGTAATTTGAATTCGTGAGATACATTATCTACCATATTGTATAGATTATCAACCTCTCTTTCTTTCTGTTTGATTGTTCTATAAGTGATATAGTAAATACAAAGTAGCGATATAGCAATAATGATAGTCAACACAAGTAATGGCATTAGTGAAAGTAAAGCAATACTGCTGATGTTTTTAATGTCAATGTATTGTTGCTGATATAAAGAAAAGTGGTGTTTATAGTTCTCTATGCTATTTTTCTCTTGCTCATCATCACTGTTTTTACTACTCTCTTGTACTTCCCAATTAGAGGTGTTTGTTTTATATGTTTTATCTACTTTTCTTGTGGTTTGAAGAAGTGTAATGGGTTGGTTTAGCAATTCTCTTTTGGGATCATACAATACAATTTGCGTCAAATCATAACGAATAGCTACTTCGTATTTTTCATTGGCAAACAAGCTATCAATTAAAGAGGTGAAATAAGTTTCTCGTGACTCTGAAATAAGTTTGTTCTTTTCTTTAAATTCGTCTAAAGTTGTTGTACCGTGTATTACTTGAAGTAACATCTTGTATTGTTCATTTTCTTTTTTAATGGTAAATTTATCTAATACACGTGATTCTTCTAATGTGTCTATTTTCTGATTGACAGTTGATACAATTTCTTTGCATTTTAGCTGATAAACATTATAGATATAAAAGCTCATCATTCCCATTAATAATAGAAAGAACGAGCAGAAAATGATAAAATAATCTTTAGACTTTAGTTTTTTCATAGATACAAATATAACGTAAAAGTGCCACGCTAAAAGGAGGATAAATTCCGTTAACCGTTCGTTAACCGTTCATTAACCGCATTAAAAAGCAGATTCGCACACCTTTGCTTTAAAATTAATTAAATTATGGTACGTATAGTTATTTTGTGGTGTACTTTATTGTTGAGTGTATTGTTGCAGGCGCAAACAAGGGATACTTCAATTGTAGGGAAAGTAGTAGATAGTAAAAATGAGCCTTTGTCTTTTGTAACAGTGGTTGCTAAGGACAAAGAAGGCAAGGCTGTGCAATCTTTTTACACAGACGACAAGGGAAATTATGAAATAGGAAACAATAAAGGAATTACACAATTGGAGTTTTCTTATGTAGGCTTTCAATCTATAGAGGTAAATGTAGAAAAAGAGGTGACACCTCTTATAACATTACAAGAAGATGTTGCTGTGTTGGATGAAGTAGTAGTAAAGGCTAAACGCCCTACTATTAAAAGGGAAATAGATCGATTAGTATTTAATGTACAGGATACTCCACTGGCTACTACTAATGCATGGGACATTGTGAAGCAGACACCAGGAGTTACCTCTATAGGGGATAATCTTAGTATCAGAGGGAGTCAGAGTATTTTGGTGACTATAAACGATAAGAAGGTAATGCTGACTGGTGATCAATTGAAGGAAATGTTAGAAGGAACAGATGGAACACAAGTAGAAGCAGTAGAGGTAATTACTAACCCACCAGCTAAATATGAAGCTCAAGGAAATGCTGTCTTGAATATTAAATTAAAGAAAAATGTAAGTCTTGGGTATAAAGGAAGTATTTCGGATCGTTTTAAACAAACAACTTATGCTTATAATACACTGAGTACACAGCATACTTATTCAGGTGAAAAAATTAATCTATCTGGAAATTATTCTTTTGCACAAGGAGAAACAGTGAGGTATAATGAGGACAATGTGATTTATCAAAATGGCGAGCGTTGGAGTAGTGATATGATACGCAAAAATAGATTTGCAGGTAGACATAATTTTCAAGCAGAAATGGATGTGAAACTTGATAGTACGTTAACCTTGACTATTGGAACTAATGGATACATCAATACAAAAACAAAAGGAGATTATGTGATACCGACTTTAATCTATAATAAAGAAGATGTGGTAGAATCTTATTATACTACTTTTAATAAGAAGCGTGCTAATATGGATACTTATACAGGGTACTTCTTGTTGGATAAAAAATTTAGTACAGATAAATCGTTGTTGTGGTCTTCTTATTTTACGTATGATAATCAATCTGATAATCAAGAGGTTTTGACCACCCTTAATTTTAAGGAACAAAAACCAGAAGAACGTTTTTTTGCCACACAAGACAATCAACGTACTCGTTTAGGTGTTTCAGGAATAGATTATACAATAGATAAAGAAACAAGTAAATGGGAGTTAGGAGGGAAGTATAGTATTGTGAAGGCTTTGTATGCATTGAACTTTATGGAGAAAGAGCAAGGTGATTTGGTGTACAAGAAGGAAAAGAGTAATCTTTTTGATTATCAGGAAATTAATTGGGCGGGATATATTTCGTATACCAAACAATGGAAAAAATGGCAAGTAAAAGGAGGATTGAGAGGTGAGTACACAGAGATTCAAACACAAAGTAGTGGAATAGGAAACAAACAACAGTCATATTTTAAATTGTTTCCAACAGCATATGTTAAGTATGATGTAACAGAACAACAACAATTGAGCTTTTCTTATGGTAAACGTATTAACCGTCCATCGTATTCATGGATGAATCCAGCGAAGAGTTATTACAACTTGTTTTCTTACTTTCAAGGGGATCCTGATTTAAAACCAGCAATTAGTCATAACTTCAGTTTGAATTATAATTTTAATGAACTCAATATTGAATTTTTCTATAATAGAGAATTAAATCCTTCAATGGAAATATCATACCAAGAAGATTCTACAAATATGTTGATCTATCACTATACCAATATTGATAAAAGACAATTGATAGGAATGATAGCTAACTATTCGTATCAGATTTTACCTATATGGTTTGTGAATACTTTTCTGTATTTGCAACAACAAGAAGATTATTATTATGGTATAGACAAGAAATTGTATAAAAATGATGCTTTGGTTTTTGGAGGTCGTTTAAATACAGCTGTGGATATTGACAAAACAACTAATTGGAAAGCAATGATTACGTATAATTTTTATACTCCTACTGTACAAGGGACATTTAAAATTGGAGGATACCAACGAACTGATTTTATCATGAGTAGAGATTTTATAAAGAATAGGCTATCTGCTAATTTGTATGTCTATAATATTTTTGGAAGTGATAGACAGATTATTAGTACAAAATACGCTAATCAGAATAATTATTTTAAAGATTATGATGATACACAAGGATTTGCTATTTCTCTAAAATATAATTTAGGAAATCAAAAAGTAAAATACAGCAGTAAAGAGTTGAATATGGAAGAAAAAGACCGCTTATAAGCATTGGGTTACATTTAGTTAATGCTTAGGTAAAGAATCAGATACTACCTGGGGTAAAACGTTATTATTTCTTTACTTGTTCACAAGCACAGGATAATAGATAATACAGAGGAGGTAGTTTTGTTCTATTAATCAACTAAGAGTAGTAGAATGAAAAAAATACAATTAGTTGATTTGGTTTGTGCAATATTGTATAGTGCACAAGTAATGGCTTAAAACCACGCAGACTTCCATCCAAGGGATCGTTTTGCAAGATAATGTTAGGTAACAAAGAAAAGATAGTCTTTAGAGGCTATCTTTTTGCGATTATATCAGTTGTGAAGGTGGCTTATTGCACTTAAAAGTTGTAATTTTAACAGTTAAATGTTTGATTATGGAATTTGATTACTTTGACAAGATTAGAAAAATCAGAACAGGTATCCGCTTTTATAGTGAATTGTTGATAGAAGCCTCTTGGAATGTGTGGAATATCAAAACACGTATTGGTATTTTCTTCTTTTCATTAGTTGCTGCTTTGGCAGGAACGTATTTTTTATCACCTGAAGTATTTTCAGAGGCACAGCGCTATACTATGTTTATTTTAATATTCTCAATTCTCTTGTGGGCAACTGAAGCTATTCCGCCTTTTGCTGTAGGAATTATGATTATTGGTTTCTTGGTTTACACCATGGGAAATATGGAAGGCGCAACAATTTCTCCTCAAGAGATATCTGCCACTTGGTCCGATAGTGTGATATGGATATTTTTAGGAGGATTCTTTTTGAGTGAAGGGATGCGTAAAACTAATTTAGACTTGTCGTTGTTTAAAAAAACAATAGCAATATTCGGGTCTAATCCTAATAAGCTTGTTTTAGGAATTATTATAGTTACATCTATTCTATCCTTGATTATATCTAATACGGCAACTGCAGCTATGGTTTTAGCATCTGTAATGCCATTAATTGATAGAGAGGGAAAAGATTCTTTAATGTCTAAGGCTATTTTAATTAGTATTCCTGCAGCAGCAACATTTGCAGGTATGATGAGTATGGTGTCGAGTCCTCCTAATTTAATTGTAGTAAACGTTTTAAAATCAAAAGGGTTTGATGTGACTTTTACCCAATGGTTATTATTAGGTTTTGTACCAGCTGTAGTGCTTTTAGCAAGTTTTTGGTATGCTGTAGTTAGAAAGTATACTTCAAAAGTAAAAGGGTTGGATGTTTCTTTTGTAAATAAAGCATTAGATATGACTAATAGTATGAGACTGCAACGTTTAGCGGTTATTATTATTTTAGTTATTACGGTAGGAATGTGGATGTTGGGAAACAAATATCACATACCTACAGCAGGGGCAGCAATGATTCCAATTATGTTTTTGCCTATGTTGGGAATTATTACAGCAGAAGATGTGCGTAAACTGCCTTGGGATACATTAATGCTGGTTGCAGGAGGTTTATCACTGGGGATTGCCATAAAAGAATTATTAGCACCTTACTATTCTCAGTTTTTGGCAGGTATGGAATTCAATATGATTGTGATGATGATTGTGTTTGCAGTGGTTACTGTATTGTTTTCAAATATAATGAGTAGTACAGCTACAGCTACCATATTAATTAATATTGCTGCCATTGTATTACCCGCAAATCAATTGTTGCCAATTGGACTGGTTATAGGATTGTGTTCATCATGTGGTTTATTCTTACCTGTATCAACTCCTCCCAATGCAATAGTATTTGGAACGGGAATGCTGAAACAAAAAGACTTTGCTCTTGGAGGAATCTTTGGTGCTGTGATAGGAACAATCATTATTATTTTATGGGTATTGTTCTTGCAACATTTTACAGGCTTCTTTGAAGCGATTTAACTCTGTTTATTGCTATTCAGTATAAAACAACGAGGCATATTCAATTAGAATATGCCTCGTTGTTTTTATGATGTGATTGAAATAAATTAGATTCTTTCTGGAAAGTTTGTTATGATACCATCAACTTTTAGATCTTTAATATGTTGAATATCTTTCGGATCATTCACAGTCCAAGGGTATATTTTTAAGTCAGCTTGTTTGATTTTACTTACATTCTGTTCATTTAGTTTTTTGAAGTAAGGGTTGATTGCTACAGCTTTTACTTTGTGTGCAAATTCAATAGCATCAGCAGGTTCTTTTTCAGTAAGTACTGCAATGTCAATAGAGTTGTTTGCTTTGCGCATTAATTCTAATTCATCCCATTTAAAGCTTGAGATAATGAAGTTAGCATTTGTCCAGCCTTTCTTTTTGAATGCTTCAATAACTTTTGCAGTTGGCTCGGCTGTATTAGAACCTTTTAATTCAATGTTTAAAACAGCTTTTTTGTCAATAGCTTCAATTATTTCTTCTAATGTAGGGATTTGGTATTTCTCGTCTATTAGGAGTTTTTTTAATTCCGCCTTTGTATAACTTTCAATATTTCCGGTGCCATTTGTTTTGCGTTCTAATTGATCGTCGTGGAAAACCATTAAGGCTCCATCTTTTACAACAAATACATCTATTTCAATTACATCACATTGCAATTCTACAGCTTTTTTGATAGACTCTACTGTATTTTCAGATACGTGGCCCATTGCTCCACGATGCCCTATGCGTAATACTTTATTATCTTGTGCAAATGTTAGTGAGCTCATAGCTAAACATAAGATTAAAAGTCTTTTTTGGAATTTCATTGTATTGTTTGTTTAAGATTTTCGCAAAGATGAAGGATTAATATTGTTTCAACTTTATCTTAAGATTATTGTTATGTAAATAAAACCTTATTTGATGAGGTTGTATCAAGTACTGTGAAATAATAAAAAAGACTATTGGTTAATAGTTGAAAGATAAAAAAAGCTGCTCATTTCTGAACAGCTTAAGTATATTATTTTACAGGAGTTCCGTATAAGTCAAATTCTGATGCATCATCTATATGAATAGTTGCAAACTCACCTATTTTAAGGTAGTGTTGTGTTGCATCAATCAATACTTCATTATCAACATCCGGACTATCAAACTCTGTACGTCCAATAAAGTAGGTTCCTTCTTTTCTATCAATGATACAACGGAATGTTTTACCTATCTTTTCTTGGTTACAGTCAAGAGAGATTTGTGCTTGAATTTCCATAATTTCATTAGCACGTGCTTGTTTTACTTCTTCAGGAACATTGTCTTCTAATGTGTAAGCATGTGTGTTTTCCTCATGAGAGTAAGCAAAACAACCTAAACGTTCAAACTTCATTTCTTGTACCCAATCTTTTAAGATTTGGAAGTCCTCTTCTGTTTCTCCAGGGTATCCAACGATTAGAGTTGTACGGATAGCCATACCAGGAACAGCTTCTCTAAAGTCTTTTAATAACTTAGTCGTTTTAGCTTGTGTAGTACCACGACGCATTGACTTTAAGATATTGTCAGAGATGTGTTGTAAAGGAATGTCTAAATAATTACATATTTTAGGTTCTCTCTTCATTAACTCTAATACATCCATAGGGAATCCTGTTGGAAATGCATAGTGAAGACGGATCCATTCAATACCTTCTACTTTAGCTAAGTTTTCTAATAACTCGGCTAAGTTTCTCTTTTTATATAAGTCTAATCCGTAGTACGTTAAATCTTGAGCAATTAAAATCAATTCTTTCACTCCGTTTTTAGCTAACCCTTCCGCTTCTTTTACTAATTTCTCAATAGGTTGAGATACGTGTGCTCCACGCATTAATGGAATAGCACAGAAACTACATGGACGGTCACATCCTTCAGCAATTTTAAGGTAAGCATAGTTTTTAGGAGTTGTTGTTAAACGTTCTCCTAATAATTCATGTTTATAGTCAGCTCCTAATGCTTTAAGTAATAAAGGTAAATCTGTAGTACCAAAATACTGATCTACATTAGGGATTTCAGCTTCTAAATCAGGTCTGTATCGCTCTGATAAACATCCAGTAACGAAGACTTTGTCAACAATACCTTCCTCTTTTTTCTCTACGTATTCTAAGATTGTGTTTACCGATTCCGCTTTCGCGTTATTAATAAAACCACAAGTGTTGATGACTACAATATTTGCTTCATCAGTTTCTGCTTCGTGAGTCACATCTTTTCCACTTGCTTTCAATTGTCCCATTAACACTTCACTGTCGTAAACGTTTTTTGAACAACCTAAAGTAATTACGTTGATTTTATTCTTTTTTAAAGTTTTGGTTCTCATTGATTTAAAAAAATTGGACTGCAAAATTACATTTTTTTTAAGTACTTACCTTATGCTTTAAGATAATTATTGTTTTCTTTTTCTTTTGACCTTCTTTTTTGTGGCTGTATTCTCATGCGAATATTAGAAAATGGTAAGAAATAAAAGAGTCCAATTGAAGAAAACAATTGGACTCTTTTGTATGTCGTAAACGAAGTTATTTAATTAAGCTGTTTTTGTAGTCATATTCTTGATAACAGATAGTAGAATATAAGATAGGATAATGACTGGAATAGCTAAGTATTGTAAAATAATAATAAGTATAACAGATAATAACATAAATCCTATTTGTAATTTATAAGCTCCTAAATTACTTGGTTTAATCTTTAGAGAAAATAGTGGTAATTCGGCATTCATTAAAAATGCACTTAATAATGCTACACCTACTAATAAATAAGGATTACTTAGTAAAGCTATAATTGCTTCTGAGTTTGTAGTACTTACAATTAAAGGTAAACTGATAATAAATAGCGCATTTCCTGGAGTTGGAAGTCCAATAAAAGATTCTGTTTGTCTTGTGTCTATATTGAACTTAGCTAATCGATAAGCCGCTCCTAAAGTGATGATAAAACCTAAGTATGGAACTACTCCCATATAGTATGTTTCGGGAGTTAAGTTGTATATCTCTTGGTTTTCTTGAATGTTTGCTAATTGTTTGTAAATAACTAACCCTGGTACAACACCACTTGTAACCATATCAGCTAAAGAATCTAATTGTAGTCCTAATTCGCTTTTCACGTTTAGGATACGTGCAAGGAAACCATCCCAATAATCAAGAAATATACCCATGCAAACCCAAAAGAAAGTCATCTCAATATTATCATCAAAAGCATAGATTAAAGCTATACATCCAGATAATAAATTAAGCAAAGTGATTGCGTTTGGAATATGTTTTTTCATAGTTCATTTTTAAATACACCAATTTAGTTTGTTGTTTTTACTGGTGATGTTATAGTGCAAATGTATTATAAAACTAACAAATAAATAAATATCCGTTAAGGTTTAGTTTTTAATATTTTTATTTAATCTTTGTAGTAAACAGAAGTACTTTGAGAAAGTTTTTACACCTTGTCATTTTTGCTCTTTTAACCACATCGGCCTATAGTCAGAAAGTGCGTAAGTATTCCAATGAATTTTTAAACATTGGAGTAGATGCTGCAGCTATGAGTATGGGAGGTAGTGTAGTGGCTAATGTTGATGATGTAAGTGCTGGGTATTGGAATCCTGCAGGATTAATGCGCAGTAATAAACAACAAATAGCATTGATGCATGCAAACTATTTTGCCAATATAGCAAAGTATGATTATGGGGCTTTTTCTATGCCAATAGATGAAAAAAGTGCTATCGGATTGTCTATTATTCGTTTTGGAGTAGACGATATTATGAATACAACGGAGTTAATAGATGCTAATGGGAATATCGATTATAATAGAATAAGTCTGTTTTCTGCAGCAGATTATGCTTTCATTCTTTCATATGCAAGAGCAACTCCTGTAGAAGGCTTAACTTATGGTGTAAATGCAAAAGTAATACGCCGCGTTATTGGAAAATTTGCTAATTCTTGGGGTTTTGGTTTCGATTTAGGTGTTCAATATCAGACTTCTTCTGGTTGGCAATTTGGAGCAATGGCTAAAGATATTACCACAACATATAATATGTGGAATATCAATAAAAAGGAGTTTGACAAAATTAGTAATGCACTACCTGATGCAAATCAGGAGTTGCCTGAAACAACAGAAATCACATTACCTAAATTACATGTTGGAGCAGCTAAAAAGATAGGTATAAGTAATGACTTTTCGATGTTAACCACAATGGGAGTTCAGGTAGAGTTTGCAGAAACAAAAGCATTAATTGCTACCAAAGGATTTAGCTTGTATCCTGTGGCAGGTGTTGAATTAGCGTATACAGATTTGGTTTATGTAAGAGGTGGTGTTGGAAACTTTCAAAAAAAGATGCAGATAGACGGGAATGAAAAGGTCGAGTTTCAACCTAATATTGGTGTAGGATTTCAATATAAAGGAATACAAATTGATTATACTTTGACAGATATAGGGAATCAGAGCACTGCTTTGTATTCTAATATTTTTGCATTAAAAATTGACTTAGGAATATTCAGTAAATAAAGAGTATGAGAAAAATTTATGCTTTGTTGTTGTTTTGCTTAACAACAATTTTGAGTTACGGACAAATGAATGAGCGTACACTTTCTGATCAGGCTATCGTTAGTGTTATTACTTGTGGTACAGGAGATCAATTGTACTCTTTGTTTGGACATACAGCTATTCGAATTTATGATCCGATAGAAAGAATAGATCGAGTGTACAATTATGGTATGTTTGATTTTAGAGCACCTAATTTTTATGGCAAATTTGTCAAAGGAGATTTGCTATATTTTGCAACTTATGATAGTTATCGCGATTTTGTGATGAACTATATGTATGATGATAGGGCTGTCTATGAACAAGTATTAAATTTAACACAACAACAAAAACAAAAGGTGTTTGATGAGTTGTCTACTTCTTTATTAGAAGAAAATAAGTATTATGTGTATAAGTTTATAGATCAGAACTGTACAACAAAAGTAGTAGATATTTTAAATAAAGTAATACCTACTCCTGTAAAGGTTGATGTAGAGGGGAATACCACAACTTATAGAACTATTTTGAATTCTTATTTAAAAAGTAGGTATTTCGAGATGTTAGGAATTAACTTGATCTTTGGTTCAAAAGTAAATAAGGAATCTAATCTATTGTTTTTACCTGATAAGTTTATGCTTGGATTAGCAGAAACAAAAATAAATAACCAACCCTTAGTATCAGAGACTATAGATGTTTTTGTACCTCAAAATAATAAACAAGGGATATGGTGGGATACTATGTGGTTTGCAAGTGTAATAGCTTTGTTTTTTGCAGTTGCAGTTGTAAATTCATTTGTAAGAAAAACCTTTTTATTTTTATTAGGGCTATTAGGTTTATTCTTTTTTGGAGTAGCGTTTTATTCATTGCATAGTGAGTTGCTGTGGAACAATAGTATATTGCTTTGTAGTCCATTGTTTTTACTATTACCGTTTGTGAAAAAGGAATATACTTGGAGAGGAAAATACAATTTAGCTGTAATAGTTAGTGTATTGGCATTTACAGTGGTAAATATAGTGTCGCAAAAGCTATTCGTTAGTTTACCATTAGTATTATTAACTTATTTTGCTGTTGCATTAGAGTTTCAACTAATTAATATTGTTCGAGTGAAAAAAGAGTAAACATTTGTTTACCTGTAAAATCATAGAATTTAGAATAAATAATAAAATGGATCATCTTTTCTTAGTTAAGATGATCCATTTTTTATGAGTAAACGATTAAGAAGATGTATTGATGAATACTTAGTAGTTTTATTCATGTTCTACTATCATGTCAAGGGATTTTCACAATTAAAATCAAGATTATTCCCCTAAGGACTATACGTTTTACTTGTTTAATGGATTCAGTTTTACTTTTTGTGAGAGTAAAAATGGGAAATAACTTGTTTGTTATCTTTGGGTCATCTTTTAAGACTGTTATAGTCAATAGAGAAGAAGAAAAGAACCTTATAACAATGGTAAATTATAGCTGTAAGAAATCTAATTGTAGTTAAAGAAGTAGGTATTAATAAAAAAGGGATTGCAATAGCAATCCCTTTTGAGTTTTTTTATTCTTTACTGATTAGTTTGCGACAACTTCTCCTTTAATTCTTAAAGGCACAGTTCCGTTTTCGTAGTTTACTGCATTTGATTCTACAGTAATTGTTCTACTGATACGTCCAACACTCATATTGTACTTTACATCAATTTTACCTGTTTTACCTGGCATAATTGGTTCTTCTGGTTTAGAAGGTACAGTACATCCGCAAGTTGAACGAACGTTAGTGATAACTAATGGCTCATTTCCTGTGTTAGTAAAAATGAAAGTTCTAAGACCGTCATCTTTACCCTGCACTACAGTTCCGTAGTCGATTGTGTTATCCGCAGCTTTAAACTCAATTTTTGGTCCTTTTTGAGCAAAAGAAATAGCACTTGTTAATAACAATGCCATTAGAGCTAAAAATTTTTTCATTGTAAAATCTTTTTGTTGATGCGTAAAATTAAAAACTTTTGGAAAACTCACAAATAAATTTTACAGTAATCGAATGTTCGATTGTTTTATTATTTGGAGAGTAATCGTTATTTTTGTCTCTTGTAAAGATACAAAAAAAGTAATCGCTTGATTTGTTTTATAGCAGTATTAACAAAATAAGACTTTTAGAGTATTTGAAAATAATTAATTAAACATTGAAGTAAATGACAATTCCTGCACAATTTGACGCAAAGCAAGTAGAGCAAAAATGGTATCAGTACTGGATGGAGAACAACTTCTTTCATTCTACACCTGACCACAGAGAGCCTTACACGATTGTAATTCCTCCACCGAACGTTACGGGAGTATTACACATGGGACATATGTTGAACAATACGATTCAAGATGTATTAATACGTCGTGCTCGTTTAAAAGGGCTTAACGCATGTTGGGTACCTGGAACGGATCACGCCTCTATCGCTACTGAAGCTAAAGTCGTCGCAAAATTGAGAGAGCAGGGTATCAATAAAAACGATTTAACACGCGAAGAGTTCATGGCTCATGCTTGGGAATGGAAAGAAGAGTATGGTGGAGTAATCTTAGAGCAACTTAAAAAGTTAGGTTGTTCTTGTGATTGGGACCGTACGAAGTTCACTATGGATCCAGAGATGTCAGAACAGGTGATAAAAGTATTTGTTGACCTATATAACAAAGGATTAATCTA
The DNA here is from genome assembly GCA_031277535.1 of Flavobacteriaceae bacterium. GTDB lineage: Bacteria > Bacteroidota > Bacteroidia > Flavobacteriales > Flavobacteriaceae > Flavobacterium. Next base: position 271,499 of record JAITMD010000021.1, read on the forward strand.
CAGAGGATACCGTATGGTAAACTGGGATCCTGAAGCGAAGACTACTCTATCTGATGAGGAAGTAATCTATGAAGAGCGCCAAGGGAAACTGTACCACTTAAAGTATCAAATAGAAGGTTCTAATGACTACTTAGTTATCGCGACTACACGTCCGGAGACTATCTTAGGAGACTCGGCTATCTGTATTAACCCTAATGATGAGCGTTATACACACTTAAAAGGAAAGAATGCTATCGTACCGATCTGTAATCGTGTAGTGCCTATCATCTTTGATGAGTATGTAGATATGGAGTTCGGAACAGGATGTCTTAAAGTGACGCCTGCTCATGATGTGAATGATAAGGATTTAGGTGAGAGACATAACTTAGAGATTATAGATATCTTTAATGCTGATGCTACACTTAATGAATTAGGATTACACTATGCTGGTAAAGACCGTTTCGTAGTTCGTAAAGAGATAGAGACTGAACTACAATCTATAGGAGTTTTAGATAAAGTAGAGAACTATGTGAATAATGTAGGTACTTCTGAACGTACTAAAGCAGTTATAGAACCAAGACTTTCTGATCAATGGTTCCTTAAGATGGAAGCGTTAGCTAAACCTGCTTTAAAGGCTGTAATGGAGACTGAAGAGGTGAAGTTATATCCAAGTAGATATAATAATACCTACAAAAGTTGGTTAGAGAATATTCGCGATTGGAATATCTCTCGTCAGTTATGGTGGGGGCAACAGATACCTGCATTCTATTACGGTGCTGGTAAAGAGGATTTCGTAGTAGCTGAAACTATTGAGGCAGCTATCGAGTTAGCAAAGGTTAAGTCTGGTAATGCTGCTTTAACTATAGCTGATCTTAAACAAGATGAAGATGCTTTAGATACATGGTTCTCTTCTTGGTTATGGCCGATGTCTGTATTCAATGGAATATCTCAACCAGATAATAAAGAGTATAACTACTACTATCCAACGAATGACTTAGTGACTGGTCCAGATATTATCTTCTTCTGGGTAGCGCGTATGATCATGGCTGGATATGAATATACAGGTAAGAAACCGTTTACGAATGTTTACTTCACAGGTATTGTAAGAGATAAACAACGTCGTAAGATGTCTAAATCATTAGGAAACTCTCCTGATGCATTAGGATTAATCGACAAGTTCGGTGCTGATGGTGTACGTGTAGGATTGTTATTATCTGCGTCTGCTGGTAATGATATTATGTTTGATGAAGAGTTATGTGCTCAAGGTAAAGCATTCACTAATAAAGTGTGGAACGCATTCCGTCTAATCAAAGGATGGGAAGTATCAGAAATATTAGCACAACCTGAGTCTGCTAAAGTATCATTAGCATGGTATGAAGCTAAGATGCAAAGTGCATTAGTAGAGATAGAAGATCACTTCTCTAAATACAGAATCTCGGATGCGTTAATGACTATCTATAAATTAGTATGGGATGACTTCTGCTCTTGGTTCTTAGAAATGATTAAACCAGGATACCAACAACCAATTGATAAAGTTACTTTTGATAAAACGATTGAATTATTAGAAGCTAACCTGAAGTTGTTACATCCATTTATGCCATTCTTATCAGAAGAGATTTGGCAACATATTAATGAGCGTACAGCAGCAGATGCATTAGTAGTATCTTCTTGGCCAGAGATGAAGCCATTCGATGAGAACTTAATTAAAGAGTTTGAGTTCGCAACTGAGGTTATCGCTGGTATCCGTACAATCAGAAAAGACAAAAACATTTCGTTTAAAGAAACGATTGATTTAAAAGTAATCAACAATGAGAAAACTTCTTCTTACTTTGACAGTATCATCTCTAAGTTAGGTAATATCGTATCTATAGAGTATGTAACTGAGCAAGTAAGTGGTGCGCTATCTTACCGTGTGAAATCTAATGAGTACTTCATTCCTGTTACAGGAAGTGTAAACTTAGAAGAGGAAATCGCTAAGTTAGAAGAAGAGTTGAAATACTTAAAAGGATTCTTGAAATCTGTACAAGGGAAACTATCTAACGAGAAATTCGTAGGTGGTGCTCCTGCTCAGGTTATTGAGAACGAAAGAAAGAAAGAAGCAGATGCTTTAGCTAAAATAGCGACTATAGAACACAGCTTAGCTGGATTAAAATAGTCAAGTAATCTCTTGTAATATAATGCCTCTAATTAGCATCTGCTAATTGGAGGCATTTTTTTATCTTCGTATTTATGAAAATCAATGTACACACACATCATCCTAAAGATCTGTCAGAAGGAATAGAGATCGTTAATCAGTACCCTGCTACTTTAGACAATAGTTTGCCTACTTATTCAGTAGGGATACATCCATGGTACATTAATGAAGATACAATAGAAGAGGAGTTAGTGCTATTAGAGCAACAATTACAGCAGGCTAATTGTATCGCTTTAGGAGAGTGTGGTTTGGATAAGAAAACCAATATTTCGTTAAATCTTCAAGTAGAAGTATTTAAGAAGCAGTTACTACTTGCAGAAAAGTATAAAAAAGCAGTAATTTTGCACGTCGTTTCAGCATATCAAGAAGTTATAGCAATAAAGAGAGAATTGGATATCACAGTTCCTCTGATTATACATGGCTTTAATAAGAAGGAGCAAGTAGCAGAGAGTCTTTGGAAGAATGGTTTTTATTTGTCTTTTGGGAGACACCTTATTTATAATGAAGATTTGCAAGCTACATTTAGACAAGTTCCTAAAGAACAAGTATTTTTAGAGACAGATGATAGTAAAGAAGTGTCTATAGAGGAAGTATATGCTATAGCAAGTGCTTTAGATAGTCAAATAGAAGTGACAATAGAACAGAATTATAAAAAAGTATTTAATAAATAACATCAGTTTTTTGACTGACAAAAAATAGAATAAATGGCAATTTGGCAAGAAAGAGCAGAATTACTTTTTAAAGAAGAAGGATTGCAAAAATTAAAAGATGCAAAGGTATTAGTAGTAGGATTAGGTGGAGTAGGATCTTTTGCAGCTGAGTTTTTAGCAAGAGCAGGAGTAGGAAATATGACTATCGTGGATGGAGATACGGTGGACATAACGAATATCAATAGACAGTTGCCAGCGTTACACTCTACTATTGGAATGCCAAAGGTGAAGGTAGTAGGAGATAGACTGATGGACATTAACCCAGAGCTTAACTTAATACGTATAGAGGAGTTTATCTCTCCAGAGCGTGCACATGAGATAGTGACAGAGGACTTTGATTATGTATTAGACTGTATCGATAGTATCACACCTAAGATTAATCTAATCTTAGCAGCTAAGCGCAAAAGAGTGAAAGTAATCAGTGCGATGGGTGCAGGAGGTAAGATGATGGCTAATAAGATAGTTATTAAGGATATCAGTAAAACGGATGTATGTCCATTAGCTAAACAAATCAGAAAGCGCCTAAAGAAAGAAGGTATTTCTTCTGGAGTTAAGGCAGTATTCTCAACAGAGAAACCTGACGAGAGTAGCTTAAAGATGACTGATGGAACTAACTTTAAGAAGTCGTTCTTTGGAACGAATAGTTGGATGCCAGCATTGTTTGGATTAAACTCTGCGGAGCAAGTAGTGAGATATATATTATCTAAATAATACTAAAAAGGCTGTATCATTTGTTGTGATACAGCCTTTTTGTTTAGACTAAGTTTGACAGAATAAACAGGGAAAAAGAAATTATACCGTTTATTTGTATATAGAAAATTATATCATGCTAAGTTAGGTATGGCATTATTTCTTTATGTTTACTATACTTAATCTCGATTACGTAAGGGAAGAATTGCTTTGTTTGTTGTTGTTTTGTTTGTTGTTTCCTACGATATTTTGGCTACTTATCGTTTCTTTGTCCTTCGTATTCGTTTTACAAATGAATAGTTTAATATCCTATTGTAAATTGTCTGTTTAAGAATTGTTCATTTTCTATTTCGTCAGCAATAGCTACAGCAACATCTTCTACAGATATTCTACTTCTATTGTCACAGTCAAATACAGGGCTTGATAAACCTATTCTGTAATGACCTGTACGCTCTCCTGGATTATTTGGATTCATTTCTATAGCTGGACTAAAATAAGTCCATGCAAAGCTTTCTTCTTTACTTAGTGTATGTTCAAAATAATCTCTTACAGCAGTAGCACCTGGTTTTATAAATTCTGGAAACTCAGGAGTATCTACTAATTGTAAGTTTGGAGTAACATATAATGTACCTGCTCCACCAATCACGATTAAACGAGGTACTTTTGCTTCTTTTACTGCTTGATGTATTGCTTGTGCCCCAGTTGTAAAATCATTGTATAAGTTAGGATTTGTCCATCCTGCATTAAATGCACTAATTACTACGTCTGCACCTGTTATTACTTTTGCTAATTCTGCGTGATTTGTAATGTCAAGAGCTACTTTTGTAACCAATGGATTAGTAGCTATTGTCGATATATTGCGCGCTACTATAGTAACGTTTAATTGGCGATGAATTAATTCATTTAATATAGCTGAACCTACATAACCAGTTGCTCCAATCAAAACTATATTTTTCATATGTATATTGTTATTTATAGAGCAAATGTATTGACAAGTAATGTTTTAAAATAAAAAAGCCGACTTAATCTATTAATTTCTTAATGTAGATTAAGTCGGCTCAAATAAGATAGCTGATTATCTGTTATTTAGTATGCTGGAATTACTTTGGTAACCATAAGACCTTGTAAAACAAATATTAGCACAGATAATACCCATAAGAAGATAAATGATATTTTCTGTCCTATAGTTTGTTGTACTCCTGCTTGTTTTTGAGCACGAGTTAACATCAACATAGGCATAATCAAGGCTAATACAACTAAAGGTATTGATGCATATCCTAAAGCAATAACAAATCCATCAGGATAGAAAATTGCAAATATTAATGGAGGAACAAAAGTCAATACCATTGCAGACATATTGTTTCGAATCAGTGGTTTGTTTTTTCCTAAGTCTTGAATATAATCTTTCAATGCCATAGCAACACCCCAAAATGATGTTAATAAGGCAGCTGCCGCAAATATTGTAAAAGAAATGCGTATTAATTCTGAATCATGTACTGTGCGAACAGCTTGTAGCAATCCTTCTAATTTGGAATTTTCATTTAGAATAGAAACAAAAGTTGTACTGTCTAAGTTGCCTAAGAAAGTTAATTCCCAAACAAGGTATAAAATCAAAGGGATAATACTTCCAATAAAAAAGACTCCTTTTAATTGTTTTAAATTTCCATCAAGGTATTTAACCAAACTTGGAATAACAACATAAAACCCAAATCCCGTAAATATAACAGGTATTGTAGCTAATACGGGAATACTTGACGATGGCATATGTTGTAAGTGAACTGCTTCAATTTTAGGTAATAATAGACCTATAACAATACATAAGAAAAGCAATTTAATACTAAAGACAATTTTAGTGCTTATATCAACTAAACGAGTTCCAAATGCAATAATCCCTCCAAACAAAACAGAAAATAGAATAGCTGAAGTCTGTGTAGATATTGTTGTATTTAACCAGTTCTCTAAGTTAGATTTTAATATTTCTCCACCACCCGTAATATAAGCACTTACCAAAGCGTACATTAATACCAACATACTAATAGCAGTAACCAAAGCACCAGAGCTTCCTAAGTATTTTACAGTAAGTGTATTTAATCCATCAGTAGGAGGATTGTATTTATAGACATCTACCAAAAGTATAGCAGTATAATACATAGCAAACCAGATACAGAATAAGATTAAGGCCATAAAGGTAAAGCCTACACTTGCTGAGATAATGGGCATTGCTAACATTCCTGCTCCAATTGTCGTTCCTGCGACAATTAGGATACTTCCGATAATTTTTTGCATTTTTTAATTATTTAATTGATGTAATTCGTTGAATTAGTATTTTGTTTTTTAGTCTAAAATTGGGAGTACCCCCGCCGTCATTAATAACTGTATAATTAGTATTCCTGTTCCAAAAGCAAAAATCAGGCTAAAGATTATTTTTTGGATAAAAGAAATTGTTTCTTTTCTTTCTTCCTTCACTTTAATATACATTAGTACTGGAATAAAAAGAGAGGTAATTACTACTGAAATAGCAGCATATCCTAATGCTATAATAAATCCTTTTGGATAGTAGAGTGCAAATAACAAAGGAGGAACAAAAGTGATTAAGTAAATAATAACTGTGTTTTTTCCAAATGATTTTTTCTTGCTTAAGTCTTTTACGTAGTCAAATAGCGCTAAGGCAACTCCTAAAAAAGAGGTCAAAATAGCTGCAGCAAAAAACACATTCAATGGTATGTTCATCCATTTAGATTCCGACACTCCATTAACTGCAAGAATAACCGCTTCCAAACCTTTCGTTTCTTTAATAATGGTAAAGAAGGTCTCAGGTTCAATACTTCCTAAGATGGATAGTTGCCAAATGATATAAACAACTAAGGGTAATAAACTACCATAAATAAAAGCCTTCTTTAATAATTGTGTATCACCTTGTAGGTATTTTACCATACTGGGTACTACAATATGAAACCCAAATGAGGTAAAAATAACTGGAATAGAAGAAAAGAACAGTTTACTCTCTATTGGCATTTGCATTAAGTTATCTATTCGAATATGTCCAACCATCACTACAACGACAATAAATAAGAAAAGTAGTTTAATAAGAAATATCCATTTTGTAGCAATATCTACTACACGAGCTCCCAGTCCTACAATTCCACCAAACAAGAATGTAAAAATTAAGGCTGTTATTTGTGGACTTATTTCACTTCCTATCCATTTGCTCAAATTAAGCCTTAGTATATCACTTCCCCCAGCAATATAGGCACTAACCAAAGCATACATTAATGTAAGCATACTAATACCTGTAACAATTGAGCCTGCTTTCCCTAAGTATTTATAGGTCATTGTACTCAATCCATCATCTGGATTATTATCTTTATATGTGTCAACCAAAAGAAGTGCAGTATAGCACATGGTTAACCAAATTAAAATCATTACGATTGTTATTCCTGAAAATCCTACGCCTGAGGAAATGATTGGCATAGCTAACATTCCGCCGCCTATTGCCGTACCTGCTATAATAAGGGTACTGCCTATAAGTTTGTTATTCACTTTGTATTTTGTTTTTTGATTTGTTTATTGCGAAAAAATAAATATATGTTTTTATTTCTTATTGCAAAGCTCAAATATGTTTATTTTGATTAAAAAGTTTTGATGTTTTTTAAGCTAAAGATGTGTTAATGCTTTGTTGTGCGGTCAAACCAACACAGTATGCGAAACATTGCTTATATTTGTTAGTACACAAATGAATATAAAATGAGTACACTTAGTTTAGAGCAAGAATTAAAATCAAAAAGCATTAATCCTACAGCGATGCGCTTATTGGTATTAAAATTTTTGAAAAAACAACGTGGTGCAGTATCTCTTGCTGATATAGAAGCAAGCTTTGACCAATCAGATCGAGTAACTCTGTATCGTACAGTAAAGACTTTTGAGAGTAAAGGACTACTTCATAGTATCACGACGAATAATGTTACGCAATATGCGTTATGTGCTCAGGAATGTGATGAAGAACATCATCACGATACTCATCTACATTTTGTGTGTAATCAATGTAAAAAAACAATATGTTTAACACAGGTGTCTATCCCGAAAATAGAAATACCAGATGGTTTTCAGCTCGATGATATAGACGTTGTAGCTAAAGGGGTGTGTAAGGAATGTAAGTCCTAAAATCGACAATATCGATATTTAGAAACAATGTGAGTAAGGATAGTAACAGCGTGAATTCTTGAATTTTCTATAAACCAAGTGTGCGTGTTTAGACCACCGCATACTACACCTGCTAAATATAAGTTCGACACATTTGTTTCCATAGTTTCTGTATTGTAAGTAGGAGTACAATCATCATCTTTCGATAAAGTAATTCCTAATTGTTCTAAAAACACAAAGTTAGGACGATATCCCGTAAGTGCAAGAACAAAATCGTTTTTTATTGTAATTTCTTTTTTATCTGACTGTACCACAACTGATTTGTCAGTTATTTCTTTAATATTGCTGTTGAATAGAGCAGTAATACTTCCTTCCTTAATTCTGTTTTCTATATCTGGTTTAACCCAATATTTTACATGTGAACTAATTTCACTGTCTCGAATAACCATTGTTACTTTAGCTCCTTTGCGGTAACATTCTAAGGCAGCATCTACTGAAGAGTTGCTGGCACCTACCACCACTACATCCATACCTGCATAATAATGAGGATCTGTATAATAATGAGATACTTTAGCTAAGTTTTCTCCTGGAATATTTAAGGGATTGGGAATGTCGTAAAAACCAGTAGCTACAATAACATTGTTGGCGGTGTATTGATCTTTAGAGGTCTTTAGTTGGAAGATTTCATTTTCATCTTTTTGTACATCCATTACCATTTCAAATAGATTGATTTGGATGTTATGTGTTGTCACCACTCTGCGGTAGTATTCTAATGCTTCACTACGGCGAGGTTTATTTTCTTTACTGATAAAGGGAATATGATCTAACTCAAGTAATTCTGAGGAAGAGAAGAATTGCATATTGACAGGGTAGTGGTACAGAGAGTTTACCAAACAACCTTTTTCGATGATTAAGTAAGACAGTCCATTTTTTTGAGCTTCTATTGCACAAGCTATTCCTATAGGGCCACCTCCGATAATTATAATGTCAAAATGTCTCATTGTATTCTTATTTCATGAAATCTATATCAAAGTTACAGCATTATTTTTAGACCACTTGATGTAATGGCATAAAAAAAGGAGTTACTTAAAAAAGTAACTCCTGATGTATATTTTATAAGTAATTATTCAGCTACTTTATCAGCAACTAAATGGATACCAATTTCCATATCTTTGCTAATTCCCCATTCAGCTGGGTTAAGAGCAGCTCCTGAATCTTTATCAGTAGTACCGAATACTAATCCCCATTCTGCACGGTCAGCAATGAAAGAAGCATCCATAATAGCTTTTCCATTTTCAACAGTTACTTTAGCTGGGAAAGTAATATTTACAGTTTTTCCTAAGATAGTTAAGTTTCCACTTACTACTTTGTTTGCACCTTCTACTTTGCTTGTATGTTTAGCAGCGTCGAAATCTTCTACTTTAGTGATTTTGAAATCTACTGTAGGGTTTTTCTCTACGTCAAAGAAATCTGGACTTTTTAAGTGTCCTTCTAATTTAGCTACTTCGTCATCTTTATCTACAGAAGCACGATCAGCTTTGATAGAGTTCATGTCGATAGTGTATGAACCAGCGTTTAATCCGTTTGCATCGATAGCGATATCACCAGCTTTTAACGTTAAAGTTCCATAACGTGGATTAATCCCACCTTTATGTGCAACTTTCCAAGTTACATTACTTTCAGTTAAGTTAACTGCGTATTTGTCTCCTTGTTCAATAGCAACTTCTTGTTCAGTTGTAGTAGTTGCTTTATCTGCATTTTTGTTTCCACAAGATGCAAGTGTCAATGTAGCTATTACAGCTAATGATAATACAATTTTTTTCATTTTTTTAATATATATGCTATTTTATTGATACAAACATACGATACTTAAATTGGAAAATCAACGCAATAGATCAAAAACATAGAATTACTTAATGTAGATTAAGAATATCCATAAAAAAAGGTTGAATTCCCACAAATTCAACCTTTTATCACTATTGTAATATTTATTAACTATTCAGCAATTAACTTACCATTCATCATTTGATAGTGTAATGGGAATGAACATAGATAATCATATGTTCCAGGTTCTGTAATAGTAAATTCTATTCTATCAGCTTGACCTCCACCTAATAATTTAGTGTGAGCTATAATATTGTCTTTCGCTGCAGTAGTAGGTATAAAATCATTAGCCTTGAAGTTTGCAGCTTCTTCATCAAAAGCTTTTACGTCAGTACCTTGTTTTAATAATACCCAATTGTGTCCCATACTTTCTTTTGGTAATTTACCTACGTGACGTAAAGTTAATACCACTTTTTTACCTACAGGTACTTTTATTTCTTTCATGTTATACTGCATTTGATCGTTGCTCTCGATCTCGATATTTACTGTATCTTCGTCTGGAGCTGCAGTTGTTGTTTCTGTTTCAGTTGTTCCTGTTGTTTCAGAAGCGCCTTCTTTTTTATTTCCACAAGAAACTAAAGCCCAAACAACTAAACCTGTTACTAATGCAATTTTAATTTTATTCATAATAGCCAATTTTTTTTCTATCTATACTATTTTGTTACTTTACAATATGAATAGATATTTAATGTTAATTTGATATAAAATTACAATTTTTTAAATTAATTTATGGTTTTTTGAATTCTTTTTTAAGTGAGTTTGTTTGATTTATTTTATATGAAGTTAAAGTCGATAATCTTTGTATATGTTGAGGTAAAATAGATTACATATTGATGAAAATGAGTTGTTTCTGTGTTTTAACATAAAAAAGTAAAATGCAAAATAGAAGAGTTTTTTGTAAAGTATTGCTTTTTAGTTTTTTAATACAAAAAAAGACTGTCAGTGACAGTCTTTTGCTTTGTGAAATATTTTATTTTTCTTTAAAAGTAGAAATAATATCCATTAAGTTTTTCGTTTGTGTTGCTTTGTTCTGTGCAGTTGTCCAAGCGATTATTTGGTAATTTGCTTTTTTGCCTTCAACAACGGCTTGAATCATAAACATCATTTCTTTTTCTTGCGCCATTGACAGTTCATAGATTTTTCCTTTTAATCCATTAATTGCAATATTGTCTTCTTTTTCAACAGTGTAATCAGTTCGGTTTTCGTAAGTAGCTTTTGCTTGAGCTACATAGCTATCAAACGAAGTACCTTCTGTTTTTGCATCGTGTTTAGCGACCAAATAAATCTGTGTGAAAGTATTGCCATACTGTAGATCTGCTCCGTCATACAAATCTTTCATTTCAGCCAAATTGCCTGGAATTTCCATACTGTATAAGTCTGCAACATCAACGGTTTTTGGTGGTTCTACTTTTTGATTACAACTGATTAGTAAAAAAATAGAACCAAAGAATAGGGCTAATTTCGTTTTCATTCTGTTAAGTATTTTGAGTTACATTATTTACCTTAAAAATACTAAAAAACACCGTTGCTCTTACGTTTTAAGAGTAGAAAATTTCAATTTATATTTTTGAAGTTCTTTTAGTAACGATAAAAAAGCCTGTGTAAGGATTAAAGTATAATAGATGTCTAAATAGTATAAGAAGAAAAATATACTCATTTATGTAAGTTAGATATTGTTTGCAACTATCTGTTTTCACCTTTTAAGCAGAAAGAGTTATATGTAAAGGTGTTTTTCAACAAAAAGGAGGCTTTGTTTTTTAGTTTTTAAGTCTTTTTAGAGGTGTTTTTTATGAAATTTCAGAAAAAGGCTATTCTTTTTTTTAACTCATCATTTTTTGTTTTTGATGTTAGTTGTTGTTTTTCAGTAAGTTATTTCGTTTTATGTTTTTCTAATTTGATTTAGATGTTGTTCAGAAGCTACTATTTACCTGTATTGGTATTGTTTTCTTCGGGTATTGGTGGGGTTTTAGTAGGGATTTATAGGGGTACGTTGCACCTTAACCGAACAAAACCTCAAGAAATCCTCTCTAAAACCTTTACAAAGCTCTTATAATAATAAATCGAAAGAGGTTGAAAGTCCTGTATTAGTAAGCTGCTGTTGCTGAAAGAGAATAAGGATAGAAAGGAGGAGAAATAGTAAGAGGAGAGGCACTATTCGGTATAACAAAAGGAATAATAATAAAAAAAAATGATTTGAGTGTAAGGGCAATAATAACAAAAGATTAGGGTGTAATTTTAAATGCTTTATAGTCATTCATATGGAATAAAATAGTAAATTAGAAGCAACCAATAAAAAAAAGAAATTATGGCAAAAAAAGTTTTAATGTTAGCAGGAGATTTTGTTGAAGACTATGAAGTAATGGTTCCTTATCAAGCTTTGTTATCAATTGGAGTTGAGGTAGATGTGGTATGTCCTGGAAAAAGGAAGAATGAAACAATAGCAACAGCTGTTCATGACTTTGTAGGTTTTCAGACCTATGCTGAATTGAGAGGACACAATTTTGTGATTAATAAATCATTTGACGAAATCAAAGAAACAGATTATCACGGATTGTATATTTGTGGTGGGCGTTCATCAGAATATATTCGTTTGAACAATAGAGTAATTGCTATAGTTAAGTATTTTTTTGAAAAGAATTTACCTGTGGCAGCTATTTGTCATGGAATACAAGTAATCACTCCTGCTCAAGTACTACAAGGAAGAACCTTAACAGCCTATCCAGCTGTTGGTCCAGAAGTAACCCTGGCTGGGGGAAACTATAAAGAGGTAGATGTAGATAAAGCGGTGGTAGATGGTCATTTAGTTACTTCTCCAGCGTGGCCTGGTCACCCTGCTATTCTGAGAGAATTTTATAAAATGTTAGGTATTACCATAGGGTAGTATTTATATAGTAGCTTTATAGTTTGCGATGTTCTATAATAAGAGTTGTTAAAACATTTCTTATTTTAGCATCGCAATTTTTTTATAGATATGATTTCACAAGAACAATTTCAAATAGAATTAGATATAATAATCAAGAATGCCATTCGTGAAGACGTAGGAGATGGTGATCATAGTTCTTTGGCTTGCATTCCAAGTACTGCTAAAGGAAAAGCTAAATTATTGGTTAAAGAGGCAGGGTATATTGCTGGTGTCGAGTTTGCTAAAATGGTTTTTAATTATGTAGATCCTACGTTAGAAGTAGAGGTATGTATTGCAGACGGAACTGCGGTAAAGGTTGGAGATATAGTTTTGTATGTTTCTGGTAGCTCTCAATCTATATTAAAGGCAGAGCGCTTAATGTTGAATGCTATGCAACGTATGAGTGCTATTGCTACAAAAACACGTGTGTTTGTAGATTTGTTGGAAGGTACAGGAACTAAGATTTTAGATACTCGAAAAACAACACCTGGAATTCGTGCTATTGAAAAATGGGCAGTGAAAATAGCAGGAGGTGAAAATCATAGGTTTGCTTTGTATGACATGATTATGTTGAAAGATAATCACATCGATTTTGCGGGAGGAATTAAGCAGGCTATTGAAAAAACAAACCAATATTTAAAAGACAATAACAAAGATTTAAAGATCATAGTTGAAGCGCGTAATATTGATGAAGTACAGCAAATTTTAGCGTGTGAGAATGTACATCGTATTTTGTTGGATAATTTTGATTATGCTACTACAAGAGAAGCAGTGGCATTAATTGGAAATCAATGTCAAACAGAATCGTCTGGAAATATAAATGAGGCTACCGCACGAGAGTACGCCCTTTGTGGAGTAGATTATATTTCATCTGGAGCTTTAACGCATTCAGTGTATAATATGGACCTAAGTTTAAAAGCTGTCCTATAGTATCTATGTGATGACAAACACAACGCAGGAAATAGTTTGCCCTCAATGTGGGAGTAAAGATGTTGAAGAGTTGTGGACAGATGATTATTTGTGTAATAGTTGCTATTCCCATTTCTTTTTAGATTCAGAAAATGCTGCTATTCCCAATGAAAAAGATTATGATTCGATTGATCATAACGCACGAAATGGATGTATAGGAATTGGTCTTATACTATTTATTTTAATCATATTCTTTGTTGGCAAATTAGTCAAGGGAGGATAAGCGTAAATCTACAGTGATTGATACCAAAGAACCTCTCTTTTTTATACCATAAAGAAGGTTTTAAGAGTGCTTAATAGATTTGTTGTGAAGTATTTGATTAAAAAAGAATGAAAAGAAAAAGAAATTACATGAGTTATAATGGGAAAAAAAATAAGAGAAATCATTTGCCCAAAATGTGGTAGTACTAAAACTACAAAACAGGAGCATGATTATTACAAGTGTAATAGCTGTGATACTCTATTTTTTTTAGATACAGCTGATATTACAATTACACATCTACAGGAAGTAAGAATGAATCATTCTGAAGTTTCAAAACCTGTAAATAAACAATTAATTGTAATTGTATTGGTTGTGTGTATTGCTGCTATTGTAAGTTTTGTTTTGTTATTGAGTAAAGATAATTCAGAGACAAAGAATGAAGTAGTACAGAAAAACACAATACAAGTGTCAGGATTGAAAAATGGAAGTATTGAGACCTTTCGCCTGAAAGACAAGCGCACTATTTTAATTAACCTTGTACGCCATAGCAAGTTTATTCCTAATGGAGCTGGGGCTATAGCTACAAGAGGTTGGATAGTAATCCATGAATTACCTTCAGGAAAGATTATTAAACAGGATCCATTTGACGTTGACTTTTCTATTAAAGGAGAGGGAAACACAGCCTCTTCTTCTATTCATTGGTATAGAAATAAGGAGCAAACACTTTTTGCTATTGTAAATGAGTATTTCATATATCGATTTGATGAGCAAAAACTTACTATGGTTGATGTAACAAACACTTATTTTGAAGGTATAACAGCATTAGAAAGTGGAGTAGTCTCAATTAAACTGAGTGAGATATCACCAAGCCTATTGCGTGTTGCTACTAATAATGGTCAAGTGTATTTGTATTCAAAAGACTTATCATTTATACAACCAGAAATAAGGTATTCGGATTTTTTAGGACGTCGTAAATTGGTAGATAAGATTTATAACTTACAAAAAATGGATTCTAAAGAAGTGCGAGAGTTTGACTTTACAAGAGTTGGTGATAATACATATCCTTATCGCTTGGTTGATTATACCATTCGAAAGCAAGAAGGGAGTCCTGTAGAAGTTGGAATTTTTTTGTCAACAACTAAATCAATAAGAACCTTTTCTGAGGAAAAAAACATTGTTGCTTATACTGATTTTACCAAAGATAGAACATATTTTCCTGATAGTAAGGTGTTAGGCTGGGACAATGAAGGGGTGATTATTGCAATAAAAATGTCCAGATTGCAGAATGAACCTTATACCCTACAGAAGTTGAAGTATGAAGATACAAGTGTATTGTGGTCAGTAAAAACAGATTGGACTTATATCAATAAGGTATATAAAAATGTAAGTGATGCTTTCGTTCTGTTTACTGTAAATAAAGATGGATTGATTCTTCTGGATAAGGAAGGAAATATACATCACTCAATCAATTTGGATTATACGTTTGAAACATAGTAAAAGAGATATTCTCTTATTTGGTAGGAATTAGAAATAAAGTATGTATATAAAACGGATTGGAAAATAATTAAGAAGATTTTAGTCCTGTAAATAATGATTTTACAACGATTGTTGTAGATGATATGACGTATTTTCTTGATTGATAAAGAGGGAAATATTGAAAAAATAAATCAATTGATTTACAGTATTAGCATATAATTTAAAGTAGAAAAAGAAAAAAAAGAACTTGTTTGACAAGCATAAAAAAAGAAAAATGGCTAAGACAATAAAGAAAATAACTTGTCCACAGTGTGGTAGTAATAATGTATTGAAACACGAACATGACTATTATGTATGTAATAGTTGTCATACGCGTTTCTTTTTGGACACAGATGATGTAACAATTACACACAAACATGTAACACAATCAACACCTCCTCCTTTTAATCATACAGTACCTCAAAAGAAGTACTCTGTAGGAGGGATTATTGCAATAGGGCTTTTAGTCTTAATAACAATAGGGGCTGTTATATTTAATATTGTAAACCACGATAAAGCCAAATTAAATGGTAAAGAGGATTTTGGAGCTTATGAATCTGCTAAAGACGAATATCTTTATTCTTCTTCAAGAGAGAAAATACAAACAGTAAAGATTGACAATAATAAGGCTGTGTTGGTTAATGTAGGGTTGTTTGATAAATATAGTTTGCCAGATGACAAGCAAGACCACATTTATGTATTTGTACATGAGTTGCCTTCAGGAAAGATTCTTAAGAAGATTGATTTAGATGTCGATCTAACTATTAAAGGGAAAGAATCTAATTCTATTACAGATGAAATATTAATGTTTAGAGATACTAAGAACAGATTGTTTTTTATTATTAATAAATACTATCTATTTCGTTTTGATGAAAAAACATTGGAAATGGTAAATGTATCTCAGAGTTATTTTGAAGGAATAAAAGAGCTTGAGGTTGGTATTGCAGGAATTGATTATGATGATAGAAGATTGGAAAGTTTTTTACAAGTGACAAATAACAATGGTGTAAAATATGCTTATTCACATGATTTAGGATTGATTTATAAGTATGGAGGAAATGAATATAAGAAAGAACCTTTTTCAAGAATATTAGCTTTAGAATTGCCAAACCCAACAATTGAGACACATTACGACTTTACAAAGTTTAATGAAAAGTATAATGATAAGCCTATTCAATTAATGAAGTATAATATAAAAGTACAGAAAGGATATTTTGTAACTAATGTAGACTTTCAGTGGTTTCATCTTTCATATTACGATTGGGATAAAGGAGTGCAAGTTGAAGGAGATAAGTTTGGTCCTTCTACATATACTGAGGTGGCTAAGAGAGTTGTGGATTACAAAGACTTTACACCTGATAGAAAGTATGTAGATAAAGGAAAAGTATTGGGAGAAGATAAAGAAGGTGTAATTATAGCGATTAAAATGTCTTTATTGGATAGTGAACCTTATACTGTACAAAAGTTAAAACATACGGATGGAAGTATTCTATGGACTCAAAAAACTGATTGGACTTATATTAGTGAGGTATTTGCTCAGGTGAGTAATGATTACCTTGTGGTAAAAGCAGATTATAGAGGTGCCACTATTATAGATACTAAGACTGGAGAAATAACAGATGCCTTTAAGTTTGAATATGGTAAAAGCTCAAAGTAAGAGAGCTTAATAGAAAAGAATAAGATTAAAAATGGCAAAGACAATAAAAAGTATCATTTGTCCGCAATGTGGAAGTAATAAAATAAAAGAGTTAGAGAAAGATTATTTTCAATGTAATAGCTGTGATACTAATTTCTTTTTGGATACTGATGATATTACCATTACACATAAACATGTTTATGAAGGAGGGCAGGTATCGCCAGTAGGAGATAAGGGGAAAGTAACAAAAACTGTGGTATTGTCTATCATAGCAGTAGTTTTTATTGTTCTTGTTTTATCTGTTTTTCCTTCAAAAAAAGCAAGAAAATCTGCTAATGGAGATACTGCTTTAGCTTTGAAAGAGCAGGTGAAAAACAAAAGACTTAGCCCTAAAACTTTTGGGAAAGGAATAGTAGAATTGTCAAAAGATAAAATGGCCTTTGTTACATTAACGTATTTTGATGAATTAAAATCAGGGGAGCAAACAGATGTGTTGTATTTGTACGTTATAGATGCAAAATCAGCAAAAGAATTGAATCGTGTAGAACAAGTAGTAGATTTAACAAAAAAAGGAGCTGGGGTATCTAAAAATTGGGTAGAGATAGAAAGTTTTTTAGATGCAGACAACAATTTGTACTTTATTGTTAATAAGTACTTTATTTATCTGTTTGACAAGCAGTCGTTGCAATTAAAAGATGTAACTTCTACATACTTTAAAGGATATGATGTATTTGAAAGTGGTGTAGCATCTGTAAGTGTAAGTTATAGAAACTTTGAGTATTTATTAGTGATTAACAATAAGGGACTAAAGTATGCTTTTGTACCAAATATAAAAACCGTTGTGTCAGAACAAGAATGGGCTACTTTACCAGAATTAAAATTACCTAATCCAGAAGTAAAAAGATGTTATCGTTTTACTACAAAAAGTGAATTGGCAACTTTAAAAGAAGAACCTGTTCAGTTGATTCAATTTGAACAAAAAATGCAGAAGGGATATCCCTTTTACGAGAGGTACTATGTAACAAATAAAGATTACTTGGTAGGAGAATTTAAAAATAGAGGGGCATATAGTACAGATGTAGTAAAGAATTATAGTGAAAAAAGCGATAGAATAGTATCGTTTAAAGATTTTACACCTAAGCGTTTTTATCAAGAAGAAGCCCAGGTGTTAGCCGAAGATAAAGAAGGAGTAGTGGTAGCTGTTAAAACAACAAAGAATGAATCAGAACCTTATACAATACAAAAATTAAGACATGTGGATGGTGGGATTATTTGGACAGTAAAAACAAATTGGATAGACGGAATTTTAAAATTGAATCAGGTGGAGGATAATTATTTTGCATTGATGAATAATAAAACAAATGTGGTGGTGATGAACATGAAAGGAGAGCAAGTAGCAACAATCGTTATGGAGTTTAAAGTTGATTAAAGTTGTAAATTGAGTATAGGGTAGGTAGGATGGTAAAGTCAATAAAAAAAATAGTATGCCCACAATGTGGAAGCAATAAAGTACAAGAACAAAAAGATGATTATTATTTTTGTGAAAGCTGTTGTACAAAATTCTTTTTGGATACAGATGATGTTACAATTACACATAAGGTTGATGTTGTAAAACCAATTGCATCAGGAGGTGAGAAGGAGTGGCACGCACTAAAGAAATATGTGATAGGTTTTGTAGGAGTTGTAATAGCTATTGTAGTACTGTATCAAGTTTTTTCTTCTTTTAAGCAAGAAGGAAAACCGAAACCAATACCAATACAAGAAACTCCTCAGAAAGAACTGGTTGAAGAAAAGAAAGATGTCGGACAAAATAAGGTTAGTTTAAGTAAAGGAGAATTGATTCCTCTTTCTGATGGTAAAATAATAAGTGTTCAATATGGAATTGTAACAAAGAAAGATTTTCATAAGCTTTATGTGGTACTTACAGATGTGTTGACAAATGAGATAGTAAGCCAAAAGTATGTTGACTTTGACTTGTCTTTAATGACAAATGGATTTAGGAGAAAAGGGTTTAATCTTATTAGAACAAATGATAATGATTTGTATTTATTGATTAGTGAAAAGTATTTATTGTGGTTTAATCCCTCTACACTGGAATTCAATTATTTGGATGAGGTTTATTTTTCAAAACACAAAGAGTTTAGAGATGGTATTTATCAAATGGTTTATGATGACTCAACGGAATCATTTGAGGTTAAATTAAATACAGGAAAGGAATATGTTTATTTTCAAAGGATAGATAAGGTATATACAACGGATAATTTTTATGAGGTTTTTAGAACAAAGTTGCCTAATGGAAAATTAATTAAAACGTATGATTTTGAGCGATGGTCTGAAGAGGGAAGTAAATTGATGCAATATACATATTTACATCAAGTAGGATACCCTATGAATAGATTGAGTTATCCATGGCAAAATGGACGATTGAAAAGTACGAAAGATTTTACTCCTCAAATGCTGTATATGGAAGGAGTGATGGTAGGGCATGATCAAGAAGGACTAATCATTTTAAGAAAATATACAATAGATCCAGAAGAGACATATACTTTACAAAAAATAGCGTTGAAAGATAAAAGTTTGTTGTGGAGTAAAAAAACGGAATGGAATAAGGTGAAAAGTGCATTTCAAATAAAAGAATTGTTTTTTATAGAGTTGAATCAAAGATTCTTTTTAATACTAAATGGAGAAGGAAAAGAGATCGCTAAATTTGATGAATATGGGCTTCGAAAAGAAATAGCGTTATAAAGAATAGAGACCAAATAAAATAGAGTGTATAGGGATTGTTGTATCTTACTATGACTTTAGTTTAGATTTCGTATTAGTTAGTCACTTATTCTTTGTTTAAAAAAGATACAAGTATATTTGTTACATATATAATTGCTGAAGGTTAGATTAAATAATGGCAAAAACAATAAAAAAAATCGTTTGTCCACAATGTGGAAGTAATAAAGTAAATGAAGTAAAAACAGATTATTACTTATGTGAGAGCTGTAAGACAAATTTCTTTTTGGATACAGATGATATTACGATTAATCACAACATAAGAAATACGAGATCAAATAAAGAGCACTTGAGTATAGAGCAATCTAAAAAAGTAGCTAAGATTATAAGTGTTTTTGGAGGTGTTTTTATTTTGTACTTAATAGGATCTTCTTTATTAGGGGGTAAAGACAAGGTGGCAGAAAATAGCTCAGTAGAGAAAAATACAACTGTTACACCTTCAGAAGATAAGGGTAGAACAATTAGTCCAGATTACAAGTTGGGAGCATTGGTTCAGTTAAAAGATGATACAGCGGTATTGGTTAGTGTAATTACTTTTAGAGATGTGTTTGCCAATGGAGATGGACAACAATTATATGTGGTACAGTATGATCCATTAACAGGTAAAGAAATTAGTAAAACAAAACAGAAGGTAGACTTAAGTATAAAAGGAGCTGGAAGAGGGGGAGGATCACCTATACAGTTATTTAATGATGCGGATAATGAATTGTATTTGATTATTAATAATTATTTCTTGTATAGATTTGATAAAAGTCAAAAGAAGTTTGTTGTAGTTGATCATAAATTCTTTGATCCATATCAGGAGTTTAGCGATGGAGTAGCTGCTTTAGAATATCAAGAATACTCTAATACATTGATTGTTTTGACCAATATGGGAAAGAAATATGCTTTTTATCCAGATATAAAAAAGGTGTTTCCATATGATAAAAGTTCAAATGTTTATAGCTTACCTTTAACAGAACCGGTTATTGAAACAAAATATACATTTTCAGATGAAAGTCGTGATTTTCCAGATGAAAGTATACAGTTGATAACTTATCAAATGAAGGTTCAGAAAGGGTATCCTCAAAAGGATGTGACTTTTGAATGGGGGAAAGATTTTGGAGGTTCAGGGATTTTTACAGATCGCTCACCGTATAAAAAAAGATTGATTACGGATTATCAGTTGGAAAAAGGAAGAGTAACTTCTTATAAGGATTTTACACCAGGCAGAAATTATGTAAAAGGAGGAAAGGTGTTAGGTCAAGATGATGAAGGAGTTATTATTGCAATAAAGATGTCTATTGCAACTAATGAAACATATACAATTCAAAAGTTGAAAAGAACAGATGGCAGTATTTTGTGGTCTAAAAAGGTAGATTGGGATAGTGTGAAAACTGTAAATACCGTAGGTAATTTGATGTTGCTTTTTGTTGATTCTTATAATGCAGTATTGATGAATATGAAAGGAGAGGTTGTTTCAACAGTAGATTTGAATGGGATAAGAATAGAAGCTACGTCTATTTAAAAAAAGAAAATTGTAATAAAAGGAATAGAAATTCCTTTGACTAAATAAAAATGCTATGGGATTATTCGGTTTTTTTAAAAAACAATTAGCAACAGTAATTGAGTGGAATGATTCTCAAAAAAATGTTGTTTGGTATTTGTTCCCGTCTAAAACAGATGAGGTAAAAAATGCTTCAAAATTAATTGTTGCACCTGGTCAAGGGTGTGTGTTAGTGTATGAAGGACAGATAAAAGATGTTTTGTTGACAGAAGGTGTTTATAGTTTGGAAACGGACAACCATCCTTTTATAACAACCTTATTGAATATGCGTCAACTTTTTGAGAGTGAACATAAGTTGAAAATTTACTTCTTTCGTCAAGCTCAATTTGTAAACCAAGATTGGGGAACACCGTCTCAAATTAAATATGTGGATCCGGTATATCAAATGCCAGTTGCAATGGGAATTAATGGGAATTTTTCTTACCGAATTAGCAATATTGAATTTTTCTATAGAGATATTATAGGGAGTGCTAATTTTTTTAGTACAGAGAGTGTTAAGGATATTGTTGTTAATCGTTTTATGGAGCAAATTACATCTTATTTGTCTTCACAAAAAATATCTTATCACGATATAGATGCTAATTTAAGTTCAATATCAGCGATATTGAAAGGAGATTTAAATGCGATTTTTGTGACTTTAGGATTAGAATTGACTGATTTTAGAATTACAGGTACAATGTTTGATTCTGGAACATTAAGTCGAATTAATAAGGTAGCAGATTTAAGTTCTGATGCTAAAGCAGCAGAAGTTGCAGGATTGACTTATGTGGAGTTGGAAAAATTAAAAGCTTTGAGAGATGCGGCAAGAAATGAAGGAGGATTGGCAGGCGCAGGACTTCAAATCGGAACAGGTTTAGAATTGGGAAAACAATTTGCAGAACAAACAGAGAAAGTAATTAATTCTGGAAGTGATGATGCAATCGAGAGATTGAGAAAACTGAATCTTTTGCTACAAGAAGGAATTATAACACAAGAGGATTTTGAGGTAAAAAAACAAGAACTATTAAAACATTTGTAAGATGAAGTATTTAGTAGGAACTATTTTGATAGCATTAGTCTTGTTGACTATATGTTATTTTATATTAGGAATTTGGGGGATTTCTTTGTTTGATGCAGCTTATTTGAATTATACATACCAAACAATAGGTTTAGTATTAGTTGCAGCAATCGTACTTATGGTTTTAGGAAGTTACTTTTTTAGAGCACCACATAAGAATTATGATACAACTAAAGGAAATGTAGCTCACCCAAAGAAAGAACAATAGAAGAAAATGTCACAAGAAATAGAAGAAAAATTAGAGAGAATACCAGTATTAGGTAAGATTGCACACTTTGCAAAGGGTATTCGCTTTTCTATGCTTGAAGGATACTCTTTGTATGATTTAATAGAGCTTTATGTTCTTGGTATTATCAAAGGAGCATTTTCTTATCGAGCAGGATCTATTGCTTTTAGTTTCTTTATGGCTTTGTTTC
Organism: Flavobacteriaceae bacterium; assembly: GCA_031277535.1. Classification (GTDB taxonomy): domain Bacteria; phylum Bacteroidota; class Bacteroidia; order Flavobacteriales; family Flavobacteriaceae; genus Flavobacterium. Next base: position 294,120 of record JAITMD010000021.1, read on the forward strand.
CCTTTGCTTTATTTATCTTAAACTTAATTCCATATATTCCTTTAGATAATTTCCAGGTGGACTTTATGCAGTTTATTGAAAATTCTGTGCCACCAACAACTTTTGGAGCAGTAGAATCGATTTTGTTGGATATTATGAACAACAGTTATCGCTCTTTACTTTCTTCTGGTTTTATATTATCTATTTTTTTAATGACAAATGGAGTATTTGCAATTATAGGAGGATTTGAATCGTCGTATCATATTAGTATATCGCGCAATTTGGTGAGACAGTACTTAGTAGCTTTAGCGCTTTCGTTAATATTGGCTTTTCTGGTTATATTTTCTGTAGCCTTATACGTTGTTTTGGAAGTAGTAATGTATAAGTTTAACGTTAATCACTATTTGATTCAAGCTTCACGTAGTTTGTTTTTATTATTTGTAGTGTTATTAACCACCTCTATTCTATATAAATTCGGGGCAGTAGAAACTAAACGTATGTCTTTTATTTCTGTAGGCTCTGTATTTACTACCATTTTGTATGTATTGACTTCATATATCTTTGGAGTATATGTTTTGCGTTTTGCGAGATATAATGAATTATACGGGTCTATAGGAACATTATTAGTAGTGATGTTTTATTTATGGATTAACTGTATGATTTTATTGTTGGGATTTGAATTAAATTTGGCAATTAGTAAGCTTAAAAGCAAAAAATAGTTATATTTGGGTAGTAAATATTAACCTAAACGTAGAAAATTATGAAGAATTGTTTTTTAGCTATGTGTATATTTGTTCTTACAACATGTACCATAAATGCACAAAGTATAGTTGGAAAATGGAAGACTATAGATGATAGTACAGGTAAGGAGAAATCTATTGTTGAGATTTTTGAGAAAGAAGGAGTGTACTTTGGAAAGGTTAAAAAGTTGATAAATCCTTCTACTCCAAATCCGAAGTGTGATAATTGTACAGGAGATCAAAAAGGGAAACCTATTGAAGGAATGATTATTATTAAAGGATTGACAAAAAAAGGGGAGGAATATACAGGAGGAAAAATCACTGATCCACAAAGTGGAAAAGAATACAAATGTACAATTACATTGGATGGAAAGAAATTGAATGTGAGAGGATATGTAGGTTTTTCTTTGATAGGAAGAACGCAAACTTGGTTAAAGGCAGAATAAAAGAATTATATCACAAACAAAGCCTCAATAAGAACACTTATTGAGGCTTTGTTTGTAGAAAGAAATTAAATGTGATAGACTTTAAGGGTTTACATGTTGTTTCTTCTTAAGTATAGTTGAAAATTTTATTGTGGTATGATTTTGGAGATAAGATAAATACATAAACTATTATTAACTTTTGTTAATAGGTCTATTGTTTTCTGAATACTTTTTCTGAATAGAGCCAATATTGTTGTGAAGTATAATGAGAAAGTTGTTTTTTGAAAAGATTAATTCAATAAAACCTGTTTAGCGAGCCGTTTTATTGGAAAAATAACATACGTAATTTGCCTAAGAGGTTCAGAAAAACTATATTCGCTATTATTTATTTAACAACAAAATGGAAGATCAAATTAGAGAAACACCTGCTGACAAGTGGATTTCAAATCCAATGAGTAGATTTATGAGTAAATCTACGTCTGGTGGGGTAGTATTATTTTTAGCTGCTGTATTTGCTATTTTTATGGCTAATTCACAATGGGCAGATGCTTACATGAGTTTTTGGGATGATAATCATATCGGGTTCTCATTTAATGATAATGTTTTAAATCACTCTTTAAAACACTGGGTTAACGATGGTCTGATGGCAATCTTTTTCTTTGTTGTAGGATTAGAGTTAAAACGAGAATTAAGTACAGGGGAGTTATCATCACCTAAAAAAGCAATGTTACCTATTATTGCTGCTATAGGAGGGATGGTTGTACCTGCTTTAATATATACTCTATTTAACGGAGGTACAGATGCTGCTCATGGTTGGGGAATCCCAATGGCAACAGATATAGCTTTTGCATTAGGTGTATTATTTTTATTAGGGGACAAAGTACCAACGTCTTTAAAAGTGTTTTTGACAGCTTTGGCAATTGCTGACGATTTAGGAGCTGTAATGGTTATTGCTATATTCTATACGAGTGATCTATCTATGCTAAACTTAGGAATGGGATTAGGATTTTTTGGGTTATTAATTTTAGGTAATTTAATAGGGATTAGAAATACACTTTATTATGCTATTATTGGTATTGGTGGAGTGTGGTTGTGTTTCTTATTGTCTGGAGTACACGCGACGATAGCTGCTGTATTAGCTGCATTTGCTATTCCAAGTACAGCTAAAGTACATGAGTCATATTTTGTAGCAAAATTAAATAAACTAAAAGAAAGATTTAGTAGTATAGACCCAGATGATAAAATTCCTAATCTTACAGGAGAACAAATGGAGTGTGTACACGATATAAAAGATTTGGCATCAGATGCTTTACCAGCGTCTATTCGTTTAGAGCATAGCATGCATAACTTTGTGTCGTTCTTTGTGATGCCAGTATTTGCATTAGCTAACGCGGCTATTCCTATTCATTTAGGAGATGGAGGATTAAGTGCAGTGACATTAGGTGTGGCATTTGGTTTATTAGTTGGTAAAGTGATAGGAGTAGCAGGATTAACAGGTTTATTAATTAAATTAAAAGTAGTGCCAATGCCTAAAGGGATGACTTATCTGAATCTATTAGGATTAGGATTTTTGGCAGCTATTGGATTTACAATGTCATTATTTGTTACTGAATTAGCATTTGATATTAAGCTTCATCCAGATTTTCCAGATCAGGCTAAATTAGGTATTTTAATTGCTTCTGGATTAGGAGGAATTATAGGATATATTTTATTGTTTATGTGTGGTAAGAAAACCGGTGTACAACAAGAAGTTTAATTTTATAAGATTATAAGTTATTTGGCTCTGTGAGATTTAGTTTCACAGAGCCTTTTTTATTGGTTTAATTATAGTAAATGGTGTCTAACAAATACTATATTTGCAACTTAATTCAAAAACAGATACACAGAGTTACATGATTACAGTAAACGATATTTCAGTTCAGTTTGGTGGTACTACTTTATTTAGTGGTGTCAATTTTTCAATTAATGAAAACGACAAGATTGCTCTAATGGGAAAAAATGGAGCAGGAAAATCTACTTTATTAAAGATAGTAGCAGGTGAGAATAAACCTTCAACAGGAAATATATCGGCTCCTAAAGAAGCGGTTATTGCCTATTTACCACAGCACTTGTTAACTGAAGATAATTGTACTGTCATGGAAGAAGCTTCTAAAGCTTATGCACATATCTTCTCAATGAAAAAGGAAATAGATGATATTAATGAGCAGTTGACAGTTCGTACTGATTATGAAAGTGATGGGTATATGAAGTTAATTGAACGTGTATCTGAATTAAGTGAAAAGTTTTACTCTATTGAGGAGGTTAATTATGAGGCAGAGGTAGAGAAGATTCTAAAAGGGTTAGGTTTTACACGCGAAGATTTTACACGACCTACATCTGAATTTAGTGGAGGATGGAGAATGCGTATTGAATTAGCGAAGATTTTATTGCAGAAGCCTGATTTGATTTTACTGGATGAACCGACGAACCACATGGATATTGAGAGTATCGAATGGTTGGAAGATTTTTTAATCAATCAAGCAAAAGCGGTAATGGTTATCTCTCACGACCGTGCATTTGTAGATAATATTACGAATCGTACGATTGAAGTGACTATGGGTAAAATCTATGACTATAAAGCTAAATATTCTGATTATTTGGTATTGCGTCAAGATAGACGTGCTCATCAGTTAAAAGCTTATGAGGAGCAACAAAAGATGATTGCAGAGACTACAGAGTTTATTGAGCGTTTTAAGGGTACTTACTCTAAAACTTTACAGGTACAGTCACGAGTAAAGATGTTGGAGAAGCTTGAAATTATAGAAGTTGATGAAGTAGATAATTCAGCACTTCGTTTAAAATTCCCTGCAGCTGCTCGTTCTGGACAATATCCTGTGGTAGTAAAAGAAATGTCTAAAGCTTATGGAGAGCATGTGGTGTTTAAAGATGCAAATGTAGTAATTGAAAGAGGACAGAAAGTTTCTTTTGTTGGAAAGAATGGGGAAGGTAAGTCTACAATGATTAAAGCTATTATGAAAGAGATCGATTTTCAAGGAGATGTAGAGATTGGACATAATGCTCAGATTGGATATTTTGCACAAAATCAAGCTTCATTATTAGATGAGGATTTGACGATATTTGAAACAGTAGATCGTATTGCAGAAGGAGATATAAGAACACAAATCAAGAATATCTTAGGTGCTTTTATGTTTTCTGGAGATGATATACATAAAAAAGTAAAAGTACTTTCTGGAGGAGAAAAAACTCGTTTGGCGATGGTAAAGCTTTTATTGGAACCATATAATGTGTTGATTCTGGATGAGCCTACAAACCATTTAGATATGAAAACAAAGGATATTATCAAGGATGCCTTAAGGGATTTTGAAGGAACCGTAATTTTAGTATCTCACGATCGTGACTTTTTAGATGGTTTAGCAGAGAAAGTATTTGAATTTGGAAATAAAAGAGTAAAAGAGCACTTCGAAGATATTAAAGGATTCTTAGCTTATAAGAAAATGGAGAATTTAAGAGAGATAGAAAAGTAATTTCTTTATACAAGAAACAAAAAGACACCAATGAGTGTCTTTTTGTTTTTTATATTGATTAGTTTAGTAATAAACTAATCAAAGACAATGTATTATTCTTTATCTTAGAAGTAAATAAATTTGTTTTTATTTTTAAAAAGATAAGTGGTATGTATTTTGTTGTTTTAAAAATAGATGATTATAGCCTGGAGATAAGGGAGGGTATTGTATGGAGATGAAATATTGTGAATATCCCTAATAGAAAGTTAGTGTATTGTTATTATTAAGTAAAAATATTTTAAATTATATAAAAATCAGTACATGTGTTAAAGGTTGTAGGCATTAGTTGTTATATTTGTGTTTAGAAAATTAACTTATAGATTCCAATAATGAAAGGAAATATAAAAAAGTGTTTAGTCAATGGGTTTAGTTTAGTACTGTTTTTTGGTTTATTAACCGAAGTTCAGGCACAAGAGCTAACTTTTTCAGAAGCTTATGCAATCATGAATAAAGAAAATACATTGATTAAAGCTGTTGAAAAACAAGAAGAGATTCATGAGTTTAAGTTGAAGGCAATGAAAGGTCTTCGCTACCCTTCTTTAAAAGCGGTAGGTGTAGGAATTTACATGGATAGAAGCCTTGGTTTAGATTTTAATGGGCTACGTAATGGTATGGTAGATTTTTTTGGTATATCTAATCCAGAGTTATTAGGAGATTGGAGTACTAAATTTAATAAAAGAGATATGGCTATGGGAGGCTTTATGGCTACCTGGCCTTTGTACACAGGAGGGAAAATAAATGCTGCTATTCGCGCACATGAATTGGAGCGTGAAATGGGAGAAAAAGATTTATCAAATACTAAAAATAAATTAGTTTCTGAATTAGCACAACGGTACTATCAAGTGAAGTTAGCAGATGAGGCTGTCATTGTTCGTCAGAAAGTGTATGACGGGATGCTTAAGCATTTACATGATGCTACAAAATTGGAAGAGAATGGAATGATTGCTCCCGTAGAAAAACTTTCTGCAGATGTTGCGGTTTCTGAGGCTAATAGACAATTAGTAGGAGCTAAGAAAGATGCTTCTTTAGCTCGTGTAGCATTGGCTAATACGATGGAAGTCCCAGAAGTAAAAGAGGTTTTGATTTCGGATTTTTTTACTGCTACTAATTTAGAGTCATTGAAACATTATCAAGATTTAGCTGTGAATAACTATCCTATGCTTCAAAAATTAGCACTTCAAAAAGAGTTAGCAGAAGAAGGCGTTAAAGTGAAAAAATCATCTAATTATCCCACAGTTCTTGCTTTTGGACAAACGTTGTTGGTACATAATAATCCTATGCCAGGTTTAGATATATTAAATAACAACAAGAAACCTTGGACTGTAGGAGTAGGAGTTAGTTATACTTTATTTGAGGGATTTAAGAATCGAAATGAGATTAAAGCGGCAAAGGCGACAAAAGAAAGTGTAGAGCTATATGAACACAAAGCTCAAGGGGATATAAAAATGTTGGTAGAGAAAATCTATAAAGACATAGAAAAACAAGAAGAGCAAATTAAGAATTTAAGTGTACAGGAGACTTTAGCTACAGAATTTTTGAGAGTTCGAACAAAAGCATTTTCAGAAGGTTTTGCTACGTCAACAGAAGTTACAGATGCAGAAATGAATTTGTCTGGCGTAAAGTTGATGAAATTGCAAGCATCCTATGAGTATGCAATAGGTGTGGCTTCATTATTAGAATACACAGGACTGAGTTCAGAGTTTTTACAATATACAAAATAAAAAAAGCTAAGAAAATGAATAATAAGATTGTAAGTGCTATTGTAGGGGTAGTAGTTGTAGCAGGTATTTTAGGAGTAGCCATGTGGTATATGAATGCTCCAACAGTTTCATATATACAAGGACAAGTAGATGCAACACAAATTAACGTGGCTTCAAAAATTCCTGGAAGAATTGAAAACATATTAGTAAGAGAGGGAGATCAGGTAAAAGCAGGAGATGTGTTGATGCAAATCGGTACTCCAGAAATTGATGCTAAGCTTATGCAAGCAGAGTCTGCACGTAAGGCAGCGCAAGCTATGGATGATAAAGCTAATAAAGGAGCAAGAGGAGAAGAAATATCAGCAACTTATAATTTGTGGCAACAAGCAAAGGCTGGAGCTGAATTGGCTGAGAAAACATATGCACGTGTAGAGAACCTATATAAAGAAAAAGTAATTCCTGCACAAAAGAGAGATGAGGCTTTTACACAATATAAAGCAGCTCAAGAAGTTGAAAAAGCAGCACATGCAAAATATCAAATGGTTTTAAAAGGTGCTCGTACAGAAGATAAAACAGCTGCTTTAGCAATGGTTGGACAAGCACAAGGAGCAGTGAATGAAGTATTATCTTTAAAAGGAGAAGGAGTTGTAAAAGCTCCACAAGGAGGAGAGGTAGTAACAATTATGCCTAATAAAGGAGAAATTGTAAACTCTGGGTATCCTGTTGTAAACTTAGTAGACTTAGAGGATGTATGGGTATTTTTTAATATTCGTGAAGATTTGATGCCTAAGTTTAAAAAAGACACCAAGTTTGTAGCTATATTTCCAGCATTAGGTAATGAGAAAATAGAATTACAAGTAAAGTATATTGCTGCACAAGCAGACTATGCTACTTGGAGTGCAACGAAATCTAAAGGAGATTTTGATATGAAAACTTTCTTAATTAAAGCTTATCCTACAAAAAAGGTAGATGGTTTAAGACCAGGAATGAGTGCCTTAGTAGAGGAAAGTAGTTTAAAATAAGAAGGTAAAAAAGGAAATAAAGTGAAAAAAGGATTTTTGTCCATATTTAAAAGCGAATTAGTAAGGATATTCACAACTCCGAGGTTGCTGTCATTAATGTTGGGAGTACCTTTAATGCTTTTTGTATATTACTCTTCTTTATTAAAAGAAGGAGTACCAAGGGATTTACCTATTACAATTTTGGATCAAGATAATAGTAAGTTATCTCGTCAGTTAGGTTTCATGCTTGATGCTACTTCATCAATGAAAATTAGTCATCAAGTAAGTAGTGAAGTAGAGGGACAAAAGGATTTGAGAAGAGGTGATTCTTATGCTTTTGTAGTTATTCCAAAAGATTTTCAACGTGATATTCAAAAAGGAGTTCATACCAATGTAATGTGTTATTACAACGGAACATATTTATTGCCAAGTGGATTAATCAATAGAGATTTTCAAATGGTGACTGGTATGTTTGCCGCTGGAGCAAAAATGAAAACATTGCAACAAGGTGGTTTAATGCCTAAACAAGCATTGACACAAGTAAGTCCTATTCGTACAGAAGCCCATGTGTTGTATAATCCTTATACAAGTTATTCTTATTATTTGAATTTATCTTTAATGCCTATGGGATTGCAGATAATAATTATGGTTGTATCGATTTATGTTTTTGGTTCAGTATTAAAATATAAACGAGGAGGAGAATTATTAGAAAAAGCAAATGGGAATTATTTGGTTGCAATTTTTGGTAAAATACTACCTTATACAATGGTGTTCTTTTTTATAGGTGTATTTATGAATGCGTTATTGTTTTATAAGATTGGAATTCCGTTTAAAGGGAATATTTTTATTTTGAATTTATTCTTTTTATCTTTTATTGTAGTTTGTCAGTGTATTGCTTTTTTTATGGCTTCTGTGATGAGTAGTTTGAGAACAGCATTAACTATAGGAAGTTCTTATGCAGCATTAGCATTTTCGTTTGCAGGATATACTTTTCCACCAGAAGGGATGAGCACATTTATACAATATTTTAATTATTTGTTCCCATTTACTTCTTATATGCGTTTTACTGTTGATTTTGCTATTAGAGGATTTGCTTATAATGGGGCTCAGAAAAATTACATTATAGTTTTAGCTTTATTTGTATGTATAGGTATAATAGCTTATCCATTTTATGCAAAGAAATTGAAGAAAGGAGGATATGATGTTTAAAAGTTTAATTGACAATTTAGCGTTAATCACTGAGGCTTGTAAAAAAGAGTTTAAATTAATATTCTCTGATTCAGCAGTAAAGATGTCTTATATGATTTCGTTTATATTAGTAGGATTCTTTTATTCTTATGTTTATTCCTATGAAATTTTTACTGATTTACCAGTTGCTGTAGTTGATAATGATCAAAGTACTATGAGTCGTACAGTAAATCGTATGCTGGATGGTTCTCCTGAGTTAGAAGTAGCTTATACAACGACAAGTATGGATGTTGCAAGAAAGCTTTTTGATCAAGAGAAAGTAAAAGGAATTATTGTTATTCCTGCTGATTTTAGTAAGGATATTCAAAAGGGAAATGCACCTACTGTATCAGCATTTTGTGATGCATCATATATGTTGTATTATAAGCAAACTTTGGGATCAGTAATGAAAGCTGTAGGTACTTATAGTGCACAAATAGAAGTGAACAAAGTGATGGCAAAGGGAACTCCAATGAAACAAGCAGTGGAGAGCCGTCGTGCATTTGATGGAAAGGGAATTCCTTTATTTAATATTAATTCGGGTTATGGTACCTTTTTATTACCTGTGGTTTTTATTATTGCAATTCAAACTTTGCAATTGACTGGTATGGGAATTTTAGGTGGGACATTGAGAGAAAGAGGAATATTCGCACAAACATTTGCTTATGCAAATAGACGTTTTAGCAGTATTTTTTTGACAATAGGAAGAGGATTGGCATATTTGATTATTTCTTTGGTTTTATTTTTAATTCAAGTATGTGTTGTTATGCATATTTTTACTTTTCCGCAACGAGGGAATTTGTTTGAAATAGTGATGTTTATGATTCCTGTTATATTAGCCATTACTTTTTTAGGAATGACGTTAATTAACTTTTTCAGAAAAAGAGAAGAAGCTATCATGACTATTACTATTTTCTCAGTACCTACTTTAATGATATCTGGGGCTTCTTGGCCATTTATTACTTTTCCTGTTTGGCTGAAAGTTATAGCTGTTTTTGTTCCAAGTACTTTAGGAGTTCAAGGTTTCTTATCTCTAAGTCAATTTGGGGCCAGTTTAATAGATATAAAAGATATCTATATACAAGTTTGGGGGTTAGCCTTGTTTTATTTTGTAACTGCTGTATGGACAAATAGAAGATTACAGCAGAAAGGAATAAAAACTTTAGAAAAAGAAAAAGTTATTGATATTATTGAATAACATTTGTAACATATAAACATTGAGAGCGCCTTTTTAAAAGGCGCTCTCAATGTTTATATGTTATTTTTAGGTTATCGTTTTAAAGTTAGTTTGTAAATGCCAGCAGGGGCTTCTTGATTATCTGCATCTTCACAAAGGACAAATTCTAACGTAGAGTTGTCTTTATGATATAGAGATAATCCTTCAAATTTATTGGTGTTACTAATGATTTGTGTTTTTTCAAGTTTCAAATTTTTTAAATTAATTCTACCAATTAAACTACCTTTTATTTCTCCGTCATTATAAGTAGAATTACTTTGTTCTGCTGTAGCTAAGAAATATATTTTATGATCTACGCGAATGGCATCTGTAAAAGAACTTTGTACCTTGTTTATTTTAGGTAATTTGATTGGAGTATATGTAATTCTGAAATCATCAATAATACTTTCTCCTTCTACGACAAAAATTCCATTCGCTTGTTTTGGACCATTACCTCTATTAAAGAAATACCAAATATTTCCATCAAGAATCACTCCCTCAATATTAAAATCTTCTTCAGATAATTGAGCAAATGATCGCATACTACTGTATAATATACTTAAATCTTGAGTACTTATAACTTCTTTTGTTGTACGATTTACCTCTATTAATTCATTTCGATTTGGTTTCGATCCAGAACCAAAAATGTAAAAATTAACTCCATCACTTGTGATAGATTCATAGTCTGGTTTTGCTGCTTTGTTCATCTTTTCTGAAGCTAACCCATCTATTGTAAGTGGTGTTTTATTCAATTGTTTTGATTCAATGTCATAATGGTAAAAGTATTGTGACTCATCAGAAATAAGATGTAATTCTTGATTGTTATAAATTATCCCTGAAGTAGCTGTTACCCCCATCAATTGAAAAAGTAATTCTAAAACGAATTGTTTCATAGTTTGTAAATTAATTAACTAAATAGTTTTTTATCAAGTGAAATAGTAGTAAATTATATCTCTCTAAAAGTAAGAAGAAAATGAATATAGAAGATAAATATAAAGTACATAAATCAATAGAGATCGATAAATTATCTACAAAACCAGATTTGAATTTATCTATGACAAAGATTTTTCGAAAAGTAGAAAAATTAAGTAGAAGTTTAGGGAAGTTTCAAGATGTTATGTATGCGCATAATCGCTATAGTGTTTTGATTTGTATTCAAGGAATGGATACAGCGGGAAAAGATAGTTTAATACGAGAGGTATTTAAAGCTTTTAATGCAAGAGGAGTAGTTGTACAAAGTTTTAAACGTCCTACATCTTATGAATTAGAACATGATTATTTATGGAGACACTATGTAAGTCTTCCAGAACGTGGGAAGTTTACTGTTTTTAATAGAAGTCATTATGAAAATGTATTAATTTCTCGTGTACATTCACAAGTTGTTTTGAATGAATGTATCCCAGGAATAGAAGATGAAAAGGATCTAACAGATGATTTTTGGGAAAGACGATATGAGGAAATAAATAATTTCGAAAAACATATAGCTAATAATGGTGTTATCGTTTTAAAATTTTTCTTGCACTTGAGTAAAGATGAACAGAAGAAACGTATTTTACGTCGTTTGGAAAAAGAGAAGCATAACTGGAAGTTTGAACCAAGTGATATACGTGAGCGAGAATATTGGGATGATTATCAAAAATATTATGAAGAAGCAATTAATAAAACGTCAACAAAAGAATGTCCATGGTATATAATTCCTGCAGATGATAAAGCATATTGTCGATTTGTGTTTGCTAAAATATTAGAGGAAGTATTTAGTAAATATACTGATGTTAAGATTCCTGAACTTTCTGAGGATATAAAGGATAACTTGGAAGTATATAAGCGAAAACTTATGGAAGAGTAGGATTTTTTTGAACTTACTTACCTATTCTATTATTTGAAATAGGTAAGTAAGAAACTTGATTGGCTACTTAATTATTTCTTTTTCTTATTGTAGTTTTTTAAGCTAAATCCATAAGCAACACGTATACCTAACTGATCAGTGTTGTAATCATTGTATCGTTCATAACGTAAACTAACATCAATGATGTGATTTGCAAATCCAATGGAAGGAGCCCAAATAAGTGTGTTACCTTGCTCTTGATGAGTTCCAATACCTGCTCCTAATTCTCCCATTGCATAAATGTTTTTATTCATAAAATGCTTGAAACCTCCTTTAATGGGAACAATGCCTTTGTCTCCCACTTCGTTACTAAATAGATGAGTGTATCCAGATGATAAGGTAATAGATGTTTTTTGACTTAAGTCGTATTGTAATCTGGCCTCTGCTCCAATAGTACCATCATAAGCAGAGTTGGTAGATAAACCACCATTAATCCCTAAACCAAGTCTAAATCCTTTTGGATAATCACTTGTGATTTTTGATTGTGCTATAGAAGGTAAGGTAAATAATATTCCTCCCATTAAGAGTATAAATGCAATTGTTTTATTTCTTTTGCTCATCGCTATTTTGTGTATTATATGTTTTATTATTTGAATAGGCAAAAAACTTGCCGTTTCAAATATTTTAAGCGCATTTGTATAACAAAACAAATTGTTCTTTTACAAGTCTGTATATTTGCAAAAAAAATAAAGAATGATGAACCTTTCGGTGTACTTTAAAGAGTTTAGGTATAATATTAAATTAGCATACCCTATTATTTTAGCTATGTTAGGACATACTATTGTTGGAGTAATAGATAATATTATGGTTGGAAAAATAGGAGCAACTGAATTAGCTGCTGCGTCTTTGGCAAATAGTTTTGTATTTATTGCGATTTCTTTAGGTGTCGGATTTTCAACAGCTTTAACACCTTTAGTAGCTCAAAGTGATGCTGAAAAAGATGTAAAAACAGGTCGAGCTATCTTTATGAATGGGCTATTTTTATGTACTTTTATAGGGGTGTTTTTATTCGCAATTATTTTTGCAGCTAAGCCACTTTTAGTTTATATGGGACAACCAGAGGATGTTGTACTTTTAGCAAAACCGTTTTTGGATATTGTAGCTTTATCGATTATACCTTTAGTTATTTATCAAGGATATAAACAATTTGCAGATGGAAAATCGCAGACAAAAAATTCGATGTATGCAACGTTAATTTCTAATATCACTAATATCTTTTTTAATTATGTATTGATTTATGGTGTGTGGTTTTTCCCCACTATGGGGATGTTGGGGGCAGCTTATGGTACATTAATATCGCGAATTGTAATGTTGGTTTACATGCATTTTGCCTTGAGTAGACAAGCTATATTTAGACCATTTTTGAGTAAAATTAGTCTGAAAGAAGTAACAAAAGAAATGAGTATGAAAATTACAAAATTGGGTGTTCCTTCTGGTATGATGAGTTTTTTTGAAGTAGCATTATTTGTTGGCGCAGTATGGCTTTCTGGAATGATTGATACAGTTGCACAAGCAGCAAATCAAATTGCATTAAGTATGTCATCGATGACTTTTATGTTTGCAAGTGGTTTGGGGGTAGCAGCCATGATACGTGTTGGGAATCAAAAAGGATTAAAAGATTATGTGAAATTGAAAGTTGTTGCTCGTTCTATCTTATTAATGACTATCATTATCTATATTGGATTTGCCTTGTTTTTTGTGTTATTTCATAATTATATTCCAATGTTGTTTTTAGACAATGAGGATTTAGTTAATAAAGCAATGAATGATGAAGTAATAAGGGTTGCTGGTCAGCTTTTGTTGGTGGCAGCAATTTTTCAAATATCTGATTGTATTCAAGTTGTTACTTTAGGAGCGCTTAGAGGGTTACAAGACGTTAATGTCCCTATGATTATTACATTTGTATCATATTGGATTATTGGTTTCCCAGTTTCAATCTATTTAGGATTGTATACAGATTTTAAAGCAGCAGGTATTTGGATTGGATTGTTAGCAGGACTAACAATAGCAGCAATATTTTTATATCTTCGCTTTCACAAATTATCAAATCGTTTAATAAGTAATAATTAATTATACCTAATATGGAATTACCAAAATTTGTTTTAGCAGATAATACAGAATATCCGGAAGATATTTTTATCATTCATCTTGATTTTCCGCGTTTTATTATCAATTTAAATACGGATGAAATTGAATTCTTAGAAACAATTGAAGAGTCTGAAGAAGCTGAAATTGAAGCAGAAATGGAAAGTCTTATCGTAAAAGCAGGTGCATTTTATGAAAGAGAAATGGAACGTTATGTAGAAGACGAAGAAATAGATGAGGATTAATCATTTGTATTAAAATACATATGTAAAATTTTATGAGCAGCTGCAAAGGGTGATAATTCACTATTTTGCACTGCTTTTCTGTTTTGAATAAGCATTTCTTTAACCTTAGGATGGTTATAGAAATTCATAAGTATGTTTTCATTTATTGTTTCTAATAACCAATATTGGTTTTGCTCTTTTCGCCTATTATCAAAATACTCATTCTCTTTTGTTAGAGTTGTATATTGTGTGATAATATCCCATATTTCACTAATCCCCGTGTTTTGAATAGCACTGCAAGTACTAACTTTTGGGGTCCATCCAGAAGGTTTTTGAGGAAATAAATGTAATGCTCTGTTATAATCGAGTTTTGCCATATGAGCTTTTTTGATATTTTCTCCATCAGCTTTGTTAATGATTACAGCATCCGCCATTTCCATTATACCTCTTTTAATACCTTGTAGTTCATCACCTGCTCCAGCAAGGTTAAGAAGTAAAAAGAAATCAACCATACTTTGTACTGCCGTTTCACTTTGACCCACTCCTACAGTTTCAACTAAAATGGTGTCGAAACCACAAGCTTCACATAGAATAATACTTTCTCTTGTTTTTCGAGCTACACCTCCTAAACTTTCTCCAGAGGCAGATGGACGTATAAAGGCATTTTCGTCTTTTACTAAGTCTTCCATACGGGTTTTATCTCCAAGAATACTTCCTTTGGTTATACTACTACTGGGATCGATAGCTAATACTGCTACTTTTTTACCCATTGATGTTAGTAATTTTCCGAATGATTCTATAAATGTGCTTTTTCCTACACCAGGAACACCTGTAATGCCAATTCGGATAGATTTATTAGCAAAAGGTAAACAACCTTGTATTATTTCTTCTGCTTGTGTATGATGATTTTGATTTAAACTTTCAATTAAAGTGATTCCTTGGCTTAATGCTACTTTATCTCCTTTAGTAATCCTTTCGATTAATTCTGTTGTATTGATTTGTTTTTTTCTTCTTGCTTGAAATTTTGAGATAGAATCAAGACTTGTAGAAGTAGGTTGCTCAATACCTTCGTTTTCGGTTAATGCTGATTTGTGATTATTATGTTGTAACATTTGTAAGAATCTATAGTTTGATCAGAGTGATAAAAAGTAAAAGTACTAAAAATAGGCATATTTCGAAATTTATTTGAATGGTTAGGACTATATGTTTATGACCTCTTATATTTGAGCTTAACGAAAAACAACATAATGAATAGTAATTTTTTATCCTCTAAAGGCCTTGTAAGTAAAATCAAAGAACAAACACTCAATCACAAAACAGTCTATCCTATTTTATTAGCAATTAGTTTTGGACATTTATGTAATGATTTACTACAAGCTATAGTCCCAGCAATTTATCCAATGTTAAAGACTAATTATAATTTGAGTTTTGCACAAATTGGTATTATTACTTTCTGTTTTCAAATATCTTCTTCTTTACTACAGCCACTTGTAGGTACCTATACAGACAAACATCCAAAGCCTTATTCACAGATGATAGGTATGGTGTGTTCTATGTTTGGAGTTATTTTGTTAAGTTATGCCCCTACTTATACAATGGTACTCTGCGCTGTAATATTGATAGGTATAGGATCTTCTATATTTCATCCTGAATCCTCAAGAGTATCATATGTAGCTTCAGGAGGTAAACGTAGCTTAGCACAGTCTATTTTTCAAATTGGAGGTAATACAGGTACAGCATTAGCACCACTATTAGTTGCTTGGATTGTATTGCCTAAAGGACAGCAACATTTATTGTGGTTTGTTGCAGTAGCTATAATTGCTCAGTTTGTTTATGCTTTTATAGGTGGATGGTATAAAGATGTATTAAAACATCAAGCAAATAAAAAGAAAAAAGCAATACGTATTCCTGAATTATCAAAATTCAGAGTGTGGAGTTCTATTATTGTATTATTGTTATTGATTTTTTCTAAATATTTCTACGTAGCAAGTATTTCCAGTTATTTTCAATTCTATACCATGGAAAAATTTAAGATTAGTGAGATACAAGCACAGGTATATCTGTTTTATTTCTTGTTAGCAGTTGCAGCTGGAACATTAATAGGTGGCTTTTTTGGAGATAAAGTTGGTCGTAAATATATTATTTGGTTTTCTGTATTAGGAGTAGCTCCATTTACAATGTTGTTACCTTATGCTTCTTTAGAATGGACAGGAGTATTGATTGTTATTATTGGTTTGATTTTATCATCTGCTTTTCCTTCAATTCTTGTATATGCTCAGGAATTATTACCCCGTAAAATAGGAATGGTATCAGGCTTATTTTATGGATTTGCTTTTGGTATGGGAGGATTAGGTTCTGCTGTATTAGGATGGTGGGCTGACCGTACATCTATAGAAAACATCTATATGATTTGTGCATATTTACCTTTGATTGGTATTATTGCTGCTTTTTTACCTAATATGAAGAAGGTTAAATTTAGAGAAGAAGAATAGTAGTATTTTTAAAAGAATATAAAATAGAAAGGGTTTGAGTATACTCAAACCCTTTCTATTTATAGGTGATTCATTATAATATTTTTCCTGTTAAGAATAGTGCTGCAATTGAGAAATAAATGATTAGTCCTGAAACGTCAACTAATGTTGCAACGAAAGGAGCAGAAGCTGTAGCAGGATCCATACCAAACTTTCTTAAGATAAAAGGTATTAGCGAGCCAGATAGTGTCCCCCAAAGTACAATGAATAGCAAGGATACTGATACGCTCAAGCCAACAGCTATCCAATGTTCTCCATAATCATAAATACCTGATTCTTGCCAAATAAAGATTCTGATGAAACCTATAATACCTAAGATACCTCCAAGCATTACTCCAGAAGCTAATTCTTTACGCATTACATACCACCAATCATTAAGCTTTAATTCTCCAAGAGCCATAGCGCGGATAATAAGTGAAGCAGCTTGTGACCCTGAATTACCTCCACTTGATATTATCAAAGGAACAAATAGTGCAAGAACGACAGCTTTTTCTATTTCATCTTCGAAATGTCCCATAGCAGAAGCTGTTAGCATTTCGCCTAAGAATAAGATAATAAGCCATCCTGCTCTTTTGCGTACAAGTTCAAATAATGGAGTTTGTGTATAGGATAAATCTAATTCTTCCATCCCCCCGAACTTTTGGATATCTTCTGTATCTCTATCTTTTATCGCGTCTAAGATATCATCAAATGTAACAATTCCTACTAATACGCCACTTTCTGTAATAATAGGTAAGGCAGAACGGTCATATTTTTCAAATATATCAAAAGCATCTTCAGTCTTTGTAGTACTTGTAATAGACACAAAAGTAGTATCAATTAAGTCTGAAATTAATGTGTTTTCATCTGCTAATACTAGTTCTCCAAGCTTTAAATCATCAATTAATCTATTGTGATCATCAACAACATATATATAGTTAAGTGTTTCGGCCTTTTTTCCATATATTTTAATATGCTTTAATACTTGTTTTACTGTTCTATTTGCCTTTGTCTGAATGTATAAAGGAGTCATTAAACGAGCAATACTGTCTTCCTTGTAACCAATAAGATTAAGAGCGATTTGCTTTTCTTTATCATTTAACAGGTTGATGGAATATTTGATTAACTCATCAGGAAAATCTTCTAAAAGTTCTGTTCGGTCATCAGGCTCAAGATTATTAAGTACTTCTGCATAATCTTCTTGAGTCATACTACGTACTATTTCTTCTTGAATATTAATATCCAAGAAGGAGAATACTTCAACTTTTAAATCAGGAGAAAGCTTTAGAAACGCAAGGTTTCTTTCTGTTCTTTTCATCTCTGTAATAGCTTCAGCAATGTCAGCTGGGTGCATATCTTTAAAAGTCATAGATTGCAGTTTATTAAGGCTTATTAAGGCGTTAGTACAATGTTTTCTTAAAAATAATGCAAAGGTAATCTATACTTTGTGTAGTTTAAAATTTCTAATGATTTTTTAATAAAATAAAATACTATTAAGAAGAATAGTGCTTATATTAAAACTTATTAATTGCATTGTCTATAATTTGTGAATCTAAACTTTTCTTTGCTTTAGCTCCCATATCTTTAAGTTTTTGAACAGATGTAATTAGATTTCCTTTTCCTTCACTCAATTTATTGAATGCACTATCATATTCTGTTCTTGTCTCTTCTATTTTTTTTCCAACTTTCTGTAAGTCAGTTGTTAGTCCGACAAACTTGTCGTATAGTAATCCTGCTTGCCTTGCTATTTCATAAGCATTTTCTTGTTGTTTACGCTGGCTCCACATGGTTTCTATAGTACGTAATGTAGCAAGTAGAGTAGAAGGTGTCACAATAACAATATTTTTTTCAAATGCTTTCGTGTATAGTGTATTATCTGCATTAATAGCTACAGAGAAAGCTGTTTCAATAGGAATAAATAATAAGACAAAATCTGGACTACTACCTTTATATAGTTCAAAATAGTTCTTTTCTGATAAACCATCGATATGTCTTTTTAGAGATATTAAGTGCTCTTGTAGGTATCGTCTTTGTTCATCTATATCGGCAGTATTCACATATTGTTCATAGGCTACTAATGACACTTTAGAATCCACAACCATATGTCTGTTATCAGGTAAGTAGATTACTACATCAGGCTGTAGTCTATTGCCATTCTCTGAAGTATAGCTTTGTTGAGTTTCATATTCTCTCCCTTTTTCTAAGCCTGATTTCTCAAGTACACTTTCTAAAATCATTTCTCCCCAATTCCCTTGCATCTTATTATCACCTTTCAGAGCTTTAGTTAGATTCAGTGTTTCCTGACTCATTTTTTGGTTCATCTGTTGTAGTCCAAATATCTGTTGGCGCAGTGCTGCATGATGATCGATACTCTCTTTATGAGTTTGTTCTACTTTTTGTTCGAAGTGCAATATTTTTTCTTGTAGAGGCGATAATAGTGTTTCTAAGCTATCTTTATTCTGTTTAGTAAACTTAGTACTCTTTTCTTCTAATATTCGATTAGCAAGGTTCTCAAACTCTGTCGTGAACTTCTCTTGTAGGGCACGCGTTTCTTTTTGTTGTGTTTCTAATTTTTCTTGTAGATTGCTGTATTCAGTATCTCGAATAGAAATACGAGCTATTAACTCTTGGTTGTCTAATCGGATGATATCTAAGTTTTCTTCTATTGTTTTCTTTTCAGACTTTAGTTGTTCTATTTGTTTTTGCTTGTAGTCATTGTCTGTTTGAAGACGTATTATGTCTCCTGACGATGAGGTATCTTTCTTACCTGATTTACCTATAAAAAAAGCAATGATGATTAGGATAGCTAATAGAGCAACTAATACTTCTTGTGACATAATATACTACTTAGATTAATACTCAAAAGTAAGAAATAATGTTGTAGCAAATCGATGGAGAGTTGCTATGGTTTATAGCAAAAAAAATGTATATTTATAAAAGTTAAAATTATGTTTATTAAAACTTAAAAAATGTATTCTATGAAAAAAATATTTATTTTATTGCTGATATGTGGAGTGTCAAGTGTAAGCTTTGCTCAGGAAGTAACTAAAAAGAACTCTGTAGATAATTCTAATACGAATATAAAAGAAATTGTTGTAAAGACAGAAGCATTAAGGAATTTTGAAGGAAAAGTTTTTGAAATGGATTACTATTATGGATGTAAGTTTAGTAAAGAGGATGAACGTTTAGCTGTGATTGATGGCTATATTTTATTAGATTTTGCAAAAATAGATGAGTTGCGAAAATGGGTTGCAAGACAACACAATGTACAAGAGTTAGATGTTATTTTTATTAGTGGTAAGGAAAATAGTACTTATGGAAGCTTTGAAGTATGTATTGCAGGTATGATATATGAGTATGTTAAAAGAGGAAGAGATTATCTGTGTGAAAGAAAATCAAAGCCACTGACTAAGAAAAGGAAGTGGAGAATATAAATTGTAAATGCAATCAAATTTACATAGGTAAATCAGAATAATAGGATTAAGAAGGATAATTTTACTTCATCTGATTTTATAAGAATTAACTATAAGTAGATAATAATAAAAATGCCCACTTGTGAAAGTGGGCATTTTTATTATTATCTACTTAAGTACATTTTTCTACGAGAATAGATTTCATAAAACTGATCATCTCTTAAGTTTTCGATGAACAAGATACTTTCTCCTGTTGATTTCATCTCAGGTCCTAATGCTT
This sequence comes from Flavobacteriaceae bacterium, assembly GCA_031277535.1. Classification (GTDB taxonomy): domain Bacteria; phylum Bacteroidota; class Bacteroidia; order Flavobacteriales; family Flavobacteriaceae; genus Flavobacterium. Next base: position 314,368 of record JAITMD010000021.1, read on the forward strand.
TATTTACATTTTTGAACTTGTTGAATGAGAATACTGGAGTTTTGATTGCATATCCATTTAATTGTGGATTGAAGTCAAAGTCAGTTACCTTGTTATGTCCTAACATTACTTTAGTCGCATAGTTTACATAAGGTTCACCATAAGCTTTAGCGATGAAAGGAACAGTTCTAGATGCTCTAGGGTTTGCTTCGATGATGTAAACAATATCATCTTTAATAGCAAACTGAATGTTGATTAAACCTACTGTTTTTAAAGCTACAGCAATTTTTCTAGTGTGATCTTTAATTTGGTTTAATACATACTCACCTAAGTTAAATGGAGGTAGCATAGCGTGGCTATCACCAGAGTGAACCCCACAAGGCTCAATGTGCTCCATGATACCGATGATATGTACATTCTCTCCATCACAGATAGCATCTGCTTCAGCTTCTATAGCTCCAGCTAAGTAGTGGTCAAGTAATAATGAGTTACCAGGAATAGAGTTAAGTAGTTCGATTACGTGCTCTTCTAATTCTTTTTTGTTGATAACAATCTTCATTCCTTGCCCTCCTAATACATAAGAAGGTCTTACTAATAGAGGGAAGTCTAATTTGTCTGCTAATTGTAAAGCTTGTTCAGCTGTTTTAGCTACACCGAATTGAGGGAATGGGATATTTAATTCTTCTAACAACGTAGAGAAACGACCTCTGTCTTCAGCTAAGTCTAATGCGTCAAAGCTTGTTCCTAAGATCTTGATACCATTCTTCTCTAATTTCTCAGCTAATTTAAGAGCTGTTTGTCCTCCTAACTGTACGATAACACCTTCTGGTTTCTCGTGTTGGATAATATCATAGATATGCTCCCAGAATACAGGTTCGAAGTATAATTTGTTAGCTGTATCAAAGTCAGTAGATACTGTCTCTGGGTTACAGTTAATCATAATTGTTTCGTATCCACACTCTTCAGCTGCTAATACTCCGTGTACACAAGAGTAATCGAATTCGATACCTTGTCCAATACGGTTAGGTCCTGAACCTAATACAACTACTTTTTTCTTATCCGTTACAATACTTTCATTAGATACATAACGTGTACCATCAGGTCTTTCGATTTCAGCTTCGAAAGTAGAGTAGTAGTAAGGAGTTTTTGCAGGGAACTCAGCTGCACAAGTATCTACCAATTTAAATACGCGTTGAATGTTCATGTCATCACGTAAAGTGTGAACTTTACTTTCAACAGTATTTAGCATGTGAGCGATTTGTCTATCTGCAAAACCTTTTTGTTTTGCTTCAAGTAATAAATCTTTAGGTAGAGTCTCTAATGTATATTTAGAAATCTCTTTTTCTAACATGTATAGTTCTTCATATTGTTTTAAGAACCACATGTCGATTTTAGTGATTTCATGAATTCTACTTAATGGAATACCATGTTGGATTGCATCATAGATAACGAAAACTCTGTCCCAACTTGCGTGAGTAAGTTTATCGATAATTTGATCGTAATTAGTATATCCTTTACCGTCTGCACCTAAACCATTACGTTTAATCTCTAATGATTGAGTTGCTTTGTGTAATGCTTCTTGAAATGAACGCCCGATACCCATAACCTCACCAACTGATTTCATTTGAAGACCTAATGTTCTATCAGCCCCTTCAAATTTGTCAAAGTTCCAACGAGGTATTTTTACGATTACATAATCTAAAGTAGGCTCGAATAAAGCAGATGTAGATTTAGTAATTTGGTTTTGTAATTCATCAAGTGTATATCCTAATGCAAGTTTAGTAGCAATCTTAGCAATAGGATAACCTGTAGCTTTAGATGCTAATGCAGAAGAACGAGATACACGAGGGTTGATCTCAATAGCTACGATATCTTCTTTTTCGTCAGGAGATACAGCGAACTGTACGTTACATCCACCTGCAAAGTTACCAATACTACGCATCATCTTGATAGATAGGTCGCGCATTCTTTGGAATGTTCTATCAGATAATGTCATAGCAGGTGCTACAGTGATACTATCTCCTGTGTGGATTCCCATAGGGTCCATGTTTTCAATAGTACAGATAATTACTACGTTGTCATTTTTGTCACGTAATAATTCTAATTCATACTCTTTCCATCCTAATAAAGCTTTATCAATTAAAACTTCGTGGATAGGAGAGGCTTCAAGACCATAAGTTAATAAATCGTCAAAGTCTTCTTCTTTATGAACGAAAGCAGCTCCAGTACCACCAAGGGTAAATGAAGGGCGAATAACTAATGGGAAACCAAATTTTTGAGCAATCTCTTTTCCTTCTAAGAAAGATGTAGCAGTACTTGCAGGTGCAGCAGGTACGTCTATTTTTTCTAAAAGTTGTTTGAATTGTTCGCGATCTTCAGTGATGTTAATAGCGTTGATGTCAACTCCAATTAAGCGTACTCCAAAATCAGTCCAAATTCCTTTTTCATCACATTCTAAACATAAGTTCAATGCTGTTTGTCCTCCCATAGTAGGAAGTACAGCATCAATCTCTGGATGAGCTACCAGAATTTCGATAATTGATCTTGCAGTTAATGGTTTTAAGTAAATATGATCTGCCATAGAAGGGTCAGTCATAATTGTAGCAGGATTAGAGTTAATTAAAATAACTTTAATTCCTTCTTCTCTTAAAGATCTTGCTGATTGTGAACCTGAATAATCGAATTCGCAGGCTTGTCCAATAATAATCGGTCCTGAACCAATTATTAATACTGTCTTGATTGAAGTGTCTTTGGGCATTTTAATTGTGTTGTTATGTTAATTACTTCGTTTTTAATGAAGTAAGTTTAGTGTTGTTGTGTGTGATAGATAGATTTGATTATAGCAAGGTATAAAAAAAGGCGTTACGAATAATAGTAACACCTTTATTTATGTTTGAATCAAACATTATTTTTTATGTCTTGTTTCACAAGAAACAGTTAATTTATGTCTTCCTTTAGCTCTTCTTGCAGCTAATACTTTTCTACCGTTTGGAGTAGACATTCTATCCATGAAACCATGCTTGTTTCTTCTTTTTCTGTTCGATGGTTGAAATGTTCTTTTGCTCATTGCTTTTATCTTTAAATCTTAAATTTTACAATATCAATCGGCTTAATTAGCTCTTGCTTAAAAACCGAGTGCAAATATATAAAAGTCTTTTTACTCTTACAAAGGGTTTTGTAAAATATTTTTGCAGAAAAATAATTATCAATTCCCTATTTGCGATTGCAAAAGAAATAAAAAAACTTTATAAAGTCAAAAAAGTATTTGAAATTATTAATTTTACAGACTTTAAAAAATAAAAGTGGTTGAATATGAATAGTTACTTGTTTTCAAATCTCTTAAAAAAAGGAGTAAAATATTTTTGTTTTTTCTTTGTTGTATTTTTTGTTGCACGCTTATTTTTTTTAGGTGTTTATGGCAATAGTACAGAATTACAACATGAAAAAATAGGGCTTATACGTGCTTTTTTAGTGGGTGCTCGCTTTGATGTATCTGCTATATCATATGGTTTTTTACCTATTATGTTACTATGTTTAATTGCATTAGCCATTCCAAGTCGTTTCAATAAACAGTATGCTAAATTCTTCCATGTATTTTCATTAATAAGTCTCTTATTAGTTTTAGTTGCTTATTTGTCTCTAATAATAATTGATTTTTTCTTCTATCAGTTTTTTCAATCACATATCAATTTATTGTTTTTTGGAATTTTCTATGATGATACTTCAGCAGTATTAGATTCTGTTTGGACAGATTACCCTATATTTAAAATTGGATTTATTTATTTAGTAGTCATTGTATTATGGATAGGAGTAGCTTATTATATAAAGAAAAGGGATAATATCAAATTACTGAAAAAAGAATCGAATAAAGAATACTTGTGGTTTGTAATTTTACCTTTATTCTTTTTAGGAATGAGAGGTAGTGCAGGAGAATTTACTCTTAGAAGAGAGCATACCAATGTGTCTACAAATGAATTTGTTAACTCTTTAGGTTATAATGCAATTTATAGTTTGAAGTTTGCAAATTCAGAACGAAAAGAGAATATTATCAATCCTGATATTAATGCTTTGTTAGCTAATCTTGGATTTACTTCTAAAAGTGAAGCACAAGAAGTTTATCGCAAAGGAACTTCTGCTGCTTTTGATGAAGATTTACAGTCGATTACTGCAACAAATGAATTTTTAGAACACAATCCTCCTAATGTAATATTTTTGCAAATGGAGAGTATGAGTAATCATTATTTCGATTTGAATAATGAAAAGTTTAATTTATTAGGAGAATTGAATGATGTCTTACCAGAATTATATTATTTTAAAAATGGATTATCATCAAACAATGGTACAATCCAAACGTTAGAAAATCTTGTATTAGGAACTCCTCAAACAATTATTTCTCAATCTATTTATTTCGATACACCTTTTTCAACTTCAATAGCTAAACCTTTTAAAAGTAAAGGATACGATACTTATTTTTTGACTGGGGCAAATATATCTTGGCGTAATATTGATAAAATGTTACAGCATCAAGAATTCGACTTTTTAGAAGGAAGTAATGCTATATTAAATAAGATACCTAATGCAGAAGAGTTTGCGTGGGGAGTTCATGATGGTTTTTTATTTGATTATATTTTTGATAAATTGAAAGAGAGTGATGGTAAAAAGCCAAAGTTTATTTTTGGTCTAACAATTAGTAACCATACTCCATTTGAAATACCTTCAAATTACAAGGCTTTTCCTATAGAAATGAGTAAAGAAATAAAATCTAAAATTCGCATAGATGAAGAAATGGCCTATGCAAATTTTTATTCTCATCAATATGCTGCATCAGAGTTAGGAAGATTAATAAAAGCGATTAAAGCATCACCTTATGGTGAAAATACAATTGTAGTAGCTTCAGGAGATCATAATATTAGACAAGTATTTGAGTACACTCCAGAAGAAGGTTTTTTAAAGAGAAGTGTACCTATCCTTTTCTATATACCTGAAAAGTATAAACCTACTTTTTTTGATGGAAATGTATTAGCAGCCCATAAAGATATTTTTCCTACTATATTCAATTTAAGTTTATCTAATGCAAAATATACTTATACAGGGGATAATTTATTTGATAAAAATCAAACGTATAGATTTGCTCTTAATGGGTATGAATTTATAGCAGATGATAAAGGGGCTGTGTCAATGGAAAATAATAAGCCTTATTATTATATTTGGGCTAATCAAGAGAAACGCAAATTGAAAGTGCAGAAAGAATTAGATCAACATGGTCAAATTATGTTAGACAAAATGAAATCTATTTATATTATTCAATCAATTAAAATCTTTGAAGATATAAATGCACATCAAAAGGCTAAAAGATAAAAATAAAGTCCCTATACAAATCATATAGGGACTTTTATATTTTAAAATGAAGTTTTACTTTTAGTGTTTGTGTAAGAAAGCTTGTCTTTGTAATAATGTTTCTTCGCTTTCTACATGATTGTCATCAGGAATACAACAATCCACAGGGCATACTGCTGCACACTGCGGCTCATCATGAAATCCTTTACATTCTGTACATTTAGAAGGTACTATATAGTAAAACTCGTCCGATACAGGTTCTTGTGCAGCTTCTGCATCTACTTCTGTACCATCAGGCAAAACAACTTTTCCTGTCAATGCTGTACCGTCTTTATATCTCCAATCATCAGCTCCTTCATAAATAGCTGTATTTGGACATTCCGGCTCACATGCACCACAATTGATGCATTCGTCTGTTATAATGATTGCCATAGCTTATATTTTGTTTTTTATGTATTAACTTTGTATGCAAATTTACACCCAAAACAATTCACAAACAAATCAATATGAATTTAGATGTTAAAAAAATTGCATTTATCAAATTAGGTAAATTTCTTGAGCAATTTTCAAATACTGAAATTGTAAAAAACAATGAGGTAAGTCATAATGATGAATTTTTTTCAACTTTTGAAGGTTTAATGCATCAGGCAGTACATCACAATGGATGGTTTACTTTACCAGAAGTTACTATTGCTGTTAAATCATGGGCAGATGCTTTAACGAAAGAAAATATAGATACTTGGACCAAAGCATACGATTTTAATAAAGAACCATTACAAAAGATTGGTTTAATTTTAGCAGGAAACATTCCTTTAGTTGGTTTTCATGACTTTTTATGTGTTTTGTTATCAGGTAATATAGCGGTAATTAAGTTGTCTTCAAATGATCAAAAGTTATTGCCAACTTTAGCAAATTATCTAATAACTATTGAGCCTCAATTTAAGGATAGAATAGTATTTGTAAAAGAAAAATTAGAAGGATTTGATGCTGTTATAGCGACAGGAAGCAATAATACAGCACGTTATTTTGACTATTATTTTAGTAATGTACCAAATATTATTCGTAAAAATAGAAACTCTGTAGCTGTATTAAATGGAGCAGAGTCACATGATGATTTAGTAGCTTTAGGGAAAGATGTTTTTACCTATTATGGTTTAGGATGTCGTAATGTATCTAAGTTGTTTGTACCTCGAGATTACAATTTTGATGCTTTTTATCAAGGTATGTTTGAATATAAAGAAGTAATTGAATATGAAAAGTATTCGAATAATTATGATTATAACAAGGCTGTTTTCTTGATGAGTGAGTTTAAAATCTTAGATAATGGTTTTCTTACTATAAAAGAAGATAAAACGTATGCATCACCTATTTCTTCTGTTTTTTATGAATTTTATGACACCCTTGAAGAAGTAAAAGAAAGATTACAGATAGATAGTGAAAAAATTCAATGCATTGTTTCTAATGATTTAGTAGAGGGAAGTGTGAGGTTTGGACAAACTCAAACTCCACAATTGTGGGATTATGCAGACAATGTAGATACATTAGAGTTCTTATTAAATTTATAAGAATATGAGTACAATGCATAACTTCTGTGCAGGGCCTTGTTTACTGCCAGACGAGGTATATCAAGGCGCTGCAGAGGCTGTATTAAATTTTAATAATACGGGATTATCCATTTTATCTATTTCTCATCGTAGCAAAGAGTTTATTGCTATTTTGGAGGAGGTGCAACATTTGGCACTTTCTCTTTTAGGGTTAGAACACAAAGGTTATACTGCTCTTTTTTTACAAGGAGGTGCAAGTATGGAGTTTTTGCGTATACCTTATAATTTAATGAAAAGTAGAGCTGGCTATATCAATACTGGAAACTGGTCTTCTAAAGCCATAGAACAAGCAAAACTTTTTGGACAAGTAGAAATTATTGCTTCATCAGAAGATAGAAACTATACTTATATTCCTGATTCAATTATTGTCCCTACAGGTTTAGATTATTTGCACTTTACTTCAAATAATACAATATATGGTACACAATTTCATGAGGTTCCTCAAGCAGATTGCCCCGTTGTATGTGACATGAGTTCAGATATTTATTCAAGAGTTTACAACTGTGAGCAGATTGATGTTATTTATGCTGGAGCACAAAAGAATATAGGGCCTGCAGGATTAAGTGTTGTACTTCTAAAAAAAGATGTTATAGGTAAAGTTAATCGTATCATTCCTCAGATGATGAATTATACTGAGCATATAGATAAAGGAAGTTTATACCATACAGCAAATGTTTTTGCTATTTATACCAGCTTGTTAAACTTACGATGGTTAGAGCAGCAAGGTGGAGTAGCAGCTATAGAAGTTGTGAATAATAAAAAGGCAAACATGCTTTATCAGGCAATCGACGAATTAGATTATATACAAGGCTTTGCAGATAAAACGTACCGTTCTCAAATGAATGTTACTTTTGATTTTAAAGAGAAGGAGATGGGACATATTTTCGATCAAATGTGTCAAGATGCTAATATTACTAATATAAAAGGACATCGCATATTAGGTGGATATAGAGCTTCTTTGTATAATGCGGTATCTATAAATAGTGTGCAAACTTTAGTAGAAGTGTTGCAAACAATGAAAACAAAGATTTAAAATAAAAGTGTTTATATCTAATGAGAGTATTAGCAAATGATGGGATTCCTGTCGAAATGAAAGAAGCTTTAGAACAATTGGGATTTGAAGTAAAAGAAGTCAGAGTTGCTCATGAACAATTAGCTAATTATACGGAACAAAATAAAATTGACGTTTTATTAATTCAACAAGGAACTTTATTAAGTAAATCTATAATAGATCAGTTAACGCATCTTACAGCTATTGTAATGGCTGGAGCGCAAATTAACTTAGAAATTGTAGATTATTGTAAAGAACATGGAATAAAGGTTATTTGGGCAGAAGAAGCATTGTCTAATGCTACTGCAGAATTAGTCTTTGCTCATTTATTTTCTTGTTGTAGACTATTACAAGAAGCAAATAGAAATATGCCTTTAGAAGGAGATGCCAGTTTTAAAATGTTACAACAATCCTATAGTAATGGAATTGAATTAGCAGGAAAAACATTAGGAATTATTGGAATGAATAGTGCAGGAGAAAAAGTAGCTCAAAAAGCACTTGCTTTAGGAATGCATGTGTTGTATCACGATTCTTTAGTACCTACACTACAAGCAGAATTTGTTTTACCTAATGGAGTTCACTTCCCTGTTAATTTAAAAAGTGTTGAGAAGCACAAAGTATTACATGATTCACATTTTTTGACGGTACATACACAACACTTTCAAAAGTATGTATTAGATAAGCAAGCATTTGAACAAGCACATCATTTAATGGGAGTGATTAACTGCGCTTATCCTGAAGCTATTAATGAAGTCGATTTAGTAGAAAAAGTAAATGATGAAACAATCTTATTTGCTGGAATAGATCGTTTTGAAGAAGAACCCCATCCAGCTATTCAGGTATTAATGCAACCCGCTTTTTCTTTGTCCCCTAATATTAATGCTTCTACAGATGAGAGCAATGTGTTAATTTGGGAAGAGATTTATGATAAAATTCAAATATTGAGAAAATAAATAAGTAGTTTTATAACCTAAAAAAATAAAACTATGTTGGAGCAAATTACTAAGGTGATTGAGCAAGTTAGCTCAAGTGAAATTGTTAAGGGAGGAATTACTTCTGAATTAACAAGCGCTATTACAAAAGAAACAGGTAGTAGTATTATGGAAGGATTAAAGAGTAGTATTTCTTCAGGAGATATTAATGGATTAACAAATCTATTATCTGGACAGGCTGCAAATATCGCAGCGAATCCTATTGTTAAGGATATGATTACCAATTTAGCAGGAGGACTAATAGGTAAATTAGGACTATCTGATAGTGTAGCAAATAATTTTGCAAATGGAGTAGTACCAAAAGTTATGGAAACAATTGTTGCTAAAGTACAAGGAGGTGATTCAGGATTCCAAATATCAGACATTATGAGTAGTCTTGGAGGAGGAAGTTTTCAGGATATATTAGGTTCTCTTACAGGAGGTAAAGATGGAATAGGAGGAGCTTTAGATAAGTTGAAAGGCTTGTTTTAGAATTACTTACATAATATAATTAAAGGGGTTGTCTTTCATAGACAGTCCCTTTTTTTTGACTTAATCATTTCTAAAAATTACACTTCTAAAAGACTTAGCTTTTTGAATTTTGTAAAAATAAGGCTTGTAAACTATTGTGATAAGACTAAATATTTAGTGATAGGTATAAGTAAAATACTACTTGTTTTTGTGGGTTTCTTTTTATCTTTGAGAGTAGAATTTAAAAAGAATCGAAAAATGAGTACAATCCATTGGCATACAAAGATTTTTAATGAGTTAACAGTAGAGGAGTTATATGATATACTAAAATTGCGTACAGATATATTTGTTGTAGAACAAAATTGTGCTTACCCAGAGTTGGATGATAAGGACAAGAAGTGCTTACACATTTATGCTACTGTAAAAGGAAAGGTTGTTGCTTCGTCTCGTATTGTACCACCTGGTCTTAGTTATCCGCAAATATCTATTGGAAGAGTAGCTGTGCACCCCGACTATAGGAAAGGAGGAACAGGCAGAGCATTAATGCAACATTCAATTGAAAAAATAGCAGAAGAATTTGGAGAGCAAGACATTCAAATAGGAGCACAATGCTATTTGAGAGGATTCTATGAGTCATTGGGATTTGAATCTGCTTCAGATGATTATGTAGAAGATGGTATTCCACATGTAGATATGATAAGAAAAGCTAAAAAATATTGGAATAAATTATAAATAGAATAAGGGTAATAATGATTTCATTATCGCCCTTATTTTTTTTGTAAAAAAACGATTCGTTAAATAGAGTGAATCTAAATAATTTTTACATTTGCCGGCAATTATAATTATTCTAAATAATAAAGACATTCGTATATGTTCGCATCTATCAATTATTCGAAACTCCGAGTAAGACTGACTGTTTTGGTCATGTTACTGTTTTCTAATCTTCTTTTTTCTCAAAATGTATTAGTATTAATTAAAGATGCAAAACTTAAGGCAATTAGTGGTGCAGAGGTTATTGTTAATGGAGATTCAAAAGGAGTAAGTAATACGAACGGAGAAGTAAACATAGATAAAGCAATTTTAAAAGATGCGGTTATCCTTGTTTTGGCAAAAGGTTATCAAGAACAACTCCTTAATTTGGATAAGATTGAGTTTGATGATCGTTTAGAAATTATCATGCAAAAAGTAGAGCATTCGTTAGACGAAATTGTCATTACAGCTGGACGTCGCGCAGAGAATATAGCTACTATTCCTTCTTCGGTTACGATTGTTAATCAAAAGGAGATGGAAAAACAGATGAATATTACTACAGATATATCTACTATATTGAGTAATGTAGTACCTGGATTAGGTGGGGCTACCAATAAAGGATCATCTTATAGTCAAACTTTGAGAGGGCGTCCGCTATTAGTGTTAATTGACGGTATTCCGCAATCTACACCTCTAATGAACGGAGCAAGAGATATTCGTTCTATATCACCTTTTGCTATCGAGAGAGTAGAGGTTATCAAAGGTGCTACAGCTATCTATGGTAATGGTTCTACGGGAGGTATCATAAACTATATTACAAAAAAGAATAGAGGTGAACAGGTTTTTGGTGGAACTACGGTGTTAGGAACTTCTTTTAATCCTGCCAACAGTAGTGGTACATTGGGATACAAAGTGTCACAATCTTTTGGAGGGAAGTATAAAAAGTGGAATTATTCTGTTGGAGCTTCTTTAGATTATAATGGGGTACAACGTGGAGGAGATGGTAATGTGTTGGGGCAAACAGATGGATTGTCTAACACATATCAGAAAAATTTATATACCCAAATTACGTATGATATTAACGACTATTCTTCTATTCGTGCTTTTTATAATGGGTATAGTAGTTTACAGTATGCCAAGTATATTAGTAAAGGAGGTAAATATGGAAGCGAACCAACAATTGGGGTTGCAGGTAAAAGTCCTGGAGAAAATGGAGGAACACCTCATAACCATAATTTAATGGTTGGATATACCAATAGTAACCTGTTTTTGGGAAGTCAATTAGATTTAACTCTATATTTTAATTCGTTTACTTCGATGAATCAATATGTAGAGAAAGGGACTGCTTGGTATGGACCAGGACAAACTAAAATTAATTCTAATAAAAAAGGTGTACGCGCTAATTTAAATACACCATTTACGTTGTTTAATATGCCAAGTGAAGTTACTTATGGAGTAGATTGGCTAAATGATATAACAGATCAAAACTTAACAGACGGTAGAGTTTATATTCCGAAGATGGATATGGTTAATGTTGCTCCGTACGCACAGTTAAAGGTAGATATTATAGATAACCTGATTTTTAAAACAGGTATACGTTATGAGAATGCAACTGTAAAAGTAAATGACTTTAATACAATAGCTATTGGCCCAAATAACGAAGGAAGTATTTTTGTAAAAGGAGGAACAATCCCATATAAAGCTACATTATTTAATGCTGGGCTTCGCTATAATAAATACGAATACTTTAATCCTTTTGTAAGTTTCTCACAAGGTTTTGCAATTAATGAATTAGGGCGTATTTTAAGAAGAGCAAACGAAAGTACTTTGGATCAGTTGGAAACAGAACCAATTATTACAAATAATTATGAGGTTGGGTTTTCAAGTAGATTCTCTATTTTTAATTTTACAGGAGCATATTATGTTAGTACATCTAAATTAGGTGCTAATTTGGTAGATGTAGGTGGAGGTTTCTTGGTAGCACAAAGAGAGCCAGAACGCGTTCATGGTTTTGAGGTAACTGCAGAGGCAGCCCTATCTTCTAAGTGGACAGTAGGAGGAACTTATGCTTATGTAGAAGGTAAGGCTGAGTTCGATAACGGAAGTAAAGTATATTTGAATGGTAGCCGTATAGCACCTCCTAAGGCAACGGCTTTTGTATATTACGCACCAAGTGAGAAATTAAATGTACAGTTGTATTGGTTGTATTCTGGTAATAGAAATCACTTTGCTCCAGATGAAAAAGGGAAGTATAAAAATGGCGATGGACCAGTTACAGATATAAGTTTGTTTAATATTGCTTCTACCTATACTTTAAATAAATCGTGGAAGTTTAGCATAGGAATAGAGAACTTGTTTAATAGAGATTATTATCCGATAATGAGTCAATATCGCGGTCTGGATGTAGAATATACAAAAGGAAATGGAATGCAAGCTAACTTAACGATGCAATACAATTTTTAGTAAATGAAGAAATTTCTTTTATGGCTTCATAAATGGTTAGGACTGATTACAGGAATTGTGGTAATCATCGTTAGCTTAACTGGTAGTGTGTATGTCTTTCACGATGATTTGAAAAAGATTATATACCCTAATAATTTTTATATCAATGATTTTGCTACTGATGTAACAAGGGACGCCTTGTCTATTTCGTCGCTTCAAAATATAGCGCAAGAAGCAGTTGGGGTAGAATATCCTATTACAAGGGTAGATGTTTATCCTGCTAAAGATAGAACTTGGGTATTTAGGGCATCAAAGACTGGTAAAGAAGCTTTTGGGTATTGGAACGAAACAATATATTATAAAAGAATATTTGTAAATCCATATACAGGTACAGTTCAAAAAGTAGAAGATACAAAGTGCGAGTTTTTTAATGTTGTATTGCAATTGCACCGCAATCTTTGGTTAGGAAGTAAATATGGAGGATGGATAGTAGGAATAAGTACTATAATCTTTATCATAATCGCTATAACTGGATTAGTTTTGTGGTGGCCAAAAAAATGGAAAGGAAAGTCGTTTAAGAGAAGCTTTGTTTTTGACTTTTCGGTAAAGTGGAAACGCATTAACTACGACTTACATAATCTGTTGGGAATGTATAGTTTGATGCTTGCTATTATAATAGGGTTTACAGGAGTGATGTTTACTTTTCCTAAGTTTAGAACAAGTGTTGAGAATACCTTAAACAAGGTTGATGAAAAGAAGTTTCAGGTAATGGAACCTGTAGCATTTGATAGTGTTCCTCAGGTAAGTACCAATACGTTGGATAATGCTATGTATTATGTTTTAGATCAATTTAGTCAAGCAGATATGGTATCTGTTCGTTTGTCTAAAGAAATAGAAAAACCGCATAGCGTACAGATACGATTAGAAAAAGATAAGACCAGTAAATTTGAATGGATATATTTTGACAAGAATACAGGAGACATCACTTCAAAAACAGATCATACTTATACCTCTATAGGATTAGGTACTAAAGTAGAATCGCTTAATTTTGATTTGCACACAGGAAATATATTAGGGTACCCTACTAAGGTGTTGTATTTTATAGTTTCTTTGGTATGCACTTCATTGCCAATTACAGGTTTTATTATTTGGTATAATAAGAAAAGAAAACATACAAATAAGGGGAATAGCAAATAGCCATTCCCCCTTATTTTATACTACTTTTTTCTTCCATTTTCCTCGTTTAAAGAGGATAAAAGCTAATACAGCAATTACAATCTCAGCAGAAGGAATAGCTATAAAAGCTCCAGTAGGTCCTAAGTCAAAATAATAAGTTAGTGTATAAGCAAAAGGAATTTGGAATAACCAAAACCCCATAATATTAATAATTGTAGGAGTTACAGTATCCCCAGCTCCATTAAATGCATTCATTAAAGTCATTCCAGCTCCATATACAACAAAACCTGCTGCTCCAATATACATAGCTTCTTTGGCAACCGCTTTTATACTTTCGTCTGTAGTAAAGAATGAAGCAAGTAATTCTGCCATAGTATAGAAGATTAATGTGACAATAGCCATATAGATTACATTATATTTTAGTGTTACAAGCACAGATTTATATGCTTTATCAGGATTGTGATCTCCTAAGTTCTGTCCTACCAAAGTAGAGGCTGCATTACTTAGTCCCCAAGCAGGTAGTATAAAAAATACAAGTAATCGTAAACAAGTTAAAAAGCCTGAAGAACCTATTTCTCCACCACTTTGTGCAACAATTCTGGCTAAAATAACCCAGCTACAAGTGGATATCATATATTGTACCATACCAGGAACTGCTATTTTTATGATATTCCAAGTCATATCCCATTGCAGTTTAAAATATTTTAGCTTTAATTGAATTAAAGAGTCTTCTTTTGATAAATAGTATAGTTGATAAACTACTCCCATACTTCTTCCTATAGCTGTAGAATAAGCTGCACCTTCTAATCCCATTTCTGGAAATATCCACCATCCACGAACCATAATAGGGCAAAGAATAATATTGATAATATTACCAAACCCCAGACTTTTCATAGCTATAGCAGCATTACCAGCTCCTCTAAAAATACCATTAATTAAAAAAAGAAGCATAATAGAGACACAGCTTACTAATAAAATACGGGTATAACCATAACCATATGCTGCAGATTCTTCTGTAGCACCCATCCAAAGCAACCAATCTTTAGCGTATATGAAACCAAGAATACTAAGGATAATTGTAATAATAATAGAGATAGAAATAGCTTGTGCTGCATTCTGTGCTGCCTTTTCTCTGTCCTTTTCTCCTATACGTCGAGCAATGATAGCTGTGGCTGCCATACTAATACCAATACAAATAGCATAAATAATTGATAAGAGTGACTCTGTTAATCCCACGCTCTGGATTGCAAAAGCACTTTCTTTTAAATGGCCTACAAAATACAAATCTACCAAAGCGAATATAGACTCCATGAGCATTTCAAACATCATAGGAATAGCTAATAAGAATACAGCTTTATTGATTGACATATTCGTCAAATCAAAATTCTCATTAGAAAAAGATTGTTTGATTAATCCTATTATGGAAGTCTTTTTTATAGATGAGGTAGATGTCATACCAGATACATTGCAAATAAGTTAGAAAAAAGCAAAGATACTTTTTTTGCAGTAGCACTTAGGTAAGAGAAGAAAGGTTTATACGAATGGCATTTGATAAAGTAATTTTTTACGGACAATGCTTTATCTTTGCAGGATGTTAGAAATTCTTTATCAAGACGAGTATATTGTAGCAATTAATAAACCTCGTGATTTATTAGTACACAAATCTTTTATAGCAAGTGATATCCAAGAGTACGCCATACAGATCTTGCGAGATCAGATAGGACAGTATGTATATCCTGTACATCGTTTAGATAGAAAAACATCTGGTGTATTGTTGTTTGCATTAGACAAAGAGATATTAAAGCAGCTTAATGACGATTTTGCTACTCGAAAGGTAGAGAAAAAATATATTGCTATTGTACGTGGATATACGATAGATGAAGAAACAATAGATTATGCACTAACTAATGATAATGGACAGTTACAAGAGGCAAAAACGTCTTACAAAACACTACAACGTGTTGAAGTAGATATGCCTTTTGGTAAACACCCTACGTCTCGTTATTCGTTGGTAGAAGCTTACCCAGAAACAGGTAGGCAACATCAGTTGCGCAAACACTTTAAGCATATCTTTCATCCAATTATTGGTAGTCGTCCACATGGATGCAATAAGCAAAATAAGTTATGGTTAGATACACATAATTTGGGAGCTATGCTGTTGCATGGTTTAGAGTTAAAATTTCAGCATCCAATCACACAAGAAACAATTCTTTTAAGAGCTACTATAGATAATGAGTATCGCAAGTATAATGCCGTGTTGGGGTTTGACTTAGAACAGTATTATTAGGAGATTGCACTCTACTGTAAATCAATTATTGGAAATGAGAAAGAATGATTTTCTATAATTAGAACAAGAGAAAGTTTCCTTTCCCATCTGTTTTGTATTTAGTGATATTTAGCTTATGACCAAGTTTTGCTTTAGTATAAGCAAGTCCATCTATATTTATATACGTTATTTTTACAGATTTATTGATTTTGAAATCTGTAAAGAATAAAGGCAGAGAAGGACCTCCTCCGTTTCGACTTAAATTAGAAACTTCAAGTGATACAATTGATTGACTGGGATATTTATTACACAAATAGAGTGTATATACTACTTGATAGAAACATATCATTAAAAGTACTAAAAAGAAAGAGAAGGTAGCTCCCAACAAAATAGCTTCCAGTACATCCATTAGAGTAAATGTTGTTTTGTTTTTTATAACTGTCAATAAGGTAGTTAGTATAAAAATAAAGGTTAAGGTAAGAGGGTTTAGTATAGCTTTAAACTCTAATGCTATTTTCATAGCTTTAATTCTACATATATATAAACTTATAACATTCAAGAATAGTAATACGATTGTCTTTATATTGTTGTCGTCTAATAAAACAGAACTCATAGATACTAAAAATACAAGACCAACAGTTGATAGGTAACCTTTAAATATAAAAAATAAGGTGAATAGAGTACAACTTATAAATAAGATAATACTGATTTCTATTGGTATCATAGTGTATATTTCGAATGTAATTATTTGTTTTATAGATGCTTTAGTATGAGTTTTTAAGTTGTCAGTCTTCCCAAAAAAACTGTTTGTCAATTATTCATATCTCAATGCTTCTACAGGATCAAGTTTAGAAGCTTTTATTGCAGGATATAGACCAGACAATACAGCAACAACAAAAGTTGTGATAAAAGCAGCGCTGATAGCCATCCATGGAATAGTAAATGAAAAGTGAATAATAGTAGATAAAAGATAGGCAGATGCAATTCCTAATATGGTGCCTATTAATCCACCTAACTGACCAATGATAATTGTTTCAATAAAGAATTGAAAAGCTATTGTTTTTCTTTTTGCTCCCAATGATTTGCGTATTCCTATTTCTTTTGTGCGCTCTGTTACAGATACCAACATAATGTTCATCAAGGCGATGGAAGAACCTAATATCGTAATCATCCCTATTAACCAAGCAGCCATATTAAGCATATCTACTTGTTTCATCATAGAACGAATCATATCATCACTGCGTTCTACTCCAAAATTACTGGTATGAGCAGGAGTTAGTCTACGAATTGTTCTAAAGTCAATAATCGCCTGGTCAGTTGCTTGCTCCAGTAAACCATCTTGTAATACACCTACTTTTATTGTATAGTTAGTGTCTTTTGTATTAAAAATTATACGAGCAATTTGAATGGGAATAAAAATACGTTGATCTTCATTGTTTCCAAAAGTGCTACCTTGTTCTTTTAATAAACCTATTATTTTAAATTTATATCCATAAATAGAAATAGTTTGATTGATTGGACTATTTCCAGCAAACATTTTTTTTGAAAAATCAGAACCTACAACACATACATAATGATCATTTTTAATGTCTGTATAACTAAAGTTCCTGCCGTTTACCACAGACAACCCACTGTTGGGTAAGTAATTTTCGTCAACTCCTAAAACATTGATTTCTGGATCTGTTTTCATTACATCATTTTTGACTTCAATATTAGTTGCAGCGTCAAAAGAAATAGAAACAATAGAAAAAGGATAAAGGTATTCGGTTTTAAATTTCTGAGCTTGAGCATAAGTAATAATGGGATTGATTACTTGTACAGATTTATTCTTAGCCATTCGATCTGTTACATCATATTGCGTAATGGTGAAAGTATTGGCTCCCATAGTGGCAAAGTCGTTTAGTATTGTGTTGCGTAAAGCAGACACAACAGACAAAATACCTACTAAAGCCCAAATACCAATAGCAATGATAAATACAGTTATACATGTACGTAAGATTTGACTTTTAATACTTGTTAATGCTATTCGAATATTTTCAAGGGCTATTTTCCACATAAAAATGAAATCAGTTTAAAGTATTGAAAGTTACACAAAAAAATAGAGTAAATGAAAAACTAAAAAAAGGGAGACTTGATAATCATATGGATAGTGTGTTAGTTTAATGATAAATAGAATAATGATTTTATTTTTGGAATGATTATTTAAAAGAATAGTTCGTAGGAAAGGTTGAAACAGCAGGAGATTATTCTCTTTCTTCAGGAATAATCCGTTATGTTTTTCAAAAAAATGCAGTACTTTTGTTATATAGTAAAATAATTAAAAATTAAATACAATGGCAAAGAAACCGGGTATTCCAAAAGGAACAAGAGATTTTTCTCCAATCGAAGTAGCAAGAAGACAATATATCATGCAAACAATTCGACATGGATTCGAAAAATTTGGTTTCCATCCTATTGAGACACCTTCTTTTGAAAATCTTGATACTTTGCTTGGTAAATATGGTGAAGAAGGAGATCGTTTGATTTTTAAAATATTAAACTCTGGAGACTATTTGAGTAAAGTTGATGAAACAGTGTTAGAAAGCAAAAATAGTTTAAAGCTGACGAATCAAATTTCAGAAAAAGCATTGCGTTATGATTTGACAGTACCATTTGCAAGATACGTTGTAATGCATCAAAATGAATTAGAGTTTCCTTTTAAGCGTTATCAAATGCAACCTGTATGGCGTGCAGATCGACCTCAAAAAGGAAGATATAGAGAATTTTATCAATGTGATGCAGATGTTATTGGTTCAAAATCACTTTGGCAAGAGGTAGAGTTCGTGACATTGTATGATAGAGTGTTTACGGCATTAGGTGTACATGGAGTTACTATTAAATTAAATAATAGAAAGATATTAGCAGGTATTGCTGAGGTAATTGATGCAAGTGATAAATTAATTGACTTTACAGTAGCCTTAGATAAGTTAGATAAAATAGGGGAAGAAGGAGTAAAAGCTGAAATGATTGAAAAAGGTATTGCAGCAGAGGCTATTGCCAAAGTACAAGCATTATTCAATTTTACAGGTACTTTCGACGAAAAGTTAGCACAACTACGTGTTATGTTGGCGTCTTCAGAAGAAGGGTTGAAAGGGGTAGAAGAATTAGCTTTTGTAGGGAAAGAAGTAGAAAAAATAGGAATGCAAACAGCTAAGTTGAACTTAGATGTAACCTTAGCTCGTGGTCTTAATTACTATACAGGTGCTATTTTCGAAATTGGAGCACCAAAAACAGTACAATTAGGTTCTATTGGTGGCGGTGGTCGTTATGATGATCTTACTGGAATTTTTGGATTAAAGGATATGAGTGGAGTAGGTATTTCTTTTGGGTTAGATCGTATCTATTTAGTAATGGAAGAATTGAACTTATTCCCAGAAACAGTTAGCTCGGCTTCAAAAGTAATGTTCTTGAATATGGGAGAAGAGGAGATGAGCTACGGTGTGCAAGCTGTTATGAAATTAAGAGATGCAGGTATTCGTACAGAGGTATATCCTGATAAAGCGAAAGTAGGAAAACAGTTCCAGTTTGCAGATAAGAAAGGTATTCCTTTTGTAGTGTTAGTAGGATCAGAAGAAATGGCTAATCAGAAATATACTCTAAAAGAATTAGCATCAGGAGAACAAGAAGTTTTATCATTAGAAGAACTTATTGTTAAGCTAAAATAAAGAATCAATAACATTGATATTTAAGAGGTATGTGTTTATTTACACATACCTTTTTTTATGTACATGAAGTGGAAAAAGCATTTTTTTGTACAAGCCAGGTCAATGTAGAGATAGCAATGCATTGCATCCACTATCTCGTATTTCTACAAATAAATAAGGCAATAGTAAGGATAAGTTGCAGTTGTTTTCTATAATTGCAGAGTTATGCAGGCTTATATTATTGTTGATGATACTTCCCTCACATTTCCTAAAAAAATAGTAAAACCTTCTAATTGTAATTTATACAATAGTATAGGGGGTAAAAAGATGAAAATTTAAAAAGACAATAAACGATTAAGTCTTATTTCATTAAAAACTTTCTCTAATTGCTGATATAACTCATTTTTTACTAAATGTTATTTTGTAATTTTATGTTGTTATAAAAAAAGAAAAGATATGGCAAGTAAGAAGTTAGGAAATAAACCGAAGATGATGATGTTTAGATTATTGTTTGAGCACAAACCTGTTTTGGATTTAGAAGCAGTACATAGAGAACTGCAAAAAGTATTTCCGAATGTGCAGTTTGCTTCTGAGGCGAATGTGTTTACTTTTCCTGATTGTGAAACAGAATTTAAAGAAGGTATTGTACCTGCACAATGTGTAGTAATGCACGCAGAAGACGACAGTGTAAAAAAAATAGACGACAAATATAGAGAGCAAAATTGGCATTGGAATGAAGCAAATGAAGCATTGAACAAATGTAAATACGAAGTATTGGTAACAGACTTTTTGAGTAGAAGTTTAGAGCCTCGAGTACGTATTGTATTAATGCAACAAATGCTTTATGCATTAGTAAAAGTTGCTCAACCAACAGTAATTGTATCTGAACATGCAGAGAAGTTAATTGATCCTGTGGTTTTTGTAGAAGATTGCAAAGATGTTAATTATGTTGCATTAGATGCTATGATAAACGTTCGTTTGTTCAATGTAGATCAACCAGAATATCCAAGTTTTTTAATGGATACAGTTGGACTACATGCTTTGGGAATTTCTGATTTTCAAATCTTCTTTAATCAAGAAGATTATTTAGATCAAGTAGCTGTGCGTTTATGGGATTATGCATACTATTTAATGGAAGCAGGTGATGTTATCGAAGATGGGCATACTATAGAGGGATTAGAAGTTGGTTCCAAGTGGAATTGTAGTAAAGTATTTGCTGATACACAACCCAGACGTACTGTTATTTCTGTAGAAATGGAATAGCTTTTATAGTATAGATTGTTTATTATGGCTCTTATTGGCGATAAAAGAGAATTATGTGATAGGCTAATGTGATTTTAGTCGTATTTTTGCCAACTATTTTAAATTTACTTAAGGATTGAGGTTTATGCAAGAGGAAAAAACAAATGTTATTTTATTTATTGATAATTATTCAGCTAATGAGAAACATCATTTGGAGGTAGCATGGAATGGAAAGTTTGGAGCTAAATTTAAAGATGAGAATTATTTTTTCAGATTACAAGTGGCAGAAGCTGTTTGTGAAAGAATTGAAACAGTTAATATAGACCTGATTCATGAGTTATTTATGACTTTAGGTCGTGTCGCACAGTTGAATTTTAGTGTTTATAAAAATTATCATATGTTGACTCAGGAACTTTTAGAAAGAGGGGGACATATTTACTTATTCGATTATGTTTGTGTGGCACACATTTCTTTTGATACTTTTTTAAGTACAGCTAATATTAGATTATCCAGTGAACGTAAAAAAGAAATCCTTGCTTATTTTGATTATTTAAAGAAAGAAGAAACTAATTTAGAGAATCAAAAACTTTTAGCAGATCATATTAGAAGTCGTTTTGTAGAGTAAAACTTCCTGTTGATTACTCAAAGAAGATAGAATCGCTTTTCATCTACTTTGTCCTTAATACTATATTTAGCTACTATATCTTTTTAAAAACGAATAACTTTGAAGAAGATATAGTACCCAATGGATGACATAATTCTAAATACAAATATATGATACCACAAAGACTTTTTGTATTAATATTTGCAGTATGCCTATTTGTCGCTTGTGAAAAAAGTGAAAAAGATGTTGCTAATTTTTCAAAGGAAATTACCCAATACTTAATAAATCAGGATTCCTTGAGTTTGTATAATAAACAAATGAATGGCGAAATATCAGGGCGTTTTGGTTTGTTGGATAATTTAACTACCGAAGATACTCCACAATCTCCAGAAGATTTTATTCAAATTAGTAAAGAAAATTATGACAAGAAGAAAGAACAACAATTAAAGTGGTATGGTAATCTAACATATCAATTTAAAGACTCTTTTGATTCCAATATAAAATCGTATGAAGTTGAAAATATAAAATTAGAAGAAGAAAAAGAGGTTCAAGATATGTTATCAACATATTTAAAAAAGAAAAATAGCATTAGGTTATATAGTATTAGGTTAAAAATAATAACAGAATCTGGTTCTAAGTATATTTTTAAACCAGGGTTAGTGATTGTTCTTGATAATAAAATGTATTACGATACAAGAGGATACACATTGGAAAAAGAACCTAAGAACTAATATATTTTTGTTTCAGAATTGTTTTGATTGATGATACCTAATATAGGTATATTAAATCAACTAAGATTAGTAAACCGATAACGTGAGTTGTCGGTTTTTTTATTTCTTACCTATTTCAACCTTCTTATTATCCTATAGTAGCAGAA
This sequence comes from Flavobacteriaceae bacterium, assembly GCA_031277535.1. Taxonomy (GTDB): domain Bacteria; phylum Bacteroidota; class Bacteroidia; order Flavobacteriales; family Flavobacteriaceae; genus Flavobacterium. The sequence continues at coordinate 336,821 of JAITMD010000021.1, forward strand.
CTCAATATCTTTACCTTTCAGAAAAAGCGTACCACTTTTTCTGTTTTTTGTACCTAATATATAGGTGTCAATGTATTCCCCACACCCATTTCTCCACCCCATTTCACATTTTTTCTACCACAATTAACCTTTAAAGAAGAAAAAAACACAAAACCCACCAACTTTTTCACTCCACCTTTTCACTCAAACGTCTAAGAATTAGCTTTCTAACAAAAACAAGAAGAACTATCTACCTTGTTTCACGCCCCAATTTACGGGAGTTGAATTAGATTTGTTCGGGATTCGTAGGGGTATAGATAGGGAATAGTTGGGAAAAAGGGCCATTTGTCGAAGCAAACTGCAACAA
>JAITMD010000003.1 GCA_031277535.1 Flavobacteriaceae bacterium
AGTTAAGCCCGTTAGCGCAGATGGTACTGCTATTAGTGGGAGAGTATGTCGTTGCCCTTTTTTTTAAAGCCTGATTCTGAAAAGAGTCAGGCTTTTTTGTTTTTATAGGTTTTGAGAATATAGATTTTATAAGTATGATTATGAATTTCATAGATCAAAATGCTTATTTATTTTATAAATTTATAGAAGTTTCTTTTTTTAGTGATCGAAACGGTATAAATGCAGATTACTATGTTTTCATTATTTTACGCTGATTGGTTTGTCTATGTAGAGATCATCTATTTTATTATAGTTGCAGCAGTATCTATGCGTATTATTTATGATACGGATACAATATCAAAGACATTGGCATATTTATTATTAGTGGTATTTATTCCTTTATTTGGTATATTTTTTTATTTTTCTTTTGGTGTGAATTATAGAAAAAGGAAGATGTATTCTAAGAAACTAAAAGTAAATGACGACTATATGAATCGATTGGTCAGTCGAATGGAAGAGGTTCACTTAGATTTTAAACAAGCTGGAAACCCCATTGTAGAAGACAATCGATCATTTATTAATATGCTTTCTAATAACTTGGTTGGAGCAGGACCATTGATGGTTGATAATGAAGCTGAGTTATTGCAGAATGGTGAAGTGTTTTTTCCAAAATTATTAGATGATTTAAGAAATGCAAAAGAGCATATACATATTGAATATTATATTTTCGAAAACAATTCTATTGGTTTAGAGATAGAAAAGATTTTGATTGAGAAAGCAAAAGAAGGTGTTGCTGTTCGTTTTATTTATGATGATTATGGAAGTAAAACTATTAGAAAAAACATTGTAAAGCGTTTGAAAGCAAGCGGAGTAGAATGTTTTGCTTTTAATAAGATTATACTAATAGCTTTTGCTAATCGGATGAATTATAGAAATCACCGTAAGATTGTTGTTATTGACGGTACTATCGGATATTCAGGAGGAATTAATATCTCTGATCGATATGATAATCGTAAAAAAGCGTTTAATGATTATTTTTGGCGTGATACTCATATTCGTATCAAAGGAAATGGTGTTTTTGGATTACAGTATGTTTTTTTAGGTGATTGGAATTTTTGTAGTAAACAGAATTTATCTTTTACAGAAGAATATTTCCCTCAACCATCTGAAAAATTGATTAATAGTTTGCCTTTACAGGTGATTTCTTCTGGCCCTGATTCAGATGTACCAGCTATTCTTTATAGTGTTTTAAAAGCTATTCAAACTGCTAAATCTGAGGTGTTGATTACTACTCCTTATTATATTCCTGATGAGTCTTTACAATTAGCTATTAAGATGGCTGCTTTAAGTGGTAAGAAGGTAAAAATGATTTTACCTGGTATTACAGATTCTAATATTGTAAAGTGGGCATCAGAATCATATTTTCAAGAATTATTAGAGTTTGGGGTGGAAATCTATTTGTATAAAAAAGGATTTATTCATGCCAAGACATTTGTGACAGATTCAGGAGTAAGTTCAATAGGTACATGTAATTTAGACCACCGTAGCTTTGATTTGAATTTTGAAGTTAATGTTGTTATATATGATCAAACATTTGCTCAACAAATGAAAGATATGTTTGAAGCAGATTGTAGAGATTCTATTAAGTTGGATTTATATACTTGGAATAAGCGCTCTAATTGGCATCACTTGAAAAATCGTTTAATCAGATTACTTTCTCCATTGTTATAAAAGAAAAAGCGCTACAAGTAATTAAACCAATAGCGCTTTTATAAGCAATAATTGAAAATCTAAACTATTTTAAAATAATCCTCCAGAACCACTACTTTGTTTTGTATTGGTGTCTCTGTTTTTTCTTTGTAGAGCTTTTCCTTTTGCTCCACCAAACATATAGTTTAATCCGATATAAACTGATCTACTTTCCCATTTGAATTCTCCTGAAGCAGGATATGGATAAGTAGTAGTATAACGATATGACATTGTATTAAAGATGTCATTTACTCTAAAACTAATGTTTAATTTGTTTTCTAATAAACTATATCTTGCTCCTGCATCTATTTTATACATTTCTTTAGAATCAGATGTAATACCATCTACGCCTCCTCTGTAAAAACCAAAGATGTTGAAACGTAAGTGATCTCCTGCTTTAAAGTTTGTGTTTAATCTTGCATTAAAAGCATTTGCATTAATTGTACGCATCATCATATTCATTTGATTGGTAGCAGGGTCTAATTTTGATACGAAACCAGTCTGTTTGATACTTGAGTAATCAATAGCAGGTTGCATATCCCACCAAGGAGTTAGTTTTACATTTGCAGAAACTTCAAAGCCATAAGCATCATTTGATTTATAGTTGTCAAATGTCATTAATAATGCATTAGGGTTGTCGTTTTCTGGATCATCATATATTACATGATTGATTTCGTCATTAATTCTTCTATAATATACTCCTGCTGTAAGACTACTTCTTTTAGCAAACATTCTTGTATAGTTCAATTCAATTGAGTTCGTGAATTGTGGTTTTAAAGCAGGATTTCCTACCATTGTCATTAAAGGGGTAGAGAATTGACGGATAGGGTTTGTCTGATTTAAACTTGGTCTATCCACACGTCTACTATAGCTTAAGTTAAACATATCATTATCTGTCATGTTATAACCTAAGTAAACAGAAGGATATAATGTAAAGTAATCATCTTTAAAGTTTGTTACACCACTTAGTTTTGATTCTACTTTATAGCTTTCAAAACGTGTACCTACTTGGTAGTTAAATTTTCCATAAGTTTGACCAAAAGTAGCATATGCTGAAAATATATCTTGGTCATATATATTATTTATAATTTTTTGATTTACTGGAATTAATGGGTTATTTGAAGTAAATGTATTGTCAGCTCTTGATAATCTTGCTTCAGCACCTGCTTCAAATTTAGTATGATCGTTTAATGGATTTACGTAATCAACATTTACAGTAGTTAATTTGTTTTTGTTGTCATTACCATCCTGATATAAGAATTTATTTTTACCTAAGTCAGTATTGTAATTCCCATTTTGATTTGCATTGTTAATATTGTGGTTTACCTCGATATCTAACGTATGTCCTTTTTTCGCAAATAAATGTTTATATGCTAAGTTATACGTACTGTAAATTGTTTTACCATCATAAATTGTTTTTTGATAAATGTCTTCAAACAAATTTTTAGGATAGGTAGTAGATGTTTTTAAATTTAGGTCTGTATTATTTGTACTTTGATTTGTGTAAAAAGATAACGTATTATTATCATCAATATAGTAATCAAAACCTACTTTGTATAAATAGTTTTCGTTTTTAGTTATCATGTTGATAGCTGTAGGAGACATAATATCAGATCTAAGCATATCCCCTTGATTTCTATTTTTTGAATAAGAATAACTACCACTACCAAAGAAATTTAATTTTCCTTGTCTGTAATTTAAATTCAGTGAATTTGTATTTTTTGGATATGTAGCAGAAGTCAAACTTGTATCAAAAGATCCATTAAAGCCGTCTGCTGTATTTTTGTGTAAAACAATGTTTATAATACCAGACATTCCTTCAGGATTGTACTTTGCACTTGGATTGGTGATTAGTTCAATTGTTTTAATAGAAGTTGAAGGAATTTGTTTTAATAATTGCTCAGCAGACATATTAGTTGGACGACCATCTAATAAGATACGCACATTTTCATTACCTCTTAAAGAAATTTTCCCATCTTTATCAACATTAACAGAAGGGATATTATTCATAATCTCTGATGCAGTAGCCCCAGCAGTGGTTAAATCACGTCCAACATTAATTACTTTACGGTCAATTTTTTGTTCTATTGTAGATTGTTCTGCAATAATATTTACACCTTCTAATGTTGTTGTTTCAGAGCTTAGTTTAATTAGACCTAAATCAGTGTTTTCTGTAAGTTCTAATTCTTTGTGATAAGGTTTGTATCCAATAAATTGCACATCAATGCTATATTTATCTGATGGTATAGATAGATCAAATGCACCATTGTCATTTGTCATTCCTCCAGAGACAACTTGTTCTCCTTTTTTTATCGTAATAGTTGCATAAGGAATAGCTTCATTCAGGTCTTTGTCAAACACACGACCAGATATTTTCACTTTTGATTGCCCGAAAGAAACGAACATAGCAGCGAAAAATAAGAATAAGGTTAATTTTGCTTTCATCTTAAAGTTATACTATTTAGTTTATTTACAGTAATAGACTTACATTGTTTATTTTTGTTACACTAACAGTGATTTTTTTTTTACAGTAGGATATTAGTTTATTTGTAATGTATTGTTTAATAGATGTTTATTATTTATTTAGAAAGGTTTTAAATTTATGAGATATACCGTGTTTTGTGGTTCAAGTTCAGGAACTAAAGATGTGTTTTTAGAGCAAGCTTTTTCATTAGGTAAATGTTTAGCTCAAGATAATATTGGTCTTGTTTATGGAGGGGCTAAAGTTGGATTAATGGGGGCAGTCGCTGATGGAGTACTTAAATATAATGGAGAAGTTATAGGAGTATTACCTACATTTTTAGGAGATGTTGAGTTAGGTCACAGCGGGCTTACTGAATTAATCCTTGTAGAGACAATGCATGAGCGCAAGGCTAAGATGGATGAGTTATCAGATGGAGTTATTGCTATGCCTGGTGGCTATGGTACTTTAGAAGAGTTCTTTGAGATGTTAACTTGGGCACAATTAGGATTGCATAAGAAACCTGTAGCCTTATTAAATATAGATGGATTCTATAATCCATTATTACAGATGATTGATAATATGGTAAGTAATGACTTTCTAAAACAGGTAAATCGCGATATGATAGTTGTAGCTGATAGTGTAACAGATCTATTAATAAAGATGAGATCTTATGAAGCTCCAAAAGAAGGAAAGTGGATTAAAAAAGAAAAGGATGAAAAGAGCTTCGATAATAGATAATTTTGAACGTAAAGGAATCACTTTTGAAGAGAAAGAGAAACAACTTATTCTTGCTTCTTTTCAAACAATTCATTTAAAAAAGAAGGAATATATATTAAATGCAGGGGAGATTTGTGATTTTCAGGCTTTTGTTGTAAAAGGATGTTGTAAGGTTTACTTTTTAGATAATCAAGGACAAGAGCATATCATCTATTTTGCTGTTGAGGATTGGTGGTTAGCAGATTTAGAAAGTTATCATTTTAGTTTGCCTTCAAAGTTTTATATTCAAGCAATAGAAGACTGTGAATTATTGTGGATTTCTAAAGAAGTAAAAGAACCTTTGTATAAAGAAATTCCCGTTTTAGAAAGAGTTTATCGCTTGATGCTTGGACAGGAATGTATTGCATTGCAACGTCGTATTATGAATAAATTATCTATGGATGCTACAACAGAGTATGAGGATTTTTGTAAACGCTATCCTTCTTTATTAAAGCGATTGACTAATATACAGATTGCTTCTTATTTAGGTATTTCTCAAGAGTTTTTGAGTAAAATAAGAAGTAAGAAAAGAATATAAATTTATTGAAGTAGTTCAATGTTTTTGTTAATAAGAGCGATTACTTTTGGTGATTAGAAATAGAAAAACGAAACAACAAATTAATTATTCTTTTACACTCTTTTTTTGATAAAAGAGTGTAAAAAGAAAGTAATCTATTTCAATTAACATAATATAGAGTACTGGTGATAGCCACACCAGTACTTTACTTACTTTTTTAAAAGATAGAATAACCACCACTCCCTTCTCGAAACTCATTACCTTTTTATTAACAGATGTTTTGGAGCTCACATATGTTTTAATCGTGCTATTTTTTGTATTTTAGGGCTTTCGAAATGGAAAATATGATGGAAAAACAAAATAACAACATAGCAATTTTAGTGGATGGCGATAATGCTCAAGCTAAATTACTAGATAAGATTTTAGAAGAAGTTTCTAAATATGGGAAGGTGACTGTCCGTCGTATTTATGGAGATTGGACAACACCACAGATGAATAGCTGGAAGGATTTATTAAATGACTTGTCATTTTCGCCTATACAGAAGTTTAATTATACTAGCGGAAAGAACTCTACAGATAGTTCATTGATTATAGATGCAATGGATATTTTACACGCCAAGATGGTAGATGGCTTTTGTATTGTATCAAGTGATAGTGATTATACAGGGTTAGCTAAGCGTATTAGAGAAGAAGGTATCTTTGTGATGGGAGTAGGAGAGAAGAAGACTCCTAATGCATTTGTACAATCATGTGAGATATTTACTTACTGTGAGACATTAATGCCTAAGGCAACACCAACAACTAAAGAGACTACTGATAATACTAAAAAGTCTGATTTAGCAGATGATGATGATACAAAAGCATTGACTAAGAAAGAGTATAGGCTGATAGACAAAGCCTTTGATATGTCAGTAGATGAGGAGGTTGAAGCATATATTGCTACTGTAGGGGGGAACCTTCGTAAACTTAATCCAAGTTTTGATGCTAGGGATTATGGTTTTAGAAACTTAACAGAGCTTTTTAAACATTTGAAAACATACGATGTTATCAATAATAATGTAAAAGGATTAAATCATCCTTTAGTAAAGAAAAAATAACCTTAGGGGTATTTTTTTTTGCTTATATACAAACTGTTTTACCTATATACCTTAAATTGCATACTATCGATTAAGAGGGCTATCCTCAAACAACTAATTCAACAAAATTTAGATTATGACTATACAAGAATTGAAAGGTATTCGCAAACAATTCGAATACTATAGACAAATGGTTGATAAAACAGTTTTAATACTGTCACAAGATGAATTAAATTTAAAAATAAATGAGGAGGGTAACTCTATTGCTATGATTATGCGTCATATCACAGGTAATTTACTTTCGAGATTTACGAACTTTTTTACAGAAGATGGAGAGAAACCATGGAGAAATAGAGATGATGAATTTGCAGATGGATTATATGATAGACATGTATTGATTTCGAATTGGGATAAAGCTTGGAATGTACTTTTTAGTACTATTGATAATATTACAGAAGAGAATATTAATGAGAATATTAAAATTAGAAATCAAGATCATACTGTAGCAGAGGCTATTTATAGACAATTAGCTCATTATCCTTATCACATTGGACAGATTGTATTTATAGGTAAGGTAATACGCGATAAAGAATGGCAGTCTCTAAGTATTCCTAAGAATAAATCAAATGAGTATAATCAAACTAAATTTGAGAATCCTAATTCAGATACTCATTTTGCTGATGATTATTTGATTAAATAATCTCATTTTTTTTAGATTCATAATTTTGCATAGTTTTTATTTAAACGGTTCACAGCAATATTTATATATTTGTCAATACACAATATAAAAACTACAGTATGAAATTAAACACAATGGCCTGTATCGTATTGGCTTCCGCAATGCTATTGTCTTGTGGAGATAAAAAAGAAACTGAAAAAGGAAAAGAAGGAGTGGCAGAAACAGAACAATTTGAATATAGTGTTGACCAATTTGGAGATATTGAGGTATTGAGATACCAAGTACCTGGATGGGAGAATCTAACACTAAAAGAGAAAGAGTTAGTGTATTATTTAAGTCAAGCAGGATATGCTGGGCGTGATATCATCTGGGATCAGAATTATAAACACAACTTGACTATTCGTAAAGCTTTAGAAAGTATTTATGAGAATTATAAAGGTGATAAAGAATCAGAGGATTGGAAAGAGTTCGTTACTTACGTTAAACGCGTATGGTTCTCTAATGGTATTCACCACCACTACTCTAATGATAAGATAAAACCTGGATTCTCTCAAGCTTACTTCTCTATCTTATTAAAAGAGACTAATACTGAACTAGATCAGAATATCTCGAATATCCTATTTAATAATGTAGATAATAAAAAAGTCAACTTAGATTTAGCTAAAGGACTTGTAGAAGGATCTGCAGTTAATTTTTATGGAGAAGGGATAACAGAAAACGAAGTAGAGGCATTCTATAATGCAATGAAGAGTCCAGATCCAGATCGTCCTTTATCTACAGGATTAAATTCTAAGGTAGTTAAAGAGAATGGTAAGTTAGTAGAGAAGGTTTGGAAAAGTGGAGGAATGTATGGTGCAGCTATTGATAAAATCATTTTTTGGTTAGAAAAAGCTGTAACTGTAGCGGAGAACCAAGAACAAGCTGATGCACTTAAATTGTTAATTAAGTACTATCAAACAGGAAATCTAAAAACTTGGGATGACTATAATGTTGCATGGGTAAAAGCAACTAAAGGGAATATCGATTATAATAGTGGATTTATCGAAGTATATGCTGACCCATTAGGACATAAAGGTTCTTATGAAAGCGTTGTTCAGATTAATGATTTTGATATGTCTAAGAAGATGGAAGTTATTTCTAAATCTGCACAGTGGTTTGAAGATAATTCTCCTTTAATGGATGCTCATAAGAAAAAGAATGTAACAGGAGTTTCATATAAGACTGTGATTGTTGCTTCTGAAGCAGGAGATGCATCTCCAAGTACACCTATCGGAGTTAATCTACCTAACGCAGATTGGATTAGAGCAGAACATGGTTCTAAATCTATTTCTTTAGGAAATATTATTGATTCTTATAATCATGCTGGTGGCTCTGATAAGTTAAAAGAGTTTGCTCATGATGAAGAGGAAATCAAATTAGAAGAGAAATACGGCGAGTTAGCAGATAAATTACACACTGCTCTTCACGAAGTAATAGGACACGCTTCTGGACAAATTAACAAAGGAGTAGGACAACCAAAAGAAACTTTAAAAAGTTATGCTTCTACTTTAGAAGAGGGACGCGCTGACTTAGTAGGGTTATACTATTTATATAATTCAAAATTACAAGAGTTAGGTTTAGTAGATGATTGGAAGGCAGTGGGTAAAGCAGCCTATGATGCATATATCCGTAATGGTTTAATGACTCAATTAGTTCGCTTAGAACCAGGAGCAGATATTGAAGAAGCTCACATGAGAAATCGTCAATGGGTAAGTGCTTGGGTATTCGAAAAAGGGAAAAAGGACAATGTAATTGAGAAAGTAACTCGTGATGGAAAAACGTATTACAATATTACTAATTATGAGAAATTACATGAATTGTTTGGGCAGCTTTTAAAAGAGACTCAACGTATCAAGTCTGAAGGTGATTATAATGCAGGTAAAGCTTTGGTTGAGACTTATGGTGTGAAAGTAGATCAGGCTATTCACAAAGAAGTGTTGGCTCGTAATGCTAAGTTTAAATCTGCACCATACAGAGGATTTGTTAACCCATATATTGTACCTGTAAAGAATGACAAAGGGGAAGTAACTGATTATAAAATCGAACAGCCTAAATCTTTTGAGGAACAAATGTTGCGTTATGCTAAAGAATATGGTTTCTTACCACTTGTAAACTAATAACAAGTATATCATATAAGAAAGTCGGTTTATCATAAACCGACTTTTTTATTTTTTAACAATGACTAAATCTCCTATACATATCTCTATCGCTTTATTTTCAGGCGTATATTCTACCCAATCAGCAGGATCACTACTCTCACAGTCTATCATAAGATGGAAGAACGACATTCCATGTGATGTGTCTGGTAAGGAGTGTATATCATAAAGCTTTGCGTGGTCTAGTTGATATTTCTCTATCGTACTTAACCAAGAGATAGCCTTGTCTAGCTGAGTTATTAGATGTTGATTTATCGTATTCCCTAGTTTTAGCTCTGTTATTATTGCTTGTTTCTTATTATGGAGTAGCGTGATGATATCATTCATGACTGATAGGAGTTAGATTATAACGTGAATGTATGTTGTATAAATTTTGTTGGGCGTTGTCCCATAAGTTTAGCAAATACATTACTGTATGACTGTGCACTGTTATACCCTACTAATAGTGCTATCTCATTGATAGTATATTGCTTATCACTAAGTAGTTCTATAGATTTAATAATGCGTACCATCTGTATATATTTAGCAATACTGATACCTGTTTCTTTTTTGAATTGACGCTCTAAAGTACGAATACTCATATAACACAGTTGAGCCAATTCATCTATGGTGATAGTAGATTGATAGTGTTTATGTATATAAGCTGTTGCGTCTAGTAGTACTTTTGTACGTGGTACAGGGGTAATCAGCGGAATCGCATTCTTTACAAAAGAGGGTAACTCTAATAGTATCGCTCTCAGAAAGGTTTGTTCACTCTCATCATTCTCCATATTCATTGACCATTTCTCAGTGTACATAATCATCTCTCTTAATACACTAGGTATTGCGAATAGGTATAACTCTTCATAAAAAGAAGGAAGGTCATCTACATCAAAGTATAAAGTACGCAGAGAGACGTGTTCTGAGGCATGAGTCGTTTTATGAGGAACGTTAGAGGGGATATAAGCCACATGATTTTGAGGTAATAAAAATTGACAAGATTCTACGTGTAGATATTGATATCCTGATTCTACGTAAACCAATTGAGCTTTCTTGTGATGGTGAAATTCATTATTGTGTTTCCAGTATTCTGCATGCCAAGAAAAATTTCTCTTCCCAACTTCATCGACTAACTGTGGTTTACTCATACTTGTCGTTTTAGTTATGATTTATGGCGAATATAATCATTTATTAGCACTTAGCTTTGTACCCTTAAAGAACAATATGTAATTTTTAAAACAAACAACAATGGAAAATCATATAGAAGAAGTATCTAGAATGAAAAAAATACTAATGTTATTAGGTATTGTATTCATTGCTTCTAATCTAAGAGCTCCACTAACTTCTGTTGGTCCTGTCATTTCAGAGATCAGTCAGGGGTTATCTTTATCTAATACTACAGCAGGACTAGTGACTACTATACCATTAATGGCCTTTGGTTTCTTATCGAGTATGGTTCCTAAGATTTCTCGTAGATATGGAATGGAGGTTGTCTTATTAGCCTCATTAATCTTATTGAGTATAGGACTTGTCATTAGACCTTACGGAAGTTTAATCACCTTGTTTTTAGGAGCTGCATTAGTAGGTATTGCGATTACAGTGGGGAACGTATTAATGCCTGCCTATATTAAAAATAATTATCAGAAGAATGTCGGTACCATGATGGGTATTTACTCCGTAGCTATGAACTTAACAGCAGCATTGGCAGCAGGGTTTAGTATTAGCTTAGGTAAGTTTACGCAGATGGGATGGAAGGGATCTATTGGGATATGGCTAGTGTTAAGTCTAGCTACTATCTTAATATGGCTACCTCAAGTGAAAAAGAGAAGAGCAGTACAAGCTACAGCTTCATTAGGACAAGATGAAGTAAAAGTGAATATGTATAAGTCTAAGATAGCATGGGCAGTCACCGTATTTATGGGAGTACAGTCATTGCTGTTTTACTGTTTAGCAGCTTGGCTACCTAAAGTAGCTATTACATGGGGTATAGCAAGTGAAGATGCAGGATGGTTGTTATCTTATATGCAGTTTGCTCAATTGCCGATGACCTTTATAGGAGCTATAATAGCGAGTAAGTTACCTAATCAGAAGTTATTGGCTATCGGTACAGGAGTATTGTTTGCAGTAGGTATAGCAGGATTATTAATATTTAAAGTCAATTTTATAGCACTATGGTGTGTGCTGATAGGTACAGCTAGTGGATTGGCATTTAGTTTATCGATGCTGTTCTTTGTATTGCGTACTGGTAGTACAGTACAGGCAGCAGAGTTATCAGGTATGGCACAGTCTATAGGATATTTGATAGCAGCATGTGGACCACCTATTTTTGGAGCTTTATTTGATGTGACACAGTCATGGTCTATGTCATTAGTATTCTTATTAGTGATGTCTATAACATTGATTGTTTCTGGAGGTATCGCTGGAAAGAATGATTGGGTGAAGTAATTCTTTGTTAATTAAAGAAGCGTCTGTATATCCACAGCAATCCACTACTGACTATAGAGATAATAATCATAGAAGTGATCGGCATAAAGAATGAAAAATCTGGTCGCTGTATATGAATGTCTCCAGGTAATTTGCCAAACCAATTAAAATTAAAAGAAGTAAACTGTACAAGTAAGCCGATTACAACGATTAGACATCCGATAAATATGATAGGTTTTCCCATAGAAGTAAAGGTATAAAAATAGGATTACTTCCCTTTAGGATACTATTTAATTCTTGTTAAAGAGCGAAACATTACTTCACATTAATAGTATCTTTGGGTATAGAGTTAGTGAAATTGTTCACTATTAAAATCAAAAGAGTATGAAAGTAGAGATATGGTCGGATGTAATGTGCCCATTTTGTTACGTGGGTAAGAAGAACTTTGAGAAAGCCTTAGTTCAGTTGCCGTTTAAAGATAAGATAGAAGTAGAATGGAAAAGCTTTCAGTTAGATCCAGATTTGCCTGTAGAAGGGTTAGATATGTCAACTGCAGCGTATTTAGCTAAACGCAAAGGGATGCCTGAGCAACAAATACAAGGAATGATGGACAACCTACAACATGCTGGACAAGCAGTGGGAATTGATTTTAAACAAGATCAATCTATTCCTGTTAATACGATTAGAGCACATCGTTTAATCCATTTCGCTCAGTCTCACGGAAAAGGAAATGAGATGGAAGAAGCGTTGTTCTTTGCTCATTTTACAGCAGGAAAGAATGTAGGTGATATCGAAGTATTGACATCATTAGCAGAACAGGTAGGTCTAAATGCTGCTGAGGTGAGAGCGTTCTTAGCTACAGATGAGCAGTTAGACGAGGTAACAGCAGATATCACAGAAGCTCGTGCTTTAGGTATATCAGGAGTACCTTTCTTCGTGCTGGATAGAAAGTATGGAGTATCAGGAGCTCAACCTACAGAAGCATTCGTAGAAGCACTGACCCAAGCATTCCAAGAAAGCCAACCTCAATTCGAAATGAAAGGTAACAGTGACGCTGGAGCTTGCGGACCAGAAGGATGTGAGATATAATATTTTAAAAAAGGTAATGATAAAGGACTATTATTACCTTTTTTATGATTTTAAAAACAACCAATCTCCAGTATGTAGATTTTTAGTCAGTTTTTCAGCATATTGAAGAGGTATTGTATAAAAGTAAAGATTAATAGAGGTTGGTGTTATAGTATCAAAAGGCATTTCTTCTTTAAATAATTCTTTTCCTTTTTGAGATTTCTTTTCTTTTATTTGTGTGCGAGATACTACTGCCAATAAGTTTTCTTTGTTCTTCCAAGTATATAGTTTGTAATATCCAAAAAAGTCTTCTATTTGTTCTTTAGGAGCTCCTTCTTTTTTAGATATATATTGTATTAATTGTTTTACATCTGTATCTGTCGAAGTCTCTGTTAGAGCCACTAATCCTAAAAAGTTTTTAGAAGAATCAATAATCATATCGATTTTACAGAAAAAGATATTTCCATATTTGGCAAGAGAATCTTTGGTAGAATATGATAGCATATTATATTGTGTTCCTAAAAATTCTTTTTCTTGGTTTGAATTATTAAGTATATAAATATCATGTATTTGTATTTTATGAAAATCGTTATGATGCATTAGTCCTTTTCCAAATTCTTTTTCATTTCGACCATATAGTATTTCTTTTTGTTGTTGTTTATAAGTAGCATATGCATTAATTTCTTTTGAATAATATGCCTCAACATCAAAAGTATGGGGGATGTGTTCTAAATCAACAACATTTTCTTTGGAATTTTTGGAAGTACATGCTAATATAAATAATCCTGCTATAAAAGATATTATGTGTTTTTTAAATATTTTTTTGTTTTAAAAATAATAAAATAATTTGTTTTTATGTTAATTGTTTTTTTTTAATGAGTGTATTATGGGGTTATTTTAATTACTAAGGTATGCTTATTAAATATTGAAAATATAAAGTAGTAATTATAAGTAAAAGTATTCTTGTTATAGTATATTACTTTTTTTATCTATATCAGTACAAAGTTGGGATTGGTACTTTATGAATCAATTAAAAGAAAAAAAGAAGGTAATGCTATTTATTATTAAATGGATATTATAGAGAGGAAATAAAAAAGAAAAATGATTAGATAGTAATTATAATATTCTTAATGAAAAAGGTAATTGTATAGAAAGAGGCACCTATGAAGATGGAGTAAAAATGAGGACATTGTTTGAAAAAAGATTAAACGGTTTTGTCTTTTATAATAGAGGTGTGAATAATAAAATAGGTAAAATTACTATATCCCCTATTGAGGGATTATCAGATAAAAAACGACAAGAGTTTGCAGATAGGTTAAAAAAAGATTTTGATACTATATCATCTGAGCATTTGATTTGGAATAAGTATTTAAATGGTGAACTATCAGAAGAAGCTTTTAGTGTGACTCTGTTTTTGAGTGGAAGTTAAGTTCTAAAACTATAGATGTGCTGTGTGATATAGTTAGTATCTTTGACACAATAGAAAAACAAAGAATAATCAATGGGGATTAAAATTCTACATACAGCCGACTGGCATTTAGGAAAGAGATTAGATAACTTTAGTCGTATAGACGAACAACGTGAGGTACTTGACGAAATCTGCGAGATAGCAGAGCGTGAAGCTGTGGACATGGTATTAGTAGCGGGAGATTTGTTTGACACCTTTAATCCACCAGTAGAGGCTGTAGAATTATTTTATAAAACACTTAAACGCTTAGCGAAAAATGGAGAGAGACCTGTCATCGCTATAGCTGGTAATCACGATAGTCCTGAACGTATAGATGCACCTGATCCATTAGCGAGAGAGTGTGGTATCATACTGATAGGCCTACCTAATGCTGAGGTAACACCCTTTGAGATAGAAAACCAATTTAATGTATCTAAGTCAACGAATGGATTATTAGAGTTGCGATTAGATAGATTTAAGCAGCCTATACGCATCTTGCATACTCCTTATGCGAATGAGATAAGATTAAAGAGAGCCTTAGATACAGAAGATAAAAGTGCGGCACTTAATGAAGTATTAGGAGATAGTTGGCAGACATTAGCAGATAAGTATTGTAAGACGAAGGGGATTAATCTATTAATCTCTCATCTCTATATGATGAACCGAAACGGTGAAATACTAGAAGAACCTGATGGGGAGAAGCCATTAAATATAGGTAATGCTGATATTGTCTATAGTGATATCATTCCTGAGCAAGTACAGTACACTGCATTAGGGCACTTGCACAGAGCGCATCAGATCGGTGATGAGGAGAGACCTGTAGTATATTCAGGTAGTCCACTAAGCTATAGTTTTAGCGAGGCTGGACAGCAGAAGTATGTCATGGTATTAGATGCAGAAGCAGGTAAACCAATTTCTTATCAATCTATTCCTTTGAATAAAGGACGAACTTTATCTCGTAAGAAATTTTATAGTACTGATGAGGCTATACTATGGTTACAAGCTAATCCATATCATTTGGTAGAACTTACATTAGTAAGTGATACTTTTTTGAATAGTGATGATATGAAACGATTGTATAGTGGACATGATGGTATTATCACTATTATTCCTCAAATTATTTTAGATAAAGAAAATAATACTACCTCAAAATATCAAGTCAATTTGGAGCAGGATATGAAAGACTTATTTAAAGATTATTTTAAACAACGTTATGGAGGGCAAGAGCCTAATGATGATTTAATGAACTTGTTAAGAGAAATAATAGAGTAAAAGATATTAAGCATCGTTTTGCATACATTCTTTAATAAATAAAGATAACTTTATCCCTTTTCGAGTATAAAAAGCATCTGTAAAACTACGTACATTGTTGAATCCAAATTGCTCTGCCAAAGCATCTGTTTTATACGAACGAAGGTTACTACTGTTATTTTTTATCTTCTCTATTGCATAGTCGATGCGTAGATCATTCAAATATTGTTTAAAATTATTCTTTTTGTAAGTATTAATTACTTTTGATAAATAAGAAGTATTGGTATCCCATTCTTCAGCTAATACTTTTAAAGAGAGATCTTGTCTTAGAAATTGTTTTTCTGTTTCAAATAAATCTAATTTTTGTAATATATCTGATACAATAGCTTCATTTATATTCAAATCATCTATAATAATCTCCTCTTCTGATGAGATTTCTTCATTAGTAGGTAATTCATATTCAGGGTTCTCATCTGTTGGGTGAGACGTTATCGCAATCGTTTGAGATTGCTGTGTAATTATATGTTTTGCTTTTCGTTTATTCCAAACAAAATATCCTAAAAGTGCAAGAACTAACGCAATTGAAGAGATTGTTAGTATTTTTGATTTGGTTTCTTGTTGTTCAATTTGATCTTCTAATTGTTTTTTCGTTTCTAATATTTTACGAGAATCATGTTCTGAACGTATTTTGTTTTCTAAGACTTTGTATTGACTATTTAAAAGTTGATCTACTTCTATAAGTTGGTTTGTATATACCAATTGTTGTTCTAAGTTTTTTTCTTCTTTATAATATTCAATAAGTAATGTAAAAGCTTCTCTTAGTGTATTATTAATTTGTTTTTTTTGAATAAATAAATTACTTACTTTTTTAAAATACTCTACTGCTTTACTATGTTGGTTTTGCTCCCAATAAATTTTTCCTATATATAAATAAACAATATGCCTATTAATCTCATCTTGTTCCTGAATAAACATGTTTAGACTTTGATTAAGCATTTTTTTAGCAGTAACAAAATCGTTTTGATGAAAATAATATATTCCTTCTAAAAGTGAAAAATAGTTTTCCCAATAAGCCCTTTCTTCTAAGTTATCAATTAAAGTGCTTAGTGTCAGTCCTTTTTGGTTGTATCGATGTACATTATCCCAATCCTGTAATTCTATGAAACATTTGCTAATTGAAATAATAGAATTTAATTGACCTAATTGATTATTTATACCATCTTGATTGGCGTAGTATTCTTCTGCTTGTATAAAAATTTTTAAAGCTTCTTTAGTATCACCTATAAAGTATTTCACTCGTGCAATACCGTTACGTATTTTATATAAGTTGTAGGTATTATCTGTTTTTAGAATATATTCTTCTGCCAATAAACTGGCATCTAAAGAGGATTTATAATCTTTGAAAGTATAATAAAGTGTAGCAATACTTTGGTAAGCAGTCGCAATTTCTATATCCTTTTTACTATTGAAAGCTAATTGCAATAAACTATCACTATAGATAGTTGCTTCTTTTTTATCAGAATTAAGCATTGTTCTACGATATCCTTGTAATAATTCTTCTTTGTTGTTTTCTCTTTTAGCTTTAGCAATATATTCTTTTAAGAGTACAATTTTTTTATTCTGATTTTCTGTAAAATCAATGGAGTCATTCAACTGTTTGAACGAAACAATCGAAAAGTCGCTTTGTGCCCTTGTTAGCGTTGGAAAAATTAAAAATGTGAAGACTAATAAAGTCGCAAAAAATGTCTTAAACATAAATTGATTAACATAATTTAGACAAAGATACAATTTTTGTTTTAAATGTAACTATTTGTTTATCAGTGATTGCTTTTGTTTTTTTTTGGAAAATTTATAAATCTTCCAAACAAGTTTTAGGATAGAGAAGTGCTTTACTCTACTTTTGATTTCAACGGTATAGGATACGTGTTTAACCTTAAAATTCGAGATATGAGAAAAACAAGTTTATTACTATTAGGAGTTGTTTTATTTGCAGTAGGATGTAATACTGATTCAAATGAAGAACAAATAAATAAGACAAAGCAAGTCTCTTCTTTCGAAAACAATATAAATAGTAATGTATATGCAGGAATTAATGTATTACATTCTTTGTATTTAGAGCGTCAGGGAGAGAATGTAGATAATCAAGAATTATCGCAAGTTATAAGTGGTGTAGAAGATGCAGCTTTAAATACAAATTTTACACACCAATACAATTTTAATAAAGAAACTTATAAATATTTAAATAGTGAGATAATGCAAAGAATTGTAACACGTGATTTGAATGTTTTAAGAGAAGTTAATTATTCAGAGTATATTATTGATGAAGTACAAAGAGTATTGGAGACTGATACAGCTTTAGATGTTGAAGGGTTAAGATATAGAATAGGTAGAAGTACTGATATTTCTGAAAAAGAGAAAGATTTCTTATTGAATTCATTAGATGCAGGACATCCTCCAACAGGAATTGATGATGAATGGAGAAAAAGTAATATAGTAGCTTTATTGTATTATGCTAAAGAAAGTAAATTAAACGTTGCAACTGCTACTACTGTTTTAAAGGTAGTGTTGAACTAAAAATATAAAAAATGTTGTTTCCTCCTATGCCCAAACAGTCCGGAATGTTTGGTGCAGGGAATAAAATTATTATTAAGTTGTGTGGTTGCTATGAAAAAGAAAATTCATAATAAATAATTGTTTTTGGGTGTTATTATTTATTACTTATGCTTTAATAGTTATTAAAGGTTTATTCTAATTAAAAAAAGAAGGTTCAATAATAGAACCTTCTTTTTAAACTGTTCAAAATCAATTATAAGCGTTTTGTTGTTTGTTGCGCTTTTGATGGTGAAGTATAAATTGGCTATTTATATTAAAAAATAGAATATATCTTTTGATACTCAAACATAAGGGAAAAATTAGATGGGGTTTATAAATTGTTTAAGAAGAGAGGCATTTAATATGCCTCTTTTTTTATTTATAGAGTTTATGTCTTTTTTGTGAGTATAACTACCCTTGTTTACTTGTTTGTAGTACTTAAAATGTCTTAGCTTTGTTTGCTATTTGAGTACATAAAAATAAAAGGAAGTATTATATGATACCTATTAAATTGACGATTGAAGGACTTTACTCTTATCAAGAAAAACAATGTATTGATTTTACACAATTAGTCGATGCGGGCTTGTTTGGAATTTTTGGGAAAGTAGGTTCAGGTAAATCGTCTATTTTAGAAGCCATCTCTTTTGGTTTGTATGGTGAAACAGAGCGAATGAACAAAGGAGACAAAAGGGCTTACAATATGATGAACTTAAAGTCCAATCGATCTGTTATTGATTTTGAGTTTTTAAATTTTAAAGATGAAAAGTATCGTATTTATAGAGAATATAAAAGAAACTCTAAGCGCTTTGATGACGTAAAACGTGGTGAGGCCATTTTATATCAATGGGTTGATGACGTATGGATTCCTCAAGAAGATTTAAATATTGAACAGGTTATTGGTTTGAGCTACGATAATTTTAAACGTACAATTATCATACCTCAAGGTAAGTTTAGAGAGTTTATCGAATTGAAAGGTACTGAGCGTACTAAAATGATGCAAGAAATCTTTGGTTTAGATCGCTTTGATTTAGCTGAAAAAACAAAACGATTATATAGTACCACAAAAGAGAGTTTAAATCGAATAGAAGGAGAGTTAAAAAGTTTTAGTCAAGTCACAATAGAACAAATCACAGAGAAGAAAGTATTGCATCTACAGGAACGTGAGAAAAGTGATGAACTGACTAAAGTATATAAGCAAGAAAGTGAAAGTTACCAACAGCTAAAAGGACTGAAGGATGACTTTGAAGAATTAGGAAGAAAGAAAATAGAATTAGCTCAATTAGAGCTACAGTTGCCTCAAATCTTAGAACAGAAGAAAGAGTTAATACAATACGAACAGTTAGATAAGGCATTCACTACTGTATTAGTAGAACAGAAGACTACTACTGATAAGATAGCCAATAGAGAGGCTAGATTAGTAACGATTACTAATGAAGCAACAGCACTACAAACTCAATTTACGAAAGTAACAGAGGAGTTAAAAGTAGCTGAACAACAATATGCAGGATTAGAACACCTCAAAGCAGAGTTGTATGAACTAAACTTGATTAAAGAGATTAAGAAAGCTCATTTAGCTAAAGAGGCATTGTTAGAACGCTATCAGAAAGGGCAGTCGTGTGTAGTAGATGCGGAGAGAGCCTTTGAGAGTAGTAAACAAGCTTTAGGACAGAAAGAGATAAAGGTAGGTACTGCTAAAGCTGCTAGAATAGATACAGGAATGCTGATGGCTATGGATGCATGGTTTAACCAACAGACATTTATGTATAAAGGGATTCAAGAGGTGCAACAGAGTATGAATACCCTAAACGCAGAGTTACAAGTAGTAGAGAAAGATATAATAGGCCTAAAATTAAAGGATATCAATCATTGGGAACAAGAGATTGAGAAATATAGAAGTGATTTTGAGAAAGAACTTAGTATTATCGAAGTAGAACTTCGCAATCATAGAGTAACTCAGCAGTTAGCTCATTATGCTAGTGAGTTACACGATGGGCAGCCTTGTCCTTTATGTGGTTCAGCTCAGCATCCACATATTTTACAAGGGAATGATGTATCCTTCGCTATAGAACAGTGTGAACTTAAACTTAGTGATATAAAGAATAAGCAGGAGCGATTAAAGAAATACGAGAGGAAGGCAGTAGGGCTCTTTGATAAAAAGAAACTATTAACAGCACAATGGCAAGATAGTCAACAGAAGGAACAGAACTTAAAACAACAGTTAGACCTTCATCAGAATAGTTTTGTGTGGACAGTTATTGAGGGGGGAAACGAAGCTCAGTTTACAGAGTTAAAACAACGAGCTGAGTTAGTCAACCAACAAGTAGAAATGCTAGAACTACAGTTTAATACATTAACTAAGGAAGTAGAGCAACATAGAGGACATGTGGAGCAGTTTACTAAAAAGTTAAGTGAAATAGAAGTAGAGAGAGCAGGTTTAGATAGCGAGATACAGTCTAAGAGTACACAGATTATAAGATTACAGATAGATACTTATCTGAGCTTAGAGGAGACATTATTAGCACAGCAGGTACAACAGCGAGAAGCTAATGTGACTTTAATAGAACAACGCTTTAAGGATTTGACTGCTCAGTATCAAGTAATGTCACCTAAGTTAGCAAGTTTACAGACAGAAGTAAATAGTGTACAAGCTGAGCTAAATGAGTTAGCCCTTGTTGCTACTCAGCTAAATGAACGTATTACAAGTTTACTTGTTACACATCAATTGACATCAATCGATGAGGTAATAACAGTCTTAAATAAGCAGATCAATGTAACTGAGCGTAGAGAGCAGATACAGACCTTCGACGTACAGTTAGAAGTGATTAGAAATGCGGTGGGTGCATTAGAGGTAAAATTAAAAGATATTTCTTTTGATCAAGAGAAGTTTGCTAAGCAACAAGAGGCAATTACTCTATTAGAACAGCAGGTTAAAGAAGCTACAGAAACAGTAGCGAAGTTGGCAGGTGAGGTAGAACGCTTAGAGAAAGACTATGCGAAGAAGCAAGATTTACAACAACAGTTTGATGTTGTAGATAAGCGTGTAAAGAATTTAAGTGTGTTATTAACGATGTTTAGTGGAGCAGGCTTTGTAAATTACGTGTCAACTATTTATCTGAAAAATCTATGTGATATGGCCAATGTACGTTTTCATCGATTGACTAATAATCAATTAAGTTTACAGTTAAACGAAGCAAATGAGTTCGAGATAATAGATTACTTAAACAATGGTAAGTCAAGAAGTGTAAAAACATTATCAGGAGGACAGAGTTTTCAAGTGTCATTGTCTTTAGCCTTAGCTTTAGCAGAGAGTGTACAGAGTTTGTCTAAGTCAGATAAAAACTTCTTCTTTATAGATGAGGGCTTCGGTACTCAGGATAGCGAGTCTGTAAATATTGTTTTTGAGACGTTGAGTAATCTACATAAGGAGAATAGGATAGTTGGTATTATCTCTCATGTGGACGAATTACAAGAACGTATCCCTATGTCATTGTCAGTTGTAAAAAATGAAGAAAGAGGTAGTGAGGTAGTTGTAAACTACTAAGTTCTATATAGTAATATATAGAGCCCAATCAGTAATGATTGGGTTTTTTTATGAATAAGGAGTAGAATGTAAGTATTGTTGTTTACTTTTACTTAAAAAGCATTTGGTTATGAAATTAAAAATGAATCAACTAATAACTATACTATTTGCATTAGGTACTATAATACCAGTATTTAGTCAACGTAAAATTACTGATAGAACAATTACTTATGAGGGAACTATAGATAAGTATCCTATAAAAGCTTATTTACAATATAACATTGCTTCAAAAAGTATTTATGGGAAGTATATCTATGCAAAGTACCCTACTAATACACCAATTACTTTAAGTGGCGAGATACCAAGTAAAACATTTAATTTTCAAGAAGAAGTTTTTGATAATAAGACAAAGGAATATAAGACTACAGGTAAGTTTTCTGTTGATAATTTTACAACTTATAATGGTTTACATGGTAAGTGGAAAAATACATCAACAAATAATATTGTAGATTTTCAGCTAGAAGTTGTAGAAAAAAATGCTGATGTAGTTTATTACTATGAGATAAATAAGCTGACATGTGAAGAGAAAGACTATAATAAATATTACTACAGATTTAATAGAGTTAAGATATTCGATGAGAATAAAAAACTAATAGAGACAATCTCTTTGCCTGATTCATTTGCATATAAAGAGTCGCCATTATCAATAAGTTTAGAGGATTACAACTTTGACGGATATTTAGATATTGTTCTTTCTCACGATTACCCTTTTGTTTCGAAAGGCGATAAAGGTCAGTATTATTTGATTTATAATCCAACAACTAAGCAATTTAAGTTTGATAAGGAATTTAATACAGAATCAAGTAATATTCTTTCATTAAATCCATTAACTAAAACATTATCTACAGGTACTGCTGATGGTAGAGGAAATGAAAGTGAAACGACTTATACTGTAATAAATAATAAACTTTATAAAATAGCGTATTGGGCATCAACAGAAGAGAACGATTTATTAGAAATAAAATATAAAGTAGTGAATGGTAAGTCAGTAGAGGTTAGCCGAAAAACGAAATAAAAGGTTGGTGCTATATCTTTAATAGTTGTATTTAGTACTTTATTTGTATAAATTTAGAATGAAGTAAATAGATTGAGAATTTGAATAAAAGCTATTTTTTGTAACTAATGAATTTTATAAAAATATTAAGTTCAAAATCATTTACATTTGTTTTCTATTCAATACATTTTATTAGGAGTAATTAAAAGATGAATTTAAAATATTCTAAAGAAGAAAAAACGTCTATTGTAGTCACACTGGTATTAGCTGTGATATGCTTAGTATTGCTATATTTCATTCGATTTATTGATACACAAACTGCTCATAATTATTTTGGAGGTGGAGGTGGAGGTGGTAATGGCGTTGCTATCTCTTTAGAAGGAACTCCTGCAGACTATTTAAAAGTAGAAACACAACCTTTAGAAGTAAAACCTATTTCACAAATGGAACAAAAGGCGGTGGAGGATGTAAGTGAGAAAGAAATTGTTGCATATGAAAAAACAGAATCCCCGGTTGTGGTGAATCAGGTAGATCATAAAACAAAAGAAAAGAAACAAAATCAAGCTGTAGAAAAAACAGAGAAGGTAAAAAAAATAGAGAAAAAAGAAGTTGTTGCAGAGAAAAAATCATCTACTACAACACCTGTTGTTCAAAAACCAGATGTTTCTACTTCTACAAAAAGTGCTTTGAGCAGTTTTATGAATGGAGGTAAAGGTTCTGGAGGTGGCGGAAACTCTGGACAAGGACAAGGAGGATTATCTACAAATGGAGGGTATTATGGTAATGGAACAGGTAGTGGAACAGGATCAGGAAGCGGTAATGGTAGTGGAACAGGACCAGGATCAGGAAGTGGTTCAGGAGGAGGAAATGGAGATGGACATGGAACAGGTAATGGAAGTGGTGTAGGTTATTCATTAAATGGTAGATCAGCTTTAGTAAAACCAGTACCTAAATATTTATGTAATGAAGTTGGTAGAGTAGTTGTTGAAGTATATGTTGATCAAAATGGAAATACTATAGATGCAAGACCTGGTGTAAAAGGATCCACAAATACAGCAAATTGCTTATTAGAACAAGCAAAAATAGCAGCTATGCAAACGAAGTGGCAAGCAAATTCAAGTGCTCCTGAAAAGCAAATAGGACAAATTATATATAATTTTAATTTGAGATAAAACAAAAAGCGATGAGGTTCTCATCGCTTTTTGTTTATAAAGAATATTTTTATTTTGTTTGTGTAGCTATTACAAATTTCAGATTGTTTTTTACTCCAATTTGTAATAAATCAACTAACTCCTGTATTTGAGAATCAAAAGGAATACGAACTACTACTGCTTGATCTGTGTTTTCTCCAATTTCAGCAAGTAAAGTAGATTCTAATTGATCAAAAGGAACTTCTTTTTTATCGATAAAATAACGTTTATCTTCAGTAACAGATATACTAATGTGTTGTCTGTTTGTTTTTTCATTATTTGACGCTTTGGGCAACATCATCTTAATAACATTAGGATTAGCCAAAGTTGAAATAATTAAGAAAAACAGCAGTAAGAAGAACATAATATCACTAAGAGAAGATGTTGCTACTTCTGCTTGAAATCGTTTGTTTCTTTTAATTGCCATTTGGTCGTTGTATTGCATTTATAAATTCCAGAATAGCTTTCTGTGTATTTAATAAATAGTTATCAATAGAAGAGTTCATCAAGTGGTAAACAGCGTAAGCTATAATACCTACAACAAGTCCAGAACCACTACTAATCATTTTCTCATATAAACCTCCTGAGATATTAGCAATACTAATATCTTCTGAAATCGAGATATTATAGAAGATTTTAATAACTCCTAAGATAGTACCTACGAAACCTAATGTTGGTGCAATACCTGCAATAAGTCCTAAGTGGCTTAGTTTCTTTTCCATTGTACCAATCTCTATAGTAGCAACGCGTTCCATATTAGATTCTATCTCAGCAATAGGACGACCGATAGACATAGTACCTTCTTTTATAACACGAGATAAAGCACTATTTTCATTATCTAATGTTATTTTTGCAGAATCTAATTGTCCATTGTTTAATAGTAAAACAACATTATTTAATAAGTTTTTATTTGTCTTAGTAGCTTTTGATATGTATAAATAGCGCTCTATGGAAATGTAAATAGTGTATAATAATAATAGAACAATTGGAATCATAAAGATTCCTCCTTTTAGTACAAAATCTAAAGCCGATATTTCAGTGTGTTGTGTAGTTGTTTCAGCAAGGTTTGTAGCTGCTTCTGTAGCTGCATTAACCGGAACTTGTAAGAATGTGAACATTATTTGTATTTATTTTTATAGTGGTAAATATAGAAAGAAAATCAACTGATTGCGAAAGTGTTTTGGCTCTCCAGTATAATTTTATGTAAAGTATAACATTGATTGTTTATTTACCTGTTTGATTAAGAATTTTTTACTTGTTTTGGAACAATAATAATAAATCTACTTAATATAGAAATAGCTAACCCAAATAGAGCTATTATAGCAAAGGCTGTTTTTAAAGAAGAGTGCTGTGCAATAAAGCCTATAACTGGTGGACCTAAGAAGAAACCGATAAAACCAATGCTTGTAACTAAAGTTAGAGCTTGTTGTGGAGCCATGGATTTACTATGCCCTGCCAAGTTGTAACACATAGGTACCACAGCAGATACTCCTAAACCTACAATCATAAAGGCTATTATAGTGGAATACACACTAGGGAATAATACTGACGAACCTAAACCAATAAATAGTAGAATCCCACAGATTAGTAAAGTTTTTTGTTCTCCAAATCGTCTGACTGTAAAGTCAGAGATAAAGCGTCCACTTGCCATAGCAAACATATAAGCTGTCAAGCCATAACCGACTAACTGAATAGGAGCTTGTGTAATGTGTTTCATATATTCACTCGACCAATCTGTCATTGTACCTTCTGCAACCATTGCAAAAAAGGCTAACAGCCCAAGCATAGCTAAGTTTTTATCAGGTAGTTGAAAGCCTTTTTTACTTTCTTTAATAGGACTATTTGGTTGAGGTTGTTCTTCTTCTGGAACAAGATATCTAAATAGCAATAAAGAGAAAGCAATACCTACTGCTGAATAATAAATAAAGTGATTGATAGGAGGTACATAACTACTAATCATTTCTGCTCCTAACCAAGAAGCTGCAAAACCACCGATACTCCAAGTTCCGTGTAGTGATCCTATGATTTGACCTTTATATTGTTTGGATACCTTAATCGCTTGTGTGTTGATAGAGATATTAGTTACGTTACTTATTGCGCCGAATAGAACTAAGTTTAACTTTAGTTGCCATAGAACATCCCAATATCCAATCCCAATAAGTAATACGAAGTAAGTTAATAGAAAGATTAAAGTAGCTTTTTTGCTACCCAGTTTATCAATAATCTTACCCGCTATAGGTAGTGAGATTAGTGTTCCTATTGATATGTAAAGAAGGACAAATCCCCAAGCAGAGTCATTGACTCCAAAAGCTTCTTTGATAGTAGGGATACGCGATGCCCATGAGGCTGATATTCCTCCAAAAAAGAAGAATAAGATAGTAACAGCTATTCTGGCAAAGTGTTTTTGACATAAGGTAATAAACTACATATTTTTATTCCGGCAAAGGTATAAAGAAAAAAGAACGGTCTGTAGGTAGTACAGACCGTTCGTGTGTTATTATTTCTTAATAGCCTTTGCTATGCTTTCTAAATTTTGGTTGAAGTCCATTAATTGACCTAACACTTGTGCTACTTGGTTGTCTTTACCAGCCATACCGAGTTTGTTTTGTTTGACAAAGATCTCTTTAATATCTTCCCAGCGCTTGTGCTCTGTTGGATTCAGTTTATTTGCCAACTCTTTTAACTTAAGTAAGTTTGCTTCTGTATCAGAGGTCAATGTTTGAGACTCGTTCTCATAGTGCGTTAAGATTAACTCATCTATTTCACTGTCATTCATTAGAGGGACTATTCTACTCATCATCTTATTCATATCGCGATAAGAACCTTGTAGCTTGAAGGCTGGTTCTGTTCGATAAGCATTGTCCATACTGGCGCTTAAGATATACTGTTGGTTTACCTTTAGTACAATATCTCTAACAGCTATGGCTTTTTTAAGTACAGCTGTGAATTCTTCTATCTCTTGCCCACTAAAATTACCTTCTAAAGAAAGAGACTCTTCTGATTTAGTTTCCATGTGATTGATTAGTTTATAGAAATCATCAAGGGAGTTACTACTTAGTTTTTGTAAATAGGTATTCTCTGCAATAGCGTTCTCTAATAAACTCAACTTAAATAAGTGTTCTGTACTACCGATTACATCCCCTAAGTTATAGGTATCTGCACGGTTGGCCAACATGTCAGGTATTTGAAACTTCTCTCCTGATTCTGTATAAGGGTTACCTGCCATAATAATACAGAAACGCTTACCTCTTAGGTCATACGTTTTACTTTCACCTTCGAAGATACCATCCATCTTACGTTGCCCATCAGCAAGAGAAATAAACTTCTGTAAAAACTCAGAGCTACAGTGTTGTATATCATCTAAGTACAACATCACGTTGTCTGCCATTTCGAATGACAAGTTTATCTTCTTCAATTCTTCACGTGCTCCAGAAGTCTTTGCTTCTGTAGGATCTATAGAAGTAATAGAATGACCAATAGTAGGTCCGTTTATCTTCACAAAGTGTAGTCCTAAGGCATTTGCTAAATACTCCATCAGCGTAGTCTTTCCATATCCAGGAGGAGATACTAATAGCAACATTCCCATACGAGCAGTACGTTTACTATCTCCATGTACACCTATCTGTTTTGCTAAATTGTTTCCAATCAAAGGGAAATATACTTCATTAATCAGTTTATTACGTACAAAAGAAGTCAGTACGCGAGGTTTTAATTCATTTACTTTTAATGACTTTTTATACTCACTTAAGAGCATATCCTTAGTTGCAATAAAGTCTGTAAACATTGGTACACACGTTGTTTCGAATATTTCAAGCTTTTGGATAAACTCGTGATAGTCTAATGTATAGGTATCTTTTATAATTAAAGGATGGTTACCTTTTAAGTTATTTAATACAATAGTGTCGTTGCTGTCTTTTAAGGTATAATTATATTGTTTTTCAAACAATAGTAAACAGCAAGTTTCGTCTATGTATTTTTTATACATAGCTACTTTAGGTTCATTATCTACATACGAGTATAGCCAGTTTTGTATCAGATAGAAGCAATCCAATGTACTTAAAGAAGAATCATTAATATCATTATCAAAAGTAACATTAGCATTTTGTTGTTGTAAGAAAGCAACAAATTGTTTCTTTAACAAGGAAGCTTGTTCTGATTTCGTAAAGAAAAGACTTGTAGAGAATTCGTCAAATATATACTTTGCAATGTCTTTTTTAAATGCAATCACGCATAAAGGAGATTCCCATTGTGTATATAGTTCTTCTAATTGTGTGAGGATGTAGTGATAGTTAGTACTATTAGGGAATACCCTTTGTACAGCTGCTGCACTATTAATACTCTTTAGAATAGTCTCTCTTAGTTCGGTATCTAATTTATACCAAAACACTTGTGCAGAAACACGTATAGCAGGAGAGTAGGTAAGGATACCTAACTCTGTTTTTAATTTTAATAATGCCTGTGTAATCTCTAATCCATCAAAGTCATGCACCCCTTTTAAATAACCTTCAGAGTAATTTTGTTCTGTTCTGTATTTAATAGCTTCATTAATATCTAATGATGGATTCTTTCGAAGTTCTTGGATTATCTGAGAAGCTAAATATTCTGCTCTATATACATTGTTGTTTTCAGAGATGATGTCTTGATTCCATATCTCTTTATAAGCATATATTTTTTCATCTTTAATAGGGTAAGTAAAACTTGTACCTGTCAAGTGATAGTATAGAATATCATTGCGTCTAACGATGGTTAGGTCTAATGGTTGTTTATTAACTAAGAATTTATGTGTTCCTAAGCTAATGATATTCTCTCCATCAGCAAATAAGTCTTGCTTATCTCTAAGAGTACGCAAGGCATCTTCTTGACTTGTCTTAACGCTATTCTCTAAGTTTTCAGCTTTAGATACGTCGCCTAAGTCTTTTAGTTCGATCACTAACTGACGTACTTTATCGACCATTAAGTCTGTAGAGAAGAACGCCAATATCTCTTCTTTCGTTTTAAACGAAGAAGACTTGTTCTCTATATTTTTTAAAATGCGCAGTCCAATCTGTTCTAATGAACTTGTGCGTCTATTGATTTGTTCTACTAATTGTGTTTTACGAGTGTCAAAAGCTTTAGATACTTCTTCTCGCTTATCTGCTATCTTTAAGATGAACTCATCAAAGTCAGCAAACTTACTTTCTAACTCCTCTACCTGAACACTTACTTTAGAGTGGTACTCATCACATTTTTCAGGCGAGTTAGACAACTCTAAGAAGTTAATAATACTCTGATCCAGCAAAGTAAGTTGAGCGTGAAACTCAGCAATAGATTCATTAGTACGCAGAGAGTCGATCTTTCTCTTCAGTTGAGAGCGTACCTCATTTAGCGAAGCAAATATTACAGATATCTTTTCTATAATCTTTGTCGCTTGCGTTGTATCTTCTATCTTTAAGCTATTCAGAATATCAATAAGCAATTCTAATTCTGCTGAAATAGCCTTACAGCTTTCATCAATAGCGTTTGCATCAATAACTTTGACTACTTCACTTACCTTTGCTTTTTGATCTATTACTTTTTGCTCGTAAGGAACTAAAGCTTGCTCTTGTAATAAGAAAGCAATCGTTTTATCTGATAGTGATTCATTCGTCTTACCTAACTGCTCTTGATAGTTATCTAATACAGTTAAGTCAACATATTTAGTCTGGCGAGCACTAATTACTTCGCCTAATAGCTTTCTGTTTTCAGCTAATAGATGTACAAGCCCTTCAAGGGTATCACCTTTAGCATTTTTTACATTAAATAGTTGTTTATCTACTTTAGCCTTTAAGTCTGTCAGTAGAGAAGTAGCTCTTTTGCGTTGTTCTTGAACTTTCTCAAACTCATCTATTGCAGTATTAGCAATACTCTTGATCTGTTCAAGTGGTTCGTCTAAGTTTTTAGTTTCTTTTGTTCTTATCCAGAAGTAAGCATCTATAATGTCATTTGCTTTCTTGGCAATATCACCATACAGTCCTTCATAAGAATCTTCTTTGTCGATGAGGTGTATAATCTCTTGACATTCTGCCATCGCCTTTACGATGTCTTTATTTCCTATTTTGTATAAGTGATTCTCTTTTTGTTCTTTGTTTTCAATCAGAGTAGCAGCATAAGGGGTTTCCCATATCTGTACTACGTGATGTCTTACTGCCTCATTCTCTGAACGGAAGTAAATTAACTTACCATCGTTAAACAGCGTAAACCCACTACATACAATAGGAGTTTCTACTTGCTGTTTGATAATGTTGTACGACATTAACGTATAGATATTATTCTCTGCTTGATAGAATAAATAAAGAAAGTCTTCTCCATTGTGAGAAGGAATAGTTCTTACATATTCAAGATTCTTGACAGCACTGTCAAATATCTTGTAATCGCCATTCTGCAAGTAGTATCCATTAGAGAATAGAATACCTTGTCCATCTGGAAGTAATATACCTGTCTCGTTTAGTGCAGGTACATTGATCACTTGTTTTGTTCTATTGTTGAAGATAAAAGCACGGAAGTCCTCTTGGTAAGGCTTAATGCGGATAGCAATAAAGTTACCTAAGTCAGCATAGTAGTAATCAGCATCATCTAATTGTTGATCTATATTCTTTACTGGTTCAGAGTAAATCCCTTGTCCTTTATCTGTGTTGTCTTCTATTTTAAAGGTGATGTCACCACCTACAGCCTCAATAAATACTTTGTCCTGAATGGACACGTGTGGGTGTACACCTAAACGTCTATTCTCTAAAGTAGTTTTTACCCAGTTGAATTCAAACTGAGGGCTTTTGGTAACTTCATGTATGCTGCGGTCATCTTGATAGATCAATTGTCCATCTTTGATTAACCACTTAAATGCTTTTAAGCTGTCAGCATTTTTACTTGTTTGGAATACCATATAGAGGTAATTCTCTGTCTTCTTAAATCTACTGAAGATAGAGTCTCTATAGTATTTGTATAAGTTTTTATAGTCATCAATGAAATTAGAATCATTGATAAAGTCTAATGGTTGAGGTAAGAACTGATTGTCCTCAAAGCGATAAATGCTAAATACATCGCTTAGTTGAATGTCTGTCTTTAAACCAAAGTGTACGTTATAGGCAAAAATACATATAGTGTCAAAAGCAATAATACCTCTGGCAGTACAGTTGTTTTCTGTCGTAATACGTTGGTTAGCGATAAGCTTTAGATCAACAGAAGTAAATACTTCTTTTCTATTGTCATTAAGAGCATTCAATCGATTGATTAAATCACCTTTCTGACTTTGAAGTCTTTTCTGTATAATCTCATAAGTATTAGAATCTAACGATTCTATAGATTGATTTTCTAATTCAGCCATATATAAAGGATACTTTGTATTAGTATAACTAAACTAATACGTAGGTAAATTAAAAATAAATAGGTGTTATTGTGTAAAAAAGGAATCACTCTTCTCATGGGAGAAGAGTGACAGTATATTCTTTTAAGACAATTTTCTATTACCTATTCCTAATGTCTGTACAGCATTCGCTATATTACTTAGTAATCCCATATTGTCCTCTGTTGCGTTTTGTTGCATCTTAAGAACTAATGTAGCAATGCTTAGATTTTTTAAATCTTCAGAAGTGATATTAAACTGGTCTGCGTAGTACTTAATATTATTAAATAACTCCCCTTGACTAATCGATGAACCATCTCCTAATAAGGCCATTTTAATATCTTGAGCATTTTTACTCTTGTCGATTAATTGGTCAAATCCTTTCGCACGACTTACTTGGTTTACTATATTTTCGAAGAACATTGTTTCACCTCCCACGATGTCGATCTTAGCAGTTTGTAATGCAGAAGATAATACATCAGCTTGAGACTTAGCAATATCTTTTTGGATATTTAATGCCGCAAGTTCCACATCTTTTTCTTTTTGAAGTTGAAGTTTGAACTCTTCGTGTTCTTTTCCAACGCCATCCATCTTTTTCATTGCTTCTGCTTTCTCTTTTAATCCTTCAGCATCTGCAATTGCTTTTTCTTTAATAACTTCTGCCTCAGCCAATCCTTCTTTTTTCTTCGCTTCAGCTTTTGCTTCAATACCTGCAGCCTCAGCAGCAGCAATACGTTGTATTTTAGCAGCATCCACAATACTTTGTTGTTCTATTGCTTCTGCTTTTGCTTTGATTACTTCAGCTTCAGCCAAACCAATAGTAGCATCTTCACGAGCCTTAGCGTCAGCAAGTATTTTACGTGCTTCTGCTTGTTTAAGTGATGCTTCTTTTTGTGCTTCTGCTTCTATTAACATCTGTTGAGAGATCTGCTCTTGAGCAAATTTCTTAGCTTCTGCTTCTTTGATTGTTCTGATTAAGTTTTCTTCTGCTTGTTTACTCGCCTGAGTGATACCTACTTGTTTCTCTCTTTCTACAGCACGTAGCGCCTCCACATCTTTGATGTTTTGTTGCTCTTCTACTACACCTTTTTCAAGTTGTACTCTCTCACGGATAACATCTTGAATGGTCTTTTTCTCTTCTTCTACAGCTCTCTCTTTGTTGATTTGAGCTAACGTAACGATGCGTTCTCTTTCTGTTTGTTCTAACGCTCTGTCTTTTTCTACTCTTTCAGTTTCTACAGCATCAGTTCTTTCTTTGTTTTTAGCAGCAATAATTACTTGGCGAAGTTTGTTCTCTTCTAATACAGCTAAACTCTCCTCTGTAGAGATGCGTACACTTTCAGATTTTAGACGCTCTTCTTCGCGTACTTTTTGTATTTCAGCTTCTTCACGAGCACGGATATTATCTACTTCTCTGCGTTGTTTCTCTTCTTTTTCAGACAACTGTCTTTCTAATTCTAAGATTGCCTCACGCGCTTCTACATCTTGTTTCTTGATTACTTTTTGCTCATCTCTACGGATAAGGTTTGCATTGATGTTTTGCAATGCTGTAAGTTCTGTAATCTTTTTGATCCCTTCAGAGTCAAGAATGTTCTGAGGGTCTAAGTAAGAGATATTTGTTTGTTCAAGGTAGTC
Source organism: Flavobacteriaceae bacterium (assembly GCA_031277535.1). Classification (GTDB taxonomy): domain Bacteria; phylum Bacteroidota; class Bacteroidia; order Flavobacteriales; family Flavobacteriaceae; genus Flavobacterium. The sequence goes on from JAITMD010000003.1 coordinate 32,933, forward strand.
AATAGCACAGTCATCTAAGATGTACCCGTTTAAATCTCTACCAATGATATTGATGATTTCTTCTCTAAACTCTCTACGAGCTTCGTATAATTCGATAAATTCAAATTTCTTACCTACTGTTTTTAACGCTTCCGAAAACTTCGCTTCGAATATGTTGCGCAAGGTTTCTACATCACTTGCACGCTCACATCCTAAGGTTTGAGCTACATTTATTACGTCATCTATAGATTTATTAACACGGATAAAGAAAGCAACTTTAATATCTGCACGGATGTTATCTTTACAGATAAGTCCTTCATTTTGCATTCGATCGATCTGTAGTTTTTTCACAGAGATGTCCATAATCTCCATTTTATGAAATACAGGTACTACATAAATACCTTTATTAAAAGCAACCTTAGTTCCTCCAACCCCTGTTCTTACGATTGTTTTACCTTGTGGTATTTTTTTGTAAAATGAAGCAAGTATTGCAAAAAATAATAAGATTAATAGAAATAATGCACCTATGATGATGGCTATTAATGTTCCTAAACCAAACTCTCCCATGGATTTTCTGTGTTTATAGTTAATAATTTTAGATTGATTTTCTTACTTGGAATATATCGTCTTTATCAGCTTTAGTCAAGATGATTACTTTATCTCCATATTTGATTAGACTACCGTCTGTACTTTTTACGAGTATTTTGATAGGATCTTGTCCTACTATTATTTCCATATTTCCGTGTTTGTTGTCAGAAATACTTGATAACATTATCCCTTCTTTGCCTATAAAGTCTATAGCCAATTCTCCGTGATACCCTGTGTTTTTTAAAAACTTAACTAATGGTAAAGTAGCATAGTGTGTAAGTATAATTGCTACAAACGAAAGAGGGATTAGTATGACTACTGACCACATTCCCAGATGAACTACCTTAGGTATCATAGTTGTTAATAAGGTACCTGCCCAAGTAAAGAATTTAAACATAGTCAATACAATCATAAAAGGTATTTTACCTACATTCATAAATTCTAAAACCTGCATAAATGCACTTGGTTCCTTTATTGTAATGTTGTCGTCTATATCTACTTCTTTGTCATGTATAACGTCAACGTGATTTTGATGTAAATCGAAATCTGTATCTACATCCATGTCCACATCTACATCTACTTCAGGATGAACATCCATATCAACATCAAAACCATCAAACCCACCCAGCACAGCAGAAAATATCCAATAGATAAAAGTAATACCCATTAGTACAGTCATGATAGCGTTAGGAAGTGGATTAAATAAGTGGTGTATGATTTCAGTCATCATAAATAGCAACAAGAAAGTAATAAATTTTTTAGTATAATTTTATCCCAAATATAACTTAAAATATTCTGTTTTCAGGTAGATAATTAGAATATTATTGGGTGTTATTAGTGTTTTATCTGTTTAGGCTACTGTTATTAACAAAAAAAAGCGAAACTTATGTAAGTTTCGCTTTTGACAGTTTTCTTCAGTTTCTGAAGTAATATACTTGAAATGATTAGCTTAAACCTTCTACTAATCCATCAATTAAATCAATTTTAGTTGCTTGTGGTACTTTTGGCAATCCAGGCATACGCATGATATCACCTGCTATAGCTACGATAAATTCTGAACCTCTATTTATAACAAGATCGTTAATCGTAATTTTAAATCCTTTGGCCACACCATACGCATTTGCATCAGCAGAGAAGGAGTATTGCGTTTTAGCGATACACACTGGATACTGATCCATAACTGTATTTTTTAGTTGTGCTAATTTTTTCTTAGCAGCAGATGAAAACTCTACGCTGTCTGCTCCGTATATTTTTTTGGCGATGTGCTCTATTTTTACAGCCATTGTCTCACTGTCCTGATAAGGGAACTGCAGAGGCTTACTTGGATTAGTAGCTATTGTGTTTACTACTACTTCTGCAAGAGCTTTAGCTCCTTCACCACCTTCTACGAAAGCATTGTTGATAGCAAAACCAATTTGGTTGTCTTTACAATATTGTTCTACGATTTGTAGTTCTTCTGCATCATCAGTTGCATATTTATTGAATGCCACCACGATGCTTTGTCCATAAGACTTAATGTTTTCTACGTGTTTAGCTAAGTTCTCTAATCCCTTGCGGATACCCTCTACGTTTTTAGACTTAATTTCTTCGATAGCTACACCTCCGTGCATTTTTAGTCCCTGTGCAGTAGCTACTACTACAGTAAGTTTAGGTTGCAGTCCTGATTTTCTACACTTGATGTCAAAGAATTTCTCGGCACCTAAGTCAGCTCCAAAACCAGCTTCAGTGATCACATACTCACCATAACTCATCGCCATTTTAGTAGCGATAACAGAATTACATCCATGTGCAATATTAGCAAATGGTCCTCCGTGTATAAAAGCAGCTGTGTTTTCTGTAGTTTGTACCAAGTTAGGGTTTAAGGCATCTTTAAGTAGTACAGTGATAGCCCCTGCTACGCCTAAATCTTTAACTGTAAACATGCTACCGTCATATCTGTATCCCAATAAGATATTCTCGATTCGACGTCTTAAGTCTTCTATATCTGTAGCCAAACACATAATAGCCATAATCTCTGAAGCAGGAGTAATGTCAAATCCAGACTCTTGAGGTACACCATTAGCACTACCTCTAAGTCCTGTGTTGATGTAACGAAGACTGCGGTCATTCACGTCTAATACGCGTTTCCACAGAATCTCTTTGATTCCATTTTCAGTAGCTCTATTTTGGTAAATGTAGTTGTCAAACAAGGCACTGATTGTATTGTGAGCAGATGTAATGGCGTGGAAATCTCCTGTGAAGTGCAGGTTGATGTTTTCCATTGGTAACACTTGTGCATATCCACCACCAGCAGCGCCACCTTTCATTCCGAAACAAGGACCTAATGAAGGTTCTCTTAAGGCTACAATTGCTTTTTTACCTATTTTATTTAATCCTAAAGCTAATCCTATTGATACAGTAGTTTTACCAATACCTGCTTTAGTAGGAGTAATCGAGGTAACCAATATAAGGTTTGATTTATTGATGTTGTCTAAGTTCATCTCGTTTAGAGGAACCTTAGCCATATACTTCCCATAAGGGATTAATTCTTCTTGATTGACTCCTATAGTCTGTGCTATATCTTGTATTTTTTTTAGCTCACATTCACGAGCAATTTCAATATCTGTTTTCATTAGTAATGATAGTTTGTGTTATTGAGTAGTAAAGATAATGTTTTTATAAGGGGAATTATAGCTATTCTATAGAATTAAGGTAAGGAGTATTTATTATGACGAATTGTGTAATGAAAAAGTAAATATTTGGTGGGATACTATAATTGTAAGAATCAATTTTTACATTGCTTCTAAAAAATTAAGTGTTTTATTAAATTCTTAGCTGTGTGATGAAAATGATTTAATTACTGAGGTGTTTTATTATTTTTTATATCTAAATAATAACATATATCTTTACAACCTTAATAATATATTGTTTTATAAATGAAAACTGAAGCGCAATTAAAAGAAAGAAGTGGTAATAAATGCGAACTATGTGAGGCAACAGGACATTTGAATGTGTATGAAGTACCACCAGCAGCAGCTAACGAAGCAGATAGAGAAGTTTATATTTGTGATACTTGTTTAGAGCAAATTGAGAAAAAAGCTGAGTTAGATGGTAATCACTGGCAATGTCTTACTACATCTATGTGGAGTGAATTTCCAGCAGTACAGGTAGTAGCTTGGCGTATGCTTAACCGTTTCCGCAATGAGAGTTGGGCAGCAGATAGTTTAGAGATGATGTATTTGGACGATGAGTTATTAGAGTTTGCTAAACTTACAGGTGACCATACAGGTGATGGTAGTGTAGATCTTCACAAAGACTGTAATGGTAATGTATTAGTAGGAGGGGACACTGTAACTTTAATTAAAGACCTTGATGTAAAAGGATCTACTATTAATGCTAAAATTGGTACGGCAGTAAGAAATATTCGCTTAGTACACGATAATACAGAACAAATAGAAGGTAAGATAGACGGTCAACAAATCGTGATCTTAACGAAGTTTGTAAAGAAACAAGCCTAAGTTTTAGGATGATGTAATAAGAGCCTCTTAGTTTTATACTTGGAGGCTTTTTTTGTGCGATTTGTTATGGGTGAGTCCATTGTAAGTCCATTCTAAATCCATTGTAAGTCCATTAAATCGCATAAAATAATGGACTACGTATGGATTCAGAATCGATTAAAAATTGAGTGATGGAAATGCCTATCCGATGTAAAGAAGAAAAGCTTCAAAAGAAATGGGAAGCGATAAATTAGTTGCTCATTTTTAACCAAATAGGAATACTAAATTCAGCAATTAAACGAGCTAATTTAACTGTTGTATAATTGGTTTGAGTCAGCCATTTAATTTCTGCTATTTCTGCACTGGCCTTTGGTTGACTACTGTGAATTTGAATGTGGTAAATATGTGCAGTAACAATGGTATTCGTTTCATTTACAGCTTCGCAGGTATGCTGTCCTAGGAAGGATAAATCTGCAAGCGTGAGCGTTATTTGCAGTTCTTCTTTAAGCTCTCTTAGTAATGCCTGTTCTGGTGTTTCATCCTTTTCTAATTTGCCACCTGCCATCATATAATAAGTAGATGTTTTTTTGCGTACAGTAAGTAAGCGGTTGTTTTCATCTGTTATTAAAGCTGATGCCAAGTATATTGTGTTCATTAAAATATTGATTAGAAATGGTATAAAAAAAATACATCCACAAAGATAAGGTATTATAGAGTGGTAAAAATGGATGTACTAAATTAAATAAAGTCACTTTTTAGCCTCTTTAGATGTTTTTTTGGAAGGGATTTGGCACATTTTTTATTTGTTTATCTTCAAAAAGACTCATTTTTTTTGATTTAATAGGAGAAGAAGTATCGGGTTTTTATAGTTAACTTATTGATATTGTGGTGTTTTATTTTTTTTAAACACATGTGTTTTTTGCTTTATTTTTTTTTATATTTAGATTATCAAATACAGATTGTTGTAGAGAAATCTATAACTGAGCTATTTAGTATAAAATTTTAATTTTTTGAGAAGTCCCATTAGGGCCAAAATGAAACTACAAAATGAAAAAAGAAGAGTTTGCTTCAATGTTTAAAGGGTATAACTTACCTAAAGAGTTGAAAAGTTTATTTGAGTTCCAGACATCAGAAGGTGTTCCTTCTTATTATTCAAATGCAATTTATCTATTAGAAGAAGAGAATAGTATTATTGAGACTTTCTCTACTGATGAAGTGTTCTTACAATCGTTCTTGCCTTTTGCAGAAGCTAATAGTTCAGGAAGTATTTATGCTTTTTGGGTAAAAGATGCATCAGAAAAAAGTTTAGACAATTGTCCTATCGTTGTTTTTGGAGATGAAGGAGGGGTTTTTGTAGTAGCACAAAATCTAAAAGAATTACTTCAGGTAGCTGCGTATGATGTAGAAATTATTGTTTCTTTGGAAGAAGTGTTTTTTGCAGATAAAGAAGAGGATGAAGAGTTTGAAACATCTGAATTTAACAAAGAGTATTTAGATTGGTTGCGTGCAGATGCAAAATTAAAACCAATTCTTACAATTGAACAAATTGACGATGTAGTTAATGCAGCACAAGAAACATACGGAGAAGCTTTGGCAACATTTGTAGATCCTTTTTTAGAAAGCTAAGTAGAAATACAATTATATATAAAGAGAACTCATGTAGTTCTCTTTTTTTGTTTCTGATCAGTCAGTTATTCGATACTGTGTAGGCTATAGGTGGCTTTGCAAGTAAAATGTAGAGAAAAAGTAGTGAGATAGAGGGCTTTTTTTGCAATAGTTTTAGAGGATAAATTATTAATTAATATATTTGTTTTAACAAAAGATTAAGTTGACTTGTTCACTTGTTCTAAGTCAATTTAGTTTGTTATGTATTGCTTTTGAGAAGTGGAATAGTATTGTACTACTTTTAAAATGATGCATAAGTAAAAAGTAGTATTTTAATTTAAAAAAGTTATGGAATTTAATCAAGAAACATCGAATCCAGGGAACTTCAATGCTCCTAATTTTGGGCAGCCAAATCAAATGCAAAACATACCAAGTAAGCCAAATAACTATATGGCCTTGTCTATCGTTGCAACAGTGTTATCTCTATGTACTTGTATCGGGTTGGTTCCTGGTATAGTGGCTATTGTTATGTCAAGTCAGTCTTCAACAAAGTATAACCAAGGGGACTATCAAGGAGCTGTAAATTCAGCAAAGAATGCTAAGATATTAGCATGGGTAACATTAGGAATTTTTGTCCTTAATACGATTTATTCTATTTACCAAGTACAAAGTATGGGTGGTATAAACGGATTTATTGAACAATATAAAGAAGCAATGGAAGCTGCTGCAAATCAATAGATGAGAAATTGGTTTGTTAGAATTGTAATTCTTCTACTGTTCATCATAGGACTTAGTTACTATTACTTTCTTTTTGGAGAAAAAGGACAAGGAGGAGTGACTTGTATCTTTAATAAAACAGTAGGATGGCAATGCCCTGGTTGTGGAGGACAAAGAGCACTTACAGCGTTATTGCATGGCGATTTTAAACAAGCTTTTATAATGAATCCATTTATCTATGTGTTTCTTCCTTTAATGGCTTATTTAGGCATTATTATAGTTGAAGGATATATAATAGGGAACAAAAAAGTAGTGAATACGTTTTATTTTCCTATTTATTTTGGATATTGGTTTCTGGCAATCATTCTAATTTTTACAGTGCTAAGAAATATATTTAGCTTTTAATAATAAGTATAAACAAAACAGCTACTAAAGTTATTTAGTAGCTGTTTTGTTTTACTCTTTGTTCTCTTCGTTTTCATCATTCTTTTTTGGTGCTGTTCCTAAGAATATGAATAAGGCCGCTACCAAAGCAACGCAAACAACAGCAAAAACAATAATCATAAATGTACCGTTACCAAAATTGTACAAAGGGATGTTTGCTATTTTCATAGTGTTTAGTATTTATTATAAAGCACCTCTAAGTTAGTGAAAATATAATTATAAATTATGATAAAAATCATTATATGTTAAAGAATAGTTGTTTTGAGGCACTTGTTTTAGGGGTAAAACACAGTAGTTATTGCGGGTTTGAGAAAATATAAAACAAAAAAAATAGAAGTTGTAAAACTTCTATTTTGATAATTTATTCAGAGAATCTCCTAAAGGGAGGTTCATTTTCTTTGTTAATGCTGCAATCTCTTTTAAGCTAAAAGAACCATTTATGATTAATACTATTGATTCTTTTGTGCTTGAAAGTCCTTCGTTAAACATGATTAATTCATTAATGTTTTGTTCTGTACCTTCTTTGTTGATTAGAATCTTTACTTGTGAATCGGTATCATTTTTATTAGCTAATTCTTTTAAACCCTTTTTACCAGAGTAACTGTTTACAGATTCTTTTAGGTTATTCTTACTGGTTTTGTCTGTGGTATTATACACTTTTAAACTTGTAAGCTTTTTAACTAAGTTAAAATATGCTTTTTCCTCTTCATTTGTTGGAGCAACTTTTACGTTAGCCATCATCTCAAACATTTTCTGAGTAACTACTACAGTGTTGAATTGCTTGTCTTTATCAAACTTTGAAAAGTCATCTTGTGCATAGCTCTTACTAATACCGAAGATTAAAAATAAAAATATAATAATAGATGATAGTTTCTTCATATTTACTTGGTTTTGTGAGATGAAACACTCTTACTCGTATTGATTGTCTTGGATAAATCCATCAATATTTTTTGGCATTCTTTATAGGCTAATTCAGGATTAGAATAGGTGCCATAATTGTTTTGAGCCACAAGAGGTTTTACTGTTTCTTTTTGTTCTCTATTTGATAAATAATAAATTCCAAAAGCTATTGCTATAGTACAAATACTTAAAAGAATCGATGTTTTTTTTGTTTTGTTTGACATATATGTTGAATATCAAAAATGATTGTTTATGTAAATGTAAGAAACTTTGTGTGATATAGACAATAAAAAAGGCATTTTGAGAAAAATGCCTTTTGAATGATATGATTAATATTTAAAGTTGTTGTAAAACCCGTTGGTTAGTAAACCGCCTTTAAAAGACGAAAGTACCTTTCCGTGTAGGTCATATACTTTTATAGCGCTTGGCCCTGTATAGTTACCAGCATTAGCTACATATATTTTATTGTTTATTACATTAAAACCGTAGAATGCACTATATAAATCTTGTGATTCTGGAGCTGTTAAAGTAAGAAGAGGTTTTTCTTTTGCATTAATATCATTAATATCCCAAGAAAACACTTTATTGTTTGATGTATAGTACAATGTAGCGTTTTCTGCTCTTAAGTTTTTAGCACTATTATTAGCTCCTGAAGGGAAAGTTAGGATCTGTGTATCTGTGATATTATTGATTTTGAAAAAGTCTGTTCTGTAACTGTTACTACTGATAGCATAAACGAAGTCACCGTGTGCAACAATACCTTGTAAGTCACTTTTGTCTTCTTCTTTTCCTTTTACAGTTATGACTTTACTTACTGATTTTGTTTTTGGGTCAATGATACTGATTTTGTTTGCTGATTTTGTAGCGTTCCATTCCGAAACTTCTTGTACATATACTTTATTGTTTGATACAACAAGATTCTCTGGTTGATAATTTAAAGGAATAGCTTTTACAAAAGAATAATCACTTTGTTTAAATACATTGACACTTTTAGTTCCCCAGTTTGTAACATATATTTCGTCATTAGTTAACGCAATATATCTTGGCTGAGATAAGTTTTTGTCAATTGTAGCTTCGTATTTTAATGTATAACGATCAAAGATTTCTATTTTATTAGAGTTATTCATTACAACAAATGCTTTTGTAGCATTAAAGGCCATGCTTTGTGCTACATCTCCTAAAGTTTGTGATCCAGTAGGTTTAGCGATATCATCATACGATGTTGATAAATCATATCCTACAAAGTTTAATGAAGCATTGTTTTTTTGAAACCCTCCTTCATTTAAGATTAGAATCCCATTTCCATAAGTAGGAGTTACAACTTTCTCAACAAAAGGATCGTCACTTTTTGTACAAGAAGCTAAGAAAAGCGTTAATGATAAGCCTAATAAGAATACTTTTTTCATAATATAGAATTATTGCTAATAGTTATATTTATTCTCTTGAATACTTAAAATAATGTTAAGTAAACGGAGTTTTCAAAATTAACTTTTATTCTTTAGAAAACAAGCTATATCATTTATTTTTTGAGAATATCCATTTCCTAATTATCTATTGCGAATTTGACAAAGGGTTTTCTTTTAGGTAGTTTGTTTAAAAAGCTTAATTTTGTTTCTCTACAAAAATTATAAAATGAAAAACATAATATATTCTCTTGTATTCTTTATTGTACTAACAGGTAGTGGTTGTAAGCGTATTTCGGATAATGATTCTGCTGTTGTAGAGTATAGTAATAACATCACTGAAGCAAAGAGTTTTGGACTGTATCATGAGAATAATATTTCTCAAATGACAGTATTACAGCCGTGGGCTAATGCAAGTGATAAAGATGCAAAGAATTATGTGTTTTATAAAGATATTAAAGATGTGCCCAGCCATTACAGAGATGCTACTTTAATTCAAATACCCGTTAAAAAAGTGGTTGTAACTTCTACAACACATATCCCTTCTATTGATGTTTTGGGTAAGGTGAACAGTATTGTTGGTTTTCCAGGATTAGATTATATCTCTACACCTGCTGTAAGAAAACGTATTGAGGAAGGAAAAATAGTGGAGTTAGGACAAAGTGAGGCTTTGAATGTAGAAAGTATTTTGGCGTTGGAACCAGATGTTGTGGTTGTTTCTGCAATGGATGGTAATAATGCCGCGATTCAGCTAATAGAGAAAAGTGGGATTCCTGTTATATATGACGGAGATTGGACAGAACAAACACCTTTGGGTAAAGCAGAATGGGTGAAGTTGTTTGGTGTGTTGTTTGACGAACAAGCCAAAGCAGAACAATTGTTTGCTACTATTGAAAAAGAATACAATCAGGTATTAAAACAATTGGAAGGAGTAAAAGAACAACCAACAGTAATGAGTGGTGCGATGTATCAAGATGTTTGGTATTTGCCACAAGGAGGTAGTTGGGTAGCAAAGTATTTTGCTGATGTGAAAACAAATTATTTGTGGAAAGATTCAGATGGTACAGGGAGTGCAGCTCTGTCTTTTGAGCAAGTACTTGATAAAGGAAAGGATGCGATGTATTGGATTAATCCTGCTCAATTTGAGTCATTAGAAGAAATGAAAAAAGCGAATCCTCATTATGGAGAGTTTAGTGCTTTTAAAAATAAAAAGATTTATTCGCTGACTTCGCGAAAAGGAGCAACAGGAGGATCTTTGTTTTTTGAACTTGGACCTAATAGACCAGACTTAGTGTTAAAAGATTTAGTATCTGTTTTTCACCCAGAATTACTACCAAATTACCAACCTACTTTTATTTTACAATTGAAATAAGATGCTTAAAAAGTATAGTACACCTTTATTTATTGTATTACTTCTATTCTTTTTTTTGATGGATTTATCGTTTGGGACGATACGAATTCCTTTTGGAAAAGTACTTGAGATATTAAGTGGAAGTGATGAGGTTAAAAATACTTGGACGTATATTGTATTAAATTATAGACTGCCTAAGGCTATTGCAGCAGTATTGACAGGGATGGCGTTGTCTGTAAGTGGTTTGATGATGCAGACATTGTTTCGAAATCCCATGGCAGAAGCCTATGTTTTAGGAATTAGTTCAGGGGCGAGTTTAGCCATTGCTATTTCAATACTTGGAGGTGCAATGTTGCCTTCTGTCGTTTTAGAATATACGACCTCTTCTTACGGATTAGTTGTAGTGTCTATTATAGGTAGTTTATTGTTGTTACTTCTTGTATTGGCGGTTTCTAATAAAGTAAAGAATAGTATGACTATATTAATCGTAGGACTGATGTTTGGCAGCTTTGCCAATGCAATTGTGTCTATTCTTTCGTATTTGAGCAATGCAGAACAACTGAAACGCTATAGCTTATGGATGCTTGGAAGTTTGGGCAATTTAAGTTGGGAAATGCTTACAGTTTACAGTGTTGCTGTTGTTGTGGGGTTATTTAGTTGCTTATTTTTATTCCGAACGTTAGATGCTTTTTTATTAGGAGATACTTATGCTTCGTCTTTGGGTATTAACGTGAAAAAATCTCGTAATTATATTGTTTTAGTAACAAGTTTATTGGCGGGAGCAAGTACTGCTTTTGTTGGGCCTATAGCGTTTATAGGATTAGCAATTCCTCATATTGCTCGATTATTATTACAAACAAGTAGACATAGAGAATTGTTTATCGCTTCTGTTTTTTTAGGAGGTATTGTTTTATTGATTTGCGACATATTATCACAACTTAAAGGAGAAGCTTTTTTGTTGCCTATTAATGCATTAACAGCATTGTTTGGAGCTCCAATAGTGATTTATCTTCTATTGCGTAAACGAGTATAAAGATATTTTATAAAATGTTTTAAATATTTAATCAAATAGAAATAGACTTTTAGGAGTTTATCAGATGATAAAAAACGATAAAATAAATGGATAGGCTCGTCAGTATCATCGGATTTACTTTATCTTTGCCTATTGTAAATAGCTATTATGAAGTTTGAATTATTACATACAGATGTTAATTCCCGTGCACGTGCCGGAAAAGTTGTAACAGATCACGGAGTGATTGAAACGCCTATTTTTATGCCAGTTGGTACAGTAGCTACTGTAAAAGGAGTACACCAACGTGAGCTAAAAGAGGAAATTAATCCAGATATTATATTAGGTAATACTTACCACCTATACCTTAGACCTAAAACAGAAATTTTAAAAGCTGCTGGAGGGTTACACAAGTTTATGAATTGGGATAGAAATATCTTAACAGATAGTGGAGGTTTTCAGGTTTACTCTCTTTCAGCTAATAGAAAGATTAAAGAAGAAGGAGTAAAGTTTAAATCACATATTGATGGTTCGTACCATTTTTTCTCTCCAGAGAGTGTAATGGAAATACAACGTGCTATTGGAGCTGATATTATCATGGCTTTTGATGAGTGTACTCCTTATCCTTGTGATTATCGCTATGCTAAACGTTCAATGCATATGACACATCGTTGGTTGGATAGATGTGTGAGTCATTTGGAAAAAACACCAGCGTTATATGGGTATTCACAAACATTGTTTCCAATTGTTCAAGGAAGTACTTATAAAGACTTGAGAGAACAGTCTGCTGAGTATATTGCAGGTGTTGGAGCAGAAGGGAATGCTATTGGAGGATTGTCTGTGGGAGAGCCAGCAGAAGAAATGTATGCTATGACTGAAGTAGTAACAAACATACTTCCAAAAGATAAGCCACGTTATTTAATGGGAGTAGGAACACCAACTAATATTTTGGAGAATATTGCTTTGGGGATTGATATGTTTGACTGTGTAATGCCTACGCGTAATGCTCGTAATGGGATGTTGTTTACTGCTCAAGGAACAATCAATATTAAAAATAAAAAATGGGAAGCTGATTTCTCTCCAATTGATCCAGATGGACATACTTGGGTAGATACAGAATATACAAAAGCATATTTACGCCATTTGTTTGCTGCCAATGAATCATTGGGTAAACAAATAGCATCTATACACAATTTAGGTTTCTACATGTGGTTGGTACGCGAAGCTCGAAGACAAATTCTTGCGGGTACTTTCTATGAATGGAAAAATAAAATGGTTAAACAATTAGATACTCGTTTGTAGTAAACTTTAGTCTCAAATTTTATCGTATATGAAGATAATTGACTGGTACATCTTGAAGAGATATCTGGCAACTTTTTTTGTGATGTTGCTGATGTTTGTTCCTATAGGTATTGTGATTGATGTTTCGGAGAAAATTAATAAGATACTTGCTAATAAAGTACCTTTGGGTATTACAATGTCTTATTACTTAGACTTTACGATTTATTTTGCCAATATGTTGTTCCCTATATTTTTGTTTATATCAATTATATGGTTTACCTCTAAATTGGCTAATAATACAGAGATCGTAGCTATTCTGAGTTCTGGTATCTCATTCAATCGTTTTTTACGACCTTATATCATTGGAGCTACGTTTATATCTCTTTTGGCTTTATTAATGGCTACGATTATTGTGCCTAAGGCAAGTGCTGGATATAACGATTTTCGTTATAAGTATTTGAGTAGGGATGAAGTAAGAGAAAGTCAGAATGTTTACAAGCAGATAAGCCCGAATGATTTTATTTATGTAAGTAATTTCAATTATAACTCTAATATGGGGTATAACTTTGAGATGGAAACCTTTAAAGACAATAAGCTTGTGGCAAAAACCCAAGCTAACCGAATTGTTTGGAATCCAAAAACAAAGAAGTATATACTATACGATTATTTTCGAAGAGATTTATTAGATAATCAAAATGAGAAATTGGATTTTGCTCAAGAAAAAGAAGTAAAATTAGACTTTGATATTGAAGATTTAACACCTGTGATTTACGCTGCAGAAACTATGACTTTAGGACAGTTAAAGCGTTTTATAGCTAAAGAACAGATGAGAGGGTCATCTAATATAAATATTTATTTGGTAGTACTATACAAGAAGTATAGTGTGCCAGTATCGGCTTTTATTCTAACAATTATAGCTGTTTCTGTTTCTTCTATGAAACGAAGAGGGGGAATGGGAATAAACTTAGCCATAGGAATTGCATTAGCCTTTACGTATGTCTTTTTTGATAAGATATTCGGTGTATTGGCTGAGGCGTCAAGTATTCCGCCTATAATAGCTGTTTGGCTACCAAACTTTACATTTTCTATATTAGCTATATTCTTATTGAAAAATGCTCGCAGATAATATTAAAAGTACACTATATCTCCATATAATTGTTTTTATATGGGGATTTACTGCTATTTTAGGACAGTTAATTAGCTTAGAAGCCTTGCCTTTAGTGTGGTATCGCATTGCGATAGCTATAGTTTCTTTACTTGCTATCTTTGCTGTACGCCAACAAAGTCTTAAGGTAAATAGAGGGAATCTGATAAAGTTTTTATTAGCAGGGATAGTGATTGCTTTACACTGGCTATGCTTTTTTTGGGCGATAAAAGTTTCTAATGTATCTGTTACTTTAGCCTGTTTGTCAACTGGAGCTTTTTTTGCTTCTATATTGGAGCCTATTTTTTACAAGCGTAAATTTGTCCTTTATGAAATGGGCTTAGGAGGTGTTGTAATTGTAGCATTAGGAATTATTTTTAGTGTAGAAGGTCAATATATTAGCGGAATCATATTAGGATTAACAGCAGCAGTATTGTCAGCCATGTTTTCTATTATAAATGGGAAGTTAGTACAGCATAGTGCGGCTCCTGTTATTACTTTTTATGAAATGGTAGGAGGCTTTTTATTTTTATCCCTTTTCTTATTGATTAGTGGTGGGTTTACGCCTTCTTTCTTTGTTGTAAGTAATTCAGATTGGGGATGGTTATTACTGTTAGGAACAGTTTGTACTGCCTTAGCTTTTATAGGGTCAGTGTATGTAATGAAGCATTTGACACCTTATACTGTTATGCTAACTATTAATTTAGAGCCTGTTTATGGTATTATTTTAGCCGTTTTGATATTTAAAGATGCAGAGAAAATGACTATTGGTTTTTATATCGGAGCGTTGTTAATTTTAAGTACCGTAGTAGCAAACGCAATAATCAAAAGACGAAAAACCATAAAACTTAAGCAGAGATAAGCGTACAATCGCGATAAATTTTTATCTTTGCCTTTTATAATTGAAACTAAAACCAATTCGTAAAATGGAATATTTAGATTTTGAACTTCCAATAAAAGAGCTTGAAGAGCAATTACAAAAATGTACATTGATAGGAGAAGAGTCAGATGTAGATGTATCTTCAACTTGTAAACAAATCCACAAGAAATTAGAAGAGACTAAGAAAAATATATATAAGAATTTAACTGCTTGGCAAAGAGTTCAATTGTCAAGACACCCTAACCGTCCATACACAATGGATTACGTTAGAGCCTTATGTGGAGATACTTTCTTAGAGCTTTTTGGAGATAGAAATGTGAAAGATGATAAAGCTATGATTGGTGGTCTTGGAAAGATAGGAGATCAGAGTTTTATGTTTGTAGGACAACAAAAAGGTTTTAATACTAAAACAAGACAGTATAGAAACTTTGGAATGGCAAATCCAGAAGGATATAGAAAAGCTTTGCGTTTAATGCAAATGGCAGAGAAATTCAATATTCCAATTATTACTTTGATTGATACTCCTGGTGCTTATCCTGGTTTAGAAGCAGAAGAGCGCGGACAAGGTGAAGCTATTGCGCGTAACATTTATGAAATGTTCCGTATTAAGGTGCCTATCATCTGTATTATCATTGGAGAAGGAGCTTCAGGTGGAGCTTTAGG
Organism: Flavobacteriaceae bacterium; assembly: GCA_031277535.1. GTDB lineage: Bacteria > Bacteroidota > Bacteroidia > Flavobacteriales > Flavobacteriaceae > Flavobacterium. The sequence continues at coordinate 48,373 of JAITMD010000003.1, forward strand.
TATTGGAGTAGGAGATAGAGTAACAATGTTGGAAAATACATGGTATTCAGTTATTTCTCCAGAATCATGTTCTTCAATTTTATGGAGAAGTTGGGAGTTTAAAGAAAGAGCAGCAGATGCTTTGAAATTAACTTCTTATGATATGAAGAAAAATAAGTTAGTTGACGATATTATTCCAGAACCACTTGGTGGTGCACATTCAGATCGTGAAACTACATTTAATTCAGTTCGTACGTATATTTTAAAAACATTCGCAGAATTGAATAAGATGCCAGTTCAAGAAATGCTTAATGAGAGAATGGAGAAATACTTTGATATGGGAGAGTACAAAGAGTAAGCTACTAACATACAATATTTATGAAAATCCGAGTTTTACTCGGATTTTTTTGTTACCTTCTAACTCCAATTTTTGATTGTAAAGTTGTGGTGTTTAGGGGGACTGAGTTATAAAAAATACGTATTTTCGCGCTATGGAACAAGCAAAAGATTTTAAACCAATGAAATCCTTTTCTAAAGATATTGTTGCTTTAGAAAAAGGTAAGTTACCTCCTCAAGCTGTTGATTTTGAAGAAGCAGTTTTAGGAGCAATGATGATTGATAAAAAGGGGATAGATGAGGTAATCGATATTTTGCAGCCAGATGCTTTCTATAAAGAAGGTAATAAAGCTATTTTTGAAGCAATAGATCAATTGTTTGTTAGTAATCAACCGATTGATTTACTTACTGTATCAGGACAATTGCGTAAGAATGGTACTTTAGATATTGCTGGAGGAGATGCTTTTTTAGTTGGGTTAACACAAAAGATTAGTTCTTCTGCACATATTGAATTTCACTCTCGTGTAATTCTACAAAAGTTTATTCAACGTAGTTTAATTCGTATTTCAAATGAAATTATAGAGGATGCGTATGATGAAACAACAGATGTATTTGATTTGTTGGATAAGGCAGAAGCTCGTTTGTATGAAGTAACTCAAGGAAATATAAAGAAGAGTTCTGAAACAGCTCAATCATTGGTGGCACAAGCTAAAAAACGTATTGAAGAAATCAGTACTAAAGAAGGGTTGAGTGGAATACCTACAGGATTCCATAAATTGGATGAATTAACTTCTGGATGGCAACCAAGTGATTTGATTATTATTGCTGCACGTCCTGGTATGGGAAAAACAGCCTTTGTATTGTCTATGGCTCGTAATATTGCTATTGACGCAGGTGGTGGAGTAGCTGTCTTTTCTTTAGAGATGTCTTCTGTACAGCTAATTACTCGTTTGATTTCATCAGAGACGGGATTAACTTCAGAAAAGCTGCGTACAGGGAAGTTGGAAAAACACGAGTGGGAACAACTAAACGTTAAAGTTAAAGATCTGGAACGTGCTCCTTTGTATATCGATGACACCCCTTCACTATCTATCTTTGATTTAAGAGCCAAAGCAAGACGTTTAGCGTCTCAACATGGGATTAAATTAATTATCATTGATTATTTGCAGTTAATGACTGCAGGTGGTTCTCAGAAAGGTGTAGGTAACCGTGAACAAGAGATTTCTACTATTTCTCGTAACTTAAAAGCTTTGGCTAAAGAGTTAGGTGTTCCAGTAATTGCACTTTCACAGTTATCACGTGCAGTAGAAACGCGTGGTACGTCAAAAAGGCCATTATTATCCGATTTAAGGGAGTCTGGAGCGATTGAGCAAGATGCGGATATCGTGTCGTTTATTTATCGTCCAGAGTATTATAAAATTGATGAATGGGATGATGAAGAGAGAAGTCCAACAGCAGGACAAGCAGAGTTTATTGTTGCTAAGCACAGAAACGGGGGATTGGATAATATCCGTTTAAAATTCTTAGGTAAATTCGGTAAGTTTGATAACTTGGATGAAGATGTTGTTTCTTTTGGAGGAGATAATGTATTCTCCTCAGCAATTAATGAATCTAATCCTTCAGGTAATGAATTTGTTCGCAATTTACCATCAGCACAAGAAGCATTTGGAGGGTATAGTCAATCTGGAAATGATGATGATGTGCCATTTTAATAGAACCAAAAAAAAGCGAGATAGTTATTTATCTCGCTTTTTTTTATTTTGGCAAAACAATAAAGTTCTTATTAGCATATTCCCAATTCAGATGTTCAATACAACTGTTTAAGTAAGCCTCTTTATCTGTTTGAAATTTTTGTATATAAGCATGTTCCCATAGATCAATAGCAAATAGTACTTCTCCTTTTAATATTGGATTTAGTGCAGGAACTTCATTATTGTTAGTAGTTCCAACCGATAATGTTCCATTGTTATTTACTAACCATAACCAACCTGAGCCTATGTGATATTTACCTGCTGTTAAAAGCTGTTTTTTTAATTCAGAAACACTTCCAAATGAATTTATAATAGCAGCGTTTAATACATCATTAGGTTTAGAATCAGTTGTTTTAGATAATGTATTCCAATACACATTATGATTATAATATCCTCCTGCTTTATCTTGAAGTGCTACAGTTTTGCCTTCTAATTTCTTTACGACTAAAGTAATAGAATCTTTTTCTAATCCTGAATTATGGATTTGAGAGTTTAAACCGTTTGCATAACTTAGATGAATTTGTGCATAGTGCAATTGCATTTGTTCTGGCGTTGCAATATCACCTATTTCATCGTATTTATATGGCAATCCAAGCATCTCAAAAGGTCCTTGTTTGGATTTAACCGCTGCCGGATCAGTATATTTCGACTTTTTTGTTTCAAACGTACTGCGTTCAGGAATTTGAACTTCAATTAATTCTTGATTTTTTCTACACGACTGTAGAGAAATAGCAAGAATTAAAACAGCAATACTATAACTAAAAAGTTTATTTGTCATGCTTTAAAATCTTATTAGCTAATTTAATATACTCTTCTTTAGCTTCTTCTTGTGTAAGATGGCTTACCTGAGTCCAAGCATTAAATTTAAAGGCTTTCTTTAAATCATTAGACATAGTTTCAAAATCTTTATGACTTAATCCTTTGGTTGCTTGTTTATAGTAAGCATATATCCGCAACATAACATCAGGAGCTAAGTTTTTAGCTTCTTCTGAAATACGCATATATGCTTCATTAAATTTTTTGTCTAAATCGTTGTTCATGTTTACTTTGTTGCGATAACTGTTTTGTTACCTGTTGCTTTCTGATTTAAAACAACATCAATTTTTGTACCTAAAGGTAAATATAAGTCAACACGTGATCCAAATTTTATAAAACCAGCATCTGTACCTTGAATTGCTTGCATACCAGGTTTAGCATAATTTACAATACGCTTAGCCAATGCACCAGCAATTTGTCTGTACATTACTTCTCCAAATACACTGTTTTCTACTACTACTGTAGTTCTCTCATTTTCTTCACTCGCTTTTGGATGCCAAGCTACAAGATATTTACCCGCGTGGTATTGACTATATTTAATAAGTCCACTAAGTCCGTATCTTGTTACATGCACGTTTAAAGGAGACATGAAAATAGAAACCATTAGTCTTTTATCTTTAAAGTATTCAGGTTCGAATACTTCTTCAATAACTACTACTTTTCCGTCCACAGGAGCAACAATAGTATTGTCTTTAGGCTCTATTGTTCTGTTTGGATTTCTGAAAAATTGTAGTATTAAAACCAAAAAGGCAACTACTACTAAAATACACGCAATTCTCAACCAATTAAGAGTGATTAGGTCTGCAAGTAAAACCAATGCTACTGTTACAATTAACGAGTAGAAAATAATCTTTGTTCCTTCTTTGTGAAACATAATTTTATAAAATTTGAAAAATAAAATACAAAAATGGTGCTATAAATATTAAGCTATCTAATCGGTCAAGTATTCCTCCATGACCAGGCATTATATTGCCACTATCTTTAACGTTTGCTTCTCTTTTGAAACGAGATTCTACTAAATCTCCAATAGTTCCAAATACGCCTACAAAAATAGCGCTTGAAATTAAACTAACGATATTTAAGTCGTTAAAAAATTGACCTAATATAATCGCTGCAATTATCGCAAAAACAATTCCTCCAACAAATCCTTCAATTGTTTTTTTAGGTGAAATTCGTTCAAATAGTTTATTTTTTCCAAATTTCTTTCCTACAATATAAGCAAATGTATCGTTAGTCCATATCATTACTAAAGTACATATAAATATTGAAGAGGTGTACTCTCCATTTTGATACGGTAAATACTGTAAGGCAAGAAAAGGGAAAATAATATATCCTAAAACTAAAATTACCTTATTGGCAAAAGTGCGTTCTCTTTTCTTTGTAGAGAAAAGTTCTGCCAAAAGAATTAATAGCATTATACATGCAAGGGCTACTATTATCTGTATGGGTAAAATGTCTCTTGCAAAAAACAGAGATAAGTTTGCCATTAAAGCAATGATAATAGAAAGCGAAATAGGGAATTTGATAAGTTTAGCAAATTCGTATGCGGCAATTAAAGTAAATAAGCCGAATAGTATTTCAAATGATATAGCTCCATATAAAGTAGCACTAATAAGTAGTACAATATATACTATACCTGAAAGGGTTCTTTTGACTGTTTCAGACATTTTATAAATCTTCTAATAAAAGCAAGTATAAATTTTTTGGACTTCTTCCATAATTTAGGAAATCTTGATTGGCGGCTTGTTTAAAACAATTAATGGCAGTTATATTTGATGGAAGCGGACTACCATACTTTCTTTTTATTTCGCGCAAACCATCACTTTTACTACGGGTGATTTGACTGGTTTTTGCAAAAATAATAATATTTGTTGGTAGATTATTTGCTTTTAGATCTTTAATTTGTCTATCACAAAAAAGAATAGAACCATCGTCAGCAATAAGGCTTTCACAACTTGCAATAAAAAAAGCAGGTGACGTAACAGTATCAAATGTGATATTGTTGTCTTTTAATAGTGTGTGAAATTGATTTTCATAGGTTAGGGCATCTGTTTCAAACCAATCATTTTCAATTAAGATATTCACAAAGGTTTCTTTAATATCCTCAAAGGTATCACAATACAAGAACTTACCACCGTTGTCTTTAAAATTAACAGTGAATAGCTCATCAACTGGTAAAACTTGCTCAGGAAGATATTGCCCTCTCTCTTCTCCCTCGTGTTTTTGTACAGTTGGCGACATTATGCCTTTGATTAACCTTTTTAAAAAGTTCATACTACTTAATCGGTAAATGATTTTTTGTTTAATTATCAAAGATAAAAAAAATCTTAACTTAAAGTTGTATTTTAAGCTAAGATTTTAGTGTTTGTATAATTTATTAAGCTTATGACTCCAGCTCTGTTGAGCTTGTGTTATTTACTTCGTCATCTTCTTCAGTTGTGATTTCTTTATCAAAAGGTCTCTTTCCGAATATTCTTTCTAAGTCTTCCTTAAAGATCACTTCTTTTTCACAAAGAACATCTGCTAATTGTGTCAATTTGTCTTTGTGAGTTGTAAGGATTTCAATAGCTCGTTGGTATTGTCCTTCAATTAATTTAGAAATTTCTTCATCAATTACTTTTGCAGTATCTTCTGAATATGGCTTTCCAAAGTTATATTCGCTTTGTCCAGATGAATCGTAATAAGTAACATTACCTATCTTATCGTTCAATCCATATACAGTTACCATTGCTTTCGCTTGTTTTGATACTTTTTCTAAGTCGCTTAAAGCTCCTGTAGATATTTTGTCAAAAGTAATTTTTTCAGCAGCTCTACCTCCCATAGTAGCACACATTTCGTCAAGCATTTGTTCTGTACGTACAATCTGACGTTCTGCAGGTAAATACCAAGCCGCTCCTAAACTTTGACCACGAGGTACAATAGTTACTTTTACAAGTGGTGCAGCATGTTCACACATCCAACTAACAGTAGCATGTCCTGCTTCGTGTATTGCAATTGCGTATTTTTCTTCAGGAGATATAATTTTGTTCTTTTTCTCTAATCCACCAATTATACGGTCAACAGCATCCAAGAAATCTTGCATATCAACTTCTGTTTTGTCTTTTCTTGCAGCCGTTAAAGCAGCTTCATTACAAACGTTAGCAATGTCCGCTCCAGAGAATCCTGGTGTTTGTTTTGCTAAGAAATCAATATCTAAATTATCTACTTTCTTAATGTTTCTCAAGTGAACATTAAATATAGCTTGTCTTTCTTTAACGTCTGGTAAGTCAACATAGATTTGTCTATCAAAACGACCTGCACGTAAAAGAGCTTTATCCAATATTTCAGCACGGTTTGTTGCAGCTAATACAATTACATTGGTATTAGATCCAAAACCATCCATTTCTGTCAATAATTGGTTTAATGTGTTCTCTCTTTCATCATTAGATCCAGAGAAGTTGCTTTTACCACGTGCACGTCCAACAGCATCAATCTCATCGATAAAGATAATTGCTGGCGACTTTTCTTTTGCTTGTTTAAAAAGGTCACGCACACGAGATGCACCAACTCCTACAAACATTTCAACAAAGTCAGAACCAGATAAAGAGAAGAAAGGTACTTTTGCTTCACCAGCTACAGCTTTTGCCAATAATGTTTTTCCTGTTCCAGGAGGTCCTACAAGTAAAGCTCCTTTAGGAATTTTACCACCTATAGACGTATATTTAGTTGGGTTTTTTAAGAATTCAACGATTTCTACAATCTCTTCTTTTGCACCTTCTAATCCTGCTACATCTTCAAATGTTACTCTAACGTCATTTTTTTCATCAAACATTTTAGCTTTAGATTTCCCAATAGAGAATATTTGTCCTCCACCAGCACCACCTGTCATACGGCGCATCATGAATAACCAGAATCCAATAATGATTATAATTGGCAAGAATGTAACAATAAGGTCTCCCCAATTGCTTTCAGGTTCTGATTTGTAGTCGTTAATTAGTTTTTCTTTAGCAGCAGCATCCAATTTTTGTTGGAACAAGTCTAATGTACCTATTTCAACTAAATACTGTGGACCTTCATTTTTTTGTCCAAAGATAGATTTGCTTTTTAATTTTTCTTGCTCTTCTGCTGACAGAGAAGACTCTTTGATATATACTTTAGCAACTGTTCGTCCAAATTCTACTTTGTCAATTTTCCCTTGCTCTAAGTATTCATTAAATTTATATAAGCTTAGCTGTTTAGAATTACCTAAACTACTTCCATTTGATAAAAAATTGATCACCACAATAATCATAATAGCACTTGCCCAAAAGATCCAAGGACTAAATTTTGATTTATTTGGTGTAGGTTTCATATTTCCTGCCATGAAGAATTTTTTTTATAGTTTTAGTACTCGCTATTGATCGTAGTGATCTTAGCATCTCCCCACAAACTTTCTATGCCATAGAATTCGCGGATATGTTTTTGAAAAACGTGAACAACTACATTTACATAGTCCATTAAGATCCATTCTGAGTTGTCTTCACCTTCTACGTGCCAAGGTTTATCACGAAGTTCTTTTGAAACTAATTTTTGAATTGATCCCGAAATAGCATTTACTTGTGTATTTGAATTTCCATCACAGATGATAAAGTAATCACAAGGTGTATTGTCTAATTCTCTTAAATCCAATACAGTAATGTTCTCTCCTTTTACATTTTCAATTCCTTTGATAACGTTTGCGATTAATTCGTCGTTATTGATATTTTTCTCTACCATTTATTTTTGTCTATTTATTTTCTATGAGTTATTTATAATTGTCACTAATTTTGGAGTCAAATATAATGAATCGCTTCTGATTAGTAGTTAAATATTTCTTATGAATTTAATCAAACTCGATGCCACGGCATCTACAAATACATATTTGAGAGACTTATGTAATACTTGTGTGCTTGATAATTTTACTGTTGTTGTAGCAGAAAATCAATTTGCAGGTAAGGGACAACGCGGTTCTCAATGGAGCTCAGAAGTAGGTAATAACCTAACATTTAGTGTGTTTGTAAAAGATTTTTTGCCAAGTGCAGCATTCGTTTTTGATTTGAATATTTTGGTTGTTTTAAGTATTTATCAAGCATTAAAAAATAATTTTAATCTGACATTTAATATCAAATGGCCAAATGACATATTGGCAGAAAATAAGAAGATTGGCGGTATTTTGATTGAAAATATGTTGAAAGCAGATGGCAGTGTACAATCAATTATAGGAGTTGGACTTAATGTCAATCAACAGAATTTTGAATTTTTACCTCAAGGTAGTTCTTTAGCTAAATTGTGTGGGGAAAAAGTAGATAAAAATGCAGTATTAGAATTCATTTTAGAAGAAATGAAACAACATCTTTCTGTTTTTAGTACAGAGAAGATGATTACTTATTGGCAAAATTATCGTTTAGCTTTATTTAGAAAAGACATGGTTTCTGCTTTTGAAGACACAGCAGGCAATCGTTTTTCGGGTATCATCAGATCAGTCACCGAATTGGGGATGCTACAAGTAGAGTTAGACGATCAGGAATTAAAAGAATTTGGACTGAAAGAAATAAAATTGCTTTATTAAAACAAAAAGTAATTTTAAGAACTAAATGATACTTCTAAAGCGGGATGTTGCAACCTGTTCAGTAACCGCTATTTTCATTGTGTAAGCTATGGTAGCATAGTTACTAAAATAAGTTTCTGAACAATCGTTAGGTCATAGCAGTATCTTTTTACTGCTATAAAAATGATAGAGACCTCTATCATTTTTTATTTTAAATAGTTATGTTTTTGTGTAATCAAATGGAGTGTATCTTTTTAAAGATAAAAGAGCTTGTAGTTTTATAGTTTTTCATTTGTTCACTTACCTTATATTTTATAGTAAAAGCATTTCTTTTACTTCTTAAGCGTACTATATTTCTCGAAACAATGTTGTTTCAATTTTTTTCAATCTTATTTTAGGTCAATCACATCGTACAGTATTTTTCTACTTGTACAATAGTTTGATAGATGTTAGTACAAGTATAATGTAAGTATATTTGTACTATAGTGTAAGTATAAAAAAAGCGTATTAGTATACTTACACTATGCTTGCACTATACTTACACTATGCTTGCACTTGGTGGAATAAAGCGATTTAAAGAATATAGAAAGCTATTGGTTGCTAAACCAAATGAGAAGGATTGGCGTTAAACGTGTAAGAAATAAAGAGAGCACTAAATTGGGGGTAAATTTGAATAAGAAAGCTTGATAGGGTGGAAGTAGTCTCTTGTTTTTCTGCAACGGGTATCTATCGTATGCCGAAATAAAAAAGGTTTAATAGAAACGAATAGTATTTATAGACAGACTTCCTTTTGTTGGTACAGATTAAAGTACCATAGAATAGATATGTGGTACAAGTGATTGTGAAATGTCTTTACAACATCGGTGTTGTAAAGATAGGGATATAAAGAATTGTTTTTAGCAAGTATAAAAAAAACTCTCAATTCGTTTAGACTAATGAGAGTTTTTTAGTTTTATTATTTAGCAGGCTTGAATTTGATAGAAATAGAATTAATACAGTATCTATCACCTGTTGTATCTACTGGTCCATCTGGAAACACATGTCCTAAATGACCATTGCAATTAGAACAAACAACCTCTGTTCTGATCATTCCATGTGTAGTATCTTTGATATACTTTACAGCTTCAGGAATAGCCTTATCAAAAGAAGGCCATCCACAATGAGAATCAAATTTGGTATCAGAGCTAAAGAGTTGTTGATCACAAGCGGCACAATGAAAAGTACCTGTTAGATTAAAATCATTGTATTGTCCTGTAAAAGGGCGTTCTGTACCTTTTTGTCTTAATACATAATATTCCTCCGGACTAAGTATTTCTTTCCATTGGTCTTCTGTTGTGTTTTTATCTCTATTCATGGTTTTTATTGGAGTATAAGGTGGATTATTTTTACAACTAACAAAAAGGAGAATAAGACATAGCATGCTTATTAATTTTGTCATGTATTGTTATTCTTCGTTTACAAATTCCATAATGCGTTCAATTACCTTTTTGTCGCCTAATATTTTTCTATGTCCAAGGCCTTTGGTAATCATTAATTGTGCATTTTTTGCTTCTTTTTTGATGTTATAAGCAGCTTTTACGTTTACATCCAAATCATCTTCGTCATGGATAATTAAAAGCGGAATATTTAATGACTTTACCGCATCGTGGACGCAGTAGCTTGCCATGGTTTGATTGAATTGCTTTTCAAAGCGCTCTTTTATAATATTTCCAATAACAGGTTTAAGCTCTATTTGTTGTACAAAATCTGTTATTACATCTTCCACAACGTCGCCACTTCCTATGATTACAGCTCGTTTTGTTTTTAAACCATCTTTTAAAGCATTGATGGTTGTCATACCACCCAAAGAGTGACCTACAATTAAATCAAAAGGACCAAATTGCTTTTCTACTTCAAATGCAGTTGCAATAAACTCAGTCATATTTGTTTTTGTTTTAGGAGACTGTCCATGACCTGGAGCATCAAAACTAATAATGTTATACCCTTGACGCATAAGCATAGTTGCCACCGTAATTAATTGTGTTCCTCTGCCATTCCAACCGTGTATTAATAGAGCAGTTTTGTTTGCTGTTTTATTGGTCCCATATTGGTACACAATGATATCTTTTTTTAGAGAAGGAACAACTATCTTATTGATGATGCTTTTCTCTAACATCTCTTTTTCTCTTTTAGGAGGTGCAAATTTTATAGGAGTAACAAACAAGTTTTGAGCATATTTTGCAGCAAGCTTGATTGAAAAAAATTGTAATGTTTTTCCAACAGCAATAATAGTTCGCGGGATTTGTAAGGATTGTTGCTGTTGTTTTTTATTCTTTTGCATTTCTATTGATTGTTTGGTATAAAAGTACAAAATATTGATAAGGTAATGACTTAATATTATTTTGATAAAAGTTTTTTAGAAGACGATTTTCCTATTAATTTTGAGAAAAAAAGTAAAATGAAAAAAATAATTTTCTCATTAAGTGCAATTTTGTTGTTAAGTGCTTGTAAAACAAATCCTTTTACAGGAAAAAACACAATGGCCTTGGTTTCTGATTCAGAGTTATTTCCATCATCTTTTCAACAATATGGGGAGTTTTTGAAAGAAAATAAAGTAATTAAAGGAACAAAAGATACACAACGTGTAGAAGAGGTAGGTAAAAAAATTAAAGCAGCAGCAGAATTATGGTTGTCGGCTAATGGATACAAAGACTATTTGAAAGATTATAAATGGGAGTATCACTTAGTAGATAATAATGAAGTAAATGCTTGGTGTATGCCAGGTGGAAAAATTGTATTCTTTACAGGTATCTTACCTTATTGTAAAGATGATGCTGGGATTGCAACAGTAATGGGGCACGAAGTTTCACATGCTTTGGCAAATCACGGGCAACAACGTATGAGTGCTGGTATGTTGCAACAAGTAGGGGCAGTAGCTTTGGATGCTGCAACGGCAAAATCAAGTGCAGGAACAAAACAGATGTTGGGAGCTGCTTATGGATTAGGTAGTCAATACGGTGTTATGCTACCTTTTAGTAGAGCACATGAAACTGAAGCAGATAAAATAGGGTTGACTTTGATGGCTATTGCAGGATATAACCCAGAAGAAGCTGTAGCTTTTTGGTCACGTATGGCAGCGCGTTCAAATGATGCAGGTGGATCTGCATTTTTAAGTACGCACCCTTCTAACCAACAAAGAATTGCAGATTTGCAACGCTTGATTCCTGAGGCTAAAGCAGAAGCTGCGAAATTTGGAGTGAAATTCAAATAAGAGAATAAATCATATACTACAATAAAGACCTTTCAGATGAGAGGTCTTTTGTTTTTTTGTGCTGTTGTAAAGCTGTGATTTAAGAAGTTGCTTTTTGGGATTAATTATTATTCTATCTCATATGTTGAATTTAGTTAGATGTTTCTCTATGCAATTTATTGAAAAGATAGTTGCTTACAAGAGCAAGGATAGGGATAAAGTTTTTCAATTTTTAATAATAAGATAGAGGGTTTATAGATTATTAGTATTTTTGAATGCCTTTTGTTAAAAAGTATGTGGAAGATTAGTCTGGTTTGAATGTTTTGATAAGGAGCATAATTGATGACAACACAAAAAATATGAAAACATTTATTAAAGGAGATAAGAAACTTTTGAATGCTTGGGCATTCTATGACTGGGCTAATTCGGTATATGCTTTAGTTATTTCATCTTCTATATTTCCATTGTATTACGGGGTTCTTTTTCGCGAATTAAAAATTGATAGTTTCGAATTATTCGGAACTATGATTAAAAGTGAATCGATTATTAGTTATGTCACAGCGCTTGGTTTTTTAATTGTAGCTGTTATATCTCCTTTTTTGTCAGGAATAGCGGATTATTTAGGAACTAAGAAATTCTTTCTAAAACTATTTTGTTTTATAGGCGCTATTTCTTGTATGCTGTTGTACTTTTTTAGTTTGGAGTACATGTATTTGAGTTTGCTTATTTATATGTTTGGGCTTATTGGTTTTTGGGGAAGCTTAGTGTTTTATAATTCTTATTTGCCAGATATTGCTTTTGAAGACCAACAAGATAAGATTAGTGCGAAAGGATATGGTTTAGGTTATATAGGTAGTGTTATTTTGCTATTAATTAATTTAGCGATGATAATGAATGCAGAAGCATTGGGGTTTGAGAATGAAATGAGTGCGATGCGTTTTTCTTTTATTTTAGTAGGTTTATGGTGGATTGGCTTTGGAATAAGAGCTTTTAGACGTTTGCCAGACTTAAAGAATGAGAAGAAGTTAACAAGCTCTGTATTCTTTAAAGGTTTTAGAGAATTGAAAAAAGTAAATGAACAGCTAAAAAATTATGTTCCTTTAAAGCGCTATTTAGTTGCTTTTTTCGTTTATAGTATGGCAGTACAAACAGTAATGATTATTGCTGCTTATTTTGGAGAAAAAGAAATACAGTGGGCGAGTGATAGTGAGCGTTCAAGCGGATTGATTATAAGTATATTGTTAATTCAGTTAGTAGCTGTATTAGGCGCTTATTTGACAGCACAATTGTCAAACAAAATTGGAAATATTTATGCGTTGTGTGTATTGAATGCTATTTGGGTATGTATTTGTATCTATGCTTATACGATTAGTAGTCCAAAAGAGTTTTATATTGCAGCAGCATTTGTAGGACTTGTGATGGGTGGAATACAATCATTGTCACGTTCTACCTATTCTAAAATGTTGCCTGTAACGACAGATACGACTTCGTTTTTTAGTTTTTATGATGTGACTGAAAAGATAGGTATTGTATTTGGAATGTTGATTTATGGTTTAGTCAGTGACTTGACAGGTAAAATGCAAAATGCTATTTTATTTTTGGTCGTCTTTTTTGTTGTTGGGTTTATATTGCTATTGCGCGTTCCACAACAGAAGAAGACTAAAGCTGTATCTGAATAACGATCAATCTATTTAAAGTAATAATAAATGTTAATTTTAATTTAATATTATGCAAAATAAATCTATATTTGAAAAAATTAAAAGACACCATAATATCATGAAAAGATTCTCAATCCTTATCCTTACTTGTTTTGTTGGACTACTTTCTGCAATGTTTACTTCTTGTGATAAAGAGGCAAATGATCCAGTGTTTGACAATAAAGAGTTAGTAGGGAAACCCGAATTTGTATTGACTTTAAAAGACTCAACTTACTTTAGAAATAATATTGTTGCGTATTTGGGGTCTAATAATCACCTAACTATTCGAGTAGAAAGATTAGGGAAAGCACAAATCAAAGGACAAACAGGGTTAGATGACTTAATTATTGAATTGGCGACTTTCTCAAAGGCGACTTTCCCTTTTACACAAGATGGTAAGAATAAAAATGTAAGTGATTACTTATTAAACTTTACTAATAATTTACCTGAAGTATATAGTACAATTAATACAAAATCACCAAACAATGCACGTGCAGGTGTTTTTACACTAAGTGATATTAATAACTATGTAAATGTAATCAGTGGAAGTTTTGATTTTACATTACAACCTAATGCTACAAATACTAAAAATACTGAGCCAATTAGAGTTTCTGGATATTTTACAGATATTCCTTTTGTTCGCGAAGGAATGGATGGATCTAAAGAGTATATGTATATGTTTGTAGATTCTGATTTGATGACTAACGTAAAACTTTCTGCAATGGATATTGTACCTGCAATACCAATAGGAGGATTAAATGTAGATACTCCAGTTGGAGGAGCTGATACTGAGAAAAAAATAAAAGTAAATGCACAAGGAAATACATATACAAAGTTTAACTTAGATATTATTTTCCCAGATAATATTGAACTGAAAACGAAACATGCGAAAGGATATGAGGTTAAGTATGTTTCTAGATATGGTGAAAAATATGACAATAGCCCAGCTAATTTATTAGATGGCTCATATTTGAGAATAGATAGAAAAGAGAATAAAGTAGTTAATGGAAAAAATGTACAAGAAATAGCTGGACGTTTTGAATTTCATTTAAAAAATAATTTAGGAACAGCAGAATCGCAGATTTCACAAGGTGAGTTTGTCGTATATAAACCAATTAAATAATAAATTATTATTTGATAAGTAAATAAAAGATCAAGCATATATTTAAAAGTCCTTAGTTTCAATTTAAGGACTTTTTTTATGGCATAAAGATTGACTTATTATATATATATAAATACTAAAAACATATTTTTTGTTGGTAATCAATGATTTATGAGGGCTGGTGAAGGTTTGTATAAGTTGTGTGCTGACAGAATGACATAAAATATTATATGGCAAATCAAAAAATTATTTCGATAGACAGTTTGTCGGTTAGTGATATGATAGATTCTAATTCAGAGTTTATACCGTTATTATCTAATGAAGATGAAGAGGAAATGAATAAAGAGGAACTACCAACATCCTTACCAATTTTGCCTTTGCGCAATATGGTTTTGTTTCCAGGTGTAGTTATTCCAATTACAGCAGGCAGAGAAAAATCAATTGCATTAATAAAAGCGGCTAATAAAAAGGATAAGTGTATTGGTGTAGTAGCGCAGTTGAATGAAGATGTGGAGGTACCTGGATTCAATGATATCTACCATGACGGAACTGTTGCGCGTATTATTAAAGTATTGAAATTACCTGATGGAAACTTTACAGTGATTCTACAAGGTAAAAAGCGATTTGAATTAGTAGAACTAACTCAAGAAGAACCATATTTAATCGGTACTATTCGCGAGAAAGTTGAAACAAAATGCGATGCAGATGATACAGAGTTTGCTACAGTAGTTGATGCGATTAAAGAAACTGCAATAGAAATTATTGACGAGAATCCGAACATTCCTTCAGAGGCAAGTTTTGCTATAAAAAACATTGATAGTAATTCGTTTCTAATCAACTTTATTTCCTCAAATATGAATTTGAGTGTTGAGGAAAAACAGAGCTTATTGCGTATAAACGATATCAAAGCTCGTGCTTATGAAACATTGCGTTTAATGAATATTGAATTGCAACGTTTGGCCTTGCGCAATACTATTCAAACAAGAGTACGTGTTGATTTAGATCAACAACAAAAAGAATATTTCTTACATCAACAGATGAAAACAATTCAAGAAGAATTGGGAGGAGTATCCAATGAAGAGGAGTTTGAGGAAATGCGCAAAAAAGCGTCAAAGAAAAAATGGACAAAAGAGGTTAGTGAGCGCTTTGAAAAAGAGTTGACTAAGTTTCAACGTATGAATCCACAAGTTGCAGAGTTTGGGATTCAACGCAATTATTTAGAGTTGTTTTTAGAGCTGCCATGGGGACATTATTCAAAAGATGTATTTGATTTAAAAAATGCTCAAAAGATTTTGGATAAAGACCACTATGGAATTGAAGATGTAAAGAAACGAGTGTTGGAGCACATGGCTGTTTTGAAACTTCGAAATGATTTGAAAGCTCCTATTTTGTGTTTGTATGGGCCTCCAGGAGTTGGTAAAACATCTATTGGAAAGTCTGTTGCAAAATCGCTGGGAAGAGAATATGTACGTATTTCTTTAGGAGGATTGCGCGATGAGGCAGAGATAAGAGGACATAGAAAAACGTATATTGGTGCTATGCCAGGACGTATCATACAGTCAATTAAAAAAGCGAAGACTTCAAATCCGGTGTTCTTATTGGATGAAATTGATAAGTTATCATCAAGTCACACAGGAGACCCGTCATCGGCTTTGTTAGAAGTATTAGATCCAGAACAAAACAGCGATTTCTATGATAACTTCTTAGAAATGGGATATGACTTGTCAAAAGTGATGTTTATTGCTACATCAAATAGTTTGTCAACAATTCAACCAGCCTTGAGAGATAGAATGGAAATTATTGAAATGAATGGCTATACTATTGAAGAAAAGGTAGAGATTGGAAAACAACACCTTTTGCCAAAGCAATTGAAAGAGCATGGGCTGACAACAAAAGATTTGACAATAGGTAAAAAGCAAATGGAGTATATTGTTACAAACTATACACGCGAATCTGGAGTGCGTGGATTAGATAAACAATTAGCTCATGTAGCTCGTGGTATTGCCAAACATATTGTGATGGAGGAAGAGTACAATGCGAAAATTACGGAGGCAGACATTAGAGAGATCTTAGGTACACCTCGTTTTGAACGCGATAAGTATGAGAATAATGATGTGGCTGGTGTTGTAACTGGATTAGCTTGGACAAGTGTAGGTGGTGATATTTTGTATATTGAATCATCTGTTGCCAAAGGAAAAGGAGATCTTTCTATTACAGGAAATTTAGGAACAGTAATGAAAGAATCTGCAACAATTGCTTTAGAATATATTAAAGCTCATGCTGCTGATTTTGGAATTGACGATACTGTATTTGAAAATTATAAAATACATATTCACGTACCAGAAGGAGCTACTCCAAAAGATGGACCAAGTGCTGGTATCACTATGTTGACTTCTATGGTGTCTTCATTTACACAACGCAAAGTAAAAGCTAATTTAGCGATGACAGGTGAGATAACTTTAAGAGGAAAAGTATTACCTGTAGGAGGAATAAAAGAGAAAATACTTGCGGCAAAAAGAGCAAATATTAAAGAAATTATCTTGTGTAAAGATAATAGAAAAGATATTGAGGAAATTAAAGCTGATTATCTAAAAGGGTTGACATTCCATTATGTTGATCGTATGGAAGAAGTAATTCATTTGGCAATTACGAATCAAAAAGTAAAAAATGCTAAAGATTTTTCTCAAGCAAATTAAAAAGTCATAAATAAAGACTTGTAATAGTAAGCACAATCATCTATTGGTTGTGCTTATTTTTTTATCTATTTAGGCAAAAAAATAATTATCTTAGCCTCCTAAATTAATTTTAAGCCTCGTAATATATGCGGTGTGTATTTCTCTTCCTTTTACTGCTTTTGCCAGTACGTTTTTATTCTCAAATAGGAGGGGATACGACTTATAAATTTTTAAACTTACCTGTTTCCCCTATGCAAAGTAGTTTGGGAGGGAAAAATATTGTTGGGAGTACTTTAGATGTTACTCAACCTTTTATGAATCCTGCAACAACGAATAGTAGCATGTCAGGACAATTAGCACTTAATTTTAGTAGATTAAACAATGCTGTTAATTACGGATCAGCAGCTTATGTGCAATCTTTTGATAGCCAGAAGAACATATTTGTAGGGGTAAATTATTTGAATTATGGGCAGATAGAAGGTTATGATGAGTTTGGTTTTAAAACGGGGAATTTTACAGGAAATGAAGTAGCACTATCTATTGGTTCGTCTTATAATATTAGTTACACAGACTGGTACGTTGGAGCGAATACGAAGTTTATATTTTCAAGTTTAGCTGGATATACTTCTTTTGGTATGGCTTTCGACTTAGGAGTTTTGAGAAAAATAGAGCAGCATAAAATTGATATAGCATTTGTAGTTAGAAACTTAGGTGGACAAATTGATACATATGCTGGAAGAAGAGAAAAATTACCATTAGATATAGCAATTGCTATTTCAAAGCAATTAGAAAACGTACCTTTGCGATTACATCTAACAATTGATAATTTGCAGCAATGGAACTTATCATATACCAACCCTAATCGATCAGAAAGTGATTTGGAAGGGAATATCACAGAAGAGAAAGTAAGCGTGTTTAATAATGCATTGCGACATATGGTGGTAGGTGTAGAGTTGTTTCCTGAAAAGAAGTTTAACTTAAGAGTAGGGTATAACTTTAGAAAAGGAGAAGAAATGAAAATAATAAGTCAGCGTCATTTTGCTGGTTTTATGGCAGGTTTTGGCTTTAGATATAATCGTTTGAAATTGGATTATTCTTATGCAAGACAATCTGTGGCATCAAATACAAGTATGTTTGGTGTGGTATTGAATATGAATTAGTAAAAAATTAAATCTTGAAAAAAATCACTATAGCTATTGATGGTTTTTCGTCAACAGGGAAGAGTACTTTAGCCAAAGCATTGGCTAAACAATTGGGATATGTGTATGTTGATTCAGGGGCAATGTATAGAGCTGTAACGTTATATGCAATGCGCAATAACTGGATAGATGCGACACAATTTAATAGGAGTGAATTAATTGCACATTTGAATCAAATCGAATTGTTGTTCAAGTTTAACGAATCAAAAGGAATTGCGGATATTTATCTTAATGGAGAATATGTAGAGGATGAAATACGTACTTTAGGAGTTTCTCAGTTTGTAAGTCAGGTGGCAGAAGTTCCAGAAGTTCGAAAAAAATTAGTGGAGCAACAACAAGCATTTGGAAAAGATAAAGGAGTGATTATGGATGGACGTGATATTGGGACTGTTGTTTTTCCTGATGCAGAATTGAAAGTATTTATGACTGCTTCACCAGAAATACGTGCTCAACGACGTTTTGATGAGATGATCCAAAAAGATAGTTCTGTAACTATGGCAGAGGTATATGAAAATGTAGTTGAACGAGATAGAATTGATACTACAAGAGAAGATTCTCCTTTAGTTATGGCAACAGATGCGATAGAGGTTGATAATTCAACACTTTCAAGAGAAGAACAATTAAAACTGATTTTAGGGTTAGCTTCTAATAAAATAAATGATTAAATTAGAGGAAGCTTATTCTCATAAGGGAATTGTTTTTTAGATATAAACTTACACAAAACTTATTTAGCACTTACACGAATGAATATTAAATCAAAATTGACTGTAATGAGTTTCCTTGAATTTGCTGTTTGGGGGGCTTATTTAACGTCTATGGGGAATTATTTAGGATCTATAGGATTAGGGCCTAAAATTGGACTATTTTACGCGATACAAGGGGTTGTTTCAATTGTTCTTCCTGCTTTAATGGGGATTGTAGCAGACCGCTGGATTCCTGTCCAAAGATTATTAGGGATTAACCATTTGTTGGCAGCTATTTTTATGTTTGCAACTGGAGCTTATGGAGCTATGGCAGGAGATCATGTTGATTTTACAACAATCTTTTCTCTATATACTTGTAGCGTAGCTTTCTTTATGCCTACCATCGCTTTGTCTAACTCAACGGCTTATACGATATTAAAGAACAATAATTTAGACACAATCACAAGTTTCCCTCCAATTAGAACATTAGGTACTGTTGGATTTATCTGTGCGATGTTGTTTGTAAACTTTATAGGGTTTCAGAATGGAGAATTAGGTTTCCATTTTGGAAATGACGCAGGGTTTAAAAGTTTTCAAACAAGTTACCATCAATTCTATGTTTCTGCTATTTTAGGGGTAGTGTTGTTCTTATATAGTTTTGCTTTACCTAACTGTCCTATTAATAAGTCAGAGGAAAAATTAACGTTATATGATGCATTAGGCTTAAAAGCATTTGCGTTGTTTAAACAAAAGAAGATGGCTATTTTCTTTATCTTCTCTATGTTATTAGGGGTGTCATTGCAAATTACAAATGGTTATGCTAATCCTTTTATAACAACGTTTCAAAAAATTCCAGAATACAGTAACTCATGGGGTGCTAATAATGCTAATGCATTAATTTCTCTTTCTCAAATATCAGAAACATTGTGTATTCTATTGATTCCTTTCTTCTTAAAGAGATTTGGAATTAAAGTGGTAATGTTGATGTCTATGTTTGCATGGGTACTTCGCTTTGGCTTTTTCGGATTTGGAGATCCAGGTAGTGGAGTTTGGATGTTTATCTTATCTATGATTGTTTATGGTATTGCTTTTGACTTCTTTAATGTGTCAGGATCTTTATATGTAGATAACGAAACAAGTGAGGATATTAAATCTTCTGCGCAAGGAGTGTTTATGATGATGACTAATGGTTTTGGAGCTACAATTGGGATGCTAATTGCACAATACATTGTAAATCATTTCGTATTTAGTCAAACAGATTTAATTGCTCAAGTAGAAGGATGGAGAACTTCTTGGTTGATATTTGCTGGATATGCTTTAGTTGTTACAGTACTATTCGCTATTTTGTTTAAGTATAAACACAAACCAGAAAGTGTAGCAAATATTAAACACTAATGAATAATTTATTGGTTTATAAGATATAAAAAATGGGGATGTAAATAATACATCCCCATTTTTTATATCTATTTTAATCTTCTTTATTCTTTTTACGCTTTGCTGCTCGTTTTGCTTCTACAGCTCTATTTCGTGGTTTAGTTTTTCGTGGTGTTCTTTTTCCTGGACCACCTAAGTTAACCTTCTGATTTTTTACAGATTTCTGATGGAAGGCTGCACCTTTTTCAATTGGCTTTTTAGCTTTTACAAGTTGTTTTGCCTTTAGTTTTGATTTTTCAAACTCCATTAGTTTTTCTGAAATCTCAACTCCCTCAGGTATTACTTGTTCATTTAGCTCTCTTTCCATTAGCATTTCAGCTGCTAATAACATTTCTTCTTCTTTTGGATCGACTAAAGAAATAGCAATTCCTGTTTTGTCCGCACGTCCAGTACGTCCAATACGGTGGATATATTGCTCAGGAGTATCAGTAAACTGTAAGTTAATTACGTGGGTAATATCAGAAATATCTAATCCACGTGCCATAATATCTGTAGTTAATAAACCTCTTAATTCATTAGCTTGAAATTCTGCCATAGAACGCAAACGGAAATTTTGAGATTTGTTAGAGTGGATTACGGTGAATTCTTCAGGAAAAGCTTCATTCAATTTTTCCATTACAACATCAGCCAAACGCTTACTATTGATAAAGATTAAGACACGATTAAAAGTTTCTTTATCATTTAATAAATGCATTAAAACATTCATTTTGGTATAGAAGTTAGGTACTCTATATAATTGTTGATCAATCTTGTCTAAAGGAGTACCAGAAGCAGCCAAAGATACTTCTTCAGGAAAATCAAAATACTCATCTAAGATTTCATCTACTTCTTCAGTCATCGTTGCTGAAAACAGAATATTTTGTTTCTTTCCTTTCATCATAGTTAAGATGGAAGTAAGCTGTGTTCTAAAACCAAGATTTAGAATTTCATCAAATTCGTCAATTACTAACTTTTGTAGATTGTCAAAACGGATTACACCATCCAATGCCAAGTCCATTGTACGACCAGGAGTTCCTACTAATACATCTACCCCATCATATACAGCTTTGCGCTGTGTATTGATATTGGTACCACCATAAACACCAAGTGTTCTGATAGACATATACTGTGTTAGGCTTTCAATTACTTCTACTACTTGAACAACTAATTCACGTGTAGGAACAAGTATAACCACACGAGGGCTATCTGTTTGAGCAAATTTCCATTGTTTTAAAATAGGTAATAAGTAGGCTAAAGTTTTCCCTGTACCTGTCTGAGCAATTCCCATCATATCTCTACCTGATAAAATAACAGAGAATGATTTTTGCTGAATAGGTGTAGGTGTAGTAATGTTTAATTCTACAAGGGCTTTATCTAAAGCTTTCGGTAAGTTAAATTGCTCGAAAGTATGCATGTACAAAAAATATTTTTGCAAAGATACTTTTTTTTAGCGAGTTGAGATAATGTTGTCGGAATTGACGATACAAAATAAAAGCTAAAATTAATCAGAGGGCTAAAACATCTTTTTAATAACTCTTAATTTATGGGTATGCTTTCCTGTGTTTACATTGTAAATTCCTAAATGATCTAAGCGATCTATTCTTACTTTGCCGTGAGCATGTATTATGTAGTTGTCGTCCATGATTAATCCAACGTGAACAATATTACCTTCAGTGTTGTCAAAAAAGGCTAAATCACCTGGTTCACTTTCTTCTATAAAACTTAAAGCTTCTCCAGTTGCTGCTTGTTGAGAAGCATCACGTGGAATACAATACCCATTAATTTTATACACCATTTGTGTAAAGCCTGAACAGTCAATACCAAAAGGTGTTTTGCCACCCCATAAGTAAGGTGTGTTGAGGTAAAGAAAGGCTGTTTTGATTAAGTCTTTTTTATTCTTTTTACCAGAGATTAAAAGGTTTTGATAAATGTATTGCTCTATGTTGATACTTGGTTTTTGTAGACAAGTTAATGTGCTTCCTAAAGGAATAGACATTACTTCTTGATTACAAGTGTAAAGAAAGTCTAATTTATTAACTGTTAGTTGCACAGGGCTTTGCTCCAAGAATAAGAAATCTTCTTCTGAGATAAGTTGAAATTGTTTATTGTCTATCCATCCTTGGTATTGATCAAAGGCAAGCTGTATTTTAGACCACTTTTCAGTTTGCTCTAAAATAGAAAAGTGTTCTCCAAACAGTACTTGGGTTACCATTTCACTTCTGTCAGAAGGCTCTGCGCGTAAGGGTACAATAGCCAAATTGCAATAGGCAAACATGTTCATTTAATATATAATTTTAGACAAAAATAAAAGATGAGTTTGAAACAATCAAACTCATCTCTATAATATTTAGTTAAGCATTAATTATGCTTTTTCAATTACGATAGCAGAAGCACCACCACCACCATTACAGATAGCAGCTGCACCATATTTACCATTGTTTTGCTCTAATACGTTTAATAAAGTAACAACAATACGAGCTCCAGAACATCCAAGAGGGTGTCCTAAAGATACAGCTCCACCGTTTACGTTTATTTTATCAGCATTTAGATTTAAGATTTTAGCATTTGCTAATCCAACAACAGAGAAAGCTTCATTGAATTCAAAGAAGTCTACTTCGTCAATTGCGATATTTGCCTTTTTAAGTGCTTTTGGCAACGCTTTAGCAGGTGCAGTTGTAAACCATTGTGGTTCTTGTGCAGCATCTGCATATCCTTTGATATAAGCCAATGGTTTTAAACCTAAAGCTTGTGCTTTTTCTTCACTCATAAGTACTACAGCTGCAGCACCATCATTGATTGTAGAAGCATTAGCTGCTGTTACAGTACCTTCTTTTGTGAAAGCAGCACGTAAAGAAGGAATTTTGTCTAACATTACATTAGTAAATTCTTCATCTTTAGAAACCATTACAGGCTCTCCTTTTCTTTGAGGAACTGCTACTGGTACAATTTCATTGTCAAATTTACCTGCAGCCCAAGAGTTTGAAGAACGTTGATAAGATTGGATAGCGAAAGCATCTTGCTCTTCTCTTGTAATTTTATATTCTGTAGCACATAAATCAGCTGCTACTCCCATTGCATTATTGTCGTATGCATCAACTAATCCGTCGTTTTGTAATCCGTCAATTAAAGTAGCAGGACCAAACTTATTTCCGTTTCTCATGTGGATGTAGTGAGGAATCATACTCATGTTTTCCATTCCTCCAGCAACTACTACTTCAGCATCTCCAGCCATAATAGCTTGAGCTCCTTGCATAATAGCTTTCATACCAGAAGCACATACTTTATTGATTGTAGTACAAGGAACTTCGTTAGAAAGACCAGCATATAAAGCTGCTTGACGAGCTGGAGCTTGTCCTTCTCCTGCTTGTACCACATTCCCCATTATTACTTCGTCAACTAAGTTAACATCCATATTAATTTTATCTAAAGCTCCTTTAATAGCAGTAGCTCCTAATTTAGTAGCAGGTACTGTAGAAAGTGCTCCTAAGAAACTTCCTATTGGAGTTCTTGCTGCCGAAACGATTACTACTTTTTTACTCATATTCTATAGTCTTTAATTTTAGTTTTTGCGAATTTAAACAATATCAACAAATATACATTATTATTTGAGTGGAAATAATAGGTGGTTAAACATCTTTAACAACTGTAGTTGTTCTTTAGTAAGTAGAGGGATGTTTTATTTTTTAGTTATAGCAACTTATATTTTGAAGGCGAAGCTCAGGAATAGCGCGGGTTTGGTGTGTTTTTATTGAATGAGTGAAAAAAAGTAAAAAAAAGTTTTAAGCTTATGTGGTTGAAAAATAGTTACTTCTGTTTTTTGTATTGATTTTTTTTAATTTTTTTCTTCAAAAAGCTTGCGTAGTAAGAAAAGACGTGCTACTTTTGCATCCGCATTAGAGAAGTAATTCTCCTTGCAACGGAGAGGTGCCGGAGTGGTAACGGAGCAGATTGCTAATCTGTCATCGGGTAACCGATGCCAGGGTTCGAGTCCCTGTCTCTCCGCAGTTTTTCGGGGTGTAGCGTAGCCCGGTCATCGCGCCTGGTTTGGGACCAGGAGGTCGCAGGTTCGAATCCTGCCACCCCGACTAAATAATCTTTTAGTAGATTAGGGTCCAATAGCTCAGCTGGATAGAGCAACTGCCTTCTAAGCAGTAGGTCTCAGGTTCGAATCCTGATTGGATCACAAAAGCCTTCACAATAGTGGAGGCTTTTTTGTTTTTACCCACCAAAGAAGTAGAGAACCTAAGGATCCAGGATCAATCCTAAAAGTTGTGTTTATATAAAAAATGTAGTTAACCTACTCAAGAAAAACTACCTTTGCCCAATGAATAAAAAAGAAATACTTCAAAACTTAAATATAGAGGCATTAAATGAAATGCAATCTAAAGCATTTGAGATGGCTCAAAAAAATAGTAATATTGTTCTTTTGTCACCTACAGGGTCAGGAAAAACATTAGCTTTTTTAATGCCTTTAGTACAGCGATTAGATTCTAATGTTAAGGGTGTACAAGCAGTGATAATTGTACCTACAAGAGAGCTTGCATTGCAAATAGAAACTGTTTTTAAAAAGATGGGCACAGGCTTTAAGATTAATGCTTGTTATGGAGGACATTCTACTCAAACAGAATTAAAAAATTTTAGTACTCCACCAGCTGTTTTAGTTGGAACACCTGGGCGTTTAGCTTTTCATATAGAAGAAAATTCTTTTCATACAGCTACTGTAACAAGTTATGTCATCGATGAGTTTGACAAAGCACTGGAAATGGGATTTCAAGGGGATATGGATTATATTATTAACTCATTTGCTCAAATTTCATTTAGAATGTTGACTTCTGCTACTGCATTAAAAAAGATTCCAGCATTTACAGGAATAGTAAATCCAGCTTATATTCAATTTCTGAAATCAGAAGAAGTACAGCCAGATTTAACTTTTAGTAAAGTATTATCTACAGCAGAGGAAAAGTTAGAAACAGTAATCCAATTGATTGGTAAGATAGGAAAAGATACTATACTTATTTTTTGTAATCACAGAGATGCAGTTGCTCGTATCAGTGAAACCTTAACTAATAAAGGAGTAGCAAATAGTGCCTTTCACGGAGGATTAGTACAAGAAGATAGAGAAAGAGCTTTAATGAAATTTAGAAATAAAAGCTGTCATATCCTTATAGCAACTGATTTAGCTGCTCGAGGCCTTGATATTCCTGAAATAGGACATGTAATTCATTATCAGATACCAGAGAAAGAAGATGCTTTTATTCACCGCAATGGACGAACTGCACGTATGAAAACTTCAGGTAAAGCTTATGTAATGGTAACGAATGAAGAGGTAATAGATTTTATTGACCCTGATATGCCAATTGAAGAGCTTAAAGGAACATATCAGATTGATAATAAAACTGCTTTTAAAACAATTTATATTAGTGCAGGTAAAAAGGATAAAGTGAACAAAGGTGATATTGTTGGGTATTTGATAAAAACAGGAGGACTAAATAAAGAAGATATAGGGTTGATTGATGTAAGAGATACACAAGCTTTTGTAGCAGTAACGTCTAATAGAATAAAAGCCCTATTAGCGACTCTTGAAAATACTAAAATCAAGAATAAAAAAGTAAAAATAGCGATCGCAAAAGATTAGTCTATTGAACGATTTAATAATAAAATAGCCTGCAAGTACCGCAGGCTATTTTATTATAGGAAACAGATGTTATGTCTATTAAAAAAAAATAGCGCGTAATACTTAAGAGTAGACTTGTTTTTTGGGAAGCATAGAATCAAATGAAAGCTATTATGTATAGCATGGTTTTGTCTATTTCTCTTTGTTTTTTATTGTACAGTTTTTAGATCTTCTTTACTTTTGAAACAAACGACAATAAAAAATAAAACAAATGATTACAGCTATTCAAGATTGTGTTTTAGTGAACCAAAAACATGTTTTTTATAAACTTTTTTCATATCAAGGAAAAAGTAAGTATACTTTAGTTTTATTACACGATTCTTTAGGATGTGTGACTCTTTGGAGAGATTGGCCTGAGTTGTTGGTAGAACATTTGCAATGCGATGTTGTAGTTTATGATAGAGTAGGTTACGGTTTGTCAGATAAGATGAATACCACTAAAAGGGGAAATGACTATCTAAAGCAAGAAGCCATATTTTTAAAAGCTTTTTTAGCAGAAATAGAGCTAACAGAAGTTGCTTTATTTGGGCATAGTGATGGCGCTTCTATTGCTTTGTTGTTTGCCTCAATGTATCCAGAACAAACCTTAGCTTTAGTAGCTGAAGCAGCACATATATTTGTGGAGCCAATTACCTTAAAAGGAGTACAAGCTGCTAAAACAGCTTACGAGACAACTGATCTTGGAGAACGCTTAATAAAATATCATGGAACTAAAGTAGATGATATTGTCAAAGCATGGGTAGATACTTGGTTATCTCCAGCCTATAAAGATTGGTCAGTGGAAGAAGAGATGAAACATATCACTTCCCCTTTGTTGTTTATACAAGGAGATCAGGATGAATATGGAAGTTTAGATCAGGTAGAAAAAACAATTTGTAAAGCACAAGGTGTCGCAGAAAAGGTAATCTTTGAAAATATAGGACATACTCCACATAAAGAATTGAAAGAAACAACTTTAGAAACTATTGTTTCTTTCTTTCAAAAACATATTGTTTAAAGTGCCATTAGTACTTCTATTTTGTCTTGGAATAATTTGATTATTCGCGGGTCTTGTGCGTTAAGATAAGCTGCTTTCAAGCTGTTCAGATATTTTTCTAAGTTTGGTACTACACTTCCTTCTGTTATTTCAAAAGGAGTAGAAAGATTCTTAGCTCTAATTTTTTCAAAAGCAGTATTAATAAATTGTTCTTTATCCATTGAATGGTTTTTATAATTGCTGCAAATATAATTATAAATATTAGAGATGAAAGTAAGGAGCCTATACTACATGGAGACTTACGCTTTGTTGTGGTAGAGGAAAGATTTAAAAATTAAAAAGCACTTTAGGATACTAAAGTGCTTTTTGATTAAATACCTTCTGTAGGTATTTCTATTTGATATGTTTTTCCGTTGACTTTTAGATTTGTACTTATCAACCAAGGATTATATAATTTGATTAACTTGTAATTGATTCCTTGTTCTTTAGCAAATTTTGCTAAATCATCAATATCAGTACTTACTTCAATTTGTTTTGTTTTAACAGGTTTATACATTTCCTGTATAGGCATTGCATAACCATATTTTTCAGGTGCCCCCATAATTTCTTTTAAGGCTAATATTCTAAATACATAACGAGAGGTTTCCTGGTTTAGATACATATCGTAATAGTTATCTACAAACTGAGATTCCATAGCTCGAGATATTCCTCCCATTCCTCTATTATAAGAAGCAGCAACTAAAGTCCAATTACCAAATTTCTTATAAGCGTCATTAAAATATTTACATGCAGCTTCTGTTGCTTTTACTACATCATATCTTTCATCTACATATTCATCTACAGTCATTTTATAATCTTTAGCAGTTCCCTTCATAAATTGCCAAAAACCACTTGCTCCAGCAGAGGATACAGCATTGGATAAAGTACTTTCAATAACACACAAGTATTTAAAATCATCAGGTACCCCATTCTTTTTCAAAATAGGCTCAATAACAGGAAAGTAGCGCGCAGCTCTTTTTATAGTTACTACAGTAGTTGAATGTAAATTGGTGTTGATTATCATTTCTCTATCCAATCGCTCTTTTACATCAATTAAATGCATCGGAACTTTTTCTCCAGCGAAATTAATACTAAAGGGTAAAGGATAAATATGTTCTGTAGAATTGATATGATCTATTGTTGATTTATTTGTAGCTGTATTAGCCCATATATTTGTTGCAGAAACAAATAGAAGGGACATTGTAGTAATTGATAATAATCTTTTTTTCATGTTCTATTTAAGTATAATCTTTTCTAAGTTGTCATTAAACCATTTGTACTTTAAAAAAATCATTGCATGATTTCCTTTAGGTATTGATATGGCATTTTTTACATATTTAAAAGGAAATAATTCATCTTTAGTTCCTTGTATTTGAATGGTATCTTTAAAGTCAGATGAAGGGTTCCAATTGACAATTTCTCTTATACACCAATCAATATAATTTTTATCTCTAATGGTAATGTATCGATCATACAATTCCATTCTACTTTGTTTGGACGCATCTGTTGTGATGTGTACATATTGCTTAATAAGCTTTGTAAGATTACCCGTAGGCAATAGTTTGTAAGCCTTTGTATACTTTGCAAATTTGTATAAAGGAGGGTACTCTTTATTAGAACGTGCACTTGATATAATAATTGTTTTACGTACAGTAATTTTCTTAGATATTTCTTGTGCAATAATTCCTCCGAATGACACACCAATAAGTATAGGATTCGGATGGGTAATTTCTTTAATCATTCGATCAACATAGTTGTTAAGATTTTCCAAATGATCTACAGGTAGCCATTCTAAATAATAACATTCAAATAAATCAGGGTTGAGGTGAATCCTTTCGAAAATAGCCGAGTTAGAGCACATACCTGGTATGAAATAAATAGGTATTTTGTTCATTTTAAATAAATTAACATTTAAAAAAATGGTATTGTAATAAAAAATACCGAACTTTGATAAATATAACAATTTATAGGGAAGAGAGAAATAGTCGTTTTCTAAATTTCTCTTAAATATTATTGTTGATTAATTGCTATGTTTCGATTGAATTTAGATAAGTGCTAAAACAGCTGAAACTTTAAAAACATATAATACAATGGAAATTAAAAACAATGAGTTGCTTCGTCAGTTTGAATTAGAAACTGAACAAGGATTACTTAGTGTAGAGTACTCTCTTCAAGAGAGAAAGATTTTTTTAACGAAATGGAATGGGAATGAAGAGGAAAATCAAGATCAAGGAGCTGATTTTTTAAAAGCTATTTTAAGCTTTGTTGAAGAAAAACGCTTAAGAGTAGTTCCAACACATCCAAAGATTGTTTCTTTTTTTAGAAAGAATCCAGTGTACAAACATCTTTTACCTCCAGGTATTAGAATCTAATAGCAACAGGCTAACCACAACAACACAAAAAGATTATTAATCTTTAAAAAGCACTGAACTTTTATTACGATGTATAGAAGTTATAACAAAAGAGTCTAAAACTATAGTTTTAGACTCTTTTGTTATTTTTAAAGGAAGTTTATTCTTACAATTCCATCCTCATCTATCTTGGTTAATTCAACAGCGTGTAATGTGTTGACTAAAGCAGGATCCCAAGGTGTTTTTACTTTGACATAGTTTTCTGTAAAACCATGAATGTATCCTTCTTTATTCTCTCCTTCAAATAAAACGGTTTTGTGTTTACCTATTTGAGATTCATAAAAAGCACGACGTTTTTTTACAGAAAGTCCTCGCAACATTTTACTGCGTTTATTTCTCACATTCATAGGTACCACACCTTCCATATCTACAGCTTCTGTATTATCTCTTTCAGAATATGTGAATACATGTAAGTAAGAGATATCTAATTCGTTTAAGAAATTATATGTTTCCAAAAATTTCTCATCTGTTTCTCCTGGAAAACCAACAATTACATCAACTCCAATGCAACAGTCAGGCATTACCTCTTTTATGTTTTCAACTCTTTCAACATACAGTTCGCGCAAATAACGACGTTTCATTTTTTTTAGAATATCGTTAGATCCTGATTGTAATGGAATGTGAAAGTGAGGAACAAAAGTTCTGCTTTTTGAAACAAAATCGATTGTTTCGTTTTTCAATAAATTTGGTTCTATTGATGAAATACGCAAACGTTCTATTCCTTCTACTTGATCTAATGCTTGTACTAATTCAAGGAAAGTGTGTTCGTGTTTTTTATTTCCAAACTCACCTTTTCCATAGTCTCCAATGTTTACACCTGTCAAAACAATTTCTTTAATGTTTTGAGCAGAAATCTCAGCAGCATTCTTTAATACATTTTCCATAGTATCACTACGAGAAATACCACGAGCTAAAGGAATTGTACAATACGTACATTTGTAATCACAACCATCTTGTACTTTCAAGAAAGCTCTGGTACGGTCGCCAATAGAGTAACTACCAACGTAAAAATCAGCTTCAGATATTTCGCAAGAGTGTACTTGCCCCATATCGTTTTTAGATAAATCGTTGATATAATCAGTTATTTTGAATTTTTCTGTTGCACCAAGCACAAGATCTACTCCGTCAACAGCTGCTAATTCCTCAGGTTTTAACTGAGCATAGCATCCAACAGCAGCAATAAAGGCTTTGTCATTTTTCTTTTGAGCTTTTTTTACAATTTGTTTAAATTGTTTATCGGCATTTTCTGTTACCGAACATGTGTTGATAACATAGATATCTGCTTCCTCTTCAAACTCCACGCGGTCAAACCCTTCATCAGAGAAGTTTCTTGCAATAGTTGAAGTTTCGGAGAAGTTTAGTTTACAACCTAAGGTATAAAAAGCTACTTTTTTTCTATTTTCCATAATGTTTACCTACTATAGTAGTAACTTTGAGCTATATTTACTTTCCTTTTTAAGGATGGCAAAGTTACGTACAAAAATCGATTTGATGAAATCAATAATCTATTATATATCAATATTTTGTGTAGTGTTGAGCTGCTTATCGTGTCAAGATAAACGCAGAGCTAATGATGGGAAAACTGTTTTTAGGTATAATGAAAGTGCAAATATTCAAACATTAGATCCTGCATTTGCAAGAAGTATGGCTATTATTTGGCCTTGCAATCAATTGTTTAATGGTTTGGTACAATTGGATGATAGTTTACAAGTACGAGGAGATATTGCAAAATCGTGGACAATAAGTGAAGACGGGAAGCAATATGACTTTGTATTGAACAATCAAGTGTTTTTTCACAAACACATCAACTTTGGAAAAGATAGTACACGAGCTGTTGTAGCTGGAGATTTTGAGTATAGTTTTAATCGATTACTGTCAAGTGAATTAGCTTCTCCAGGAGCTTGGATCTTTCAAAAAGTAGATCATTTTAAAACAGTAAATGACAGTGTGTTTCGCATTGTTTTAAAAGAACCTTTTCCTGCTTTTTTAGGCTTATTGTCTATGCGTTATGCTTCTGTGGTTCCGAAAGAGGTGGTAGAAGATCCTGAAGCAGATTTTCGCTCTCACCCTGTTGGAACTGGCCCTTTTCATTTTCAATTTTGGGAAGAGAATGTCAAATTGGTTTTGCGAAAAAATGAACGTTATTTTGAGAGAGATGCTCAAGGAGTACAGCTGCCTTATTTGGATGCTGTGGCTATTACTTTTTTGCCAGATAAACAAAGTGCGTTTTTACAATTTTTACAAGGGAATTTAGATTTTATATCAGGATTAGATCCTTCGTATAAAGATGATATTATTACAGCCGATGGTCAATTACAAGAAAAACACCAAGGGAAAGTAACAATGCTTACAGGCCCATACCTGAATACAGAATATTTGGGGTACAATATGGAAAGTAACTCAGCAGTGAAGGATATTCGCATCAGAGAGGCAATGAATATAGGCTTTGATCGCGCCAAGATGCTAATGTATTTGCGCAGTGGTATGGGAGAGGGTAACATTGGAGGAATGATTCCAACTGGTTTAGGTGGTAGTTTTCAAACAGATAAAAAATATAACCCTATAAAGGCAAAAGCATTAGTAGATAGTTATAAAAAAGAAACACATGCAACAACTGTACAAGTGACTTTATCTACTAATAGTTCTTATTTAGATATTGCAGAATACTTGCAGCGAGAGTGGCAAAAAATAGGTATTGATTTGATTGTGGATGTTGCACCACCTGCTACATTAAGACAAGGGATGGCTTCTGGGAAGTTTGAATTTTTTAGAGGAAGTTGGATTGCAGATTATCCAGATGCAGAAAACTACCTGTCTTTATTTTATAGTACCAATAAAGCTCCTAATGGACCAAACTATACGCGTTTTGCAAATAAACAGTTTGATCAATTGTACAATCAGGCTTTTAAGGAAGTTTCTGTAGAGAAGCGAAATCAATTGTATCAGCAAATGGATAAGGTAATAGCAGATGACCTACCCGTTATTGTTCTTTTTTATGATAAAGCAGTCCGATTTACACATCCCACGATTAAGGGATTAGGTATTAATCCAATGAATAATTTATTTCTAAAGAACGTACGTAAAGAATAGAAAGTAAACAAGACAGTTTATAGTTAAAAGAACCAGTTGGCACTACAATGTACTAACTGGTTTTTTTTGTGTTTTCTTTTTTACTTTCTTTTGGTTGTATCATTTCTGTTTTGATGAGACTTTGAGCATACTTTAGAAAGAGAGTTTGTATGGAATGAAAGGACAGTAGGTGGAGAATACGAGGACAATGGTTGGACAAACAGGTGCTCTGCTCCATCATTATCGGGGTATTGTCCACCAACTGTCCACCGATTCTATAAGAAACACCGTAAATACTGAGATGAAGGAGTGTTCAAAATAGGTGCTATTTTGAATGTTTTTATTTAATTCGTTGATATTTAGCTTGTTGTGTTTTTTTTAAGAAATAAAAAAAGTAGTTGCTTTTTTTTATTTTGAACCTAAATAGTGTCTTTGGACTTAAAAAACGAAAAAAAAAACTTAACTACTAAGTAAATTTTAATGGTTTTACAGTAATTATAACTACAGAATTATAAAAAAAATATTTTTTTTTGGTTCCTATTTTAAGGAAGGAATAATAGATATTGGAGGGAAAATCAAATATAAAAATAGGATGTATAAAGATATATAGGTTGTTGGATATTGAAAAAAAAATGCAGCACTTAGTTTTTAGGAAAGGAAAACTTGGGGTGCTGCAGATGGATAAAAGCGAAGAGTTTATTCTTTGCTATTGTTTACATTGAGCTAACAAAATGTAAAACATTTTCCAAGGGGTTGTTGTTTTATGTTTTGTAAAATAACAGATACTCTTGAAAAAAAAGGCAATACTTAAGTATGGTTTTATATGAAGAGATAAAAAACGAATAATGCTTAAATTCAGTGAATTAAATGGTATCCCGTACTAAAGTACTATACGTTTTGTACATGTTAAAGAAGAGGAACTGCGTTTAGAGGCAAAAAAAAGTATTCGATTTGCGATAAAAATAAAAGGTGAAATGATGTTATTCTCAAAAAAAAACTATTTTTACATTATAGTCTGTTAGTTATATGGTATGGGGTTCAATTTTTCACATGAAATCAAGAATAAAACAGTTTTTTTGTTATTATTTCTTTGCCTAACTCCATTTTTAAGTTATGCGAATACTGTCCTTGTTTCAGGATTTGAAGAATCTCTTCATGAGTTACATTTTACTCCTCTAAAAGGAGCTGCTAATATTGCATCTGCTACTGATCAAGAAAAGATGTCGTGGTTGCAGGTTCAGTTGTCTAATCAGTACCTCAATAAACCACTTATTTTACAGTTTACCTCTATTCATGTAGATCCTTATTTTGTTTATATAAAGTGTCAAGGAAAATGGCAAAAGGTAATACCGAATACAGATCAAAATGGAGGAGATATAAATTCACAGTTTCAAGAAAATCACTTTACCACAGATTATCCTACAATTTACATTGTGTCTAAGAGCACATATATTAATAAAGGAGATTTTTTGTTAGTGGAAAGAGGAGAGTTTAGAAGTGTGAGTTTAAAGAATTTAGTGAAATTAGAGATGTTTTATAGTTTGTATCTCATATCTATAGTAGTGAATTTTGGACTTTATTTTATCTTTAGAGAAAGAGTTTCTTTAGTCTATTGTTTGTTTATTACTTCAATCATTATTATGTGTCTATTAGAAGATGGTTTTTTCTATTTTCTAAGCAATGGAACTTATGATAAAACAAGATTATTGACAACGTTTATGCCTATTAGCTGCTCTCTATTTATCTTTTTTATGTATCATTTTTTGGACATCAAAAAATTATCTAATCAGTTAAAATATGGGTATGTTGCCTTATTAGGTTTGTTTAGTTTTTTAGGTTGTTTTTACTACCTTACAGGATATGAATGGGTGTTTATTTTGTTGGTAAATAGTGCTTTAGGTTCTGCTGTCGTAGTCATTATACTTGGGACAACCTATTTTAAAACAGATTTACCTATTCGTTTAATTGCGTATACCTTTAGTGTAGTAGCCTTTACAGCAATGGCTTACTATTATTCTGTTTATTGTAATGGTCAAGTATTTTATTTTATTGATATGGCTAAGATTCATGTTATTTTAATGCTTGCATTTGTCTTATCAGGATATGCGTTGTGGTTAAAGGTTAAAAAGTTAAAGACAGCACACGATGTTTTACAATTAGAAGTAAAGTCTTTAAAGGTGAGTTATGAAAATAAAATAAACCATCAATCAATTGTAAGAACTCCTTTGATAAAAGAAGAATATAATGAAGTGGAAGAGCTAAAAGTGGTTGATAGTAATTTTGTAAAGCAGAATTATGTTTTAAGAAAGGTATATAATTGTACAGATCGTGAAATAGAAGTAATTAACTGTATTTGGAAAGGATTGACCAATCAAGAAATTGCAGAAGAGTTGTTTATTTCTCTTAGTACAACTAAACAGCATGTTAGTAATACCTACATTAAATTGAATGTAAAAAATAGAAGTCAAGCTATGATTCTAAGAAGTCAGATTTTGAAAGAAGAATAGTTGATAGAAACTAAAACAGTGAAGAGCTTTCTTACTTATTTCTTTCTGTTTTTCACTTTGTTTTTCTGTAATTTATATAGGTACTTTTTTAAAAATAGATCAAGGTATGGGCAAGGTAGTTTATAATGTTCTTAACTGTTGGCTGGTTACTATTTGTCAATAGTATTTATTTTATAGTAAGTTTTTTTCAGATTCTTTGAAATCGTTTAAAAGTAAATTGAACTATACTAATGGTCTCAATTTGTTGTTGTAACTTAGCCTGTCCCTAAAAAACAACCTTTAACTTTACTGAACGAAATGAACGAGTTAGTTATTCTAATTGTAGATGATGAACCTAAAGTGGCAGATGTGTTGCGTACCATGTTGTCGAAAAAGCTTAAAATAAAAGAAAAGTTTAGCATTTATATTGTAAATTCTGTACAAGAAGCAATTGTTGCAGTGGATATGTATTGTCCTGATTTAGTATTCTTGGATATACAGATGCCTGAAGAAAGTGGTTTAGCCTTTTTGGATCATTATAAAACATATGATTTTGACGTTGTATTTACTACTGCTTATGAACAATATGCTTTGGAGGTATTAAACAATTATCCTTGTTTACACTATTTGCTAAAACCAATTAGTTTAAGTGATTTGCAAGAAGTTTACGAGAAGTTTTTAGCCAAAGAGGGATATCGAGATTTTATACGTGTGATTAAAAATAATCAGAAGCGCTATGTTGTTAACGTAAAGGATATTTTCTATTGCAAAGCAAGTGATAATTATTGTGAAATTTACCTGAAAGATCAAAAACATTTAGTGTCTAAAACCTTAGGAGGTGTGAGTGAAAAATTACAGCATCCTTTTTTTCAACGCGTGACTCGATCGTACTTGATAAATATGAATCACGTTGATTATATTGAACAAAAAACAAATCAAGTCTTTTTCAAAGAATCAATTGTGATTAATAATGAGATTATTTCAAATGAAATCATTGTGTCAGGGAATAAGATGAAAGACCTTAAGGGATTGAATTTATGAGAATAATAGGTGTAATAATTAGTTTTTTTCTGTGTGTAATATCTTATGCACAAGGAGTTGTTACAACTAATTATACCACTGCACAAGGGCTTATTACAAATGATGTAAGGGCTTTGTGTTTTGATTCAAAAGGCATATTGTGGATAGGTTCGAGGTCTGGGCTATTGCAAATGGTACAAGAAGAAATTCGATTGGATGAGGTTTCTTCCAAATTGCGTTATACCAATGTCAGTACTATTGTAGAAGATAGAAATGCTGTTTTATGGGTGGGAAGTTATGGACAAGGTGTATTGAAAAAAGTAGGAAAGGAAGCCGAAGTTTTTACTCAAAAAGAGGGATTGGTTTCCAACAGAGTAAGAATATTGTATGCTTCTAATTACTTTATTTATGTTGGAACAAGTGATGGTATTTCGATAATTAACACTAAGACTTCAAAAATAATAAATCCTCCATTTGTAAAGCATCATGAACATCCATTTGAAGTGTCTGCTTTTTTTGAAATCAACAATAAAGTATATGCTACGACAATAAATGACGGAGTGTTTTTAGTAGAGAATGAACGCTTGACAAAGGTAAATGATGTCAAACGTATTTTGAGTGTCTATCAACAAGATAACTTTGTGCTTTATGGAAACCAAAAAGAGCTGGTTGTTGAAAATTGGCAAACAAAATCGAAAGAAGTTTACCCAGACTTGCCTGCGGTTCAGGAGTTTCAGAAAGTAGGTAATTATATTTATTTGGTCAATTCTGGAATTTATGAAAATAAAGCGGCTATTTATCGTTGGAATGGAAAGCAATTAGATAATGTAACATCAGAATTGAATTTATTTGCTGAAGACTTTGAGAGTATCGCTTACGATTCAAATAATAATTTTCTGTATGTAGGTAGTCGTTCTGATGGTCTTTTTAAGATTGACTTATCATCACCGTTAAAACATTTTCAGGAAGTAGGACAAGTTATGGCAATGGCTTCTAATAAAGAGCAGCTTTATGTGTTTTCAAATAGAGGTTTGTATTTAGAGAAAGGAAATTATGTAAAGCAAATATTGCCATTAGAAGCATTCAAAATTTTTGAAGAGAACCATAAGCAAAGATTGGCAAAAATAACAACGATAGAGAATCACTTCTATGAAATTGATTTTACTACTCCTGCAGATAAAATAATATTCTATAGAGCAGTAGCTGAAAAAGATGCTATATGGGTAAGTAGTAATATTGGATTGTTTAAATTGAGTAAGGAGGGAGTGATTATAGATTACTTCTCTATACATACGATGCAATTTGCTTTTTATAAAGGTAAATTAATTGAAACAAATCCTTATGGTGGTATACGTGTATATCACGATTTAGATAAGTTTGATTATACGTATTATTCGAGATATAATAAAAATACACCAAGAGATATTGTAGCTATTGAAGCTATTGATACTCAATTGTTTTTTGGTGGAGCCTTAGATGGATTATACGTTTTAAGAGAAAATAGTTTTGAATCTCTTTTAAAGAATAAGCGATTTCTTGAAAAGAGAATAATCAAGTTGGCTAAAGGACCTGATCATACATTATTTGTTGCAACAGATTTTAATGATATTTTTCAAATAACAACTGAACAAGGAATTGTTAAGGTAGTAACTCACATCAATAATAAAGAACTATTTGCAGGAGGAATTGCCACACTGAATTATTTGGATGAAAAGTTGTTTGTAGGAACAAGTAAAGGATTAGTTGTTATTGATAAGCAAAACAATAAATTTTATTTTGACAAAGAGCAAGGGTTAAGTAACTATGATTTTAGCAGTAGTGCAGTTATTGGAAGTAAGTTATACTTAGGCACTAAAGAGGGGATTTATACTTTAGATACCTCTTATTTTCAATCAAAAAAGAATAAATTACAGTTTATCATTAATCAGATAGAGGTGAATGGAGAATTGTATGCTAAAGAAGTGAATCAATCTGAAGCACTTCATTTGCCTTATAATAAAAACTCTTTATTGATTAATTTTAATGTATTAGGAGCAAAGTATCCAGAGAAGTTAAGATTTGAATATAGGTTAAAACAATCAGAAAATTGGCAAGAGCTAAAAGACTCTCATTTAGCTTTAAACTTTTTAGAAGATGGAAGGTATGCTATTGAAATTCGAATTACTGATTTAGATAGTGGTTCTACAACCATTTACCCATTTGTAAATATTGTTATTCAACCACCTTTTTATGCGACTTGGTGGTTTGTACTGCTGAGTATAGGAGGTGTTGTGGGGGCAACTTATATTGTGTATCGCTTTAGGGTATCTCATATTAAAAAACAAGCGCTTTTAAACAATAAAAAATTAGTTTACGAAAAGCGTTTGGCCGAAGTAAAGTTGTTGTCTATTCGCAGTCAATTGAACACACATTTTATCTTTAATGTTTTGAGTTCGTTTCAATATTTTATTTTAAATGAACAGGTAGATGATGCCTTGTATTACTTAGATAAATTTGCCAAGTTAATCAGAAAAACACTAAATTTCTCTCAGTTAAATGAAGTGAGTTTGGCAGAAGAAATTGCTTATTTAGAAGAGTATTTTGAAATAGAGAATATGAGGTTAGAAGGTAGAGTTCAATTTCATAAACAGATTGAAACAGCTATAAACCTTCAAGCAATTAAAATACCTCCTTTGTTATTGCAACCCTTTGTAGAAAATTGTTTAATACACGCTTTTCCTGCTACTATTAAAGATCCAAGAATGGAGATTGAAGTAAAGACTTTGGGTAAGGATGTTGTGATTTATATTAAGGATAATGGAAAAGGGAATAAGAATAAAAGAGAGCAAAATGCAAAACATGAATCTAAAGGATTGGGAATTGTAAAAGAAAGGATGTCATTGATTCAAGAATATATGGATAATGACTTAGTTGTTGAACAAACAGAACAAGGAACAATTGTACAGATTGTTCTGCGAAATAAAGCAAATTATATTGTTTGATACGTCGTAAAAAATAAGTAAAGATGAAGAAGTTACAGGTTTTTGCACTAATCCTATTGATGTATTTAATAGGAAATGCTTATGTGTTTTACTCTTGGTTTCCGGTGGTAGAAGGAAATGTTATTTTTCGAATAGGTTATTATGTATTAGCGATAATAATGACTTTTTCTATTTTAGGATTTTATGGGTTGAGCAAAAAGATTCCAACTTACATAGGAGGAATCTTGTATAAGGTAGGTACAGGATGGTTTATGTTGGTGATGTATGCTGTTATGTTGTGTTTGTTGAAAGATGTGATAATGTATTTTTTAGAAGGCAAAGTTTATATTGATGAAGTTGTGCAAGCACAGGTTCTTATAGGACTTACAGGGAGCATAGCATTGTTTGGGTATTTGAATTATAAAAATAAACGCAAAGTAAACTTAACTATTCAGGTTGATAAAGTACTACCTAAACCTTTAAAGATTGTAATGTTGAGTGATCTACATTTAGGATATGCTATTGAAAGAAAGGAATTGCAACACTGGATTGCATTGGTTAACAAAGAACAAGCAGATATTGTTTTAATTGCTGGAGATGTAATTGATAATAGCGTTGCACCATTACATTATTACGCATTAGATCAATTGTTAGGAAAGTTGACTTCTCGTTTAGGGACATATTCTTGTTTAGGAAATCATGAATACTTAGCAGGAATTAGTGGGAGTCATCACTTTCTGAAAGAGGCTAATATAAAGGTTTTACAAGATGAGGTTTTATCAATAGACGAAGAGTCTATTGTACTTATTGGTAGGGATGATAAAACAAATACGCATCGCAAAACATTAGAGCAGTTGGTGGATGGTGTTGATTCTTCTAAAGTATGTATTTTATTGGATCACCAACCGTATCATTTGGAAGAAGCTGCACAATGTGGAATTGATTTACAATTGTCAGGACATACCCATAGAGGGCAAATATGGCCTATTTCTTATATAACAGATTATTTGTTTGAACAATCACATGGGTATTTGAAGAAACAACAAACACACTATTACGTAAGTTCAGGAATTGGTATATGGGGAGGTAGATATCGCATTGGAACGAAGTCTGAGTATGTGGTGATTACCATTGAAGGAAAATAGTCAAATTAATTAGCAGATTGCAGTAAGAAGAATAAAAGAGTATTTTTGTAAAAAATAGAAAGAAGTGAATTATTTATCAGTTGAAAATATAGCGAAATCATTTGGGGCACATACTTTATTTGAAGATGTGTCTTTTGGTATTAATAAAGATCAAAAGGTAGCATTTGTTGCGAAAAATGGATCAGGTAAAACGACCATATTAAAAATATTGACTGGAGAAGAATTTCCAGATGCAGGACAGGTGGTTATTCGTAAAGATATACGTATGGAGTTTTTGTCTCAAGAACCTCATTTGCAAGATGAACTAACAATTGAAGAAAGTATTTTTGCTTCGGATATTGATATTTTGAAAGTAATAAGTGAATATGAAAAAGCATTAGAAAATCCTGAAGATACAGAGGCTTATCAAAAAGCTTATGAAAAGATGGAAATAAACAATGCTTGGGATTTTGAAACACAGTACAAGCAAATTTTATTCAGGTTAAAATTAGATGACTTGAAGTTAAAGGTAAAAAGTTTATCAGGAGGGCAACGCAAACGTTTGGCTCTGGCTATGATTTTGATTAAACGTCCTGATTTATTGATCTTAGATGAACCAACTAACCATTTGGATCTGGAAATGATTGAGTGGTTAGAGAATTATTTTGCAAAGGAAAATATTACATTGTTTATGGTTACGCACGACCGTTATTTTTTGGAGCGTGTATGTAATGAAATTATAGAATTAGATAATGGTAAAATATATCAATACAAAGGGAACTATTCTTATTATTTAACAAAGAAAGAAGAGCGCATTGCAGCAGAGAATGCAAGTATTGATAAAGCACAAAATTTATTTGTTAAAGAATTGTCATGGATGCGCCGTCAGCCTAAGGCACGTACTACAAAATCAAAATCACGAATCGATGATTTTTACGATATTAAAGAGAAAGCTCATAGTCGTCGTAAAGAGCATCAAGTAGAGCTTGAGATTAATATGGAACGTATGGGAAGTAAGATTGTTGAGGTGCACAAAGTGAATAAGGTTTTTAATGATAAAGTAATTTTAAAAGACTATAATTATTCATTCAATAAAGGCGAACGCATAGGGATAATTGGAAAGAATGGTACAGGAAAAT
The DNA here is from genome assembly GCA_031277535.1 of Flavobacteriaceae bacterium. Taxonomy (GTDB): domain Bacteria; phylum Bacteroidota; class Bacteroidia; order Flavobacteriales; family Flavobacteriaceae; genus Flavobacterium. Next base: position 89,696 of record JAITMD010000003.1, read on the forward strand.
CAACGTTTCTAAATTTATTGACACAAAGTATACAAGCTGATAGTGGAAAAGTAGTTGTTGGAGAAACGATAAAGATTGGTTATTACACACAAGGAGGAATTGCTGTAAAACACGACCAGAAGGTTATTGATGTTATTAAAGAGTTTGGTGAGTATATTCCATTGGCAAAAGGGAGATCTATATCTGCAGCTCAATTGTTAGAACGTTTTTTGTTTGATAGAAAGAAACAACATGATTTTGTTGAGAAATTGAGTGGAGGAGAACTAAAGCGTTTGTATTTGTGCACTGTTTTGATTCAAAATCCTAATTTCTTGATTTTGGATGAGCCGACAAATGATTTAGATATTGTAACATTAAATGTGTTGGAAAGCTTTTTATTGGATTATCCAGGATGTTTAGTAGTTGTATCTCACGATAGATATTTTATGGATAAAATAGTTGATCATTTATTCGTATTTAGAGGAGAGGGAGTAATTGAAGATTTTCCAGGTAACTATTCAGACTTTAGAGTTTATGAAGATAGTATTGAGCCAATAAAAGAAGAACAACCGAAAGAGAAGGTTAATTGGAAAGAAAGTCAAGTGAAAAATGGCTTGTCTTTTCAAGAACAAAAAGAGTATCAAAAGCTGGAAAGAGAAATCGCAAAACTTGAAGAAAAGAAGAGTGATATTGAACAGTTGTTTTCGGATGGAAAAGTAGGAGATGATGAAATTGAGAAACGTGCAAATGAGCTTCAGAAAATTTTGATAGAATTAGAAGAAAAAGAAGAAAAATGGTTTGAATTATCAGCCAAAATGGAAGAGTAATAAACCTATTTAATGCAAAGATAAAAGCCCAGATATTTTTTGAAATATTTGGGCTTTTTGTTTCTTTTTTTAGGTGTTAAATGTATGGGTTGCCCTTTAATTTAAGAAAATTATATTTTCTTTACAAGAAAAAGTTTAAAAAAGTATTTTTTGTAATTAATTGATTTTTAGATTATTAATTTTTAAAAATGTTAAAAAAACTATTTTTAACGTATAAAAAATAGGTTTGTTGAAAAAACGAGGTAAATTTGTACTCAGAAATTTCAAGTTGTGACAGGGCTTGAGAAATTGAAATTAATGAGAAAAAAATGTTCTTTTATTATCGGATTAGCACTAATTACAGGAGGTGTAGTTTCAGGGTTTAAGAAGTACGAAACTTTAGTTTTAGAAGAGTACAAAATCTTGCCAGAGGGACCACTTTCTTATGATTTTCCAAGCTTAGATAAGCAAGTTGAAGAAACGGAAAAATCAGATGATTTATTAGTGCCATTCACGGGTAAAACTTACGTTGGATTTAAACAAGCATTGGCAGTTCGTGAATCATACGGACTTTATGATATTGTAAATTCATTCGGTTACATGGGTAAGTATCAATTCGGAAAATTGGCATTGCGTTCAATTGGAGTTTTTGATGCAAAAGAGTTTTTAAGTAATCCAGAAATGCAAGAAAAAGCTTTTGATGCTTTAATTGCAAAAAATAAATGGATCTTAAAAAATGAGATCAACAAGTATGTTGGACGAAATATTGGAGGAGTAAGAATTACAGAATCTGGTATTTTAGCAGCAGCTCATTTAGGAGGAGCTGGATCAGTAAAGCGATTTTTGAATAGTAATGGTCAGAGAAAATTCAACGATGGTTATGGAACGTCTATAGGTTCTTACTTGAAATTGTTTAGTGGTTATGACACTTCAGAAATAGAAGCAGAGAAAGATCCAATGGTAATGATCTAATTAGAGAAGAAATAGTGAGAAGAGAAGTCTATGTGTAATAGACTTCTCTTTTTTTGTAAAAAAAAGGTTGTGTATCAAAAAAATCATTCTACCTTTGTCACTCAAAACTAAAAGAAAAAATGAATTTAATTCTTACTAATACTTGGTGGTGGACTCAACTTACGAAAGCACGTCGTGAGCAGTCCTTGCTATGTATATAAGTTTTAATTTATTTAAAAAATATATAAGTATTAAAAAGGCTTGTCTGTACGACAAGCCTTTTTTTTTTGCTTTTAACTCAAGTAATTTAATTTATACATATTAATATGAAGTATCAAGTAGATCAGAACGGATTTTATGGCAACTATGGAGGTGCATTTGTGCCTCCTGCTTTAGAAGAAGTAATTCAAAAATTGCAAGTAGATTATTTGCCAATAATGCAAGAGGATAGTTTTCAGAAAGAAATGCAGCAATTGTTAGAAGATTATGTAGGTAGGCCTACTCCTCTTTATTTTGCTAAGCGACTATCTGAGAAGTATAATACAAAAGTGTATTTAAAACGTGAAGACTTGTGTCATACAGGAGCACATAAAATAAATAATACAATAGGACAAATACTGTTGGCAAAGCGTTTAGGGAAAAATAAGATTGTTGCAGAAACAGGAGCAGGACAACATGGGGTGGCAACTGCAACAGTATGTGCATTGATGGGAATGGAGTGTATTGTATATATGGGAGCTCTTGATATAGAACGACAAGCACCTAATGTGGCACGTATGAAAATGTTGGGAGCAGAGGTTCGTGCAGCACAATCAGGTTCTAAAACATTAAAAGAGGCAGTAGATGAAGCATTAATGTACTGGATAGATAATGCAGAGGATACTTTTTATTTGTTAGGATCTGCAGTAGGGCCACACCCTTATCCTGATATGGTAAGTCGTTTTCAATCTGTTATTTCAAAAGAAATTCAAAAACAGTTGCAAGAAAAAGAAGGTAGAGATTATCCTGATTATGTTATTGCTTGTGTAGGGGGAGGTAGTAATGCAATAGGTGCATTCTATCAATATTTAGAGAATGAAAAAGTAAAATTGATTGTTGCAGAAGGAGGTGGTAAAGGAATTGATACAAATGATACAGCAGCTACTTCTTTTGTAGGAAAACCAGGTGTACTACATGGAAGTAGAACATTATATATGCAAGATGAGGTAGGTGAACCTCTGGAAGCGTATTCAATTTCAGCAGGATTAGATTATCCAGGTTTTGGCCCTTTGTATGCTTATATGAAAGAAATGGAACGTGTAGCATTTTTTGCGATAAAAGATAATGAGGCTATGCAAGCAGGGTTAAATTTGTGCAGAGAAGAGGGGATAATACCAGCTATAGAAAGTTCACATGCTTTGGCTGTATTGGAACAGAAAAATTTTGAACCTACAGATGTCGTAGTGATTAATTTGTCGGGAAGAGGAGATAAAGATTTAGAGAATTATAGAACATATTTTAATTTTTAATTAGTTAATAATAATATCGAACGCCTATGAAGTGAAATAGTTTAAGTTATAGTCTATAAAAGAGTCTGTTTTTTTTTAAAAAAATTAGACTCTTTTTTTTAACTATTGCCTAAGTACTATTATGTTTTTAGACAGAAGGTTGGGAAGCAAGTTTATTTATTCGATCTGTTGGTATTTGAAGTAATATTAGGTTGTAAAGACTTTATATGTTGTGATTTTTAAGTCTAAAAAGAAAAGAAAAATACAAGTCTGTTTTTAGGTAGATTGATATAAAGTAAGTATATTTGGGGCGTATATACAAAAACTAAATCCGGAAAACATGTTTGAATTTCAACAGTATTTGGCTTTTATCGTAGGAATGACAGTTATTACTATGGCATTCTGGCTTTTAATTTTCCTTGTTGGATTTGCTTCTTATTGGGCAGTAGGTGGAACAAGAGAATTCTTAAAAGAGAAAAAAGCTAAGAAACAGCAGTTAGAAGAAAGTCAAATGTAAGATTTGATTAACAAAAGATAAAGAGAGTGTCAGTTATGGTACTCTCTTTTTTTGTATATTTAACCAACGGACAAAAAATAAAAGTTATGAGTTATACAGAAAAAATGTTACCTACAGGGGCGTTGAAAGATAAAGTGATTATTGTGACAGGAGGAGGAAGTGGATTAGGGAAGTCTATGACAAAATACTTTATGGAACTTGGAGCAAAGGTGGTTATTACTTCAAGAGATATTGAAAAATTGAAGACTACTGCTACAGAATTGATAGAAGAAACTAAAGGAATTTGTATGCCTTTGGCTTGTGATGTACGTCATTATGATGAGGTAGAGGCAATGGTTGGTCAAGTAATAAAAACTTATGGGACAGTTGATGTTTTGTTGAATAATGCGGCGGGTAATTTTATTTCACCAACAGAACGATTATCTGCTAATGCTTTTGATACAATTATAGATATTGTTTTAAAAGGGACAAAAAATTGTACGTTGGCTTGTGGTAAACATTGGATTAACACAGGAGAGAAAAATAAAGTAGTTTTGAATATAACAACTACTTATGCATGGACAGGCTCTGCCTACGTTGTTCCATCTGCCACAGCCAAAGCAGGTGTTTTGGCGATGACTCGTAGTTTAGCAGTAGAATGGGCAAGATATGGCATACGAACAAATGCGATTGCTCCAGGACCATTTCCAACAAAAGGAGCATGGGATCGATTATTACCAGGTGACTTAAAAGAAAAGTTTGATTTAACTAAAAAAATTCCATTGAGAAGAGTTGGGGAACATCAAGAATTAGCAAATTTGGCTGCATACTTAGTTTCTGATTTTTCGAGCTTTATTAATGGAGAAGTTGTAACAATAGATGGAGGAGAGTGGTTGCAAGGAGCAGGAGAATTTAATATGTTAGAACAGATTCCTACCGAATTATGGGATATGTTAGAATCTCAAATACGTAAAAAATAGATTTAATATTTTATTGGAAATAAAAGTGTTACATTTTTTTAGTAACACTTTTATTTTTTGTGTAAAAAGGAGATTTGTGAATTAAAAAGTTGGTAAAATAGATTTTATAAAACCGTAAATAATTGTATTTTTACGACTTAAAATATTTTTTAAGAAAATGGGGAAAATCATTGCTGTCGCAAATCAGAAGGGTGGAGTTGGAAAAACTACAACCTCTGTAAATTTGGCTGCTTCGCTGGGAGTATTAGAAAAGAAAGTGTTGTTGATCGATGCAGATCCACAGGCGAATGCTACTTCTGGATTAGGTGTAGATGTAGAGGAAGTAGGAATAGGTACATACGAGATTTTAGAGCACAGTTATAAGCCTGAAGAAGCTATAGTTGGGTGTAGTGCACCGAATGTGTATCTTATACCTGCACACATTGATTTAGTTGCCATTGAAATAGAATTAGTTGATAAAAAAAACAGAGAGTATATGCTGAAAGAAGCATTGCAATCTATTAAAAATCAATATGATTATATTATTATAGATTGTGCACCTTCTTTAGGGTTGCTTACTTTAAATGCATTGACAGCTGCGGATTCTGTGGTAATACCTATACAGTGTGAATATTTTGCCTTAGAAGGTTTAGGTAAATTATTGAACACAATAAAAAGTGTACAAAAAATACACAATCCAGATTTAGATATTGAAGGTTTACTATTGACCATGTATGATTCTCGTTTACGTTTATCAAATCAAGTGGTTGAAGAAGTACAAAAACATTTTAATGATATGGTTTTTGAAACTATTATACAACGAAATGTAAAGCTGAGTGAAGCGCCAAGTTTTGGTGAAAGTATTATTAATTATGATGCTACAAGTAAAGGAGCAACAAATTATTTGAACTTAGCAGAAGAAATTATAAATAAGAATAAATAGCAATATAGTCGAGAAGTAAGTTATTATGGCAAAGGCAATTAAAAAACAAGCTTTAGGGAGGGGATTATCAGCGCTGTTGAAAGATCCTGATAATGATATAAAATCCATTGAGGATACAAATGCGGATAAGGTTGTTGGTAGTATTATTGAATTAGATCTTGATTCAATTGAGATTAATCCTTTTCAGCCTCGTACAAATTTTAATGAAGAATCATTAAATGAATTAGCTACAAGTATAAAAGAGCTTGGTGTAATTCAACCTATTACTGTTCGAAAAATAGCTTTTAATAAGTATCAATTAATATCAGGAGAGCGACGTTTAAGAGCTTGTAAATTGATAGGATTGGATACTGTACCAGCCTATATTCGCATTGCCAATGATAATGATTCATTGACAATGGCGTTAGTTGAAAATATTCAACGTCATGATTTAGATCCAATTGAAATTGCGATGTCATATCACCGTTTGATGGAAGAAATAGATTTAACACAAGAACAAGTAAGTGATAGAGTAGGTAAAAAGCGATCTACTATTGCTAATTATTTACGTTTATTGCGTTTAGATCCAATTATTCAAACAGGTATAAGAGATGGCTTCATTTCTATGGGACATGGTAGGGCAATTATTAATATTGAAGATTTAGATGTTCAAGCAGATATCTATCATAAAATTATAACTGATAATTTGTCTGTTAGAGAGACAGAAGCATTAGTTAAACATTACCAAGAAAGTTTAAGAAGAGGAGAAGTAACTTCGGTTTCAAATAAACCACAACAATATGTATTACCAGAAAGATATAGTAAGTCTTTTGGTAACTTTTTTGGTGCAAAAGTAGATATCAAAGTGAATAATAGTGGAAAAGGGAAAATTTCAATTCCTTTCCATTCAGAAGAAGATTTAAATAGAATTATCAAATTATTAGAGAATTAGTGAGAAATAAACTCTTTATAATTTCTTTTCTTTTCTTAGCTATTTGTAATCAAGTAGTAGGGCAAGAATTGGAAGGGAAAATAGTAGAAGAAGAAAAGATAGAGTTACTTGATGATGTGGTTAGTGATCCTGTAGCTCCATCGAGGGCAGCATTTTACAGTTCAATTGTTCCTGGTTTAGGACAGATTTACAATAAAAAATATTGGAAAGTTCCTTTGGTTTATGCTGGAATGGGTGTGCCTATTTACTTTTGGGCAGATAATCAGCGTAATTATGTTCGTTATCGCGATGAGTATAAAAGAAGATTACAAGGAATAAAAGATACTTCTGATCCTACGTTTGGAGGGTTGGATGATCAACGTTTAATAGATGCACAGAATTATTATAGAAGAAGTAGAGATTTGTCTGTAGTAATTACTATAGGAGTGTATATTTTAAGTATTGTTGATGCAAATGTTGATGCGCATTTAATGCAATTTAATGTAAATGATAAATTAACTATAAAACCAGCATTTGAGCTAAATCCAATGGATATGAATAATCAATATCAGTATGCGATTAATGTTCAATATCGATTTTAATACATATTAAATTTATGAAAATAGCGTTATTAGGATACGGGAAAATGGGGCAAATTATTGAAAGAATTGCTATAGAACGTGGACATACGATTGTTTTGAGAAAAGGAAGCGCTGTAGGGTTTGAAGGACTTGAGTTAGCAGATGTCGCAATTGATTTTAGTGTACCTTCTTCTGCATTATCTAACATAAAAACTTGTTTAGATCTTAATATACCTGTAGTATGTGGAACAACGGGATGGTTGGAGAAGTACGATGAGGCAGTAGCTTATTGTAATGAAAAAAATAGTGCTTTTTTATATGGTTCTAATTTTAGCTTAGGTGTAAATGTGTTTTTTGAGTTAAATGAGTATTTAGCTAAAATAATGAATAACTTAAAAGAGTATAAGGTATCTATGGAAGAGATTCATCATACTCAAAAATTAGATGCTCCAAGTGGTACTGCTATTTCTTTAGCAAAAGGTGTAATAGCACACAGTGATTATACTAATTGGACATTAGCAGAAGCTTCTATTGATGAAATTCATATTGATGCCATAAGACGTGATAGCGTGCCTGGAACACATAGTGTGTTTTATGATTCAGTTATTGATCAAATTGAAATTAAACATACCGCACATAATCGAGAAGGATTTGCATTGGGGTCTGTTGTAGCAGCAGAATGGATTATTGGGAAAAAAGGTGTTTTTTCAATGAAAGATGTTTTAAATTTAGGAAAATAATATTCAACTTTATAAAAGATAATAACTATGACAATTGCACAATGGTTGATCTTCTTTCTGATTGTACAACTTGTACACTTTGCAGGAACTTGGAAACTATATATTAAAGCAGGGCGTAAAGCTTGGGAAGCTGCTGTACCTGTATATAATGCAGTGGTATTAATGAAAATAATTAATCGTCCTTGGTGGTGGGTAATTCTTTTGTTTGTTCCAATTGTAAACTTAATTATGTTTCCTGTTGTTATAGTAGAAACATTGAGAAGCTTTGGTAAAAATTCTACTTTAGATACTTTATTAGGGGTTTTAACTTTGGGGCTTTATACTGTTTATATTAATTATGCAGTGGATGTACAGTATAGAGAAAATAGAAGTTTAAAACCGACTACTTCAAATGGAGAAACGGTTAGTTCTATTTTGTTTGCTGTTGTAGTAGCGACGATTATTCATACATATGCTATTCAGCCTTATACAATTCCATCATCTTCATTAGAAAAAACGTTGTTGGTGGGAGACTTCTTATTTGTTAGTAAATTTCATTATGGAGCGCGTACTCCTATGACTACTGTAGCATTACCTATGTTACACGATACAATTCCAGGGGTTAAAAATAAGTCGTATTTAGCAGAACCACATCTACCTTATTTTAGAATACCAGGGTTTCAAAAAGTTCAACACAATGATATCGTTGTGTTTAACTGGCCAACAGATACTGTTTATCGCTTTAATGATCCATTAAGAAGACCAGCAGTAATTAAACCTATAGATAAAAAGACGAATTATGTAAAGAGAGCTGTTGGTTTACCAGGAGAAAACTTATCTGTGAAGGATGGAGTTGTTTATATTAATGATCAAGTTTTGCAATTAAATGATCGTGCGAAGTTGCAGTATAGTTACGCTATTAAAACAGATGGAACTGTAATTGATTGGATGAGTGTTGCTCAAAGATTGAATGTTACAGATCCATTTGGACCTATTGATGCTGATCAAAAAATTTGGTATTTTAAAGCATTGACTAATGATGATATACAATATATTAAAGGTTTGTCTGGAGTATCTGAAATAATCAAAAGTCCTGGGAAAGAGCAAACACCATATGTATATATTTTTCCACATACAAAGAAGGGATGGAATGAAAGTGATTTAGGACCTATACACATCCCGTCTAAAGGTGAAACGATAGAATTAAATAGTGAAACTGTACCATTTTACAAAAGAGCTATTGCAGTTTATGAAGGGAATAAGTTTGAAGAGCGCAATGGGCAATATTATATTAATGATCAACCAGCGAAAAATTATACATTTAAACAAGATTACTATTTTATGATGGGGGATAATAGAGATAACTCTGAAGATAGTAGAATGTGGGGATTTGTTCCTGAAGATCATATTGTAGGTAAACCCGTTTTTGTTTGGTTGAGCTTAGATCCAAATGTTCCTTGGTCAAAAGTATTAGATAAGATAAGATGGGATCGTATGTTTACAACAGTAAATGGCAATGGTTCACAAGTGTCATATTTTCCTTATTTCTTGGTTTTAATGGCAGGTATTTTAGGTTATAATGTTTATAAAAGACGTCAAGAGAAAAAGAATTCTAAATATTAATAATAGAGAATGAGCGTATTGATTCATCCAACGTATTTTCCATCTGTTAGTCATTATGTGGCGATGGTCAATTCGGATAAAGTGATTTTTGAGGTAGAAGATAATTTTCAAAAACAAACCAATAGAAATAGAATGTATATTTATAGTGCAAATGGAATTCAAATGTTGAATATTCCAATTAAGCACGATTCTAATAATACAGGCTTAAAGTTTAAGGATGCAAGAATAGAGCATGCATTTGGATGGCAGAAACAACATTTTAAGAGCTTAGAAGCCGCTTATCGAACTTCGCCTTACTTTGAGTTTTTTGAAGACGATATACGGGCTATTTTTGAAAAGCAGTTTGATTATATATTAGATTTGAATTTTGAGATTCACGAAGTAATAACAGACTGTTTAGGAATAACCTTACCATTTGATAAAACAATAGAATATCATAAAGAAGTAGAAGAAGTAATTACAGATTTGAGATCTTTGGCAAATGGTAAAAAGGATACAAACGAGTTTTCAGAGTATGTCCAGGTGTTTGATGATAAACATGGGTTTATAAACAATCTAAGTATTTTAGATTTGTTGTTTAATGAAGGAAGACATGCTGTTGATTATTTAAAGAATCAGGTAGTAAAGTAATTATAAAATAAAAGCGCGATATGAAATAATCCATATCGCGCTTTTTGTTATTATTTTATTTCTAATTCGAATACTAAGTCTGTATTTGGAGGAATAGGACCTACACCTCTTTCGCCATAAGCTAAATGTGCTGGAATAAAGATAACCGCTTTGTCACCTTTTTTCATTTGTTCAATACCTTCAATAAAACCAGGTATCAAGCCTGTTTTTGTTCCATATTTAAAAGGAATTGGAATGTATTGTTCCATATCTGCTCTTTGTTGATTAAATTGATCAAAAGCTTTAGATAATTCTGCATTACTTGAATCAAACAACATTCCATTTTCAAAGAATCCAGCATAATCAACTGCAATATCTTCTCCGATAACTGGTTTTTTACCTTTTCCATCATGACTGATATAGTAAGATAATCCTGATGTAGTTTTAGTTGCTTTTGCTTTTAAGTCTGTAAACTTAGTAGCATATTCTTTTTGGATCCCCGCTAATTTACTTTCTTTTTCTTTTTTAGCTTTAGCTTCGTTTTCAAAGTATGTTTTAAAAATTTTAACTGCATCAAATTTTTTAGCTTCTTTACCATTTCTGATAATTTTAATGCTTTCAATTTTGTCTCCTTGAGCAATTTGATTTACCACATCCATTCCTTCAACAGTATAGCCAAAAACACTATGTCTATTATCTAAAAATGGAGTTGGTTTATGAGTAATAAAGAATTGGCTTCCATTTGTAAAAGGACCGCTGTTTGCCATAGATAAAGTACCTGCTTTATCATGTTTTAAAGAATCGTCAAATTCGTCTTTAAATACATATCCAGGACCTCCAGAACCTGTACCTGTAGGATCTCCACCTTGGATAACAAAGTCTTCAACAACTCTGTGGAATACTAATCCATCATAATAAGGTTTATCTTTGTATTGTTGATCTACAAATGGATTTTTTCCTTCTGCAAGAGAAACAAAACTGGCTACTGTAACAGGTGCTTTTTGATACTCTAATTCAACAATAATATTTCCCTTGTTTGTTTTAATGTCTGCATACAATCCATCAGGTAAATTTGATTTTGGAGAGCTGCAAGCAGAAACAAGAGCTACTATACTCAAAATTAAGCTTGTCATTTTTTTCATTTTTAAAAGTTAGTTTTTGTAATTGATTCTAAAGTGATTGTAAATATTAATGGTTGATTTTTAGCGATTTTATTTTGATCACCCAAATAGCCATAGGCTAAAGTTGATGGAGTAACTACTTTGATAGTTTCTTTAGCTTTCATCATTCTTAAGCCATTTCGAAGAATTGGTAATATATCTTGTTTATCTACTTCATATGTTAGATTACCTATTTCCTTTTGTGTATAAATAATAGAATCTGCTATGCTGCTTATTTCATAAGTATATTGAACAGTATCTCCTAAAGTAGGTCTAATAGAGTCTTTTACACGTCTATTGATATAGGCATATTTAAACCCCAACTGAGAATTATTAAATTCTAAGGCTTTATTTCCTTTAATATAATTACTTATAAGTGTTTCTTCGTTTGTAATAACTTCTTTATTTCTGGTGACAGAATTTTTAATTATATTTTCTTTGGATTGAGAAATAGGTTTTTGAGCTTGTTCTTTTTGTTGACAAGCAAAAAAAAGTGTTGCAGAAATAACTGCAAACATTCCATATTTAAAAGCTTTAAACATAAAATTCATTTTTGTGATTCTCTACAATTTCTGTGAAACGTTTTATAGTGTCTTGTAAGGATAGATGAGATTTGCCACCAGCAGCATTAATATGCCCACCACCTTCAAAATATTTTCTGGCTAATAGATTCACATCAAAATTTCCAGATGATCTAAAAGAGATTTTAATGAGGTTTTCATCTCTACGCTCTATAAAGAAAGCTGTGAGGTCAACACCTTTGATTGAAAGTCCATAGTTTACAAAGCCATCTGTATCGCCTTTTTGGTGTTGAAATTCATTTAAATCATGGTGATTTAAATGTAGATATGAACTCTTTTTATCAGACATTACTACAATTCGTTCTAATGCTCTTCCCATTAGCTGTAAGCGATTATAAGAATTATTGTCAAACAAAGCATTATGTATGTAGGGATTATTAATTCCTTTTTCAATTAAGGATGCAACAGCTCTATGTGTATTTGCTGTTGTTTTTGGAAAACGGAAAGATCCTGAATCTGTAACAATTCCTGTATACAAACAAGTAGCGGCATCTTTTGAGATATGATCAGTATATCCTAATTTGTCTATAATCGTGTAAACTAATTCACAAGTAGATCCAAATGAAGTATCTGAAAAAGTGATTTTTGCAAAATCTCCTGGCATCTGATGATGGTCTATCATAACAAAAGGAGCTTTAAGTACATTTAAAACTTGTTCAAATTCATCACCAGTACGAGCAAGGATATTAAAGTCTAAAGCAAATACTGCATCAGCACTATGTAATAGCTTTACTGCTTTTTCTTTATTGTGTTCGTATACTATAATTTCATTTGAATATGGCATCCATTGAAGGAAGTTGGGAAAGTCATTTGGAGAAATGACAAAGGCTTGATGTCCTAATGCTTTTAGTATTAAACATAGGCCAAGCGTTGAACCTATAGCATCACCATCAGGATTGCGATGAGGAATTAAAGCTATAGTTTTTGGAGAAGAAATTAATGTATTAAATTCTTGTAGGTTATTTTCATTTATCATAACACGAAAATAGTATATTTTCTATACGCAACACCTTGATTTACGTATTTAATTAAGAGCTTAACAATAATTTTTTAGAGTTTAAACAGCTAATGCTTTTAACTCAGTTCTATCTGTAAGGATAATTTTTTTACCTTCTAATTTAATAATACCTTCTTTTTTAAGATCAGATAATAATCTAATACAACTTTCAGTAGCTGTACCCACCATATTAGCAAGATCTTCACGGGATAATTGAATATTTAAGGCATCTGTTTTAGGATCTGTTCCTCCTAATTCTTCTAATTTTAGAAGAACAATAGCTAAACGTTCTTTTACTGTTTTATGAGTATGATCTGCTAATCCCTTATCGGCATCTTTTAAGTGACTACATATGTCTCGTGTTATTAGAAGAGAGAATTTATTGTTGTCAGTAAAGCTTTCTAACATTTCTTTTTTAGGGATAAAACATATCTCCATATCATCTAATGCAATAGCTGTAAGATTAGATTTTTCTTCGTTGATAATTGAGCGTTGACCTAATAGGTCACCGCGTTTTGCAATTTTAACAATGGTATCCTTTCCGTTAGAGTTTAACTTAGTTAGCTTACAGAATCCATTCTTAATACAATAAACCCCATTCAGACTTTCATCTTCAGTGAAGAGAGTTTCTCCTTTTTTTACTAAATAATGAGATTTAGTTTCAGAAATAGTCAGTAATTCTTCTCTTGTTAGTGCTTTTAATGAACTAAACTCTCTAATAATACATTGCTCACATCTTCCCATAACTGATTTATTATTTATAAAAATGAGTGACAAATATAGTGCTTTTTTATGATAAATGTCATATATTCTGCTTGAATAAACGAAGACCTTTGAAGAAGGTAAAATGAGCAAATTATATGGAAAAACAAGAATGTTATCACTGCGGAAACGAGGTGACTAATTTTAATAGAATAACATTTGATAATCATGATTTTTGTTGTAACGGATGTAAAACTGTATATGAGATATTTAATGAGAATGATTTAAATTGTTATTATGATTTAGAACGAACTCCTGGTGCTACTCCAGACGAAGTAGTTGGTAAGTATGATTTTTTGGATAATGAGGATATTGTTTCAAAACTTTTGGAATTTAATGAAGGAAATGTCTCTATTATATCTTTGTATATTCCACATATTCACTGTAGTTCATGTATTTGGATATTAGAGAATTTGAATAGATTAAATAAGGGAGTTTATCGCGTATTAGTAAATTTTCCAGAGAAAAAAGCTACTATCACATTTAATACAGAAGAGGTGACTTTAAAAGAAATAGTATCTCTTTTGTGTAAGATTGGTTATGAGCCATATATTAGTTTGAAAAATTATGAAGATAAGCCACAAAATATTGATAGAAGTTTAATATATAAAATTGGGGTTGCTTTCTTTAGTTTTGGAAATGTAATGATGTTGTCTTTTCCAGAGTATTTTAATATACAAGATATATGGATGGATCAGTATAAAGATTTTTTTAGATGGCTTATTTTATTTATGTCTCTTCCAGTCTTTTTTTATTCTGCATCCCCATATTATATCGCTGCATGGAAAGGAATACGTACGAAAAATTATACAATAGATATTCCAATGGCATTAGGTATTATTGTAATGTTTATTCGTAGTACAGTAGATATAATTTTTGATTTAGGACCAGGCTTTTTTGATAGTATGACTATGTTGGTGTTTTTTATGTTGCTTGGTAAGCTTTTTCAACAAAGAACATATAATTTTTTGTCTTTTGAAAGAGATTATAAGTCCTATTTTCCAATTGCAATTACAAAAATTAATTCAGGTGGATTAGAAGAACCTATTCAGGTTTATGATGTCGAAAAAGGAAATCGTTTGTTAATACGTAATCAAGAATTAATTCCAGTAGATTCTATTCTTTTATCAGAATCAGCATTTATTGATTATAGTTTTGTAACAGGTGAAGCTATTCCAGTAGAGAAAAAATCAGGAGATAAATTATTTGCAGGAGGAAAACAAGTAGGAGATGTGATTGAGATTGAAGCAGTGAATACTGTTTCACAGAGTTATTTAACGCAATTGTGGAGTAATGATGTGTTTCAGAAAAAAGTGGATATTAAGTATAAAACGATTACAGATACAATAAGCCATTATTTTACACCAATTCTTTTGACAATTTCAGTTTTAGCTTTTATAGGTTGGTCATTTGTAGACTTGAATGCTGCTTTTAATGTTTTTACAGCTATTTTAATTGTTGCCTGCCCTTGTGCTTTAGCTTTAACAGCACCTTTTACTTTAGGGAATGCAATTAGGATATTAGGTAATAAAAAGTTTTACTTAAAGAATGTTACAGTTGTGGAACAAATGGCAAAGGTTGATACTATTGTTTTTGATAAAACAGGTACAATTACAACTAATGCTTCTTCTGTTATAAAGTATATTGGTGAAGAGCTGACAAGGGAAGAACAGGGGAATCTTAGAAATATTATTAGAGGATCTAATCATCCTTTGAGTAGAAAACTATATAATTTTTTAAATACAAAAGTAATAGTAAAACCAGAGCTTTTTGAAGAGATAGCAGGAAAAGGAATTGTGGGAACTATTGGAGGTAAAAGTTACCTTATTGGTTCTTCATTACTTGTTGGTTTAGATTCAGAAAAAGTGATTAATGAAACAGCTGTACATATTAAAATTAATGAACAGTATAAAGGTAAGTTTGTTTTTGATAATCATTATAGGAATGGTTTGTCAGATTTGTTTGACAAATTGAAGTCGGCTGGGTATCGCTTAGCTATTTTATCAGGAGATAATGATGGTGAAAAAGAAGTGCTAACTAATCTGTTGCCAGTTGGAACAGATTTAGTTTTTAATCAAAAACCAGAAGATAAACTTAATTATGTTAAAAAATTGCAAGAATCTGATTGTAATGTAATGATGGTTGGAGATGGTTTAAATGATGCAGGGGCTTTAGCTCAAAGTAATGTTGGAGTGTCTGTTTCTGAGAATGTTAATGTTTTTACTCCAGCAAGTGACGCTATTCTTGATGCCTCTCGATTCGGGGATATTAACTTGTTTTTAAAATATTCCGTTATTTCTGTTAAAATTATTAAATTTAGTTATATATTAGCGTTGAGCTATAATGTTGTTGGGATTTCGGTATCAATTTTGAATATGATGTCTCCATTAGTTGCTGCGATTTTAATGCCCATTAGCACTTTCTCGATGATTAGCTTTGTTACCATAATGACTAATTATTTTGGTAAAAAGATAATTAAATAGAGTAAAAAAGTTGAATGTGATAATTATCATATTTTAGGTATAGGCGCTATGTTAATTTTGTAATATAATTAAAGGTATGAGTGTTATATATTTCTTAATCAGTATTAGTGTATTTGTGGCAGGTATATTCTTGTACATATTTATACGTTCCGTGAAAAGTGGTCAATTTGATGATGCTTATACACCATCAGTGAGAATGTTGTTTGACGACGAAGTAAAGGTAGATAAAAAGGGAACTAATAAGAGTTCTGAAGATAATGAGGTTATAAAACAAAAAGAAAATCAAATATAAACAACTATGGAAGTGCAACAATTTTATTATGACAACAAAATTGTAAAGAAATTCCTTTACGCATCAATCTTTTTTGGTGCAGTGGGAATGCTTGTAGGATTACTATTAGCTGTGATGTTTATATTTCCTAACATAACTGATGGTATATCATGGTTAAGTTTCGGGAGATTACGTCCGCTACATACAAATGCTGTAATTTTTGCATTTGTTGGTAATGCTATTTTTGGAGGAATCTATTATTCTTTACAAAGACTTTGTAAGTCGAGAATGTACAGTGATGTTTTAAGTAATATTCACTTTTACGGATGGCAACTTATTTTAATAGGAGCCGTTTTAACTTTGCCATTAGGGTATACAACTTCAAAAGAGTATGCCGAATTAGAATGGCCAATTGATATTGCTATCGCAATTGTATGGGTAGTATTTGGATTAAATATGATTATGACGATTGTTAAAAGAAGAGAGCGTCATATTTATGTGGCAATCTGGTTCTATTTAGCAACGTTTGTTACGGTGGCGGTATTACACATTTTTAACTCGTTAGAGTTGCCTGTAAATGCTCTTAAATCATATTCTGTATATGCAGGAGTGCAAGATGCATTAGTGCAGTGGTGGTATGGACACAATGCAGTAGCGTTTTTCTTAACTACACCTTTCCTTGGTCTAATGTATTATTATTTACCAAAGGCAGCTAATAGACCTGTATATTCTTATAGATTATCAATTATTCACTTTTGGTCATTAATTTTCTTATACATCTGGGCTGGACCTCACCATTTATTGTATTCAGCTTTACCAGAATGGGCACAAAACTTAGGAGTAGTATTCTCTGTAATGTTGATTGCTCCATCTTGGGGAGGTATGATTAATGGTCTTTTAACTCTTCGTGGAGTTTGGGATAAGGTAAGAGTTGAACCAGTATTGAAGTTCTTTGTAGTAGGTATTACAGGATATGGTATGGCTACATTTGAAGGACCTATGTTATCATTGAAAAATGTAAATGCAATTGCTCACTTTACGGATTGGATTATTGCTCACGTACACGTTGGAGCTTTAGCATGGAATGGGTTTATGACATTTGGTATGGTTTATTGGTTAATCCCAAGAATGGTAAAAACAGAATTGTACTCAAAAGCTGCTGCTAACTTCCACTTTTGGATTGGTACTTTAGGTATTATTTTATATACTATTCCATTATATGTTGCTGGATTTACTCAACATTTAATGTGGAAAGACTTTAACCCTGATGGTACTTTAAAATATGGTAACTTCTTGGAAACAGTTACAGCTATTATGCCAATGTATATTATGCGTGCTATTGGAGGAACATTATATTTAACTGGGGTGTTAGTTTTAATCTATAATATTTATAAAACAGTTAAGGCTGGTCAACCAGTAGAAGATGAGTTGGCAGAAGCACCAGCATTACAACGTATTTCTTCAGGAAGACTAAAAGGAGAAGGATGGCATACATGGTTGGAAAGAAGACCAATTCAGTTTACTATATTAACTACTGTAGCTATTTTAATTGGAGGTTTAGTACAGATTGTACCAACAATATTTGTTAAAAGTAATATACCTACTATTACTGCTGTGAAACCTTATACTCCACTTGAATTAGAAGGTAGAGATATTTATATTAGAGAAGGATGTGTTGGATGTCACTCTCAAATGGTAAGACCATTCCGTTCAGAAGTTGAGCGTTACGGACAATATTCAAAATCAGGAGAATATGTTTATGACCATCCTTTCTTATGGGGGTCAAAAAGAACTGGACCAGATTTATTTAGAGTAGGAGGTAAATATGCAGATAACTGGCATTATAATCACATGTATGATCCACAATCTACTTCAGCTGGTTCAATTATGCCTGGTTATAAATGGTTGTTTGCAAATAAAGAAGCAAATTATTCTGAAATAGAGAATAAAATGAGCGTTATGAGAACTTTGGGTGTTCCTTATAAAGATGAAGATATAGCAAATGCTAAGAAATCAATCAAAGAACAATCAGCACAAATAGCTCTTAATTTAGAAAACGATCCAGATTATGTTAAAGACACTAAAAAAGCAGAAGAGCGTATTAGAGCACGTGGTGAAAAGTATGTTCCAATGCAAGATCGTGAGATTATAGCAATTATTGCTTATTTACAACGTTTAGGTACGGATATTAAAGTAAAGACAGCAGAATAGTAATTTAATATAGATGAAGTTATGCTAAAGTTTATAAAACATAATATGGAAACAATTGGTGGGGTGGAGATATTTCCAATAATTTCACTAATAATATTCTTTACATTCTTTTTAGGCCTTTTTGTATGGGTAATGACTTACAAAAAAGAGACCGTTGAAGAATTGAGTAATATGCCATTTATGGACGAAAAAGATATAGACGTTCATTCTAAATCAGAAAAATTATGAAGAAGTATTTCCCAGTATATGTAAGGGTTCCACTTCTATTTGCTCTGTTTTTTGTAACAGTGGAGTATTTAGTAGGAGGTACACCTCAAAAACCAGCATTTATTGAACATCCTGTTGTTCTTATATTGTTAGGATTATTTTTATTTGCTTTGGTTGCTGTAGAAATTGTTGCGGCAGCTACAAATAAAGTATTAGATCGTTTATTAACGCCAGAAGAGCGTGCAGAGAAAGAGAGATTAGCTAATCTACCAGTTGGACAATCTCCTTGGATGAGAAAGATAATGCAAAAATTAACTCGTACAAAAGGTATTGAACAAGAAGGCGAGGTAATGTTGAATCATGATTATGATGGTATTAAAGAGTTAGATAATGATTTACCACCATGGTGGGTTGGATTATTCTATGTAACAACAATCTTTGCAGTAATCTATTTGTTGAGATTCCACGTATTTGAAGGAGATAATCAGATTGTAGAATTCAATAAAGAAATGGCATTAGCAAAAGTGCAAGTTGAAGATTATAAAAAGACAGCCAAAGATTTAATAACAGCAGATCAAGCTCAATATCTTTCAGATGAAGCTTCTTTAGCTGCAGGTAAGGACTTGTTTAGTAAAAACTGTATTGCTTGCCATGCTGCAGATGGAGGAGGAGGTATTGGACCAAATTTAACAGATGATCATTGGATTTTAGGAGGAGGTATTAAAAATATATTCAATACTATTTCTGAAGGTGGACGAGATGGTAAAGGAATGGTTGCTTGGAAAGCTACTTTTAAAGCATCAGATATCGAAAAATTAGCATCTTATGTTATTTCGTTGAATGGTACAAAACCAGCAGCTCCAAAAGATGCAGAAGGAGATAAAATTTGGTCAAAAGCTGAATTAGAAGGAGGAGCAACAGCAAAACCTGTAGAAGAAGCTAAACCAGATGCTGCGGCATCAGCTGAACCTAAAGCAGAAGCAGACTCTGCAGAAGAAGCAAAATAATAAGCCTGTATTAAGCTATAATTAATACATATTATACTTTAGTATGTTTTAATACTGGCAAAAATGATAAGAGGGCTAATCGTAAGAATTTAGCCCTCTTTTATACTCGTAACTTTTTAGAGTAACTATCTAAAAGTTAGTTTAATTTACGTATTATATAAGAATGGTGAAGAGGGAGTTGTAATAAATATTAGAATAATGTAATTAAAGTATATGAAGTTGTCTTTGTTTACTCAATTACGTAGAATAAAAGTTTAGTAATCAATTTTTGTATGATGAAACGCTGATATAAATTTGAAAACACTGCATTTAATGCATATATATAAAACTAATAACATAATAAAAATAGAAGAAATGATAGATTGACAAACTTGTTTTTCTTCACACTAAAACATTTTGCTATGACAACTGAAAGAGATGAGAGTTTCCGTGACTCCATAGGTACAATTGATAAAGACGGTAAAAGAGCCTGGATTTATCCTAAAAAACCTTCAGGACCTTTTTTTAATAAGCGTAAAATAGTTAGTTATTTCCTAATCCTATTTTTGCTTTCAGCTCCTTTTATTAAGGTAAATGGAAATCAACTTTTACTGTTTAATGTTATTGATCGAAAGTTTAATATTTTTGGATTTCCATTTTGGCCACAAGATTTTTATTTAGTAGTAATTTCCTTGATTGTTGGAGTTGTATTTGTTACTCTATTTACAGTTTCTTTTGGTAGGATTTTTTGTGGATGGATTTGTCCACAAACTATTTTTATGGAAATGGTTTTTAGACGTATTGAATATTGGATTGATGGAGATAGAGGCGCACAAATGCGTTTAGATAAACAACCTTGGAATGGAGAAAAAATTAGAAAACGAATATTAAAATGGTTTATTTTCTTTATTATTTCTTTTATTATAGCTAATGTTTTCCTTGCTTATATTATAGGGAGTGATGTAGTGATACAAATGATGCAAGATGGACCTAAAGATCATTTAGGTAAATTTTTAGGACTTTTGATTTTTACAGGAGCATTTTATTTTATTTTCACATGGTTTAGAGAACAAGTATGTGTTATAGCATGCCCTTATGGACGTTTACAAGGAGTATTATTAGATAATAAATCTATTATTGTAGCATATGATCATGTAAGAGGTGAAGGTACAAATGGTAGAGCAAAGTTTAAAAAAGATATTGATCGAGGAGCTCAAGGAATTGGTGATTGTATTGATTGTAAACAATGTGTAAATGTATGTCCTACTGGTATTGATATTCGTAATGGTACTCAATTAGAGTGTGTTAATTGTACTGCTTGTATTGATGAGTGTGATCATATGATGGAAAGTGTAGGTTTTCCAAAAGGATTAATTCGTTATGCTTCTGAGTCTGAAATTTCTGAGAATAAAAAATCTGAGTTTACTTTGCGTCAAAAAGGATATACTGCGGTACTGTGCGTTTTAGTTACTGTCTTAGTAGGTCTATTATTTTTGAGAACTGATATTGAAGCAACGATATTGCGTTTGCCAGGACAGACATTTATACATGAAGGTAAAAATGTGTCTAATGTATATAGCTTTAAAATAGTTAATAAAACGATGAAAGACTTTGATAAAGTTACATTTAGAATTGAAGAACCTCAATCAGGAGAAATTAAGATGGTAGGAAATGACACATTAAAAATTGCTAAAGAAGGTTTTATATCAGGCTCTCTTTTTATTAAAATTCCTGAAGTTATATTAGAAGGACATAAAACAAAGGTGAAAATAAGTGTATATAATGGTACAGAGAAGGTACAGACTACATCTACAAACTTCTTAGGGCCAAGAGTAATGGATTAACAATAATAAAAACGGAGAAAAATTATGAAGTTTAATTTCGGAACTGGTATTGTAATAGCAATGGGTATTTTTATGGTATTTATATTACAATATGTAATCAGAGTACAAGTAGATAAAAAATATGATAATGAGTTAGTGACAGAGAATTATTATCAACAAGAAGTGGAAATTGATGGTAAGCGAGAAAGAGAAGTTAACGCTAGTAATTTATCTGAGCATTTAAAAATTGATAGTTCAAAAGAGGGCATAACTGTTGTTTTTCCTAATGGATTTGATTATAAAAAGATAACAGGAAAAGTATTCCTATATAGACCGTCTAATCAGAAACTTGATAATGATATGGAAATATCTTTATCTTCTTCCAATTTGCTCATACCTAGCGATAATCTGGTAGACGGTCGTTGGGATATTGTTGTAGAATGGAATTATGATGGTGTTTCTTATAGAAATGAAAAAGAATTAACGTTAGAAGATAAAAAATAATATATTAGATTTTGATTACTGCTATTATTTTTGGGTTAATTAGTAGTCTACATTGTATTGGGATGTGTGGTCCTATAGCTATGATGTTACCAGTGTCAAGAAATAATCAGGCAAAGAAAATTATGCAGATTTCTATTTACCATTTAGGTAGAATATCTGCATATTCTTTATTAGGTTGTGTATTTGGCTTATTGGGAAAAGGTTTTTATTTGGCAGGAATTCAACAACAAATGTCTATTGTAGTTGGGATAGCTATGATTGCCTTTGTTTTAATTCCTCAGAATAAATTAGGAGGATTTAATTTTTTAAAACCACTTTATCTATTAGTTTCTAAACTAAAAAGTGCTCTTGGAGCACAGTTTAAAAATCAATCGTTTAAGTCTTTATATTTTATTGGGATATTTAATGGTTTCTTACCTTGTGGAATGGTATATGTGGCTTTGTTTGGAGCATTGGCAACACAAAATATAGGATTGGGAATCATATATATGGCATTATTTGGAGTTGGAACTACTCCTTTAATGAGTTCTATTGTTTATGTTAAAAGTTTTTTTTCTCAACGTGTTAGAAATAATATAATGAAATATTATCCAATCATTATCGTGATTTTTGGTATGTTATTTATCGTGAGAGGCTTAGGTTTGGATATACCTTTTTTATCTCCTGCAACATTAAATTTATTTGTTCAAGAAACACCAAATTGTTGATGATAAAAAATAATAATAAAAAGATGTGACTTTTTTGTTAGTCAGTTGTCTTAATACTAAACAAAGTGAAAAAGTAACATAATATGCTATGAAAAGGAATGGTTCTTTTAAACTTTGGTTTAGTGGCTTATTGCGTAAACAGTAAGACAGTGCTATGAAAAGAAAAATAAAAAAAGGTAAGAGAATTCTTACCTTTTTTTATTGTCTTTTTTGAGGAGACAATTATCTATTTTTTAATATCAATACATCAAAGTTTTGATGGAGAGGATGTAATTCTTTAAAAAGAACAAGCAATAACTCTTTGCCAAATTCTCTGTAATACTCTGAAAAGTTGACAACTCTTTCTTGTAAATTCTTATTAGGGAATAATTCATTTTGCAAATGAATTATTCGTTCGATTTCATTACCATGTTTTTTTTGTTCAGCAAGTTGTAGGCGTTTTTCTAAATTACTTAATCCCTTTAGTTGTTTCTTTTCCTGTGCTTTTACTGCCCCAATAAATGATTTGTCTGTATTTAAAGCTATTTGTTCTAAATCGTCAAATTGTTTCTTTAAAAATACCCGTTGTTGTTCAAAATTAAAAGTATTAGTTGATAGTTCTGTCGTTTTTTGTTTAATTAGAACATCTTGCTTTGTAAACAAGTCCTGACTGTTGATATTTAGACGCGTAGCTTTTTGATCTTGTTTTTCTGTTACAAGTAAAACAGAATTGCGCAACAATAGCATTGGGAATGTGACTTGGTGTAACTCAAAAACTTTTTTTAGTTCTAACCAATAAGCCAATTCTCCACCTCCTCCAATGTAAGCTAAGTTTGGTAGGAGAATTTCTTGATATAATGGACGTAAGATTACATTTGGACTAAAACGTTCTGGATGATTATCAAGTTCCTGTAATATTTCAGATTCTGTGAATACTATATCTGTGTGATTTACTTTGTAAGTATCATTAATCTTAACAATACGTTCTCTCATATCATCCAAAATATAGAATAGGTTTATGTCACGAGGATTTACTTGTATAAAATAATCTTTGAGAATAGGAAAGCTGTGTTCAACTGCAGAAATACTATTTTGTTTTAGTAATTCTTCTTTGA
The DNA here is from genome assembly GCA_031277535.1 of Flavobacteriaceae bacterium. GTDB lineage: Bacteria > Bacteroidota > Bacteroidia > Flavobacteriales > Flavobacteriaceae > Flavobacterium. The sequence continues at coordinate 113,545 of JAITMD010000003.1, forward strand.
CATAAGGCACAAAAACTTTTTTTAGATCACTACAATCTCCATCAAGAATAACTAAACCGTATGCACCAAAAAGTTCATTTGCCAAATATCTTGTGGCATCTGCTAAATTACTATGTTGTAGATATGCTTTTTCAAATAAATCTTTAATATATAAGGCATTATGACCTACTCCTAAATGAGCCTGAAATGCGTCTAATATTTTATCTAAACCTTCTGTTGATAAGCGTCCTACAGGTCCTTTACTTTCCTTGTCCCAGCAAATTACTTTATTCTCATAAGTAAAGTGATTGATTTCTTCAAAATCATGATCTTCAGTTGCCATCCAATACACAGGAACAAAGTTACAATCAGGATGTTTTTGTTTTAGCTCTTTCGTTAGGTTAATAGTAGAGATAATCTTATATAAGAAGTATAACGGTCCAGTAAATAAGTTTAGTTGATGTCCTGTAGTAATTGTATAGGTATTGCTTTCTGATAATAAGTTGATATTATTACGAGTAGAAGCAGTACTGTCTATCTCTTTGTATTGTTTGATTAATACACGTTGTACTATTTCTCTTGTCTTAAGAGAATAGTTTTGTTGCTTTTCGTTTATCTGTGCTTCAAAGTTATTTATTGAAGGAAATCTATTATATAATGACTTTAGGTTATCTTCTTGGTTCAAATAATCAACCATTAATTTTGAAAAATAACCAGAGTTCTGAAATGTTATTTGACTTAACGCCATATTCTTTTTTTTGCTAATTTAAAAAAATATAAGCTTCAGTGCGATCCTTTAATGTCTACTTAATAAAAGAAAATAAAAGTGTATGTATGGGTAATAGTTAAGGGAAATGTAGGTGTATTATTCTTTAAAAAAAAATCTTACCCATAAGACCCTACAAAATCTGTTATATTTGTGTAGGATTACAAAATAATAGAATATAAATATTATCGATAGAATGGAAATATATAAATCAAGACAAAAAGAATTTGAAATCGAGTATAAGACAGTAAAGAGTAGATATAAACTATTGGGGGCTTTTCGTTTGTTGATATTTTTAGGTATAGTTTATTCTTTTTATTTAAGCGTATCTCAGGCAGATTCTTCGTATTTGTATTTTGTGGGAGTGTTACTTATTGTTTTCTTAGCGTTGTTGAAAGTACACAGTAATCTAAATTGGAGATTACGTTATGTAGAAGCTTTGAAGAATATCAATGAAGATGAGGTCTCTTTTTTAGAAACTGATTGTAGAAACTTTGAAGATGGAAGTGAATTTCATGAAGTAGATCACCCTTATGCGTATGATTTAGATATTTTTGGTGCAAAGTCATTATTCCAATACTTGAATCGTACGGCATCATTTATAGGAAAAGAAAAATTAGCTCTTTTATTAAAGAAGCAATTAACTCCAAAATCTATAGAGGAAAATCAGGATGCAGTAGCAGAATTAGCACAAAAGGTAGCTTGGCGTCAAGAAATCAATGCCTACAGCAAAATATCACATTTAGATATAAAAGCACACCAAAAATTAAAACAGTGGGCAAGTACAGAGGTGGTTTTGTTTTCTAAACTATCAACTATTTTAGCCTTTGTAATTCCTGTTTTGTTGTTGTTGTCTATTTTTATGTACTATATAGATAGTACTACTACTTTGTGGGGGTACCTTGTTTCTGCATTTTTTTCTTTAAATCTTGTTTTGGCACTGTCTAAAATTAAAATGATTCAAGCAGAAATAGGGGGGGCAGATAAAGTGCATGAAACAATTAATAGTTATAGTGCAATTATTAGTAAAGTAGAAAAAGAAGATTTTAAGTCAGAGAAGATGTTAGGTTATTTAAAAGAATTGAAGAAAGATTCTTTTAATGCCAGTAATGAACTAAAATCTCTTTCTGAATATTTTGAACAATTAGAAACGATCGCCAATGTTTTTGTAATGATTGTTTTTAATGGTTTTGTTCAGTACCATGTACATATATTAAGAAAGTTCTTAGTTTGGAAAAAAGAGAAGGCACATTTAGTAGAATTGACTGTCAATATGATTGGAGAAATTGAAGCATTGAATTCTATAGCCAACTTTTCATATAACAACCCACAATATGTTTTTCCACAATTGAGTACAGAACAACAAATGAGTTTTATCAATTTGGGGCATCCCCTGTTAAACGCAAACAAAAGGGTCTGTAATGATATAGATTTTACACAACAACGTTTTGTAATTCTTACGGGATCTAATATGTCTGGTAAGAGTACCTTTTTGCGAACAATAGGAGTAAATCTGGTATTGGCAGGTCTGGGGGCTCCTGTGTGTGCAACTACTGCAACATTTTTTCCTCTTCCTTTGTTTGTTTCTATGCGTTTGACTGATTCTTTGGAGGATAGCGAATCTTATTTTTATGCAGAAGTTAAGCGTCTTAAAATGATTATTGAAAAAGTACAAAGTCAAACTTGTTTTGTTTTGTTGGATGAGATTTTAAGGGGAACAAACTCAGATGATAAACAGAGTGGAACAATTGGAGTAATTCAAAAGTTAATTAGAGAAAAAACATTCGGCATCATTGCAACTCACGACTTAGAAGTGTGTAATACAACCAATAGTTATCCTGATGTTTTAATTAATAAGTGTTTTGAAGTGGAGATTAAACAAAATGATTTGCATTTCGACTATAAGATTAGAGATGGAGTATGTCAGAATAAAAACGCAACATTTATTATGAAAAAGATGCAAATTATCGATTAGATAATTAAGTGTTCAAAATATATAGAGTCATGTCATATGACTCTTTTTTTATGGTTGTTATTCAAAAAAATGGTGGGTGGTCGGGTGGTGATCGGGTAGTGATCGGCTTGTGGTCGCATAATAAAGACTATTTTTTACCCGAGCACTATACTATCACTATTGCATCATTACCCTATCATAAGAAACTCAATTTAATAAGGATTTTTCTTAATTTATATATAATTATACTCTTTTAGTTAATAATCTTGATTATAACTGTACAAATTCTTTTTGTTTTTAATGAGTTATCTGTCTTAGTGGCAAATTTTTACTTTTAAGATGTGTTTGCTCAATCCATTGAAAAAGAATAAAAAAGAGGTACTTCTGCACAGAAGTACCTCTAAAAGATATAGATGTAATTTAGTTTACTACATTGTTTTTATTAATTCGTTGATTAATTCACGAGCAATTGGTTCTGCTGCTTCTACAGCTCTAAGTACATCTTCGTGATGAGCTTCTACAATTCCTTCTTCGTTACCCATATCAGAAATTACAGAAATACCAAATACTTTCATATCCATATGGCGAGCAACAATTACTTCTGGTACTGTAGACATTCCAACACAGTCCGCACCTACGATACGAACCATTTTATACTCCGCTAAGGTCTCAAAAGTAGGACCTTGTAATCCATAGTACACTCCTTGTTTAATATCAAAGTTTTTAGCTTTAGCTATTTCTTGTGCTTTTTTAATAAGTGTTCCAGTATAGGCATCGTTCATATTTACAAAACGAGGTCCAAAACGTTCATCATTGTGACCTCTCAATGGATGATCTGGAAAAGCGTTGATGTGATCTGTAATAATCATTATATCTCCAACTCTGAAAGAAGGATTTACACCTCCAGAAGCATTCGAAACAATTAATGTATCTACTCCCATGTATTTCATTACGCGAATTGGAAATACTGTTTTAGCCATTTCATATCCTTCGTAATAATGGAAACGCCCTTGCATAGCTACAACTTTCTTGTTTCCAATAGTACCAAATATCAAAGCCCCCTTATGTCCTTGTACAGTTGATACTGGGAAATTTGGAATTTCTGAATAAGGAATTTCGTGCTCGATAGTTATATCAGCAGTTAAATTTCCTAAACCTGAACCTAACACAATACCAATTTCTGGTTTAAATTGTGTTCTGTCAATTAAATACTTAACCGTTTCTTGTACTTGATCCCACATAGTTTAGAATTTTTTTGTCAAACTCTTCTTGTCCATTTATAAAAGAAGTTTGAATTGGTAAATAATATAATTTATCTTTTGGAATTAAGTTCATTAATCGAACATAATCCTTTTCTGTTGTAATAATCTTTTTCTGCATAGCAGTATTCAAAATTAGTTCAATATCTGAAGAAGAAAAATGATGATGGTCAGCATATGTTAAACAAATTGTACTATCATTTTTTAAATGTTGGAAAAAAGTATCAGGTTTGGCTATTCCCGCAACCATGATAAATTCTTCATTTTTCAGCTTTTCTACTTCTATTGAAGCACACTTTGAATATGCAATTTTACTGAATTCAATATACGTAAAAAAAGACAATTGTCCTTCTTTTAATTTTAACTTTTTAGTTATTAAATCTTGATTCTTTTTACTTAAATCTTTAGGACATTTAGTTACAATAATAATAGAAGCACGCTTAGCTCCACTTCTTGTTTCTCTCAAATTACCTGTTGGTAACATATAGTCTTCATAGAAGGGTTCGCTGTAGGTTGTTAACAATATATTTAAACCTCCATATACAGGTAAATGCTGAAAGGCGTCATCTAAAATAATAGTTTCTGTAGCTGGTTTTTGTTTTAGTATTTGTTGTATCCCGTTAACGCGTTTAGCGTCTACTGCAACATTGATTTGAGAAAACTTATTGTGATATTGAAAAGGTTCATCACCTATCTCTTCCATAGTTGTAGTGGAGTTGGCAAGAATAAAGCCTTCACTTTTTCTTTTGTACCCTCTGCTTAAAGTAGCTATTTGATATTTGTTGCTTAATAGTCGGATGAGGTATTCTACCATAGGTGTTTTTCCTGTTCCTCCTACACTTAAATTACCAACTACAATAGTGGGAATTGTAAAAGAAGTACGCTTAAAGATTCCTATATGATAAAAATAGGTTCGCATACTGGTTATTATACCATATAGTATAGCAAAAGGGAATAGTATTTTTCGAAGTAGATTCATAGTACGAAATTACCAAATTTTTTATCTTTGAGAAAATATAAAAGTCAAATCAATAGATACGTTTTAGAATGAAGTTAAAAGAAATAATACCAATTTTAGAAGAATTGGCTCCCTTAGGATATGCAGAGGATTTTGATAATGTAGGATTACTTGTAGGGGATTATAATAGTGAGATAAAGGGAATGTTGGTTTGTCATGATGCATTAGAAACTGTTGTAGAAGAGGCTATTGCAAAGGAATGTAATATGATTGTATGCTTTCATCCGATTGTTTTTTCTGGAATGAAAAAGATTACTGGGAAAAATTATGTAGAAAGGGCTGTTATCAAAGCAATTAAAAACGACATAGCCATATACGCAATTCACACTGCTTTAGATAATCATCAAGAAGGAGTAAATAAAGTGTTTTGTAATGTATTAGGGGTAAAGAATCCTCGTATTTTATTGCCTAAAGAAAGTTATATACAAAAGTTGGTTACTTATGCACCAAAAGAAAACGCAACTGAAATAAAAGAAGCTTTGTTTAAGGTTGGTGCAGGAGCAATAGGTAATTATAATCAATGTAGTTTTGTATCTGAAGGGAAAGGTAGTTTTAGAGGAAATGAGAAAAGTAATCCTGTTATTGGAAATGCATTAGAATACAAAGAGATTGAAGAGGTAAAAATAGAAGTTGTTTTTGAAAAGTATTTACAGTCAAGAGTACTAAGTGCCTTATTTGCCTTGACGTATTATGAAGAGAAAGCTTATGAACTTTATACACTTGAAAATAAACTTCAGAATGTAGGAATGGGAATGATTGGAGAATTAGAAGAAGAGATGAGTGAAGTAGCTTTTTTACAAATGGTAAAAGAAAAAACTGGTACAGGAGGAATTAGACATAGTGCTTTATTAAATAGAAAGATTAAGCGTGTAGCAGTATTAGGAGGCTCAGGGAGCTTTGCAATAAAAGAGGCTTTGGCACAAAAAGCAGATGTATATGTAACTTCTGATTTGAAATATCATGACTTTTATCAAGCTGAAAGTCAGATTGTTTTGGCTGATATTGGACATTTTGAAAGTGAAAGATATACAAAAAATTATATAGTTGAGTTTCTTTCAAAAAAAATGCCTACTTTTGCAGTTATTTTATCAACTGTAAATACGAATCCAGTTAACTACTTATAAAGATGACAAAGAAAAAAGAATTAACCGTTGAAGAGAAGTTAAGAGCATTATATGACTTGCAATTGATTGACTCAAGAATTGACGAGATTAAAAGTATGAGAGGAGAGTTACCTCTTGAAGTTGAAGACTTAAAAGATGAGGTTGCTGGGCTAAATACACGCTTAGAAAAATTACATGTAGATTTGAATGGTATCGAAGCAGGAATCAAAGAAAAGAAAGTTTCTATTGATGAATTTAAAGATGCTATTAAAAAATACACTGAGCAACAAAACGAGGTTAAAAATAATAGAGAATTCAATGCTTTAGAAAAAGAGATTGAATTCCAACAGTTGGAAATTGAACTTGCTGAAAAACATATTCGTGAGATGAAAGCAAGTATTGAATACAAAAAATCTTCTATTGCTGATGCAGAAGAGAAATTGTCTTCAAGACAAGGACATTTAACTCATAAAGAAGCAGAGTTAAATGGTATTATGACTGAAACAGAACGTGAAGAGAAATTATTGTTAGAAAAATCAGAAGAGTTCAAACAAGATATTGAAGAGCGTTTATTAGTAGCTTACACAAGAATTAGAAATGGGGTTAGAAATGGATTAGCTGTAGTTTCTATTGAACGTGGAGCTTCTGGAGGATCATATTTTACAATTCCACCACAAACGCAAGTAGAAATAGCTGCACGTAAGAAAATTATTACAGATGAGCACAGTGGGCGTATTTTAGTAGATAGCGCTTTAGCTGAAGAAGAAAGAGAAAAAATTGAAGCAATTATTGCTAAATTATAATACTTTATAGAGCCCCTTAGTTTAAGGGGCTTTTCTTATTTTATGAAAAAAGTTGTTGGTTTTGCTATTAATATATTGTCGCTATTTTCGATGCGAAAGGCAGTAGATATAGCTTATTTACTTTTTTCGACTCCACGAAAAGGTAAATTTACTGGAGATATTCCTTCTTTTTTAAGTAATACTCATCAGGTTCAGATTTCATATAATAGTAATTATATTCAAGGTTATTTGTGGAATGAAGAGGAGCAAGATTTACCTTTAGTTTTTCTTGTGCATGGATGGGAAAGTAATTCAGTCCGTTGGGAACAATTGATAACTTATTTGAAAGGAAGTTACCGGTTATTGTGTATTGATGCAATGGGATTAGGAGCAAGTCCTGGAAAGAATTTAAGTGTTATTGAATACTCTCGATTAATAGGATTTTGTATGAATCAGTATAAACCTTCTGTTGTCGTAGCACACTCTTTAGGAGCTTTCGCAACTTTGTATCAAGTATGTAAACAGCAACCTTTGTACATAAAAAAGCTTGTTCTTATGGCTGGTTTAGATCAATTTAACCTTATAGCGACGAATTACATTAAGCTATTAGGGTATAACAGAAAGTTGACTAAGGCTTTTTATGGTTATTTAGAAGAGTTAATAGAAATGCCATTACTTGCTTATAGCAGTCAAAATTTTATTGATACAATACCGTGTAGTGCATTGATTATACATGATGTAAATGATGATTATGTTAGAATAGATGAATGTGAGGTTTATCATGAGAAAGCTGCTAAAAAGAATATTAAAATAATAAAAACAGTAGGGTTAGGACATTCTTTACAAGATGTTTCTGTTTTCGAAGAAATATCAAATTTTATTAAGTAGCATACTTCTGCTAAAAGTACTTCTTATTCCTTGATTAAAATACTTACTTTTGCCTTATGGAAAAAAACGAAACTCGCTTAAATAAATATTTATCCGAAGTAGGATACTGTTCGCGCCGTGCTGCCGATCGTTTGATAGAGGAAGGACGCATTACTGTTAATGGTATAGTTCCTGAGATGGGATTAAAAGTTAGTGATGCTGATGAAATTCGAGTAAATGGAGAGTTGATTCACAATAACGAAGAAAAACATGTATATCTTGCATTTAATAAACCTGTAGGAATAGAGTGTACTACAAATGAAAATGTAAGAGATAATATTGTTAGTTATATCAATTATCCTAAGCGTATTTTTCCTGTAGGGCGTTTAGATAAAGATAGTGAAGGATTGATCATTATGACAAGCGATGGCGATATCGTTAATAAGATATTACGTCAAAGGAATAATCATGAGAAAGAGTATATTGTAACCGTCAATAAACCTATTACAGATCGATTTATTCAACGTATGGGAAGTGGTGTACCTATTTTGGATACAATTACAAAGAAATGTAGAGTTGAGAAAATTAGTAAAACGGTATTTCGTATCTTTTTGACGCAAGGTTTGAATAGACAAATACGCCGTATGTGTGAGTATCTGGATTATGATGTTGTAGCTTTAAAGCGTATTCGAATTATCAATATAGCATTGGATGTGCCTGTTGGAAAGTATAGAGAGTTATCGAAGATAGAATTAGAAGAGCTTAATCGTTTGATAGCTCCATCAATAATGACTGAGGAAGCAAGTTTTGGTGGAACAGAAGAAAGTCAACAAAGTATTAAAAGGCGTTCAACAACTGGAAGTGATAGAGGTCGAAAAGAAGAACCAAGGGCTAAAAGAAATTTTGAAAGAGAAAAAAATAATAGCGTTAGTAAAGTAAGTGGACTTAAAAATGAACGCTTAAGACAACGTAGAAGAGAGGGGTAGTAAACCCTCTTTTTTTTGCTTTATAGTATTTTCTTTTAAGTAATCGTTTTAATGTATTTTTATAAAAAAAGGAAGATGGATTTATTTTCAGAACAAGATACTGTGTATACTAATATTTTACCTTTTGATGGAGAAGTAAATTACTATGGTATTGTCTTTTCAAAAGAAAAAAGCATGGCTATTTATCAACAATTATTTGATCAAATAGAATGGAGGAATGATGAAGCCATAATAATGGGGAAGAAGATTGTAACAAAGAGAAAAGTAGCCTGGTATGCAGATAAGGCATTTAGTTATACCTATTCGAAAATAACGAAACAAGCTTTGGTATGGATACCAGAATTACTATCTATTAAAGCTAAAATAGAAGAATTGACACAAGAAACATATAATTCTTGTTTGCTTAATTTGTATCACAGTGGAGAGGAAGGAATGGCTTGGCATAGTGATGGAGAAAAAGATCTAAAAAAGTATGGAGCTATTGCATCTTTAAGTTTTGGTGCAACGCGTAAATTTGCTTTTAAACATAAAGAACAAGGAGGTAAAATTGATATTGTATTAGAATCAGGTAGTTTACTTGTAATGAAGGGAACAACGCAAGAGAATTGGCTACATCGATTGCCTCCAACGAAGCAAGTACATACACCTCGTATTAATTTGACTTTTAGAACAATTATAGAAAAATAGATTATTCATAACACAAAAGAGCTATCAACGGATAGCTCTTTTGTGTTATGAAAGGTTATAAATGTTAGAATTTGAATCCTACTGAAAATTGGAATACTCCATTTTTCATATCTACAAGATCTTTTGTAATAGGATCATTATCTGCTGCACTTTTCATTACTTTATTTAAACCTATATTGTAACGAGCGTCAAAGAATAAACCCAAAGGTGTTTCGTATCCTGCCCCAACGTTAGCAGAGAAGTCAACAGTATTAGTTAAACTTTTGAAATCTTCTCCTCCAATTTTAGATTTAACGTTGAAACCGACTTGTGGACCAACTTGTAGGTTTAACCCATCTAAAATATAGATTTTAGCCATTACAGGAATGTTGATGTAATCAAAGTTAGCTTTTACATCTTTAAGATCTTCTTGACCTTTAATTTGACTAAGTTTATTTTTTGAACCTTGAGCAGAGTATAAAATCTCTGGTTGAATCGAAAATTTACTTCCCAAGAAGATTTCAGCAACTCCACCAAAATGGAATCCCGTTAAAGTAGATGTGTCACTTCCGTTGATAGCATCTGAAATGTTAAGACCTCCTTTAGCACCTATTTTTAAAGTTTTGTCTTGTGCATATGAAGTTAGTGTCAATGCACCTAATAATAAAGTTAAAGCAATTTTTTTCATCTTATGTTGTAATTTATGTTTTACATATTCAAAGATACTAATAAAAAATTAGGCTATAAGCATCTTATTAACGACAGAATAGAGAATTATCCTTTTAGTGTAATGGGAAAAGATACAGGTTTTGTAAGAGATAAGGGATAAAAATAGAATAAGGTATAAAAACGCTTTAAAAATTTAGGTTAGAAGTAAAAATTCTCAATTATATCTGCCAAAAGTATATTTTTTAAGATAAGCTATAAAGCTGATATTTAATAGTGTTTTTGTGCTCAAAAAACGATAAATAAATAGTTGATTCCAAGATAGAATTAGAAACGATAAGTAGTATATATATCTTAAAGGTTTTTCTTTAAGATATATTTTTCTTTGCTTTTTGACGTAGTACAAATAGATATAGGCTTTCAACTTTGGCACGTGCCCAAGGAGTTTTTCTTAAGAATTTTAATGAAGAATTGATGTTTGGATCATGAGTGAAGCAACGTATGTTTATTTGATTGCCTAACCCTTCGAAACCATTATAGTAATCTACTAATTCTTCCAGTATATCTACTAACTTTTTGCCATGAAGAGGATCTTTTGAAGTCTGCATTGTTTTGTTATTGTATAGAAAGTAATTCGATTTCGAAAATTAAGGTACTATATGGACCTATTTCTTTATTAATATGCTCATCTTTATAGGCGTATTCTGGAGGTGTTACCATTGTGAATTTTGTACCCATAGGTAATAGAGGAATAACTTGTTGGTAAGCAGCAATTAATTTGGATAAATTAAAGATTGCAGGTTTTCCACGTTCGATAGAACTATCAAATACTTGACGACTAACATTTGTTCCGTGATAATGACATTCGACTTTGTCTGCTAAGGTTGCTTTATTACCCGTTCCTAAAACGTGTACTTGGTAGGCGATACCAGAAGGAAGTACTGTGACGTTTTTGGTGGTAATAAATGTCTTTAGATAGGCACTACCTTCTTCTTTATTTTTTTGCTCTAATTGTTCTTTTCGCTTTTTTAGTAATTCTGCTACACTCATATTTTTTGATGTATTTGTTGTTCCAAAATTACTTTATTTGAAGTAAGTAGTCAAGATAAAAGGAATTGTTAGATACAAAAAAAGGAACCACTAAATAGTGATTCCTTTTCGTCGGGGTGGCAGGATTCGAACCTGCGACCTCCTGGTCCCAAACCAGGCGCGATGACCGGGCTACGCTACACCCCGATTGACTTACTGTGTCATTGCGAGTGCAAATATAGGATAATATTCTGTGTCTGCAAACGATTCTTTTAAAAATATTATTCTTTTTTTTGATATTAAAATTAAGTTGTTGTTATATAGTGTTTTATATTTAAAAAAAATATGCAATTAATTAGTTAGATTATTTTTTGCTGTCAATTGTTTGTTTAAAGAGTATTAATCTACCACTTTGTGTGTAATTGTTGCATTTTTGGAAATAGGATATTATGAGTTAATTGTTCTGTAAGGAGAATGGTAGTTAATATGAAATAAAGTAGATTACTAAAGATTAGAGTTTGTAATTAGTAAGAAGGGAAAGTAAAGTTATTTATGAAACAGAGAAATATCAAATGATTTAATTTATCTTTCAATTTGATAGATAATAACTGTTTTATGATTGATATTTTAAATGATTTTTATTTAGACATATTGTATTAAAAAACTATTTTTGTTTAGAAACTAAATAAAAGAAGAAATATGTCAACTATAGAAAGAGTAAAATGCTTAATTGTAGGTTCGGGACCAGCAGGTTACACAGCTGCTATATATGCTGCACGTGCTAATATGAATCCTGTAATGTATCAGGGAATGCAACCAGGAGGACAATTAACAACGACAAATGAAGTAGAAAACTTTCCAGGATATCCGGAAGGAATAACAGGACCAGAGATGATGATGCAATTGCAAGCACAAGCACAACGTTTTGGAACTGATGTACGCGATGGCTGGGTAACTAAAGCGGAATTAGAAGGTGATGTGAAGAAAGTATGGATAAATGAAACAACTGAGATTCATGCTGATACAATAATTATTTCGACTGGTGCTACAGCAATGTATTTAGGGTTACCATCAGAGCAGCATTACCTTTCTTTAGGTGGTGGTGTATCTGCTTGTGCAGTATGTGATGGGTTCTTTTATAGAAATCAAGAAGTAGTAATTGTTGGGGCGGGAGATTCTGCTTGTGAAGAAGCACACTATTTATCTCATTTGTGTAAAAAAGTGACAATGCTTGTACGTAGTGATAAGTTCCGTGCTTCAAAAATTATGGAAGAGCGTGTACGTAATACCGCTAATATTGAGATTTTAATGAATACATCTACAGAAGAAGTATTAGGAGATGGAAATGTAGTAACTGGTATTCGAGTAAAAGATAAAACTTCTGGAGAAGTAAAAGATATTCCTGCAACAGGATTTTTTGTAGCGATTGGGCATAAACCTAATACAGATATTTTCAAAGGGCAATTGACAATGGATGAAACAGGCTATTTAATTACTGAATGTAAAACCAGTAAAACAAATGTAGCAGGTGTATTTGCTTGTGGAGATGTACAAGATAAAGATTACAGACAGGCAATCACTGCTGCAGGATCAGGATGTATAGCTGCATTAGATGCTGAGCGTTATTTGGCATCAAAATAATAGTAAAAAGAATAATAGTATATAAAAGTAAGGTTAAGATGAAATATTCTTAGCCTTATTTTTTTGATTGATACTTAGTTGTACTTTTTACTTTTTTGTTGCCAAAAAATTGGTATGCTCTTAAGAACATATATAGTATATTTGTATCTGTTTAATAAGAAAAGATGCTTGTAGTAAAGAATATATCATTTGGATACTTAAATGACAAATCTGTTATTCAAGAAATGGATTTGGTAATAGAAAAAGGAAAACATGTAGCATTACTTGGAGAGAGTGGGTGCGGAAAAAGTACATTGTTGAAACTTATTTATGGATTGTACGATCTGAATGAAGGAGAAATATATTGGAATGACGAACCTGTTTTGGGACCTGCATACAATTTAATACCAGGAGTTGATGCTATGCGTTATCTCGCACAAGATTTTGATTTGATGCCTTACACAACAGTTGCTGAAAACGTTGGTAAGTTCTTATCTAATATTAATTGGGAGAAAAAGCAAAATAGAATAGATGAGTTACTTCACTTAGTAGACATGACTAATTTTGCTGACGTAAAAGTTAAAGATTTAAGTGGAGGACAACAACAACGTGTTGCATTAGCACGTGTTTTAGCACAAGATCCAGAACTTTTGTTATTGGACGAACCTTTTAGTCATATCGATTATACTCGAAAGAGTATGTTGAGAAGAGAGTTGTTTTCTTATATGAAAGAAAAGGGAATCACTTGTATTGTAGCTACACACGATAGTTTGGACGCATTGAGTTTTGCGGACGAGACAGTAGTGTTGAAAGATGGGAATATTGTAGATGCAGGCGAAACAAAAGAATTGTACGAAGTCCCTATAGATATGTATGTTGCTTCGCTATTTGGAGAAGTCAATGAATTATATGTGTCAGATTTTGCGCCAGATACAGAGGCAGATGAGGTACTTTTATTTTATCCTCATCAATTGATGATTAGTAAACAAAAAGGTGTGTTAGAAGTTTTTGTTGAAGAATCATATTTTAAAGGTGATGGTTTTATGATGAAAAGTTTATTTAAAAATAATAGAACTGTTTATTTTAATCACCCGTTTGCTGTAGAACCAGGAACAATAGTTAAATTAGCAATTAAGAAATATGCATAAACAAAAAGAGGAATCTTCATGAAAATGAGATTCCTCTTTTTGTTTATTCGTAAGGATATTTTATTTGTTCTAAACATTTGAATTGTTCCCAACGTTTGTTCATAAAATCTAAGAATAATGGAGCATTTTTTAGGTTTTCGCTACTGGTATATTTTCCTCCATTCTGATATTCTTTAGGAGCTTTACAAAGTCTTGTAGTTCCCCTTAAAATGTATTTTGTGGTATTTTCGTACATTACTAACTTTAATGTATCATCGCTAATATCTCCACGACACATTAATACATAAGGAAAAGTAATCTCTGCAATATTGTCATTATTAATATCTGTGATACTTAAGGAATGACGAGGAAAGTAAGTTGTAAAATCTACTATATAAAAGCAATCAATAAAATCGTAGATTCTCCATAACTTTTTATATTGGATATCTCCTTCACTTTTCACGAATAGGTAGACATACAATTCTGTTTTAGTGTTTTCTAATTCTTTATTTGTGTAGTGTGTACCATTAACAGTAAGTACTAATAGGTTGTCACCTAATTTGTCTTTCCATTTGATGGCGTCAATTAAAGTACCTTTAAAATCTATACTATTAGGGATTTCTGAAAAGGCAATCGATTTTGTATTAAATTTTGAAGAATTGCTTTTTGTATCCAATAATGGAATTCTTACTTCTGGTTTTATAGTATTGAATTCCTTATAAATAGAGTTTGTTTGACTAAAAGTCGAAAAGTAAGAACTAAATAAAAGTAAGAAATACAGATGTTTCATTGTAATAGCTTTATCGTATAAAAATACAGAATATTTCGACAAAAAAAACTCAGCATTTGCTGAGCTTTTCAAGATATTATTTTTTGTTTTTTAAGTGTTTCTCTAAGAATTGATCTTGTTCCCATAATAGGTGTAAGATATTTTCTTTAGCAACATATCCATGACTTTCTTTCGGTAAAATGACCATTCTAACAGGTGCTCCTAATCCTTTTAATGCTTGAAAGTAACGCTCTGTTTGTAAAGTAAATGTTCCAGGATTATTATCTGCTTCACCGTGTACTAATAACATAGGTGTTTTCATTTTGTCAGCATTCATAAAAGGAGACATTGTATTGTATACTTGTGGAACTTCCCAATAGTTTCTTTGTTCTGTTTGGAATCCAAAAGGAGTTAATGTTCTATTATAAGCACCACTACGTGCAATTCCTACGGCAAATAAATTAGAATGTGTTAATAAATTCGCAGTCATAAATGCTCCATAAGAATGCCCTCCAACTCCTACTTTTGTTCTGTCAATGTATCCTAAAGCATCTACTGCATCAATAGCAGCTTTACCATTGGCAACTAATTGTTGAACATAAGTGTCATTTGGTTCTTCTGTACCTTCACCTACAATTGGAAAGGCTGCATCATCCAATACTGCATATCCTTTTGTAACCCAATATACAAATGAACCATAATAAGGGAAAGTAAATTCATTAGGATTTGATGTTACTTGTGCGGCACTGTTTTTGTCTTTGTATTCAGCTGGGTAAGCCCAAATTAGTAAAGGCAATTTTTCTTTTTTAGCTTTTAAATCATAGCCAGCAGGTAGATATAACGTTCCTGATAGCTCAAGACCATCTTCTCTTTTGTATTTAATAACTTCTTTGTGAACTCCTTTCAAAGATTCGAAAGGGTTTTTAAAAGATGTAATTGCTTTTACGTCATCTTTCTTGTTGATATTTCTGAAGTAGTAATTAGGATAATCAGATGAAGACTGAATAGATACTAAAACTAATCCTTTTTTTAAATCTTCAATTGATTGAATCGTTTCTTTCTTGTTGGTGTATTTTGATTGATATAAACGTTTTGTTTTTAAAGTAGTCAAATCAAACTCATCAATAAAAGGGAATTGTCCTTTAGCAGTAAAACCATCACCAATTAGATACGCTTTATTATTATTATTATTATTCATCGCTAAAACATATCTACCGTATTGGTTTTTCTTTGTTTCGAAAGTTCCTGGGTCACTATAAACATCCTGAGAGTTTCTATCTTCTATTTTAACAGGTGCATCATTGTATTTAGATGGGTTGATGATAAACTGTCTGAAGTTTCTTGTATCATACCACTGATCGGCAATAATAGCTGTTGTCTCATTTCCCCAAGTAATACCTGAAAAACGTTGTGTTAGTTTTACAATAGATTTAGGTGCCTCATTAAATGGAGCATCCCAAGTAAAAAATTCGTCTCTATATTCTACCTTTTTAGCAGGATCTCCATTGTCTAAAGCTTCTACATAATAGATAGAAGAAGCAACGTCATTTCTCCATCCCATGCTTCTTTTACCTTCGCGAACAGCCATAAAACCTTTTGGCATAGTTTCGTTTAAAGCAATATTATTTACTTCTTTTACCAATTTTCCACTATTATCATACACAACAGTTTTCATTGGAAAACGATTTAATGGGACGATGTATGAAAATGGTTTCTCTAATGTAGTAACCATAAGATAATTTCCATCAGGAGAGAACGACTCACCTGCATACATCCCACTTTCTTTTAAAAGTTTTTTGTTTCCTTTTAAGTCAACTGTATATAATTCAGAAGTTACTAATGTCTCAAAATTAGTTTCGTCTGTTTTGTTCTTTAATAAATCTTGGTATGTTCTATTTTGGGATACTGTACCTGTTTCACTTACAGAAACAATTGGACCTGTAGGTAAATTTTTCTTTGTATCGATTAAAGCTGATCTATTAGCTGGGATGATTTTAACAAGTATCTTAGAGTTATCTCTATACCAAGTGATAGGAGAACCTAAGTTTGCATTCAGGTTTGCATCAGTTAATTTTGTAGCTTGTGCACTTGCTATATCTAAAACCCATAATTCTACACCAGATGTAGTTGTATGTGTAAAAGCAATTTTACTCTCATCTGGAGACATCAATAAATTCGCGATTCGTGGATTAGCAGGTAACCCTTTTACTTGAACTTCTTGTTTATCTTTTATTTTTCTAACCTTAAGATTATTAATGTAAGTTACAGTGCTTGAGATATTAGTATTAGCATCAATACGCAAACCTCCCAAACGCATTTCTTCAAGGTTTAAATCGTCTAATGTTTTATAAGTACTTCTATAACTTAACAACATATACTCCATTTTACTGTCTATAGAGATAGAAGGAGCTCTTTCAAAGTCTGCTAATTGCAAGATTTCTTGCGATGGTTTTTGATAGTTTACGTTCTCTTGTGCATACATAGCGGTAACCAAAAATAAGGACAACAAGGTTGTTTTAACTAATTTCATCGTTGTAGGTTTTGTTAATTTGAAGCAAGATAGTTTAATTTTTTGAGCAATAACAGAAGCTTAAGAGGCTTTAGGATTTTTTTTAGTTTTGATTAATTGGTAAATGATGTATTTTTGTTATAAGATATTAAAAAGAAAGACTATGTTTAAAGCAAAGATTTCGGGATTAGGATATTATGTACCTGAAAATATAGTAACCAATGATGATTTGTCAAAGGTTATGGATACAAATAATGAATGGATTATTGAACGCACAGGAATTCATGAAAGAAGACATGTTGTTTTACCTGAAGATACAACCTCAGGAATGGGAATTAAAGCAGCTAAAGTTGCTATGCAACGAGCAGGAGTAGAGGCAAAGGATATTGATTTTGTTGTTTTTGCTACTTTAAGCCCAGATTTTTATTTTCCAGGACCAGGTGTACTTTTACAAAAAGAATTAGGTTTAAATAATGTGGCAGCATTAGATATTAGAGCACAATGTTCGGGCTTTATATATGCTATGTCAATTGCAGATCAATATATCAAAACAGGTATGTATAAAACAGTACTTGTAGTTGGTTCTGAAGTTCATTCTAAAGGTTTAGATATGACTACTCGTGGTAGGGGAGTATCTGTTATTTTTGGTGATGGTGCTGGAGCAGCAGTACTTACTCGTTCTGAAGATGATTCGAAAGGTATTTTATCAACTCATATTCATTCGCAAGGAGAACATGCCGAAGAATTAGCTTTAATAGCTCCAGGAATGGGGGGACGTTGGGTGTCTGATATATTAAAAGACAATAATCCAGAAGATGAATCTTACTACCCTCATATGAATGGACAGTTTGTTTTTAAAAATGCAGTAGTTCGTTTTAGCGAAGTAATCA
The DNA here is from genome assembly GCA_031277535.1 of Flavobacteriaceae bacterium. Classification (GTDB taxonomy): domain Bacteria; phylum Bacteroidota; class Bacteroidia; order Flavobacteriales; family Flavobacteriaceae; genus Flavobacterium. Next base: position 131,535 of record JAITMD010000003.1, read on the forward strand.
ATGAAGGTTTAGAAGCAAATAAGTTAGAAGTATCAGATATAGATATGTTGATACCGCATCAAGCAAATTTGAGAATTTCTCAGTTTATTCAACAAAAGTTTGCTTTAACGGATGAACAGGTATTCAATAATATCCAGAAATACGGTAATACTACAGCAGCATCGGTGCCAATTGCTTTAACAGAAGCATGGGAAGAAGGAAAGATTAAAGAAGGAGATTTAGTAGTATTAGCAGCTTTTGGTAGTGGATTTACTTGGGGTAGTGTAATAATTAGATGGTAAAAATTACTTATATTAGCTTTAATTAAGTTAATATAGTATGAAATTCGATAAAATTCACAATAAGGGTCAGGCTACATTATTTAAGAATCCTTATTTAGAAATGTTGACAAAAGGACATCCAACAGTAATTTGGGGGATGTATATACCAACCTTATCTTATATTGTATACCTTGGGTATAAAGAGTATGAATTAACAGTTCAAAACATTATTCTTTTATTTTTTGGAGGAATATTGTTTTGGACTTTTTTTGAATATATTGCTCATCGTTATATTTTTCATTTGATTAGCGATAAACCCAATGCACAGCGTTTTGCTTATATAATGCATGGTAATCATCATCATTATCCACGTGATAGACAACGTTTGTTTATGCCTCCTGTTCCAAGTATAATTTTGGCGAGTGTATTGTTTGTATTACATTATTTATTGTTAGGTAGATATACTTTTGGTTTTTATCCTGGTTTTATTATAGGATATCTATTATATGCGTCAATGCATTATGCTATCCATGCATTTACTCCCCCGTTTAAGTTTATGAAACCACTTTGGCGTAATCATCATTTACATCATTATAAGGATGAAGAAATGGGATTTGGTGTGAGTAATACTTTTTGGGATAGAGTTTTCGGAACGATGTTCGATTTAGAAAAGGAAAAAGAAGACAAAGAGAAGGTTAAAGAATTAATGTTTGAAAAAGAAATAAAATAGAAATGGGAACGATTAATCGTTCCCATTTCTATTTTATTTTTTAGTCCATTTGTTTTCAGCTGTTTTTATTTTACCATTACTATTTTCCCAAATAAGGTTAGCTAAATAAGGGTTGTCTATAAAAGGATTTCTATTACCTTGTGCGTATTGATTATTTGTATTACCATGATAATCATTTCGTTTCTTTTCAATAGGCGATACTGGATCTTCTTCATTCCATTTCAAGAATAAGTCAATCATACCATCTCGATCACCTTTATCGAAAAATATAATTCTTCCTTCTCCAACTGCGTCTGGACGGCATTGTTGATCATATCGCAAAAACATATACATCATCATACGTGCAACGTCTCCTTTCCATTCATCACCAGGATACCAGTAGTTTCCTTTCTTTCCTGAGTTTCCTTTTCCGTCTACAAATTTTAGATTACTTCTTGTATTGTTCCACTCTCCATTTATAGGACGTAAGTTATGTGCATCAGTACCCGCGATCAACCCGAGTTCAGTATAACCATTATATTTATCTGTAACAAGTTTTGGATAAGCTAATGACTTAGCAAAAACGTGTTCTCTCTCCCACAGTTTATCACGTAGATTAGCATTATCTGTACCACTTGTATTTCTCTTGTTTTTATCCATAGTACGCATGTATATACTTTGGGTACTTTGACCTTCAGGCCATCCATAAATAAGTAAAACATTGTTCGGGTTTTCAGGATCTTCATCCGTTATTTTACAAGCATTCCAAATATCTGGAGTATAGTTTAGCTGTTTATGAGTAGTTGTCACTAATTGATGTAAAGCAGCTTTTAATTTTCGCCCTCTTAGATTAAAATCTATTTTTTGATAGTAGTTTATTTCAGTACTATTAGTAGGAGTATAGTTGTTGTTATCTACAAAAGGTGTTCCTTCAGTAGGTACTTCAGTACTTGGATCAGGATTTATAATTGTATTTGTATTGGTATCATCTTTGCTACAACTGAATGAAAGCATAATTATTCCCAATAATAAAGAGATATAATACTTTTTCATGTGATAATAATTTATTTATATGTGTGATATATTTAATTGTAATATGCTATACTTACTATTTTTATTTAGCCCATTTGTTCTCTGCTATAGGTCCTCCCCATATTTTAGTAGCTAAATAAGGATTATCAATAAAAGGATTTCGATTGCCTTGTCCGTTTACATTATTTTTGTCTCCATGGTACTCATTTCTTTTTATTTCAATTGACGATACAGGATCTTCTGCATTCCATTTTAAGAATAAATCAATCATTTCATCAGATAGAATTCCTGTTTTTTCATTAATAGGTATTCCTACTTTAGTTGCTTTAGTATAACCTCCACCATTTTCTTTTTCATAGCGAATATGCATATACATCATCATACGTGCAACATCTCCTTTCCATTCATCTCCAGGATACCAATACTCTGTTCCTATAGTTTTTGAATTACCCGTTCCGTCCACAAATTTTCTATTGTTTCTTGTACTATTCCATGATCCATTTATTGAACGTAAATTATGAGCATCATGTCCTGCAATTTCTTCTATTTTTTGAGGGATATAGCCTTTAGATCCATTCGCTTCTAAGGCAAGTTGTTTTAATGAGTTATTTACAGCTAATGACTTAGCAAAAACATGTTCTCTTTCCCACTTTTGATCTCTTACTCCAGTCGAAACATTATTCATTTGATCTTTAGGCATAGATCTTTTATGCCTGTTTTCTTTTGCATCTTTATCCGGCCAGCCATAAATTAATAAAACATTGTTTGGGTTGTCTGGATCTTGGTCAGTTATTTTACAGGCATCCCAAATGCCAGAAGTGTAAGATAATGGCTTATGTGTTTTCGTTATTAAAAGAGCAAGTTGTTGTTTTAATTCCATTTTTTCTTTAGAAAAGTCTATTTCTTTGTAAAAGACTTCATATGTTTTAGGAATTGAGAATTCTCCAGAATTACCAACAGAATCTTTGTCAGGAAGAGGTGTTTCTGTACCTGGAGTAGTAGGTAGATTAACAGTATCTTCTTTTGTACAACTACTGTTAAGTGCTAGAAGTCCTATGAAAAATAGGAAATGTTTTGTTTTCATTGTAAGTGCTTTGTTGTTTTGTGTTTTTTTAATACTCCAATCCATGGCTAAGTTGAAAAGGACAACAAAGGTATTTTATTTAGTTGTAATTGAAAACTTATACTATAATAAGTTATTATTTGATAGGTTAATAAATAGTAAGAGAACTTGATAAAAAGTTTACTTCAATTTATAAGTATATTAAGATGAATTAAGGTATTTCTATTAGATCTTAATATGATGAAGAGTTTATTTTTTAGAAGATGAAATATCTTTTATTTTCCATTTGTTCTCTGCTATAGGACCACCCCAAATTTGAGTTGCAAGATAAGGATTATCGATAAAAGGATTTCGGTTGCCCTGAGCGTATTTATTGTTTTTATCGCCGTGATAGTCATTTCGTTTTCGTTCTATTGCAGATACTGGATCTTCAACATTCCACTTTAAAAATAAATCAATCATCTCATCAGATAAAATACCATTGTCTTTATCAATAGGCATTCCAACCTTAGTAGCTTTAGTGTATTGATTATTTGTTTCATATCGAATATGCATATACATCATCATGCGAGCTACGTCTCCTTTCCACTCATCACCTGGATACCAATATTCTTTTCCTATGGCTTTTGAATTTCCTTTTCCATCAACAAATTTTCTGTTTCCTCTTGTACTGTTCCAAGATCCATTGATAGCTCTTAAGTTATGAGCATCATGTCCAGCAATTTCTTCTAACTTTAAAGGCTTGTAATTGGTAGAAGTAATAGCTTCCAATGCTTTTTGTTTAAAAGGCTTAAAAACAGCTAAGGATTTTGCGAACACATGCTCTCTTTCCCAATGTTGATCTCTTGAATTATCTGTTTTATTGTTTGTATCTTCTTTAAGCATAGAACGTTTGTGTTTATTCTGTTTAGCATCTTTATCTGGCCATCCGTAGATTAATAAAACATTTTCTGTATTTTGTGGATCTTCGTCTGTTATTTTACAAGCTTCCCAAATACCAGGGGTATAGGAAACAGGGGTATGTGTTTCTGTAATGAGTGTAGCAAGTTGTTCTTTTAATGCTATGCCTTCTTGAGAGAAGTCAATGGTTTCATAGTAGTTTTGATATTTTTTGGGAATAGAGAAGTTTCCTGGATTAGCAGTATATGAATTTGTTGTAGTAGGTTTAGTTGATAAATTTGGTAATTCGTTTGCTGTATCTTGTTTTATCTTAGATTGTGATTTCTTTTGCGTTTGTTTCTTTTCGTTAGATACAATGTTTGTTTCAGTAGGAGTGGATGTAGTTACTTTTCTATCTTGGAAATATTTAAGACCTAAAGCAATTAGCACAAATATTGCAATCCAATATTTTTTATTCATTGTGTAGTGTTTTTTAGGAGGCAAATATATTGGTATTAAAATAAAAAGAAAAGAGCCTTTCTACAGAAAGACTCTTTTGTGAAGATTTATAGCAAGATACTTTTATTTTTTCCAGCGATTTTCAGCTGCTTTACCTCCCCATATTTTTGTTGCTAATTCTGGATTATCTATAAAGGGATTTCTGTTTCCTTGAGCAAATTGGTTTTTGCTATTTCCATGATAATTATTGCGTCTTATTTCTATGTCTGAAACAGGATCATCAACATTCCATTGTAATAGGGTATCAAGCATTCCATCGGGTGTATTAACAGTACTACCTATTGCATTTTTAGAAGGTAGACATTGAGTTTCATAGCGAAGGTACATATACATCATCATACGAGCTACATCACCTTTCCATTCATCTCCAGGATACCATCCACCACTAACGGGACCAGAATCACCTGTTCCTGTGGCAAATTTTAAACTCCCTCTTTTTCCATTCCAACTAACATCTGAAGAACGTAAATTATGTACATCAGTACCAGTACCAGGTTGGGTATCAAAACCTCCTGCATTTTGTGTGTAAACATGTTCTCTGTTCCATGTGTCTGTTGCTGATCCTCCTGCATTTTGTTTAGATATAGCTCTTGTATAAGCTTTTTCACTAGAGGAATTTCCTTGACTTCTGTGTCCATAAATTAAGTAAACTTCTGTTGGATTACCAGAAGCAACAGGAACATAATCTGTTGCTTTAATTGCTTCCCATACTTCAGGACTATATTTTAATGTCCTGTTATGTGTAGTTTTTAAAAGTGTTATTAATTGAGCTTTTAATTCCATACCAGATTTTTTAAAGTCTATTGTTTTATAATATTCTTTTTGATCAGCTGGTAGAACATAATTTCCATCTGGTTTTGGGTCAGGGTCAGGTTTAGGATCTGGGTCAGGCTTGGGATCTGGATTTGGTTTAGGATCCGGTTTTTCAATAGGAAAAGAAATTGCCGAATCAGATGAACAACTTGTTGTTAGTAATAAGCAAGCTGTAGCTAATAATATCACATACTTTTTCATGTTTTTTTTTTGATGTAAGTTATTGTCACTAAGGTACAAAAAAAAGAGGTATCTTGTACAAGATACCTCTAAGGTTAATATTATTATTTCCAAAGATTTGGAGCAACTTGACCACCCCATATTTTTGTTGCTATATGAGGATTGTCAATAAATGGATTTCGATTTCCTTGTGCATATTTATTTTTTGAGTCACCATGATAATTATTTCTTTGTATTTCTACATCAGATACAGGATCTTCAGCATTCCATTTTAGAAATAATTCAACCATTCCTGCATCGTTTGGTATAGATTTACTAATTGCTATTCTTGTAGCATCACATTGTTGGTCATAAACAAGATACATATACATCATCATACGCGCAACATCTCCTTTCCACTCATCTCCAGGATACCACCCATCACCTAATTTACGCGCTATACCAGAGCCTTCGATAAAATGTAAATGTCCTCGATCACTATTGTGTTTAATGATTGCAGGACGTAGGTGATGAGCATCAGAGCCAGGGCCTTTACTTCTTCCTAATGCCGGATTTCCTTGTGATTGAGCAAAAACATGTTCTCTATTCCAACCACCATTCGAAGTATATGTATGGTTTCCACTGGTTGTACCTTTTGTGCCATATATCATATATAGTTTGCCATCAGGAGCTTTATCGGTTACTGCGATAGCGTTTAGATTAGCCGAATAACCAATGTCTTTTTTTACTTTGATTAAAGTTGCTAAGTCCTTTTTCAAAGCCATACCTTCTTTTTTAAAATCTATTGCCTTGTAGTAGGCAACTTGGTCTGTAGGGATTTTATAATCAACTCCATTAGGATTACCAGGATCAGTAGGTTCGGTTGGTTTTCCTGGTTCAGTAGGTTTTTCTGGATTAGTTGGTTCTGTTGGTTTCTCTGGATTAGTTGGTAATTCAGAGACAGAATCAGAAGTACAGCCAATAGCAAAGAGTAGCGCTAACATAGCAGTTAGCAGTATAGTATGTTTTTTCATGTTTTGTAAGTGTAGTATAAGGTCATAAAAAAACAGGTACTACTTAAAAGTACCTGCTTATTTATATAGTATGTTTTTATTTAGCTATTATTTCCAAAGGTTTGTAGCCACTGGACCACCCCAAATTTGAGTTGCTAAATATGGATTGTCAATAAATGGATTACGGTTTCCTTGACCATATTGGTTGCTTGCATTACCTAAGTACTCATTTCTTTGTCTTTCAACTTCAGAAACAGGATCTTGAGCATTCCATTCTAATAATAAATTAACCATATTACTATCTACATTATTTGTAGAACCAATAGCTACTCTTGTTGGGTAACATTGTTTATTATAACGTAAATACATATACATCATCATACGAGCTACATCACCTTTCCATTCGTCACCAGGATACCAACCACTGCCACTTTTCTTAGCAACCATTCCTGAGCCAGAAGAGAATAAAAGATTTCCTCTATCACTATTTAAACTTGCTACAGAAGCTCTTAAATGATGACCATCAGCACCTGGACCTGAGGTACCAAGGTTACCATCTCCTAATGATTTAGCAAAAACATGCTCTCTATTCCAAACATTGTCTCCACTTGATCCATCTTTACTTTTTCCTATAGTATAAGCGTATTTTCCTGAAGTTGTACCTTTAGTTCCATAAATAGCGTATAGATTGTTATTATCTGCAGCATCAGTTATGATAATTGCTTGTTGTACCTGAGAGTAATTTAAAATTCTTTTATGTGTTTTAGTAACTAAATCAGCTAATTCTTCTTTTAAGGCAATACCAGTTAGTTTTAAATTAACACCTGTGTAATAAGCTTTTTGATTTGCTGGAATGTTAAAATCACCAGGATTAGTAGGTCCTGTTGGATCTGTTGGGGTAGTAGGTCCTGTTGGATCAGTAGGCCCTGTAGGGTTTCCGTTACCATCTTCAAAACGAATCTCATCAACAATTAAGTTATAAGCCGCGTCTTTTCCAACTTTTAAAGAAAAAGTTTTTCCTGTAGCCCCTGTGTTATATCCAGCTGTAGCCGATTTTAAATCTAATACAACTTTTACCCATTGTCCTTTAGTATCTATCTTTCCTGTGTAATTCGGAGTTGTACTATTCGCATCTGACGTTTGTGGTTTTGTATCAGCTACAATAGTTTTGCTTGTAGATAAGTCACCAACATTATATGCATAGTAAGATTTACCATCACCTTTGTAGATTAATGGTACTAAAGTTTTGTCAGCTGTACCTTTTACTAAGAAAGATAATTGTGCAGCTCCAACAGGAATATTTTTTACATTTTCAACAGTAAAAACATAGTCATTCCCAGTAGGAGTACCAACAAGTTTTAATCCATTTTTATTTTCCCATCCTTGGCCTATAGCTTGAGTAGCATAGTCTTTAATCTTAGTACCTTGATAGTCTTGTAAAGTGCCTAAAAAAGTGTCCCAATTTTCAAAATCTGCACCAGGGAAAGCCAATGTTTTACCCGGTTTTACTTCTCCAGGATTTGTTGGTTCTGTAGGTCCAGTCGGATCAGTTGGGTTTGTAGGTCCAGTTGGATCAGTTGGTTTTGTTGGTTTTTCAGGTGTTTTAATGTCGTCAATAGACGGAACATAATCACGTGAGCATCCTGCTGCTATTAAAAAAGAGCAGGCAACAATTGCGTAAAAAGTTTTTTTCATTTTGTGTAAGTGCTTTGTTTGTATTCTGTGTTTTAAATTTTTTCTAAAAGTGCCATATAGAATCCATCAAAACCAGACTGGTGGGCTAAGATTTTGTGGTCTTCAATAAGTTTGAAGTCCTTACCAGCTTCTGATTGTAAGAAGTATTCTATTTGTTTTTCATTTTCAGATGGTAAAATAGAGCAAGTAGCATAAACCATTTTACCTCCTTTTTTTAAGATTTTAGAGTAATCTTGTAAAATTTGTTTTTGTGTATTCTTAATTTCCTCAACAAATTCAGGTTGAAGTTTCCATTTACTGTCAGGATTTCTTTTTAATACACCAATTCCACTACAAGGAGCATCGATTAGTAAGCGATCTGCTTTGTCGTGTAGCTTTTTGATGGTTTTTGTACCTTCAATTATTCTATATTCAATATTAAAAGCGCCATTTCTTTTCGCTCTTATTTTTAATTGCTTTTGTTTGCTTTCATACAAATCCATTGCAATGATTTGTCCTTTGTTTTCCATTAAAGAAGCAATGTGTAGCGTTTTCCCTCCTGCACCCGCACAAGTATCTACAACTCTCATTCCTGGCTTAACATCTAATAAAGCGGCTACTAATTGAGATGATCCATCTTGTACTTCAAATAATCCTTCTTTAAAAGCATCTGTCAAAAATACATTGGCTCTTTCTTTTAGTACTAATGCATCTGGGTAACCTTCTGGTTTGATTGTTTCAATATCTAAATCCATTAGGATTCCATATAATTTTTCACGTGTTGTTTTCAAGCGATTTACACGTAAAATAACTTGTGCTTGTTGGTTTTGAGCAGCAAGTTCGTCAGTCCATAGCTTTTCCCCTAACTCTTGTACTCCTAATTCATCCATCCAATCTGGAATAGATTCTCTATATTTTCTAATTTTGATTAATTCATCAAATCTACCTTTTATACGTCTTACTGGAGTACTTTCAAAGTATTTCCAATCAGGTAGTTTGTATCCACGTAGAACAGCCCATACAGCAAAAACACGCCAAATATCGTCTCTTGTAAAAGGTTCTTTCACCTCTGCAATTTCTACATACAGTCTTTTCCAACGTACAATTTCATATATAGTTTCAGCAACGAATTTTCTATCGTGACTTCCCCATCTCTTGTCCTTTTTAAGGGCTCTTGCAACAACTTTATCAGCATATTCTCCTTCATTGAATATAGCCATTAAAGAATCTATAACGGTAAAAACTAAGTTTCTGTGTAATCTCATATTATCGATAATTAAAAAAGCCCACAAATATACGTATTTGTAGGCTTTAAAATGTAGGTTTATGTTATTTTTAGGTTATGCAATTGTTGTGTATTATTTCTTCTCTTTGTATTTCTTTAATAAGTTTCTATTAAAATCATCCTCTGCTTTCTTGAGTAAGATAATTTTCTTATTATTAAGTATTTTTTTAACATCTTGAATGAATTTTTGACGTGTAGAAAAATACTCTTCTTCATAGTCAATTAGTTCTTGAAGCTTAGAATTAGCTTCTTTCTCATTCATTTGAGAGATATTATCAATATCCGTGTATTTAATGTACTTAACAATAGGATTATGTCTTAAACTACTCATTTTACTGTCGTAAGCATTAAATATTGGCCAAAACTTTTCTGACTCCTCATTTGTTAAGTTTAATGCTGCAGAAATATGTGCTATTTTTAAAGAGCGTATTTGATCATGAGACTCTTTGCTTTGTGCCCAGTTTAAAGTACTTAATAAACCAAACAATAAGGTATATAAGATGTTTTTCATAACTATTTAATTATCAAAGTAATATTCTAAATCGATGTGACTTAACACATATTCGTCAACGTCTTTATCTTTTAAAGGAATACTTGTTTCCATTTCTTTAAAGTCTTCTTTATCTAAGGTGTTTATAATATCAGAAGTAACTCCATAAGTAGAATTGTATTCCAAGTAACTCTCTATGTCTTCTTTCGTTAAGGTTGAATTTTCTACTGTATTGTTTCTATTTAATAAGGGAAGAGAAAGTAGTAAAGCAATTGCAGCAACTGCTCCGTAGTACCATTTTTGATTTATTTTTCTAATTGTAGGAGTACTTTTAGGAGGGGATATTTTTTTTTGTAAGGCAATGTCAAGTTCTTCAAAATACCCTTCTGGAATTTTAAATGCTTTGATACGTTTACTATTTTTTATTGTTGAATGTTTCATTTTGGAAGCTCTCTTGTTGTTAGACTGTTTTTTTTTGAAAAGGTTTAATGTTGTGTTATAAACTCTTCTATTTTTTTTGATGCATGATGATATGAGGCTTTTAAGGCTCCAATAGAGGTATGTAGAATTTCAGAAATAGTTTGATAATCTAATTCTTCTAAGTACTTCATTTTGAAAATAAGTTGTTGTTTTTCTGGTAAAGAAGCGATGGCCTTATGTAGTAAAAGCTCAGCTTCATCTCCATCAAATAATGCGTCAGCTTCTAATTGTTGCACTAAGTTATCTTGAAAGTCAGTATCAGATAATTGTAAGTTTTTCTTTTTTTGTTTTAAAAAATCAAGAGCTTGATTAGTGGCAATACGATACATCCAAGAAAACAATTTGCTTTCCTCTTTAAATTTATGAATGTTTTGAAAAACTTTTATAAAAGTTTCTTGAAGTATATCATTGGTGTCATCATGTGATAAAACAAGAGTACGAATATGTATGTATAGACGTTTTTGATATAAAAACACTAAATCTTTGAAAGCATTTTGTTTTTCACTTTCTTGTTTTAGTCTTCGAATAAGTTCTTTTTCGTCTATCAATTGTTAGATATGGTTTAGTTGATCAAAGCGAAAGTAAACAAAAGAGTTTTTTTAATCAACTATTGAAGGTTAAAGTCTGTTATATCTTTTATTTTTGCAAAAAAAAAACACAATGGTAAAAACTGTCATTTTTGATATGGATGGGGTAATTGTTGATACAGAACCTGTTCATCGTTATGCTTATCACACACATTTTAAAGAGTTAGGGATTGAAGTACCAGAAGAATTATATACTTCGTTTACTGGTTTTTCAACTAAAAATACATACCAAAAATTGCAAGAGATTTATGGTTTTGAAGGAAATGTTTTGGATTTAGTTCACCGCAAAAGATTTCTTTTTAATGACGCTTTTGATTCAAAGCCGGACTTGGATTTAATTGAAGGGGTACGAGATTTAATTATTGGTCTTCATAACAACGGAGTAGAATTGTTATTAGGATCTTCTGCGTCTAAAAGTACAATTGAAAAAGTGTTTACGCGCTTTGAATTATATCCTTATTTTAAACACTTAGTTAGCGGAGAAGATTTTCCAAAATCAAAACCAGATCCTGCTGTTTTTTTGAAAGCATCTGAATTAGCAACCCATTCAAAAGACGAATCTATTATTATTGAAGATAGTACTAATGGTATTTTAGCTGCAAAAGCTGCAGGTATTAGAGTAATAGGTTATCAGAGTGCCAATTCTAAAATGCAAGCCTATGATTTGGCAGATTATGTTGTAAAAGATTTTAAAGCTATTGATGCATCTTATATAGTTAACCTATAATGATTAATGTTTAGGGGATAATTGGTATTAACAAAGCTTAAGTTTATAGTCTTTTATTATCTTAAGATTTTTTCTACCTTTGACCTTCAATAAATGTAAAATAAATATTTTTTAATGTTTCATAGATATATAAAATTAGTTATTGCTGGACTTTTGTTCGCTGTATCAGTTTGGCAATTTGTAGAAGGGAATATTGGTAACGGTATTTTTATGTTATTTCTAATAGCTATCGTTATTTTGTTATACTTCAAAAATGAGTTTATTATTTTAGCGTTCTTTAAATTGAGAAAACAAGATTTTGAAGGAGCAAAAAAATGGTTAGACAAAATTAAAAATCCTGAAACAGCATTAGTTAGAAAACAGAACGGATATTACAATTACTTGCTTGGGATTATGACATCTCAAACTAATTTGAATGCTTCTGAAAAGTATATGAAGAAAGCAATTGAACTTGGTTTAAGTATGGATCAAGATTTAGCAATGGCTAAATTACAATTAGCAGGTATTGCAATGACTAAACGTCGAAAAATAGAAGCAACTAAGTTGTTGGGAGAAGCACAAAAATTGGATAAGCAAGGAATGCTTAAAGATCAAGTGAAAATGATGAAAGAACAAATGAAAAGAATGTAATTCTTATTTCATTTTATAATAGTGGAGGCTGTATTATTTAGATAATATAGCCTCTTTTTTTATTAATAGGGTATATCTATTGTGTGGAATAGTGTAGTTGTATCTAAGAAAAAATAGTGAATTACAGCTTGTTTTTGTAGTAGATACTCTTTTTGAAATTATTTCTTAAAAATGACATTTATTTACATATTGTTTTTTTGTTTAGCGAAATGAATGTGTTTAATTTATTTAATATGTTTTTTTGTTGTGTTTAATTTGTTTAATTGTTTTAAAATCTGTAAATTTGAGTAAGTTGTTATGAGAACATAGGAAATAAGTGGTTAATTGCCTCTTTTATTACGTAAATAGGTATCCTTTTTTAGCATTAAAATAAGTTTGCTATAAAAAGAACCAAGTAAGAGGGATAAACAAATTATATAGAAATTGACTAACTAATCATTTTTTTACAATACATGAAAAAGAGAATCGTAGTTTGATTCTGTAGATTGAAGTAAGGACGGAAATCTAAAAGTATAAAAGCCTTAAGTGATTCACTTAAGGCTTTTATTATTAAAAATAAAAGCAGAGTTTATCGTGTTTTACTTGTTTAGTAGTGTTTTGTATATTTTTTCTACCTACTAAGTAGTAGGTAGAAAAAAAACGTATATTTGCTCTATGAAAGATACCAGAAATGAAATAGTAAGTATTGCTGATGAATTAATTAGAACAAAAGGATATAATGCTTTTAGTTATTCAGATATTTCAACAAGACTTAATATTAAAAATGCATCAATACATTATCATTTTCCAACAAAATCTGATTTAGGAGTAGAAGTGATAAAAGAAACTATTGAACAATTTAAGATTGTAACAGACTCTTGGAGAAAACTAACTTTAGATAAGCAGTTTAAGAAGTTTGTAACCATGCATGATAAATCTAATAAAAAGCATTGGTTATGTTTGATGGGAGCTTTATCTTCTTCTACAGATACCTTGTCTCCAGAAATGCTTAAGGAATTAAAAAAAATGGGTACAGTCATTCTGGATTATTTGACAGAATTATTAAGAGAAGGGAAAGAACAAAAAGTGTTTTCATACACAAGTGATCCCAAAACGAAAGCATACTTGGTACAGTCTTCTTTATTAGCTTCTTTGTTGTTAGATAATGTTTTAGGAGGTGATACATACAAGATTATTCAAAACGGAGTATTAGAGATATAAAATTTTTTTATCCATTATACCTACTTAGTAGTAGGTAGATATTAAAGAGAGAAATATGAAAAGAGTAGTAGTAACAGGATTAGGAGTAATAGCTCCTTTAGGGAATAATGTAGATTGTTTTTGGAACAATATTGTTGCAGGAAAAAGTGGGGCGATTCCTATTACAAAGTTTGATACAACTTTGTTTAAAACAAAATTTGCTTGTGAAGTTCAGGATTTTGATCCTAAGTTGTATTTGGATAGCGCTGAAATAAAACGAAGTGATTTGTTTACTCAATATAGTTTGTATAGTGCAACTATGGCGATAGAAGATGCGGGGATTTCAGTTAATGTTTATTCTCCTTTTGAGATAGGTGTGATTTGGGGAACAGGACAAGGTGGCTTAACAACTTTTGAAAATGAAGTAAAAGAGTATGTAAAAAATGACTATACTCCACGTTTTAACCCTTTCTTAGTACCTAAGATGATTCCTAATATAGCCAGTGGAATGATTGCTATTAAACATGGATTTATGGGCATCAATTATTGTGCTGTATCTGCCTGTGCCACTTCCAATACAGTTATAATGGATGCTTTTAATTATATTCGTTTAGGTAAGGCCAAGGCAATTGTAGCAGGTGGATCAGAAGCTCCAATTTTAGAAACATCTATTGGAGGTTTTAATGCAATGAAAGCAATGTCTACAAATAATGAAAATTATAAAGAAGCTTCTCGTCCTTATGATATCAATAGAGATGGCTTTGTAATTGGAGAAGGAGGAGGAGCTTTGGTTTTAGAGGAGTATGAGTCTGCTAAAAAAAGAGGAGCTAAGATATATTGTGAGATAGTAGGAGCTGCAATGACATCCGATGCTTATCATATTACGTCTCCTTTACCAGAGGGCGAAGGTGCGTCTTATGGAATGAGGTTGGCTTTAGAAGAAGCACAATTGTTACCTGCTCAAGTCGATTATTTAAACCCTCATGCTACTTCTACTCCAGTAGGGGATTTATGCGAAATAAAAGCAATACAAACAGTTTTTGGCGACAACTTAAGTAATTTGTCTATAAGTGCTACGAAGTCAATGACAGGGCATTTATTGGGAGGTGCTGGTGCTATAGAAGCAATAATTTCTATAAAAGCAATAACAGATGATGTGATTCCGCCAACAATTAATATCAATAATTTAGATCCTCATATTCCTAAAGAAATGCACATTGTTCAAAATCAAGCAATACAAAAAAAAGTAAATGTAGCCATGAGTAATTCATTTGGTTTTGGAGGACATAATGCTATAGTTGTTTTTAAAAAGGTATAAGTATCAAGAGTAAACAATTAGCTATAAAAAAATCGCTTAAGAAAATGTCTTAAGCGATTTTACAATATAGATAGATTTAGGCTATTTTATATCTTCTGATGTAAATACCAATTTTACTGAAGGATATTTACTTTGTGTCATTTGAATAGAGAATTCACTATCAGCCAAGAACACTAATTGTCCTGATTTATCATGTGCTAAGAATTTTTGCTTAACACGTTTAAATTCTTTAAATTCTTCATTTTTAGGATCATCAGGACGTACCCAACATGCTTTGTAAGCAGGGAAGTTTTCATAAGTACACTTTGCACCATATTCATGTTCTAAACGATACTGAATAACTTCATACTGTAATGCTCCTACAGTTCCTATTACTTTACGGCCGTTCATCTCAAGAGTAAACAACTGTGCAACACCTTCATCCATTAACTGGTCAATACCTTTTTCTAATTGCTTCGATTTTAAAGGATCAGCATTATTAATATAACGGAAGTGCTCTGGAGAGAAATTAGGTATTCCTGTGAAGTTTATAATTTCTCCTTCTGTCAAGGTATCTCCAATTTTAAAGTTACCTGTATCATGTAGTCCCACAATATCTCCAGCATACGAAATATCTACAATTTCTTTTTTCTCAGCAAAGAAGGCATTTGGACTTGAGAATTTTAATTTTTTTCCATGGCGAACGTGTAGATAAGGAGTATTTCTTTCAAAAGTTCCTGATACAATTTTGATGAAAGCTAAGCGATCTCTATGTTTAGGATCCATATTCGCATGTATCTTAAATACAAAACCAGAAAATGTATTTTCTTTTGGATCTACTATTCTTGTATCGGCTTCTTTTGCTCTTGGAGAGGGTGCTATTTGAATAAAACAGTCCAACAACTCACGTACCCCAAAGTTGTTTAAGGCAGATCCGAAAAATACAGGTTGTAAATGCCCGTTAATGTATTCTTCTCTGTCAAACTCTGGATAAATACCTTCAATAATTTCTAATTCGTCTCTTAGAGTATTAGCAGATTTTTCACCTACTAATTTGTCTAATTCAGGAGAAGCTAAATCAGAGATATTAATTGTCTCCTCAATATTTTTTCGACTATCTTCACTAAAAAGATTAATGTTTTTTTCCCAAATGTTATAGATTCCTTTAAAATCATATCCCATTCCAATAGGGAAACTTAAAGGAGTCACTTTTAAATGAAGTTTTTGTTCCACTTCATCCATTAATTCAAAAGCATCACGTCCTTCACGGTCAAGTTTGTTGATAAAAACAATCATTGGAATGTTTCTCATTCTACAAACTTCTACCAATTTCTCTGTTTGTTCCTCAACCCCTTTAGCAACGTCAATTACAACAATTACACTATCTACAGCAGTTAAAGTTCTAAATGTATCTTCAGCAAAATCCTTGTGACCAGGAGTATCAAGAATATTGATTTTTTTGTCTTTATAGTTAAATGCAAGAACAGATGTTGCAACCGAAATACCACGTTGACGCTCGATCTCCATAAAATCGGAAGTAGCACCTTTCTTTATTTTATTATTTTTTACAGCTCCTGCTTCTTGAATTGCACCTCCAAAAAGCAATAGTTTCTCTGTTAATGTTGTTTTACCAGCATCCGGGTGAGCAATTACACCAAATGTACGTCTGCGTTCAATTTCCTTTAAAAAGCTCATCATTGAAAATTTTAGACTGCAAAAGTAGGTATATTTTTAGAGAAACGTAGTCTTTTATTTATTTGTAATCACACTTTTACTCTTATTTAATTATTTAGAATACGATATTGTAGTGTTTTAAAAGTCGTTATATCCTATAGTTTGAGAGTTAATCTACTGGATGTTGTTTTATAATATTGTGATTTATCTTATTTGTATACATCTGTTTTTCTAATTTATACGATGCCATATATCCTGTTGGTGAGAAACAGTTTAATGAAGTACCTTTAAACTTGTTAAAAGGGAAATATTTAATAGATAGAGAGAAAATAAGGCAGAATTAGGTTGTAATATCAGGCAATTTCAGCATTTTGGTTTATGCTGTGTGTTGTATTGCTGCAAGATTATTTTGTTTTAGAGGATAAAAATAAAATTTGTAGTCTATAGTTACTCCATTGATTGAGTTGTTATAATGGACTTGTTATGGAGTCAGAATGGATTGAGAATGGACTCACTTAAACCAATATTAAAACGAAATTCGCTGTTTAATTGATTGTAATAAAATAGCGATATGTCGAAAATGAAGAGTAAATAAATTCCCTTAAAGGGATATGAAATTTTTGTTTGAGTTGTTACTTAAATTGTTGTAAACGGTTTGTATGTAAAGGTACAGAAGATTTATGATGCTTTCAATGAGGTATGAAAAAATTATAACAATCTTTTTTAGAAGAATATAATCTACATAAGAATGCCAATACTAAGTTAATATATGGTTTATTTTAAACAAAGTATTTGTATTATTGTTTTTGAAATATCGTTAAAAAATAATTTTTTAGAACCTCATTATTTCATATCAATTACAATTTTATCTATAACTTATTTTAAATAAGTATTTTTGAAAGATATATAGAGAAGAATATGGTTAAGTATAATTGGACTACAAAACCAATGACACAAATTTTGGCTATTGGTTTATTTGTTTTTATTGCTTTTACTTCTTGTACTAAAGGAGCAGGAGGAACAGGAAAAGATGGTGCTGTAGCAAGGGTTAATTCTACTTATTTAGATCGAGATGAGATTTTGAATAATGTGCCAAGTGGTGTAAGTAGTAAGGATAGTGCAAGTATTGCGGAGCGCTATATTGATAAATGGGCTACTAAAATGTTGTTGATTGATGCAGCTCAGTTTAATTTATCTGATGATAAGGTAGAAGAAATTGACCAATTGGTTAAGCAGTTTAAGGATGATTTATTGATTAAGGCTTATTTGGATAAATTAGTACAGCAATCTGTAGATACTGTTGTATCGGAAAAGGATTTAAAAGATTACTACGAACACATTAAAAAGAATTTTTTGGTCGATGATATGCTTGTTCGAATGGCATATATTAATGTATTGAAAGATAATTCACATTATGCTAATGTGAAAAAGGCATTTTCAATAGGTCAAAAAGATGATTATAAGAAATTAGAAGAATTGTCGTTACAGTTTAAAAATTACGCATTGAACGACTCCGTATGGGTAAACGTAGGGCAAGTTTATGATAAGTTACCTTTTATAAGCAGTGAAAACAAACAGAGCTATTTGAAAAATAATAATTATTTTGAGGTTAGTGACGAAAATAGTACTTATTTTGTACGAGTTAAACAAGTTTTAAATAAAGGCACAGTAGTTCCCTATAGTTATTTAAGACCATCATTGCGATTAATGGTTTTGAATGACAGAAAAATGGAACTAATAAAACAGATAGAACAAGATATAATAAAAGATGCAAAAAAGGACAAAAGTTATGAGGTTTTTAAATAGTAAGGTTTTGATAGCTTTAGGGTTGTCAGTAATCTTTGGAGGTTTTGTACAAGGACAGCAAGCAACGGGTAAGAAGAAAAAAATTGATGGGGTAGTTGGTGTAGTAGGAGACTATGTAATTTTGGACTCAGAGATTGACAAAACAATAATGGAATTAAAAGCTCAGAATGTACCAGTAGGTAATCTTTCACGATGTGAGTTGTTTGAAAAATTATTGGAAGATAAACTTTTTGCACATCAAGCTGGAATTGATAGTTTGGAAGTGACAGATATAGAGGTAAATTCTTTTATGAATGACCAGATTAACAGAATGGTTGAAGAGGTTGGTTCAATTGACAAGATTGTTAAGTTCTATAATAAAAAGTCGGAAGAAGATTTTAAAGAATACTTTTTTGATATTGTAAAGCAAAATAAGTTGACTCAAAAGATGCAACAACACATTGTTGAGAAAGTAACAATTACACCAGAAGAAGTACGTCAGTTTTTTAATAAGCTACCTAAAGATGAATTGCCAACAATTGGTGATGAGGTAGAATTAGCAGAAATTGTAGTTAAACCAGAGATTTCAAAAGAACAAAAACAGAAAGTGATTGATCGATTGAATGAAATGAAGAAAGACGTATTAGAAAATGGTGCAAGCTTTTTTAGTAAAGCCGTTTTATTTACAGATGATAAAGGATCTGCAGCTAATGGAGGTTTTTATTCTATCACAAAGAAATCACCTTTTGTAAAAGAGTTTAAAGATGTAGCATTTAGTTTGGCAGAAGGCGAAATATCTGCTCCATTTGAAACAGAATACGGTTATCATATTATTTACATCGAAAAAATTAGAGGGCAGTATATAGATTTGCGTCATATTTTGTTGAAACCAAAACCAACAGATGAGGCAGTAGCTGAAGCAAAGAAAAAGGCAGAGGATATACGCGCTAAAATTGTTAATAAAGAAATTAGTTTTGAAGACGCAGCTGCAGCTTCATCAGATGATAAAGACACAAAGTTTAACGGAGGAATTATTCGCGATCCAGGTACAATGGATACGAGATTTGAGTTAAATACAATGGAAGATAGAGAATTATATTTCTTGGTTTCAGGATTGAATGAAGGTGAAATTTCTCAAGTAGCAGTTAAAAATGATCGTAGAAAAGAAGAAAAATCTTTCCGCATTGTAAAGGTTACAAAGAAATTAAAAGAGCATAAAATTGACTTTGTTGATGATTATATGAAAGTTAAGAACATGGCTTTGAACAAAAAACAAGGAGAAGAAGTGTCAAAATGGGTGTCTAAAAAGATAGATGATGCTTATATCAACATTCAAGGGGAATTTCGTGATTGTAAATTTCGTAATAATTGGCTTAAAAAATAAGAAAATAGTAATCTAATAGATTGAAAACGACATTTTAGCAATAGACTAAAATGTCGTTTTTTTATTAAATAAGATTGAATTGTTGGAATATGGTATTTTATAATATAAAAAATAATTATTTTCAGATTAATCGATTGAAAACATTAAAAGTATTGTGTTTTTTTTATTCAAATGGAAAGTTTGTAAATAATAATTTTTGTATTTGTGGGAATCATTAAAAATTTTTGAAAATAAATTAGTTTGATTAAATTTGTAAGGACAAAAATTTAGACCAACAGACATTCTTAAATCTATTCTTTTAAGGTAGTATAACAAAGAGTTTGTTTGAAGGTGAAACTAATACAAAATAACATTTATAGGTTGAACGCGATTGTATATTTTAGTGTATCGACCTTTTATTAAATAGATAATTAACTATGAGCCTTTACAAGGATTACATCAACGAGATTGAAGAAAGAAAAAATCAAGGACTTAACCCTAAGCCTATTGATGGTGCTGAATTACTAAGTGAAGTTATAGCACAAATAAAAGATACAGCAAATGAGTACCATGAGGACTCTTTAAAACTGTTTATTTACAACGTTTTACCTGGTACAACAAGTGCTGCTGGTGTTAAAGCGAAGTTTTTAAAAGAGATTATCTTAGGAGAAGTTGTAGTAAGTGAAATTACTCCTGCTTTTGCTTTTGAATTATTATCTCATATGAAAGGTGGTCCTTCTATCGAAGTACTTCTTGACTTAGCATTAGGTAATGATGCTGCTATCGCTGAGCAAGCTGCTAAAGTTCTTAAGACTCAAGTATTCTTATACGATGCTGATACAGATCGTTTAAAAGAAGCTTTCTTAGCAGGTAATGCGATTGCTAAAGATATCGTAGAGAGCTATGCTAAAGCAGAGTTCTTTACTAAACTACCTGAGGTAGCAGAGAAAATAGAAGTAGTTACTTTCATCGCTGGTGAAGGAGATATCTCTACGGACTTATTATCTCCAGGTAACCAAGCTCACTCTCGTTCTGACCGTGAGTTACATGGACAGTGTATGATTACTCCTGCTGCTCAAAAAGAGATTCAAGCGTTACAAGCTGCACACCCTGGTAAGAGTGTAATGCTTATCGCTGAGAAAGGTACTATGGGAGTAGGATCTTCAAGAATGTCTGGAGTAAATAACGTAGCATTATGGACAGGTAAACAAGCAAGTCCTTATGTGCCATTCGTTAATATCGCTCCAATCGTAGGGGGTACTAATGGTATTTCTCCTATCTTCTTAACTACAGTTGACGTAACTGGAGGTATCGGTCTTGACCTTAAAAACTGGGTGAAGAAAACAGATGCTGAAGGTAACGTAGTTCGCAATGAAAAAGGTGAGCCAGTATTAGAAGAAGTTTATTCAGTAGCTACTGGTACTGTATTGACAATTGATACAAAAGCAAAAAAATTATATAACGGAGACCAAGAGCTTATCGATATCGCTAAAGCACTTACTCCTCAAAAAATGGAGTTTATCAAAGCAGGTGGTTCTTACGCTATCGTATTTGGAAAAAAAATCCAAACTTTCGCTGCTAAATTATTAGGTACTCCTGCTCCTATAGTTTTTGCTCCTTCTAAAGAAATCTCTATCGAAGGTCAAGGATTAACAGCTGTAGAGAAAATCTTTAATAAAAATGCAGTTGGAGTAACTCCAGGAAAAGTATTACACGCAGGTTCTGACGTACGTGTAGAAGTAAACATCGTAGGATCTCAAGATACTACAGGTTTAATGACAGCTCAAGAGTTAGAAGCAATGGCTGCTACAGTTATTTCTCCTATCGTAGATGGAGCTTACCAATCAGGATGTCACACTGCTTCTGTATGGGACAAAAAAGCACAAGCTAATATCCCTAAATTAATGAAGTTCATGAATGACTTCGGGTTAATTACAGCACGTGACCCTAAAGGGGAGTATCACTCAATGACTGACGTTATCCACAAAGTATTGAATGATATAACTATCGATGAGTGGGCTATCATTATCGGTGGTGACTCTCATACGAGAATGTCTAAAGGTGTTGCTTTTGGAGCGGATTCAGGAACAGTTGCTCTTGCATTAGCTACAGGGGAGGCTTCTATGCCAATCCCTGAGTCAGTAAAAGTTACTTTTAAAGGTGATATGAAACAACACATGGATTTCCGTGATGTAGTTCATGCGACTCAGTCTCAAATGTTGAAACAATTCGGAGGAGAGAACGTATTCCAAGGTAGAATTATCGAGGTACACATCGGAACTCTTCTTGCTGACCAAGCATTTACATTCACTGACTGGACTGCAGAGATGAAAGCTAAGGCGTCTATCTGTATTTCTCAAGATGATACATTGATCGAATCTTTAGAGATCGCTAAAGGTCGTATTCAGATTATGATTGAGAAGGGAATGGATAATAAAAACCAAGTACTTCAAGGGTTAATCAATAAAGCTAATAAACGTATCGAAGAGATTAAATCTGGTGACAAACCAGCGTTAACTCCAGATGCTAATGCTAAATATTATGCTGAGGTAGTTATTGACTTAGATATTATCGATGAGCCAATGATTGCTGACCCAGATGTAAACAATGATGACGTATCTAAACGTTATACTCACGATACTATTAGAGAGCTTTCTTACTATGGAGACAACAAAAAAGTTGACTTAGGTTTCGTAGGTTCTTGTATGGTTCATAAGGATGACTTGAAGATTGTTTCTCAAATGCTTAAAAACATTGAAAAACAAAATGGTGAAGTTAAGTTTAATGCTCCATTAGTAGTGGCTGCTCCAACTTACAACATCATCGACGAGTTAAAAGCTGAAGGAGATTGGGAATACTTACAAAAATACTCAGGATTTGAGTTTAGTGATTTATTACCTAAAAATGCTGCTCGTACAGAGTATGAAAACATTATGTACTTAGAGCGTCCTGGTTGTAACTTATGTATGGGGAACCAAGAGAAAGCTGCTAAAGGAGATACAGTAATGGCTACATCTACTCGTTTGTTCCAAGGGCGTGTAGTAGAAGATTCTGAACGCAAAAAAGGAGAGTCTTTATTAGCTTCTACTCCAGTAGTTGTTCTTTCTGCTATCTTAGGTAGAATACCAACTATCGAAGAGTATAAAGCTGCTGTAGAAGGAATCAACTTAACTAAGTTTAAACCTATTTCTACTAAATAGTTAGAATAGTATTTATAAATACAAAGCGAGGTAGTCTGTATAGATTACCTCGCTTTTTTTATTGGTGTGTATTCGCTTTTAATCAGATATATATTTTAGCTAAAGCATTGTGCATGATGTTCAATTTCAAAATTGCAAGAATTAGCAATAAAGCAAAGTTTGTTGGCTTGGGTATGCAGTTGTAGTGCTAACTCTTTTTGAGATATGTCTTTGATGCGTACTACAGGGTTTAAAACTACTTTGGTTATACGTCCACTGCCATCATCATTGAGTACTAATGTAGCTTCTGAATTATCTTCATAAGCAAGTACTTCTATATCGTGTTGTTGGCATACGTATAAATACGACATCATGTGGCATGATGTCAAGGCGCTCAACAATAAATCTTCTGGATTTAGCAAGATAGGATCTCCTTTAAAGGCTTTGGCTGCTGAAATAGATAAAATATCTTTTCCTTCTATCTTTATAGTATGACTTTTGGCATACACCTTTTTGTTTGACTCTTTTAATTTGTCTGGAGCCATCCAATTTAGGGCTGCTTTAAAAAGATGTTTGTACATATAAATGACTTAAACGAGGTTGTGTATTTTGATTGATGGCTTTAGATAGAGGATGTGTAATAGTTATCCTCATCCGTTTATTCAAATTTAAATAAAATAGTCAACTAACCACCTTTTGCTATATCATCTTTAAATGTTATCACTAAAGTATTCTTTGTAAACTTACTTTAGTTAAGTAGAATCATTTTAAATATAGTGTTTTAACATTTGTATAGAATTTATTAGAGGTAAAAATCTGTAAATTGTATAGAAATTTTAATTCATATAAATAAAAGAATTTTTATTATGGCTTTTGATATAGAAATGATTAAAAAAGTGTATGATAAGATGCCTGATCGCGTAGCTAAAGCTCGTGAATTAGTAGGACGTCCTCTAACACTATCTGAAAAAATATTATATACTCACTTATGGGATGGAATGCCATCACAAACATTTGAGAGAGGAAAAGATTATGTTGACTTTGCTCCAGATAGAGTAGCTTGTCAAGATGCTACAGCACAGATGGCATTGTTGCAATTTATGCATGCTGGAAAAGAGAAAGTAGCAGTACCTACTACAGTACACTGTGATCACTTAATCCAAGCTAAAGTAGGTGCTTCTACAGATTTAAAAGTTGCAGAAACACAATCATCAGAGGTGTTTAACTTTTTATCTTCTGTTTCTAATAAATATGGTATCGGTTTCTGGAAACCAGGAGCAGGTATTATTCACCAAATAGTATTAGAGAATTATGCTTTCCCTGGAGGATTAATGATTGGTACTGACTCTCATACTGTAAATGCAGGTGGATTAGGAATGTTGGCTATCGGTGTAGGTGGAGCTGATGCTGTAGATGTAATGTCTGGTATGGCTTGGGAGTTGAAATTCCCTAAATTGATTGGTGTGAAGTTAACTGGTAAGTTAAACGGTTGGACTGCGCCTAAAGATGTTATTCTTAAAGTAGCTGATATTCTTACCGTAAAAGGAGGAACAGGAGCTATTGTAGAATACTTTGGAGAAGGAGCTACTTCTATGTCATGTACAGGTAAAGGTACTATCTGTAATATGGGAGCTGAGATTGGAGCGACAACTTCTACTTTTGGGTATGACGATTCGATGAGAAGATATTTATCTGCAACAGGACGTCAAGATGTAGTAGATGCAGCTGATAAAGTAGCCGCTCATTTAACTGCAGATGCTGAGGTATATGCTAATCCTGAACAATACTTTGATCAGTTGATTGAAATTAACTTGTCAGAATTAGAACCACATATTAATGGTCCATTTACTCCAGATAGAGGAACGCCAGTTTCTAAAATGAGAGCAGAAGCAGAAGCTAATGGTTGGCCATTAAAAGTAGAGTGGGGATTAATCGGTTCTTGTACTAACTCTTCTTATGAAGATATGTCAAGAGCTGCTTCTATTGTAGAGCAAGCTGTTGCACATGGAATCACACCTAAAGCAGAGTTTGGTATTAATCCAGGTTCTGAGCAAATTCGTTATACAATCGAAAGAGATGGTATTATCGAAACATTTGAGAAAATGGGAACGAAAGTATTTACGAATGCTTGTGGACCATGTATCGGTCAGTGGGATCGTGAAGGAGCTGATAAACAAGAGAAAAATACAATTGTTCACTCATTCAACCGTAACTTCTCTAAGCGTGCAGATGGGAATCCTAATACGCATGCTTTCGTAACATCACCAGAAATGGTAGCTGCATTAGCTATTGCAGGTGATTTAGGATTTAACCCTATCACTGATACTTTAATCAACGACAATGGAGAAGAAGTGAAATTACTTCCTCCAACAGGAGATGAATTACCAACAAAAGGATTTGCTGTTGATGATCCAGGATACCAAGCTCCAGCAGCTAATGGATCAAGTGTAGTAGTAGAGGTTAACCCTACTTCTAACCGTCTTCAGTTATTAGAACCGTTCAAACCTTGGGATGGTAAAAATATTACAGGTGCTAAATTGTTGATTAAAGCATTTGGTAAATGTACTACTGACCACATTTCTATGGCTGGTCCGTGGTTGCGTTTCCGTGGTCACTTAGACAATATTTCTGACAATATGCTGATTGGTGCTGAGAATGCATTTAATCACAAAACAAATAGTGTGAAAAATGAATTGACAGGAGAGTATGGTGCTGTGCCTGCAGTTCAGAGAGCTTATAAAGCAGCTGGTGTACCAACTATCGTAGTAGGAGATCAAAACTATGGAGAGGGATCTTCTCGTGAGCATGCTGCTATGGAGCCTCGTCACTTAGGAGTGAAAGCGGTATTGGTAAAATCTTTTGCTCGTATTCACGAAACAAACTTGAAAAAACAAGGAATGTTAGCTTTAACGTTTGCTAATGAGGCCGATTATGACAAAATCCAAGAGGACGATACAATCAACTTCTTAGATTTGACAGACTTTGCTCCAGGTAAACAATTGTCTTTAGAGTTTGTACACGCAGATGGTTCTAAAGATGTGATTAAGGCTAATCATACATATAATGCAAGTCAAATCGAATGGTTTAAAGCTGGTTCTGCATTAAATTTAATTGCAGCAGGTAAATAATCATTTGTATTTATAATAAATTAAAGGGTATCCATTTGGATACCCTTTTTTTATATTTAGTTATTCATCATATATTTATTTTGAAAATAACTAATTTTACAAACATTAAACACACAACAAGAATTTAATATATGGACGATAAGAAAATCGTATTAGCAGTAGATGAAAAACCGAAGTTAGGACAGTGGATATTATTGAGTATTCAACACCTTTTTGCCATGTTTGGAGCTACTGTATTAGTGCCAACCTTGACAGGAATGAACCCTGCTATTGCATTAATATCAAGTGGTATAGGTACTTTAGTATTTATATTTATAACTAAAGGTAAAGTACCTTCTTATTTAGGTTCTTCTTTTGCGTTTATTAATCCTATCATAGCATTGAAACTATTAGAGGCAGATGCAAAATCAGGCATACCTGTTGGAAGTTTCTTAGTTGGAAGTTTTTTAGTTGGAGTAGTCTATTCCTTAGTTGCTTTATTAATTGCTAAAGCAGGAACTAATTGGTTAATGAAATTGCTGCCTCCTATAGTAGTAGGGCCAGTGATTATGGTTATAGGACTGGGATTGGCAAGTACAGCTGTAGGAATGGTAACCAATAACCCTGCTGGAGAATATGATTTGACTTATGTATCTATTGGTTTAGTAACTTTAGCTATAACTATTGTGACAGCTATTTTTACAAGAGGATTCTTAAGTGTTGTGCCAGTATTAGTTGGAATTATAGGGGGATATTCGTTTGCTGCTATTATGGGAGTGGTAGATTTTACCAAAGTAATTGAGGCAAACTGGATACAAGTACCAGATTTTATGGTTCCTTTTGTAGATTATACACCGTCTGTATCTTGGTATGTGATATTATTGATGCTTCCTGTGGCTATAGTACCTATAGCAGAGCATATAGGTCATCAATTAGTGTTGAGTAAAGTGATTGATAAAGATTTAATTAAAGACCCTGGATTACACAGAAGTATGTTAGGTGATGGAGTAGCAACTATGTTAGCTTCATTAATAGGAGGGCCGCCTAATACAACCTATGGAGAAAATATAGGTGTATTGGCGATAACAAGAGCTTTTAGTATTTATGTGTTTATTGGAGCAGCATGTTTTGCTATTCTATTTGGTTTTTGTGGTAAGGTAGCCGCTTTATTGAGTACTATACCTGCACCAGTAATGGGAGGAGTATCTATCTTATTATTTGGTATTATCGCATCAAGTGGGTTGCGTATGCTTGTGGAGAATAATGTTGATTTCAAGATAAAGCGCAATCTAATTATATCTTCTGTTATTTTGATTATAGGTATTGGTGGAGCAGCTATTCATATAGGTGAAATGTTCTCTTTGGAAGGAATGGCATTAGCATCTATTATAGGAATGTTGTTAAATGTGGTATTACCAGGAAGACAAGATGTTGAAATGAAGGATATGTTTGATTCGCATTAATTTGCTTAAAGTAAGATGTGTATAAGTATTATAGTGTATAATTCCTGTTTAATTTTGTTAAAGCCTTGTAGTGAAATAACTTTGTTTTGTGTGATATAAGAATATATTTCTTTTTTTAAGAATAGAAAAGTCAATGTTTTGTAAAAATCGCTTAATAATGAAAATTAATATCTATCTTTAAAACGTTAATGTTTAGCTATGAGAGAGAAGAAAAATAGCCGTTGGATATCCAATTTATTGTTCATTATTGTTATTGGAGTAATCTTTTTTACACCAGTAGGAAATGAGATAAAAGTGAGAATAAATCGCTTTATAGCTATGAGTCCTTCATTAGAAAATAAAGAAGATTATAAAAAGGTAGTGCTTAAGCAGTGGGATGTGGTGGATGAAGAAGGAAAGGAGTTTGATTTTGCATCTGTAGAAGGGAAAGTTATAATTATTAATTTTTGGGCAACATGGTGTCCTCCTTGTATTGCTGAGAAACCAAGTTTTCAGGAACTGTATAACGATTATAAAGATAAAGTTGTATTTATGTTTGTTACTACGGATTCTAAGGATAAAGTTGCGGCATTTAAAGAAAAATATGGATATACTCTACCTATTTATTATCAAGTAGATTCTCCTCCAGCATTGCTTTATTCTTCATCTATTCCGGCAAGTTATGTAATTGACAAAGAAGGGAATATTGTCATTAAAAAGTTTAGAGCTGCAGATTGGAATAGCGCTAAGTTTAGAGTGACATTAGATGAATTATTAAAATAAGAGATTATATGAAAAGCCTTTAGAGAAGATTCTTTAAAGGCTTTTTTTAGCAAGAAAAGTCAAATAAAAAAGTTTGTGATCAATTAATTTTGTAGCCTATATTTTGACTCTATGAAAGTTCAGAGAAGTAGTAATAGATATGTTGTGATGGTAAATCATATCATTGATTATATTGATACACATTACCAAGAAGAATTAACTTTGGATATTTTAGCATCACAAGCTTGTGTGTCAGTTTTTCATTTTCACCGTATTTTTAGACAAATGACAGGAGTTAGTTTAAATCGCTTTGTAACTCTTGTTCGATTAGATAAAGCCTCTTCTTTATTGAAGAATAATTTATTACTTAGTTGTACAGATGTAGCTTATCAATGTGGATTTTCATCTTTGTCTTTGTTTAGTAGGGTATTTACAAGGTACTATGGCATTAACCCTATACAGTATCAGAAAGATCAAAAGAAAGCTTTAAAAACAGAATTGGATAGAGTAAATATCTTGATTGCAGAATATAGCAAGAATGTGCAAAGAGGAGATTTGAGTTTTGTAGAGATTTGTAATGTAATAATTAAAAAACTAACAATTATGAATTTTACAATTGAAGAAAGAGTTTTTGAAGCGTTTCAAGTAGCGTATGTTCGTCATGTAGGGGACTATAGAGATATTAGTAGTTCTTATGAAAAGCTTTTTGCTTGGGCTATACCTAATGGCGTTGTGAATCAACCTGGTTTTAAAGCATTAACGGTTTATCACGATGATCCTGCAATAGTTGGTTTGGATAGGTTAAGACAAGATGCTTGTGTCACAATCACAAATGATATAAATGTAGTTGAACCTATAGGAAAGACAATAATGGAAGGAGGAAAGTATATTGTAGGGCATTTTGAAATTTCACTATCTGAATTTGCACAAGCATGGGAGATAATGTGCTTGTATGTTGTGCAGCATAACTATCAATTGAGGTTAGCTAAATCGTATGAATTTCATCTAAACAATTTTAAGGAACATCCAGAGCTAAAGGTAATAACAGAGCTGTGTTTACCTATTGAATAACGTTGAAAAACAGTAATAAGAGTTTTTATTCTTATTACTGTTTTTTATTTGGTAGAGGATTTATTGTTACTTGATAGGAAAGGTTCCAATAACTTCTACCATCTTCTTGTGGTGCAGTTACTTTCCATTTTTCTACAAAAATAGAATTGTCTAAGGTATATTCCCAATTATCTTGCCATTTAAGTTTACCTTTTAATGTTGGAAAAAGGAGGGAAGTTATTTTCTCAACTAACTGATTAGAGTTTGATAGTGTTACTTCATAATCTATTAGCCAATTGGCAGTAAGGCTAAAAACTTCATTGTTCTTAGCAATGACATGATAAAAGATTGAGGGATTAATCCCTTGTGTATCATTTAAAGGAATGTGAAACTCGTTGTCAGTTGAGATAAAATCTCTAATTTCACTATAATACTCACTGTATAATCCATTTGGATCTAAAGTGCCTATGTTGATACCTTGTGATTCAAGATCTTGTTTGGTATAGCCTAATATACTTACAGGTTTCCCTTTGAGACATAGGCTAAGTGGAGGATATTTTTGTCCTATCGTGTAATTATGTTGTTGTAGCACCTCGTTTAAATAGGTTGTTGACTGGGTATGCCCTTTATAATAGGATAAGCAAAGTATTAAAAATGATATAAATAGTTTCATTTTATTTGATTGAAAAATCAGATATTATAAAGCTAATAAAAAAAGTCCAGCTATAAGCTGGACTTTTCAATATCTATGTTTACTATCTACTAATAGTAAGTATAACGTCTTACTTGAGAGATATATTTAGCTAAGCGGATAACTTGGTGGCTATAACCATATTCATTATCATACCATACATACATTACAACGTTTTTACCATCAGCAGAAACGATAGTTGCTTTACTATCAAAGATAGATGGAGCAGAAGTTCCTACGATATCAGATGATACTAATTCGTTGTTAATAGAGTATTTGATTTGCTCTACTAAATCTCCGTTAAGAGCAGCTTTGCGCATTACTTCATTTAAGTCTTCAACTGAAGTTTCTTTTCCAACTTCTAAGTTTAATACTACTAATGAACCATTTGGAACTGGTACACGGATAGCATTAGAAGTAAGTTTACCCGCTAATGATGGTAACGCCTTAGCTACAGCACTTCCTGCACCTGTCTCAGTGATAACCATGTTTAATGCAGCAGCTCTACCACGACGGTATTTCTTGTGCATATTATCTACTAAGTTTTGGTCATTTGTGTAAGCGTGGATAGTCTCTAAGTGTCCTTTTACTACACCGAAGTTATCTTCCATTACCTTTAAGATAGGAGTGATCGCATTTGTAGTACAAGAAGCAGCAGACCAAATATCTACTTGGCTTGGATCATATTCAGTGTGGTTAACACCGTGAACGATGTTTGGTACACCTTTACCAGGAGCAGTTAATAATACTTTAGCTGCACCTTTAGAACTTAAGTGGCGTTTCAAATCTTCATCCGTTTTGAAAGCACCAGTATTATCGATAATTAAAGCATTCTCGATATCGTATTGTGTATAATCTATTTCTTCAGGAGCGTTAGCAGAAATCATGTGTACTGTAGTACCATTGATGATCAATGCATTATTCTCTGGGTCAGCGATAACTGAACCTTCGAAATCTCCGTGTACAGAGTCATATTTAAGTAGAGAAGCACGTTTCTCTAAAAGAACTGCATCGTTTTTATCACGAGTTACAATTGCTCTTAAACGCATTTGTTGACCTTTACCGATTTTATTCATTAACTCACGAGCTAATAAACGTCCAATACGACCAAAACCGTATAAAACAACATCTTTAGGAACTAATTCTTCAGTTTCTTTAGCATCTTTTAATTTACTTACAACAAAACTTAATGCACTATTATGTTGGTTGTCTTCTAAATGGTATTCATACGTCAAACGACCAATATCAATTCTTGAAGGAGGCAAGTCTGCTTGTTGAATTGCAAGTGCAATTTCTACAGAGTCGAAAACGTTAATTGGTTTTTCAACAAATTTCGCTGCGTATTCGTGTAAGTTGATAATATCACTAACGCTACGATCAATAAGCTGGTTACGGAACATTAAAAGCTCAATCGATTTATCGTACCATAAGTCACTGATAATTTTGATGAACTCTACACATGCTTTTCTGCGATCTGCTTGAAAAGCCAATTCTTTTTCGTATAAACTTGTGTTTTTCATATATTAGATTGTGTTGTATATAAAGTAGTGCAAAAATCCGTTTTTTTTACGAATAAAGCAAGCTAAAGAAATTATTAAGTTAAGTGAATGTAAATTAATAATTTGTTTGTGAATAAAGTCAGTTTTAGTCAGTTATAAAATGACGAAATGAGGGTTTAGTATAAGTTAATCTAAGGACAAGTTATCTACTTTTGATCTGTTTTTAGTTTATTTATTTTGTATAATTAGAGTTGAATTTGTACGACTTGTCCATTATTAGTTCTAATGATCCATTTGCTTTTTGTATTTGTAGGTAGTTGATTTATTAGTTGTTTGAGGTGTTGGATATTAGTGATATTAATATTATTTATAGACAAAAGGATTCCGCTCTTTAGTTCTGCTTGGTATTGTAAAAAATCTTTATTTGTTACAGCTGTAATTTTGACACCTGTTTGTAAACTTAGTTTGTTTTGTTCCTCACTTGTTAGATTCTCTAAAGTAAATCCTTTAATCGTTAGGTTATTTTCTTCTCCTTTGATTAAAGTGATTGAAATAGTTTTTAGAGTATCTTCTCTTTTGTATGTGATTGAAACAATATCACCAGGTCGTTTAGTATTTAAAACATTTCTAATATCAATAAAGTTGTTGATGTCTTTATCGTTTATCTGTAATATAATGTCATTTTGTTTCAATCCTGCTTTTTCTGCTCCAGAATTGGTTACAACAGATTGTATATAAAAACCTTTAGTTTCTTTTATCTCTAATTGTTGAGCGATTGAAGTATTTAACTCAAAACCTTGTATGCCTAATGCCGCATTTTGTACGTTACCATAGGTTAATAAGTCTTCTACAATTTTCTTTGTTACATTAGAAGGTACTGCAAAAGCATATCCTACATAAGAGCCAGTGTTAGAGGAAATCATTGTATTAATACCCACTAATTCACCATGTGTATTTACTAATGCACCTCCACTGTTTCCAGGATTAACTACAGCATCGGTTTGTATAAAAGATTGTATTCCAGTTTGTGATAAATTACGTGCTTTGGCAGAAATGATTCCAGCAGTAACTGTTGATGTTAAATTAAAGGGGTTTCCTACAGCGAGTACCCATTCTCCTAATTTGATTTGATCAGAGTCAGCAAATTTTAAATAAGGAAGTTTACTGTCATTTTGTATTTTTAATAAAGCAATGTCCATTTGTTTGTCAGTTCCTATTAATTGCGCTTTATATGTTTTGTCGTTATTAAGAGTAACTTCTAACTCGGATGCATTTTCTATAACATGATTATTCGTTACAATATACCCGTCTTCTGAAATTATAACACCAGAGCCTGTTCCTATTTGTGCTTTAGTTTCTCCTTTATAACCATAAAAAAAATCTAATAAAGCATTAGTATGTGTGGTTACATAGCTGAGGTTTTTGACGTGTACCACTGCATTGACAGTTGATTCAGCTGCTGAAGTAAAATCTAAATTTGTTGGAATGTATGTATTAGATAAAGCTATAGGTTTCTCCTGATCAGCAGGAGCTTTTTCAATAAAAAGTTTGTATCCTGTAAGAGTAAGTACACCACTTGTAAGACATATAAGAAATAAGTATAAAACGTTCTTCATGGTTATGTTTTTTATTGAGATTCTAAGTAAATGTAGAAAAGTGAATTTATATAGAAAAAGCGTTTAACCATTGCTTAACAAGCTATAATTGTAATTGAATATTTGTAAATTTGGAAGGTTAATTTCAAAACAACAAAAGAAGATGATGTTACAGTTTTATAAATATCAAGGAACAGGGAATGACTTTGTCATGATTGACAATAGAGACAATCATTTTGCAAAAGAAGACGTTGAATTAATAGGAGCTTTATGTGATAGACGATTTGGAATTGGAGGAGATGGGTTAATTTTATTAGAAAACGATAATGTATATGATTTTCGCATGGTATATTATAATGCGGATGGTAATGAGAGTACAATGTGTGGTAATGGAGGAAGATGTATTGTTGCATTTGCAAAACAGTTAGGTGTAATTAGTGATCGTTGTAATTTTATTGCTGTAGATGGTGAACACACCGCGCGCATTGATGATATGAATAATGTAGCGTTGCAAATGATAGATGTAGATACAATACAATTAGAAGATAAATATTCTTTTTTAAATACAGGTTCTCCTCATCATGTTCAGGTAGTTAGAGATTTAGCGTATTATGATGTCTATAAAAAAGGAAAAGCTATAAGAGAAAGTGAATTGTATGCTCCCAAAGGAACAAACGTGAATTTTGTGGAACAAGAAGGACCTAATCATTTTAGAATTCGAACCTTTGAACGAGGAGTAGAAGATGAAACGCTATCTTGTGGAACAGGAGCTACAGCTGTAGCTATAGCAATGGTTGCTTTAGGAAAAGCGGATCAAGAAACTGTTAGAATAGATGTAGAAGGAGGAACATTAGCTATTTCTTTTGAAACTATGGACGGGAAGTATAAGAATATATTTTTGACAGGACCTGCAGAGTTTGTATTTCAGGGGCAAATTCAAATATAATTGACTATGCAACAATTAGAAACCGATAAAGTATATTTAAGAGCTTTAGAACCGGATGATTTAGACTTTATCTATCAAATAGAAAATGATTTAAGTTTATGGGAAGTAAGTAATACACAAACTCCATATAGTCGTTTTTTGATTCATCAATATTTAGAGAACGCTCATCAAGATATTTATGAAGCAAAACAATTGCGTTTAGTAATATGTAGTTTTGAAACAGGTAAAACGGTAGGTTTGATAGACTTATTTGATTTTGATCCTAAGAATGAAAGAGCTGGGGTAGGAATTGTTATTCAAGATAATGAGGATCGAAATCAAGGAATAGGAACAGATGCTTTGAGTTTAGTTATATCATATGTTCAGGAGCATTTATTTTTAAAACAACTTTATGCAAATATTGCAGTAGGTAATATAGCAAGTGAGCGACTTTTTTATAAATTTGGCTTCGAATTAATAGGAATAAAAAAAGCGTGGACTCGAGTAGGTAAGGACTATGTAGATGAAGCAATGTATCAACTTATTTTTTAAAATATGAAATTAAGAAATGTACTGACAATCTTGTCAGTAATAGGAGCTTTTGGTTTATTAGCCTTTTTGTATACATGGTATCAAAAGGCGTTTACAGACAATTTTAAAGGTTGGAATCAAGAAGAATATTTTTATGTAGGGAGTGAAGATTCTTACCAAGATGTTTTGAGAAAGTTAGCTCCGCATATGAAGGATGTTGCAAGTTTTGAAAGTATTGCAGGGCAACGTAGCTATGAGGCTAATGTTATTTCTGGGCGTTTTAAATTACGCAATGGAATGACAAATTATGACTTGATTGAAGCTTTGCGTGCCAATGTTCCAGTGCGTTTGACATTTAATAATCAAGAAAGAATAGAGAATTTAGCAGGTCGTATAGGTAGTCAGGTAGAAGCTGATAGCACAGCGATGATGAATATATTTTTAGATCCTGTATTCTTAAAAGAAAACGGAATGACGAAAGAGAGCGTTATCGCTTGTTTTTTACCAGAAACCTATGAGTTTTATTGGACTGTTTCTCCTTTAAAAATACGCAATAGAATGCATAAAGAGTATTTGAAATTTTGGACAGCAGAGCGTAAACAAAAAGCAGAAGCTTTAGGATTGACTCAAGTAGAGGTAACAACTTTAGCATCTATTGTACAAAAAGAAACAGCTAAAGAAGATGAAAAGGCAAGAGTAGCAGGAGTATATTTGAATAGACTAAAAGAAGGAATGCCATTACAGGCAGATCCAACAGTTGTGTATGCAAAAAAATTATACTCTAATGATTTTGATCAAGTCATTAAAAGAGTTTATTTAAAAGATACACAAATTCCTTCTCCGTATAATACATATAGAAATACAGGATTACCACCAGGACCTATTTTTATGGCAGATAAATCAAGTATTGATGCCGTTTTGAATGCAGAGAAACACGATTATATGTATTTTTGCGCTAGCGTAGAAAGAATGGGATATCATGAGTTTGCAGTGACTTATCCGCAGCACACTGCAAATAGCCAGAAGTATAGTAAATGGCTTAATGAGAATGGTATAGAATAAGTAATATTTTATATAGAAAATATAAGTGATAAAGGCAATCTATTTTAGGTTGTCTTTGTTGTTTGAATGAAATTGTTAATTAATATCTGTTTCAGTAAACATTGAAAAATATTCTATTTAGTAGCCAAAGAAATATGTAAATTAGAGTTCTAAAATAAGAATGAGATGAATAGATTTACGGCAATAGATTTTGAAACAAGTCAACCTAATCGAACAAGCATTTGTCAAGTTGGATTAGTTGTTGTGGAAGATAATGAAATTATTGAAGAAGTAAATTATTTGATTCAGCCTCCTCAAAATATGTATTGGGAGAAATTTACTCAGATACATGGTATTAAGGCTTCAGATACGATTTATTCTCCTACGTTTGAAGAAGTATGGCATAAGATAGAACCATTTATTCAATTTAGTCATGTAGTGGCACATAATGGTTTTGCTTTTGATTTTCCTGTCTTAGCTCATACTTTAGCTTATTATAATTTAGCTGTTCCAGAATATGATAAACATTGTACATATCGATTGTATGGTAAAGGTTTAGCAAAATTAGCATCAGAGTATGGTATTGTTTTAGAACATCACGATGCTTTGAGTGATGCAAAAGCTTGTGCTAAATTGTTTAGTATGCATTTAGAGTCAGAGCATATAATTTTAAAATAGTATTTAGGAGTGAGAGAAAATTATAAAAAACATAATGAAACATTTTGGAATAAACAAGCACAAGCAAATCAGGAATGGTCAATGCCTGTAAGTAGTGAGTTAATTTCTAAAGCAAAAGAAGGAGATTGGGAAGTATATATTTTACCTTCTCCATTAGATAAAAGTTGGTTGGGAGATATCAAAGGGAAACGTATTTTGTGTTTGGCTTCAGCAGGAGGTCAACAGGCTCCAATATTAGCAGCAGCAGGAGGTATAGTAACTGTATTTGATTTGTCTCAAGGACAGTTGGATAAAGATAAAACAGTAGCAGTTCGCGACGGGTTAAGTATGCAGATTGTGCAAGGAGATATGATGGATTTAAGTTATTTTGAAGAAGAGAGTTTTGATATTATAATACATCCAATATCTAATTTATATGTAGAAAATGTAGTTAAAGTATGGAAAGAATGCTATCGCGTATTAAGAAATGGAGGTAGATTGTTGAGTAGTTTTTATAATCCTGTTGTGTTTGTAGGAAATCGTAAAGCAAAATATTTAGAGCAAGGTGTAATAAAACCAGAATATAAAATTCCTTATGCAGACAGAAAAGATTTGACAAAGGATGAGTTAAGTATAAAAATAGAGAAAGGAGAGGCAATTGTTTTTGGACATAGTTTACAAGATTTGATTGGCGGACAGTTGAAAGAAGGTTTCTATATTAAAGCTTTCCAAGAAGATTGGCAACCCAATCCTCGTTTTCTAATAGACAATTATATTCCGACTTTTATTGCTACTTTAGCTATTAAATTTTAATCCCAATGGAGAAACAGATTATTTGGACAGGTATTGACTGTTTGTCAATCGAGAAATGTAGTATTAGTAAAAAAGAAGATAGTTTTCATATCAAAGGTGAATTGGTTGGAAATAGAAATAATCAGGTATTTGGTGTAGAATATCAGATTGTGGTTGACTTGCAATGGCAAACTCGCTTTTTTTCAATTAATAGTTCGGTAGCCAATAGATATAATAGTATTTCTGGACATAAACTTAATCATCTTTGGATAATTGATGAGGTAGAGTATCCTGAATTTAGTTCTTGTTTAGATATTGATATTAGTGTTACTCCATTTACAAATACATTACCTATTAATCGCTTAAAATTAGATATAGGAGAAAGTGCAGAAATAGATGTATTATATCTTAATCCAGTTGAGGATAAAAGAGTGATGGTAAAACAACAATACACAAAGTTAGGAGAGCATAGTTATCACTATAAAAATTTGTGGAGTGATTTTGAAGCAACTATAGAAGTAGATGCAGAGGGAATAATTACTAGTTATCCAAAGTTATTTGCACGATTATAGTAATAGAAAAGGGATTCTTTAAGAATCCCTTTTCTATTTATTTTACTGTCTTTTTATTCTGATTGATTAATTTTAATTCTTCCGTTTGTTGTACATTAGAATCAACAGGAGGTAAATTTTGATCTGTAAGTTTTGATTTAGCTTCTTTTTTCTTTTTATCAGTTGAAAAAGGAATAAGGTAGGTTAGAGTATAGTTAAAACCAACACCGATAGCACCACTATGTTTTTTCCCAAAACCAGGAATATATTGATTTTCGAAATCATTGGGTTGTTTTTGAGAAATCAATGCATTTAATCTTAAGGTGAATCCCATAAATACATCACTAAATATTCGAGTTTTTATTCCTGTAACAAATTCAATCCAATGAGCAGACAATCCACTATATGTTTTATTAATATTTATTTGATCTGTTGGGAAATATGGATTAGTAGTATAAGGTTTATACCAATCTAATGTTTGGCTAAAATTTGAATATCCATATCGACCACCTACATATAACATATCTTCTCTATCTAACCAATTTTCATATAAGTTGATATCTATACCAATACGTCCATAAGCTCCCTTAGCTGTATAACCAAATGTACTTTGACTACGACTTATTTTATCATGTCCAAATTCGGCAACTATATATCTGTTTTTTGTAATTCTATAATCACCAACTACTTCAAAACCTTGATATATATTGTCATATAAAGATCGTGTAATTTTGAATAAGTCCACTCCTATACGCAATCCATAACGTTGTGGATGAACAGGAGGAAAGGCAGGTGGATTTTTTTCAGTAGATGTTTCTGTTTTTGTTTCAATTACTATAGGTGTTTCTTGAGCAAATGATATTATAGTACTAAAACAGCAGATACTACTAATAATATATTTTAAAATGTGCTTTTTTCTCATCTGCTATTTCGTTTGTTTGTGTAATATAATGTTTTATCCAATTGCCTGTAAATATGTTTGCTTCTCCATTCAAAGTAGGTGAACTACCATCTTGTTTTAATGAAAAAGTAGATACATAGCCACAAGCTCTATTTAGGTAATGTGTATTGACAATATATTTGAATGTCAAAGTATCTTTGACGGTTATTGTTTGGTTATTTACAATTTGAGAGGTCTGAAGTATCCAAGAAGTTTCAGGCTGATCTAACTTTAAAGGAAGTCGTAATTTATTACCACTGCTTCTAATTAGGTCTTTTTCCCTACCTGCAACATAAGCTTCTACTAAAGCAGTCTTTCCTATATTTTGATCATTATAATCATAAAACTCTATTAGAAAGCTTGGTGTAGTGGGTTCATCTTTACCACATATATCGTCTTTTTCACAGGCTATAAAACCTAAAGTACTTAATAGGATTAAAGCAAAAGCACAAAGTGTTTTCTTCATTGAATCGAATTATTATCTCATTTAAAAAGTCAAAAATACTAAAACTAATTTGAAGTTGAATAAAAACTACTTAGGTTGTTTTTATATGTATTAAGTACTTTATAAGAAGTAGATTGTTAATACACTGTTGAATAGAGGTATATGATTTAAAGTCTTTTTTTGTAGAAGTGTTGTTATTGGTAAAGATATTTTAGGGGAAGTAGATTAAAAATTAAGAAATATGTTAAAGCTTATAACATTATTATAGATTTTGAAGTTGTGTTTTTTGATATTTTGAGGATTAGTATGATTGTTTTAATTATAAAATGTAAATAAGGGGTGTTAGTGTTGAGTTATTGTTTTTTTGGTATAATTGTTTTTTATTATATTGTTTT
Source organism: Flavobacteriaceae bacterium (assembly GCA_031277535.1). GTDB lineage: Bacteria > Bacteroidota > Bacteroidia > Flavobacteriales > Flavobacteriaceae > Flavobacterium. The sequence continues at coordinate 170,755 of JAITMD010000003.1, forward strand.
TAATGATAAAATAAGGGTAAAGTTTTTGTTTTTTAGCTTTTTGTGTAAAAATATGATTATGTTTACTAAAGTAATGAAATTAAAGTTTGAAAGATGAAAACGAGAGCAATGTTTAATTTTACAAAAACTGTACTTGAAAATGTAAGTTTTGAACCTAAATTATTTTATAAAGAAATAAGAAAAGCTATAAAGCAATTGGTTCCTTATGATGTTGATGAATTGAATAAATGGGTAAGTGAATATGTTCAAGGAAGACCAGAATTAGAAGATTCTTTAGAATTGTTTAATGTATAATTAGAGTTATATAGATCTATGTTTTTTATTATAGAAAAGACGTGAAGAATAATTTGAATTTTATATGTTAAGAGCTTAGATTAAGTGATTGTTGAATTTTGTTGTAGAAAAAACAGTATTATTCTTTTTAGATAGGAATAATTTATCAAAAGTAATTGATTGCTGATAATGCAATATTTATTATTAAAATTGTATTAAAGTATTAGAAATAAACTGATTTTAATAAAATTATTGATTATGTTTACTATGTAGTAAAGACAAAGAGTTAGAATTATGAAAACAAGATTAATGTTTGATTTCGCAAGAACTATTCTTGAGAATGTCAGTTTTGATCCAAAGTTATTTTATAAAGAACTTGAGAAAGCAATAAATCATTTATTGCCTTATGATGTGGAACAATTGGCAAAATGGGTAAGTGGGTATGTCCAAGAAAAACCTGAATTACACAATTCTTTAGAATTAATTAATGCATAACATAGTTGAGGCGCTCTAATAGAGCGCTTTTTTTATGTGATATATTGCTTTTTGATATAATCTTGATAAGTAAGAACCTCTGGTTTTAATAATTACAGAGGATTTTTTAATATGAATGTTTGATTATGAGTTGGATGGGTTAAATTTAATGCGATGACGTGGTAAATTAATTTCAGAAGCTTTTGGATAAGGCAGACGATTAGTCATACTAATATCTACCTTTATATTTTGATTTGTTTTTTGAGAATTCTCATCTTTGTAATGATAACGAGGATCAGAAATAAAAGGAAGTTTAGCCATTTTTATTATTTGTACAGTAGGAAAATGGTATTCTACTTCTACAATTCCTAATAGAAGATAACAACCCCCTCCTAAAAAGGGATAATCTTTTAAAGATTCTGGGAAGTGTATTGTATCAAAATAATTACCTGCATAATCAATCCAAGTACCAAAATACATACTCCCACGAGTGGTAGGGACATGTTTTTGAGCAATGAGGTATCCTAACATTCTAACTGTTTTTTTATGATGATTAACCAGGTCTGTAACCATAATATCACCTCTAAAAGTTGTTTTTAATAAATCGAAAGGAGAACAAGAAACACAAAATCCTAAAAGTTCTATTTCATCAAAAGCATCTTCAAAAATAGAACGCTCTAATAGAGGAAAGGTATATTCTTGTATAGGTTCTTGTAATAAAGTTGGGGTGTTGTCTACTTTGTATTTCAATAAAATTAAACGTGCTTGTATGAGTAGTTCGTTTTTTTGTTTGCCGGTACAAGTAAAAGCCCCAATAAATATGAGATTTTGTAAAGATTCTAAACCAATAGAGATACGTTGTATAAAATCTGCAATGGAAAGATATGGTCCATATTCGTATCTGTTTTGTACAATTGTATGTAATAATTCGGTATTAATACCTTGTATAAGCATTAAGCCTAAGTATAGATTTTTATCAATTAAAGTTGTTTCAAAATTGCTATTATTAATACAAGGAGTATGTACAATTGCTCCTGTCATTTTGGCTTCATGAATATAAACTTCCGTTCTGTAAAAACCACCTTGATTATTAATTACGGCAGTAATAAATTCTAAAGGGTAATAAGTTTTTAGATATAAACTTTGATAACTTTCAATAGCATAAGATGCAGAATGTGCTTTACAGAACGAATAACCTGCAAATGATTCTATTTGTCTATATATCTCTTCACTCAACTGTAGCGGATGACCTTGTTTTTTGCAAGATTGAAAAAAGCGTTCTCGAACAGCGTGTAATATTGTTTTTGAACGTGTTTTTCCACTCATTGCACGACGAAGAATATCACCATCTGTGGCAGGTAGTCCTCCATAGTGTAAGGCTATTTTAATTACATCTTCTTGATAAACCATGATGCCATATGTTTCGTGTAATTGTTCTTCAAATACAGAATGGAAATATTCAAAATTTTTTTGGTTATTGTGTCTATAAATATATTCTTGCATCATACCACTTTGAGCTACTCCAGGACGAATAATAGATGATGCAGCTACTAATATTTTATAGTTGTTACATTTTAGTCGCCTCAATAGACCACGCATAGCTGGACTCTCAATATAAAAACATCCTATTGTATTGCCTATTTGTAGTTGATTATTACATTCGATTTCATCTTTCGATATGATAATATCTCTGATATTTACATTTATATGCTGATTTTTTTGAATAAGTTCTACTGCCTCTTCAATATGACCTATTCCACGTTGACTTAGAATATCAAATTTATCAAAACCAATATCTTCAGCTACGTGCATATCAAATTGTGTAACTGCAAATCCTTTTGGAGGATAGTCTAAAGCAGTGTAATTTGTGATAGGATCTTCAGATATAAGAACACCACAAGGATGCATTGTACGTTGATTAGGAAAACCTTCTAACATTTGTCCAAATAGATGAATGTTTTGAACAATAGTATCGATATTATGTCGTTCAGGAAAATTATTAGTTAGATTGTCTAATTCTTCTTTTGGGAGACCATACACTTTTCCAATTTCACGAATGATTGAACGATATTTAAAGGTTGACATTGCACCACAAAATGCTACATATTCTTTACCATAACGATCAAATATATATTTTAATATGGTATCACGATCTTTCCAAGACCAGTCAATATCAAAATCAGGAGGAGAATTTCTATTTTTGTTCAAAAAGCGTTCAAAGTATAAATCTAATTCTAAAGGACAGACATTAGTGATCCCTAAACAATAACCAACTATACTGTTTGCACCACTACCACGGCCGATATGCATAAAACCTTGATTATTACTGTGTTGAATAATATCCCAAGTGATGAGAAAATAACCAGAAAAATTTAATTCATCAATAACTTTTAATTCTTTAGCTAATCTTTCTTGTGCTGCTAAATGATTTTTTCCATAAATACGAAGCATTCCTTCCGATGCCAGTTTTTTTAATAGATGATAATCTGTTTTTTTATTTTGAGTAAAGAATTGTTTGTTTTTTGGTTTTTTAAAGTCAAAATTATAATTACATTGAGTTATAAGAGTCATTGTATTGGTTATAATTTCAGGATATGCATTGAAGGATTGTAGAAGTTGTTCTTCAGAAATAAATACATCATCTATCGTAGCACAATCGGTATCATTTAGTTTAGAGAGTAAAATGTTTTGATCAATCGCACGTAGAATTCGGTGTAGTTGGTACTCTTGTTCATTTAGGTGATTTACCGTCTGTAATACTACCATCTTGTGTTTTAAATGATGATATTTTGATTGATAGAGCAGTGGTACTTGTTTTCGGGTTACACCTATGTATTCCCATTTTTCTAAATTTGTATAATTTGTGCTTAAAGGGTAAATAACTATAGTATTTTCAAATTTAGGAGCTCTATCTGGTATGGGAGTATGTGTTTCATTATGATATGTTAGCCACTGATTAATTTCTTCCATTCCCATTTTATTTTGAGCTAATGCAATGTATCGAAGATGATTGTCTTGTCGGAATTCTATACCTACAATTGGTTTTATATTAGCTTTAGTACATTCTTGTATAAAGTCATATACGCCGTTAGAGGCATTAATATCAGTCAAGGCTATTGTTGTTATTTGTTGTTGTTGTGCTATAGATATTAATTGATCTAAAGGAATAGTTCCATAGCGCAAACTGTAGAATGAATGACAATTAAGATACATGAGTGTTAAGATTATTAAATGTAAAAAAGAACTATTTATGTTTTGTTTTTAGAAAGGCTCCTGAACAGCGTGCTACAGCATCTATACCAAATCGTTTTTTCATTTTATCCATTGCTTGATATAAGGCAATCATTTCTTCAGTATCTTCAAATAAATTCATTTGATAAGTCCCTCTAACTAATCCACTGAATTGAATACCTATAAGACGTAAACGCATTCTACGTTGGTAGAGTTTGTCAAATAATTCAAAAGTAATTTTACTTAAGATATGGTCTGCAGAGGTATATGCTATTTTAGATTGTTTAGTTTCGGTATCGAAATTAGCATATCGTATTTTTAATGTTACTATGGAGGTAAGCCACTCTTCTGAACGTAATTGAAAAGAGAGTTTTTCTATCATTCCAATTAACAACGCTTTTAATATAGGGATATCGATTGTATCTTGATCAAAGGTGTGTTCTGTAGAAATAGACTTGCGCTCTCTATAAGGTTCTACAGGAGATAGATCTATACCATTTGCTTTTTTCCATAATTCTAAGCCATTTTTTCCCAACATCTGTTGTAATATTTGTACAGGCATTTCTGAAAGTGTTTGGATATTTCGAATACCTATACGAGAAAGAGTAGTATAAGTAACTTCTCCAAGCATTGGTATTTTACGTATAGAAAGTGGATTTAAGAAAGGTTTTACTTCAGTCAAAGGTAAAGTTAAAGCTCCTTGTGGTTTGATTTCTCCTGTCCCTATTTTAGATACGGTTTTGTTGATGGATAAAGTATAACTTAATGGTAACCCTGTTTCTTTTTGAATGGAATGAGCTAATTCTTTTGTCCATAAATTTGAACCAAAAAAGCGATCCATACCAGTTAAATCAAGATAAAATTCATCGATACTCGCTTTTTCCATTATAGGAGCTTTTTCAGTAATTATATCTGTTACTATATGTGACATTTTAGAGTAAAGTTGCATATCTCCTTTGATTATTTTTGCCTGTGGACATAATCGAATAGCCATACGAATAGGCATGGCTGCACGTACTCCATAATAACGAGCTTCGTAAGAACAGCTTGAAACAACTCCTCTATCACCTCCTCCAATTATTATAGGGAGATTATTTAATGATGAGTTTATTAAACGTTCACAAGAAACAAAAAAGGTATCTAAGTCTAAATGTACAATCGCTCTTTCCATACATAGTAAAGATGAAATATTTAAGACGAAATTACTATATATGTTAGCATTGTTTTGTATATTTGATGCTATAAATAATAGCAAAATGACATTTTTATCGGATAATATTAGGTATTTGCGAGCTCAGAAGCTGATGTCTCAACAAAAAGTAGCTGATGAGTTATTAATTACTCGTGCTCGTTATTCAAAATATGAAGAAGGAGCTTCAGAACCACCTTTAGATGTATTGTTACGCATATCAAGATTTTTTCATGTAAGTGTAGACTTAATGATTTCAGTTGATTTAAGAAAAGTACCAATGCAAGATTTACTGAAATTGGAAGATAATCGTATTCTTTTGCCTATTATGGTAGACCCAAATGGGAATAATTTTATTGAAATTATTCCACATAAAGCTCGTGCAGGTTATTTAACCGGGTATGCTGATCCAGAATTTATTCAAAACTTAGATCAAATTTCTTTACCATTTTTAAAAGAAGGAAAGTATAGAGCTTTTCCTATAGAAGGAGATTCTATGCCTCCACATCAGGAAGGATCGTTTATTATAGGAAGCTATATTGAGCGATTAGACTATATGAGAAATGGACATACTTATATCATTATTACGGCTAATGAGGGGGTGGTGTACAAACGAGTGTATAGAATAGATGCTGAAACTTTAGAATTACATTCTGACAACACTTTTTATGCTCCTTATCAAATAAAAGCATATGATATATTAGAAATATGGGAATATGCAAGTAGTATTGCAACAGAAGAATTTAAGCCAGAAGATTTAGTTGAACCAGATACAAAAGCAATGTTTCAAGAAATAAGACATATGCTTGGAGAGGTTATAAAAAAGGTCAAGTAACAGTTGGTTTTATTTTAAGAAATAGGGACTGTTTTAATTAAGCAGTCCCTATTTTTATTTATCGATTGATATCAATAAGAATTTTTACTTGTTCAGGATTGTTTACCAAAGCTTCAAAACCATTAGGAACAATTTCTTCTAAACTAATTTTGTTTGTTACTAATTTTTCTACTTCCATACGTCCAGAATCAATTAAAGAGATTACTTGAGGAAATATATTTCTATAAGCAATAACTCCTTTTACTGTAATTTCTCTTAATACTTGATCTAATGCATTATGTACGATTGGTTTTCCAAATAGAGCAACTAAAACAGCTGTTCCTCCATTACGAGTAGAAGCAATACCTGTATCATATGAAGCTTGTACTCCTGCACAATCTAAAAATACATTTACTCCTAATCCATTTGTCAATGCTTTAATTTTTATAGGCAAGTCTTTTTCAGTAGCATTAAATATATGAGTAGCACCAATTTCACGAGCTTTTTCTAAGCGTTTTTCGGCCACATCTGTTACTATTACTGTAGAAGCTCCAGCTGCAAGGGCTGCTTGTGCACATAAAAGACCAATTGGACCTGCTCCAGAGACTAATACAGATTGCCCTACTTTTAATCCACTTTGTAAGACGGAATATACTGCTACTGCTGCAGGTTCTACTAAAGCTCCCTGTTCAAAAGACATAGTATCTGGTATTTTGTGAATCATATAGTCTTCCACTACTACATATTTTGCAAATCCACCATTTCCTGCAAGGCCAATAAAACCAAGATGCTCTCCTAAGTTATATTCTCCTGATGTAACAAAAGGACTATCAAAGTTTTTGTAAATAGGTTCTACTACTACACGATCACCTACTTTTATATGTGAAACATTGTCTCCAATTTCTTCAACGATACCAGAAAACTCATGACCTAAAGTGGTTACACCCTGATGACCATTCAATGGATAAGGTTGATCTACAGGAATAAGTTGAGGGCCATGTACATATTCATGTAAATCAGAACCACAGATACCAGCATATTGTACTGCAATTTTCACTTGTCCTTTAGCAGGTGAAGGAATTTCTATTTGTTCTACTCGAATATCTTTAGCTGCATACCAGCGAGCTGCTTTCATTGTAGTCATAACTTTTTGTTTTTATTTGTTACTCTTAAAGATAAAGAATTTATCTTCATATTTTCTCATATTGTAGTGTGTTTAACGCTTTATATGATATAGCTTAACATTGTTTTTTTAAGATAAAGAATGAGAAATTATATTGGGAAATAATTAAGGAGTTAGTTTTAGCAATTTTAGTACTTTGTGCTCATTATATAAAAGAGACATAAATGAGTGAAATATTTATTTGGGATATAAACCCAGAAATGATTGTAATAGGAGGTATCCCTGTTAGATATTATGGATTATTATTTGCTTTAGGAATGATATTGGGTTATAATATTGTGAAGTATATTTTAAAAAAGGAGAGAATTAATTTACGCTACTTAGATATTTTATTGGTTTATATTGTAGTAGGAACTCTTGTAGGAGCAAGATTAGGTCACTGTTTATTTTATGATTTTGATTATTATTCAAAACATTTATTAGAAATTATTATTCCATTTCAAGAAATAGATGATAGTTATAAGTTTGTTGGATTCATGGGACTTGCAAGTCATGGAGGAGCAATAGGTGTACTGACAGCTATAGGATTATTTTGTAAAAAGTATCAAGTTGGATTCTTTTGGGTATTAGATAGAATAGCTTTAGGGGTACCAATAGTTGGAGCTTTTATTCGATTTGGTAATTTTATGAATTCAGAAATATATGGTAAACCTACAGATGGGAGTTGGGGAATAATATTTGCAAATGACGATATGATTCCTCGTCATCCAACACAATTATATGAGGCTTTTGGTTATATTTTAGCAGGTCTTTTTTTACTTCTTATGTATAAGTATGGTAAAGTCAACAATAATGGAGTGTTGTTTGGTTATTTTTTAATTTTAATGTTTAGTACTCGTTTTATTTTGGAGTTTTTCAAAGAAAATCAAGTTGATTTTGAACAAGGAATGTTATTTAATATGGGGCAATGGTTAAGTGTACCATTTATTATAATAGGAATTGTAATATTAATATTTCAATCGAAATTAAAACATATAAGTGATTTTAATCCTGAAAAATTAAATGTTAAGAATAGTGTAGAATAAATAAATTAAAAAAGGAGATTATTTTTGATCTCCTTTTTTAATTGTAAAGTTTTATTGATTTAATCTTTTTAGATTAAAAGATATTTATATATTTCTGAAAATTAAAGGTTTGGAATAATTTTTCAGACTTTTAAAGATATTATTGCTCAATTGTTGTAGGAGTATGAGATGGAACTGAAATAGTATTAATAGAATCTCTTACTGTACCACGTGTTGAATAAGTATTTCCATAAGAATTAGATGTTACTGGAACATCTTTTATTATTGGAATTGCGGGAATATAGAATATAGTTTCCCATTCAGCAGGGCGTTTAGATTCAGCAGAAGATTTTCTTAATTTTAAAATGGTTGGTCTATCACTTACTACACTTACATCTCCCCTTGTAATAGCATGATTAATTTCTATTAGACCAGCTTTAAGATGTGCATAATGTCCCTTAAATATCGTTTCAAAATAACTATTTCCTTTTATTTCTCCGATTTTAAATATTTCTTCTTCGTTTAAGAATAATTTTTCTTTAATAGGTAAGGCAAAGTCAAAAGAAATTGATTTGTTTCCTAAACTATTGCGTAAAATGATAAAAGGAGTATCTGTAATTGTAATATCATTAATTGAACAGAAGTTTCGTAGTTTTTTGTCTAATTTAACTATATCTGTTTCAAATGTGCCCATATCAGTAGTGGAACTAATATATAAATATTTACTTCCTTTAATATTTTTGATACCATTGGTTTCTATTTCATAATTCTTATATTGCTTTATAAAATAGACAATCAGTGCATTAATATTTTTATCAATAGATTGTGAGGCTACATCACTTGGTGTACCATAAAAGAAAGTCGATATCTTTGTTTGTAAGTCTAAATCCCCTTCAAAAGTAAAAGTTACATTTGTTTTTTTACCATTCGGCTTGAATTTCCAAACGAGGTTTGATATTTTTTGATCTTTAAGGATATCTTGAGATAAACTATCATAAGGATGATTATACTCTTGTCTTATTTGATAATTACCAATTTTATCTATAGTAATATCATATACAGCATTTTCTTTTTTAGTAGTAGGTATCCAATCATTCCAATTATCAATATTGTGAATGTATTCATAGATAACAGGTTGTGGAGCATCAAGTGTAAATGTTTTATGTACTTTGAATTCTCCACTTTGTGTTAGAATAAAAACAGTTAATGAAATTGTAAATAACAATAATAGTAACAAGAAATATTTTAATATCCTCATAATAGCTTCAACAAATATTTAGCTTATTTTAAAAAGTTTTTTAGAACAAAAAGAGAACCTATAAAAGCTAAGAAAGCCAATAATATCCATAATCTGTTTTTGTAATAAACACGGTGTAAGTTTAAATCTTTTCTATACATTACAATTAATACAATTGTAAAGGAAATAATGAAGAATATAGCAAAGTAAATTTGACCTTGAGTAAACATATTTTATTTTTAAACAAAAGTAAGTAAAAAGGGGAAATAAAAAGCATAAAAAAACGGCAGAACATCTGCCGTTTTTTGAAAAGTATAATTTGTTTGAAATTAAATTTTCTCTGTCCAATTGAAAGTATCTTCCAATTCTTTTTGCTGTATACCTTGTAATGCTGTTTTTAATTGAATTGCAAATGAATCCGCATCACTGATTTCAGGTAAACCAAAATATTTTTCTTGGAATGCAAATCCTTCAATTTGTCCAATTGTAACTGCAGTACCAGCTCCAAATATTTCTTTTAATTCTCCTTTAGCATGAGCATCTAATAAATCTTGAACTACAATTGATTTTACTTCAACATTCATTCCTTTACTCTTTGCGATATCAAGTAAACTTTTTCTTGTAACACCATCTAAGATACGCTCACTTGTAGGAGCAGTAATGATTGTATCTCCAATACGGAAGAATACATTCATTGTACCAGCTTCTTCTAATTTTGTATGAGTAGCATCATCAGTCCAAATTACTTGTTGATAACCTGCTTCTTGTGCTAATTTAGTTGGATAGAATTGTCCAGCATAGTTCCCTGAACATTTCGTATAACCAACTCCTCCATTTGCAGCACGGCTGTAGTGTTCTGCAATTTGTACTTTTACTTTTCCTGAATAGTATGTACGAGCAGGAGAGCAGATAATACAGAACATGAATTCGCTTGATGGTCCTGCTACAACCCCTTCATGAGTACCAATCATAAATGGGCGAATATATAAAGCATTTCCTTTTCCTTTTTGAACCCAATCTTTATCAAGGTTTAATAAAGCTTTCAACCCATCCACAAAACGCTCTTCGTCAATGTGAGGCATTGCCATACGTTCAGCAGATTTATTGAAACGAGCCCAGTTTTCACGTGGACGGAACAACCATACGTCATCATTTGAATCTTTGTAAGCTTTCATTCCTTCAAAAATTGCTTGTCCATAGTGGAATACATTGATAGAAGGTGCAAAAGACATTGGTCCATAAGGCTTAATTTCTACATCTCCCCATTGTCCGTCTTTATAGTGACATACTAACATGTGATCTGTGAATGTTGAACCAAATTTAATGTTTTCAAAGTCAATTGACCCGATGTTTGATTTCTCAATTTTTTGAATTTTGAAATCAACTTTTGATTGTGAATTCATTGCTATAATGTTTTTTTAATGTTGTTGTCGTTAAATATTAATTGTCGCAATTTATAGAAAAAATTGAAGACATTACAAATTTAGCAAAAAAAGTATGAAAGGTGTATGTTTGATTGAGGAATAATGATATGACTTTGCTTTTTTTTGTTTAATTAATTTTTTTAAGTGTATTTCAGTAATATCTATAGGGAGTTTTAGCAAATCAATACAGATTAGTAGTAAATTTTGAAGTACATTTGAGCCAATCAAATATTATACTTATAAAATGAAAAAAATAGTTCTATCTATTTGTATATGTTCTTTATTATTAGTTAGTTGTAAAAAGGAATCTAACAGAGAAACGATTGGTCAAGAAAGTAATTTAGTTAATTACGAAATGTTTGGACGAAATGTAGTGACTGGTGGTAAGGATGTTTTATCTGCATCTGATATGCTAACTAAATTTAAGAACCTTCAAGAAGGAGATACATTGAATGTAAAGTTTGCATCTACAATAGTTGAGGTCTGCCAGAAAAAGGGATGTTGGATGAATGTAGATTTAGGAAATGATGAGCAAACATTTGTTAAGTTTAAAGATTATGAGTTTTTTGCTCCAATGGATGCGAAAGATCACAAAGTAATATTAGATGGAAAGGCATTTATATCTGTTGTGTCTATAGATGATTTAAAACACTATGCAAAAGATGCTGGAAAAAGTGATTTTGAAATTGAACAAATAACAGAACCAGAAGTAACATATTCTTTTGTTGCAAATGGAATTGCTATAGATAGTAATAAAGGTGAGAAGAAATAGGTTAATCAATTATTTTGTACTGTTCAGTATTTTGCTTTTAGTAGGGTGCAAGAAGAAGGTAGAAGCAGAAGATGTTTCTTCAATAAAGAAATCTAAAGAATTTAATATGTATCAGATGTCTGAAATGTCTATTTTAATGGAACAGATGTATATAGATAATATGCGTATTAAAAATGCAATACTGAATGATGAAACAAAGTTTGAACATTTTCCCGAATTGCATAAGCGAATATTTATAGCTAAGCTTACAGAACCTTCAGATAGAGATGTTTTTTTTGAGAGCGAGGCGCAGAAATTTATAGCCATGGAAGAAAAGTTTTATCAAAGTAAAGCAGAAGCTCTAAAAACTAATTTCAATGAAATTGTAAATTCTTGTATTGCTTGTCATGAGAAGAAATGTGGAGGACCTATTGTAAGAATTAAGAAACTATATATACCATAAGGTGAAAAGAAATATTATAACTACTTCAGATGGTTCGTCTTCGATTAGAATAGAAGAGTGGGGAGAAACATATCATTCTATACATGGTGCAGTGCAAGAGGCTACACATGTATATTTAATGAATGGATTTTATAAAATAAATAAAGAATCTTTCAAAATTTTAGAAATGGGTTTTGGAACTGGTTTAAATGCATATTTGACTTTTTTAGAAGCATTGAAAACTAATAAAAATATAGAATATCATAGTGTAGAAGGTTTTCCTTTAAGTCAAGAAGAATTTGAGAGTCTTAATTATAAATCGCTAACGGTTGATGAAAGTAAACAAGTCGTTTTTGATAGGATGCATTTAATAGAATGGGAAGAATTACATGAATTACATTCACAATTTACTTTAAGAAAGATTCATAATACATTTCAAGAAGTTCAATTAACTAATGATTATTTTGATTTGATTTATTTTGATGCTTTTGGATACCCATTTCAACCTGAGTTATGGACAAAAGATATTTTTGAAAAAATGTATAATTGTTTACAAGTAAATGGAGTTTTAGTTACTTATGCTTGTCGTTCTACTATAAAAAGAGCAATGAAAGTAGCTGGTTTTGAAATTGAGGTTTGTCCAGGACCTCCAGGAAAGAGAGAAATGTCTATAGCTTATAAACGATAATTTAGTGATAAGTGTTAAATTAATGTTTAGTAATTGTGAAAAATGACAGTTTTAATATTATTGTTTATTTAATTATTAAAATTTTTAATTAATGTTTTTCTGTTTAAGTTATTGCCTATCTTTGGTCTCGTTGAAAAAGAGAAAAATTATGGACAAACGTAATATGTTTGATTATGCTAGAATAATTCTTGAGAATGTTAGTTTTGATCCAGAACTATTTTATAAAGAGTTGAAAAAAGCTATCACACATCTTTTGCCTTATGATGTAGAAAAATTATTTAAATGGGTTGTTGGTTATGTTGAACATAAACCTGAATTACAAGAGTCATTAAGTCTTATTGAAGAATAAAAAAAGAGTCATTCATCAAATAAATTGAATGACTCTTTTTTATTAGTCTATTAATAATGTATACTGTTGTAAATTAATTATTAAGAGTTTTAACTGTCTTGTTGTAAATAATTGTTTGATTATGATTAATAATCAAAAGCTTCAAGGAAAATAGGTTTACTTATTTAATTGATTAAATTATTTTGAATTGCTTGTTATAAGCTGTGTTTTTTTATTAATATCTTTGAATATAATAAGATTTTAGAATGGTTATATATATAAAAAACATGGTATGTGCTCGCTGTAAAATGGCAGTTGAATCACTTTTTAAAGGAATGGAAATTACTCCTATAATAATAGAATTAGGAGAAGTACATCTTCATGAAGAATTAAATAGAAAACAACTAACTCAGTTAGAAGAAAAACTATATGAAATCGGTTTTGAATTATTAGATGATAAGCGAAGTAAATTAGTAATGAAAATAAAGAGTGTTTTAATTACTCTTATACAAGATGCTAATGGCTATTTGGAAACTCCTCTTTCAGTGTTTGTTAGTGAGCAGGTTGGGCAAGACTATAATAGTTTAAGTCAATTATTTTCACAATTAGAATCTACTACAATAGAACAATATTATATTTTATTGAAAATAGAACGTGTAAAAGAATTACTGGTATATGATGAATTAAGTTTGAAGGAGATTGCTTTTCAGTTAAATTATAGTAGTGTCGCTCATTTAAGTACACAATTTAAAAAAGTAACAGGACTGACACCTACTCATTTTAAATCTTTAAGGCATAATAGAAGAGAGCTTATCGATAAATTATAGAAAAGTATTCTTCTTTCTATAAAAGAAATGCTAAATTATATGATGAACGATTCTAATTGATTTTTTTTTGATGTTTGAATTAACAAATTTGTTATTTGTATTTCGTAATTACATTACTTAACGATATTTTTGTACTTATTATAAAAATAAGATAGTAATGTATTATTCTTTTATTATTCCTGTTTATAATAGGCCAGAAGAAATTGATGAGTTGTTAGCAAGTTTAGTAGTACAACAATATAAAGAAAAGTTTGAGGTTGTAATAGTAGAAGATGGTTCAACTATAGATTGTCAGAAAATAGTCGAAAAGTATAATCAGTCTCTTCAAATATCCTACTATTATAAAACTAATTCAGGACCAGGTGCTTCCAGAAATTACGGCATGGAGCGTGCACAAGGTGAATACTATATTATTTTGGATTCGGATTGTATTATCCCCCCTCAATATTTAGTAGAGGTTGATCAGTATTTAAAGGAGGCTTATGTAGATTGTTTTGGAGGACCAGATAATGCTTTAGATAGTTTTTCTGATGTTCAAAAAGCAATTAATTTTTCGATGACTTCTTTTTTAACGACTGGAGGTATTCGTGGTGCGAATGAAAGAATAGCAAAGTTTCAACCTCGTAGCTTTAATATGGGAATCTCAAAAAAGGCTTTTCAAGAGTCACAAGGCTTTGGGAATATACATCCAGGAGAAGATCCTGATTTGACTATTCGGTTATGGAAGATGGGATATACTACAGAGTTATTTCCTAATGCATTTGTTTATCATAAAAGAAGAATAGATTGGAATAAATTTTATATACAAGTAAATAAATTTGGAAAGGCACGACCTATTTTAGATCAACGTTACCCAGAATACTCTAAATCTTTTTACTTTTTCCCAAGTTTATTTATTCTTGGTTTAATAGGAAGCTTGGTTCTTTTTGTAGATGGTTTTAGTTTGTTTATAAAATTGTATTTGTTGTATTTCTTATTTGTATTTGTTTTAGGAAGTATACAAAACAAAAGTTTTAAGATAGGTATTTATGCTGTTTATGCTGTTTTTGTACAATTTTTAGGATATGGTATGGGTTTTGTTAAATCTCTTTATATATTAAGGGTAAAAAAACAGAAAGCAGAAGAAGGTTTATCAGAAATGTTTTTTAAGAAATAAATTATGACATTAATAGTAGGACTTACAGGAGGAATAGGAAGTGGAAAATCATATGTAGGAAAAATATTTGAAGAATATGGTGTACCTATTTATATTTCTGATGAAAGAGCAAAACAGTTAATGAATAAGACAGAGGTAGTAAAAGCAGTGCAAGCAATTTTTTCTGAGAATGTTATTGTAGATGGTAAGTTAGATAGAAGTAAGATACGAGAAATAGTATTTAAAGACGCTAATTTATTAGAACAATTAAATAAGGTTATACACCCATTAGTAAGAAAAGATTTTGTAGATTGGGTTGAACAACATAAAGAATCTCCTTTTATTTTAAAAGAAAGTGCTATTTTATTTGAGAATGGTTTAGAGAAAGATTGTGATTATATCATCTTAATAACTGCTCCTGAGGAGCTTCGAATAAAAAGAGTAATGAAACGAGATAATGTGGATGAAGAGAATATTCGTGAAATTATCAATGTTCAAATGAAAGATGAAGATAAAATTCGTAAAAGTGATTATGTAATTGTGAATTCTGACGATAATTTCATAAAAAAAGAGGTTCTGTCAGTTGTAAAAGCCCTTAATTTGAAAAATAATTCAATTTAGTTGGTTAATTTTATGTTAATGATTGAGTGTTTTGTTTTTTTTAATGTTAATTTTGAATAGTTATGAATAAAATTCGATTTAGACTATTAGTGGGAATAATGAGTTTTTCTCTAATAGGTATTATAGTCGTTCAATTATATTGGATTGTTAGTTCGTATAGAAATAATGAAGAACAATTTATGTACCATGTACAACAAGTATTAAGTAATGTTGCTAATAATATACAGCAGAATGAAGCTACTGAATTTTACAGAAAGTACAATGAATTAAAAGATAGTATTGGATCTTCACCTAAACAAAGTGAATTGAAACAATATTTGATTGTAGAGAGAAATCCTAGAACAAATGAGCAAATATTTTATTCAAACACATTAATATTAGAGGATTATAATTTAAGAAGTTCGCTCTTTGATAAAAATGCTGATAGTTTAAAAATTAAAAACTTCGTTTCTCAACGAAAAACAGAGATTTTTAGAGGAAATGACTTTGATCGTCATGATGGAGGAATTCATAATAACTATCCTGATGAAGTAATTGAAAAGACTGGTAATTTAGATATACTTGAACAAGCTCAGTTTGAAATATTTTTTAAAGATATTGTTTCATTAAGAAGTATTGATGAAAGGATTTCAAACGAGAAACTTCAAGAATTATTAGAAGCAGGTTTTAAACAATATGGAGTCAATGCAAAATTTGATTACGGAGTTTATAATAAAGGGTTAGCAACAAAGATAAAGTCAGAGGACTTTAATTATGAAGAAGAATCAAGTTATTCTGTTTCTATTTTAGGGGATAACGAAGGGAAGAATAAGTATCAATTGTATGTGAATTTCCCTGATAAAAGTAAGTATTTGTTTTCTTCATTGTTAGGAATAAGTTTTTTGTCACTATTATTTACAATAGTTATTATAGCTGCTTATTTGAATGCTATTAATCAGTTGATTAAACAAAAACAAATATCGGAGATAAAGACTGACTTTATTAATAATATGACGCATGAGTTTAAAACACCTATAGCAACGATTAATCTTGCTTTAGATGCAATAAAGAACCCTAAAGTTATTGGGAATCCAGAAATGGTTGCACGATACTTGCAAATGATTCGGGATGAAAATAAAAGGATGCATGCTCAAGTAGAAAACGTATTGAGAATTTCTAAATTAGAAAAAAGGGAATTTGATGTAGAGAAAGAGACAATGGATGTACATGAAATTATTGAAGCCGCAGTAGAACATGTAGATTTAATTGTACAAGATAAAGGTGGTGAGATTAACTTACATTTAGACGCAAGACGTTCAGATGTTTTAGGAAATGACTTCCATTTCACAAGTGTAATTGTGAATATCTTAGATAATGCTATTAAGTATTCTAAAGATAGACCAATTATAGATGTATATACAGAAAATGTAAAAGACTTTATCCTGATTAAGGTGCAAGATCAGGGAGTTGGAATGAGTAAAAATGCACAAAAAAGGATCTTTGACAAGTTTTACCGAGAACATACAGGAGATTTACATAATGTAAAAGGCCATGGATTAGGATTAGCTTATGTATTACAAATCGTAGAGAATCATAATTCTCAAGTGTATGTTGAAAGTGAAAAAGGAAAAGGAAGCACCTTTATTATTAAAATGCCATTAATAAATTAATTAATATATGGAAACAACAAACAACAAGAAAATTTTATTAGTAGAAGATGATCCAAACTTTGGAGCTATCTTGAAAGATTATTTAGCAATCAATGACTTTGATGTTACATTAGCTAAAAATGGTATGGAAGGATTTGAAAAATTCAAAAGAGATGTTTTCGACCTTTGTATCTTAGACGTTATGATGCCTTATAAAGACGGATTTACATTAGCCAAGGAGATTCGTGAAAAAAACAAAGAGGTGCCTATTATTTTCTTGACAGCAAAGTCTATGAAAGAAGACGTATTAAAAGGATATAAAGTAGGAGCAGATGATTACCTAAACAAACCTTTTGACTCTGAAGTATTATTGATGAAAATTAAAGCAATCATCCACAGAAAGTCATCAGAGGTTAAAACGGACAATACTAAATTTGAATTCCAAATTGGTAAATTCCATTTGAATTCTAAGTTAAGATTCTTAACTTTTGAGAATGAAGAAGCGATTAAATTATCTCCAAAAGAGAATGAGCTATTAAAAATATTAGCTATCTATGAGAATGATTTAATGCCACGTGAAGTTGCATTAACAAAAATTTGGAGAGACGATAATTACTTTACTTCTCGTAGTATGGATGTTTATATTGCTAAATTGAGAAAGTATCTTAAAAGGGATGAGAATGTTGAAATTCTTAACATCCATGGAGAAGGTTTCAGATTAGTAGTAAAAGGATCAGAAGAAGAATAGTTTTTCTAAAATTTATAAAAAAGCAGTAACAAAAATCTTGTTACTGCTTTTTTTGTATATTTTTTTACAATCGGACTTTATTCTTCTTCATGCATTTTTTTTAATACTCTATTTAATGTACGTGTCGTAATACCTAAATATGATGCCATATCTTCTTTTGTAATACTTATTTGTTCTTTTTCTTGTAATGCAAGTAAGTTTTCTAAAGCATAT
This sequence comes from Flavobacteriaceae bacterium, assembly GCA_031277535.1. Lineage (GTDB taxonomy): Bacteria > Bacteroidota > Bacteroidia > Flavobacteriales > Flavobacteriaceae > Flavobacterium. The sequence continues at coordinate 188,965 of JAITMD010000003.1, forward strand.
TCAACAGTGTATAATTGTTGAAAGGATGCTCTGGCACTTGTATGATAAACGCGAAGTGCTTCAATTTCTAATAAAGTAGTATTGAATTTTAAATCTGATTGAATCAATTGTTGAAATACAGATAAAGGAATTATGTAAGCCTTGACATTACTCAGAGCTTCTATAGAACATAAAATAGGTTTTTTTCCTAAGTATTCTATTTCTCCAATGATTTCTCCAGCACCTAAAAATTCTGGAATATATTCTTTGCCATTTTCTTCTGTTATAAAACATTTAGTTATGCCTTCTGCAATTACAATAACTTTAGTAACAGTATCTCCTTGGTGAAATAAAATATCTCGAGGCTTATAATCCATTAAAGTGATTTTATCTGTATATGCCTCAGTTTGAGCTAATGACTCAATATAATGTACAAAATTAATATTCGTTCTTAACATAGTTTTATTATTCGAGGGACAAATGTCCTATGTGTGTGATGCAATCTTATAGATATTTGCACTTTCAAACTTAGTAAAATATTACGATAGAAACGATATTTTAAATGTTTTTATAATAATATTATTAAAAAGGAAGCAGCAACTGAGTGCTAAGTTTGTTTTTCAATATATTACAAGTGATAAAGTGTTTTTTTTTAAGATAGGGAGAACTTTAAAATAAGTTTTCTCCCTTTTTTAAAAAGAGCAATTAAGGTTAGATTTAAAATAGTGTAAATAATAGTAAGTGTTTTTCAATTCAATTTGAAAGTGTGTTTAAAATTAAAAAAGGGAAGTAGTAATACTTCCCTTTTTTATTTACTTATCATATGCTTTGTTTTTTAGTTGCTGCGCTGTGAATTGATAAAAAGATATGGTTTCGTTTAAATGTTTTCTGTTTATTGATTTAACTTCTTGCAATGGTATAATAGTATTTTGATTTGAAGAAGGATTATCATAAGTGTATTGTTTTACTTGTTTATTAGCATTAATAATTGTTAGTTGATTATCGCTGATGAAACCTAAATCTTGATAGGTAGCAATAAATGCCCTTGGAATATAAGATGATTTTAATACATCTTGACCAAAAAACTTACTGTTGTAATTAAAGTTTAGTAAGCCAAATAGGGTTGGCATTATATCTATTTGAGACATTAACTGATTGTAATTATGAGGCTTTAAGCCTTGAGGAGCAAATATCATTCCTGGAATTCTATACTTATCAAGAGGTAACTCTGTTTTACCAGCACTTGAAGCACAGTGATCAGCAATAATTACAAATATTGTATTATTGTACCATGCTTCTTTTTGAGCATATTCAAAGAATTTTTTAATTGAATAGTCAGTATAACGAACACCCTGTGCTCTTCCATCTCCGATTATGTCAGAGTCGTTTATTGTACCTGTTGGATAAGTAAAAGGGCGATGATTACTTACAGTCATTATGTGATTAAAAAATGGTTTACCTTCTTTGTATTCACTATTCATAATTTTAATAGCTTTTTTAGCCATATCTTCATCACACACTCCCCATATGTTTTCAAAAGATATTTCTTCTGGCTTAAATGATGATTTATCTACAATATCATATCCATTTCCTTTAAAAAAGTCGCTCATATTGTCAAATTCAGCGTTACCTCCATACAAGTATTTTACTTGATACCCTTTTTGTTTAAAGATCCATCCTGTGGTAAACTTATTTTTATTGTCTCGACGTTTTATAATACTTTCTCCTGGAGAAGGTAGGATACCCATAGTTACAGCTTCTAATCCACGTACAGTTCTATTTCCTGTAGCATATAATTGAGTGAAGAATATACTTTTTGTTGCTAAACTGTCTAAAAATGGAGTCAAATTAGATGTATTCCCATAATAACTTAAAAAATCAGCACTAAAACTTTCCATGGTAATAAGTACAACATTCTTCTTTTGTTCTATAGTATCATTTTTAATTTGATGTAAAAGTGAAGGTTGTTGTTCATTATATTCAGGATAATACTTTTTAATTGTACTCAACATAGTTGATTTATCCACCGTTTGGTAAAATTGAAAGAAATCTAATTCACTATTCATGAAAGCACTGTAGAATTTGAAAATTCCATTAGTTTTTAATTCCGCTGTAAAAACATTATTTTCCACTTGTTTGTTTAATTTGGGAATCAAAAAAAGGGAAAGAATAGTTAAAAGAACAAAACCAAAAGTTTGACTAATTTTTGCTCTAAAAGGAGCCGGTTTATTTAGAACATAGGCCGTTTTTTTAAATACATAAATACTCAGAATTATTGTAATAGTACCTACTCCTATAAAAAGAGGAATAACAGGATATGATTCCATAATATTCCCAATTACTTCATTAGTATAAACTAAATAATCGACAGCAATAAAATTGTAACGTACTCCAAATTCATTCCAAAAGAAAAATTCACTTAATGTATTTTGTACCATAATAAGGACAAAAAGGAATAGTACAAAGAAATAGTTAACTTGTCGTATGTGTATACGTTGGATAGGAAATATTAAACATAACAAATACATTATTGTTTTGATGGATATAAAAGTAATAGCAATAGTAGGTAAAACTCCTCCATATTCATCAAAAATAGTATTGCCAAATGTAACATACCCCCATATACTGATAAGGAGAATAGAGATAATAATTCCCCATGGCTTATTGTATTTAGAATTACTGATGAAAATGAAATATAGCCAAAAAAAGAAAAATGCAATTGTAAAAACACTAAAGTCATTTAGAGCCCCTATCACAAAGATTCGAAAATATTCACTAAAACTAAAGTTACTATTGGTAATAGGATGATAGAGTAATACTATACGTAAAACAAAATTTAGTAATAAATAGCAGTTTAATAAGCTACGGTAAGGTTTAAAGATTGTTGACTTTTGTGCCATTTTAATTAAAATAAAAGTATTTATTTAGTGCATAATGTACGTAAAATTAGATTATAATTCTTTTTTTCGCTGTTAAAGTACTCCAATATTATTCTCAGTAGTATGATAATATTTTAAATCAGAATGAAAGTTTTCTGTAGCTAATTATTATACGATTTATTCAATGGACTATAAATTATCTTAAAACCGGACTACTTTATTTTGATTTGTAGCTTTTAGTTTTGATCTGTTAAGAAAATAAATAAAACAGATATGACAACAAGCAGTAAAGCGACTACTATACGCCATAATTGGACAAAAGAAGAAATACAAGCTATATATGACCAACCTTTAATGCAACTTGTTTATGAAGCAGCAACAATACATAGACAATATCATAATCCAAAAGAAGTGCAAGTAAGTACATTATTATCTATTAAAACAGGAGGCTGCCCAGAAGATTGTTCTTACTGTGGACAAGCGGCTCGTTATCATACAGATATAAAAGTTCAGAAATTATTACCAACACAAACTGTTTTAGCTCATGCTCAAAAAGCAAAAGACAATGGTTCTTCTCGTTTTTGTATGGCAGCAGCTTGGAGAGAAGTACGCGATAATAGAGACTTCGATCGAGTTATTGAAATGGTAAAAGGGGTAAATGATATGGGGTTAGAAGTGTGTTGTACTTTAGGTATGTTGACAGAAGAACAAGCTCAACGATTACAAGAGGCAGGATTATATGCCTATAACCATAATTTAGATACATCAGAAGAATATTATGACGAGATTATTTCCACTCGAAAATTTGATAATCGTATTAATACAATTAACAATGTACGAAAGGCAGGTCTCACTGTTTGCTCAGGTGGAATTATAGGGTTAGGAGAAAAAACAATAGATCGTGTCTCTATGTTACTTACTTTAGCAACAATGGAAAAACATCCAGAGTCTGTACCTGTAAATGCATTGGCAAGGGTTAAGGGAACTCCTATGGAGAAAATGCCTAAAGTTGATATTTGGGATATGGTACGTATGATTGCTACCGCTCGTATTATAATGCCTGCTTCAATGGTTCGCCTAAGTGCTGGACGCATTGAAATGACAGAAACAGAACAAGCTTGGTGTTTTATGGCTGGTGCGAATTCGATATTTGCAGGCGAACAAGAAACATTGTTGGTAACTCCAAATCCTGGTTTATCAGAAGATATGCAAATGTTTGATCGATTAGGAATTAAACCAATGAGTAGTAAAAAAGAAGGATGTACAGTTGCTATAGAATAATAATTATAAGGATGTAATATTTTTTAAAGAGTCTATAGCATATTGAAAATTAGTTAGATCTGATCCGATTGAAAACATCAAAGTATATTGCTAAATAAGTAGAAAGTAACTTTGATGTTTTTACTTTGTAATTAAATAAAAATAGACAGAAGTATAGCGTAAATAGCATCTGTTATAGTGGCGTTAAATTCGATGTTATAAAAATCAGTATGAGAGGTCTGTCATTTATGAATATGTATCTTTGCACCTTTATTTTTGAAGTATTTTAAAGGAGTAATGAAAAAGACCATTTTACTTACCTTGTTATCAGGTTTTATGATGTATAGTTGTGGTAAAAAAACACAAGAAAAAAAAGCGCCAATAGCGCAAAATGTAGAAAGCAAAATTATTGACACTCAGACTTACGCAATTATTGACAAAGCAAAGATTACTCATTTATCATGGGATGTAGAAGTAGATTTTGAACAGAAGATTATTAAGGGAAGTGCTACTTATGATATTGATAATAATAAAGCAAATGAAATTTATTTCGATACAGAAAAAATTACAATAGATTCTGTTTATGTAGGAGAGGGAAGAAAGGCAGTATTTCATTTAGGAGATCAGCATCCTGTAAAAGGAAAAGCTTTAAGAATAGAAATTACTCCTGAAGATAAAAAAGTTACTATATTTTACAAAACATCTCCTAATGCAAATGCATTACAATGGTTAGAACCATCGCAAACGCATGATAAAAAACAACCTTGTCTATTAACGCAAGGAGAGGCTATTTTAACACGTTCTTACATTCCAATTCAAGACACTCCTTCGATTCGTATTACTTACGATGCAAAAGTAAAAGTTCCAAAAGAGCTTATGGCAGTTATGAGTGCAACTAATCCTAAGGTAAAAAGTAAAGATGGAATGTATACTTTTAAGATGGATCAGGCGATTGCTCCTTATTTGATAGCATTAGCTGTTGGAGATTTTGAATATAAAGCCATTGATCAACGCACAGGAGTTTATGCCGAAAGAGGACAATTAAAATCAGCTGCTTGGGAATTAGCAGATATGGGTAAAATGCTAAAGGTGGCAGAAAATTTATATGGTGAATACCCTTGGAAACAGTATGATGTATTAATATTACCTCCAAGCTTTCCTTTTGGAGGGATGGAAAATCCTCGATTAACATTTGCTACTCCTACAATTATTGTAGGTGATCGTTCTCTAACTAATTTGATTGCTCATGAGTTGGCACATTCTTGGTCTGGAAATTTAATAACCAATGCTACATGGGATGATTTTTGGTTAAATGAAGGTTTTACAGTGTATTTTGAACGTCGTATAATGGAGGCAATGGAAGGGAGAGAATATGCAGATATGTTGGCTGTTATAGGGTATCAGGATCTGGAGTATGCAATGCGTTCAATGCCAGAAAAATTCACATCATTGTATGTGGATTTCGAAGGAACTAATCCAGATGATGGTTTTTCTGCCGTCCCTTATGATAAAGGATATTTATTTCTGAAAATGTTAGAAGATAAATATGGTCGTGAGAAGTTTGATGTATTTGTCAAAAAGTATTTCCACGACAATAAGTTTCAAACAATGACTACAGAACGTTTTATTACTTATTTGAAAGCTAATTTAATAGGTAAAGAAGATGTAAGGTATTTACAGGAATGGATCTATGCAAAAGGATGGCCAAAAGATATTGTAAAGCCTGTTTCATCTAAGTTTATTCTTGTAGAAGAACAACTAAAAGCAGATATGCAAACATTGGCAACTGGACAAAAAATAGTTGCTGTAAAAAGACAATGGTCAACTAATGAATGGATACATTATATTCGTTTACTACAAGTAGCTAAATTAACACCAGAGACTATGAGTAAATTGGATGTCATGTATAATTTTACCAATAGTCATAATGCAGAAATTCAATGTGCTTGGTTTGAAAAAACATTCTTAACCAAGTATGAAAAAGCTTATCCTCAAGCAAAGAAGTATCTAATACATGTAGGAAGAATTAAGTTTTTAGAACCCTTGTATTTAGCACTAAAAGAGACAGAGCAAATAACTATTGCAAAGGAGATATATAAAGAAGCAAAATTTAATTATCATCCTTTAGCCAAAGACTTTGTTGAACAACTATTAGAAATAAAATAAGTTTTAAAGCTATCTATTGATTAGATAGCTTTTTTTGTACTTTTAAAATAAGAGTACTTTTACATTGAATGTTTTATATTTGATGACTATTAAAATAATAAAAAAGATGAAAATCATTGCCGTTATACCAGCGCGTTATGCATCAACGCGTTTTCCCGCTAAACTAATGCAAGACTTAGGAGGAAAAACAGTTATTCGTCGTACCTATGAGGCAACCGTGGATACTAATTTATTTGATGATGTTTTTGTAGCTACAGATTCAGAATTAATTTACAACGATATTGTGGCTCATGGCGGAAAAGCTGTAATGAGTATAAAGTTACACGAAAGTGGGAGCGATCGTATAGCAGAGGCAGTACAAGAGATTGATGCTGATATTGTAATTAATGTACAAGGTGATGAGCCATTTGTAAACAAAGAGAATTTAGCGAATCTTATAGAGGTTTTTCAGAAAGACCTGAATAAAGAAGTAGACTTAGCTTCTTTAATGACTCCTATTGATGAATGGGAACGTATAGAAAACCCAAATAATGTAAAAGTAGTGGTAGATCAAAACAATACTGCATTATACTTTTCTCGTTCAGTGATTCCTTTTCCTCGAGAAAAAAATGTTGGAGTTCAATATTACCAACATATAGGAGTTTATGCTTTTCGCAAAGAAGCTTTATTACAGTTTACTACTTGGCCAATGAAAGCGTTAGAGGCATCTGAAAAACTGGAACAACTGCGTTATTTAGAACAAGGGAAACGAATAAAAATGGTGGTAACAAAACATGTTGGAGTAGGAATAGATACAGAAGAGGATTTGATACAAGCAAGAGCAATTTTAGCTAATTTATAAGTTAAGTTATCATCTAATCATATTTAGTTAAATAAGTAGAAGGTTATGAATAAAAAAGAAATCGCCTTAGAAATAAAAGTAGCTTATCTTGAATTTATGGCTGTTATCAATGCTATGACAGAAGATGAATATACTTTTCAATTTCAAGAAAAATGGTCTGCAGCACATCAATTAGAACATATTGTATTATGCGTTCAGCCTTTAGTACAAGTGTATGGGATGAATCCTACAGCTATAGAACAGATGTTTGGACGTACCAATCGTCCAAATAGAAGTTATGAGGAATTAAAAGATTTGTACATTCAAAAGTTAGAAGCAGGAGGTAAAGCACCAGAAAGTTTTCTACCAAAAGTTCAAGGAACCAAAGATCAGTTACTTTATACCTTAAATCAATTGATTGAAGAGTTTCAACAAGAGATTATTGCGTTAGATGAGTTTGAGTTAGAGACCTTACAAATCCCTCATCCTTTATTAGAACTTATATCATTAAAAGAAATGGCCTATAATGCTATTTATCATGTGCAACATCACCAAAATCTGATGTTACAGTATTTAAAGCACAAGTAAAAAAAAAAGTCAATATAACTTATTAAGTTATATTGACTTTTTTTATGTTTATAGTTTATATTGTTTACTCAAAGTAATAACGATACAATTCATCCATACCAAAATCATCAGAAGTTATTTCAAATAGATTTAATTTTTCAGTATCTACAAGTATTTCATTTTTTAAATTAAACCCTAATCTTTTTAATAAATTGATTGAACGGGTATTGTCAAGTAATGTAGTTGCTAAAAGTGTAGCATATTTAGGCAAATTAATTAAGTAATGCAACACACTATAAGTAGCTTCAAAAGCATAACCTTTTCCTGCATAATCAGGTAAAAAAGCAAAACCTATATCAGAATGCGGTAGGTAATCTCTTTGAATTAAAGAGATTAAACCTATTGGGATGTGTTTTTCTTTTAGGAGTACAACCCAAAAGCACATATGCTCATTAGCCATTGTTTTATTGATATAAGATAAGGCATCTTCTGTTGTGTGTATATTTCTATCTCCAATATATGTTAACCAACCTTCACTATTAACTAATTCTTGTATAAATGAAGTATCGGTAGGAGCTAATTTTTTTATTAGTAAATATTCTGTTGTAAAGTGTTTGTCAATCATCGTTATCTATTATGTTTTAAAAGTAATAGACTTTTTGTTTATGTACAAGTGTTGCGTTATTTTTGAAAAACAATAAAACACCCTTATGAAAATAGAGAATAAACACATTAAGCTTTTTCCTGCTTACGAAGAGGTATTTGCAGAAGATATAGAGCAAGCAAGAAAACACTTTTTACCTATTTGTTCACTTAACTTACAAGCTATTTATCCAACAGAAGATCAATGGTTGCATTTTGTTTCGGTAAAGGAAATAGGTGAGGGATGTGTAGGACAAGAAACACATGACTACCATTCTCAGTATTGTAAAGAAGATATGTATGCTTTTGATGTTGTAGGAAACAAGTATAAGTTTGCAGGGGATTGGAATTACTTTATAGCAGAACAAGTTGGTAAACAGGATAAAAATTGCAACGAAGATACAGTAAAAGCGTATCGTGCCAATTTGTCTAATTTTGAGTCAAGGATACAGTTAGAGCAATGGTTACAAGCTTACAAAGATAAGATTAGTGATACTATTTATCAAAAACTACTAAGTAAGTATAAGTATTTTATAAATGGAGAGCCAGATAAAAAATTAGTAGATAGGCTGTTGGATGAATTGGAAGATGAAGCAAAAGAGTATGATAGCGATTATATTCTGAATATTTATCAAAAGAATGAAGATACCTACAAGGTAGGAAAAGCATACTTTGAAAAACATGGAAAGATATATCCTATGACAATAGGTAACTATTCTAGACCTATATCTACTATAGAAGAGTTAGAACAACATTTAGCTGATAGTTTGCAGTATGGTGTAGAGTATCCAGAGTTTGGAGGTATATTAGATGATATTCAATTTCAGTCAAAAGAGAGTATTAGTGTAATGAATGAATACGATATTCCGATGGAGGAAATGAATAGCTTTGAAGGTACAAATTTGATAGAACTACCCTATGATGCAGAAGGAAATATCTTTGAGTATATAGGTTCTTTTACAGGATATTTGTTTCAATGCTATGGAGCAGATGCGGCTTATTTGTTTTATAACAAAGAGCTTAAAAAGGCTGTTATGTGTTTAGAATATACGTAAGATAGAAATATAAAAAAGGAAAAGGCGTTTCGATCTGAAACGCCTTTTTTATATGTATTAACCCTGATGGTTATTTCTTTAAATGTTTTTTATACTTGAAGTAAGATGCTGTACTTAGTATTATTACAAATCCAACAGACCACCAAATAATGCTTGGAGTAATCACTTTATCTCCTGATGCATAAGAGTGCAATCCACTTAAATAGAAGTTAACACCAAAGTAAGTCATCATGATTGAGTAATAAGCAACAACACTAAATACGTTGTAAAGCCAGCTACTTCTCATTGCTGGTACTAAACGAGCATGGATTACAAAAGCATAAACCATAATACTAATTAAGGCCCAAGTCTCTTTTGGATCCCATCCCCAGTAACGTCCCCAGCTTTCATTTGCCCATTGACCTCCTAAAAAGTTTCCAATAGTTAATAGAACTAAACCTACAGTCAAAGTCATCTCATTAATATAAGTAAGCTCTTTGATGTTTAAGTCCATTTTCTTTTTGTTCTTACTATTTGTAAGAATCATTAAGATTAAGGTTACAACACCTAAAATCATACCCAATGTAAAAGGACCATAACTACCTACAATTACTGCAACGTGAATAATTAACCAATATGAATTCAATACAGGTTGTAAGTTCCCAATTGCAGGATCCATAAAGTTTAGATGTGCTCCCCATAAAATCATACCTGCTACGAATGCTGTAGAAGCAATTGTTAATTCAGATTTACGTCCAAAGTATAATCCAAATAGAGTAGTTGCCCATGCAACATAAATTACTGATTCATAAGCATCACTCCAAGGAGCATGTCCAGAAATATACCAACGTACTCCTAATCCTATAGTATGTACAATAAATAAAATCACTGTAAGTACACTTCCTATTTTAATCATTGTACTTGAAAACTTAGTACGCTTTAGAATAGAAGCAATTATAAAGATAAAAGCAAATATGGCAACAACCATATAGTATTTGTACAACGTTTTGAAGATATCATATTTGTTGTACATAATTTCAAACTTAACTTTATCCTCGCTTGGCATTACTTTTTTACCATACGATTGTTGGAAAGTTTTGATATGACCTAAGTACTCATCTGCTTTAGCGTAATTTCCTGTAGTCTTTGCTTCAAACAAAGAAGGGATATACATTCTGGCTAAGATACTTTTCGTAAAAGTATCATCCATTCCTGTCATTCCTGCTTCATTTAATTCCAAAGGAGAAACCCATTTGTCATTTTCATGTCCAGGTACGGGGAAGATCGTTAATATACGACCAGATAAAGCACTTCCTAATAAGTTAATTTTACCATCTAAATCGAGAAAGTCTTTATCGAACTGATTCTTAACCGCATCGTGGTTAGCTTCTTCTACGTACTTAGCTAATTTGTAGTTTCCATTGTCATCAAAGAAATCTATAAAACTTGCATATTTTTCGTCCTTAGGCAAACCGATAATTTCTCTTACTTTATCATTTCCTCTTTGCAATTCAATAAAAGGAACAAAATACCAAAAGCTTGGTGTACCTTGTAATTGTTGTGCAACAGTAAATTGTGTAATAGATAAAAATACTTGGTCAGGATTTAATCCATTGAAAGATTCTTTCTTATATACTTTACGCAACAGTTCTGAAGAAAACGTATTGATTGGTTTCATACGTCCTCCAAAGTCTTGAATAACGATTTCTCCAAACTTAGCAGCGTGTTCTTTGTCAATAGTAGTTGCTTTTATAATCGAATCTACTGCCTCTGGTTTTAGTCTTACTGGTTTTTGATGTCCAGCGTGTTGTGCAAACATTGTAGTAGAGAATATCAATAAAAGCAGGGTTAGTAAACTCGCTTTTTTCTCTCTTATTTTATTTAGTTTTTGTCTCAAGTCGTTAAATCTTGTGTTTTTGTCTAATAAAATGGCAAGCATACCTATGTATAGCATAAAGTACCCTATATATGTAATCCAAGTTCCCCAGAAATCGTGGTTAACAGATAAGATTGTTCCCTTTTCATCTGGATCAAATTGTGCTTGAAAGAAACGATATCCCTTATAATCTAAGATATTATTCATATAAATTCGAGCATCAGTTTTTTCTGCTCCATCAATTACTGTTACTTGACTCTCAAAAGAAGAATAACTTTTTTCTGTTCCAGGGTATTTCTCTGCAATAAAGTCGTTTAATTTTATTTGGAAAGGAGTTTTATAAACTTTACTACCATACATCATAGTAAATTCTAAATCACCTAATTTAAAAGATTCTGGCTCTCCCATACGACCAGCTTTTCCTTTTAGCATTACTTCGTGCTCTTTTCCTTGTGCACGTACTACAACCACAAGAGCATCAGGAGTTGTTTTGTCTTTTAAATTACCATTAGACACTAATGTTTTTTTCCCTTTTACTGCCAATTCTGGAATTACAAAAGAAGTTCCAGCCATATTGTATAATGAGCGTAGATTAAATGGTTGTTTCTCTTTTGGAGTTACAGTTCCTTTATTCTGTGTTGCCATAACCATATAATCTCCTTCAAAAGGGGATTGAATAAAGTATTGGTCATTTTCAATTGTGATATTGATTGCGCCATCAGTAGGGGTATTCAAGGCAAAAAGTACATTGTGTATGTTTGCTACTTGTCCTTCTTCTAAATAGTGCTCATGGCGTTCTCCTCCGCCTGATTCAACTAATTTTAAGAAGTATTTCCCTTTAGGGTCTTGTTCAATAGCTTCTGTCGCTCCAGCTATAAAATCTTTGTACTCTACTTCAAACGGAATATCGTTGAAGTCTTTTTTCATTGTGAAATGATTGTTTGTTACAGGAGAGAACAATTTGTCCATTTCAAAAGTACGTCTTCTTGGTTGTCCTTCGTAGTCTCCATCTGCCATCACTGTTAAGTAAGTCTTGTCAGAATAGATAGAATCTGCTGTTTCTCCTTCACGGATAGGCATCATTCCTTCAAAACTGATATAACGAGTAATAAATGCACCAATAAAGATTAAGATAAAAGCGACGTGCAACATTAAAGTAGCCCACTTCTCTTTAGTCAGTAATCTATAGCGCTTAATATTACCAATAAAGTTGATTAAGAAAAATACCATAATCACTTCAAACCATTTGGTATTGTATATCAATATACGTGCTGTTGTGGTATTATAACGGTCTTCAATAAAGGTTCCTATTGCCAATGCTACTGCAAAAACAATAAATAGCACCGCCATTAACCTTGTTGAAGAAAGAAAGGATATTATTTTTTTGTCCATGAGTTGTTAATACGTTGTTTTATAAACGAACAAAAATAACCAAAAAGCCCAGTTTATCAGCATATTTAACTTATTATTTAGTTATTGGAATTTCCTTTTTTCTCTTGAAAAAAAGCATAAATTTGCAAGGCACTTCAATTTTGTAATAACACATTTTATTGTTGTATTATTTTGTACAAGTAGTGCTATTTTAAATATTAGACTATGCCAAAAGTATCTTTGAAAGGGCTTAATATGCCTGAGTCACCCATTAGAAAATTAGTTCCATTTGCTGAGGTAGCAAAACAAAAAGGACACCATGTTTATCATTTGAATATAGGTCAACCCGATATTAAAACTCCAGCAGGAGCTTTGCAAGCTGTAAAAGATGCAAATTTTGAAGTGCTTGAGTATAGCCATTCTGCAGGTATCGAAAGTTATAGACAAAAGTTGGCAAAACACTATCAAGGACATAAATTGAACGTTGATGTAGCAGATATTATTATTACTACTGGTGGTTCTGAGGCTTTGATGTTTGCTCTTGGTAGTACGATGGATCATGGAGATGAGATTATTATTCCAGAACCTTTTTACGCAAACTACAACGGATTTTCTACGTCAAATGGTGTAAACATTGTACCTGTAATGTCTTCTATTGATAACGGGTTTGCTTTGCCTCCTATATCTGAGTTTGAGAAATTAATTACACCAAAAACAAAAGCTATTTTAATCTGTAATCCAGGTAATCCAACAGGATATTTGTATTCAGAACAAGAAATGAAGCAATTGACTGAGTTAGTGATTAAACATGATTTGTTCCTAATTGCTGATGAGGTATACCGCGAGTTTGCATATGATGGTTTCAAACATATTTCTGTGATGAGTATTCCTGAATTAGCAAATCATGCCATTATGATTGATTCAGTTTCTAAGCGTTACAGTATGTGTGGTGCTCGTATTGGATGTATTGTTTCTAAAAACAAAGAGGTAATGGCTGCTGCAATGAAGTTTGCACAAGCGCGTTTATCTCCACCTACATTCGAACAAATTGCAGCTGAGGCAGCTTTAGATACACCTCAATCTTACTTTGATGAAGTATATACAGAATACAAAGAAAGACGTGAAGTATTTATTCATGCTTTGCAAGAGATAGAAGGAGTACAAGTAACTATGCCACATGGTTCTTTTTATTGTGTTGCAAAGTTCCCAATCAAAAATGCAGATAACTTTGCAAAATGGTTGTTGGAAGAGTACAACTTAAATGGAGAAACAGTAATGATTGCTCCTGCAGCAGGATTCTATTCTACACCAGGTGTTGGATTAGACGAAGCGCGTATGGCTTATGTATTGAAAAAAGAAGACCTTATTCGCTCTGCTGAAATTCTAAAGGCAGCTTTAGAAGTTTATAAAACTATTGAAAAATAAGAAAATAAACCCTTATAGTAAGATAAAAACCACCTCAATGTAGGTGGTTTTTATGTTTATATAACACAACTAAGTACAAGTTTTATTTACCACCAATACTTCGGATACTTTCTCTTTTTACTCATGTTGTTAAACAGTAGGGCGATTATTGTTATAATAATGGAACCTGTTAATACGGGATTAATTAAAAAAGACCAATTAGCTCCAGCCAATATAATCACTAATGGATCTGCACCTGCAGGTGGATGAGTTGTTTTGGTCAATAACATTAATCCGATGGCAGCACCAACGCCTATGGCTAATGAGTACCATGCAGTACCTAAAAAAGTTAAACACAACAAACCAATAGTAGTAGCCAATAGATGTCCTCCTATGATGTTACGTGGTTGGGCCAAAGGGCTATCAGGTACCCCAAAAGCTAATACACAAGTAGCTCCAAAAGGTGCCATAATTAAGGGCATATTCATTTCTTTTGTCAAATAGGCTATGACGCCTATAGCAATTGTTCCTCCTATACCCGAAAAGATGGAATGTTTTGAACCTACGGTCTGTGGGCTCAATTCTGTTGTTTTAAATTTAGAGATGTATTTTTTCATTGGTAATTATAGAATTTCACTTTTTAAAAAGAGAATTGTTTTTTCAACGCATTCGTTACTTTGATAGACTTGGCTTTCTGTTAAACACGATTCAAATAACATATAAATCAAAAATGCTTTTGATGGATTGGGAATTAAATTTTGAAAGTAGTGTTGCAAAGCTACTTTATGTGCATAAATTTCATCATATAATTTTCCTTGACGCAAGGGTAATTCTGCCAACAGATTTAGAAAAGCACAACCTATGTAATTTTCTTTTAGGTTCATATCAATTATATATTGAAACGCTGCATATATCTGTTCTTCTACTGTTAGCTCCTTACTGATTGATTTCTTTAATCCATCAAACCCAAAGGTGTGTCTATAGTGCAAATACGCAATAGCCAAGTCTTCTTTTGTTTTGTAATGATCATAAAAACTGGCCTTAGCTACTTTAGCTTGTTCTATTATGGTATTGATTCCCGTTGTATTATAACCATTTTCGTGAAAGAGTTTTACTGCTACTTGTAAAATTCTTTCTTTCGGATTTGTTTTTTTCATGAGGTAAATGTAATCAAAAAACAGACAAGTCTGTCTGTTTTTTGATTAGAACTTGTTTTTTTTTGTAAACGAGTGGTTTGTCGCTGTTCTTTTTAAAATATGTAATTGTATTATCCAAGTAGTTTGGGTTTTATCTCAAAGTATACTTCTGAGGGATTTGTTGAGGGTTTATTGAGGTTTGCTTCGGTAAGACCCCAATAAACCCCTACTATTCCTTATGAATACCCCACCAATACCCGAAGAAAACACGTTTAACACTGGTAGATACTGGGTTGATGTAGTGAAATAGAAGGGAGGTATAATCGGATTTTGTTATGTTAATTGATTGGTTATTAGTTTTTTAATTTAATTTTTGGCTCAAAAAAAGGAACTTGTTTTTTAGATAAAAACAAAAAAAGGAATGTAAAAAGCAGTTTATATGGGAAAAAATGACTTGTTTTTACCTGACATAACAACTTAACAATAGGGTGTTAGGTTTCTAAAAATTAAAAAGAGAATAACTTTTTTTAAAGAGTCAATGAATGACCTGTATTTATCTTGAAAGCCAAAGTTGATCGGATCGTTCTTTTTTAATTAGTAAGTGTTTGTAAAGAAGTTCTAACTAAAGAATTAATACCTTTAAAGCATTATTAGATGAGAGGAATTTGCTTAATTAATACAAGAGCATAAAAAATAGAATTGTAATAATGGGGATAAAAGATTTTTTTAAACGAAAACCTACTTTTGAAACAGAAGAACAAGATAGAGGAATTGTGTCTTTTACAGATACAGAGATTATAATACAAAATACTGCGTTTAGTAGAGAAGAAGAAGTAATTGAGGTTGACAGTATAGAGTATGTGTATCTGGAAACATGTCGTTATAGTACGGCTGGCATTATGATATACCAAGGGAGACAATATTATATCCCAACAGAGTATGTCAATACTGAAAAACTGTGTTTGTTTTTAGCAGAGCGTTTTCAATTTGATATGGATCTAATTTATCAACATATAAAAGATAGAGTTGATGCAGTATATAAACTATATCGAAAGACTTATATTCAGAATTTTGAATTATTAGAGCAAGAATCAAAAGATGCTGTAAAAGGATTTGAAGTACTATCTCCAATTCCTGTTGAATATCCTTGGACAGTTACCAAAAAAGAATTGCTGACTTCTCCTTATATTACTTATGAAAATGGGTATATAGCATTTATTTATCCTGTTCGTATAGGTAGCATAGTTGTTAATCAATTAGGAGCTTATGTGGATAATAGTAGAGATGAGGTCGCTATTTCTGATTATAATGCAAACTGCTATGTGGAAGATGGTTCTGACAAAAGTTTTTATCTATTAAAAGATAGACTATTACAAGATGTTGGGGATGTAGCTGTTACTTCTTTTGATATAAATACTAATTTATACTTCTATGCAAAGATAGATCACATTAGTTTTAATATTTTTTATGCTAATGATGACAACGATATGCGTTCGATAGCTTATAGTTTTTCTTCTTTTTCTATTACTACAGCATTTGATTACCCAGAATTATTAATTGATGAGGTTTATCAAACAATAGGAGAAGTCAGTAGTGTTTTTACTTTTGCCTATACCTTAGAAATGAGGAGTAACTACAAGAATAATCCGTTGATAAAACAAACTCCTCTGTGTGTATTGGAAGCAACAGATAAAGCTGCTTTTGTATGGAAAGACAAAAAAAATCAATTGATTGGTTTTGGTGATCGAAAGTATGCCCAATGGTTTAAAGTTGATGATATTGAATCAATGACTATATGGAATACACTTCCTGCTAAAGGGGGAGGATTTAGTAGTTTAAGCGTGCAATTGTTTAATGGACAAAGCTATACGTTGCTTGAAGGGGATCATGACACCATGAGTACTCAGAGAGAAGAATTAGAGGTTTATTTAGGTGTCGAAGTACTTTTTTATGAAGATTATAATTGTTAATTTTATAATAGCGAAAGGGAATAATAAAATGAAAGGGAATCAACTGATATCATAATTAGATAAAAAAGTATGGGGATTTTCAAAAGATTATTTGGTAGTAAAAAAGAAGAAAAGAAAGAACAACCGCAAAAAGGAGATAAGTTTGTTGCTACCAATGAAACCAAAATGCATAAAGTTATAATTGATTTAACTGAAGAACAGAAAAAAGGATTGCGTCAATCTACGCTTCCTTTAAGAGCAGGGCAACTATTTATGCACTATTGGGAAGACAACTTGGCAAAAGCAGCTTATGAGGATGAAGACTGGAAGCATCGTGTAGTTTATTTTTGGAAAGCAGAAGAACCTTTTGAGAAAAAGTCATTGCCATTGCCATTTATGGACTTAGACCCAAAGTATTTTTTATTTAAAGGGGATATCTCTAATTTGGAGATGGAAGTAGGTGAGGCTATTCCGTGGTTTGGTATGCCTGGAGGAGGTATGAAATATTCTTGTAATTTGAATGAAGAATTGGTGTCTATACCTCAGCTATTTGAGTGCGGTAATATTGATTACGTAGAACGTGTAGAATTGACCAATGATAATTTAGATGTATTAATCGAAGGGAATACACATAATTTGTTGATTGACGAACGGATGATAGGATATAGTAAAGGAGAGTTTTATTTGGATAATGTTGTAGTCCCTATTGATGTAGTGTACAGTATCGGAGGATTGCATATTATTAAAAGAGGACAATTATAATTATAGCAATTAATATAAACAGAAAGACGACTCAAAATGAGTCGTCTTTTGTTATATAAAGTAGGCTGCAATTACTCCTATGATAATAGCAATAAGTTTGCTAATGTTGAATTTGTGGTCTTCGTTACTTTCAAAAATGATTGTAGAAGAAATGTGAAATAATATACCTACTACAATGGCAGATATCTCTGCATAATATTGATTTAAGAAAGGTACATTACTTGAAATTAGCGTTCCTAAAGGTGTCATTAATGAAAAAACTACCATAAAGAAAAGAACTAACTTTTTGTCCATTGCTGCATTGACGAAAAAGGCTGTCAGGATAACTGCAATAGGGAGGTGATGTATTCCTATTCCCCAAGCGAGTTCTTGATGTTGACTAACAGGCATTCCTTCAAAAAGAGCATGAATACACAAACTGATAAATAGCAACCAAGGTATCTTATCTAATTTGTCGTGTACATGTACATGCCCGTGTTCGGCACCTTTAGAAAAGTATTCCAATACAATTTGAAATACAATTCCTACCATAATAAAAATACCAATGACAGCATTTCCACTATTGTGCGAATGTCCATGGTCAGAAGTTATAGTGTTTTCTATTCCATGACTGTCAAAGCTATAAACATCTGGTAAAAGATGCGTAACGGTAAGAGTTAACAAGAATGAACCACTAAAAGCCATCAAGAGCTTTAAATTCTTCTTGTTTTTGGGTTGTAGCACTATCGCAATCAAGTATCCTATGATTACAGCTACAAATGGTAAAATATAAACCATTGGCTTATTTGAAAATCATGATTAATCGGTCAGATTCTTTTTTATAGAACTTTCTTAGTTTGTAATCGCCAAAAACGTCTAAAAGGTAAATATCATTTTCATTCATCATTTGTTCAAAGTCTTCTAAGCGCAATGCTTTTACTCTTTCAGAATATTCGTGACGTTGGCCATCAGCATCAAAGCAAATATCTTTGATTATAAAACCGTCTTCATATCTACGGGTAATATGGAAATCAATACCTTCAACCGTTTTTACCTCTTCAGCAACTAAGTTGTCAATTACTTTTTCTACATTCATAAAGTCAATCACAGCTAATCCATATTCAGATAAACTATTGTGAATGGCTTTTAATGTTTGTGTATTGTCTTCTTCTTTACTAAAATAACCAAAACTGGTGAAAAGATTTAGTATAGCATCATATTTTTCTTCCATTGGTTCACGCATATCGTGTACCTTGAAATGAAGTGTATCGTTTTCAGACTTTTTTGCTTCAGCAATGCTATTAGCAGCTAAGTCAGCACCAACAACGTCATACCCCAAACTATTTAGATAAATAGAGTGTCTACCTTTACCACAAGCTAAGTCTAATACTTTTGCTTCTTCAGATAGGTTAAGGTAATGAGCAAGGTTGTCTATTAAAAGTTGTGCTTCTTCGTAATCTCTGTCTTTATATAAAGTATGGTAGTAAGGGGTGTCAAACCATGATGCGTACCAAGCTTTGTTTTGTTCTGGCATAGTTTTACTTTAATTCTTTTATTAGCTTGCAAATTTACTTTATTTTTGCAGATTAGAACAATGAAACCAATTATTCCTTTTAGATAAGAAAAGATGGAAAACTTTAAAATGGTAGCAAAGACTTTCTTCGGTTTTGAAGAAGTATTAGCAAAAGAATTGCAACTTCTTGGAGCGATGAAGGTTAAGCAAGGAACTCGAATGGTAAGCTTTGAAGGAGATAAAGGATTTATGTATAAAGCTAATTTAGCTTGTCGTACAGCTTTGAAAATTTTAGTTCCTATAAAACAGTTTGCAGTTTATAACGAAGGAAATTTATATAAGGGAATACAAAGTATAGATTGGAGTGAATATATAACAGTGAATCAGGCTTTTGTAATTGATTCGACTGTGTTTTCTGATGCGTTTAACAATAGCTTGTTTGTGTCTTTAAAAGCTAAAGATGCTATTGTAGATCAGTTTAGAGAGAAAACTGGTAAACGCCCTGATATTGATAAAGATTTTCCAGATTTGAGGATTAATGTACATATTCAAAAAGATTTATGTACTGTTTCTTTAGACTCTTCAGGAGCATCATTACACCATAGAGGATACAAAACAGCAACAAATATTGCACCTATTAATGAAGTGTTAGCAGCTGGTATGTTAATGATGTCAGGATGGGAAGGGCGTTCAGACTTTATAGATCCTATGTGTGGATCTGGAACTATTTTGACAGAAGCAGCAATGATTGCTTGTAATATTCCTGCTAATATTAATAGAAAAGAGTTCGCTTTTGAACGTTGGAATGACTGGGATGCAGAATTATTTGACCGCATTCAAGAGTCGTTGTTGAAAAGAGTTAGAGAGTTTCATTACACAATTAAAGGGTATGACAAAGCTCCTTCGGCTGTGTTGAAAGCAAAAGATAATGTGAAAAATGCTAATTTGGAAGAGTACATTACAATTGAGAATGCTAACTTCTTTGATACGCATAAAGAAACAGAAGGGCCTTTGCACATGGTGTTTAATCCACCGTATGGAGAGCGTTTAGATATTAATTTGGAGCGTTTTTACAGAGAGATAGGAGATACGTTGAAACAATCTTATCCAGGTACAGAAGCGTGGTTTATTACAGCTAATATCGAGGCTTTAAAATTTGTAGGATTGCGTCCTTCACGTAAGATTAAATTGTACAATGGTAAGTTAGAAACGCGATTTGCTAAATACGAATTGTATGAGGGAAGTAAGAAAGGAAAATATATGAACCCAAACGATTAAGTTATGAGTCCACAAATAAAAACAATTGGATTACAGTTTGTTAGTTTTGCTGTGTTTTTTGTATTAGCACGTATTGCTTTTACGTCATTCACTGATTTAAGTGGGTTTTGGTTACCTGCAGTAAGCGCAGTAGTTGCTACTATTTTGGCCCCTCAGTTTAAAGTGTTTAGAACAGAAAAAGGAGATAAAGTTTGTGTGAGTTGGCTCTTTTTCAAAGGAGTGAAAGTCTTGAACTAATCAACTGTAAAGTATAATTTTAAAAAGCTTGTAAGATAATGACCTTACAAGCTTTTTTAGTTAGAGTGTTTTGCTCTTATCTATTGATAATAGAAAGCATTTCTGCGTCTACAAATCTTCCTTTTTCGAAAAAGTAGTCACGAAGAACTCCTTCTGTTTGCATGCCATTTTTGTGTAATACTTTTCTTGATGCATGATGCGCAGGATCTATAAATGCTTCAATGCGATGTAATTTTAGTGTATTGAAACCAAAAGCTAAGATGGTAGAAATAACTTCTGTAATATACCCTTTGTTCCAATAGTTCGGATGAAGGTCATAACCTATTTCAGCTCTATTGTTTTCTATAGATAGATTGTGAAAACCAATAGTTCCTATTAAAAGGTCATTGTCTTTTGATGTGATAGCCCAACGAATACCTTGTTTGTCAGTAGTGCGCTTGTTCCATATTTGTATTAATTGTTCAGCTTCTTCTATACGTTGAAAAGGAGCTAAGTCATAGTATTGCAATACTTCCTCTTTGTCAAAATAATCGAATAGAGCAGGAGCGTCTTCTAATTTTAATAGACGTAAACGTAAGCGATCACTTTCTAATGTTGGAATAGTATCTAATAATATCATTTTTATATGTATTTGAAGTAGTCAAGTTTGTGGTTACTCTTCTTGACTCAAATGGATTAATTCTTCTTTTATCTGTAGCATTCCCTCTGTAGCAGTTTTAGCTATGACTTTAATAGGTCTGTTGAAATGTGAGGTACTTGCAGGGTGCAAATCCACATAATATATTATGGCATTAGGTTGCGCAAAATCAATAAGTGAAGCTGCTGGGTAAACTTGTAGAGATGTACCAATGATAATGATTACATCAGCTTGTTCTACGTATGGGATAGCGCGCTCTAATTCAGGTACCATTTCACCAAACCATACAATATGCGGACGCATACTATGGCCCTGTTCGTTTCTATCTGCTGAGGTAAGGTCTGTTTTCCAATCGTAAATTAAGTTAGGATTGGCAGTACTGCGAACTTTGAATAGTTCTCCATGAAGGTGAATAATAGCAGTGCTTCCTCCTCGTTCATGTAAATCGTCTACATTTTGTGTGATTACTGTTGTTTGAAAATAGTGTTCTAATTCTGCAATAACAAGATGTGCTTTGTTTGGAACACAGGTAAGGAGTTGTTTTCGTCTTTCGTTGTAGAATTGTAAAACTAATTCTTTGTTTTTTGTCCACCCTTGAGGAGAGGCTACTTCCATTACATCATGTCCTTCCCATAATCCATCAGCATCTCTAAAAGTTTTGATTCCACTCTCAGCACTGATTCCAGCACCAGAAAGTACAACTAAGCGTTTTTCCATAATATTGTTACCTTTGCATTTTTATTAAAATAAATATATAATGAATATATCAAAAAAGCTACTACAAGACGTTGAGTATTTAGCTTACTTAGAAACTTTTCTGACAGAGAGTAGAGTACAGCGCTTTGAAGAAACTTTATTGAATCGTACAAAACATTTTACAGTAGTTACAGAAGATGTTTATCAATTGCATAATACAAGTGCTGTAATGCGAAGTTGTGAAGTGTTTGGTGTACAAGACTTGTGTGTGATTGAACAAAAGTTTGGAAAAAAAATTGATAAGGAAATTGCTTTAGGAGCTGAGAAATGGGTAGATATACATCGCTACAATAATGTACAAGGATCAATAGATGATTTGAGAGCCAAAGGATATCAAATTGTAGCTACAACTCCACATGCAGAAGCTTACCATTTGGAAGAATTTGATATAAGTAAACCTTCTGCTATCTTTTTTGGAACAGAAAAATCAGGACTTTCACCAGAAGTGATTGAACAAGCAGATACTTATATAAAGATACCTATGTATGGGTTTACAGAGAGCTTAAATATATCTGTTTCTGCAGCAATTATTATTCAGAACTTAACTACAAGGCTGAGATATTCAGATATAGCTTGGAAGTTAACAGAAGAACAGTTGATAGAAAAACGTATTGATTGGGCTCGTAAATCAATTAAAGATATAGATTTTGTTACTTCTCGTTACTTGGAGCAAAAGGAAAGTATAGAAGAATAAGATTGTAATAAAATGAAGATATAGCAAAAGAGGTTTACTTTAATTAGTAAACCTCTTTTGTTGTATTTAAATAGAATAAGAACCTTATTTTGATTTGCTTCTAATTTTCATATTGATAAATTCTACTGCCAAAGAAAAGGCAATTGCAAAGTATAAATAACCTTTTGGAACAGCTCCTACTTCTTGACCGGCTAATACAGCATGAGAAATGTGCATACTTTCAGTTGTAAGCATAAATCCAATTAAGATTAAGAATGATAAAGCTAAGATTTGAATAGAAGGATTTTTATTAACAAAGTTTCCTACTGGTACAGCAAATAGCATCATTACTCCTACAGATACAATCACAGCAGCAATCATAATGTATAAAGCATTAGCAATACCATTAGTCATTCCCACAGCTGTTAAAATACTATCTACAGAGAAAATAATATCAATCATTAAGATTTGCATAATAATGTTTGAAAATGATTTTGTAGCTATTTGTTTTGCACTTGGATTCTCATCAATGTTTTCCTGATGTTGTACATGATTTACTTTTTCGTGTATTTCTTTTGTTGATTTATAAATTAAGAATATACCTCCTCCTAATAAAATAAGTGCTTGACCATTAAAATCGGCAGAGAACCACCCCCAATCTACACTAAAAAGTGTTGCTTTCATTGCAATAAGCCAAGTAACTCCGAATAGTAATCCGATACGCATAAACATGGCTAAGAACAATCCTAATTTTGTTGCTTTTTTACGTTGTTCTTCAGGTAATTTACCCGTTACAATTGAAATAAAAATAACGTTGTCTATTCCTAAGACAATTTCTAAAAAGGTTAGTGTGATAAATGCTACGATAGCATCAGCAGTAAAAAGTGCTTCCATTGACGATATTTGTTATAAATCTGAAACTTTTTTAATAGTACCTCGCTCTCTTCGAGTATCACCTACAATACCATATTCGAAAAGATAAGTGTCACCATCTGTACTAATTATTTTCATACTGATAGCTTTCTGCTCAGCCATATTTTTAGGATTGATCTTTTGTAATACAAACTCACAGTCATTTACCCAACGAACACTTGCAGTATCTGTTTTACCTTCAAATGTTTCTATTTGTATATCTTCTGTTCTTGTAAAAGTAGATACCTTTTTTTCTCCGTTAATTACTGCTTCAAATTCAAATTTTCCAGTTTTGAAATCAGTACACTTGCGTTCTTGTTTATAGCAAGAAGCAAAAAGTGCAAATACAGGTAAAAGAAATAATAGTTTTTTAGTCATAATATATTAATGCGAAAACAATGATTTCATAATCGTTTGAATGCCTCTAAAAAGTAGAAACATAGCTGTTAAACAAATAGTGATTGCAAAACCACATATTACATAGAAAAAAGGATGTGCTTGATTTTTGAATGAGCTATTTAGTATTATTGGCCCAAGAAATAACAAAGGCAAAGCAATCATTAAGAACTTTACTCCTTTCTGTAAGAGTTTTCGGTCTGTTTTGTGTTCTTCTTCCATTATCTATTTTTTAAAAAGTGTTCTACTGCTGCACGAACATTCTTGAATTCGTTAAGTAGGTTTGTAGCTACTTCACGACTTGCATTCGTTTCTTTTATTATCATTTGAATCCCACGTTCTACTAATTTTGCATTAGTCATTTGCATTTCTACCATGCTATTGCCTTTTACACGTCCTAATTGAATCATTGTACTTGTAGAAATCATATTTAGGACTAACTTTTGTGCCGTACCTGCTTTCATTCTTGAACTACCAGTTACAAATTCTGGGCCTACAACAACTTCAATAGGTAGTTGTGCGACTTGAGCTAACGGACTATTAGGATTGCATGTGATACATGCAGTAGGAATCTGATGCATATTACATTGTTCAATGGCACGAATTACATAAGGAGTAGTACCTGATGCAGCAATACCAATCACAAAGTCTTTAGATGTAATATTGTACGCTTCTAAATCTTTCCAACCTTGTAAGGGATGATCTTCCGCATTTTCTACAGCATGACGAATAGCATGATCTCCTCCAGCAATTAAACCAACAACTAAATCAGGTGAAACACCGTAAGTAGGAGGGCATTCAGAGGCGTCTAAAATTCCTAAACGGCCAGAAGTACCAGCCCCCATATAAAATAAACGACCTCCTTGTTTTAATTGAGTGACAATATAGGCAATTACTTTCTCTATTTGAGGAATCGCCTTTTCTACAGCCAAAGGAACGCTTTGGTCTTCTTTGTTGATATTAGTTAATAAGTCTGTAATAGACATTTGCTCTAAATCATTGTAGTTTGAAGGCTGCTCTGTAATACGTTTAAAATCCACGGTATAAGTACGATGTAATAAAGTAACAAATGTAGTGAAAATGTTGTATGTTAAGTAAGAATATTCAAGAAAGGGAGATGCTTTCTTGTTAAGTTTTAGTGAAATAAGAGAGGAATAGTAAGTTCTGGGGAAAAAAGCCTATAAAACTTGTTGGGAATGCTTGAAAAGCCTTACTTTTGCAGTTCGAGCAAACCGCCTTATCGCTACTTCCTTTTTAGGATTTAGAGGAAAGTCCGGGCACCATAGGGTAGCATAATGGGTAACACCCATCCTTGGCTTGCCAAGAGGACAAGTGCAACAGAAAGTATGTACAGGTAATGCTGTAGTGAAACCAGGTAAACTCTATGCGGTGAAATGCCATGTATATTTAGCGTTTGAGGGTAACCCGCCCGATGCTTTAGGGGTAGGCAGATAGAGCCATTGAGTAATTGATGGTCGAGATAAATGATAAGGGAGTATCTTTCGATACTTACAGGACCCGGCTTATAGGTTTGCTCTTTTTTTGATTCAATCAATGTCTGATAAAATAAAAAACCTCATCGTTAGATGAGGTTTTTTTGTGCTTAAAAACTTTATTAGAATATATCTATGCGAGCTCCTATTTGCCCTTTTATACCATACCATTCATAAGAAGTAATACGGCGTTTATCTCCCATATATTGTTTTAATGGTTCATTTGTCAAATTGTTTAACTCTAAGAAGAACTTGATTTTTTTGTTTAAAGAGAATGTAGCAGAAGCATCTAATGTAAAGTTACTATCTGTCCATACATAAAAATCTTTACCTAAGTTTTGGTTTATCGCATTGATAGATTGACCTCTATAGTTACCTGCTAATCTAACCATAACCTTACCTTTTTCATAGAATAATATAATATTTCCTAAGTGTTTAGATTGATCAGGTAAAGAAGTTTTATCTGTAACTGTTAGCAGTTGTCCATTTTCTCTGTATTGTCTTGGAACATTTACTTTGCTATCGATGAATGTATAGTTTGCTTCGATACCAAAACCACTCCAAAAACCAGGAAGGAAGTCAAAGCGTCTGTTCATTCCTATTTCTAAACCTGCCACAGTAGCATCTTCTAAGTTCTTAGCTTCTTTAACGATGTATGTTGAATTATTTTGACTGAATTGTGATTCATTTGTAAAAATTACATTCTTGATTTTTTTGTAAAATACACCTCCTGATAGAAGCCCCACATTGTCAAAGTATCTCTCGTACATTAAATCAAAATTATTTGAGATAGTTGGTTTTAAGTCTGGGTTACCTCTTGTAATTAAAATATCTGCACCAGTTGTATTAATTGATTCTCCAGGTGTCATATCACCAAAGTTAGCTCGGTTGAATGTCTTGGTATAAGCGAAACGCAGATTAGAACTATTATCCAGATTATATCTCAAGTGCAACATAGGCAAGAAGACATTATAGTCGTTCTTAATCTCTGAAACAGATAGTACTGTCTGTTTTGTATTCTGATCAGTTGCTGCCTTAGTACCTGTTAACTTAGTTGTGGTATATTCATTTCTAAGCCCTCCTGTAATAGTAAAAGCGTCATTTACTTTATAGGTTCCCATAACATATCCCGCATATACATTTTCTCGAGCTTCGTAGATATTTGTTGGGTTTGTTACAGGTGTATAGTCTTGAAAATTATGAGATTGTAGATATTCTGGAGTAAATAGTTGGTATAACTGATCTTTAGTGATTGGGTCTACAGCTAAAGCATCATAGTTATAATCTCCCTTCATATTTGTAAAATACCCATTTCCTTTAGAGAATCCTTCTGTATTTAGGTCACTCATTTTATCTCCTTTACCGGCATAAGTATATAGTGAACCATAAGTACTATTTCTAAGTTTAGTTCTAAACTTAAAACCTCCTTTTAAAGTTAACTTGTCAGATACTTCATGCTTTAAGTTGATTTGAGCTATTTTGTCATTTTCTTTATTGTCCAACTGCATAATGGTTAGACTACTAAGATATAGCTTTTGAGGATCAAGTACTTCATTTTGATTTTTTAAACCAGGTGTAAATTTTAATGGATCATCTCCAGCATGTCCTCCATCAAAATCCCAATAAAGTAATCCGTCTTGTGATAAGTTATTAAAACCACCTGTTATAGGTTGATAGAAACTTGCAATAGGCAACCCTTTTTTGTCTGATGTAGAAGGAGTGTCTAAGAAGTACTTAGAAGTGTAATCGCTAAAAGACCAATCTAAAGTAGTATTATCTGATATACTGTGTACACCTCCTAATTCACCTCCAGTAAGTTTAGTTTGATAGTATGAGTAGCGATAGTTGTATTGGTAACGACTTTTTGTATAATCTATATAAGACTCATAAACAGGGCGTATATCGTTGAACTTATCGTAGAGTCCTCTAAAGTACACTTTGTGATTGGCGTTAAATTCATATTCAAGACCTAAGTTAACTCCATATGTTTGGCGTTTTCCCATGTATCTTTTAAACATGACATTGTTGATTGCGTTGCGTTCATTTTCTTTTTGACTTCCTGTGTTGTATTTGACATCAAAGGCATCAGACCCCCATTGTCTATCCCAAATAGCACCTACTAAAATAACACCAAGCTTATTGTTTAAAAATCGATTGCCATATACTAACGATCCATTGTAAGTAGCTTTACCTGAAAAGTCGTTATATCCACCAGCTAAACTACCACCAAGTTTCTTAGAAAAAGGAGCTGTACGCGTGATAAAGTTTATAGAACCACCAATTGCATCTCCATCCATATCTGGTGTAATAGCTTTTGATACTTGTACATATTGAATCAGTTCAGAAGGGACAGCATCTAAAAGTGTAGATCTATTTCCCATTACGTTAGAACTGGGAAGACGATTTCCATTAAACAGCGTAGAAGTCCAAGAAAAAGGTGTCCCTCTGACAGTAGCAGCGTCTGCTTCTCCATGATATCTGGCTACAGCTACACCTTGTATGCGTTGTACTGCCTCTGCTGCATTTCTGTCAGGTAATTTTCCCATTGCATCAGCCGCTACTACATCCATAATAGCTTGTGAATTCATTTTAATGCTATAAGCTTTAGCTTGAGAGTTAGCCATTGTACTTTTGATAATTACTTCTTTTAGTACAGAATCATCAGCTTCTAATTGGATCGGACCTAAGTTATTTTGTCCTTTAGTAACATTAATTTTTATTTTCTTATCAGTATATCCAAGAAATGAAAGTGTCAGTTCACAATCTCCTTCTGTATCAGCTGTAAGAGAGAATGTTCCATCAAGTTCAGTAGCTGTATTTTTATTTTGGCTTGGGATACTGACTACTACTCCTGGCATAGCACCATCAGTAGTGATTACAGTTCCTTTAATCTGTTGTGCTGTGATTTGTTGTACACTACCTAATAGAAGAACACCACAAATAAGAGCTAATTTAGTATATTTTTGTTTCATAATAATTTTGATTATTTTGTGTACTTCTGACGGAGTTTTTTAATATCAGCAGATGTAATGTTCATTTCTTTTTTTAAGAAGTTTTCAACACTTCCATACTTCGTATTTATAGCTTTGAAAAAAGCTCTGATATATTCAGGTTTTAGAGCCATTCGCTCCTCTAATGTTTCTTTAGACAAACCTGTAGCCTTTGCCATAGTAGCATACATCTGTTCAGAATTATCATCACCTATTTTCTTTTTTTCTTTTAAGTATATATTTGAAGCTACATAGTCTTTCTCTATTGTTTCCATAGGAACTTGAAGGATATAGTAGATTAATGCTGTTGCCATTCCTGTTCTATCTCGCCCTGCTGTACAGTGGTAAAGAATAGCTTCGTTGTCTTTAGTATTAAGAAGTTTGTCAAACATTACTCTGTATCTATCTCCAAAGTATTGCACTCCTTTTTCTCCATAGAAATCCATTAGAAAACTATTGTCATTGTTTTTAATTTTTTCTAAAAAGTCTCCATAGTTTCCATTTGCTACATTCTCACTTCCTGCAGGACATAGGTAGTATTGAGCTCCTTTAGGTAATTTGTCTGGTGCTTTTTTAGCTTCATCAGTTCCTCTAAAGTCTATTACATTAGTAATGTGTAGTTCTGCTAATTCATTTAAGTCTTTATCTGTTAAGGTGCTTATTTCTGCTGATCGGAATATTTTATCAGTCAATACCTTTTTGCCAGTAGTTGTTGTATATCCACCGATATCTCTAAAGTTTATTGCTCCTTCTAAAGGCAATACTATTGGTTTTTGTGTTTCTTGTGCAAAAATTGAAACAGATTGTATAGCAAGTAAACTGAATGCTAAAAGTATTTTTTTCATTGTGTTGTAGGTTATTAATTATTAGGGGCAAAGCTATACTTGTTGTTTTTTTATGTAGTTAATTGATAATGAATAAAAAGTTAATAAACATTGCTTGTTTTCTGTTTAGTTGTTGTGTTATTGTTACTGTATGGGCTTGTAGATTAAACTAATGTAAATTGAAAGAAAGCATATGCTCTTTGAAGTCAGATGTAGACTCACTTCAATGATAATTATAAGACAAGTGGTTGTTTTTATGCTCTTAGTGTAGCAGATGAGAAAGAATTAACTGAAAGTGATTGATCTATTTTCGAAACAGTAGGTGAAAAGTAAAAATGAATAGTAATAAATAAGTGATTAGCCCATGAGAAATCACTGTTCTAACAGTCAATGAGTTTAGTAGTCCTTAGATAGTATAAATAATCACCTTCATCATGTAATAGCAGAAGTTTTAAGGTGTAGTATGGGGGAGAAAGTAGAATAGTTAAAATAAATATAGCGCTAAACAAAAAGAACAGCTTTTTGTTTAGCGCTATATAGTTTCTTTTTAAAAGAATAGGAAGTCAAAAAAAGCAATAGGATATAAAGAATTGTACTATTGCTTTTGTATGTTATTTAATCTTCTTCTGTATCAAATTCATCTTCATAATCTTCAGTCTCATCTTCATCTGACTCTTCGTGTTCAAACTCAAAGAAGGTAAATACAGAACCTCCGTAGCTTTTTTCAAAAGAGAAGTTTGGAAGATGCTCCAACTTTGTAAATTTAGAATGCTCAACCACCAACATTCCTTCTTCACTTAGCAATTCTTGAGCAAATATATCTAATACTATTTTTTCAAATTGTTCTTGTGTAAAGTCATAAGGAGGATCAGCGAAGATAATATCATATGTTCCTTGATGTCTTTCTAAAAACTTAAATACATCCGATTTAATAGGATTGATTTCTAACTCAAATTCTTTTGCTGTTTTTTTGATAAAGTTTACACAACCATAGTCTCCATCAACACTCACGATAGATTCTGCACCTCTTGATGCAAATTCATAACTGATGTTTCCTGTTCCTGCAAATAAATCTAAAATGGTCAATTCGCTAAAGTTGAAGTGATTGTTTAAAATATTAAATAACGACTCTTTGCTCATATCCGTAGTAGGACGAACAGGTAGGTTTTTAGGAGGGTTAATGCGTCTTCCTTTTAGTTTTCCTGATATAATTCTCATGAATGGAATAAAATGTAATGATGTTTTGGTACTTGATAATGTAAAGCTAAGTCTACATTGATAAATGGTTTTTTGTCTACTATACTAACGTGTCTTATAAAAGTATAAGCTTGCTCATATAATTCTTCTTCTTCTTGGATACGTCCTAATAAATATAAGGGTGTTCGTTCTACATCTAATTGTAATTGCTCAAAAGCAAATAGAATATAGTAGATAAAGTCTTGTGCTGTTTGATATAGAAAAGAATTAAATAACAATAATTTTCCAGCCTTAACTATTACTATTTCAAAATGCTCTTTTTGAATATAAGCATAGACTTGTATTTCTGCACTTTCTTTGGATTGGTTGAGTAATTGAGCAACCAATTCTGTATAAATATTCTGATAGGTGAATGTCCCCAATTTATCTAACAAAAAATTGTTGATTGAAACAAAAGGGAGATACACATTGTTCATTTCATAAAGTGCTAATTCGTCATAAGCAAAAAAGTCTGTAGCAAATACTTTAGTATTGTATTGCAAATAGCTTCCCATGCTATCTTCTTTAAAAATAGCTTGAGGTACAAAAGTATTTAAAGTGCTATCGTGTAATACAACAACTTCATCGTGAGAAGCAGTAAGAACAGAGTATTTATTAAAAATATGATCTAATTGCTCTTCAATTGATTTCGTATTGTTGATTGCTTCAGATGCAAAGAAACTAATTTCGTGAGATAGATAGTCTTTAACTACAAAAGAGAACTTTTGTAGAGAGACTTGCATAATTAGTTTACTAAAGCTTTTTCCCATTATTAATTTGCTTAATCTGTTATTAGAATAGAACTACAACGCAAATTTAAGCAATTTTGACACAGAAATTTAGTCTTCCGTTAAAAAGCTTAGTATCTTTGAAAACCTTATGAATAATGCACAAACAAATATGACAGATACGGCTTTTTACTTTCATTTGAAAGAAAGATTTCCGTATGCACTGACTTTAAAGCAAGATATTTTTTTACAGAAGATTGCTAATTTCGTAACGAATGACCAACAAGATGAATTGTTTGTTTTGAAGGGATACGCAGGAACAGGGAAAACCACATTGTTGTCTACAGTAGTTAATGAATTAAAAGTTGTTCAGCGTTTTTCTGTGATGTTGGCTCCTACAGGTCGAGCTGCAAAGGTTATAAGTAATTATTCTAATCGTCCCGCTTTTACTATTCACAAGAGTATTTACTACCCCAAAGCAGCCCAAAGCGGTCAGGGAATGCAATATACAATGCGTGTAAATAGACATCGCAATACTATTTTTATTGTAGATGAAGCTTCTATGATTGGTGATGCCAGCGCGGGAGATAGCAGTATGTATCCACATGGTTCGTTATTAGACGATTTAATTTACTATGTCTATACAGGGGTGAACTGTAAATTAATCCTCATTGGAGATACAGCACAGTTACCACCAGTTAATATGGATGTTAGTCCTGCTTTGGATATTGATAATTTGTATATGCAATATCAATTGAATGTACAGCATATTGAATTGGATGAGGTAATGCGTCAAGAAGTGGATTCTGGAGTTTTATATAATGCTACCGAATTGCGTACAATGTTAGATTCATACTTTTATGATGCTTTTCAGTTTCATATCCAAGGATTTAAAGATATTGTGCGTTTAACGGATGGTTACGATATTCAGGATGCTATCTATGCAGCATATTCGAATAGTGGGCCAGAGGAAACAACTTTCATTGTTCGATCAAATAAGAGAGCAAACGCTTACAATCAGCAGATAAGAGGTCGGATTTTAGATAAAGAAAGTGAGCTTTCTCCTGGTGATTTATTGATGGTAGTCAAAAACAATTACTTTTGGATGAAAGAGTCAACAGTAACTGATTTTATTGCCAATGGAGATATTATTGAGGTACAAGAGATTTATCGTACGATAGAACTATATGGTTTTCGCTTTGCGTCTGTACGTGTAAAAATGATTGACTATCCTGATATGGCTTCTTTTGATACTATTGTATTATTAGATACATTGACGAGCGAGTCTCCTGCTTTGACTTATGAGCAGAGTAATCGTTTGTATCAAGAAGTAATGTTGGATTATGAAGAGGAAATTACAAAGTATAAGAAAGTACAGAAAGTGAAAGAAAACGAATACTTTAATGCCTTACAGGTAAAGTTTGCCTATGCTATTACATGTCATAAGTCGCAAGGGGGGCAATGGGAAGTTGTTTTTATAGAACAACCCTATTTACCCGAAGGTATTACAAAAGACTATATTCGTTGGCTTTATACAGCTATTACACGCGCCAAAGACAAGGTTTATTTAATTGGCTTTGGAGATGAGTTTTTTGAGGAAGTTCTATCCTAAATAGAATTGTCAATCACTTGATAATTGAAGTTAACTACAAAGTAAATATTAAAAAAAGAGGCTTTCTATAGGCCTCTTTTTGTGTTTTTAGTCGGTTGTAATAATCGTTTGATCTTTATATTTAAAGCCACATACACTAAGGAAACAAATGGACTTATAATATTGAAGAAAGCATAAGGAGCATAAGTAAAAGTGTCTATTCCTAATACACCTGAATGATAAGCACCACATGTATTCCAAGGAATTAGTACAGAAGTAACTGTTCCAGAATCTTCTAATGCTCTACTTAAATTTTCAGGAGCTAATCCTCTTTCTTTATAAGCTTTTGTAAACATTTTTCCAGGAACAACAATTGACAAGTATTGTTCAGAAGCTGTTAGGTTTACAATAACGCAACTGGACATTGTACTTGCAAAAAGCCCAAAAGTTGTTTTAGCAATGCTTAGTAAACTGGCTGTGATTTTTTTTAACGCCCCAATAGCTTCCATTGCTCCTCCAAAAAACATGGCACAGATAATTAACCACACTGTATTTAGCATGCTTTTCATTCCTCCTGCTTCAAACAAACTGTTTAGGCTTTCCATAGGAGATAGAATAGCAATGTCTGTTGTAATGGCATTCATAACACCTTTATAAGCTGAAATAGGTGTTAAGGTTGTTTCTCCTCCTACTAAAGCTACTATGTCTGGTTGAAAGAATAAAGCAAACACAGCACCTAATAAGGTACCTAATAATAAAGCTAAAATAGGTTTTAGTTTTTTTAAGATAGATACTATAACGAGTACAGGAACTAAAAAAAGCCAAGGAGTAATGTGAAAGGTAGAAGATATAGCGTTTAATGTATCTGTTATATCAATAGTAGTAGTAATATCTAAGTTGAAACTGAGAATAATAAAGATGATTAAAGTAAGCACATAGGTTGGCACTGTAGTTAGCAACATGTAACGGATATGGGTAAAAAGATCTGTTCCTGCCATAGCAGATGCCAAATTAGTAGTATCTGATAAAGGAGAAAGTTTATCTCCAAAATAAGCACCTGAGATTACAGCTCCACCCACCATTCCTATGGGAATCCCCATTGTATTTCCAATGCCTACTAAGGCAATACCTACAGTTGCAGAAGTAGTCCACGAGCTTCCTGTTGCCAAAGAAATAATAGAACAGATAATAACGCAAGCAGGTAAAAAGATATGAGGCTCTAAGATTTGCAATCCATAGTAAATCATTGTTGGAATAACACCACTGAGCAGCCATGTACCCGATAGAGCTCCTACCAGTAGTAGAATATATATCGCACGAGTAGTTTCTCTTACATTTTTCGTAATCTTTTTGATAATATCTTCGTATTCTACTTTGTTGTATAGCCCCACACCAATAGCAACTAATCCTCCAAGAAGTAAAATAAATTGATTAGTTCCTTTTAGTGCTTCGTCTTTATAGACAAATACATTAATTCCCAATAATACAATAAGTACTAACATGGGGATAAGGGATTGTAGTAAGGTAATTTGGTGTTTTTGTTTGATAGGTAAATTATCCATCTTTTGTTTTTGTATTGAACGTTCAAGATAGATAGAATTGTTTTAATTAGAAAATGAAGAAAGATAATTGTTTCAGAAGGTATAAAAAAAGGCCTTGCAATCGCAAGACCTTTTATATATTATTTTTTTCTATTGTATGTAACTGTTATAGGTAATTCACTTCCCATCATTGTATAGTTGTATGTAAGAGATAATTGTCCATTTGTAATACCATTGATAGTACGTGGTGTATAATTTGCTTTTTCAAAGGTAATTACGTTGTTTTTAATTGTACCATTTGTAACTGTTGGTTTTCCACCATCTCTTTTGAAGTACTCTGTTAGAGTAGCTTTATCTTTCGTCAAAACTAATTGATCTGTTTGCGAAACTGCATTCTCTCCTGGAAAATCTATATAGTTATGAGTTCTTTCTCTATCTCCAGCTTTGTAAGATAATTTATCTGCTTCCCATGTTCCTTCGTATTCCGTTTTATTGTCAATAGGAATAGGAGAGTTGTCATCTTTAGAGCATCCAGTGAAAGCTAAAGTTGTACTTACAAAAAGTACTAACGCCATTATTCTTTTCATTTGTAGTTTGTTATAATTAGTTATATTATTTGAATCCTTTTACGCTTTTGTTGTATATCGCGTCTTTTTCTTCTTTTGTTAAGTCTTTGCGATATTGGAATAATGCAGCTTCCCAATCTCCATATCCTGTGTTTGGCAATACAATGAATTTTTTACCAAACAAGTTTTTGTTGTCCTTTACGTTTTGCAAACGCTCTTCTTGTGTTTTTTTGTCAAATAAAGTAGAGAAATCAGATAAGTTATCTCCCATCAACATCACAATTTCATGTGTTTCACTTAGCTTTTGACGTCTTGCTTCTTTACTTGATTCAGATGTACGAACTATTAGGTGTGTTTCGTCAGCAAATGGGAAGTTATACTTTTTCAAGTTTTCCATTGTACCTGCTTTGTCATCCTGATTTCTATTTGTAATATAGAATACTTCAACTCCTTTTGATTTAGCATAATTGAAAAACTCTAAACTACCCAACACTGGTTTTGCATCAGCTTTTGCTGTCCACTCTGTCCATGTTTTTTGGCTGTAAGATTTTCCTTTACGTGCCATTTCTACTGCATAAGGAGAATTGTCTAAAAATGTCTCGTCAATATCTGTTACAATTGCAAGTGGCTTATTGTGTTTTTCTTTTACAATCAAGTCCAATTGCAAAGTAGCAATATTAAACGCTTGAGCGCATAAAGCTTGGTATTCAGCCGCGTTTTGTTGAAAAACAGCCGCGTATAGCTTACCATTAACTTCAATATTGTCTAAAGCATTTTTTGATTGATTGGTTGTAATCGTTTGTTGCGACTTACAAGCAGTTAATCCTACAAAGGCAATAGCTGCAATAAGAAATGTTCTTTTTAGCATTATGTTTTAATTTTGAATTGAGACTACAAAAATAACCATTTTATTTTGAATATTTCTAAATTATCTGTTTTGGAATAAGTCTTGTGAGTAGTTTAACGCAAATACATTAGCCAACCGCTCATACAGTTGAAGAGAATAATCAATTTTAGGAATCAAAGCTTTTGAGAAACAAACATTTTTCATTCTTATTGCTCTAATAAATAAAAACCTTAACATGCTAACATGCTAAGGTTTTTTAAAATATTACAGTCGTTCTTATTGTTTTTGTACAATAAAATCATCCATAGTTGTAATTCCTAAGTTTACGTGGAATACTTCTCCATATCCTACAGGAATTTTAAATGTAGTTTGTAGAGGGTTTTTTAAAATATAAGTCCAAATGCATCGTATAATACCAGCATGTGCAACTAATAATACTTTTTCATAAGGCTGTTTGCGCAGTTCTTCTAAAAACGAAACTACCCTTTGATAAACGAGTGTTAGATTTTCTCCATGGGGTGGTTTTACATCAACAATATTGTTCATCCATTGCTCTAACTCTTGTGAGTTTATTTTATTCCACGCTTGAAGTTCCCACGCACCGAAATCCATTTCTTGCAAGCGATTATCAGTTGTGTAGTACGAACTAAATTCTTCAGCAATAAAAGTACATCGTTTGAGTGGGCTACTGATAATTTGTGAAAATTTTTCAGGTAATTTTTTCTTGATAATTGCTACATCATCTGGGTAAGTGTTGAGCAAGTTTAAATCGGTTTGCCCATAGCAAATACCAGATTCTATATCTACGGGTGTATGTCTTATGATGTATAGTTCCATATAAGTATAATAGCTAAATAAAATAGCACCTCACATACCTGTTGTACTGCCCCCAAACAATCTCCTGTATATCCGCCAAGATGTTTTTTGAAATACCAACCTAAATATAATTTACCTAAATAGCTGATAGGCAATGCCCATAAAAATATCCACTGTTGAAATAAGATAAAAGGCAGTAGGGTGATACATAAAGAAAAGAATAGGGAAGTATAAGATAAGCGTTTATTGGCTAATGGCTTTGATTTACTTTTATCAATATCTGTAACGTATTGATGTGTGTATATCATAGTGCCTGCCATAAATCGACTACTGGTATGCGCTGCAACTATTGCAATAAGCACCATTTCGATGGATTGATTGCTTATTGTAGAAAGGGTTAAAAATTTGAGTAGTAAAAGCAAGATAATTCCAATTACTCCGTATGCCCCTATACGACTATCTTTCATAATAGTCATTATTTTTTCTTTGCCATATCCACCTCCAAAAGCATCACAAGAATCAGTAAAACCATCTTCGTGAAAAGCTCCAGTTAAAAGTACAGACCCAATCATTGAAAGAACAATACTGATTTCGATAGAGAAAACATGTTGAGCCAGCCAAAATAATAACGCACTAAATCCTCCTACAATCCAACCTACCATTGGAAAGTACTTTTGAGATTTATTCATTATTTCGTCGCTGTATTCCAAAGTAAAAGGAATAGGTATTCTGGTAAAGAACATTAAAGCGGTAGCGAAGTAAGTGAATTCCTTACGCATTATTTATTGCTTACGTTTGCTGATTCAAAACTGGCCATCTCGTTTAAAAACGCAACAGCACTTTGTATAATTGGATAAGCTAAAGCGCATCCTGTACCTTCTCCCAGACGTAAATTTAATCCTAAAATTGCACGTTGTTGCATGGATTCTAACATCAATTGATGACCTTTTTCATCTGATTGATGGCAGAATATCGCATTGTCTATAATGGTTGGCAATAAGGTGTAAGCTACTAAAAATGCACTTGAAGCAATAAAACCATCAACCAAAATAACCATATTTTGACGATAAGCTTCTAACATAGCACCGCACATTTGTGCAATTTCAAATCCTCCAAAGCACAGTAATGCTTCTTCAGCATCAGTTACTTGTGGATGTTTGGCTAATACTTGTTTTAAGATGCTTATTTTGTGTGCTAATTGAGCGTCATCCATTCCTGTTCCTCTACCTACACAATCTTCTATTGGCAGACGAAGTAAACTACTCATAAGAAGAGAGGCAGACGAAGTATTACCTATTCCCATTTCGCCGAAACCTATAATATTACATCCTTTTTTAGCTAATTGCTGCACTGTTTTCTCACTCGATTCAAAACAGAACTTTAATTCCTCAGGAGTAATTGCTCTTTCGCGTAAAGCACTTTTTGTACCGTAGTTTGCCTTAGCTTTTAATAAGTTAGGATAGTTTTCAAAATCGTGATTTACCCCAGCGTCAATAATATATAAGTCAATTGCATGCTGTTTACAAAATACATTGATAGCTGCTCCTCCTTGTAAAAAGTTCATTACCATTTGATAGGTCACTTCTGGGGGATAAGCACTTACCCCATCTTGAGCCAAACCGTGATCTCCAGCAAATACTAATAGAGAAGGATGGGTAAGTTGTGGCGATAGTGTTTTTTGAATATTCCCTATTTTAAAGGCAATATCTTCTAAAAAACCTAAGGCACCTAATGGCTTTGTTTTAAAGTCAATTTTGTGTTGTAGTTGTTGTTCTATATTCATAATAGTGTGTTGTCCTCACAAATATATATGTTTTGAAGAATTTAATATAATTAATATGAAAAGCTTTCTTAAGCCTTGATGAAAATAGGAGACAGGCTATGCAGATTTTTACATTTATTTCTGTTGAAGAGGTTTTTTTCTGAAAAGATAATTAGTTGCCTTTAGTTAAAAGATAGTATAGCGAGAAGTGTGAGTATAATGTAAGTATAGTGCAAGCATAGTGTAAGTATAAAAAAGAGGTGTTTTTATACTTACACTATGCTTGCACTATACTTACACTATGCTTGCACTTTATTGTAACTCGTTTTTATACTATTGGATTGTTTGGAGAGTAGTGTGAAATGAGTTGTTTTTTTGTTTAGTAAAAAAAGAGTTTTTGTGAGCCATATGAGATGAGAAATATAAAATAAACAAGGCAAAGCAGAATATTTGAAGAGAAGTATGAATAAGTTTATTATATTTGCTCCCGAACAAGTCTTTGTAAAGGTTTGTTTAATTAGTCAATTTGGTTACACTTAGCGGTGTATTAAAAGGGAATCGTGTGAAAATCACGAACTGTCGCGCAACTGTAAGTAACACAAGACTACTGTCAAGTAATGTTCACTGTTTTTGAAAGAAAATGGGAAGAACGACGGGAGTTGTTACAAGTCAGGAGACCTGCCTTAATGACTTAGACGATGCTTTCGCGGTTAGAGCTTTATGTCAAGTTGTTTACATACTACAAAACAGACCTGTGTTTTTAAGGGTTTGTTCCTGTTGATGCATTCTTTTACAAGTGTAATGTATCGGTGTATTTATCTTTTCATTAGCGTAGTGCTCTACAGCCAATCATCTTTTTTTATTGATATAGAGAATAAGTTTACATATGACTATTCAGTTTGCTTTGGCATAGAGATTTATTGTTTTCTTCTTGTAACTGTATATGTACATATTTATAGTAATTAGTCAGAATTTGACAAGGGTGAATTGGACAATGTAATTGTTTCGTTTTTATCACTTGTGTGGTATATATAAAGTTTGACAATCTTTACAAATTACTAATCTATTTTAGTTTTGACTGAATAGTGTATGTGACTTATAATAAGATACAAAACGAGGTGTTTTTTGTTGAAATACAGTAATGTATTTCTAAAACGGCTAAATTTTGTTAGTTTTTGGTCACAGACAATCTTGAGAGAGATTGTCTGTTTTTTTATATAAAAAGGATACTATTGGGAGCCGAAAATTTAAGAATAACTTTTATCTTTAACCCCAAATACGCAATAGTCTTATTCGTGTAAATAATTCGAATTAAAGTGGCTTTAAGCTTATGAAGCAACTGCTTTTAATATCGTTTCAAATAAGGTATAATACAGAATTATTTTATGGTATTGGACTATTGTAAAATCTGGGTTTTCCAATTGGAGTATTATTTGTAGTAATTGTACTTTTCTATTTCCTTATTTTATTGCAACTATATCTTAATAGTTTAGTACGAATAGGTTTTGTAGGAAAGGAGAAGTGCCTATTCTGGATTGTATTTGATTTGTATAAGGTATAGTACCTTAGGTAAACCCTATAGGATAGTGAATTAGTTTATGAAAGAAGTAAAAGAGAAATTAGAAGAGATTAAAAAACTATATAATCAATTAACCCTTGCCAATGATTTGGATGAATTGAAGGAAGAGGCAAAGGTGGAAGCTTATCAAAAAAATCAAGAACTATCAGAAGATGTATTGCGTCTGATTGATGAGGTGATTGAAGCAGAACCTACTAACTCGGAAGTTTTGTTTTGGAAAATAAAACTATACAACGGTCCTCACTTTGAGGATGTATCTATTATGTTGTCTACAGCAGAAGAAATAATAGAGCGTTTTAAAGAGGAAAAAAAGAGCTTGATGTCTGCGTATGACTGGTTGGCATGGATATATGATACAAAGTTAGATTTGAAAGAAAAGGCTATCGAGCTTTTTCACGATAAATTGATAGAGATATCATTGATTAAAGAAGATTACAGTTTGCAAGCTACTGAGTTTGGCGAAACGTATTACTTAATTGCTCAATTGTATAAGGAGAAAGGAGACTTAGAAACAGCAGGTTCTTTTTATAAATTGGCAATTGAACAGTATCCAGATCATTATTATGCAACCTACCAAGGAGGAATGCTATTTTTTGAAAGAGAAGATTATGATGCTGCTTTACCTATGTTGCAAGGTTTTCATAGATATCATGGGAATGAGTACAGCAGTGCTATTGCCAAGGTTATTTTAGAGCATTATGAGTCAGGGAGATTAAAAAATCGATGGGATTATCTGCATCTGATGTATAGCATTGGATTAGACTACCCAAAAGAAATGGATTGTAAAGATGCTAAAGAATTTGGGCAAAAGTATAGTGCATTAATTGATAGAGAACTGGAAGAAAACCCTAATAACTTGTATGCTTTACGCATGAAAGCAAGACATTATTTGGATGTAGATAAGAATAGTAAAAAGGCATTTGAGATATTACAACGCTATTTCGGTCTTGTGGGTAAAATAGAGGATTCGCTTTATTTTATGTATTATGAGTTGGGACAAAAAGTAGGAATTGATATTGAAGAATTAAACTTGCCAATTGATATTGACGCTTTCTATGGCTATAATCTGATGACTCGTTTTTTAGAAAAAGCTGGATCGTTGCGTGATGAAGAAGAGGATAGCAAAGCATTGGTGTATTATCAAATTGCTAAAAAAATAGGAAAAGCTACGTATCCAAAGCTTCAGTTATTTTTAAAAGAAGGTAAAGGAGATAAAATAAATAATAATGCACATGGGTTTGCCATGTTGTGTAATAATTTGGGAATTGCAATTCGAAACGTAGAAATGCTGACAGAAGGGGATTATAAGAATGAAGATTGTGAGTTGGCTTTGCGTTTGCATCAAGAAGGATATGATTATTCGCCTTTTTGGGAGAATTTGGATAGCGGAATGCGTATTGCTGAAGCTATGGAAGAATATGATGTGGTGATTCGCTATGGAGAAGAATTGCTAACATATTACGATGCGTATTCTAATTCATGGATGGTTATTAAGAATCGTTTGTTGGAAAATTTGATTCACGCTGATCGATATGAAGAGGCAGAAGTGTTTTTTCAAGAGTTGAGAAAAGGATTTGAAAAATCGGGTGTTGAGAATGAAGATGTGGTAAGAGAGATGATAGAGGCTGCAGCCAATATACTTACCTATGTTCGCTATCAAAAGAAAGAATTTCAAAAAACAATTGATATGACAGAAGATTTCTTTGCTAATCCAATTTACTTTGATTTGAATGATCATGTGGCTTATGTGAATTATTGGTTTAGCTTAGGATGGTCTTATCATGGGTTGAATAATAGTGTAAAGGCACAAGAATTCTTTGACTTGTTAAAAGAACGCTACGATGGAGGAGAGGATTATCAAGCAACAGTAGATCGTATTCCGGAAGAATATACCATGGAGAAAAAGGATAGGGAAGCTTTCCAACGCTTACACAGCTATTTGAAAAAAGAGGTGAGTAATGAAGTAGATTTTTCTTTGACAACTAAAAATGGTACAAATGAACGGCATATAGAGCAGTTGGTTCAAATGGTTTGTGGACAAGAGGTAGAGTCTACTTCTATTTGGTTTACAGATAGTTTGTATGTAAAAATGGTTAATCGTCACGAAACAGATAGTGAAACTGGAGAGCGATTTGATTGGTTAGTGGATGTTTACTTACCAGAAGAACATGTTACTATTCGATATGATTTGATTGAGAGTGAAGAAGTTGAAAAAAGTCTTTTTGGAATGATACGAAAAAAAGTACGCAAGAAAGAAATGTATGTTTTCTTTTATCACTACGAAGAGGGTTCTGATGAAGCTAAAGGATATGTAGATTTTGAAGAAGAAGAAAAGCATTATAAAAACTTAGCCCAAAGCTACTGGAACTGGTTAATGAATAAAGGAATAGCATAAGGGATAGAGTAAATAATACCATTTTTATTTAACAGATGGTTGAATAATAAAAAACGATGAAGTGAAAAGATTTTTTACTTCATCGTTTTTTTTATACTTATTTATGGTGTTTATTATATTTAACTTTTACATTTTTATATTGTTTAATTATGTTATTTATTTGATTTATTCTTAGTTTATGTTGTTTTGTTTTATTTTTATTATTTTTTTTTAGTAAAAATACTACTGATGTAAATTCTCAAAATGAGTATTTTTTGTGTTAATAGTTTATTTATATGTGACTTTATATTGATTGAGTTGTCTTAAAATTAAAAGAATGCGAAATATTAAGTTTTGATTAAGTTGTTTTTGAAGAGGAACAAGTTTTTTGTAAATCACATAAAATGAATATAAAAAGCTTATTTGCTTTAAAAATGCGAAATCTAAACTAAAAACTAAAAACAGTATTCTTTGTGCTATTAATTGACAGTTATTAATTTCTTGTTTTTTTATGTTTTTTTAATATTAAAACCAAATAATTAAGCTTAAAAACAAAATAATTAAGATGTTGTTGATTAGTTTTTAGTCCAAAATTAGTATTGTTAAAGTTTTTTTAGTTATTGAGAATTTGTGATATTTTTGCCGTGCTTTTTAAAATAGAAGAATAAAAAACACATATTTCTTCTGCTGTCCCCAAATCCTATAAAGCAATTCCTAACGAAAGTTGGGTTAGTTCGTTGACTTCATTTGATTTAGGGAAAACAGAAGGGATGTATACACCCTACTAATACCTTATATAATGAAAAGTGTTTTTAAAAATAGTGATAAACAATTTGAGTTGACAAACTTTCAGCACTTGTTGAAGGTATTGTTAATTGTAATGGTTTTGCACGTTATCTTTTTACTATTAAACGTAAACATCCTTTTATCTTTCCTATATGGACCTTTAATTTATTGTTATACTAACAATAAAAGGGATCTAATATTGAACCCATTGAACAATGCCAAGAGTCATTTGTTGATTGCGGTTGTGGCTATTGCTATTAGTCCTTTTTTAAATGAGTTTACCAAAGGGATTTTCTTTGCTTCTCAAGCAT
Source organism: Flavobacteriaceae bacterium (assembly GCA_031277535.1). GTDB lineage: Bacteria > Bacteroidota > Bacteroidia > Flavobacteriales > Flavobacteriaceae > Flavobacterium. Next base: position 232,635 of record JAITMD010000003.1, read on the forward strand.
TTGCTTATTCCTATGCTATTTACAATCGTATTAACGATGGAGAGAAAAGAGAATACAGCAACTTAGTATTTAGTTACATTAGTATAATGGCTATTTTGTTATTTACAAATGCAAGTATTGTAACAATCATTGAGTTGACTAACTTCTTTAAGTTTCAACCATTTGTACAAATAAATGTTCTTGCCGTTGTTGGAGCAATGTTGTATGTGATTTTTACAGCCATTAGTTTAAATGAGTACAGCAGAAAATTAGAAAGATTGGAAGCTGTGGTAATGGCTTTTGAAGAAGAAGATGAGACTATTGTAATCAATAAGGTGGCATTGACACAAAAAGAGGTTGTGGAGAAGTTGGCAACGTTTTTTGAAGAAGAAGACGCTTATTTAGACGCTAACTTTACTTTGGATCGATTGGCTACTCAAATTGGAGTAGAAAGAGAAGTTGTATCGGAGGTGTTGAATCACAATATGCATTTAAACTATTACCAGGTGTTAGCTAAGTATCGTATTGAACATGCTAAAAAGGTGATGGGAATAGAAAGAAACTTAACAATTGACGCTATTATGGAAGAATGTGGTTTTAGTTCTAAATCATCGTTTAATAAGTATTTTAAACAGTTTGTAGGAACTACACCATCAGTCTATCGAAATTCGTTAGGGGTAATTTAAAAAGGTCGATATGATAGATTTCAGTAGTTTTTTCAAGTATTCATATTTGGTGATGATTGGAATTACTCTTGTTTTTTATAGTAGAGCATTAATCATCAACTTAAAAGTCAGGCAGGATTTTGCTTTTCAAGGAGTAGCAAGGTATTTTCTGTATTTCTGTATAGGGCATAATTTATATTTGTTTTTAACAGGTAGTATTTTAGGGAAGGAATCTTTTGCTTATGATGGGGAACCATTCTTTTTGTTTTACGGTCCTATTCTCTATGTGTTTGTTTGTTTGGTGGATACAGAAAAGAATAAAAAATTAAGATTACAAGATCATTGGATTCATTTTTTGTTAGGAGGTGTGTATGCTGTTTTGTATTTTTTCTTTGTTCTTTTAGAGAAGTATATTGATAAGGAGTATTTTTATTATTACAATACAATTCTTTTTAATGCAATAGCACTTCAGTTCATAGGGTATGCTTTGTTTGTGTATTATAAATCTGGTGAGTTAAAGATTTATAGACGATTGAAGTTGATTGTATTTCGCATAGTGGTTGTGTTTTTGTTGATGGGAATTGTTTATATGGGGGTGCTTGTCCCTACAATTCGATTTGATGTAGAAGAATTTATCCTGTGTTCAATGGCGTTTGTACTGTCAGTTGTTATTTACCAGTTTTATGTTGTTAGTGAAAAAGAGTTGATTGCAGGAGCTTGGTTGCCAAAAGCAGAAGCAGGTGATAATCAAATAATGTCGTTGCGACCTTTAAAATATGTAAAGAGTAGTGTTAAGGACACAGATTTATATGGATACCAAGATCGCGTAGAGACTTTTTTAGTTAAAAAAGAACGTTTTCTCGATACGGATTATTCATTAGATAAATTAGCAAAAGATACAAAGATAAGTAAACATCATATTTCTCAATTATTCTCTACTGTTTACAATAGTAGTTTTACGAAATATGTTAATCGCTTAAGAGTAATGCATAGCTTGACATTGATAGAACAAGATAATTCGATTTCAATAGGAGAGTTGGGAGCTCAAAGTGGGTTTAATTCAAGAACCTCATTCTTTAGAGCTTTTAAAGATGTGGTGGGAATGTCTCCATCGGAGTATATACAAAGTATAAAACAACAAGAAGTTTAAAATAGAAAAACCAAGTTTTTCAAGTAGCCAGATGAAAAGTCATAGTGTAAATACTATGACTTTTTTTGTTTGTAGATGGAATTCTATTGTAGAAGTTTAAAGTAATGCGTAGGGTACTTCAAAAATAGAATACATGATGAGAATTGGGTGTTTTTTATTGTTGTTATTTAGTGTTTGTTGTTTTCATTTTTGCTTACTTCTTGCCTCTTTTTTATGGTAATAAAATAGTGTATTGAGATCAGAAGTTTTTTATGAATAATAGTGATTCTGGTTGTTTCAATTCGTTTGATAGGCTGTTTTTGGATATGCCAAGAACTATATTTTGATCAAATGGATTACTTATTTCTTGGTTTAAAGCTCAAAACATCTGATGTGTTCTAATGTGTTGATATGTAGTTTTTTACTTGTGTTTCATTTTATTGGCGAGTAGTTGTCGCCTATTTATTGCAACGAAAATAGAGTATAAACTACTGAGATTTGCAGTATCACATAAGTAAGATACGCGTATAATATTGTTTAGCGTGTGTGGCATACAAAAAATTGAATAACTATAAAATTATGAATAAAAAACTACTTATTAAAGTACTGATGCTTTTGGTATTCTTCCTGGGGGTAGGAAGTAAGTCTTATGCACAGTTTTTAATTAACGAGAATTTTAGAGGAAAATTAATTGACCCTAAAAATAATATTGCTTATGGGGGAAAAGCTTATTTGACAGCGGCTGATTCTGGAAGTAAAGATAAGGATGGGGAAGGTTGGTTACGTTTAACTACTAATGAAGGAAATCAAACAGGATATGCTTTTATTGATCAAGCATTTTCTTCAAAGAATGGTGTATTCGTTGACTTCGAATTTAAATCTTGGGGAGGTAATGGAGCGGATGGTATTGCTGTATTCCTATTTGATGGAAGTATATCAAAAGACAAATTTAAAACTGGAGCTTTTGGAGGAGCTTTAGGGTATAGTGCTGATGAATCTTCATATGGATTAACAGGAGGTTATTTAGGATTAGGGTTAGATGAATTTGGTAATTTTTTAGGAAATGCTAATGGGAAACAAGGAAATTTGAACAGAACTCAGAATACAATATCCTTGAGAGGAAAAACTGTGACTAATAATAGTCTTGGATTTAGCGTTAATGCAAAGACAAGTAATTTGTATTTAGCACATTCACAAGTAGAAAGTGCAAAACATGGTGCTTCACGTGTAGATAGTGGTTCAAGTACACGTCCAATAGATACAGATTATTATCGTCGTGTACAGATTGAAATGAATGAAGTAGTGAACGATAAAAATGCAACTGTTTATCGTATTCAAGTACGTTGGGCTGTTAAGCCAGGTGGTCAGTTTTATGATTTGTTCTCATATGATTATACTGAAAAACCATATAATACTTTTAAGTTAGGATTTGCTGCATCTACTGGGGGACAGAATAACTATCATGAGATTCGTAATCTATTTGCTACTACACCAGGAGGTGTTGTGATAGAGAAGGTTGCCGATAAATCTATGGTGAACGTTAATGATGATTTGACTTATACTATTAATTTGAAAGGACAAAATGTAAAGAATTTAACTTTTACAATTAATGATGAATTAGATGCCATTAAAGATTATTTTAAAGTAGAGTCTATAGAATTTAAAAATAATGGTAATGAATCTACTTCTACTTTTAAAGCAGGAAGTAAGGAATTGAAAAATATTGGTGTAACCTTAACAAGATTAGGTACTGTATCTTTTGTAATCAAAGGAAAAGTATTAAAAGCACCAAATAATACTATTTTAGTTAATACAGCTGTTATTAATAAATCTACGTTGCCAAGTGATATTCAAAAATTGGTGAGTGATGATCAATTAACATCATCTACTTCAACACAAGTTGTAGATCCTAATTTCTGTGGATGCCCTGAAGGAGCAAAACAAATGGTTAGTGGAACGAATGATGTAACAATAAATAGTGGCGATGTATATTGTGTGACAGGAAGTGTATCTATTAAATCGTTAACTATTAATAAAGGTGGTGCTGTATATGTACAATCAGGTGCAAAACTTAGTATCACAGGAAATTATAAACAAGACGGTGGTATAGTTAGTATATGTCCATTTGGAGGAGTCTCTATAACAGGTAGTGCTACATTTGGAATTAAAGATGGAGGTGAAGCTAAATTGGTATTAAAAGAAAATGCTTATTTCTCTGTAACAGGATCTTTAACACATAATGACCCTGGCAATGGAAAAGCCGTTTATGAGATGTCTGGCAATTCATTTATAGAGGTATGTGGTACTTATTCACAAGCGCAAACAAGATATCCTTCAGTAGAATATAAAGGAACAGGTGATGAGCTTGCTTATTTTATTAATAAAACTGCAGTAAGTGGAGCTGTTGGTTCTACTATTTCAAGTTCAGATAAAATTGCTTGGTTAGCTTTTCAGACACCTGCCCATATTACGCCAGGTAAAGCACTTTATTGTGCAGATGCAAAACCAACAAATTGTGCATATTGGCCAAAAGGGTTGAATCCAAATTATGGACAATGTAATCAAGTTGAGGAGTTAATTGATAGAACAGAGCCTGTAGGACCAGATTTCTGTGATAATGAAGGAGATAAGTTTATATCTGGATTTCACTCATCTATTATTAAGACAGCTACAGGATTTGAAGTGTTTGGAGAAAATATGATGCCTAAAGGAGGAAGTGGAAATGATTACCTAGTACCAACTGCTTTAACTTTTAAAAATGGATTCAATTATTTTGGAAGCCCATTAATGGCAACTATGGGATCACATTATTTTAATAACAATCAAAACTTCTTATTGACTACAGGTGGATTGTATGTGTGGGGAAGTAGAGGCTGGGGAAGTGGTAACCAAACTTATTCTGTTTTAGATCGAGAGTTGGTTAAAACGACTGAGTTTCAACAAATGAATTTACCTACAGGTATTACTTCTGATAAAGTGCGTAATATGACAGCGTCACATATGGTTTTGGCTTTATTGTTAAAAGATGGTCGTATTATGATAAATGGAGCTAATCCATTAATGTATGGAGATGGAACATCTGCATTAAATGGAAATTGGCATACTGTAAGTACTGGACCTAACGCAAGTTTGAGTAATGTTGAGTTAGTGAGAGTACATGCAAATGGAGGATTAGCCTTAACTAAAGATGGAAAATTATATGGTTGGGGATCTGTTGTTTATAATGGTGTAAGTAGAAGTAACAGTACTTATGTGAAAGAGGTGACATTACCATCTGAATTAAAAGGAATAGGAATTAGTAGTATAGCTCTTACTGGTAACTCTGATAGTGGGAAAAGTATATTAACATACTTTGTTTTAGGTAAGAATGGTAAAGTATATTCTATTGGTGATAATGACACGGGGCAATTAGGACAAGGAGTAACGACTCCATCTGTAAGTAATTGGGGAATTGTAAAGACAGAGGAAATATTAGTTGATGGTAGTAAAAAGGTATCTGATTTATCTAATATTCAATATTTAAATGGTCAAGATCATGCTTCATATGGTACGGCAGCAGCAGCTATTGATACAGCTGGAAAAGTGTTTTTCTGGGGAGATAACAATAGAGCAATGCTTGGACAACCCTCAACGGTAGGACGTATATACTATGCATTACAACCACAAGGATTAGCTTTAGATAGAAAAGCCGTGTATGTAGAAGTTGGTGGTCATACAAGTATGATAGTTAATGATAAAAATAAGTATTGTTATGTAGGACATAAAGTAAATGGTAGTATGGGAGATGGTACTGATATTGATGGAGATATACATTCTTTTGATTGTGATGGAACGGCAGAAGTTGATAGTATGTGTGGGATTTTACCTATTACAAGTATGAAGATTGAGAAAAAAGGTGTTTATGTAGATAAAGATAAGAATGGGAAAGTAAATGAAGGAGATGAAGTTCATTACACTTTTGTTGTTACTAATACTGGAAACACAATTTTAAAGAATATTACAATCACTGATGATAAAGTGAAAGTTGAAGGAAAAGCGATTGATTTAAATAAGAATGAAATTAATGATAAAGCGTTTACTGCCGCTTATATTATCACTCAGAAAGATATCGAAAGAGGAGGGGTATTAAATATAGCTACAGGAAATGGAGAAGGAGAAAAAGGTGGAAAAGTAACAACTACTACTATAGATCCTAATCCAAATAAACCAAAACCAACAGATCCAAATTATCCAATAGATTCAAGATATCCAGAGGATAATGATAAGTATAAAAATTGTTTAGACTGTACAGTAACACTTTTAGAACAACAACCTTCTATTACTTTAGTGAAAGTGGGTGTTGTAGATGAAGATGCTGTTACAACAGCAGGAAATGGAGTAATCAACTATACGTTTACGATTACAAATACAGGAAACGTATCCTTGACTTTAAAAGACTTTAAAGATTCTAAAATTACAGGTTTTGCTCCTGTATTTAAACAAGGAGAAGGAACAGGTAGTTTAGAAGTAGGAAAAACTTGGACAGCAACTGCAACATATACGATTACGGATGCGGATGTAGATGCAGAAAAAGTAGAGAACAGAGCTGAAGTAACAGGAACTGCTCCTAAAGGTAAAACAACGAAAGCGGAGTCAAAAGATGAGAAAGGGTTTGATAAACCAACAATCACTCCAGTAGAAGGCGGTGGGCCTGTAATTACAAATCCACATATATATCACAAAGTACAATAAACAAGACGTTAAAGACACAAAACATACAATTATGAAAAAAAGATTATTATCAGTTGCTTTCTTAATGGGAGCTATGGCAGCTAATGCCCAAGTAGGTATTGGTACTGCAACTCCAAATAAATCAGCAGAATTATTAATCCAATCTTCAAATAGAGGTTTGTTAATTCCTAATGTAGCATTAACAAGTAATACAGATAAATCAACAATTACTAATGGTAACGTTGAAAGCTTATTAGTATATGCTACTACAACTACAGCGAAAAAAGATATTACACCAGGGTACTATTATTGGGATGGTGCTAAATGGGCACGTTTAACAGCTGATAAAGATATTCCTCAAATAGTAGTGAATGAGTTTGCAAACATCTTAAAAATGGATGGAGATAAAGTAGCAAACTTAATTATTGATTTAGTAAAAAACAATGAAACATTAACTGTGTTGGCTTATAATCCAGCTACAGGAGTGTTGACATATACAGATGAAAAAAAGCAACCAACAACAATTGATGTTAAAGGTGCAGTAAAAGCTTTTGAAACAGTAACAAGTATTACGACTGATGCTGTAAAAGGAACTATTACTTTTAAAGATGAAGCTGGAAAAGATACAGTATTAGATATAAAAGCATTAGTGAAAGCAAATGAGACATTGACTGTATTAGGATACGATAAAGCAAAAAACACATTAACGTACAGCGACGAAAAAGGAGTAGTAAAAACGATTGAGTTAGGTACAGGTGCAATGTCTTACGACAAAGCAACAAATAGCATTACTTATGTAGATGCAAAAGGTGTTCCAACAACATTGACATTAAACAAAACAAGTTTAACGTACAATGAAGGTGATCAGAAGTTAGTTTATGTTGACTCAGAAGGAAAAACACAAACAGTTGACTTAAGCAAATTAGTGAAAGCTAATGAGACATTGACTGTATTAGCTTATGACAAAGCAAAAAACACATTAACGTACAGTGATGAAAAAGGAGCTGTAAAAACGATAGAGTTAGGTACAGGTGCAATGTCTTACGACAAAGCAACAAATAGCATTACTTATGTAGATGCAAAAGGTGTTCCAACAACATTGACATTAAACAAAACAAGTTTAACGTATAATGAAGGTGACCAGAAGTTAGTTTATGTTGACTCGGAAGGAAAAACGCAAACAGTTGACCTAAGCAAATTAGTGAAAGGAAACGAAACTATTACAACTTTAGTTCGTGAGAAAGCTGGTAAATATGTTTATACTAACGAAGCTGGAAAAACTACTGATATTACGGTTATTGGTGATATTATTGAAGTAATCAAAAATAAAACTGATCAAGATTTATATAATGTATTAAAACAATTAGTAAACGTAGAACAAACGTTAACTAAGTTGGTTTATAATGCAACAAGTCGAGAATTGGTTTACACTGATGAAGCAAACACAACACATGAGATTAATGTAGATGCTTTAGTAAAAGAGAACCAAACAGTAATTACTTTAAAAGAGGGGACTAATATTAAAGTAACAGAGGTTAAAGGAGTAAATTCTATTTCTTATACTTTAGATGTACCAACAGCAACTAAAGATGTAGCTGGAGTAGTAAAACCAGGTAGTGGATTAGATGTTGATGCAGCAGGTAACTTAACTGTTAATTTAGAAACAGCTTTAAATGGGAAAGACTTAACTGGTAACGAAAAAATCGTTGTTACAGATGGTAAAGGAGCTGTATTAAAAACAACTAAGTTAGATATTAACGAAGCAAAATTAAGCTTACAAAATATTGGCGGTACACTTAATTTAACGCAACTTCAAGCTGGTAAAGCAGGTGATGTGTTGGTAGTAGATGCTACAGGTAATGTAGTATGGTCTGCTAAAGGTGCTATTACTACTAATAGTTTAGTATTGAATGGTACTGATTTAACTTCTACAGTTAATGGTGTTGGTTCTACTCAAACATTAAAAGATAAATTAACTACTGAAATGCTTCAGAATGGATCAGTTACAGCTGAGAAATTAGGAGCTGGAAAAGGTAATGAAGGTAAAGTTCCAGTAGCACAAGCTGATGGAACAGTAATATATCAAAAGATCTCAGCTAATAATGTAGATGGGAAAGCATTAACATCAGCAAATGACTTATTATCTGTATCAGTAGAATCAGGAGTGGTATTGAAAGATGTTCAATTGACAGTTAATCAAGGTAAATTTGATTTAGCTAAAATTGGTGGTACACTACAGTTAACTCAGATTACAAAAGGAAACGAAGGAGAGATTTTAGTTACAGAAAAAGATGCTAAAGGAGAGACTATTGTTAAGTGGGTATCTAAGGATAGTATTGTAAAAGGTGAAGAGACAATTACTAAGTTGGTATTGAATGATAATGGAACATTTACATACTACAATGAAAATGAAATTGGAGCTGATGGTAATCCAGTAACAGGAGCTACAGGAGTAGTTATTGATCCAAGTTTAGTTAATGTAACTAAAGATGGTAATAAATATGTGTTCAAGAATGCTGCTGGTAAAGAAATAGCAACAATAGCATTTAATGCAACAGAGATTACTTATAATGATACTACTAATTTAGGGGCAACTAATGTTCAAGGAGCGATTGAGAAGTTATTAACTAAGATCAATACAGTAGAAGCTCATAAAGCAGAATTATCTACTGATGGAATCATTTTAGTAAATGATAAGGAAACTTTAGCAGGATCAGTATTAGAAGCAGCTAAGTTATCTATCAAAGAGGGAAGTATTACTTCTGATAAGTTAAAAGGAGGAAACGAAGGAGAGATTTTAGTTACAGGAGATAAAGGTAAAGTAGAATGGGTGACTAAAACAGCAGCTACTTCTAATGAGTTATCTTCTACAGATAATACTTTAACATCTAATGTAAATGGTGTTTCTAAATCTGCGGATATAGTTAATTCTATTGGTAATTCTATTGTTGATAATAAATTAGTAACTACAGTTAATGGGGTTTCTACATCAGGTATTGATTTAACTCCAACTATCCAAGCAGGACAAAAAACTACTTCAGTTAAAAATGGTTCTAAAAAAGTAAGTGTTGTTACAACAGGAACTGGAACAACAGGAAAGAATACGGAATATACAGTTGATGTAAACGAAAGTGAATTAAGTTTACAGAATATTGGTGGGCAAGTTACTAATAATCAGATTCAAGGAGGGAAAGAAGGAGATGTGTTAGTTAGTACAGTTGATAAAGATGGAAAACCTATTACTAAGTGGGTATCTAAAACAGCAGCTACTACAAATACTTTAACTAAAAAAGATAACACAAACGGAAATACAATTATATCAACTGTAAATGGAGCTCCTGCTGAAGTTACTTTAATTGATAAAGTAGAGACTAAAGTAGATGGAACTACAATTAAAACAGTTGTAAATGGAATAGAATCTGCTTCTGTTGATTTAACAGGTGCTATCGAAGCTGGACAAAAAACAACTTCTGTAACAAATGGTTCTGATAAAGTAAGTGTTGTTGATACAACTACTGGAAAAAATACAAAGTATGTAGTAGATGTAAATGAAGCTAAGTTAAGTTTACAAAATATTGGTGGACAAGTTACTAATAATCAGATTCAAGGAGGAAAAGAAGGAGATGTATTAGTTTCTGTGAAAGAAGGTGATAAGATGATCACTAAGTGGGTAACTAAAACTGATGCTACTACAAATGAGTTGACTTTAGCAGGAAATGCATTAACAAGTACAGTTAATGGTAAGCCATCTACTGTTAATTTGACTGATGCAAATATCTCTTCAACAAAAGGTATTACAGGTACTGGAATTACAGTAAATGGAGGAGGAAACTCTACATTAAAAGACGTAACTCTTGCTATTACTCCAGGTACTGCTAATCAAGTAATGGTTACTTCTCAAGATGGGAAAGGAACAACTTGGGTTAATCAAAACGATATCGTTAAGAATAACACTACAAATGATATTAAGATTGAAGATGGTAAGTTAGTTTCTACAGTGAATGGAAAAGAAGCTACAACAGATTTAACAGATAAGATTTCTAAAGATATGTTACAAGGAGGTTCTGTAACAAAAGAAAAGATTGCTGAAGATGTTGCAGGTAATGGTTTAGGAAAAAATGCTGATGGTTCTTTAGAAGTAAAAGCTGGTAATGGTATTACAATAGTAGATGACAAAGTAACTGTTAATGCAGGTACAGGTCTATCATTTGGTACAGATGGTAAATTAAATGTAGATTTCCCTACTGCCACTAAAGATACAGCAGGTGTTGTAAAGCCTGGTAAAGGTTTAGACGTTGCTACTGATGGTACATTAACTGTAAATTATGATACAGCTAAAACTGAATTAGCTAAAGGAAAAGTAACTTCTTCTTCAATTGTTGTTAATGAAGATAAAGGAAGTGAAGGTTCTACATTTAAAAATGTTACTTTAGAGATTAAAGGAGGTAATGCAGATGGTCAGGTATTAACATCTGACAAAAATGGAAATGTAACTTGGACTACACCAGAGAAAGTAGCTACTACTAATACATTAGAAGCAAAAGGAGATAAACTTGTTTCTACAGTTAATGGAAAAGAAGCTGAATTAATTTTAGCAGGTGATGTAGTACTTAAAGGTAGTAAAACAGTTGTAGGTGCTATTCAGGGTACTCCTGTAAGTGAAACTAAACCAACAACAAATGGTCAGGCTTTAGTTTATAATACAACTACAAAAAATTGGGAACCAGGTACACCAAATGTAACAGTAGATAAAATAACTGATGCTAAAACATTAACTACAGATAATATCATCTTAGTAAATAATGGTGGTAAATTAGAAAAGTCTGTATTAACTGATACAAAATTATCTATTGCAAATAACGCAATTACTTCAGAATTGATTAAAGATGGAGATATTAAGACAGTTGATTTAGGAGATAAAGTAGTTACACCAAGTAAAGTAGAAGGTGGTCAAGACGGTGAAGTGCTTACAACAATAGGTACAGGTGTTGATGCTAAAGTAGAATGGAAAAAACCAGTTGTTGATGCAGGTGCTTTAATTAATGGTAAGGCATTAACTTCTCCAGAAGGTACAATTACAATCACAGGTGAAGGAGCTACAGCTTTATTAAAAGAGGCTAAAGTTGATGTTGCTAATGGTGCAATTACTCCAGTGAAAATTAAAGCAGGTAATGACAATCAAGTATTAACAACTGTTGTTACAGGAAGCAATGCAACTGTTGTTTGGAAAGACAAAGAAAAACCAACTGTTATTAAAGGTGGTGACTCTACAACAAGTAATGTAGTAGTAACTCCTGGTACAGATGATAAAGCTAATGAATACACAGTAGACGTGAAATCAGCTATGCCAAAAGTATTCTACATGCCACCAGTTATGTTTGATACATCAAAAGTTGGAACTGGTAAATCAAGAAACTTATACAATGAGTATAAAGCTATGTTTACAGGTACAGGTGATGTGAAAGAGACACCAATTACAGGAACAAGACCTAAAATGGTAAAATCTGATGCTAATGCTACTATTCCTGTATACAAAGCAGAAGAGTTAAACTTCTTTGTACCATATTATGATCCAGCTGTATTTGCTAATGTAAATGTTGATGCAGATGGAAATTTAACTTATGATATTATCAAGAAAGCAAAATATGGAGCTTTCATGACAGTAGTATTTGTAGTAAAATAATAAAAGAATAAAGCGTTAGCCCTTGGGCTAACGCCTTATCTAACTAAAGACAAACCTATGAAATCATTATATATTAATCGCTTTTTGTATTTCGCTGTATTAGGTACAACGGGTTCTGTAGCTGCACAAAATAGCACAGAAGCATTCGTAAACCAGGGAAGTACAATTAGTGTAGCTCCAACAGGAGTGATGTCTACAGCCTACAGTTTTGACAACAAAGCTCAAGGAACAGTAGCATCGGATGGAACGACATACTATTACCGTGACTTCAACAATGATGGGGCGTACAGTACACTGACAAACCAAAAGAAGGCAAAGGCAGTATTTAAGCGTTTTGACAATGAAACAGGAAAACAAATAATCTCTGGTGATGGTTTGTCTTCTTTTCACGATGTTGAATTAGACAATGCAACTCCAGTAATGGCTTTTGATCTAAAGAATAATATTGATGTTTATGGAACAGTAGATTTTAGAGACGGAATTATTCAGGTGGATTCAACAGTAAACCCACGTACGAAACTTACTAATGGAATGTTGAGCTTTCAAAAAGGAGCAAAAGCAATCAATGTAAAAGATGCAAGTCATGCTGAAGGTGAAGTAGAAAAAATCGGAAACGAGGAATTTACGTATCCTAAGGGAGATAAAGGATATTACCGTATGGCAAAAATCTCTGCTCCGAAAGACTTAAAAGATGGTTTTGTTGGAAAATATGTTTTGGATGACAAGAATTTCTTTAGAGTTCGTCATGTTACATCAGGTGTAATAGACAAATTAGATCGTAGAGAATATTGGTTGGAAGAGCGTGGAAGTAATACTAAAAGTGAGATAATGGTTACTTTATCTTGGGATGAACGTACAACACCTGCAGAGTTATTGACTAATATAGAAAAAGAGCTTCATATTGTACGTTACGATGAAAAACAACAAATGTGGGTTGATGAAGGAGGAGTAGTAGATATGGATGAAAAAACTATTTCTACACCATCTGTTGTAAATGGATATGGATTCTTTACTTTAGCAACTGTGAAAACGGATTGGTTGTTAGATGGGGATGTAGTAATCTACAACTTGGTAACACCTGATGGAGATGGAAGAAATGAATATTTCTTGATTGACAATATTAATAAGTATCCTAATAATCGTGTGGAAATCTTTAATCGTTGGGGAGTTAAAGTTTACGAAACAAGTGATTACGACAATAAAGATCTTAAAAACGTGTTTAGAGGATATTCTTCAGGTCGTGTAACAGTGAACAAGAATGAGAAATTACCAACAGGAACGTATTTCTACATTGTGTCTTATGAGTATAAAGATGCAAAAGGTAATAATTCAAAAATGGTTAAAAAATCAGGATACTTACATTTAGAAAGTAACTAAGACATCATCAAATGAAATTGAATAAAAATATACAAGCCCTTGGATTAAGCCTAATTACTTTAGGCTTTGTTCAAAGTGCACAAGCACAACAGGACCCTCAGTACACGCAATATATGTACAATCATGCAAATATCAACCCAGCTTATGCAGGGAGTGTAGATCATTTGAGCATTTTTGGACATTATCGTACGCAATGGGTAGGTTTGGACGGTGCTCCTAAAACAGCTAATATCTCTGCAACTACACCTTTAGGTGACTCAGGATTAGGAATGGGAGTACACTTTACAAATGACCGAATTGGTGTGATGGACGAAAACAATATTGCAGTTGATTTATCATATGCAGTTGATTTGAACAATAACTACAAATTAGCTTTTGGAGTAAAAGGGTCTGCTAATATATTAAATGTTGATTATACGCGTTTGCACCCACATAATCCAAGTGAGTTAGAAAAATTGGGAAATAATGTAAATGAGTTTAATCCTAATGTAGGAGCAGGTATGTTCTTGTATTCAGATAAAGCCTATGTTGGTTTCTCAGTGCCAAATTTATTGACACGTACACGTTACGATGACAATAGTTATGGATCAGAAGTAACTACATTACGTCAAAAGATGCATTATTACCTTACGGGGGGGTATGTGTTTGATTTGAGTAGAGATGTGAAGTTTAAACCTGCAGCTTTAGTAAAAGCAACAACAGGTGCTCCTTTACAAGTTGACTTAACTGCAAACTTTATCTTTATGGAACGTTTAACTGTTGGAGCAGCGTACCGTTGGGATGCTTCTGTTAGTGGATTAATAGGTTTCCAAGTAAATGATAATATTTTCTTAGGATATAGTTATGATGCTGAAACAACGGCTTTGAAGCATTACAACTCAGGTTCACATGAATTCTTTGTACGTTTTGACTTATTTAGTAAAATCAAGCGTATTAATGCACCACGTTACTTCTAAAAAACCAATAGTATGAAAAATAGATTATTAAAAATATGTCTTTTCAGTACATTACTGTTAGGTGTAGGAGTAAATACCTATGCACAGCGAGGGACGGAAAAGAAAGCAAATAAAGAGTTTGACAAATATGCATATGTTGATGCGATTAAGGTTTATGAACGTATTGCAGATAAAGGATATATCAATACTTCTGTATTAACTAAATTAGGTGATGCTAATTATTTTAATGCAAAATTGGCAGAAGCTAATAAATGGTATGACCAATTATTTAATGCAACTTATGAGGATAAAGATTTAAGTCAGTTGCCAGCAGAGTATTACTATCGCTATGCACAAACGTTGAAAGCAGTTGGAAAAACAGCTGAGGCAGATCAGAATTTAGCAAAGTTTGCAGAATTAGAAAAAAATGATTCAAGAGCAAAATTGTTTGAGAGTAGCAAGCAAAACTACTTGAAAGAGATTGAGAAAATGTCAAATCGTTTTGATATTAAAAATTTACCAATCAATAGTGCTTATTCTGATTATGGGGCAGCAATTTTAGGTGATAAGTTAATCTTTACTTCTGCTCGTCCAAATGCTGAAACAAACAAGAAGACACATGAGTGGACAAATGAAAACTTCACAAGTTTGTTTGAAACACAGATTAATGCAGATGGTACATTTGGTGAACCAACATTGTTTTCAAAAACAGTAGATTCAAGAGCAGTAAATGAATCAACTGCTGTATTTACACAAGATGGAAATACAATGTACTTTACAAGAAATAATTCTTCTGTAAAAGGAAAAAGAAAGTATAATGCGGAGAACAATGCTTTGTTGAAAATTTACAAAGCAACGAAAGATGAGAATGGTAAATGGGTAAATATTACAGAATTGCCTTTCAATTCGGATAGTTATAACTGTGCTCACCCAGCATTAACGCCAGATGATAAGTGGTTGTATTTTGTTTCTGATCAGAAAGGAAGTTTAGGGCAATCAGATATTTTCAGAGTAGCAATTTATCCAACAGGAGAATATGGTGATGTAGAGAATGTAGGAGATAAAATCAATACAAGTGGTAGAGAAACGTTCCCATTTATTTCTAATGATCATATGTTCTATTTTGCTTCAGATGGTCGTCCTGGATTAGGAGGTTTAGATGTGTATATGGCAAAGTTAAATGTTGATGGAAGTTTTGGACAAGTTGTGAATATGGGAACTCCAATTAACAGTGCTTATGATGATTTTTCTTTCTATATTGATGGTAAGAGTCGCAAAGGATTTGTTAGTTCTAATCGTGAAGGAGGACAAGGAAATGACGATATTTATTTCTTCTTAGAAAAAGTATGTAAACAAGCTTTAGAAGGTATTGTGTTTGACAAGGATACAAAAGAAGTTTTAGCTAATGCTTCTTTAACGTTCTACAATGCAAATTATGATGTTGTACGCACAATAAAAACGGATGCTAAAGGTTATTACTTAGTAGAAGATATTGATTGTGGAATGAAGTATCGCATTAAAGCAGAAATGCCAAAGTACAATATTGAAGAATCTACAGTTCATTTAGATTATAGTCCTGGAGTTAAGAAACATGATATTCCATTGGAAAAAACAGTTCAACCTGTTGGTGTGAATGACGATTTATTCAAGAAGTTGAAGTTACAGCCAATCTATTTCGATTTCGACAAGTCTAATATCCGTCGTGACGCTTCGATTGAATTGATGAAAATCGTAGAGGTAATGAAGGAATATCCTACAATGAAGATTGATGTACGTTCTCATACAGACAGTAGAGGAAACGATGATTATAACATGAAGTTGTCTGATCGTAGAGCAAAATCTACTGTAGCATGGATTATTTCACAAGGAATTGATAAAAACCGTATTAGTGGAAAAGGATATGGAGAAAGTCAATTACAAAACAAATGTAAGAATGGTGTTCCTTGTACAGTAGAAGAGCATCAGTTGAACAGACGTAGTGAGTTCATTATTTTAGAAATGTAATAACAAGTAAAGAATAGAAATACGATTTACTTAATACAATACAAGCCTTGGGGCTTAAACAAAAACAACAAACCCCAATTTTTTTTCGACCGATCCTGCTGTAGGATGTTAAACTAACAGTATTAGCTGAGACCTCCCAAAAGGGAGGTCTTTTTTGTATAAATGAGTTGTAAAAGGGGATATCAGTATTGAAAAGGTATAGGTGTTTTTGAAGGGAATGATATAATTATAGCTTTGCCATAATAATAAATGATTGAATGATAAATTAATAAAATGAAAAATAAATACTTGTAAATCAACTTTTCATTACGAAAGTTTCAAGAACAGAAATAATTCAGTATTTTCGTGGCTGAATATATATAGAAATACATACATATGAAATTCGATATTATTGTTTTAGGAAGTGGCCCTGGAGGGTACGTAACTGCTATTAGAGCATCTCAATTAGGTTTTAAAGTTGCAGTTGTTGAGAAAGAAAATTTAGGAGGAATCTGCTTAAACTGGGGATGTATCCCAACAAAAGCCCTTTTAAAATCAGCACAAGTATTTGAATACCTTAAACATGCTTTAGACTATGGTCTGACAGTTAATGGTGAAGTAGACAAAGATTTCAATGCTGTAGTAGCAAGATCTCGTGGTGTTGCAGAAGGAATGAGCAAAGGAGTTCAGTTCTTAATGAAAAAGAACAAAATCGAAGTAATCGATGGATTTGGAAAAGTAAAGGCTGGTAAAAAAGTTGATGTTACTGACAAAGATGGTAAAGTAACTGAAATTTCAGCAGATCATATTATTATTGCAACTGGTGCTCGTTCAAGAGAATTACCTAATTTACCACAAGATGGTAAAAAAGTAATAGGGTACCGTCAAGCAATGACTTTACCACAACAACCAAAGAAAATGATTGTTGTTGGTTCTGGAGCTATTGGAGTTGAGTTCGCTTATTTCTACAATGCAATGGGAACAGAAGTTACTATTGTTGAGTTTATGCCAAATATTGTACCAGTAGAAGATGAGGATATCTCAAAACAATTTGAGCGTTCTTTGAAAAAAGCGGGTATCAAAATTATGACAAACTCTTCTGTAGAAAGAGTTGATACTGCTGGAGAAGGAGTAAAAGCTTTTGTGAAAACAGCTAAAGGAGAGGAAGTATTAGAAGCTGATGTAATTCTTTCTGCTGTTGGAATTAAATCTAATATCGAAAACATTGGATTAGAAGAGGTAGGTATTGCTACTGATAGAGATAAAATCTTAGTGAATGATTTCTACCAAACTAACATTCCAGGATACTACGCTATTGGAGATGTTGTACCTGGACAAGCATTAGCTCACGTAGCTTCTGCTGAAGGTATTTTGTGTGTAGAGAAAATTGCAGGACATCATGTAGAGCCATTAGATTACGGAAATATCCCAGGATGTACTTATGCTACTCCAGAGATTGCTTCTGTAGGTATGACTGAGAAAAAAGCTATTGAAGCTGGATACGAAATCAAAGTAGGTAAATTCCCATTCTCTGCTTCAGGAAAAGCAAAAGCAGCTGGTACACCAGACGGTTTTGTAAAAGTTATTTTTGATGCTAAATATGGTGAGTGGTTAGGATGTCATATGATTGGAGCTGGTGTTACAGATATGATTGCTGAGGCAGTTGTAGCACGTAAATTAGAAACAACAGGATATGAAATCTTAAAAGCAGTACATCCACACCCTACTATGAGTGAGGCTGTAATGGAAGCTGTAGCTGATGCTTACGGTGAAGTAATCCACTTATAAAAAAGTATATTTTTTAAAAGAGTAAGATACAAAAGAGGCTACCTATTGGTAGCCTCTTTTTTTTGAATAATAAAAATATAGTAAACTAAAAATCTCAGAAAAGTGTAAGTATGGAATCCCAAAAGAACATGGTTAATAGTGTAAATGTAGAAACAATAAAGAAAGGAATAGTTACTTTCGGAGATAGTTGCTTTTTATAATATACTATTCCCCATAATAGTGGCATAAGTATTATTGATAATACAATAGGAATCCACGAAAGTTCGTATAAAGCACTTATAAAAGGATTTTGATACACACCATGTGGCATTAATTGATCATATATCCTTAAAAAGAAAAATAAAAGGACAATCCCTATGCTACCAATTATTAAAAATCGTAGCGCTATTATATGGTTATTGTTTTGTACTGTCATAAACTCGTTTTTTGTAGATAATTAAAAATAAGCAATTTATTTCAAAAATAGGTATTGTAATGAATTATTACGACATTCAAGAATGTAATAAATTGTTTTGCGTTGTATCAATTCTATTTTATATCTAAAAGTATAACGCAAATAAGTGAAAAGAAGTATGTGTAGTTTAGAGATTAAGCGTTAGTTTCTGTAAATTTGCAGTAAATACAATAGATGATATGGATATAAAAATGTTGATTCATCATAATTTAGATGAGCTGATGTACCTTGCAGATCAAAAGGGAA
Organism: Flavobacteriaceae bacterium; assembly: GCA_031277535.1. Classification (GTDB taxonomy): domain Bacteria; phylum Bacteroidota; class Bacteroidia; order Flavobacteriales; family Flavobacteriaceae; genus Flavobacterium. The sequence goes on from JAITMD010000003.1 coordinate 251,584, forward strand.
TATTAAATACAGATCTTGTAGTACAAATAGGTGCTTATGTTGGTGCTGCAGTATTACGAGGTCGTTATGCGGATCAAAAAACGGTAACAGAATCTGAAGTAAATGGAGTGTTTGGAATTATAGGAGACTTTTGCAAACAAGCTTTTGGTCGTAGTTACACAAAAGTTCATTTTAAAAAAATGACAACATTAGCTTTAGAACTTATACAAGAGACAAGTTTTGATAGTGATGTAGAAGAATTTATTGCAGGTTTGAGAAAGTAATCAAACACTATTTTATTGTACTATTAATAAATAGAATGGAGTTGTCTATAGTGATAGCTCTTTTTTTATGCTTAAATTTAAGGTTAAAACTACCGTATTGCAATTGTAACTTTTATTGGTGATAATTATAACAGTGAAGTAGATTAGTAACGTATTTTATTATTTGTTTCCTTCGATATTTTTTATAAATTGCTTATAACCAATAAATAAGTAGATTATGAATATTAAAACAATAGAAGGAGCAAAGAATGCACATAATTATCAATTATTAATAAAAGATCTTTTAGAGAATTCTTTACGTGTTAATCCTCAACATCAAATTGTCTATAAAGACTTGGTACGTATGGATTATTACGAGTTTTATAAAAGAGTAAAACAATTGTGTCATGTATATACTTCATTAGGGGTAGATGGAGGAAAGGTTATTGGAGTAATTGATTATGATAGTCACCGCTTTTTAATGAATTATTTTGCCGTTCCTATTACAGGTAATGTTCTACATACTATTAATTGGCGTTTAGCACCAGAACAGATATTATATACAATTAATCATGCAGAAGATGAAATATTAGTTGTCCATGCAGATTTTTTACCTCTTGTAGAAAGTTTTATTGATCGATTAGAAACAGTAAAACAGATTATAGTAATTGCAGAAGAAGGAACTGCTGTTCAAACAACATTAAAGTATGTTGGTGAATTTGATGCATTGGTAACTGAGGCAACTGATACATACAACTTTCCTGAGTTTAGTGAAGAGGCAATCGCAACAATGTTTTATACTACGGGAACAACAGGACACCCTAAAGCAGTATATTTCTCACACCGCCAATTGGTATTGCATACTATGGTAGAGATGAGTGTGCTTTCTACTATGAATGAAGCTTTTAAAATTACATCTTCAGATGTGTACTTACCTTTAACGCCTATGTTTCATGTTCATGCATGGGGATTACCTTATTTAGCAACAGCTTTAAGTTTGAAACAAGTGTATGTTGGTCGTTTTGAACCTCAAAGTTTCTTGAAAATTTTTGTCAAAGAGCAACCAACTATCTCACATTGTGTACCAACAATTTTAAATATGCTATTGGTTAGTCCTGAGGCAACAACTATCGATTTTTCAAAATGGAGTGTTTTAATTGGAGGCTCAGGTTTGAGTAAGCCTTTAGCTGAACGCGCATTAGATAGAGGAATTTCAGTTGTATCAGGTTATGGGATGTCTGAAACATGTCCTTTATTGACTTCTTCATATTTGTCATTGTTAACCATCGATAAGGAAAGAGATGCTCAAGTAGAAATACGTACTATGACAGGTAGAGCAGCTTTATTAGTAGATTTGAAAATTATAGATGAAGAAGGTAATGAAGTGCCTAAAGATGGAAAGACATTAGGTGAGATTGTTGTTCGAGCTCCTTATTTGACAAAAGGATATTATAAAGAACCTGATAAGAGTGAGTTTTTGTGGGAAGGAGGATATATGCATACGGGGGATGTAGCTTGGATTAATGAAGATAATAATATAAAAATAGTTGATCGTTTTAAAGACGTCATTAAAACAGGAGGAGAATGGACTTCTTCTTTACTGTTAGAAGATTTAATAGGAACTTATAAAGGAATTGGAGATGTTGCAGTTGTAGGCGTACCTGATGAGAGATGGAGTGAAAGACCGTTAGCCCTGGTTGTTTTAAGAGATGAGGGAAGCGCTACTGAAAATCAAATTAAAGAACACTTACAACAATATATAGATAGTGCTGTAATTAATAAATGGGCTATACCTGATCGCATTATTTTTGTAAAAGATATTCCTAAAACAAGTGTAGGGAAGATTAATAAGAAATTGATACGCGAATTGTTTGTTGAAAATGCGCTTTAGTGAGATTTGCCTAAATAACATATTTAGGGTATATTTCGCTACTCAAAAAACAAACTAATTAAAATGAAATTAAAACAAACTAATTCCCTGAAGTCAAATGCAAGCTCTTTGATTAAAAAGTTTGGATTTGGCTTTTTAGTTTTAAGTGCTTTATCTGCACAAGCACAGAAAAAAGTATTAGATCATAGTGTATATGACAATTGGCAAACAATAGGTACAAAAGCATTTACACCTAATGGTCAGTGGTTAATGTATCAAGTAAATCCACAAGAAGGAGATAAAAAACTGTTTATTACTCGTACGGATAAAAGTAAACAGTTGGAGGTAAATAGAGGAGAGAATCCTGTGTTTACTGGAACATCTGCATTTGCTGTTTTTTCTATTCGTCCAACTTTTGCTGATTTGAAAGCAGTAAAAGTAAAAAAGAAAAAAGAAGATGAAATTGCAAAAGATTCTTTAGGCATTTATAACTTAAAGACAGGTAGCTTAGTAAAAAAAGCAAATATAAAATCGTTTAAAGTACCAGAAAAACAAGGTGATTATTTGGCGTATTTATTAGAGGCTCCAAAAGACACGACAAAAACAAAAGATAAGAAGCCAGCAAAGAAAGCTGCAAAAGACGCTCCTCTTGATTTAGTATTAGAAAATCTGGTTAGTGGAGAACAGTTGTCTTTTAAAAATGTAACAGATTATTATTTTGATAAGCAAGGACAATATTTAGTATTTGTAACTAAAGATCCTAATGCAAAGAAAAAAGAAGATAAAAAAGAGGAGGACAAAGAAGAAAAAACGGATGTTCAAATAAAAGATACTGTAGGTATAACAGATAAAAAGATAGCAGAAGAGGTAAAGCAAGCTTTTGGAGTATTTGTTGTAGACTTGAAAACAAAAGCTGTAAAGACACTTTTTGAAGGAAAAGGTAAATATACACAGTTCAACTTTGATGATAAGGGAAAACAATTGGTCTTTATTGGAAATGAAGATGAAGAGAAAACACTGGTAAAAACATATACAGTTTATTATTCTGATTTAGTTAAGTCAGCACATATTTTAGCAAATAAGAATATAAAAGGCTTACCAACACAATGGGATATTTCAGAAAATTATAAGCCACAATTTAGTAAAAATGGTAAACGTTTGTATTTAGGAATTGCTCCTATTGCTGTAGCAAAAGATACAACGCTTATTGCTGACGATCATGCGATAGTAGATATTTGGCATTATAATGAAGATTATATTCAGCCACAACAATTAGTGAATTTAGAGAAGGAGTTAAAACGTTCATATTTAGCTACAATAGATATGAAAAAACCACTGCGTTTGGTTGCTTTAGCTGATACAAAAATTAATAGTTCTGAATTAGTGGATGAGGGGGATGCTACTATTGTTTTTAATACGTCAGATTTTGGACGTAGAGTAGAAAAACAGTGGGACATTTCTGGTGTAGATACTTATTATACTGTGGATGTTAATACAGGAAAACAAACAGAAGTTGTTGCTAATTTACCAGGTTCAGCACGTATTTCTCCTAAAGGAAACTTTGTGGTGTATTATAATAGCGAAGAGAAAAATTGGTATGCTTATAATGTGAAAACAAAAGAGATAAAACAACTGAATAAGAATATATCAGTGAGTTTTGCTGATGAAGAATTTGATATGCCTGATTATGCAGGTGCCTATGGAATTCAAGGCTGGACTACAAATGATGAGTCTGTTCTAATTCGTGATCGTTTTGATATTTGGGAGTTTGCTTTAGGGGCAAATAAAGTACCGCGAATGATTACAAATGGTTATGGTCGTAAAAACAAGATTACTTTTGACTTGTTAAATTTAGACAAAGACAAAAAATCATTTACTCGTTCAGAAGAAGTAGTATTAGCAGCGTTTAATGAAACAACAAAAGATGCAGGATATTATACAACTTCTATTCAGTCAGGACATGAACCGATAGTACAAGTTATGGATGCTTATAGTGGATATTCTTCTTTGTTTAAGGCAAAAGATGCGGCTATCTACGGTTATATTAAAGGATCATTTCAAGAGTCAAATAATCTATATATAACAACTAATTTTAAAGACAGTGAAAAGATTACTCATACCAATCTTCAGCAAACTGATTACAACTGGGGAACTTCGGAATTAGTACATTGGACAACTCCAAAAGGATATAAAGCTACAGGTGTTTTATACAAACCTGAAAACTTTGATGCAACAAAAAAATATCCAATGATTGCTTATTTCTATGAAAAGGTATCAGATAATTTGAATAGATATGAATCTCCAGCACCTACACCTTCTCGTTTAAATATTCCGTTCTTTGTAAGTAATGGATATTTAGTATTTACTCCAGATATTAGTTATGTAGATGGACATCCAGGTAAGTCAGCAGAAGAGTTTATTAATTCAGGGGTTGTGCATTTAAAAGAAAATACTTGGGTAAATGGGGATAAGATTGCTATTCAAGGACAAAGTTGGGGAGGTTATCAGGTAACTCATTTAATAACAGCAACAAACTTATATGCGGCAGCATGGGCTGGAGCGCCAGTTGCTAATATGACTTCAGCTTATGGAGGTATTCGTTGGCAAAGTGGAATGAGCCGTCAGTTCCAATATGAAAAAACACAAAGTAGAATCGGTCAAACTTTATGGGAGGCGCAGGATTTGTACATTGAAAATTCACCTTTATTTAATATGCCAAAAGTAACAACACCTGTTGTTATTATGGCAAATGATAATGATGGAGCAGTGCCATGGTATCAAGGGATAGAGATGTTTATGGCTTTAAGACGTTTAGGTAAGCCAGCTTGGATGTTAAATTACAATGGAGATGAACATAACTTAATGAAACGTCAAAACAGAAAAGATATTCAAATTCGTCAACAACAATTCTTTGACTATTATTTAAAAGATGGAAAAGCTCCTGTATGGATGACTAAAGGAGTTCCTGCAACAATGAAAGGAAAAGATTGGGGATTTGAATTAACAAATGACCAAGTAAAATAATGTTGATTTAAGAATCATAAGTGAATAAAAAAACAAGGACATCAAATGATGTCCTTGTTTTTTTGTATAAATAGATTCAAGTTATTCTTTTTGAGGTAGATCACGTGTCAACCAACCGCTTTTATTAGCAGTAGCGATGGCATATGGCGTAATCCAGAATAGAGAAAAGGTATAAAATAAACTATAAGGATATGCCCAAAAGGAGTCTATTATATTGTACTTTTTAGAATAAAAGAATACTTGAATACTTGAGAAAATAAAGATACCTACAATGGCAGAGGTAAGAAATAAAACAGGTTTAGTAATTACCATGTAAAACATCATTAATAATAATGGATAAGCTAATAGTACTTTAAGCCATTGATTAATTAATAAAATTCGAGGACCTATTGTAGAGTCTTTTCTAAATTTAGTAAAAGCAAATTGACTCATTGCAATATTCTCTCTTACATTACTTCTTTCCCAACGAATAAACATTTTATACAGATTCTTGTAATGAACAGGTGTATTTGTCAATACATGCGAATTCTGTTGAAATAAAACGTGATATCCTTGTTTTAAAATCATATTTGTCATTGCTCTGTCTTCTCCAATATCAGATGGATTTCCCATAAAAGTTTGATTGATCCATTCTTCTAAACAATTGAATACAGCTTCACGTCTATAACCTGCCAAAGCTCCTGGAGTACATAATACTGACCCTAAAACACTTTGTGCAGAGCGGATAAATTCAAAACTAAATACAAAACTAACATTAAGCATTTTTGGAATTATTCCTTCATTTGTATTTAAAACTCTTACATTTCCACCTACAGCACCACATTTTTCATCTGTAACAAAAGGAGTAACTAAGTTTCTTAAAGTATCAGGATAAACAATAGAATCACTATCTACTGTAACAAATACTTCTCCAGTACCTAAGTGAAAACCTCTATATAGAGCATGTCTTTTTCCTTTGTTTTGAGGTTGTTGATAGATGCTTACGCGATCTCCTAATTCTTGTTTTGCTTTTTGCATCCAATTCCAAGTATCATCTTTACTACCATCATCAATAGAAATGATTTGTAGTTTGGAAGTTGGATAATTACTATTAGCTAAACTATGTAGTGTTTGCCACACCAATTTTCCTTCATTATAAGCAGGTACAATTACTGTACATGTAGGTAGTTCTTCATCTGAAACAGAAGGAATTGCCTTGTATCTAAAATATAAATAGGTAATAAACAATAAGAAAGCCATATTGATTACCAATAAAGTAGTTGAGAAGTTCATTAGAAATACCCCCCAAGTTGTTTTTAATGCAGCAAATTGCAGTTTTTTAAAATAGGGTTGTAATTCATATACTAAATATAAAGCGGCTATCATTAATAAAAATGTAGCAACTAATACAGTATAGTCTTTTGTATTTAGTTTCGTTTTTAATGAAGCCGATAAAACTGAACCTTTCAAACGCTTGGTTTGTTTTGCAGGTTGAATGTCGATGTTGTGGGACATGATACATGTAATTAAAATAAACTTCCTTTTATTGTAAGGTTGTTTAATTAAATTCAATTTACATGCCATATGGCTTAGAAGGTGTTTCTGGTGTTTTTTGTGGTTTTTTTAAGAAACAATATGTAGAATGATACTACACTATGTATGATAAGTGAGGATAGAAATATGTGGAATTCGCATTTGGTGTACTACAGATGTTCAGGAGCACCATAAGTGAAAGAGAGCTGAAGTTCATTGGCAAGTAAAAGTATTATGTCTTCCGTTGTTTGCATTTCTCCTTCAAACCAATTGCACCAAGCTAACTTTACTTCTTGTTTTTGTTTTGTATAGTGATAATAATCGTAATCAATTCCTTTGTCAAACCCCCAATATTGCTTTTTTAATCTCCAATTAGTTTGTTTTAAATAGGTGATTATGCGATTCCAATCTGAGGTGCTGATATGAATGGTTGTTTTTACTTCTAAGTTCATAAAAAGTGTAGGAAATCAAGTTTGTCAAAGATAAGTTTTTATAAGGAATACTAAGTATGGCAATTTTATAGTTAACTTTGAAAGTTAGATTAGTAGAAAGAATAACTTAATGGAAAATAATATAATAGGTGCTTATAAAGCACAATTAAAAATAGAAGAAATGCAGTTGATGGTTGTTATGAAAATAACACCTTCAAGCGATGGGGTAGAAGTTAGTATTGATTTACCAGAGCAAGGCGCTATAGGGTTACAGGCAGTAAATGTAGATTGGACAGGTAAGTTGCTTTCTTTTCAAGTTAATGAGTTAGGAATGCAGTTTGAAGGAAAGAAACAAGGGAATGATATTATAGGGAAAGCCGTATTACAAGGAAAAGAAATAGAATTGCTTTTTGAAGAAACAGTTATTTCGTTGCCTGGTAATCCAGCATTAGTTTCTTCTGAATCAGCACTTGAAATTTTAGCGAATAAAGAGTCTGGAAAATATATTTATCAGGTAGAAGACTATTTTCAACGACCTAAGTCATCTGGTTTTCAATTGTCTCCTAATGGGCGATATTTGTCATACCGCGAAAAGGATGACCAAAATAAAAGACATGTTTATGTCAAAGAAATAACAACAGGTACAGTAACTCGTGTTATTGAAGAAAGAGAAGAGCTAATAAGGGGATATGGTTGGATTAACGAAGAGCGTTTAGTTTATGTAATGGACCAAGGAGGAGATGAAAATTATCATATCTATGCAGTTAATGTAGATGGTGGAAATAATATAGATTTGACTCCTTTTGATAAGGTACAAGCCAGTATTCTGAATATGCTTAAAGAGCAAAAAGATTTTATGATTATCACAATGAATTTAGATAATCCGCAAATCTTTGAACCTTATAAAATTAATATACACACGGGGGAATATGTAAAGTTATTTACTAATGATGATCCAAGTAATCCTGTAGCAGATTACGACTTTGATAAAGATGGAAGTTTAAGAGGGTATTCTAAAATGTATAATGGCATACAAACGCAGTACTTCTACAAAACAGACGGTTGCGAAACATTTGAGTTGTTTCATACAATCAATTGGTCAGATACATTTGCGTTATTAGCATTTAATTATGCTTCGTCTAATAGAGATGAGGCCTATGTGTTAACGAACCTGGATTCAGATAAACAACGCATTGTTCTTTTTGATTTTAAAACTCAAGAAATTGTAAAAGAGATATATGCCAATGAAGCTTACGATGCATCTATTATTGGACTTTCTCGTAACAGAAATTGGGAGATAGATTATTTAGGGTATGAAGGAGAAAAAGTAATCATAGAAGCAGTTAGCGATACATTTAAAAAGATTAATACAGATTTAGAAAAGCATTTTGAAGGATATGAATACTCAATTGCTGCTAAAACAGAAAAAGAAGATCAGTATTTAATTATTGTGCAAAGTGATAAACTGTATGGCAAATATTATAGTTATGATAAAGAGACAGGGAATGTTACATTGTTATATGATTTAATGCCTCAACTAAAAGAAGAAGAAATGGCAGATATGCTACCAATTTCTTTTATGAGTAGAGATGGTATTCAACTACATGGTTATATTACTTTACCTCAAGCAGCAAAAGATGGTCAAAAAGTTCCTTTAATTGTAAATCCGCATGGCGGACCACAAGGTATTAGAGATAGTTGGGGCTTTAATCCAGAAACACAATTGTTTGCAAGTAGGGGATATGCAACGCTACAAGTTAATTTTCGTATATCTGGTGGCTATGGAAAAGAATTTTTTAAAGCAGGCTTTAAGCAAATTGGGCGTAAAGTAATGGATGATGTAGAAGATGGTGTACAATACGCTATTTCACAAGGTTGGATAGACGAAACAAAGATTGCAATTTATGGTGCAAGTCATGGTGGATATGCAACATTGATGGGATTGGTAAAAACACCAGATCTATATTGTTGTGGAGTAGATTATGTAGGTGTATCAAGTATATTTACTTTCTTTGATTCTTTCCCAGAATATTGGAAACCGTATAAAGATATGGTAAAAGAGATATGGTATGATTTAGATAAGGAAGAAGAACGTATAATTGCAAAAGAAGTTTCTCCTATTTACCAATTAGACAAAATCACCAAACCTTTGTTTGTGGTGCAAGGTGCAAATGATCCAAGAGTAAAAATTACAGAGTCAGATCAAGTTGTAGAAGCTTTAAGATTAAAGGGATTTGAGGTACCTTATATGGTTAAATATGATGAAGGACATGGTTTTGCTAAGGAAGAGAATAGTATTTCGTTTTATAAGTGTATGATGGGCTTTGTTTCAGAATATTTAAAATAAATATACAATCACTTGTTTTTTTTGTAAAACAAGAGGTTTGTTTTGTGAAATTACTATTCAAATAGTTAATAGATTGATTGTGGTAAGAAATAATTAACACTAATGTTGTGGATATTAACGAATTATAACTTTGGTACTTCTATCATTATTTATACATTTACAACAAATTAATTAGAAGAAAACAATGAATAAATTACTTGTAGTATTGGCTGCGCTTTCACTTATTTCTTGTAAGAAAGAAAATGTGATTGAAATTACAACAAATGATATTCCTAACGATACAAAAGTAGAGGTTCTAACATCTGATATTGGTAGTCCAATGCCAACAGTTGTTGCTACAGGAGTTATTAAAGATGGGAAAGTAAAAATTGAAAACCCATTCAAAGAATTTGACGAAGGATATTTAACTATTGGAGAAGATAAGAAAACAAACGTTTTCTTTGTTGGAGAACCTGGGAAAATTACAGTAAATGTAACCAAAGACAAACCAACTGAAACTATTATTGGAGGTACAGAGAATAACGAGAAACTACAAAAACTTCAAACAGAGTCTAAATCATTAACAGAGAAGTTGATGAATTTTATGAAAGATCATCAAATGGAGTTAACGATGTTGTCTCAATCTAATAAACCAGAGGATATAGCTACATTGGATAAGTTGCAAAGTGAGTTTAATGGATATGTAGATCAGATTAAAGTAATCTTTAAAAAATACCAAGATCAAAATAAGAATAACGAATTTGGGTTATTATTATTCTATCAACAAATGATGTCTCAACAAGATGGATTTGATAAGATAAAAGAAGACTTTGATAAATTTTCTCCAGAACTTAAAGCAAGTAAAGTAGGAAAAAAAGTATCTACAATGTTAGAAATGACACAAACAATGAATGCTGCTCAACCAGCTGTTGAAGCAGGTCATGAAGGTCACGCGCACTAATCGCATAAGATTTTAAAAATATAAGAGGGATAGCTTAATAGTTATCCCTTTATTTTTTGCCTTATGCAAAGGAAATATAGAAGTTCTTTTGAATTGAAAAATTCACTTGGAAAACAAATAAAAAAGTGCGACTAAATTATTTTAGCCGCACTTTTAAAGTATAAGATTTAAAATATAGGATTATCTCAATTGAGCTCCCAGGTTATTTTCCAATTGATATTGAATTTTACCCATTATTTTATCAACTACATTATCTGTAAGTGTTTTAGTAGCATCTTCCATTAGGATAGAAATAGCGTATGATTTTTTACCCTCAGCTATTTTATCTCCTTGATATACATCAAACAAGTTAATGTCTTTTATTAATGCTTTATCTACTTGTTTTACAATGTTGTAAATTTGTTCAAATGTTACTTGTTCATCAATTAGTAAAGCATAATCGCGTTTTACAGAAGGGAACTTATTAATTTCTGTATACTTAATTTTTGCAGAAATTACTTTTAGTATGTTCTCCCATTGGAATTCGGCATAGCAAACTTCTTGTTTGATATCAAATGATTTTAGAATGCTCTTTTTCAAAATTCCAAACTCAACGATTAAGTCTTTACCTAAGTAGTAGGCAATACCTTCAGAGAAAACGTCATTTTCTGTTGGTTGAGTGTTTACTTTAGTAATTCCTAAACGATCCAAAACTCCCATTACATATCCTTTAAATCTAAAGAAGTCTGTTACAACAGGTGTATTGTTCCAAGAGTTTTTACTGTCATTTCCTGTAGAGAAAACAGCTAATTTCTTGTATTCTTCGTAATTGTTTAAAAGCTTGTGATATGTTTTTCCAAACTCAAACAATTTCAAATCATTTCGTTTTCTATTGTTATTGTATGATATTGCTTCTAAACCACCAAACAACAAAGATTGTCTCATAACAGACAAATCGTGGCTCAATGGGTTTAATATATCTACTTGATAGCTTGGTTTTATACTTTCAGACAAAGCTGTATAATCAGGTGTAGTCAACGAGTTTGACATGATTTCATGGAATCCTTGCGCTACTAATTGATTAGATATGATGTTTTGTACTTTGTGGTCTTCTGTACGTGAACTATTAGCAATAGTTGCATTTAACTTAGAAGAGAAGGTAATGTTGTTAAATCCATATACACGTAGTATTTCTTCAATAACGTCAATTTCTCTTGTTACATCCGCTCTATAAGCTGGCACTGTAATTCCTAAACCAAGGTCAGACATTGTATTTACTTTAATGTCTAATGATACCAAAATTTTCTTGATTGTTTCTTTTGATATTTCCTCTCCCAACAATCTATTTACATTGTTGAAATTTAAGAATACAGAATGCTCTTCAATCTTTTTAGGATATAAATCAATAATATCTGATGTAATTTCTCCACCAGCTACTTTTTGAATTAATAAGGCTGCATGTTTTAAGGCATATTCTGTAATAGCTGGATCAATTCCTCTTTCAAAACGGAAAGAAGAGTCAGTGTTTAGACCATGTCTTTTAGCGGCTTTACGAATCACTACTGGATTAAAATAAGCACTTTCTAAAAAGATAGAAGTAGTGTTTTCACTCACAGCTGATTTGCTTCCTCCAAATACACCTGCTAAACACATTGGGCCATTTTCATCACAAATCATTAAATCGTCTTCATGCAATGTACGCTCTACATTGTCCAATGTAGTGAACTTTGTACCTGCTGCTACAGTTTTAACGATGATTTTGTTTCCTTTGATTTTAGCAATATCAAAAGCGTGTAAAGGTTGCCCTAAATCATGTAATACGTAGTTTGTTACGTCCACAATATTGTTTTTAGGGGTAATACCTATAGCTTTCAATCTATTTTGTAACCATTCTGGTGAAGGTTTTACTTCAACGTCAGAAATTGTTACACCACAGTATCTTGGTGCTTTTTTATAGTCTTCAACAACAACGTCAACTTTTAATGTTCTGCGTTCTACTTTAAATTTACTTACAGAAGGTGTAATTAACTCTTTGTGTTGAATATCGTTTTTAGCGTTTTGTAGTAAACCTGCTCTAAGATCACGAGCTACTCCCCAATGACTCATTGCATCAGAACGGTTTGGAGTTAATCCAATTTCTAATACATCGTCAATGGCGATATCAAAAAGAGTAGCAGCTGGTGTGCCTGCTTCCCATTTGTTGTCCAAAACTAAGATTCCACTTCCATCAGTACCGATACCAAGTTCTACTTCAGAACAAATCATACCATTACTTTCTTCTCCGCGGATCTTACCTTTTTTAATTTGAAATGCATTGCCTTCTGCGTCAAATAACTCTGTTCCAATAGTAGCTACAGGTACTTTTTGTCCTTCTGCTACGTTTGGAGCACCACAAACAATTTGTACAGGCTCTCCCGTTCCAAGGTCTACTTTTGTTACATTTAACTTATCAGCATTAGGATGTTTCGTACAAGATAAAACATGTCCTACAACAACTCCTTTTAAACCTCCTTTTAAGCTTTCGTAACGCTCAATTCCTTCTACTTCAAGACCTAAGTCTGTAAGAATCTCTGCTGTTTCTTCTGGCGTAATGTCTAATTTAATGAATTGTTTTAACCAATTGTATGAAATTTGCATTCGAATAATTTTTTATAGTAGGCAAATATAAGCATTGCCAAAGTTTAAGTGAAATTATTTAGGATTAAAAAATCACAAAATACAGTTAAGTGAATGGATTAAAGAAATTTGTTGAGAATCTCAGGAGTAGGAATCATACAATGATCCTTTTTACCATACCACTTGTAGCGATTTTTTGCAATATAGTCGTAAAAAATATCAGTAAGCCCTCTTGGCAAAACCTGAAATATCCCTATCAGACTATACCATCCGCCTAAATAAGAAGCTACTTTCATTGCAGCTTGTGATTTTATATAGTAAGCAATTCCTGCTTCATAAAGAATAATACTATCTGTTTTATTGCGATCTACACCAATGTAATTTAAGATTTGTTGCCCGATTTCTGAATCTAAAGGAGCAAATCGAAATTGGTCTTGTGTATCAGCAGCAATAACTTTTTTAACGGTGTTGTCGCATAAGTTACACACACCGTCAAAAAGTATTATTTTTTTATCTTTTGGAATATTATTCATTATTTTTTGCGTTCTACCATTTCTAATTGGTCCAAACTAACTTTTGAAGTAAAGATACCATAATTTACAGTAGCTTTATTCTTTTCTATATTATCAATAGTACCTACTGATCGACCGTCGATCATACGCACACGGTCTCCAACTTTTAAAGGAAACTTTGTTTTGTTTTGATCCTCTTGTTTTTTCTTTTCTTTTTCTTCTTTCTTTTCAACGCGAATAACCTCAATCTTTTGTTCTACTTCTTTCAAAATAGCCTTTTCAATCTTCTCTTTCTCTTTCTTCTCCTTGATAGTTATTTGTTTGCGTTTAGAGTTTTCTATTTCAACTATTTTTAGCAATTCACTAAATAATGTTTTTTTGCTTTTGTTGTTGAAGTATCGCTCTGACAAATCGTCTAATTTTTGACCTAAAGAAACAAGGCGTTGGTTAGCATCAAACACCTCTTGGTAACGCTCCAATTTATCTTGTATTTTGATATTGATCGCTTCCATTTTCTTTCCTTCTTCACGTGCTTTAGTCTCTTCCTCTTTTAAATTCTGAGAAGTGCGTTCCAGCTTATGTCTTTCCTTTTGAAGATTAGCAATTGTTTTGTCAAAACGTACTTTATCTCCTTCAACTTTCTTTTTCGCACGGTTGATTAATCCAAAAGGAATACCATTCTTTTGCGCTACTTCAAAAGTAAAAGAACTACCTGCTTGCCCAATGTTTAATTTGTACATGGGTTCCAACGATTTTTCGTCAAATAACATATTAGCATTCGTTGCTGAAGGCAGTTCGTCTGCTAATATTTTTAGGTTGGTATAATGCGTAGTGATAATACCATAAGCTTCTCTGTCGTAAAATTCTTCTAAGAATACTTCTGCTAACGCTCCTCCTAATTCTGGATCCGAACCTGTACCAAATTCATCAATTAAAAACAAGGTACGCGCATTGCATTTCTTTAAAAAATAATTCATATTCTTTAAGCGATAGCTATAAGTACTTAGATGATTTTCAATTGATTGATTATCTCCAATATCTGTCAAAATACGGTCAAATAAAAATGTTTTACTGCGTTCATGTACAGGGATTAATAGCCCTGATTGTAGCATTAATTGCAATAAACCTATTGTTTTCAAGGTAATACTTTTCCCTCCCGCATTAGGACCCGAAATAACAATAATTCTACTATCTGCCCCTAAATGAATTGTTTGTGGATAGGTAGGTTTGCGTTTTTCTTTGTTATTTAAAAACAGAATTGGGTGAAAGGCTTCTCTGAAGTATAGTTCTCTTTCTTCAGAAATCTCTGGTAAAAGACCATTGATTTTATTAGCGTATTTTGCTTTTCCTGAAGTAACATCAATAGCCGACAAAAAACTTTGGTATTCATACAACGTATTTTTAAACGGACGAATAGTATTGGTCAATCGTTTTAAGATACGTACAATCTCTTCTCGCTCTTCGTATTCTAAGTTGTTTAATTCTCGCGAATAGCGCAAAGTAGCTTCTGGTTCAATGTAAATGATGCTTCCTGTTTTGGATTGTCCCATTACATTTCCTTTTACCTTGCGACGGTGCATTGCTATTACAGCCAATACTCGTCTGTTTTCTACTACAGTTTCACGGATATCATCTAAGTATCCTGCTCCATTGTATTGAGATAAGGCAGCTCCAAAACTTTGGTTTATTTTTCCTCTAACCAAGTTAATACTTTTGCGGATCGTTAGCAAATCAAGAGAAGCAGAGTCCTTAATTTCGCCATATTTATCAACTACATTTTCTATCTCTTTCAAAATAGCTTTTTCCAAAGGTATTTCTACCGCATCTTGATATAGGTAAGGATAGTACTCTTCAAACTTTTTTAGATATGTAATCAGATTAATTGTTGTTTCTGTTAGAGTCGCAATTTTTTTAAAACTACTTAGTTCTAAGAAACTATCTTCAATACCCAAAAACTTCAACTCATAATCAATAGTGTCAAAGTAATGGTTAGGTATAATATTGTTGTTAGTAAAAGACGATACATATTCTGACGTTTGTTTTAGCGCTTTTAAAGTGCTTTCTTTTGTAGCAAAAGGTGTAATTTCCATTGCTAATTCTTTACCACTTTGAGTAACGCATAAGTCAGATACAGTTTCTAATACTGTATTAAATTCTAAATCTTGTAATGTTTTTTTATTTATCGACGTCATTCTTTCTGAATAGATAATATGAGCAAAAATAAGATTATTTGACGAAACTATAGTTTTTCATCAAAAACTTATTGAGTCAGGCTTTTACTGTGTATTTTTGAGTGGTATAAAAGGTCAAATGTTTACTTTTGAAATGCACCTGATTGGCAATAATAAAAGCGATTAAGTAATAAAAACTTGACAAAATATCGCAGCCGTTTTTAAGAGCAAAAAAGGAATTGAAGAGTAGTCATTTTAAAATATTTGACGAAGTAACATTAGGATTTAATATAGAGAAGGAGATGGAAGCAAATCAGTGGACAACGAGGTTGTTAGAAGTTTTAGCAGACAAAGTAGAGCATAGAGAATTAAAGAAAGGAGATGTATTATTAGACCTGGGGGAGGTGTGTGATTATGTGGGCTTTTTGAAAGAAGGGAGTATGCGTATGTATTATATCAATGAAGAAGGGCAAGATATTTCTTTTTTCTTTTACCTCAGTGGAGATGTTTTTACCAATTATGAAGGGGTAGTTAGTTATACGCCGTCTAATATGGTATTAGAATGTTTAACTCCTTGTCAAGTTACTTTGATTAAAAGGGATGATTTATTGGCTTTATACAATAGTAGTATGGAGTGGCAAAAAGTAGGTCGATTAATGTCTGATGCTATTTTCTTGAATGCTAAAAAACGCATTGACTTTTTGCTTTTTCTCAATCCAGAACAGCGTTATTTAGATTTGTTGCACCACCATCCTCAAATATTGAATAGCATTCCTCAAAAGTATATTGCTACTTATATTGGTGTAAAACCACAATCTCTTTCTCGCATTCGAAAAAGATTGATTAGTTAACTTAAGTGAATGCACAGGTGTAAAGAGACATGTAATTTTGTGGCATAGCAATGGAGTAATTTGTTGTTGATATTTTTGAGTTAATAACTTAATCTATTTATTATGTTAGGCATTTATACCGTTATAGCACTGAACAGTGTTTTGTTTTTAAGTATGTCTTTTATCCATGTCTATTGGGCATTTGGAGGGCAGTGGGGTACAGAAGGAGCCTTGCCTTCTCGCGATGGAAAAAGAGTGTTGAATCCCAGACCTATTGGTACATTAGGTGTCGCAATAGTATTGATGGCATTTGCTATTTGTAGTGCGTATGCCTTACAGGTTTCTCCTTATTTGCTATTAATTATTGGTATTCTATTTGGATTGCGCACCATTGGAGATTTCCGTTTTGTAGGTTTGTTTAAACAAATTCGCAATACAACTTTTGCTTCATACGACAATCGCTTTTTTATTCCTTTATGTACCTATATTTCAGGTAGTAATTTATTCTTGTATTGGTATTTAGTGAATTTGTTGTGAAACAATGATAAAAATCAATCGTTAAATACTTAAAAAAGTTGTATTTTGTATAGTCTTTGATGTGTAACACAGACAATTTAGTTCTAATTCTAATTTAAGAAATACAATGAAGTATATTTCAGCACAAGAAGCCGCAAAGGAGGTAAAGTCTGGTGATCGTATTTATGTTCACGCAGCAGCAGCAACACCTAATGTTTTAACAAAGGCTATTAGCGATCGAGCAGAAGAATTGAGAGGTGTAGAGTTTTGCCATATGCATACAGAAGGAGATGCTCCGTATGCCAATCCTGCTTTGGCAGACAGCTTTCATGTCAATTCATTCTTTATCGGAAAAAATGTTAGACATACATTAGCTGCTGGAAACGGATCATATACTCCAATCTTTTTGAGCGAAATACCTCGTTTGTTTAGAAAAGGAGCTTTAAAAGTTGATGTGGTACTTATTCAAGTGTCTCCACCAGATGAGCACGGATTTTGTTCGTTGGGAGTATCTGTAGAAGCTGTAGTTGCGGCAATGGAACAGGCAAGAGTAATTATTGCTCAGATCAATAGTTTTATGCCTCGTACGTTTGGAGATAGTATTATTCATCAATCTAAAATAAACTTTGCAGTAGAGCACAATGTACCTATTTATGCTTCAAAAGTATTGCCAATTAGTGATAAAGAAGCAGTGATTGGTCAATATGTAGCGAGTTTGATAGAAGACGAGAGTACATTACAAATGGGAATTGGTTCTATTCCCAATGCTGTATTGGCACAGTTGCAACACCATAAAAACTTAGGACTACACACAGAAATGTTTTCTGATGGAGTTATTGATTTAATTCAAAGTGGCGTTATTGATTGTACAAAAAAGAAAATAGCAAAAGGACGAGCTATGGCTACCTTTTTGCTGGGTTCAGAACGCTTATATCAATTTGTAGACAACAATCCTTTTTTCTTGTTGAAAGAGTCAAGTTATGTTAACGATACAGCTGTTATACGTCAAAATCCAAAAGTAGTAGCAATCAATTCTGCATTGGAAGTAGATGTAACAGGACAAGTATGTGCAGACTCTTTAGGAGCAAAGATGTATTCTGGTGTAGGTGGACAAATGGACTTTGTACGTGGAGCATCGTTGAGCTCTGGAGGGAAAGCCATTATTGCTTTGGCCTCTACAAGTAATCAAGGGCACAACCGCATTGTTCCTTTCTTAAAACAAGGTGCAGGAGTAGTAACTACACGTGCACATATTCAATATGTGGTTACAGAATTTGGAATAGCAGATTTATATGGTAAAACACTAAAACAGCGAGTAGAAGCAATGGCTAATATTGCTCATCCAGATTTTAGAGAAGCCATCTTAAAAGAATATACAGATAGCATTAAATAAAAAAAAGAGGAGTAATTCAAAAGTTGAATTACTCCTCTTTTTTATTCTATACACTTCAAATTTTGTTGAATAAATACAGAGGGAGTATATGTTGTTTTAGTTATCTCTGACTGTATTGTTTCTCGTATAATAAATTGTTCTGTTTTATTTGAAAATCGAATCTGCATTGTGCTTACAGGAGATTCTTTCAAAACAGCTATATCTTCTTTTCTCAAAATAAAGTTTGCCATTAGCACGCGAATGTTGTTTTTCTCTTGATTATCGTACATTAAAGAGTCACATTTTTCATCTCCTAAATAGAAGGCATTCACTATTTTTCCATTTAATAGCTTTAGCGTAACTATACTCTTGTGATTAATACAGGTGATAGGAATAAATTCTGAATCTTTTTGTAGATACTGCAACTGCACAAAATACAACCCTTCTGAATTGATTAGAGACATAAAAATAGACTTGGTTGAGCGACCAAAATCTTTTTCATACATCAAGTAATCTGTTGTTTTTTTGATGTTTACACTGTCATTTTTTATTTCATAATCTATCTCACAACCTTTGTTTTGAGCCTGTATATGCAAGGCAAATCCTAAAGAGAAGAATAAAATATAAAGTAATTTTTTCATAATTGGAATTTTGTACAAGTTACAATATTAATTAGAAGTATATGGAAGATAGGTGGGTAGATATTACTAAGAATTTTGGTATGACTTAAATAACTAATAAAAAGACAGTAGGAGGAGAATAAGAGGGGAATAGTGGGGGAATAAGAGGACAATTGTTCGACAAAAGGTGTCTCTGCCCAACTAAACTCGAGGTATTGTCCACCAATTGTCCAAGGAACTTCGAAGAATCCCCGTGTTATATGGCTTTAAAGGCAGGTTTAAAATAGGATAAAAAGAGTAGTTTTTGTGTATCTTTTTAATAATCAGTGAAATGTGATTTTATGGTTTGAAAAAAAAATATAATTTTTTTCTTTATTCGAGAGCTGAATGACTGTTTTTGAGTAAAAAAGAGAAAAAAGTGAAGTGTTTTACTTCTATTTAGTGAACTAAATATAGTATTATGGGGTGAATTTAAAAATAACGTATCACTTTTTTTTCAGAGAATAAAGTGAATAATGGTGGTTATAAGTTTTTCTCAAAACATAAGCTACTTTCTACTCCTTTATACTGTCCATAGTTTGGAATGACAGAGTAGTTGTTTTTTTGATATAAGATTTCTGCTTGTGTTTGTTGTTTGCCCATTTCTAAAATGCAACGGTAAAAGCCTTGCTCTTTTGCCCATTGTTCTAATTCGCTTAATATTTGCGAAGCAATACCTTTTCCTCGAGCTTCTGGAGTAGTAAACATACGTTTGATTTCCATCGTTTGTGCATCATAGGCCTTGATTGCTCCACAAGCTACAGCTGAGTTGTTTTGATAAACAACTACAACATGATTGATGTGATCTACTTTGTTGAATTGTGCAAAAAAGCTGTGCTCTTCTCCATCTAAAACAGAAAGATATTGATCTAGTTGAGTAATGAGATAAAGAAAATCAGGGTTGTTTGAATCTGTTCTTACAAGGTGAATCATGCGATTGTTTTTTCTGGTTTAAAAATAGTGATTTTTTGGCAGAGTAATCATTGATGTACATGATATAGAGGCTGTTTTTTGTGAGAACTAATGTAGATGGTGTGTTCTTTGGTTTGAAATTTAAAAGAAACAATAGAAGTATGCATTTTTACGAAACATTCTTCTTTGTTTATATTTGTTGATAGCTAAAGGAAGTTGTAAAGGAAGAAACTAAAGCTTTAGTCTTTAATAAAAGATTGTGTTAGTAGTAAATAAAAAGAAACTATAAGTATGGAGAATGTAATAAAGAATTATGTAGATAAATGTTTAGAGTTTGTCCAAGAGTATAGAGAATATCTTATGTATGTGCCTTTTTATGAAGTAGCTGTGCTTTCAGAAATGCAAGAGATAATAGATAGTGAAATACTTTGTGGTAAGTCTACCAAAGTATATGTTAGTCAAGTAGATTGTACAGATTATATGGTAGATATCGTTAGTGATAGAGATACTATTTGGAAGGCGATAGATTGTGTGATTACAGACGATGATATTATTGAATTAGAAAAAGAACTCAATATTACTCTTCCAGTTTCGTATAAATGTTACTTAAAGTATAAATTCTTTTATGAGATATTTTGGGATTTAAATGTGTTTCTTTACCCTAAACCTATTGGAATATGGGATAGGATTTTGATTGAGAATAACGAAGAAATGAAGAGCGAGATTCTTGATAGGGGGTATTTTGCAATTGGCAGATATTCTGATTATGGAATAGTAGCACTTAAGTTGAAAGAGAACAATGAAGAAGGAGAGGTTGTCTTATTTGATCATGAAACATCTGAAATAGAAATATTAGCACCAAACTTTGTAGAGTTCCTTCATCAGCGATTGCAAAAAGCTAAACCTGTTATTAAAGAATTGAAAGATTGGGAAAAGAAAATGTATAAGATGAATTAGAACCTATTTAATCAGACTATATCTATAAGCTTAAAGTAAGAGAGAAATAGTCTGTTTATATTAGTTTTTCGATAAGAATCAGTGTATCTATCTTAAGTGTGAAGATGTTATAACATCAAAATATACGTATGATTTTGTTTAGTGTAAATGCGGGGTTATCTTGGGATAGATGGACGATTAGAATATACTAATGTGCATGTTTTTGGATGAAACAATAAAGGTTAGAGTAAGTCTGAGGTTATTGTTTAACTTAAACAGCATGCATTAGTATCTATCATAAAGAAAATTAGGTTAAATTAGTAGACTATTAATGAGATAAGGAGATGCTTTTTAAGTGTTCTTATTTTGTTTAAAATAATCTTTTAATCACTTTTTAAATCGATGTTATGCACATACAAGCTTTGTCATCAGAAGATTTGAGTAACGAACTTTTATTTGATACTTATGTAATTGATGATTTGAAATCTTTCGACGAATTATTTGGGGTTTATGAAGATTATAAACGCAATAATCCTAATAAAGTAATAATTCTAACACTAGATGATTTAGGTCAAGCCGAATATACAAGTGGTCATTCTATTCACAGTTATGATTTAGATGAAACAGAAGATCATGATTTGTCTAATCTTGATGAGGTGTGTTTTGAAAATGGTGAGCATAGAGGATATCTCTCAACTCCGTCTGAATTTTTTATTAGAAAGACAAATCTATTGAAACAAGCAAAAGACATTGATTTCGAATCAGTATGCGATAAAAATATGACTATCGATGAGGATGAAATGTTGATTTTAGAAGGTATTAATCAATCTCCATTTGAATATTTAGATGAACAAATAGAACTTAAAGTTGTGCCAGTTGATAAATCATACGAAGGAATTTGTGGGTTTCCAAATGGGTATTTTGAGAGTGATTTTGATCCTTTTGAAAACTATATTATAGCAAAACACTTGTTTGAAAACTATCAGTTTGAACTATTTGGAATTGGTGCATCTATTTTAGGTTTTAAGAGAGATAATAGTTTGGAAGAAAGTAAATTAAAGGAGTTAATTACAGACTTGTCAAAACTGTATAATACGAGTGAAGAGGCGTTTGATAAATTTGCTGAAATTATCAGAGATAAAAAATATCTATTTTTAAAGTATACTGAAGGTTTAGAAGCATAAAATCATACTTATCAAGTAGTATAGAACAAAGCGCTAAATCACTTGTAGCTTTGATATTGGAGGTGTAAATGAATAGTAAAGTAGAGTTCTTAATTTTAAATCAGAATAGAAATGATTATATCGTTTGATCTTGATGATACCCTTATTGGGGAGGGGAGATTTCCATTAGAGAAAGAACCGCTGATTAGTAAGATATTTGGGATGGAGCGGCTACGTTTAGGAACTATCAACTTGTTTAAGGAATTAAAGAGAAATGGGCATTCTATCTATATTTATACGACATCTTATCGAAGTAAGAGTAAGATAAGACGTATGTTTTGGAGTTACGGAATATTGTTGGATAAAATTATAAATCAGCAAGAACATGAATCTACATTAGGCAAGAGGGGGAAACAAGTGTCTAAGTATCCACCTTCGTTTGAGATAGATCTACATGTGGATGACTCATTAGGAGTTGAGAAAGAGGGGATACAATATAATTTTGACACGTTAATATTATCAATAGATGATACTATGTGGGAAGATAAGGTGTTGAAAAGAGTTGGGATTAGTAAGTAAAGTTATAGTTGTATGGAAACTAATTATTTATTAGAAAGAGAATTTCTAAAAAGAGTTGAGGATAAAGCAGATGAAAGTAATCATAAAGAGATAATTTCTGAACAACAACTATTAGAGATTATTGAGAAATATCCTTGTGCTCCTCATGACTACATTGCATATCTAAAAGAAATAGGTTATGGAAACTTTAGAGAATGTCAATTTAAAGTTCAGAGTTTTCTTTTTAATCTTGAAGAAATAGGACTTGATGAACATTATAACATAAAGTCAAATGTTTGGTTTTTTGGTGATAATTATTTTGGTGATTTTTCTGGTTTTGATTTAGACTTAGATGATGGGTTAGTTGTTGAATTTTTACATGAAACAGGGGAATTGTATTATACAAAACAGTGTTTTTATAATTATATTAGACAACAAATGGGAATAGATGAATACGGGAACGATACTTTAGAATAGAAAGTCGTTATAATATGGAGGAGATTGATTTGTTTATTTATTATATACTTATCCTAATCAATATTATATAAAAAAATACCCTCCTGATTATCAAAAGCAAATATTAAAGAATTGAAAGATTGGGAAAAGAAAATGTATAAGATGGATTAGAGAGTATAGATCTAAATATAAGACATAAAAAAACAGAGAAGATACTTTCTCTGTTTTCAATTATTTATTGCATACGATAATTATCTTTTCGTTTTTATGGTTTGTAGTAAAGAAGAGGTAAAGATCGCCTCCTTCTTTTATCTTCCATTTTTTACGTATTTCTTCTACCTTCATAGGAAAGTTACGAATAGTGATATTGGCTTTTAAATTAGTCAATAGACTTTTGGCTGTTTGCTTATTAAATGGCAATACTTCTTTTATTTCAAAACTTCTACCTGGAAACTCAATGCGTGTATCGTTACTGTATAACTGACTGTGTGGGTGCAATTTTTTTAGATTGTATTGCACACTTACTTCGTCAAATTTGCCTGTTTTTAAGATAGCACTATTTGGTTCGTACAAATAACGTTGAGGTTCTGCATATATAGAGTGACTAACTGTATTTAACGTCGTAACAAAGCGCTGAGTATCTCCTTTTGATAGATTGATGGCAACGAGATTAACATCTGATGTATAACCTTTTTCTAATATCCACAATAGTTCTTTTACCTCATTGTTTAGAGCTACAATATGAATTTCTTTTACATTTCTCAACTCATTGATTCCTGCTTGAATATCTAAAAGAGGAGAGGTTTTGATTAAAATTGTAGTTGTACGTTCAAATAACAAATCTAAGTGAGCGGGTACATTGGGTAAACAGTCGCTTAAGAAAAATACTTTCTCTTTGGCTTGATTCCTGCGATGTGGGTCTACATAAATATAATCCCAAGAAGCAGTGTGTGCAGCTAAATAAACTAAACTATCTCCACAATGACAGGTAATATTTGTTGCTTCTAATACTCTGAAGTTATGAGCTACTGCTTGACTAAGGTCTTCTTGCATTTCGCAATGCATTACTTCTTTTACTTGTTTAGCAAAATAATAACAATCGATACCAAACCCTCCTGTTAAGTCTATAAGACGGTTTCCTTTTACTAAAGACGCTTTGTATTGCGCGCATTCTTCAGAAGAGGTCTGTTCTATAGATAGTTTTTTCGGAAATAGAATAGAAGAAGAAGCATACCATGTTGGTAATTTGTCTTTTGCTTTTTGTTTGGATTCTATTTGCGTAAGCAATTCTGCCATTTCTACTCCTTCAAAGGGGCTTTTTTTAAAAGCTAAGGCACTAATTGGAGTGTTTAATTGTTCTTGGATATAGTGTTGAATATCTTCTTTTAATAGTTTGTTTTCCACTTAAAGTTTTTTAGTAAGAATTTGAACAAATCGCACATTTGGCAAGAACTCTTTAGCAATGACTTTCATACAGGTATAGATTGGTACAGCTGCAATCATACCAAATATTCCTCCAAACATACCACTGGCAAGAATAACAATAAAGATTTCTAAAGGATGAGATTTCACACTATTAGAGAAAATAAAAGGTTGATTAACTACATTGTCAATTAATTGAATAGCTAAAAAACCAACCATTACAGTAAAGGCTTTAGGTAAAGTAACATCAGTAAAATGTTCTCCAATAAAACTAAGCATTGTAAATATTACAGCTAATACATTTCCAATTAAAGGACCGATATAAGGAATAATATTTAAGATAGCACATAAAAATGCAATCATTAAAGCTCCATTAACCCCAACAACTGCTAATAGAATAAAACTCAGAATAAAAATTATTGTTGTTTGTGCAACTAAGCCCAAAAAGTAACGAGAGAGTAAATTATTGATTTTCTCAATAGATACCATTACTTTATTTTCATGTTTGTCTGGGAATATTTTTTTGAATTGATATTCTAAAAGTACTTGATCTTTTAAGAAAAAGAAAGTGATAAAAAGAACAGCAAAAAGCCCCATTCCAAATTCACTTAAAAAACCTAAAATATTGTTTAATAGGTTGGGAACAAAGTCTAATTTTAACTGTGATTTTAAGTTAGCTTCCGCTATAATTTTGTCAAGGCTAAATCCTCTGTCATCTAAGTAAAAATCTATTTGTTGGATTAACCCATTAAAGTCTTCTTGTAGATGGGAAGTGTTTAATACAGATAAGTTTTTAGCTTGTGTTGTAAACAGTGGTATAAACATAAAAATAAAGCCAACGAAGAAAGCTAAGAAAACTCCCATTGTTATACTCACAGAGATTATTTTTGAAAGTTTTAATTTGTTTCGCAAAAACTCTACAATAGGTTTCCCCACAAGAGCTAAAACAAAAGCAAAACCTGTGTAGATAAATATTGCACTAACTTTTAGAAGTAGAGCGCCTGTTACGGCAATAGCAAATAAGATTAATACAGCGCGAACAATACCTGTAGAAATAACTTTAGCTTGATTCATAAATCACTTTTTTATTCGTTTGTAAATACAAAACTGTGTACTGCAACAAGAGCAGCTGTTTCAGTTCTTAATCTTGTGTGTCCTAATGATACTGGGCGATATCCCTTTTCTAATGCTATGTTTATTTCATTGGTAGAGAAATCTCCTTCAGGACCTATTAAAAGTAAGTAATTTTTATGAGGCACAATAGAGTCTTTTAACAAAACTTTTTCAGTGTCTTCACAGTGGGCAATGTACAATTCACCTTGATGGTTTTGAGCTAAGAATTCTTTTAGGGAAATTGGCTCGTTTAAAATAGGTAAATGGTATTGAAGCGATTGCTTCATTGCCGATTGTATAATTTTTTCAAAGCGTTCTGTTTTTACAATTTTTCGCTCAGAGTGATCACAAATAATTGGAGTTATTTCATGAATACCTATTTCAGTTGCTTTTTCTAAAAACCATTCGTAGCGCTCATTCATTTTTGTTGGAGCTACTGCTAAGTGTAAGCGAAATGGAGTAGGTGTTTGATCTTCTGATGAAACAATTTCAGTGACACACTTTTTGTCAGAATCTAAGGTGATTTTAGTAGTGAAAAGTGAACCTTTACCATTGGTTACATGTAAGATATCACCCATTTTTTTACGCAATACACGAATGATATGTTTGCTTTCGTCTTTGTCAAAAGTAAAGGTACTTTGTCCTTTTTCAATTTCTGGAGAATAGAATAATTGCATAACTACTATTTAGAATTCAATACGGGCTTTTGATACTACAGATGCGTCAGCAAACATCGATTCTTTGAATCGATAATAACCAACAATACCAATCATAGCAGCGTTGTCTGTTGTATATTCGAATTTGGGAACAAATGCTTTCCAACGATATTTTGTTTCAGCATCTTTTAAGGCTTGACGGATACCAGAATTAGCAGAAACTCCGCCTCCAATAACGATCTGTTTTATACCTGTTTCTTTTACAGCTAATTTCAGTTTATCCATTAAAATCTGAATAATTGTATATTGGATAGAAGCACAAATATCCGCTCTGTTTTCTTCAATGAAATTTGGGTTAATAGCGACATTTTTTTGTATAAAATACAGAATCTGTGTTTTTAGCCCGCTAAAGCTAAAGTTTAATCCGTCAACTTTAGGTTTAGTAAATTGAAATGCTTTAGGATTTCCTTCTTTAGCAAATTTGTCAATAAGAGGGCCTCCAGGATAAGGGAAGCCTAATATTTTTGCTGTTTTATCAAAAGCTTCACCTACTGCATCATCTGTCGTTTCACCTAATATTTCTAAACTAAAGAAGCTATTTACTTTTACAATTTGTGTATGCCCTCCAGAAATAGTCATCGCTAAAAATGGAAATTCTGGTTTGTCATATCCTTCTTCTTCAATAAAGTGACAAAGAATATGAGCGTGCATATGGTTGACAGCAATCAAAGGAATGCTAAGTGATAGTGCTAAACTTTTGGCAAATGAACCACCTACAAGTAAAGACCCCATTAGTCCAGGTCCTTGTGTAAATGCAATAGCATTTAATTGGTCTTTTGTGATACCTGCTTTTTTAAGAGCTATATCTACAACAGGAACAATATTTTGTTGATGTGCACGAGAAGCTAATTCAGGAACTACTCCTCCATATTCTTCATGAATTTCTTGTCTGGCTACAACGTTTGACAATACTTTGTTGTTGAGTAATACGGCAGCTGATGTGTCGTCACAAGAGCTTTCGATGGCTAAAATATAAGTGGTTTCTGATGACATTTTAAACTGTAAGTTTTGCTAATTTATATGCTGTATTTCTACTGAGGTATACCGAAAATTAACTAACTTTGTCTGTTTTCAAAGACAAGTTAGGTTTAGTCAGCAAATTTAAAACATAATACGATATCAAAAAATTTAAAAAATTAGTTTTTCGTTTCCTATTAGGGATAGTAATCCTATTAGTAATTCTAATAGGAGCAATTACTATGCCGTTTGTACAGACCTTGGTAGCTAAAGAAGGACTGGAGAAATTAAATACTAAATTTGGTACTAAGTTATATTTGGAAAGTTTAGCAGTTGATGTATTTGGTAATGTAACGATTAAAGGACTTACTGCTGTTGATTCGCATGGGAAAGATTTTGTTTCTTCAACACAATTAAAAACAAGTATTTTAGATATTAACTCACTTATTCAAGGTCGTGTTTATCTTGGTCCAGTTACAGTGGACGATTTGTCGTTGCGCATTCACAAGTACAAAGGGGAAGAATTAACTACGTTAGATCAATTAATAGCAGCTTTTGATGATGGGAAACCAGGACAAGGGAAGTTTCGATTGAAGTCAAAAAGAGTTAAAGTCAATAACAGTCATTTGGTTATCTCTGATGATAATAATGCTCATCCAATAGCAATTGATTTTAAGAATATTGATGGAGAAGTTGAGAATTTCTTTATTAAAGGACCTAATATTTATGGAAATATAAAACAACTGAGTTTTAAAGATAATTGGGGATTAAACGTAAAGCAGTTTACAGGAGATTTTTCGCATACTAAAACAAGTATTGGTGTTAAGGGATTGCAATTGGTAACTGATAAATCTACTTTAAAGGGAGATTTGAAGTTCGACTATGCTGAAGGAGATATGAAGTATTTTACTGATAAAGTAAAATGGGACTTTACTATTGAAACAGCTGCTTTGAATACTTCTGATATTAATCCTTTTGCAGATGTTTTTGCGCCTAATCAGCAAATGTATGTTCGTGGGAAGATAAATGGTGTGATGAACAACTTTTCCATGACTAATGTGAATTTTGCGGATAAAAGAGAGTCAAATGTTATTGGACGTTTTAATTTTAAAAATGTTTTTGACAAGGACAAGCCTTTTTGGATGAAGGCAAATTTAACTCGTTTACAAACAACAAGAGAAGCTTTAGTGAGTTTGATGCCAGATATTTTAGGGAAGCTTTTACCTGAACAATTGAGCTCTTTAGGTTTAGTCAATATTGAAGGTGATGTAGAAATGACAAAGCGTACGCTGACCACAGATGCAACTATTTTGACTTCTTTGGGTAAAGGGATTGCGTCTATTGCTATTGAAAATTTGAATGATCCAAATACAGCCAAATACAAAGGAAATATTGTATTAGATAAATTTAATATTGGAGCTTTTGTGCATGAGAAATCAATAGGAGTTGTATCTCTTGATTTAGATGTGGATGGTGTAGGATTCAATCAGAAGTCTTTGAATACGTCTGTGAAGGGAGATATTTATTCTTTTACTTTTAATAAATATACTTATAACCGAATTGCTGTTGATGGGTTAATGAAGATGCCTTACTATCAAGGAATTGTTATCGTAGATGATAAAAATTTACAGCTTGATTTTAATGGTAAGCTTGATTTGAGTTCTAAAATTAAGAACTATGACTTTGAAGCAAACGTACATTACGCTGATTTACACGCGCTACATTTGGTTAATGATACTTTGTCTAAGTTTACTGGAGATTTTGCGTTTAAAGCATCTGGGAATACATTAGATAACTTGGTTGGGGAGTTTAGAGTTAACAAATCAAGTTATAATAATAGTAAAGAACACTATATTTTTGATGAGTTTTCACTGTCATCATCTTTTAATGATTCGGGAGAGCGTACAATCAATATCTATTCAAATGAAGCTATTGAAGGATATATTATAGGGAAGTTTAATTTTGCAGAATTAAGGCATTTGTTTACAAATGCTCTGGGTAGTTTGTATACCAATTATTCTCCTTATAGGATAAAACCAGGGCAATATATTGATTTTGATATCTCGATTAATAATCGTTTAATAGAGGTTTTCTTCCCTCAGTTGACTTTAAGTAAAGAAACTCATATTACAGGAGTTATTAATAATGATGAGAAGGAGTTTAAGTTAGATTTCTCTTCTCCAAGTGTAGCTGTAGATAATTTTGCATTTTACAATATCTTGTTGAATGTCAATAATTCAAATCCGCTGTATAATACTTATGTTTCTATAGACAGTGTTAATACTAAAGGATATAAGATAAAAGATTTTAACTTGTTAAACTTAACACATAATGACACGTTATATGTTCGCTCTGAGTTTAAGGGAGGAAAAGATTCAAAAGATACTTTCAATTTGAATTTATATCATACAATTAATGATGAGAATTTATCTGTAGTTGGTTTTAAAAAATCAGAGATTTTATTTAAAAACTTCTTGTGGAATATCAATGAAAGAGATAATGATAAAAATAAAATTGTATTCAATAAGAAGCTGACAGATTTCACAATTGATTCAATTGCTATTTCTCATAACCAGCAAGAAGTTTTGTTGAAGGGGTTTGTAAAAGATTCATTGTATAAACATTTAGACTTGAATTTCAAGTCTGTTGATTTAGCTAAAATTACTCCTGATATGGACAATCTTAAGTTTGAAGGGAGTATAGATGGAGATGTCCATTTTTCTCAAGAGAAGAAAGTTTTTAAACCAAATGCAAAGGTCAATGTGAATGGGTTAAAAATGAATGATGTTCTTTTGGGAGATTTGACTTTTAATGTTGAAGGGGACGAGAAATTAAAAAATTTCAGAGTTAATTCTCATATTTTAAATCAAGATGAAGAAAAATTTTATGTCAATGGAGATGTAGGTATTGCAAATAAGAAAATGACGATGAACTTGGAAGCAGGGTTTAAAGACTTTTTGATTAAGCCATTAGAACCTTTGCTTAGTTCCATAGTTTATAATGTACGAGGTTTTGCTAATGGTAAAATCAGTATTTTGGGAGATCCAAGTAAACCAGAAGTAAATGGACGTCTTAATTTGAGTAAGGCAGGTATGACCTCTAAATTTACGGGAGTAGATTACAATTTTGAAGAAAATGCTCCATTGGATTTAACAGAACGTATGTTCTTGTTGCGCAAAGTTAAAATTATTGATAGTAAGTATAAAACAGCAGGTATTGTAGATGGTGAAATATCACATAAAATGTTTAAAGACTGGGCATTGAATGTGAGTTTGAAATCAGATAATTTATTAGCATTAGATACCAAATATACGGAAGGTAGTTTGTATTATGGAACGGCATTTATTAATGGAGAGGCAAAAATATATGGACCAGTAGAAATGTTGGCCATTGATATTAAAGCAACATCTAATAAAGGAACTTCAATAAAGATTCCATTAAAAGAAGCGCAAGGTGGATCAGGAGATAACAATTTTGTTCACTTTTTAACTCCAGAGGAGAAGAGATTGCGATTAAAAGGAGGAGATAATACACCATTTAAGTATAAGAATAGTGGTATTGAATTGGATTTTGAGTTTGTTGTGACTCCTGATGCCGAGATAGAAATTATCTTGGATAGAGAGTCTGGCCATGCAATGAAAGGAAAAGGAGCTGGGTTTATCACAATGGAGATAAATACTTTGGGAAGATTTAATATGTGGGGAGATTTCCAGGCTTATGAAGGAGAATACAATTATAAGTATGGAGGGTTAATAGATAAAAAGTTTGTGGTGAAGAAGTTTGGTACGATTCGTTGGGAGGGAGATCCAATGAGTGCTATTTTGGATTTGCAGGCAATCTATCATACAGAAGCAAATCCAAGTGTAATAGTAGATAACTCAGTTATTAATAGAAAAGTTCCTACAGATGTAGTGATTGAATTGAATGGTAATCTAAGCAACCCAGATATTAACTTTGATATTAATTTCCCAACAGTAAGTTCAGTAGTGCGTTCAGAGATTGAATACAAATTGAGTGATAAGGATTTGCGTATGAATCAAGCAATGGCATTGTTAGCGACTGGATCTTTCTTCTCTTCAGATAATTCATCTTCTGCTTTGGCTGGAAGCTTGTTTGAACGTGCAAGTAGTATTTTCGATGAATTGTTTTCAGATGTAGATGACAAGTTTAAAGTAGGGTTAAACTATGCACAAGGTGAGCGTAATCCATATTTACAAACAGAAGGTCGATTAGGGGTTACCTTCTCGACTAAAGTTAATGATCGCATTTCAGTTAATGGAAAGTTAGGAGTACCTGTTGGTGGAGTGGAACAATCTGTAATTGTGGGAGATGTTGAGGTCTTGTTGAGCTTGAATGAACAAGGAACGCTTAATGCGCGTTTCTTTAATAGAGAAAATGACATAAACTATATTGGAGAGGGGATTGGCTATACACAAGGTGTAGGATTGTCGTATGAAGTAGACTTTGATACCTTCAAAGAATTGTTTGCACGTATCTTGAATAGGGAAATTAAGAAGCATAAAAAAGAAAAAGAGAATGGCAAGGATAAGAGTAGATCTGAAGAATTGCCTGACTCTGATTATAATAGAGATTTTATTCGTTTTTATGAAACAAGACGTAAGTCTGCCAGTGAACAAACAACACCTTATAATTTAACGAAATAATAATAAAATATTAATTGATTTTCGATTGTTTGGCCTTTATATATTTGCTAAATTTACTAAAAGGAATTTAAAGTATGAATGCAAAGGTTAAAAGAATAGGTGTATTGACGTCGGGAGGAGATGCGCCAGGAATGAATGCCGCAATACGTGCAATAGTGCGTACTTGTCACTTCCATGAAGTAGAATGTATGGGAATTTTTAGAGGTTTTCAAGGAATGATTGATGGCGATTTCGAAGTATTAGGTCCACGTGATGTAAATTACATTATTAATAAAGGAGGAACAATTTTAAAAACTGCGCGTTGCAGTGCCTTCAAAACTACAGAAGGAAGACAATTAGCATATAATAATTTAAAATCAGCAGGCATTGACGCTCTTATTGTAATAGGAGGAGATGGAAGTTTTACAGGAGCAATGATTCTTAGTAAAGAATTTGATATTCCAGTAATGGGGATTCCAGGAACTATCGATAACGATATTCATGGAACAAGCCATACAATAGGTTTTGATACTGCTTTAAATACCGTAGTTGATGCTGTAGATAAAATTAGAGATACAGCAAGCTCTCATAAACGTTTATTCTTTGTTGAGGTAATGGGAAGAGATGCAGGACATATTGCGTTAAATGCTGGTATTGGTGCAGGAGCTGAAGAAATTCTTATTCCAGAAGAGAATATGGGAATGGAACGCTTGTTAGAGTCTTTAAAGAAAAGTAAGAAATCAGGAAAATCATCAAGTATTGTGATTGTTGCAGAGGGAGAGAAATTAGGAAAGAACGTATTTGAAATAGGAGAATATGTAGAAACTAATTTACCAGAGTATGAAGTGCGTGTATCTGTTTTAGGGCATATGCAAAGAGGAGGAGCTCCTTCTTGTTTTGACCGTGTTTTGGCAAGTAGATTAAGTGTGAAAGCGGTAGAGACTTTGCTTGAAGGAGGAAGTAATTATATGGTAGGTTTAATCAATGATCAAGTTGCTTTAACACCATTAGATCATGCTGTAAAAGGACATTCTCCAATAGATCAAGAATTATTAAGAGTGTCAGATATTATTACAATTTAAAAATCAATAAAAAAGAGAAATATGAAAACAAGAATAGGAATTAACGGTTTTGGACGTATTGGACGTTTAATGTTAAGAGAGGCTGTGAAAAATCCAAATGTAGAAGTGGTTGCTGTAAATGATTTAATGGCAGTTGAACATTTAGCTTATTTGATTAAATATGATTCAGTTCATGGTCGTTTTGATGGAACTGTTGAAGTAAAAGACGGACATTTAGTAGTAAATGGACAAACAATACGTGTAACAGCAGAGAAAGATCCTTCTTTATTAAAATGGGATGAAGTAAAGGTAGATGTAGTTGCTGACTGTACAGGGATTTTTAAAGAGCTTGAAGGAGCTCAAAAACATATTGATGCAGGAGCTAAGAAAGTATTGATTTCTGCTCCATCTGCAACAGCTCCAATGTTTGTAATGGGAGTTAATGATAAAGAGTTAAAAGCAACAGATACGATTATTTCTAATGCTTCTTGTACAACTAACTGTTTGGCTCCATTAGCTAAAGTTATTAATGATAATTTTGGTATTGTTGAAGCTTTAATGACAACAGTTCATGCTGCAACAGCAACACAGTTTACTGTAGATGGACCATCTAAAAAAGATTTTAGAGGAGGACGTTCTGCTTTAAATAATATTATACCTGCTTCAACAGGAGCAGCAAAAGCAGTAGGAAAAGTTATTCCTGCATTAAAAGGGAAATTAACAGGAATGTCTATGCGTGTTCCTACAGCTGACGTATCAGCGGTTGATTTAACTGTAAAAGTTGCTAAAGAGACTTCTTATGAGGAAATTTTAGCTGTACTTAAGAAAGCAAGTGAGAATGAGTTAAAAGGAGTAATGGGATATACAGATGAAGATGTTGTGTCTCAAGATTTCGTGTCAGATACACATACTTGTATTGTAGATGCTAAAGCGGGTATTGGATTAAACAGTACTTTTTTTAAATTTGTAG
The DNA here is from genome assembly GCA_031277535.1 of Flavobacteriaceae bacterium. Classification (GTDB taxonomy): domain Bacteria; phylum Bacteroidota; class Bacteroidia; order Flavobacteriales; family Flavobacteriaceae; genus Flavobacterium. The sequence goes on from JAITMD010000003.1 coordinate 285,512, forward strand.
CTTGGTATGATAACGAATATGGTTATTCTGCTAAGATGGTTGATATGGCTATCTTGATGAATAGCTTAAAATAATTAATTTGAATGAAGATAATCGTCGATAGTGGTTCTACTAAGGCGGATTGGATTTTCTTTGACCAAAATAATACAGTTATAACTTCGGTGACCAGTCTTGGACTGAATCCCGAAGTTATTACTTTAGAAGAGTTCTTTACCCGTGTTAATACAGTGCCAGATATCTGTAAAAACAAAAACGAGGTTAAAGAACTTTATTTTTATGGTTCAGGATGTGGATCTGATCGCACAAAAAATATTGTAAAAAAGTTTGCTGAAGAGTACTTTTCAAATTGTACAAATATTAATGTACATGAAGATACTTATGCGGCAATATATGCTACGGTTGGTAGAGGAGAATCTGGTATTGTTTGTATTAACGGTACAGGATCAAATGTTTCTTATTTTGATGGTTCTAAAGTATATCAACGCATACAATCATTAGGATTTATGGCTATGGATGACTGTAGTGGTAGTTCTTTCGGACGCTTAATGATTAAAAGCTTGTTTTTGAATATGATGCCTAAGGATTTAGCTACGATATTTAAGAGTAAGTATGATTTGGATGCGGATGTGGTAAAGTATAATTTTTATAAAAAAGAGAACCCAAATGCTTATATGGCTTCTTTTTTACCTTTTTTAATTGAACATAAGAATCATCCATTTTTTCAAGAATTAATTAAGGAACAAATTGTTTTTTTTGTAACGCATTATATTAAGAATAATCCAGAATACTTAACTGTACCTGTGCATTTTGTAGGTTCAGTGGCTTATTTTTTACAAGATGAGTTTAGACAGATTCTTCAAGAGTGTAATATTAAAGTAGGTAATATTATTCAAAAACCCTTAGATGGTTTGATTGAATATCATAAATAGAATAATTATGGAAATAGCAATTGTAGCACACGATGCAAAGAAGAAAGAAATGCTTGAGTTTATCAAAAAGAATAGAAGTATTTTATCACAAGAAGGTATTTCATTAATAGGAACAGGAACTACAGGTAGTATGGCTGAGGATGCAGGTTTTAAAGTGAAAAGAATGCTGTCAGGGCCATTAGGAGGGGATGCTCAAATAGCAGCTCGCGTAGCAGAAGGTAAAACAGGTATGGTGTTGTTTTTTAAGGATCCACTTGGAAAGCATCCTCATGAACCAGATATTAATATGCTTTTGAGAGTTTGTGATGTACACAATGTTCCTTTGGCTACAAATGAAGCTTCTGCTCAATTGTTATTGAATGCATTAGTAATTGTAAAAGAAGAATAAAAAAAGAGGCTAATCATCTGATTTAGCCTCTTTTTTTGAATTGAGATTAGTTTGTGAATAATAACTCTCTGTATTTAGTTAATGTCCACATTTCATTATCTACCATTAATTCTAATTTATCGCTGTGGTAACGAATAATGTCAAAATATGGTTTTACTAAGAAGCAGTATGCATGAGCTTGTTCTTCAACGTCTTCAATTAAGTTTGCTTTTTTACGTTCATTGGTCATCTCTGTAACCTTTGTATTGATTTGAGCAATGTGATAAGAAATTTTCTTAATGATACTTAATTGTTCCGCTGCTACATTTTCATATTCTTCTTCTCCAAATATTTCTTTTAATCCTTTTACATTATCAATTACCAAGTTTTGATATTTGATTGCAGTTGGAATTACGTGGTTTCTTGCAATATCTCCTAAAACACGTCCTTCGATTTGTATGCGTTTTACATACTCCTCTAATTCGATTTCATATCGGGCATGAATTTCTACACTTGACATTACTTTCATTTCTTCAAAGATAGCAATTGCATGAGGAGCGATTTTTACTTTTAGAGCTTCAGGAGTAGTTTTATTATTACTTAAACCTCTTTTTAGAGCTTCTTGTTCCCATTCTGCACTATATCCATCTCCTTCAAATAGAATTCTTTCACTTTGTTTGATATATTCACGTAGTACATTGAAAATAGCTTCATCTTTCTTTAAACCGTCTTTTTCAACTAATGAGTCAACTTCAGTTTTAAAGTCTCTTAATTGTTTAGCAACAATAGTATTTAAAACAGTCATTGGACCTGCACAGTTAGCAGTTGATCCTACAGCTCTAAATTCCCATTTATTTCCAGTAAAAGCAAAAGGAGAGGTACGATTTCTATCTGTATTATCTAATAATACATCTGGAATTTTACCAACCACATTTAGTTTTAAATCTGTTTTTTCTTCAGGTGATAATTTTCCGTCAGTAACTTCTTTTAATTCTTCTAATACTTTAGTTAATTGTTGTCCAATAAATACTGAAACAATTGCAGGAGGTGCTTCGTTTGCTCCTAAACGGTGGTCGTTACTTGCAGAAGCAATAGATGAACGCAATAGTTCTTCGTTGTCGTTTACAGCTTTGATTGTATTGATAAAGAAAGTCAAGAACTGTAAATTACTTTTAGGAGTTTTACTTGGGCTTAATAAGTTTATTCCTGTGTCAGTAGCTAATGACCAGTTGTTGTGTTTTCCAGAACCATTAACTCCTTTAAATGGTTTTTCGTGGAATAGTACTTTAAAGTGATGTTTTTCAGCTACTTTTTTCATAACATCCATTAAGAGTGAGTTATGATCTACAGCTAAGTTTGTTTCTTCAAAAATAGGCGCTAATTCAAATTGATTTGGAGCTACCTCATTATGTCTTGTTTTAACTGGAATACCAAGTAGTATACAATGATTCTCTAAGTCGTGAATGTAGTTTAATACTCTTGTTGGTATAGAACCAAAATAATGGTCATCTAATTGTTGTCCTTTAGCCGCTGTATGGCCTAATAACGTTCTCCCAGTTGTTAATAAGTCAGGTCTAGAGGCTGCTAATGCAGAATCAACTAAGAAATATTCTTGTTCCCATCCTAAAGTAGGAGTAACTTTCTTTACATTTTTATCAAAATATTTAGCTACTTCTGTTGCAGCATCATCAATTGCATTTAAAGCTTTTAATAAAGGTGTTTTATTGTCTAATGCTTCTCCAGTATAAGAAATAAATACAGTAGGAATACATAAAGTAGAACCAAAGATAAATGCAGGAGATGTTGGATCCCATGCTGTATATCCTCTTGCTTCGAATGTGTTTCTAATTCCTCCATTAGGAAAACTTGAAGCATCAGGCTCTTGTTGTACCAATTGTGCTCCATTAAATTTTTCTACAGGGTCTCCATCAAATGTCGTTTCGAAAAAAGCATCATGTTTTTCTGCTGTTGTTCCAGTTAGTGGTTGGAACCAGTGTGTATAATGAGTTACTCCTTTAGAGATAGCCCATTCTTTCATTCCTAAAGCAATGTATTCAGCTAATCTACGATCTATTTTAATTCCAAGCTGTGCATTTTTAACGGCTTGATATGCTTCAGGTGTTAAAAATTGACGCATAGATTTGTCGTTAAACACATTTTCACCAAATATTAGTGATTTTCTACCCAGTTCTTCTACTTTAACAACTTCTCTTGAAGCTGCTTTTTCAATTGCTCGAAAACGAAATGTTGACATAATGTTGGTTTTTTTGTGGGATACCCCCTTTTTTGATGATGCAAAAATAAATAAAAAACATAAAAGTTTTTTATTACCCCTTGTTTTTTTAATTGTGATTGATAAAAAAAAGTTTTTTATGATTATTGGAGTGTCTTTTTTATAGGGGTGAAAGTATAAAATGAATAAACTGATGATAGGGTTGTGTTATTATTTTTTTGAGTAAAAAGTAATTTTACTTTATATTTAAGAGTTAGTAACAATTGTTAGTTGTAATTTTGAAGGTATATGAAAACACGTATGAATAAAGATTTTAATAAAGAAGCAGTTTTGGCTATGTATGCTAAGGTGACTAAAAATACATTAATGGAAACATTAGAAATTGAGTTCATTGATGCAGGACCTGATTTTTTAGTAGCTAAAATGCCTGTAAATGCTCGTGTACATCAACCGATGGGATTATTACATGGTGGAGCATCTGTAGCATTAGCTGAAAGTTTAGGAAGTGGAGCTTCTTTGATGTTAATTGACCCAGAAAAACAAGAAATAAGAGGAATTGAAATATCCGCTAATCATGTTAAAAGTAAACGAGCAGGACATGTATTTGGTACAGCTCGATTGCTACATAGAGGGCGTACAGTACATTTATGGGAAATACGTATTACAGATGAGAATGATGTTTTGATTTCTATTTGTAAGATTACTAATATTGTCATTGATCGTAATTAAAATGAGAGTTTTTGATGTAGTAGAAGCGCATTTCACAAAAGAGTTACCTTTTGCATTGTATAGTAAACCTAATGATAAAAGAGTAGTTGCTTACTTACAAGAAGATACAATTATATATAAGGTTAATGATTTTACAGAAGAAGGTTTTGTTTTTGCTCCTTTTTCAAAGGGGGAACGTGTATATATTCCCAAAAAGAATGCACAAATAATTATAGAGGAATACATAGAAGAAAATACAGCATATAGAGGTAGGATTGTTACTCATGTTAATGATGAAGCAAGAAGGCATTTTGAAGATTTAGTTAAAAGGTGCGTGATAGCTATTGAAAATGGAGAGTTTCAAAAAGTGGTTCCTTCTCGAAAAGAAAGTTTAGCAGTAGAAAAAGTTGATGTTTTAGCGTTGTACAAGAGATTGTTGTCTTGTTATCCTTCTGCATTTTGTTCTGTTTTTTATCATCCAGAGATAGGATTATGGATTGGAGCTACACCAGAAACTTTATTAAGAGTACAAGGGCAAGAGTTATTTACTATGGCTTTGGCAGGAACACAGATAAACCATGAGAGAGATGAAGTGGAGTGGGGGCAAAAAGAACAGGAAGAACAGGCTTTTGTAACGCAGTTTATCCAAGAACAATTACAACCTTTTGTCTCTGAGTTAAAATTATCCGAAGTATATACAAAACGCGCAGGGAAGGTTATGCATATCTGCACAGATATACAAGCTAAATTAAAAGAAGTAACAGTAGGTAATGTAATTGAGGTTTTACATCCAACTCCTGCAGTATGTGGGTTACCCAAAATAGCGTCAAGGAATTTTCTTGAGATAGAAGAGGGGTATAGTCGTGACTATTATGCAGGCTATCTTGGGGAATTGAATTACAGTGTTTTACAGGAAACCTCTGGAAATACTGATTTGTATGTGAATTTGCGTTGTATGCAAATTGAAGACAAAGAAATACATTTGTATTTAGGATGTGGAGTTACAATAGATAGTGATCCACATAGTGAATTTATAGAAACAGTAAATAAGTCTTCTACAATGAAGGCTGTGTTATAAAAGAATAAAGTATGAAAGTTGATATATTAGCTTTTGGAGCCCACCCAGATGATGTAGAGTTGGGGTGTGGAGCCACTATTGCAAAAGAAATAGCATTGGGGAAAAAGGTAGCAGTTGTGGATTTGACCCAAGGGGAATTGGGAACAAGAGGAAGTGCTGAGATAAGAAGAAAGGAAGCAGCATTAGCGGCAGAAATATTAGGAGTAAGTGCGAGAGAAAATCTTGCTTTTAGAGATGGTTTTTTTGTTAATGATGAATTTCATCAATTGGAAATCATTAAAATGATAAGAAAGTATAAACCAGAAATAGTGTTGTGTAATGCTATTGATGATCGTCATATTGATCATGGGAAAGGGAGTAAGTTAGTTTCAGATGCCTGTTTTTTATCAGGATTAAGACGTATTGAGACTACGCTTGATGGAAGTGAGCAAGAAGCTTGGCGACCAAAAGTAGTTTACCATTATATTCAGTGGAAAAATATTGAACCAGATTTTGTTGTGGATGTTACAGGTTTTATAGAGAAAAAAGTAGATGCGGTTATGGCTTATGGAACACAATTTTTTGATAGTACTTCAAAAGAACCAAGTACTCCAATCACTTCAAAAAACTTTTTAGATAGCATTACTTATCGTGCACAAGATTTAGGACGCTTGATAAATAAAGATTTTGCAGAAGGATTTACAACTGAAAGATATTTGGCAGTCAATAGCTTAGAAGATTTGATGTGATTTTGTGATATTTTTTTCATCAAAACGCTTGCGTGGTATGGAATTATCCGTATATTTGCACTCGTTAAATGATAACACGGTGACTATAGCTCAGTTGGTTAGAGCGTCGGATTGTGGTTCCGAAGGTCGTGGGTTCGAGACCCATTAGTCACCCGAATATTACAAAATAAAAAGTTACATGGTGATTATAGCTCAGTTGGTTAGAGCGTCGGATTGTGGTTCCGAAGGTCGTGGGTTCGAGACCCATTAGTCACCCTGATTTTGATCCCTCTTTTTTCAAAGAGGGATTTTTTGTTTTTAAACCTTTTTATAGGTAAAAGTAAGATTGTTGTGTAACAATTTTAAATTTTTCACGTCATATAGGTATGAATAGAAATTTGGAACAAGAATTTGTTGACCTATTGGATAAGAACCAGAATCTTATTCATAAAATATGTCGTCTGTATACAACAGATGAGGCAGCGCATAAAGATTTGTTTCAAGAAATATCTATTCAATTATGGAATGCTTTTCCTCGTTTTAGAGGAGACGCTAAATTTACCACCTGGGCTTATCGTGTAGCTTTAAATACAGCTATTTCACTATATCGGAAGAAATCACGAGATATTGATACAACCTATTATAATCAAGATATCTGTAAGTTTGAATATAGTGAGTATAATTATGAGGAAGAAGAACAATTGAAATTGATGTATAAAGCAGTTCATCAATTGTCTGATATTGAGAAGGCGTTAGTATTTATGTATTTAGAAGATAAGAATTACGATGAAATAGCAGAAACTTTAGGGATAAGTGAAGTGAATGCGCGTGTAAAGATGAATAGAATAAAAAGTAAATTAAAAAAGATATTAAATCCATAGTAGATAGTATGAAGGAATTAGATTTATTGAAAAAACATTGGAATGATAATCAACAGTTTCCGAAAGTGTCAACTGATGAAATTCACAAGATGATACACAAGAAATCATCATCTATTGTATTATGGATTTTGTGTATTAGCATTGTAGAATTTCTTGTTTTGAATGTGATGAGTTATTTCTTTATTGGAGATAACAAAGTGAAAGATGAAACAGAATCTCCTGTATTCTTGATAATGATTGAGAATATTGATTATATATCAGCGGCAATTTCTCTGTTTTTTATTTCTTTGTTTACCTGGAACTATAAAAAAATACATGTTGCTTCTTCAACTACTCTGTTAATGAAGCAAATTATCAAGACTAAGAAAACAGTTAATTATTATATTTATTGCAATTTGATGTTATTTATTATAGCTTTTTTAATTGTAACAATTAATGTGTTTTATCACAATGCAGATCGTGCAGTAACGACATCTACTTATGTGATTACGATTGGAGTGCTTTTATTGGTATGTTTAGTCTTTTTAGGTTTGGTTTGGCTGTATTACAAATTAATCTACGGTTTGTTGATTAATAAGTTGATGAAAAATTATAAGGAATTAGAGAAAATAGAGTACGAATAAGAATAAATTCTTTATTTTGTATTAGAATTGTTTTATACATATAAAGATGACTATTACCCAATTATTATATGTGCTTGCTGTTGCAGAGCACAAAAATTTTACTTTAGCTGCAGAAAAAACTTTTGTAACACAGCCTACATTAAGTATGCAAATTCAAAAGTTAGAAGAGGAGTTGGGAGTTCAGATATTTGACCGTACTACCAAACCAATACAAATTACTACTATAGGAGAAGTAATTGTAAAGCAAGCTCAAAAAATAGTAAATGAATCTGATCGTATAAAAGATATTATTGATCAAGAAAAGGGTTATGTAGGAGGAGAGTTTAAATTAGGAATTATTCCAACTGTTGCACCAACTTTATTACCTATGTTTTTAAAAACTTTTTTAAATAGACATAGTAAGGTTCAATTAATTTTAGAAGAGTATACAACAGAAGAAATTATAACTCGTTTAAATAGTGGTTATTTGGATGCGGCAATAGTTGCTACGCCTTTACAATATAATGATATTGTAGAAAGAGTGTTGTATTATGAACCTTTTGTTGGATATATACCATCTGAGTTTCGCAAAGATTTCAGTGTAGAAATAGAGCCAAATCAATTAGATGTAGATAAATTGTTGTTATTACAAGATGGGCATTGTTTTAGAGATGGTATTATTAATATTTGTAAGAATAAACAAATAACAAGTGGAAGACAATTTATGTTGGAAAGTGGAAGCTTTGAAACACTTATTCAATTGTCAAAAGAAGGATTAGGGTATACATTACTTCCTTATTTGCATACATTGAATTTGAATAGAGAGGATCAAGCTAATTTAATGCAATTTAAAGACCCAAAACCAGCAAGAGAGATCAGTTTAGTTTATACATCAAATGAATTGAAAATTCAGATTATAAATGCCTTATATGATGTTATTGTGGGTATTATTAGAGGGGCAATAGCTTTTCAAGACGTAAAGATTATTAGTCCTAAAAAACAAAAGAATTAATATCAAAAATAAAGGGGCTGTCTCAAATAAAAAGAGACAGCCTTATTTTTTTTTGTTTTAGTAATCTTGTATTTGAGATTTCAGAATTTTATAAAAGATTCTCATCGCGTTATTTTGAGGAAAAAAAGC
>JAITMD010000001.1 GCA_031277535.1 Flavobacteriaceae bacterium
ATCTTATCAACTCTACCTAATTCCTATATTCAAATCTAAAAAATATTTTTAATAACTATTTATCTACTTTTCTTAAAACCAATATCAATAATTAAATCATTTATAAAACTCCCTCGTATCACCCTGACATGCGTAGTACAGTTGAATTATTGCATAAAAGCCTATGATTGTACGAGGGAGTAATTACTATTAAACTAAATGAGTTACAATATCTATTAACTGAGTTAGTTTTTCTTGATTAAGATCTAAGGATTCAAGCTTCTCAAGCAAACTCTTATACTCTGGAGTTTTCTTTGTTGCTTGTCCTTCTAACTTACTCTTTAATATCTGCATTTCAGTTTTGATAGATTCTTCTTCTGTTAAAGCGTATTCCTCTGTCTGTTTAACAGAGTGATGACCTAACATTTCTTTGACCACATGAATAGGAACTCCATTACCAAGAGTTACAGTACTACCAAAAGTTCTTCTTGCTTTATGAGTATTTAATTCACTGATTTCACAAAGTGAGGCAATTTCTTTTAAATAGGCATTCATCTTTTGATTAGAGCGAACAGGAAGCACTACATCTTTTCCAATACAATCAGGATGGCTTTTATACTTATCCATTATCTCAATAGCTTTAGGTAGTAATGGAATGGTGATATTAGCATCTGTCTTTTGTCGATTAGTTCTTATCCATAAATTCCCTTCTTCATCTTTAGTAATATCACTTTTTTGTAGTTTAAATACATCAATATAGGCAAGTCCTGTGTAACACTGAAATACAAACACATCTCTGACAATAGATAATCTTTCATTATCAAGTTCTCTGCTTTCTAATATAGACAGCTCTTCTCTACTTAAAGGTTTCTTATTGAGTTTAGTCTTCTTAGGCTTATATTGTACAAAAGGATTAGAAGGGATTATTCCCTTTGCAACAGCTCGTAGAACAATCTTCTTGAAGTTTGATATATACTTTATAGCTGTATTGTTAGAACATCCTCTAACGGTTTTTAAATAATGTTCATAACCAAGAATGAACTCATAATCGAGCTCTCTAAACTCAATATCATCTTTATTGTAAACCTTTTTAATAAACTCTCCAACATGAGACCTTGCTGTTACATATCTCTCATAGGTACCAGGAGCATATTCTTTAGGTACAAGTTTAAAAACTTCATTGTTGTGCTTTTGGAACTCCTCCAAGACCTTTACCTTACCTGTCCCTTTACCTTGTACATAGTCCATAAGAACAGAAGTAGTAATTGGTTGGCCATTGTTTAAAAGCTCCAACTTGTAATGATTAATTTTAGATACAATCGTATCCAATAGAAAATTAAGAGTCCTTGCCTCTTCTTTTGTACCAAGTGCGCGACCTGACTTCTGGTTCCATCTATTGATGTCCCATTTGTGATTAATGGAAGTCTCTCTAGCGATTCCATCTACAATGATTCTAAGGTAAACCATCCTTAGATCACCTCCATCTCTTCCTTTCTTAAGGAAAAAACTAATTGATAAGCGTTTTTCTAACATAATTCAACTGTTTTTAATTAGTAATAAATGTCGAATTAAAACACTTCAAAATCAAGATGTAAATCTCTTTAACCCCTTACTATCACTGAGATTAAGCTAATTTTTGTGGCACAGAACAAAACGTTCTTTCTGCGCCACGAATTAGCCTTGTTTTTTTGAGCATTTTTGAAAAAAATGCGATAGGGCTAAAAAAGAAAAAACCTATAATTCACTGAGAATCATAGGTTTTAAGCTGTTTTGATGACTTTTGAAAAGTTATCTTTTATAATCTCGCGGAGAAAGAGGGAATAACACGTATAGATTATCTATATTCTTTAATGCGTTATTTTACTATATATCAATAAGTTAAATTTTAGGTCATTTGTTTAAATGTGGTTAAATAGTATATGATGGTATAAAAATTGGGTGTATATTTGGGTGTAATACTTTTAGCCATGACTATAAAAAGAAAAATAACTTTCGCTATTGAAAAAAGAAAAAAGGACAATATTCTTGTAGTTGAGAATGTTCCTATCCGTGCTCGTGTTGTTTATAACGGTGGACGAGTTGAACTCTTTACAGGTTATCGCATCGATGCTTCTAAGTGGGATGAAGATAAAGAAAGAGTCCGTAATGGTTGCACTAACAAACTTAAGCAAAGTTCCTCAGAAATAAATACAGCTCTTAGTGAACTTACTACCATTGTGGATAGAATATTTAAAGAGTTTGAACTAAAGAATGAAATGCCTTCTTTTGAACTCTTCAAAGATGAAGTAAAACGCTACTCTGACAAAGAAGTTAAATCAGCGACAGAGAAGAATCTCTTTACTGCTTTTGACGAGTTTGTAAAAAGCAGTGGTAAACGCAACGATTGGACGGATGCTACTTACACCAAGTTTAAAACAGTCCGCTCACACCTTAGTACTTTTAAGAGTGATTTTCAATTTACGGATCTTAACGAAAAGACACTTTTGGATTATGTTACTTTTCTTAGAGAAAAGAAACAAATGCGCAATAGTACCATTGAAAAGCAAATCAGCTTTGTAAAGTGGTTTCTTAAATGGTGCAGAAGCAATAACCATACTATTCCCTATAATTTTGAGAGTTTTAAGCCTAAACTTAAAGAAACCTCTAAGCGTATTATCTTTCTTACTCAGGAAGAGTTAGATAAAATCAAAGCAAAAGATTTAAGCGATAAACCCTATCTTGACAGAGTGCGTGATGTGCTTCTGTTTTGTTGTTATACAGGGCTTAGATACTCTGATGCCTATAACCTCACTAAACAAGATATCAATAATGAGGTTATTGAGTTTGTAACCAAGAAAACAAACGATTACTTACGTGTAGAGTTAAACAAACACAGTAGAGCTATTTTAGAGAAATATAAAGAGGTACCCTTTAAAGATGATAAAGCACTGCCTGTTATCTCTAATCAAAAGATGAATGAGTTTCTTAAGACTCTGGGAGAAGTAACGGAAATAAATGAACCTATTAGAGAAACATACTATCAAGGTAATAAGCGAATTGAAGAGGTTAAACCCAAGTATGAGCATCTAAGTACTCACGTAGGAAGAAGAACATTTATATGTACTGCTCTATCGTTGGGAATACCTGTACAAGTGGTTATGAAATGGACAGGGCATTCTGATTATAAATCTATGAAACCCTACATTGATATAGCCGATTCAATCAAGGCTAATGCAATGACTAAATTTGATACGATATGAGCGATACTATTTCAACTACTTTAAAGCTAAGTCAGTATTCTAAAGCATTAGATAAACTCTTAAGTGAGTTTAAGTCTGATGAGTTTACTTATGATATTTGGCAATGTTATAAGCAAGAGTCTTATGCTACAGTTTCTAAAGAACTTGACGCAATAGACCTTGAAGCCTTGCTGATTGAAATAAGAAATAGCAACTTTTCTAAGGGAGCTTTAAACAATATTGTATCTCTTCTTGAACAGCTGATTTTGTTATTTGACCAGCATAGTACTGAGATGCAAAACCTTGATTTGTATAAGCTGTACCACAGAGTATATATCACACATCTCTTTAATGATAAGATTGCGCTTGCCACAGAAGACCTAAAGCACGTCAAAGAAAGAGAGCTTCCCTTAGAAGCTCCTAAGAATCACAATGATGCTGATATTGAGTATTTCAGAAAAGAACTTTCTAATCTTTATACCGAAAAGGAAGTCTTTGAAAAAGAAAACACGTACCTATTAACTAACTATTACAACTCTTTTAAAACACATATAACCAAAGCTAAAGATTGGATTACGACCTACTTTCCGGAAGAACGGTTAAATTTAGACGACGATCTTTTTACAAGTATGCAAGTTAATCTTCTATACGAAGAGTGTATTTTGATGCAGTGTTTTAGCACTGAGGATATAAGCTTTGAGGATTTCTACCTGATTTTAAACAGGAGAAAGCCCAAAGCTAAATTTACGAAGTCTTTTAAACAAGTGACTAAGTTTGCTAAAGAACTAAAGCCTTATACTGATAAAGTTGACAAACAAATCAAAGACCAGTGGAGAGAATTTGTTTGTACTGAGCTGAATCTAAAGCTCAGTACAATCAAATCCTATGGGCATAAAAGTAAAGGTGATTGATTTTTGAGACACATCATCTTTAAAACTTAAAAATTCATGAAATAGGAAGGTAAACTTCACTTTGATAAATGAAAATTCTGCTCGGTTTTAACCTAAGCAGAATTTTTCATCTCTCAATTCCATATTTGATTCTATGCTATCTTTGTCAAGTACTTTGTACAAAGGGTTAGAATTTTGTTTGTTTCGTGACGCAAAGGTCTACAGCCCTTCTTTATTTTACAAAAGTCAAGATGACCTAATCTTAGTCAATTTCACTCGATTCTCCACTGATTATTTACAGTTATCATTGACGAATTCTTATTACTAACATACCTATCCCTACAATAAACAAAAAATAAAATAAAAAATAAAAATTTGCATTTATAGCAAATCCAAGTCCATTTTCATACTTAGGCCATTTATTTTTTATTATTCCTATTAACCCAACTATTATCATAATAGCAATCATTATATATTCCATCTATTTATTTTTTCAATTCTTTTTCAACATCAGCTCCTATTGTTTTCTCCATAGCAATATTAGTTCTTCAAAAGGTAGTTCTGGTATATAATTCTCGATAAAGTCTTCTACTATAATCAGCAACTCTTTTAGCTCTTTATCTGCTTTAGCTGAACCTATATGTTTAAAAATAACTCTCTTGTGATTCAAGTAATATATCACTTGAACTGCTTTAGATTCTGCCCCAGTAGTTATAGTCCTTATTCGCAACATAAAAAAGCCTTAATGCGACAAATTACAATTTTATTTAATTATAATAAACTGATATTCAATGTTTTTTTATTTTAGGGCGCCAAAGGGGGCAAGTCAGGAGAGAGCTGCCTAAAAGTATGCACCCGAGCAACCACATATTTCATAAGCTAATGTAAGATAGTAAGTTTGTTTCAAATAATAAAGAGATGAGCAAACGTGAAATCATGTACTCTCATGTAGAGGATTGGAAAGCAAGTGGATTAACGCAGTCAAGATACTGTGAAAGTGTAGGAATTAAATTGCCGACATTTAGTTACTGGGTGGTTAAGTATAAGCAGAGTCAACGCAATTAGAGAATAATTTCATAACTGTAACAAAAAGCCAAGTAGCCAATAGTCAAGAATTTGAAATCATATATCCCAATGGTGTAAAGCTACGCCTACAAACGGATAGTTTAAGCGAACTGTATTCATTAGTAAACTTAGTGTAATGTTTAGTTTGAGTAGTTCCAATCAATTTCATTTGTACAGACAAGCTTGCGATATGCGCAAGAGTTTTGATAGTCTTTGTGGACTTGTTCAGAATGAACTGAATCAAGAGGCTCATAATGGTAGTGTCTATATATTTATCAATAGGCGCTGTAATCAAATGAAACTTTTGCATTGGGAAACAGGAGGCTTTGTACTCTACCACAAACGCTTAGAGCAAGGAACTTTTGCCTTTCCCACGCATAGTAAAGCTCAAATAAGTTGGAGTGATTTAGTACTTATGATAGAGGGAATACAGATTATAAAAAGCAGTCAAAAAAGAAGATTTTTATTGAAGTAAAACACGCATAAACCTTTCGTATTCATTAGGTTTGTCGTATATTATACTGTATAAGAATGGACTTAGAAAACTTATCAAAACAAGAACTTTTGGCGCTTTTAAAACAGCAGTCAAAAACTATTTCCATACAAGAAAAGATAAATGCTAAATTAGAACATAAGAATGTTAAGCTGGAAGAGGATAAAAAAGAACTTCAATATAAATTAGATCTTCTTAGACGTATGAAGTTCGGTCAGAGTCGTGAGCGCTTTGAAGATCCTAATCAAATGCAATTGCTCTTAGGTATTGAACCAGAAGTTTTACAAGAACAAGGAGAGACGATCAAGCAAGAGATTACTTATTCTCGTGAAAAGAAAAAACACCCAGGACGAGCTAAACTACCAGATCACTTACCTGTAGAAGAAACACATATCTATCCAGAAACAGATTACTCAGATATGATTTGCATTGGTAAGGAAATCACAGATATCTTAGATTACGTTCCAGGCTATTTTAAAATAAAGAGACTTATTAGATATAAATACGCTACCAAAGATAAAGACAATACTAAAATTAGTATAGGCGATCTTCCAGAGCGAATTATAGATAAAGGAATACCTTCAGAGGGATTATTATCTACAATACTTGTAGATAAATATGTTGATCACCTTCCTCTTTATAGACAGAAGCAACGCTTTTCTAGAGAAAACATCGATATAGCTTCTTCTACTCTAGATGGCTGGGTCGCTCAAAGTATGGATGCTTTAAAACCACTATATGAAAAGCTTCTGATGGACATCAAAAATGAAGGTTATCTCCAAGTTGATGAAACCACCATCAAAGTTTTGGATGAAAAAAAGAAAGATAAATCTCATCTTGGCTACTACTGGGGTTATCACGCACCTATTATCCAAGCTCGTGATGTTTAATTACAGCCCCACACATAGTGGTAGCGCTGCGCTACCTGTATTAAAAAACTTTAAAGGTTACCTCCAGACTGATGGTTATGTGGGCTACCTTACCTATGGTGCTAAGTCTGAAGTGACTCATCTTGGTTGTTGGGCACACGCTCGTCGTGAATTTGAAAGAGCTCTTGATAATGATAAAACAAAGGCTCAATATGTATTAGTAGAAATACAGAAATTATACGCTGTAGAGAGAAAAGCCAAAGAACAAAACTTAACTCCACAAGAAATTAAAGAACTTCGGCTGAAAGAAAGTCTTCCTATTATCAACGAACTTGGTAAATGGATGGTTGCTCAAATGAAACTTACTCTTCCTAAAAGTCAAATAGGTAAAGCCCTTGCTTACTCACAAACAAGATGGGACAACCTAAGTGCGTATTTATACGATGGAAACTTACAGATAGATAACAACCTTGTTGAAAATGTAATTAGACCTGTAGCTCTTGGACGTAAAAATTATCTCTTCGCAGGTTCTCATGATGCTGCACAAAGAGCTGCTATGGCGTATACGTTTTTTGCTAACTGTAAAAAGCATGATGTTAATCCATACCAATGGCTTAAATATGTTCTTGAAAATATTCAATCCATAAACCACAAGAATATTACTGACCTATATCCTCATAATTACAAAACCTTAATCACAGACGTTGTAGAATAATTTTTATTCCTCACAAGACGTAGTTGCTCGGGCGCTTACGCCTAAAAAGACTTTTTTTACCTCTTTTTTTCCTAAATATTTTTTTCAAGCCTCTAAAGTTGCAATATTTCAAAAAAATCCACTAAAAACAATATCTAAAATATCAGAACAAAGAGGACTGTCTTTTTTTCCAATGAGACAGCCCCAATTCTTTTGATTAAGTATAAAAAATTGTTCGGTTTTAACCCAAGCAGAATTTTATACTTACACAGTTTTTGATACAGTGCCAATTTTTCTGTTTTAATTCACTATAAACCATCTGTCTATAATGAGTTATTCTTTCTTAATTGACACATAATTTATGTTAGTATTATCTTCATGTTTTTGGATAATATTTTTAAGATAAAGCAATAATTCATCTCTACTACATTCATTCCTTATTAAATAATCTATTACCTCTTTTAAAGCTAAGTCAATTTGATTTAGATCAAAAATTTTATAATTATTTTTTTCTTTAATCATAATATGTTTAGGTGAATGGCTTTGATATACTCCAATTGTATAAATCCCGTTTGTATTATTATACCCAATAATACTTCCATCTTTAATTTCTACAATGAAAACATAGTTTAAACTATGTTTAATTATTTCTTCTTTTAAGATTCCTTTTTGAACAAAAAATAAAGTGACATCTTTTTTTATGTTATTGATTAGATTATCATTGTCTATTTTTTGCCCGTAAGACGTTGTTAGTAAAAAAAGTAAGGCTCCGATTATTGTGTTTTTCCTAAAATTCATATATTAATTCTCTTTTACTTTCTTCGATTATTTTTTTTGAAATATCTGTTGGTACTTTTTCAATTTGGCTTTCAGTTACGTTTGGAGTATTTTGAAGAATAGCATTTTCTTTTGTAGTATGTTCGATTTCGTGACCTAATACAGCACCAAAAATCTGAGTAGAATTTAATCCTTCAATAGAATCTTCATTAAGTCTTCCAATATACCCATTTTTTTGTGCATCAGCCATATCATTAATTGTTCCATTATATAGAGTAATCGTAGATCTCTCAATAATTATATCTTCAATTTTTCCAGTTAACCAATCCGAACCTATTAAAACTTCTCCATTATCAGTTTTTCCAGTCTCACTATTGGGTCCTCTTCCTTCATTAAGAATAATCTCTATATCTTGTTCAGAATTGACAAGTTTATCAAATTGCTTTCCACCTGTTTCTGTCGCTTGTAAAGCACTGCCTATTTGTTCATCACTTTTTGTTGCATATTCAGTATAAGCTCCTTCACCACCATTAGCATTAGAATTATAAATTAACTGACCATGCTTATTTACCCAAGTATATGGTCCATTCCCATCTGGTAAACCTTGAAATTATTTCGAATACGGTTGTAGTATTTAATCTGTTTATCATTTAGATAGCTAATCCAATCTTCTCCAACAAATTCTCTATCAGCTAATACACAATCAATACAATCTTTGCCAAACCAATCAATAAAAGTATTAATAAGTTCTTTTCGCTCTTTTGTATTTGAATTACCACGTTTATCTAGCATTTTAAATAGTATTGGAAAACACATATTCTTATAACTAATACCTAACATTAAGATGTTTATATCTTGTTTTCCAAACTTCCAATTGGTGCGATCCATCACAAAAACATATGATTCTTGAGTAGGTTGAAATAACTTTTTTCGTAATATTGTATTACTTTTCAAAGTGTCACTATTTGACCGAAATAGGTGGCATGGTTAGACCGAAATCCCAATATATAATATAGAGATTATTTTAGTTAAAATCTTGTAAATAAAACAATTAATCTTATCTTTTTGTCTCTTCTTATCATTGTTGTCCGGTAAAAATATGTAACCTGAGATTTGTCAATATGTCATAAAAAAAGAAGCCAGCATGCTGGCTTCTAAAAAGTTATCGTAGTTTAGTCTTGCAAACAATAAACACGATGAGTAAAAGTACATATTTTTCAAGTAAATCCGTATTCGGACAGCTGATTTCTTTAATAGATGTAGAGATTATCAAATCAGCAGTAGTAAAAGCCAACTCTGATTATTATGTAAAGAAATTTAAATCCAAAGACCATCTAATAAGTATGCTTTTTTGTTGTTTTGCTAAATGCAATTCACTTCGAGAAGTATCTGGTGCAATGCTGGGTTTATCAGGAAAAACCAAAGGCTTCCAATTAGACCATATCCCTAAACGTAGCACTTTATCTGATGCTAATAAAAATAGAGAAGTGAGTTTTTTTGAAGATGTCTATAATCAACTTCTTTATAAATACACAAATACTATATCGGACAGCCGAATTAAGGATGTTATTAAAAAACAAGTAAAGCTTGTTGATAGTAGCACCATAAGCCTGTTTAAAGAGATATTAAGTTGTGTAGGTCGTAAATCGAAATATGGAAAATCAAAAGGAGGTGTAAAAGTTCACTCAGTAATTAATGCTGATGAAAAAGTTCCTAATATGGTGTGGTTTAGCTCTGCGGCAACACATGACCATAATTTTTTAAAGAAACTTAAATGTGACGATAACACCATTTATGTTTTTGACAAAGGCTACAATGACTACAAGGCTTTTAAACATTTCTCAGAAAATCAAACAGGTTTTGTGACAAGGATAAAAGACAATGCAAATTATGAATTAATAGAAATTAATCAACTTCCTGAATACCTACATAGTCGTGTGTTACAAGACCAGATTATTCAAGTTGATGTTAAAGAAAACAACAATACAACGAAGCTTAAATTACGCAAGGTAAAGTTTTATGATAGAGAGAACAAGAGGGAATTTGAGTTCATAACTAATCTTTTTCAAATAAGGGCAGATATGATAGCTGCCTTATACAAACTGAGATGGCAAATAGAACTTGTCTTTAAACAGCTTAAACAAAATTTTCCTTTAAAGTACTTTTTAGGAGATAATGCAAATGCTATTAAAATACAGATATACTGTGTTTTGATAGTAAATTTACTCATATCTGTGATTAAGAAGAAGCTTAAAAGAAGTTGGGCTTTCTCAAACTTGGTAAGTTTTTGTAAGATCCATCTATTTAACTACATAAAACTATTACATTTCTTAGAAAACCCTGAACAAGATTGGATTATTGAAGATCAAGAGACAAAACAACTCTCTTTGTTTTGACAACCTATTTCTAGGTTTAGAATGAAGATAAAAATACATAATACTTATTGTCAGTGAAATATGTGTAAGAATTCCATTGATAATAAGTTTTATCGGACACTAATGTCTTCTTATATTGAACTCACGTTATTTTAGGGGCTATGAATGTATTTATATACTTAGCAAAATGTATACATTACCTTACTTTTTTTAATAAAAAAGTCGGAAGACTAATCTTCCGACCATGACTGCACTGAATACCTATTTTTAGTTTATATTAAATAGTATTAACTATCTCATAAAGTGGAACTTTTGATTTAAATTCCTTTTTTGGAACTGGTAAGTGTGGTACTATATCTAATACTATACTATCTTTGTGGAGTAGTTGGTACACGTTGTTGCAGGTTTTGTTTAGTGACACAAATTTCTATACCCCTCCTTTATTTTACAAAAGTCAAGATGACTTCTTATTATTTTAAACAACTAAGACAACTTTAATTTTCTACTTTTTGCTGACTTTTTACAATTATCAACTTTTTATTTCTTATATTTTTAACTTTAATATTATCCTCATATTTTTTAGTAATCTTATTTAAATATTTACGAAACCTAGCATCGGACTCTTCTTTTAAAAAATAACCTGCACTTTGAACTAATACATCTAAATTATTTAAATCAACTATTTCAAATTCTGTCTTATTTTTAAATAAAATATAATCATAACATACCGAACAACCTACACGTATAATAAAACAGTTTTCATTTTCAAAATTTACTTGAGAAGTTTTCTTGAAAAAAGAAAACAATATATAATTATTGTCCGAAATAATGTCTATTTCTCGTCGTTCTAATAAATATTTTTGTATTTCTATATCTATTTCTGTTAATTCATCATATTTGTGAATTTGTGAAAAAATAAATTCAATATTTACAAATAAAAAAATAAAAACAAATATTTTTTTCATATAATGATTATTTTAAGGATTGATTTAATATTTTACTAGATACTCTTTCCGGCTCTCTTTCTATTATGTCAATAGGAGCTTTCTGTCTTTGAAGCTTCATATTACTTTTTGTAGTATGCTCTATTTCATGTCCAAAAGTAACTCCTATAAACTGTTCTTCTTCTAAACTAGATATATTTATTTCCTTTCCATTTATAGGTAGTAATACTTGGTTTCCTTCTTTAACTAAAGTTTTAATTTCAGAAATAAAATCTGCTATACTTCTAATATAAATTGTAATACTATAATTATTATTATTCACATCTAAAAAATTATCAGGACGAGTCTTACCATGTATTCTTTCACCTGATTCTGAAATTACTATATCTGTTTCATTAATAATAACTGTTATATCTTGTTCAGAATTCACAAGTTTATTAAACTGTTTTCTTCCTTGTCTAGTCTCCTGTAAAGAATTCCCTAATTCCCTTTCTTTATCTGTAGCATGTTCTGTATAATCACCTTGTCCATTATTAGCCTTTGGGTCATAAACAAGTTGTCCTTTTTTATTCCTCCATTTATCGGCTTCATCACTCCATTCATTAGCTTCATCACTCCATTCATTAGCTTCCATTCCCGTAGTGTCAATCAAATTTATTGGATTGTTGTGTACATAATGATATGGTGTCCAAAAAGGATACTTCTCCGCCAATGGGTCCACATTCATCCATCTACCAATAGTTGGATCATAATTACGTGCACCATAATCAAGTAAGTTTAAATTTAACTCATCTTGATACTCCTTGCCATTATATTGGTATTTATAATTCTTTGTTAAACTATTATCTTTTTCATTATAACCAGAATGCACTAATCCAAAAGGATAATAATTAGTCTCTTTTAGTATTTCATTTGGTTCTATCTTCTCATTTTTATTCAAATCACTATAGGTTATTCGTACATTTCCTAAATAATCTTTATACTCATAAACATAATTATTTGTCTCTGTATTAAAATATCCTTCTGTTGTTTTTAAAAAAACTAACTTACCATTTAAGTACTGAAAACCACCTAAATAATCTGTAATATCAATTTTATCTTGATTATTAATTTTCTCTGTTACTTTCTTTTGAATCTTTGTTCCATCGGTTGTATAAATATATTCAATTTTTCCATTATCTAAAGTAATTTCAATTGGTAAATTAAGATGATTGTACTTTATATTTGTAATTCCTTTATGTCTATCAACAACTAAATTACCAAAACTATCGTAATCATAATGCACATTAGCTGTACTAACTTGTTTAAATCCATCTGTATTATTTGAAGAATCAATTACTTTTTTCAATACATTTCCATCATAACTATAAGTTAAAATATCTAAATCTATTGCAAGTGCATCTTTTATACTATTGCCCTTTCTATTAAGAGTCAAAATATTACCATTAGGATCATAACTTAGCAATTCATCGTATTTCCCATCAGTACCTGTAGCGCTCATTGGTTCTTGATATTTTCCAAATTTTAGTCGATTTAGATTATCATAAGCGTAACTATAACGTCTTAAAGTATTATCATTGCTTGTCTTCCATGTTTGTTCTGTAATTGTACCATTAAACATCTTTTTAACATCCTTGACATTTTCATTTTCCAATGTATTATAACTAAGCTCCATAGCAAATAGTGACTTCTTGCCAAAATCTCCATATTCTAAATTGTCAACATTATTAACTCCTTTTAGCCATCCACGTATATTATAATTAAAATTAATTTCTTGTAAAAAACTACTACGTGTTGGACTTTCTAAATTAGTGACTAAAGAATTATTACTAACAATTTCACCTTGTCCTTTTGGAAAAACTGGAGTAGCAATATTAAAACCTAATTTTCCTCCTATTCTTTTTTGCCTCACTTTTCCCAACTCATCATAAATATTCTGATAAAGAACAACTACATCTTCATTATTAATTTTATGTGTTTGATACTTTAGTCGTTCATTAGAATCATATACAAATTCTTCTATTATTATATTTGCATCATCTTCCTGTTTGTATTTATGTCTAGTAACCTTTTTCTGTATCAAACCTCTAAAGCTATACTTTACATCTTCTTCTGTATAACTTTTCAAATAATTAGTTACACTATTTTTAATTATTCTTCCTTTAGTATCATAAAGCAAACAATTAATATTTCCAACAGCCTCTGGCTTATTCGTTAAAACTCTAGTCCATGAACCGGTTAAATTCCCTGTAACATCTGCTTGAACCTGTTGATTTTCTACATTATTAAGCATCAATGAGGTTCCCAAAAATTTATAATTATCAAAATAATTAATTTTCAATATTTCAATTCCATTGATGGGATATACTGTATTTGTATAAGGCACTGATACCTGGCCAATCTGCATTGAAGTATTTTTAGTTTCATAACAAACACTTTGTGTATTTACATTATCTTGATAGGTTTTTCGTCCTAAAGCAGTTGTAGCAACACCATCATAAAAACCAGAATAAACATTCCTATCAAAGACATCATATTTAGTAAATAACCATCCTTTTTTACCATCTCCAAAAGGACTATACACTGGTCCAGTAGCTATTACACGATCTACTTTATCATAAACTCGATATTCCCACTCTTTACCAGGTATTTTACTTGCCACTAACCTATGTTTAGCATCATATCTATATTGATAACACAACTTATCTAAAGTAGCTTGATCTGTTTTTCCTTCAGCTAATGGAGGCAAAACACTTATAAGATTATCATACTGATCATAAACATAATAGGTATAATATCGAGACTCTCCTATATATCCCAAATCACCAGCTTCAGACAAAGATTGATTCCCCAGATTTTCAACATTGTTTTTTAATCCTTCTACCAATGATTCTCCCTTCTTCTGTACATTATTAACTACTTTATTTGCTATATCTTCAGAATTCTTCACTACATCTCCTAAACTCTTCCCTTCTAATTCTTGTTTAACTAACTCAGCTACATCAACTTTTCCCAAACCTAAATTCAAATCTTCAACTTTTTCTACTGGCTTTATAAATGAATTATCCAAAATTACAGATGTACGTTTTAAAATCAATTTCCCTTTTTTATTGTAAAACTCATGAACTATATTACCATCTTCATTTTCTATTGTATTCCAGTACAATTCACCACTATTATAATAAGTATTTCCTCCACTAGATAAATTAACATCAAAGAAACCAAATGTTGAATTCCAACTTGAATATGCATAAATTTCTTTTACTTGATTAGGTAAGTTAATTTTATATTCCAAACTCTCATTGTGTTTTCCTATTTTCCAATCCTCTCCAGGTGCTCCTGTTTTTAGTTTTCTTCGCAAAGGGGACTTCTCAAAAACTGTCTCTTGATAAGGGTTCACTGTATTTTCATACTTGATTGTATTGTAAAAATTATTACCTCCTATTTTTGCATTGTAAATATAATCTACACTTGTCGCATTTGTATTTACAAGAACATTAACATCCTTTCCTGTATCAGGATTAAAATTATCAACATAAGGTAAATAATCCTTTACCTGTCCTATATTCACATCATATTCAAAGTGTTTAATTATACTTTTACCAGTAGGACTATAGTTTCCCTGAATAACCTGCTTAGGTCTTCCTATACCATCAAAATATGTTATAGTTTTTAGGGTATTATCCATTATATACAAGCCATTAGGATTAGTTGGTATTACTAAAGATGACATAGCCACTTGCGGTTTACTCACCATAATAAAGTTTTCTCTCTTAGTTTGTCCAAAAACTAATGATAAACTAAAATAATTCAATATTAATATATATACTATTTGCCTCATTACTTATTGATATTAATTATTTTTAAAATTATACCCATACTCTTCTAAAATATTTTTATCAGAATCAAGTACTTGCTTTAATCGATTGGCATTATCATACTTATAATAACTAATAATTCCTTTATTATCAGTTATTGTACTAACTCCTACTAAAGGCATAAAAGTATAAGTCGTAATTAAAGCATTCGGGTTCTTATCTAACAAATATCTCCTCAAAGACATAAGCGATTCCAATAATTTACTTTCACTATAACTTGAAAATGGAATATTTGAATTAATAATTGCAGTAGATACTAACTGATTACCAGATGACACTATAGAAGCTGTATTTTCAATATTTTCTATTTTTGCAATTATTCTACTATTATTATATCCCCATATTAATCCTATTTTTTTTCCTGATTTTTCTTGAATAACAATAGGTCTTTGAATCAAAGAACTCTGTATATTATTATATAACAAAACTTTATAATCGTCTTCAAATTTTGAATCTTCTCCTATACAAGATTGTACTTTATTCAGAACAGGTAACAAACCTCCTAAAGGTCCAACATTGATATTTTTAAATACAGAGCGTATTTTTGTTGTTTCCTCTGATTCATCTGCAATGTAATTTGTGATTTGAACAGGAGTTCCAATATTATTGAGTTCTTTCATCCTTACATAGCCATTTAAATCTTCTGATGTTAGCTCATTATCTATACTAATTTTTTTTCCAATATCATTAGAATAGTAATAATACTTACCTTCGCCATTTTTACTATACTCACTTAAAGTACCATCATCATTATAAGAGAACCTTTCTTGGTCAATAATTTTATTATTTCCATTAAAGTAAATAGTCTCTTTCATTGTTGGTAAATAATTATCTATTATGTAATTTTTATTTACTTGTAGCAATTGAACTATTCCTCTATTGTCAAGAAACATCTTCGCTGGTTGGTTAATGGGCTGCCAATAACTCACAAATTGATTTTCCAATAAACTATTATAATCATAATTTATCTCTTTTACTTTTATACCTGAACTATTGTAATTAATTTCTTGTAAAACTTTTCCCCGCTTGTATCCAAAGTCAGTAAAAATATTAGAACTTATTCCACTATTAAATATCAAAAATTGACTTATACATTGGTAAGATTTTTCTTTAGGGTACACTGTTGTATATTGTACACGTCCTGTATTTCTATAAACTTTATTAGTGAATTCTTCTTTATTACTTGATGTAAAATGAAACTCCTTTTTTCCTACATTATCTTTACTTTCTATCACTCTTGAATATCCAATGAAAGCACCAGAGGTAATATCTTCATTCAAATTACTTTTATCCTGAATCTTAAAATATTTTAAATCTGTAATATCCGCTTTATCCCACTGAGGTATCCAATTAATTTTACCAACAGCATTGTCGGCATAAATAATATCAAAAAATTTCTTTAATGGATGTCCATAAAATGGTATAGAAAATAATTTACCCGATGAGATTCCTTTTTCATTGTTATATTCATAATTAACTACCTCTGCAATATTATTATCACCATCATACAATATTTGATTCTTTACTCGAATTCCACCTCCTTTTACCATCTTATCATCTCCAAATATTGTAAAATCATTCAGCTCGTAATTCAAAACTAATTCACCACCTTCTGGATATTTTATTTTTTTTAAACTCCATGCTTTTGCATAATCATTGGCTCTTCTGTCAAAATAACCTTCTATTTTTTGAGAGAATACTCCTGGTACTTCAAAGGGAAGTACTGACTTTTCAAATTGATTTGGGTAAAAATAAACTGTAGGTGTTTTTTTAAACAACTCTTTTAAATTAGAAACATCTTTTGAATTATTATAATACCCTAAAAAATCAATAGAAAATGAATTGACAGGAGGTAATTTAATATTTTCTTCATATGTAAATTCATAAGCAGGTTTATTATCCTCCTTTACAGATACTAATTTCAAACGATTATATCTATATCCTTTTAAATAACTATTTGTAGTATAGGGTTGAAATTCCTTACCAGTTTCGTCTGATATAAAATAATCATAATTTAGAGTAAATGACTTAATTACATTTCCACCTAAATCTCTAACTACCAAATAAGTTAAATAATCCCCTTCCCATGAATCTAATCTTCTCTGTTCTCCATAATATCCATCAGCAACTTGTTCATTATTATAATAAAACTCTACAACACCTTCAGGAAACTTTATCTTTTTTAATCTTTTCCTTTCTACATCAAAATTACTTTGTTTTACAAGTTTTTTCTCAAATTCTCCCCACATATCTGCATCATTCGTACCAATTTCATTATAAACACACTCACCACTAAGCTGATCTGGAACATCTAAACTAGGACTATATACATAAGATGTACGAGCTGTTTGCATAAACTCATCAGAAAACATATCGAAAGATTTACCTGGACTAGCTTCAATTGTTTTATACTCAAAGTCTATTGTATTACCTGTAGAAGTGTCGATTATTTTAGAGATATTCCAAGAAGAAACTTGAGGACTTGGTAAATGTATAAATTGTGCATAATAACTAGTATAATGATTATTAAAACTTGAACTTATATCACAATCGTTAAAATAATAATGTAATCCATTATTACGTTTAATCACAAAAGAAAAAAAATCAACTGTAGGCCATTGAAAAATATATTTGCCATACTTTCGTTCAAAACTTTCATGACTAAATGGATAAAATCGTTTAACATCAACTGTTGCTTCAATAATACTTCCCTGTACATTAGACTCAATAGCAGTATTTATATCTTTAAAGAAAAAATTAGTTTTTAAATCATTACCATATACATTATATACATCTGGTAAAAAGTCTATCCCTGGCCAATCAGTATCTATATAAATAGTATTTTGTTTTTCTTGTTCTAAAAAATATCCAGCATTGTTCGTTCTTACTAAAGGCCATCTCTTTTCATTATCTAACAACCTATCCTTAAATACTTTACTATTTCTTATTAAACCTGCAAAATCATTATCTTGATGTATTGTTCTTGTAATTACAGTTTTACTTAAACTCCATCCTAAACCTACATTGGAAGCATATTGATCAACTTTTATTCCTCCTGTATCATAATTCAATGTTATAGGATAAATTATATTACCTGCTTCTATAGTATACAAAGGAATAGAAATATTTGCTTTTCCAACATAATAATTTATATCCGAAATATTATACTTCTCAAAACTGTATGTATCTGGATTAGATACGGTATATGTTTTTTGAAGCATTGAATTATCAAACATAAGAGGAGCATTATCTGCTTGACCATAAACATAAAAAACACTCCAATTGATTATTAAAAATAAAATATACTTTTTCATAGTTACTTTTTTATTACTTTCACACTTCCTTCACCTTTATCCGTTTTGACCCAGATAATATAAACACCTTGAGACAGATTTGATAAATCTACTGGTTCTGTTTGATAAGAAATATCTCGACTTTGTAAAAGCCGTCCACTTAAATCAAATAATTGTAAACTTCCCTTATTGTAGTCAAAGTTTATTGTAACATTTGTAAATTGATATGTTGGATTAGGAAACACTTCAATACTTACTCGGTCCTTTTTATTTTCCTTATTCTTATTGCGATTTAACTTTACAACCCAAAAATCCGTATTCCCTTTCTTACTCTTCTTGAAATTAGTTTTCTTACCATCCGATGTTCCAGCAAATACAAATCCACCATCTCGAGTTTGAACAATTTTAGTCAAGACATTTGTTCCCTCACTACTGACTGCCTTCTCCCAATCCACATTATTCTCAGCATCAACCATCACTCCTAAATATTGATATTGATTTATTCCATAAGATTCTCCAATATCACAACTACCCCCTAAAAACAACTCTCCTTCAGATGTTAAAATTCCATTAGATAAAATATTTTGGGTACTGTAATTATATCTATAATCCTTAATTTTATTGCCTTTATCACCAATAGTAACTATCCAGAAATGGCTATCTTGGTTACTATCTTTTCGATCTCTTTTTTCAATATCAGAATTAGAATACCCAAATAAAGTATAAACTCCTTTTTCACTTTCTTGTATCTGTTTAAGTTTATCATCTCCAAATCCTCCATAACTCTGTTGCCATTGCTCTTTACCCTGTTGATCTATTTTTATCAGCCAATAATCATATTCTCCATATTGTTTAACCTTCTTATTACCAGAAATATCTGAATTTGAAATAGCACCAACTAAAATACCTTCGTCTTTTGTTTCAATAATATCTATGCCTAAATCATTATATTCTCCTCCATAAGTCTTTTGCCAAACTATATTTCCTTTTTTATCCAAAAAGATTATCCATAAATCTTTCCCGCCAAAACATTCTTCTTTTTTCTCACCTGATACATTAGAGTTACTATTAGCCAATACAACATACCCTCCCTTGCGCAAGGCAATTACTTTAACAACTTCATCACTTCCTGAACCACCTATGCTCTTTTGCCATTCTATTTGTTTAACAGCATTTAATTTAACAATCCATAAATCTTCCATTCCTCGACTCTCATCAATTTTGTCACCCGATTTATTTGAAGTAGATGTTATACCTAAAAAAAATCCTCCATCAGAAGTATGATTTATGCTATTCAAATAGTCATTCCCATCTCCTCCCAAGCGATACTGCCATTCCTTTGAACCATCCTCTTTCATCTTCCACAAAAAGGCATCAATATTACCTTTCTTATCCTTTTCCAAGTCACCACTCTGATTAGATAAAGATGCTCCAGCCAAAAGAAAGCCATAATCTGATGTAGCTAATACATCTAATAAATACTCAGAATGAGTACCTCCAATAGTATGTTCCCATTCAACTTTTTGTGCTAAACACAAAAAAGGAAACAATACAAAAAACAATATTGATTTCATTTTATTTTTTTTCGCAAAATTAAAATAATTAACAAAACATCATATTTTAATAATTAAATTATATTAATTAAAACACAACATTAACTAAATAATAAATATTTATATCAATAATTTAGTATAAAAAAGTATTAATATAATATATTAACATTATAAATACATTACCAAAAATATAGAGAAGATGAATTTATCTTTTAAGGTAATTCTAAATTGATTCACAATTCCAAGATTTATAATTCTAAAACAAATTGTTATTCTTCATTTTAATTGATTAAAATCCTTCTCTGACTTTTTTAAAACATAAATCACACATTAAAACATTCAATAAATTACAAACACCTTATTTCCAGTGTTTTAATTTTAAAATATTTTCATTTATCACATACTATCACAGCGTTTGATAGGTAGTTTTACAATGTTTGAACGAAGCAATTGTACAACCTAAAAAACTTTATAGTATGTATTTAAACGAATTAAAAGAAAAGCCTGTTTGGCAAATGACAGGACAAGAGCTATTAGACTTATTAAAGGAAATAGCGATAAGTGAATCTACTCATTCAAAAAAGCAATCCAATGAATTACCTACCAAACGTTACGTGTATGGTATTGCTGGTATAGCCAAATTATTTAGTTGCAGTATTTCTACTGCCAACAAAATAAAGAAAGACGGTAAAATCAAACGTGCTATTTTACAGTATGGTAGAAAGATCATTGTCGATGCTGATTTAGCATTAGAACTCTTTGCAAAGAAATAAAAGGATAACCACTACAAATCATCCTTTGTAAGAATCACATTCAATTAATTTAAATCAAAAAGTATTATGTCCTTAGATATACCTTATATCCGAGTAGGGACTTCCTATTTTAAAATTATCGAAAAACCACTAATATCAGGCGATAAAGTTAAAGTAAGGGTTCGATGGAATCGTGAAACCATTGTGTCGGATCACGGAAAGTCCTACTTGGAAAACGTTTTAAAACTCGACGGGTTCTGTTGTATTCCAGACCATCTAAACTATCAGCTCTTGGTAGATAATTTTTACAATACCTACCACGAGCTACCGATAAGACCAAGTGAAGAAAATCTGAGTTTACAACAGTTAGAGAACAACATACCCAATTCTTTACACTTTGTAAAGCACATCTTCGGTGAGCAGTATCTCTATGGTTTAGACTATCTAAAGCTGTTATATGAACAGCCAACACAGCCCTTGCCTATTCTTTGTCTGGTCAGCAAAGAAAGGGCGACAGGAAAGAGCTCATTTATCAAGTGGCTTAAGACAATCTTTGGGCTTAATATGACCTACATCAAAGGAGATTCCTTTAGCTCTCAATTCAACGCCGATTGGGCAAGTATGCTACTTGTAGCTATAGACGAGGTCTTCTTTGATAGAAAGGAAATCACAGAGCGTTTAAAATACCTCTCCACCACCGATAAAGACAAAGTGGAAGCCAAGGGAAAAGACAGACAAGAGATTGAGTTCTTTGCCAAGTTTATCCTGTGCTCAAACAACGAGGACAACTTTATTCAAATAGATGAAGAAGAAATCAGGTTTTGGATCCGAAAGATTAAGCCCATTGAATCCGAAGATGTCTTTTTTGTAAATAAGCTCAAAAGGGAGATACCGTATTTCATTGCGTTTTTGCTTCTAAGACCTTTAGAATCGAAGCAAAAAACAAGAATGTGGTTTACACCCAATCAGATACTCACCGAGTCACTGTTAAAGCTAATCAGTAAAAACAAAGTTGAAGTAGCTATGATAGAGCTCATACACCTTTGTTTTGAGAAGATAGACGAGCAACTATTATGTATTGCTCCAAATGATATTCTGCTTTTGCTTCGAAAAATAAACCCAAGGCTTTTTATCTCTGCAAGTGAAATAAGAAAGACTTTAAAAAAGTGGAATTTCACTCCAGAGGATAACACAAAATCTTATCAAGGAATAGAACTTTTATCTCACGGAGAGTTTGTAAAAGTAGAGCGCAGAGGACGGTATTATACCATTGAAAAACCTTTTTTCTATAAAACATTTGATGCTTTGATGCAAGAATAGATTAAACAACTGATAAACAGTAGTTTGACTTACATCAAACGCTGCATCAAACTAAAAAAAGACCTTATTTGATGCAAGAGTGATGCAGAAAACAGAATCAGTTTGATGCAGTGATGCAAGATTGATGCAGAGTACTTTATTGAATTTCAATTAGATATATACTTTCTGCATCATTGCATCAAATAAAACACACTTTTAACCCTTTAACCCAAAAGACTATGAATTGCGATACAGCCAAACAAATAAGAATAATTGACCTACTTGAAAAGTTAGGTTATAGCCCAAAGAGAATAGCCAATGAAAGTTGGTGGTATATCAGTCCGTTTAGACAGGAAAAAACACCCTCTTTTAAAGTCAACTTAGCCAAAAACCTTTATTACGATTTTGGAGAAGGCACTGGCGGAACAACGCTTGATTTTGTGATGCGATATAATAATTGTGATCTAAAATCTGCTTTGAGCATTTTAGACAACAATGTTTTTTCATTTGTTCAGCCGACTGCTTTAAACGTCACCCCACAAAGTGAAAAGAATTATGAAATAACAGCCATTACAGAGATAGTTAATCCTCATCTTATACAATATGCCAAAAGCAGAAAACTATGCCTTAAAATGATTAAGAAGTATTGTAAACAAATACACTATACGCTGAATGATAAATCGTATTACGCCATTGGTTTTAAAAACGTTGTGGACGGATACGAGCTTCGAAACAAGTATGTAAAAATGTGTTTAGGCTCTAAGGCTGTTTCTTATATCTGTAATAATTCTAAGAAGGTAGTCTTCTTAGAATCTTGGAGTGATTTTATAAGCTTTCTAATTCTTTATCCAAATGCAGAATACCGATTTGATTATATCATACTCAATTCTGTTACAACGCTAAATAGTATGCTACTAAGTGAGTCTAATACTTACCTGTATAAGTCTGATAAAATTAAGTACGAATCGATTGTTTGTCTTTTTGACAATGACAAAGCAGGTGATTTAGCCACCGAAAAAGTGCTTGATGCTTATGGAAATAATGTTGTTGATGCACGCTTATTGTATCAAGAGTACAAAGACTTAAATGATTATTTACTAACGATTAACCCAGACAATTCGGAGTGAGAAGTATAGGATGTTATTTGACTTGTGGACTCCGAAAAGGTGATTTGACCTGTGGATTATGCACTGTGATTTGACATCCTAATTATCGAGATGTGTCTTTGTCCTTACAAATTGAAAATTTGAATCGGAACAAAGACCACTCGTTTTTCTCCCGAAGGTCGCAAAATTGGTAAGACGATGAATAGAGAACACAAAATAGAATTTAGAGTTACCCTAACGGAATCACTGCTTATAAAAAACAAAGCAGAGAAAATTGGCTGTAGCGTTTCAGAGTATCTACGTAGCACTGCACTTGGGTACGTGCTTAGCTACAAACTAACCCAAGATGAGATTGAGGTTTACAAACTACTAAACAAGTTTGCTGATAACTTTAGAAGGATTGGCAACCTGTTTAAACTTGGTGATACAACTAGAGTTAAAGAAGCTACTGTTGAAACCGCAAACTTAATTAGAGCTCATCTTCAAAAACTAAAGTAATATGATAGCTAAAGCAAAAACGTGTATTGGAGGGACTGCTCTTTTTAATTATGTGATTAATCCAAATAAGGGCTATGAGCTTGTTAGAAACAATCTTTCGGGGGAAACTCCGAAAGATATGTTTCAAACTATGCAGATACTTCAAAATCAAAACTCACGCTGTAAGAACAATACAATCTCCGTTGTTATATCTCCTACTATTGAAGATAGTAAGAAAATGACTGATAAAGATTTAAACAATCTTGTCAATGATTTTCTAATTGGTTTAAAGTTAGATCCAAAAAGTGCGCAGTACATTGCTTACATCCATACTGAAAAAGAGCACAAGCACGTTCACATACTGGCTAACCGTATTGATGAAAACGGTAAGGCACTTAAGGATAACTATATTGGATTTCAAGCCCAACGCATCGCTCATGAGATTGCTTTAAAGTATGGTTGGACTTCTATACGTCAGGAGAATGAAAACAAGAAAGAACAAGTAAAGGCTAATCAGAAACAAGTAGCCGAAATGATTAAAGAAGCGCATTACCTTGTTTTAAAAGAGCATCCTAAAAGTTTACAACGGTACATTGATATGATGCGAATGCATCAAATAGAAGTTAAGCCAAGTATAAACAAACAAGGCAATATTCAAGGGTATCGATTTATCCACTTACCTACTGGCACAAACCTAAAGGCAAGTGAGGTTGACCGCAATTTAAAACTAAATGAGTTATTTGAGAATAATACTCCGAAACGAAGTGATGGTTTGTTTCACGCTGTTCTGTTCAAAGAACAAGACAAGCCAATTTCATTTGAGAATTGGAGTACCAATACAGTAAGCCTGTTTAGTTTTCTAAACTCCTATAGAAATCACTATGAAGACTATACTCCTGATATCACTAAAAAGAAAAAACGAACGATAAGACGATAATTATGGCAAAGCAACAACCAACACTTACAGAACTCACTGAGCTACTCTTTCAACAAATAGTTTACTTGCAAGAAACAATGAAGCAGAATACCGCTCAGCAAGTTGAGCTGTCTAAAAAGATAAAAAATATTGAAGTGAAAGTAAATGTGTCTGAGCTTAAAAAAGTAGAAGAAGAACAGACAGAACGGCTTCATTCTTACCTGAATCACTTTTGCGTTAGATTACAGGCAATTAACGAGCAACATTACAAGGTAAATAAGTCTATCAACTCAAAGAAGATTCTGTACTTGGTACTACTGAATATCTTCTTTTTCTTGGTTGCCTGTTTGTGTATATACAAACTGAAATAATAACATTGTCAAGTGAAGTATTTCAAATATTAGTTTTTTGTGTAACTTTACGATTCAATCTTTTTTAAATCAATGGCTGTATCTTTTGAGCCTTCTTAAACTAAGCTATTAATTATGGAACATAAAATACACCAAGGTAGAAATGTAAAGCGTTTTAGAGAAATGCTTGGAATCAAACAAGAGGTTCTTGCTTTTGATTTGGGGGAAGATTGGAATCAAAAGAAAATATCTGTTTTAGAACAGAAAGAAGTAATTGATAATTCACTACTACAGCAGATTTCTAAGGTACTTAAGATACCAGTGGAAGCAATTGAGAATTTTGATGAACAGCAGGCAATTAATATAATATCAAATACGTTTGATAATGGTTCTGTTGCAGTTAATCAAAATCCAATTTTCAATAATAGTCCTATTGATGCAATTGTGAAGCTTCATGAAGAAAAGATTGCTTTGTATGAACGTATGCTTAAAGAGAAAGAAGAAATGATGAACCGCTTAGAAAAACTGATTCAGAGTAAGTAAACATTAGTTTATATCAATATAACAGAAAAAGGTAGAATTACCATGGATGGTATTCTACCTTTTCTGCTCTTAGATAAATAGTTATTGATAAGTGGCTTTATCTCTTATTTGGATAAGTTTACAAGCATCCAATATCTTATGGAGGTTGAGCATTGAGACATTACAGTGATAGTCTTTATGACACTCACTATTAGCCATTGTAGCTAAGGTTAGATTAAAGAATGATTTATTGACTTGCTCTATAGTAAAACGATCAAAAACAGTCTTAAAAACTAAATATGGGTTTTTAAACTCTTGTTCATTTAAGTATTTTGCGCTATCTAATTCTTCTTCAGATACTTTTGAAACAGTGAGTCCTTTATCGTTAAACTCATCAGGATTCAAATAGATTCTATATACTGCTTTGAATATAGATTGTAAGACAGTGCTATCATAGATAACAACAGAAGCGCTGACTTTATCATACATATTATGGCTTAGAGTATAGCAACAGTAGGAACGTATCTGTTCTTGGAAATATTCTACATCTGCAAGCTCTGTGAGCCACTTAAGTAGTTCATACGGACATTCAACTTCGTTTTTTGTCCAATAGTACGATTCTAATGAAAATTCGTTTGTTCTCATAACTCTTCTTCTCTTTGATACAATAACCAACACGCCTCTATTAATTTGTTTATATTAATAAATGAAGTACTGATTTCTACAGAAGGTGGTTCTATAAAGCTCCCCAGTGCAAATTGTGTTATTTCAAATAGATCGATTTCTAATTCAACTACAGTCTGTTTAGCAAAAATATCTTCAAATACCAAGTATGGATTTATGTACTCATTATATGATAGAGAACCTAAGAATGTCATTAATTTGGAAACCTCTGATTTGTCAATTGGGCTTATTGTATAATATTTTTTTGAGTTACTTAGTATCTTATAACTTCCTCGTATTATCGAGCGCAATAAAGAATAGATTAAAAGAACTATATGAGGGCTCTTTTTTTGATATATCTTACTTTTATGAGTATGAAACATTAGTTCTAATAAATATTTTTTTAATTCAGGAGGGTGTACCATATCAAACAAGCAATACAACATAATATAAGGGTTCTTGATAGGTTTTCTATACCACATATGAGTCTCTAAGGAAAGTTTTACTGTTTTCATAATTTAAGTCTTTAAAGTTTTATTTAAAAATACCTTCCTATGTAACAGTAAACTATTCTATATCAGGGATAAAATATGCCTTTACTCCATTTCACTATTTCCTTTTTCTGTATTTAATTCAACTATACAAGTCATCAAATCAATGAATACACGTATCATTCCAAACCAAATAACTATTTCCTTGTTATATTGCATTACAGAATTGTCGTTGAATAAATTATCTTTTTCTAACATTGACATATCTTCGTTAGAAAACAATTCAGTTATGATTTTGTAATTCTCTTTACCAACTACAAGGATTACAAGGTTGTAAATGTTCGCCATAAAGTATTCGAAACCTAACATATTTATGATACTTTCAATTGCGTAAATCTTGAAGTTATTTTTCTCAGCAACTTCTTGTCTATGCTTATTATAGTCAACTATCTTACCCTCTTTGATTAGTTCAAAAGCACAACTAATAAGTAATTGTAATGCCATAAGTAGATTTGCAACTTCAAACTCAAACTTATCATTCTCTTTGAACTCAACTTTCCGTTTTAAAAGATTTTCAATCCCATATTCTTCAATATACTTGGGGTAGTTATTGTAATGCTCCATTACAATTGGATTATTTAATGCAAGCAATATATTTTCTATCATTTGCAATAGAACAGCTTCATCTTCACTGATAATACTTACAATCTTACTTGCCTGCTCTCGATTGAATACAAGCCTCTTAACACTCTCTTTATTATTCATGATAGTATAATTTTAGGTTTATAAATTTGACCCCTTTACAGAGGATAAACTATTCTTTTAGAAACTATAATATCCTTTATTCGAATAGATTACCGTAAATCAAGATAAGAACTTGCAGTTGTTAACCTTAAATACTGTAATTATGAAATCAATCATTAACAAGCTTGCAAGTTTGAAAATATCAAGTGAGCTAAGACACGAACTCGAAGAGCTAATCGAAAAAAAATTAGTGGGGTACATTTTCTACTCAAAGGAGAATCTACTCAATCATCCAATTGTCACTCTTTGTTTTTACGACACTATTGAGCTAAATAATATCCGTAGGAGTAAATGGATTACAAAGGGTATTAATCACTATCAGGTAAACATATACTGTTTGTGTATCAAAAACTTTTATCAGTCTGACTCTTTTCAGAATATAATGTATTCAACATTAAATTGCCAAAAAGAGGATCTTGTTTATGGTTCTTT
This sequence comes from Flavobacteriaceae bacterium, assembly GCA_031277535.1. Classification (GTDB taxonomy): domain Bacteria; phylum Bacteroidota; class Bacteroidia; order Flavobacteriales; family Flavobacteriaceae; genus Flavobacterium. The sequence goes on from JAITMD010000001.1 coordinate 27,841, forward strand.
ACTTGATAGCGAACCTTTGTTTAATTTACATCAATCCAAACAAGAAGAAAATGATTTTGAGAAGTTTGTTACTAAGTGGTTTACGAAGCACTACAAGAGAAACAGTAAGTTTTTAAAGTCTTTAAAAAAGGAGTTGAAAGCTAACCTCATAGATGAACAATCAGCTATCCTTGGTATTAAACAAGTAATACAAGATACTAAAGAAAGAATTCAACCTATATTATCTGGGAGTATTCAGTGTAGTACTGCTTCTTTTTTAAATTTCGTATTTAGTCATTGTTCTACAGTACAAGATATTTTTAAAGAGGACTTTGATTTTTATGCGAGAGATATGACTTCATTATTTAGAGAAGAACTAAAACCAAAGAAAGGTTCTGAACATACAGCCCCTGAACAGCAACCATTGGTAGGATATTTACTTAACATAGCTCAGGATTTTTTAGAAGCAATGTATGTAGAAATACCTCAGAGAATACTTAGTAAGTATAAGCTCTTGATCAACAAACAAAGATTACTCTCCTTAAGTAATCCTAAACAAATAACGGAAATACAAGAAGAACTTGAAGAGCGGACAAGAAAGGTTTTAGAGAAATATAAAAAGGTAGATTCATTTTATCTGATAAGCAGAAAGACTCACGATCAGATACTATTAAACTCTGAGGAACCTACTTCACATAAATTACATTTACTGCTACTTGCCAGTATAGAGACGTTACACATCAATGAAGAGGGGAATATAAGGCAGTATGTTAATGCTCATACAGAAGATTTGGTAGATGTAACAGTAATCTTGATTAAAAAATCAAATTGGCATTTACATATCCCTGTTTACCACTCTTTCTTTAAACAGAATATAACAGAGGATAAGCTGTGGATTGGAGCACCACTAATAGCTGAGAATCCAGATTTAGAAACTTTTCCTATAAGTGAACTTAAACTAAAGTTTTGGTCAGAATGTAAAGCAATGGTCAAACCAATTGTAAAAAGGCTCAGTTATCTAATAGAAGGCTGTCAGAGCGATGCAGATGTGATTTTTTATAAGTATGCCTTACAGCAACTTTCAATGGCTATACTCTTTGCTAAAATGGATTTTATGCCACAGGTACATACTACAAGTTACCTATGGCGTTTAATTCAATGGTATGCTCCCGAATTAAGTCTTGTTATTGACTGTAGTAAAGAAATAAAAGTAATGCTATTTGAAAATTACACATGCCTTAGAAATTATCCTAATATAAAATACCCTACAGTTAAATACACAGAAGAACAGTGGAGCAAAGTTTATTATTTCATTGGTAAACTATATTCCTTTGCTAAAGAGTGTTATCAGACTAAAGATTAAGATACAATGATTTAGAGGTTTATTTTTTATTAATAATTGCACAAAGTTAGGCAATGCCTAGCGGTTCGCTAGCAAGAAATTCCCCCATAAATGCTTGACTAAAGTCTTCGCTTTATTGCGTTGCTTCTGGCGCTCGCTAAGCCATTACCAATTGTGGCTCCATAATTAATTTAAAAATTTAATATTATGGAAACTACAGTTTTAAACACAGAATGGCTTATCGCATCAGAAGTCGAATTGATTTACAAATCAAAAATCAAGGCTTCGCAGAGACCACACATTACATCTTCTTACAGTGCCTATCAAATAGCATTAAAGGCTTGGGATAGTAATAAGATTGAATTATTAGAACAGTTTAAGGTACTTATGCTTTCAAACAATAACAAAGTACTTGGAGTATTAGAAGCTTCCTCAGGGGGAATAACAGGTACTATAGTAGATTTAAGAATCATCTTCTCAGCTCTTTTAAAAGCGAATGCAGTGGGATTTTTAATCCGTCTGGGGCATTAGTTCCGAGCGATGCTGATAGACAAATTACAAGAAAGATTAAAGAAGCAAGTAAGATACTTGATATTAATCTTTTAGATCACTTAATTATAACAGCTGAGAGTTACTACTCTTTTGCAGATGAAGGTATCTTATAAGGTGCCTTTGTTATATGAAGTATTAAAACTGTAAAATTAATTTTACAGTTTTAATACTTTGTGTTTTTATATGAGTGATTATATAAGTACTAATTTACAACCTGATATATGTATCTATGTAAGTACATATGTAATCAAATAAATATCAAAGTAATAGTTGAAGTCCGACAGATAGAAAAAGAACAACGACAACGTTTACAAAATGACTTTGAACAATTTCATCGAGAGATAACAAAAAAATAATGACGCCATTGCACCAAACCCTTGTTATATTCTGTTTTTGTTGACTTCCTCTTTTATTTTACTAATGTAACCTCTAGGATTTTTACCTTCAATTAAATTATCTAAAGCATAAGTTTCCAATAAGCCAAAAGCATAATCAGTTGTAAGTTCTGCTATTTTAGCTGCGCCAGCTCCAATTAGTACTGCACCAGGTCCACCGATAAGCATTCCTAATCCCGTACCAACACCAAAAGAAGCTGTTGTTTTTATAAATTTTCCTAATCTAGTTTGGAGGAATTTCTTACTGCCTTCAACTTCGTTTAAATATTCTACACTTATTTCATTAGTATTAGTTGTCTCTGATACCTCATTAATCCATTTTCTAAAGTATTTTGCATTATTGAGATGACGTAATTTAAATATATCTTCTAAAGAAAAATTTCCATTTAAGTAAATTGACTTTAGATCTGGAATATTTTCAATTTCAAATATTTTCTGGGTATTTTCAGTTACATTATAAGCCTTCCCTATATTTTCAAAATTTTTAGATAGTATATTTAAATGGTCTGTATTATTAAAGCTTTTTAAATTATGTTTTAATAAAATTGAACTTTCTAAAACAGAGTGACCAATGTTGAAAAGATTTTGTCTTTCATCAATATTTAAGTCAAAAGGATCTTTCGTAAAAGGCATTCCTAAATTCTCTAAATTATTATTAGTATATGCATCAATTATGATTTTTGAAGTATTCGTGCCTAATTCTAAATCCTTATCTTTTATATATTGTTTATACGAATGCTTTATAAAATCTCTTTGTTTTTTTTGTCAAACTTAAATGGCTTAATTGCTCTATAAATGTTTTCCTCAATGTCTATATCACTTCCATGTAAACTTCCACCAATTATTGGTGGTTGTTGATAAATAGTTGATTCATCTAAAGAACCATCCGCTAACTGTCTACCTTTAGAATGAACTATTATAGAAGTTCTGATATAAAATGAAATATATCCACTTTTTATTAATCTTAAAGTGTTTTCATAACCAAAATATCTGATTAAAAAATATAATGAGTGATTATCTTTATCAGTACTTAAAACTATATTATCAAATAATAATAATTGTTCAAATAAATTAGAAAATATATCTTTTCTTTTTAACTCAGAATCGTATGTTTTATTAAATACAATTGGAGAAGGCGAAATATCTGAATTAAGAATTCGATTCATTTATAGTAGTGTTTTGTTAAAATAACGTATAACGTGCCTATGCTTTGCGCAAGTTGCGGAATTTAAAGCCAAAACTTTAAATTAAAAAAACAACTTAAGCAAAAGGCAACTAATTGGATAAATTTAAACAAATTATTCAATTAATTGCCTTCTTCGATATTTATTCTGAAGCTTTAATTCTATCTCAAACCCGCAATTTAGCAAAATACATATTAGGCACAGTTATTTAATCTTTTCAAACATAACATAAGAGTTTCCAACATCACCACATTCCGTGCAAAGGTAGTTTCTTGAACCTTTCATTACTTTATTATTAGGAGTAAGTCTTAATAAATATGTTCCGAAATTATGATGTTCAGGTGTAACTGTTTCAGTATTTAGTAGTACAACTCTACTTGGTGTTACGCGTCCCTTAAACTTTTCATTATCAATAATTTGTCCTTTTTCTATTGTAGTGATGGTTCCTTCTAATTTATAAGCAAATTGATTAACTGTAGCTTTCATAAAAGGTTCTACATCAGTTTCTTTTAAGTATTGGAGTAGGTCACTATTTGAAGAGTTGGATATTGAGGGAACAGATTGCACTATATCTATTTCCTCGTCTTCGTCTTCATAATCGATTTCATTATCCAATTCTATGTTATAAACATAGACATTGTATTCTCCACTTAAATTAGGATAAACTTTAAAAAATAATATGTTTATCAAATAACCTACTTGGTGTCTGAAAATGAAAATAATAAAGGTTGCAACCAAAGAGCTTACCACACCTAGGATAAAATCGTTCATATGTTACTTTTATTTATAATTGTGCCTAACGTTTCGGGGCATGGCGTTAACGTCGGAAATTGAAACGAGAAGTTTCAATTTAGCGAGATGGTAAGCAAAAGCCATTCATTGAATAAATTTAAGAAAAAAGTCCATGTAATTGGCTTTTTGCGTAATATAAAGCCGAAAATTTAGTTTTAGCCTTAACCCGCCCTTGTGCCAAGCTTTTGTTATCTGTTATTTTTATCTATATCTTTAAATTTGTTTATTATGGACTTAATTATTTTATTAAGAAAATCAGATGGTTTAAACTCAAGTTGCTTTAAAAGAGTTAAAGCCCTGTCAAAAGCGATAAAAGTAACAAAAGATTGCAATATAGCTTTGTCATTTGTTCCATTTGTCGACAAATAATTTCCCTCTAAATTTAGAAAGTTTACAATTATTAGAATAACTACATATAAACTATAAATTGTAAATCTTACATTGTTTTCTGAAAGCAAATAATCAGTTAATTTGTCTAATTCATATGGTTTAAGTTTTTTAGAACTTTTGAATCGTGCTGGAGATATTTTATAAATCAAATGTCTCAATTGAAAATTAAATAATACAGCTATAAATACTGAAAATGTAAATTTTACATAGGTTTGAGTGGAGGGATTTATAATTGGACAAATATCAAATAGAATTAGTAGCTTTAAAATAATACTAGGAATTAGAATTACGAAAGCCAGATAATAAATCACGTGAATAAGTAAAAATCCGAATGGCATTATTATCGTTACAATTGAAAGAATTATTCCTACTGGTAATAAAACATAATTTGTTATTTTCTTTAAAATTTTGGAATTCAAAATGCTACTTAAAATTGCCAAAATCCCACATAATGATATATATATAATTAAAGCATAATAAAAATAATATTCAATTTTAAAGTATGTAAGTAAAGATGGAAAGCCTAATATTAAAATCCCTATAATTATAAAAAATAAAATCGCTTTAATTTCTTTGATGTAGTTGTTCATTAAAATAGCAGATAACATTGTTTTTTTACGAAACAAAACACGATGTATTTTCGTAAAAAAAAACACTTATATACGTATTTTGTAAAATCTTAAGCTAAACTACATAAATAAAAGATATAAAAAAACCCAACTTTACATTTTTGGGTGTAAAATTGGGTGCAATCCTTATAATTACCTGATATTCAAGGTAAACTGCGGAGAAAGAGGGATTCGAACCCCCGGACCTGTTACAGTCAACAGTTTTCAAGACTGCCGCAATCGACCACTCTGCCATTTCTCCAGTGGTCTGCTTTACTTCTGTATTGCGAGTGCAAAGTTAGGCAAATCTTCGATTCCCACAAGGTTTTCAATAAAAAAAAGTACTTTTTTTTAGCTTATAATTATTGATTTACTCGCTATCAATGATTTACAAACAAAAATATTTTTTACCTTTTTTTAATTTACCTCATCCCTACTCTTCTCTGTACCCTTTTTTAAAGACAAAACAACTAATTTCATCTTAGAATAACAGAAAACAAATAATTACACGCTACTAAATTTTGAAGAAATACTCTTTTATCAATACTTTTAAACAAATTAAAATAAAACCACATGTTTGATTCATTAAATCCAACCATAATTACATTCACTATTTATCTCATTCTAATTTTAGGAATCGGTGTAGTAGCTTATCTTAAAACTAAAAACTTTTCAGACTATATCTTAGGAGGCCGTAGCTTTGGTCCATTAGTCACTGCATTATCAGCAGGAGCATCAGATATGTCTGGTTGGCTATTGATGGGGTTACCTGGTGACATTTACAAATTTGGGTTAGCACGTAGTTGGGTAGCCATTGGGTTACTTATTGGCGCATACTACAATTGGAAGTTAGTAGCAGGTAGATTACGTGTACACACCGAAATAAACAACAATGCACTAACATTACCCGATTTTTTCCTAAATCGCTTTGGGAAAGAAGGGCAAATTATAAAAACCATAGCCGCCATTACCATCCTTTTCTTTTTCACCATTTATTGCGCTTCTGGTATGGTAGCTGGTGCGCAATTATTTATCACTATTTTTAATGTAGACTATCACACAGGACTGTACTATGGTGCTATTGCTACAATTGCCTATACATTCATTGGAGGTTTTTTAGCTGTAAGTTGGAGTGATACCATACAGGCTTCTCTTATGCTATTCGCCTTGATACTCACTCCTATTATGATTATCTTTACCATGGGTGGTTGGGACATTGTTGTAGAACACACACAAACAGCCTCATTAATCAACAATATAGATTACCAAAGTTTAATACACAATGTCAGCTTTGTGGCTATTATTAGCGCAGCTGCTTGGGGATTAGGGTATTTTGGACAGCCACATATCTTAGCTCGTTTTATGGCCGCTGATGGTGTCAAAATAATGAAAAAAGCTCGTCGCATTGGAATGACTTGGATGTTTTTGTGTTTAGCAGGTGCTGTTACTATTGGTTATTTGGGTATCAGTTATTTTCAAATGCATCCTAACCAAGCAGAGATTGTAAGCAAAAATAGAGAAAACATCTTTATAGAACTCATCAAATACTTATTCAATCCATGGGTTGTTGGAATCCTACTTTCCGCTATTTTAGCAGCTGTTATGAGTACACTAAGTGCACAATTACTTATGTCATCAAGCACACTTACACAAGACTTCTATAAGGCCTATTTTAGACGTCAAGCCAGTCAAAAAGAACTGGTATGGACAGGCCGATTAGCCGTATTACTTATATCTATTATTGCTATTTTTATAGCATATGACGAAAAAAGTAGAATATTAGCCTTAGTATCTCGAGCATGGGCTGGTTTTGGAGCTGCTTTTGGTCCTGCTCTATTATTCACCTTATTTTGGAGAAAAACAAGTGCAAAAGGAGTTCTTGCAGGAATTATAGCTGGAGGAGCAACTGTCATTTTATGGCCTATATTTCAAAAAGAAATCTTGCAAGGTTATATCTTTGGTTATCATGAACCTTTATACGAAATTATTCCAGGATTTATCCTTAGTGCCTTAGCCATTTATCTCGTTTCTAAATATGGTCCTCAAGCTCCTGAAGCAATACAACTCAAATTTGACGAAGCAGACACCATCTATCATACAGAAAAATAAAACAATAATCATATAGTTTTAAGCATAAAACATAAGAGCCAAATAACGTCATGTTATTTGGCTCTTATTATACTACATCGTCTTATTTTTACACACTGATAAATATTTAAAACACTATTTAAACAACGTGTTATTTTAGAACCTCTAATTTCTTTTTAAGAAGTGTAAGCCATTGATCTCTATTATTCACAACAAAACGACATACTCTTCCTTCCACAAACACATCCAAACCATTGTCCACACACCACATAATCTTACTTGGTTTTACTCTTTCTATTTGTGTAAAATCAATTCGAACAGTACCAGTACTCTTATTAAACTTATGAGAATGAAATACCAAATTTGTTTCTGTAATCCCCAACTTACCTCCCACTGCTTCTTTTCCTAAAAACAAATTAGCTACACCATAAGCTTCCAATTCTTCTCCTTCTGTTAATGGAATTTGTAAATTCAATGCAACTCTTTTAGTCATATACTTAATAAAGAAATAAAAAAAAGCAGAAAACAAAAATCCAAATAAAACCCCTTTTAAAAGATAATAGTGCCAACTGTCCAAAGCACGATCAAACAACCAATCCAATGCTATCGCTAACAACACATAACAAGTAATGACAAGACTCACTATTTTTATCCTATCTTTTAAACTTACACGCAATAAATCATCTCCTATTTTCATATCTATCTTTTTACCTATTAAAGGTACAGATAAAAACAAAAATAAAACTATCTGTCTAATAAGAATATTTAGAGTACCTAACTAAACAATACAATGCTCAAGAAATTTTTCTCTTTTTTATCACTTAAATCAGTACCGAATTTCAATTTTCTTGTTTTTAATTTTATATATATTTATTCTTTTCTTTTTTCAAATTACTAATAAATACCGATGGTGGATAGCCTGTCACTTTCTTAAAAGTAACTGTAAATCGGCTATGAGATGCAAAACCACATTGATCAGCCAAGTAACTAATTTTATATTTTAGATACTGAGGATTACTTCTTAGACAATGAACAATATACATCACTCTCAACTCGTTCACATAGGTCGCAAAATCACATTCTTTATGTTTATTTACTACATAAGATAGATAGCGATGATTAATTCCAAATTTAGCTGCCAACACATTAAGAGATATATTTTTATCTAAAAAACTCTTATCTTGTTCAAAAGCCTCTATCTGATGTAAAATAGAAACTTCTTTTTCCAAAGTAATATATCGTTTTTCATTTTCTATATCTAAAAAATCCTCTACTACTTCGCTGTAATTTGTTTCCTCTTGTTCTGTTGTAGAAAAAGATTTACTTATCGACCGCAAAACATTTTTACTTCTATATCGTTGAATAAATAAACCTAAAAAACTAACAAACAAGACTAAAAAGATTACCCCCATCTTTCTAAGCGAATACTGTCTTCCTTCAGATTCAATAAAGCTTTCTTCTGTCAATACAATCTCATCTTCATAAATTGACAAATAATTTTCAACCATTCCCAAGTGGTCTTGATTACTTCCTTGAAAGAAACAATCTTCAATCCATTGCACATAACGACTTCCTTCACTCAAAAAAGGAATACTTGTTTTCTGCCAGCTAACAAATTGGTTGCCCCCAGTAATTAAAGTTAGAAACAGAAATAATAAAGTTTTCATTCTATAGTATTTTTTTCAATGATGTTTTTGTTTTATCACACAACATTGACTTAAAAAGGAATACATATAGTAAATAATGAATCTCTATTAAATGCATTTTTTGAGAAACAAGTCATTATAAAACAACCTCATTTTAAGTACCTAAAAAACAGATACATCAATGCTCTTTAATAAGAAAAATCAGTATTGAATTGGGGGGACGATTCAAAATACTAATAGTACTATTTACTTTACCTTTCAAACTAATAATTTTCACTCTTATTAAAGTACTTAAACTATAGAAGAAAAAAATAGCTAATCACACTGCATCATAAACAAAAACAAAACGTTTTTATTGACAAAAAAAGACGTTATTTGCATTTAAACAACACATATAACAGTTATTTTTCAAAGAATTTGCTAAGATATATATTTTACATTTTAGAAGCAAACCAACTAAAAGTAAATTCTTAAAAAACACTACTAATAGCACTTTTCAACTCTACCCTAATAAATAACTTGTGTATAAAAATACTTATTTCACACAAATAATCATCCCTGAAAGGGGTGGACAAAGGGGTGGACAAATATCATCTATATGTATATCAGGCACTTATAATGTCTTATTTGTTTCCAAAACAACCTTTATCCTTTAATCTTTACTTTCAAAACTCTGTATTCTCAACCAATGTAGAAGAAAGTTGCCAATTCCACGCTGTTCGCAAAGATTCTTCAATAGGCGTAGATGCACGCCAATTTAACTCTTCTGCTGCTTTTGTAGCATCAGCATAAGCTATTGTAATATCCCCATCTCTTCTTTTTCCTATTCTATAAGGAACTTTTATTGCATTAATCTTCTCAAAACTCTCTATAATTTCCAATACTGAAGTACCCTTACCAGTACCTAAGTTATAAACATCTAAAATTGTTTCTTTTTCACTACTAATTAATTTGTTCAAAGCTGCTATATGCGCTTTTGCTAAATCAACAACATAGATATAATCACGTATAGCAGTTCCATCTTCTGTAGGATAATCATTCCCCCATATATTTAAACGTTCAAGCACACCTGCAGCAGTTTGTACTACATAAGGAATTAAATTGTTAGGAATACCTCTTGGCATTTCACCTAAAAGAGCTGATGGATGTGCTCCTACTGGATTGAAATAACGTAATAGAGTTGCTTTTTTTTGATGAGATAAAACAAAATCTCTAATAATATCTTCTCCCATTTGCTTCGTCTTCCCATAACTTGATTCAGGAGTTTTTAATGGTGTTTTTTCATCTATAGGCATATTATCTGCTTGACCATACACTGTACACGAAGAACTAAAAATAAAGTTTGAGACATTCTGTTTTTTCATCTCTTGCAATAAATTAATTAACGAGTATAAATTATTCTCATAATAATCTAATGGTATTTGCTGACTTTCACCAACAGACTTATATGCAGCAAAATGTATAACTCCATCTATTTTATGTGCTGCAAAAACCGCTGAAACAAAGTCTTTTTCTTTTAAATCATAAGGATAAAAAGATGGACGAACTCCTGTGATATCTTCTATACGATCCAATACTGTTTCTTGTGTATTTGACAAATCATCAATAATAACCACTTCATACCCATCTGAAATTAACTCTACAGCAGTATGTGAACCTATATATCCTAATCCACCTGTTACTAAAATCTTTTTCATAGCATACTTTCTTTTATTCCATTTTTTTATCTAAATAATAATCCCTATCAATTAATCCATCTACTAAATCTTTTGCAGTATCTCCCTTGTACTCTTTATACAACTCTTCATAATCTTTTGTATAATGAGCATCTGGTACAATATTTAAATCAAATATTACTTCAATACTTTCTTTTTCCATTAAATTGCCATACAGCGTAATATAATGTTTTACATACCCTATGTTTTTGGTGGTATCAAACTTGACAACTAACTTACCTTCTCCTCCTGCTGGAATATGTTGAATAGACGCCTTCTTTACTACAATACAGCCACATGACACCAACATATCAGACAATACAAAGGGATGTTCTCCTTTATTTACAAGAGCAAACACCATTGTTTTCTCCTCTCCTTGTTGTACCGGATAATAATGACGGTTATTATCTACTATTTCTACAAGTGTTTTCTGTTGAGTTGTTCTGTTACACCCTGTAAACACACACAAAAACATCAACACACTACTGATATAAATAATCTGTTTCATCTTCTAATTTGGTTTGTTATTTGTATTTCATCACAAGCAATAGCGATTCTTTCTCCTTTTGCCTTTGTACACTTAATTTGCATAGACTGACTGGATGTAAAATCAACTAATACTTTACATTGCGCTACTTTTCCTTGAATCTTAAAATCCTTTTTCAAAACACTGTGAATTAACTTATTGTCTATCCAAAATGTTATTTTTTCAGGCATTTGAAAACGGTGTTTTGAATCAACCAAAAAATTTATGACTACCTCTTGTTCTTCTTGTAAGTGATTCGTAGCAAATGAAACTTGCAAATCATCAACACTACTGATATACCACCCCAAATGATAGTCTATTGGTAGTCCTATTAAACCATCATTCAATAATCTACTGCTCTCAAACCCTTCATCTATTTTAGAGATAAAGTAAATAGGAGTGTTCAGTAACAAATTCTTATAAGGTTGCTTAGTTATTATCTTTTGCCACTGTTCAATATATTCATTCAATAATCCCCCTTCTTCTTTATAGTTGGTAATACCTAATTTTTCAGATTGTTTCAATGTTTCCAACCATTGCATAACATCTGGTACCAAAGAAGTTTCTAATCCTTTTGAGTAAACTGCTCCATAAATTGCATTTCCTTTCTGGTAAGCAATCTGCATACGGGTAAATGTTAACCCTACAAACAACTGCTTTAGCATAGTGTATTCACGATCTCTTGTCTTTTCAAGCCTTTCTTGCAATTTTTCATAAAAAACAACAAACTCTTTTTCATCCAAATAAGTATCTAACGATTGCTTCATTGAACCGTACAACGAATATGCTCGCTTATTCTGACTATACCTTTTTTCTAATCCCAAGTAATATGTCCTTAATAAATCTGAACTTGTAGGATACTTTTTATCTAAATACTGTTTTACCAATTGATCAACAGACAAGGTTATATCCTTCATCAAAGCTCCTGCAACATAACACTGTACATCATCAAAAGTTGCATAATCATATCCACTTGCATTTAAAAACACACCTTTAATCCCTATAGATTGATAAAAGCTTAATTGCTTTTGCAAAGCGTATAGTGATGGAATAGGACTCAAATAATCATCAAAATTGACGCTGTAATCCCAGCTATAAATATGCTCTGTCTTAGATTGCCATTGATTAACCTGAGAAACAAATTGTTCTACTTGTTTATTTGTATTTTTTATTTCCTGAAGATCTATTCCCTTTGGTATATCTATTGTACTTATTAATACCCCTACATTTTTACCAATAATAGCCTTAGGTACCTTACTTGTTGTTCTATAGAGTAAAGTAAAAAAATGATGTTTAGGAAAGCGTTTAGCTAATCGATTAATCAAATAGGTAACCGATTCTGTTGCATCCTCTGTTCCCTTATTTAATTTGACACAATCAGCACATTCACATACAATATCATTGTCTTGTGGACTAATAACAAAACGACTAAATTCCCGCTCTCCATCTCCAATATTGTCAATGATGTATTCTTGCAATACTTGCTGTAAAACAGGAGATGAAAAACAATACTGTTCTTTTGTTATATTTCCTTTTACTTTTGCATAAATAGACGAATCTTTTACTTCCTTTAAAACCTTAAATAAATTATGTCCCCAAATCCCCCAATCCAATTCAACATTATTATTTCCATTTAGTACTGACTGATTACTTAATAAATTAAAACGATAATAAGGTTCTCTATACTGAAAATCGAATGTTTTACATTGAGTAGAAAAAGTAACAATAGCTGGATTCAAATCAGATGTCTCAAAACGATTATCTTCTTGAGCTATTGCTTCTATTAATTGATATACCAGCCACTGGCTTGTAGAAAAGCTACTTGTTTTTATTTCTATTTTTTGTCCTTCATGTACAATACAATAATCATCTTTTAATTGTGGATCAACTACGATAAATAAATGTTTCTCCGTTTCTTTATTCTCTTTATAATTGCTCTCTTCAACATAAACCACAATTTCTTGATCTTTTACTCTTCCCTTTAATTGTTTAAATAGATAAGTTGCCTCATTTTTGTTTAATAAATCACCATGTACAATATACCTCTCAGCCTTCATGGTTCTTGATACTTTAGCAGTACATCCACACACCATAAAAAGAAATAAAAAAAGAACATACTGAAATGATTTAAAACACCACATGAACTGTTAGATAAAGGTTATAGAGGTTTTTATATGCCATGTCACCTGCTTTATAGTTATACCATGTTCCCAGTAAATTGGCACTTATATTCTTATACAACATCCATCCAAATCCTCCTCCAACATTTGTATTCAATACAGAAAATCCATTATACAACTGATAATCTATCAATTCAACATCTGGTGATGATCCCACACCTACTAAAGCAGTAATATAATTTTTAGGAGAAGACAAATAATACTTAGCATTAACAGATAAATTATACATCCATTCACCTCCCATAAAAAAGTTATTAACCTTAGTGTTCAATCGAAACAATTCTGTTTCTTTTGTTGCTCCAATCACTATATTATACATGCTGTCTTTATTTAAATCATTGATTGGATCTATTTGAAACTTGCGATATCCCGCACCTAATTCAAATTCCATCCCTCCAAACAGATTAAATGTTTTAAAAACAGATCCATTAACAGCAAACTTTGGAAAATATGCATCTGCAATTGCTATATCTAATTTTGTTGAAAATTTATTGCTCCAATTCTTTGCCCAGTCAATATGCCCTTGTACTCCTTTTCCTTCTTCTCTACCTGTATAATTTACTCCTACGGTATAACTATTATTGATTTCGTGACGTGTATATTCAAACGAAGCAATAGATCTTATCTTTGAATCATCTTCAAATCTGCTCAACAAATACTGCATCCCTACTTCATTCTTTGCTGCCTTTGCATTTAAAAATTGTAAGTGTTGCTTAAAACTGTCTAACTCTATTAACCCTGGCTCATAAAACGATTGGTAATAATATGCTTCTGCAAATTTCTTCTGTTTTTCTAATGCCAATCCTTTTGTATATTTTAACTCCTTACTATCTGGCAAATAGCACAATGCCTCATCTAATTTTTCTATTGCTTGTGCTGCCTGATTATTTTTGATTAATTGCAAACTATACTTCTCACTGATACTTGCATAAGTATTCAATAACAATTCATGATAAGGATTCTTATCCAACTCGTTTACCAAATCCATATACAGTCTTGCGTAATCATCCTCTTTTTGCCCTTGCATTTCTGCCAACTTTGCTTTAAAAAACACGTCTTCTGGATAAGTATCTACTCCTTTTTGCAAATAAGCGATTGCATCTTCTGTCTTTTTAACCTGTATTGATAAATTGGAAGCATATTTTAAAGCAGTATTATTAGTAGCATCTTGCGTTAACCAACGCTTTACTGTATGCAAGCTTTCATAGTATAAAAAATCTTCTTTTTGACTTTTTACAATAGCGACACACAAATCTTCATACCCTTTTAAATAAAATACACGTTGTTCTGGTACAGCCTGTACAAATATTTCTTCATATGCAGCCAAAGCCATTGCATAATTCTTTTGTTTGAAATAGATATCTGACTTTTTAACCTGCAATGTCAAATCACTTGTATTTACTTTACTTAATTGATTCAATTGATACAAAGCACTGTTGTAATCTCCTTTGTTGTAATAAGCATTGTAAAGTCCTATCCCTGCCAAACGCTTAATCTCTTTATCTTCTGAGTTACTGATTAAAAACCACTTACTTATTGCTTCATTATATTGCTCATCAAACATGGCTGCTTTAGCTTCTTCTAAAATTACTTTATCATAAGCAATAGCAATATCTTTATCATTACCATATTGTTGATGTAAGTTTTTTGTCAGATTATTTACTTTAGAAATATTTCCCATTCGAGTATATACCTGAAGCTCCTTTAATGCCAATCCTTTAGATGCTCCTTTTACTCGTCTATAATTACTTAAAGTAACTAATGCCTCCTCATACTGCTGTGTTGCTATCAAGTGGGTAAATACGTAATTAAATGCTTCTTCATTTCCTGGATTACCACTTAATGTTTTAGAATACAACACAAAAGGATCATTTAACTTTGCATTTCTTGCTGCTTCAAGCACATAATAATCATATTGCTTTTTCAACTTATTTGCTTGCAAAAAAGCGAGTAATTCGTCATAACGTTTCTGCTCTTCTAAAATGCCTACCTTCTTATTAATCAACTGAGTATTTTTAGGAAACAAATGCAATCCACGCTCTGTAAAAGACAGCGCACTCTGTTTGTCACCTGCTTTTAAATAGTCATTGATTACAACCAAGTAATACGAGGCATCATTTGGAGACTCTTGAACTAACTTTCTACTCCATTCAATACTTTTGTCATAATCGCCAACCTTTCTACTTTCGGCGGCCTCAGTTTCCATACCATACACATAATCTTTTTTCAAATCAACATCTGTAGGATATATCTGATAAAGGCGTTTTCTCAATCGAGAAGCCTCAACATGATTGCCTTGCAATTCAAATAGTTCAATTTTCTTTTTCCATAAACTCTTCAAATATGGGCTTACTTCCAAAATCTCGTTTACATAACAAATCGCACTTGAATATCGTTTCGTTTCTATTTCTACGTTAACTAAAATCTGTTTTGCATCAATATTAGTTGGAGTAAGCTCTATTGCTTTTGACAATTCATATCTTGCTTTGTCATATTGTTTATTCTGATGATAGTATTTTCCTAACATCATTCTTAAATCAGAATCATTAGGGTACTCCTTAATTCCTTTGTCTAAAAGTCCTTTTCCTGCTTCCCAATTCCCTTTTTTAAACTGCTGATTAACAGCTACAAAATAGTTGTCTTTAGCATCAATATCTATTGTTGTTTGACCATAGCTTACAGAGCTCATAAAAGATAAAGCTAATACTAATCGCAAATAATTATATGGTAATCTATTCTTTTTCATTTGTTTATTCTATTCTTAGGAATTAGGATACTGTATTCTCAATTGGAGTTGTCGTATTTTCTTTCGAAAAACCTTGACGAGTCATATCTCCCCATTTAAAACTACTCTTCGTCATAAATTGCCAATACCCTCGAAGACTAAAAAACACAATGAATGGATGATATATTATTGCTTCAAAAGCCGATACAAAAATCAATCTTAGATACTCCCAATACGTTTTGTATTGTTTTTTAACCATAACATCTAAAGAAATAGATACCAAAGACATCGTAGCACCAATCATATAAACAAACAATAACATCAACCAAAATGTTTCTGAATTAAGCTGATTGGTATAAGCTAAATAGATAAGAAACCCTAATCCTACAACCTCAATAATAGGAGCCATAAATTCAAATAGCAACGCATAAGGCATCACTAAAAGTCCTAATCTACCATACTTTCTATTAAACATTAAACCTTTGTGAACCACAAAAATTTGCAATAGCCCTCTTCCCCATCGCGTGCGTTGTCGTCCTAAAACTTTTAAATTAGGAGGTCCTTCTGTCCAACAGCACGTGTCAGGAATTTGTTCTATGCGATACTCTTTTCCTTGGTCACACATATAGGCAATCATTCTAAAAGTCATATCCATATCTTCTGCATGCGACAATGAATCGTACCCACCTGCTTCTATTACAACCGTTTTATCAAACAACCCAAACCCTCCAGAAACATTAGGTATTAAATTAAAAGCTGACCATCCCATCTTTGCCAGTAAATATGAGCGTAAATACTCTGTTTCTTGAAATAATGGCACCAATCTACTTGGGGGTTTTACTTGTGTAATTTGTCCGTTGCTAATTTCACACCCATTTACCATACGCATAGTTGCTCCCACGGCTATTACAGGAACTTTAGAATCCAACACAGGAAGAATCACTTTAGACAAAGTGTCTTTTGCCAAAATACAATCGACATCCGTATTGATAAAGTAATTGTATTTAGCGACATTAATTCCTGCATTCATTGCATCGGCCTTAGTACCTCCATTTTCTTTATCCACAACAGTTAATCGATGAAATTGTTCATTAGTAGAACGGAAAATACGTTTAACCTCCTTACACTTAACCCTTTCTATATATGGAAAAGGTATTTCTTCTAAATTAAAATTGTCTATTAAAAGCTGTAATGTACTATCCTTACTTCCGTCATTTACAATAATGACTTCGAAATTAGGATAGTCTAAATTCAAAAGTGATTGTACATTATCTATAATAATAACCTCCTCATTATAGGCAGGCGCCACAACAGAAATAGCAGGTGCTATTTCTGGATGTGTTTTTAATATAGATTCCTCTTTATCAGTATATTTCGCTTTATTTCTAACGATTTTAAAATAGCCAAAAACAGCTAATACAAAATATATTAATGTTATCAAACAAGCATAAAAATATACTAAGTATTGATATACATAGGTAAGTATCTCCATGATGGATAAGTAAATGTGTGAAATTTGTAGTGTATTAACCTACTCTTGATTTAACTCTATATAAGCGAATGCTTTTTGCTCAAACTCGCTAATAGCAGTAGTTCTAATTTGCGTATATGTTGTCCTTGCTTCATCTATTTTATAGATCTGTTGTAACAACTTAACCAGTCGTTCTTTATTGGACGTTTTATAGTATAGATCAGTCAGAAAACTTAAGGCATCTGTTCCTCCAAGTTTTCCTAAAGTTTCAATAATGACTTCTTGCGTAGATAAATCTGCATAATCGTAATCGACAATCAAAATAGAAATCGCTTCTGTATAAGCTAAATCACCTATTGTTTCTACAATACTATTCTTTACTATACTGCTGTTAGTTTTACTATATAGTTCAACCAATTGAGGCGCACTATCTATTTGTTTAAAGAAAGCTATTTCACGAATCAAGTAAGACTGATAATTCTCATTAGTTGCTATATTTACCCAACGCATCAAGAGCGGTAACGGCTTCTCTTCTGCCTTACTCACTAATGCTTTATGAATACGTACCTCATCTAACGTATTAAAATCCCTGTCAAAATCGTTGTTTAAAAACTTAAAATTATCATGAGAAGATAAATTCATAAAAATACTTTTAGCATGTTTACGTACACTTGTATTTTCTGAATATAATTTATGAGAAATAGCTGTACCTTGTACATTATCTCCCAGTTCATCTAACATTCTTAAAGAGAGTTCACTTTCTTTTTGTGCTTTACTCTTCAAGCGGTTTTCCCAATAAGTAGGTAAATCCAATGCTTTGAGAATTTCATTATAATTATTGCTATTATACTTCATATTCTCCTTTGGTCATATGAACTAATAAATCTGTGATATATGCTTTTTCCCAGCTTTTAAGTTTATCAGTAGTCACACCTAAAAAAGCTTCAATTTCCAAAGCTGTCTTATCCTCTTCAGTGTGCAACAAATGATAAAGTGCTTGCTCATATTTATCTTTCACTTTTTGATAACGATTCTCTTCTACTTTAGCTTTGTAAGCAACAACCCCTATCTTTAAAAGTGATATAATATATAATCCCCCTAACAACATTGTCAATAAAACTGTGAATCTTACTACTGGGGAAAAGTTTTCAAAATGAGAACTTAAATAGTAAAAATAATACATAATTATATCCATAATCAAACCTATTTTTTGGTGAGACAAAGTTTGGTCAATAAATTGGTACTAAGGGTATCTAACCTTTTATACTTTGCGCAAAAAAAAAATCAAATTCTTTATGTTTTACGTAAAAGGAAAACACATAAAACCTATGATATTCAACAAGTTACACATAACAATACTTTTTACTGATTAAAATCATTCTTTTTAAAAGTACTACCTATGAATATAAATTGTTTCACTATAAAAAATATACCCAAAAAGTACTTTCTAATTAAATGAAACAAAATGTAATCCGTTGTTAACCTAAAAATATTATTTCTCTATTTTTCACAAGTAACCACGCGATTACTCACCTTTTTGAACTATCCATAAAACACTTTATCCCTTTCCTTCTGACTTAATATCTACTGTGTTCAACGATTATAAATGTGCGTACAAAATTTTCAATTCATCAACTTTTTTCTCCTATCACGAGATTATAAACAAAAAATAAATAATATAGTTCTTAGACATTTTTAACTATTTTACGTTATACAACCTATCTATTCTTTCCTAAAACCTTCTCTCTTTTCTCTACTATAACCATGCTCTTCTATTACTATAAGTTAAATAGAAAGTATTTGCTCAAGTTTTATTTAAGCATTGTTCAAAATTGAAATAGTAAATTAAACACCTCACTTATTTGAGTAAACCTCAACTCCCAAAAAAAAACACAACCGACCTCCAGAACCATCATCCCTTTATTCTCTTATCTATCCCAAGCGCATAATTATAAAATACCTCATCACCACTATTCCCTATAGTCATTTAGCAATTTCTTTGCTCCACGTATCAGCTTACTACTCATACCTCACACAAATGCGTTGCAATGTAAAACAACTCTAAGGTATATCATTTGTCTTATCTCCTCTCCGCTCCTCTGTTTCTTTCCTATACATCAATGCCTCCAAAACAGATCGAGGTTCATCCCCCCTATCCAACGTTTGTGGTACACCTTTCAATTGTTCTTGCTTCTTTTGTAAAGTAATCTCCTTAGCTTCTTGTTGCACAGCATCACTACCCTTCAATCGATCAGTCTTTTGTTTTGTGCTGCCTACAGCCTTTATGCTTTCCTCAGGTAAAGCAATCTCCTTGGCATCTTGTTGCGCAGCATCACTCCCCTTCAACTGACTATCCTTTTGCTTTGTGTTGTCTACAGCCTTTGTGCTTTCCTCAGGTAAAGTAATTTCCTTGGCTTCTTGTTGCGCAGCATCACTACCCTTCAACTGACTATCTTTTTGCTTTGTGTTGCCTACAGCCTTTGTGCTTTCCTCAGGTAAAGTAATTTCCCTGGCCTCTTGTTGCACAGCATCACTCCCCTTCAACTGATTATCCTTTTGCTTTGTGTTGTCTACAGCCTTTGTGCTTTCCTCTGACACAACCTCTTCCTCTACCGCACTTTCTTCCTCACCCATTGTTGTAATGCCATGATAAGCACTTGTGCTATGCCTTTTCCCATCAGCAGATTTCCATACACTCCAAAAGTGAATATTTCCATCTCTCCATTTTTCAGGCAAATCAAAGTGAACATACTTATCCTCTCGCTTGCTGATAGATGCAATTTCCACAAACTCGTTAAGCATTTCATTATAGGCCACCATCGTTAAGCGATCTGTTGCTTTGGCTAATACATTTGTAATACTATTGTCCCACAAAACCTTTATACGCCCCGTTTTCAACTTACTCACCTTCTTTATCACAGCAGGAGACAAACTCCCAATAGACAACAACACAGATGCAAGATCAATACAAGCAACACCTTCGATAACCACTATCCCATCCTTCATCAGCATCGAGATCAATTGTTCTTTTCCAGTAGCCATTTTTCCATTCAATAAAGCAGGAGGATAATGCCCATTCACAAAATCCTTGATTTTACTCGAAAAAGTAGAAATCAATCCCATTTTATCCCGTTGTATTTTCTGCATTTCTGTTGCAGGTTTATTTGATTTTCGGGGTCGCGTGCGAAGAAAATAACGCCCTCTCCACTGAAATCCAACAGTTGGTCCCAGTTTGCCATGTATTCCTCCTAAAATACCTTCTTTAATCTCTGCCATGATTTATATTTTTATACCTACAAATTTATAAATCACTCAAATACAATTATTTAACCATTCAAATAATCGTTTTATTTTTTCAGTGTAGACCACACCTACTATCCATCAAAATAGCATTAAAAAATGAAGAATATCAAAGGAACTTTTTAGTCATTTACATTCTATTTTACCAAAGTTTTACTAACTAATCAAAGGACAGTACCTGATCAATAAGAGAACAATTGTTCGACAAACAACAGTTCCAGTCCACTATATACGAGGTATTGTCCACGCATTGTCCAACCATCTCCTAACAAAACCAATAAAAACAAGGGTTAAAACAGGTATTAACTCAAGCTCAGTTTATAGTAAAATCAAAACAAACAATTGATAATCAACAAACTAAATAAAAACGCTTTTAAAAAAAATTATATTTTTTTTGATATAAAGTCGCTAATTGGAAGAAATAAAGCTCAAAAACAAAAAAAATAACGATACTTACAGAAGAGAAACAATAAAATACAGTGCTAAAGTGCACTAAAAAGAAAAATAAAAGTACTTATTTTTAGACGAGTAGTTCACTTGTGTAGCATCTTATTTTTCTACTATACACCCACTCTACTTGATGCAGCTACCTATAAAAATTGACCATAAAAAAACGCAAAACAATGTAGTTTTGCGTTTCTATTATTTGTTGTAATTCTCAAACACCTCTTTGTTGTGTTTTATGTGCTATACATTAGCAAATGGCAAACTCCATTTGTAACGAACAGCCAAAACGCGAATAACAATTATAATTCCAGCTGTACCAATGTACAAGATATCTTTGCTCAATTGGAAGTGGTGTAGCATATAGTACATTATTCCTCCTGCTATACAAGCGGTAGCGTATATTTCTTGTTTAAAGATAATTGGCACTTTATTAGCCAGAATATCGCGAATAACTCCTCCAAAACTTGCTGTAATAGTTCCTAATGTTACACAGATAACAGGGTGCAATCCTACATTCATTCCTTTTTCAATTCCAATCAATGTAAATACAGCCAAACCAATGGTATCAAATAAAAACAAAGAGTACCTCAAAAAATTGAACTTCTTATAAAATACTAAAGCCATGGCTACCCCTATCAGTATCGTATAAAAATAGGTCAAATCTTTTAGCCAAGTTACTGGCGTAGCCCCAATCATCATATCCCGCACTGTACCTCCACCAATAGCTGTGGCAAATGCCAAGATAGTTAAACCAAATAAATCCAAACGTCTCTCCCTCCCCGCTAACGCTCCTGATATAGCGAAAGCCATTGTTCCGAGTAAATCTAAGATCTCGAAAAAATTAAACATCATATATAAGTAAACAAATTAAAATCTTGCTGTCAAATAATTGTAGTCTTGTAAAACAGCCTCTATAAAACCAAGTTCTGAGTATTCTTGGCGATTAACTTTTAAAACAGACTCAACCTTTTTGCACAAATGAACCAATAGTTTAAAGTCTTTGTTGCGCTTTGCATTGTTCAAAGCATCTTTTATAATTTGGATATCTCTATCCGACAAAACAACAACTTGTGGAAATAACGGTACATAATCTACAGACACCTCTTCAAATATAGTAGCAGACAATGGGATTCTCTCTTTTACGGAGATTACAGCTGTACCCGCTACAATATCCCCTAAGCGCTGTCCTTTTTCTGAAAAGGCAACAGACAAAATGCCGATAACACCTGTACAAGATGAAATATCTATAATACGCATAGCCCAACGAGCAAAGTAATCAACAATAGAAGCTTCGTATCCATCTATTTTAATCACCTTAATACGCATGATTTTCTTTCCGATAGTTACGCCGTGAAAAATACTCTCACAAGCGAAAGAATAAAAAATGGCAGGAAGCATAATAACGATCCAAATAGCACCTTCTGACCATCTATCCAACGTATTATTTTTCATAAAAGAGGCTTCAAATAAAGCAAAAGCCATCATAATAGCATACATCATAACAAAAAGAAAATCCAGCATACTGGCTAATATCCTTTCGCCAAGAGATGCTCTTTTAAATTCAATTTTTATGTTTTGTGTTGTATTAATTGTTAAATTAGCCATAAAAATATTGCTTTATTAATGCGTGAAATTGCCTTTATTAAACAGAATAAATCCAAGTGGGTAGAGTATGAGGATGTTGTTTACAACAATCGTCTACAGACTCCAGACTATCTTGCTAATATGTACTTGCAGATAATGAATGATTTATCGTATGCACAATCCTTTTATCCTAAAAGTAAAGTTACACAATATCTCAATCAATTAAGCATACAAACTTACCAAAAAATTTACAAAACAAAACGAATAGAGCAAAACCGCTTTGTATATTTCTTCAAAACAGAAGTACCTCTATTGGTTTATCAATATCGAAATCACTTGTTTTTTGCAGTGGCAATCTTTCTACTTATTGTAAGTATTGGTTTTTTGTCAGCAGCAAACGACCTTGGTTTTATTCGTCTTATTTTAGGAGATTATTATGTAGATACTACCTTGGAAAACATCAAAAAAGGAGATCCAATGGCAATCTATCAATCTGGTAGCAACTGGGGTAGTTTTATCAGCATTACCTTTAACAACTTGATGGTAGGACTTAACTTCTTTATTTTAGGAATATTCTTAGGAGTGGGTACACTGCTTTATATGGTGTACAACGGTATTATGCTGGGGGCTTTTCAATACCTATTTATCCAAGAAAACGCTTTTATGGATAGTTTTAGAGGCATATGGCTACATGGTGCCATGGAAATCACAGGTATGGTATTGGAAGGATTTGCAGGTTTTGTTTTGGGAAGTAGCATCTTATTTCCAAAAACATTCTCTCGCATCAACAGTTTTAAAACAGGTTTTACTACAGGATTAAAAATATACATTGCTACAATTCCCTTTACTGTTTTTGCAGGTTTTATAGAGGGCTATGTAACAAGATATGCCAAGTCTATGCCAGATGTAATCAACTACATCATTATTTTTGGTACACTGGGGCTTATTGTTTACTACTTTTTTATCTATCCTTTCAAGGTAGCTAAACAACTTAAAAATAAAATTGTAGATGGAAAATAATAAAATTACGATATTTAAAAGACGGAACTTTGGGGAATACCTCAACGATACTTTTGCGTTTTTAAAATCAGAAGGCAAACTATTCTTTCAAAACTTTATGAAGCTTTGCGGGGGATATTTTATCCTTTTAATCCTATTGACGTACTTTTTGTTTGATATGTTTTATGACTCGGCTACTTCTATGGAAGGCGATAAAATAGACAGTATGATTAACAACAATTTTGGTATCACGTTCGTATTGGTTATTGTTATTGTTATTGTATCAATATTGATCTCTATCAATATATTTACTTTTCCGGTGATATACTTAAACAATATGGTAGCTCAACCAGAAAAAAACAAGGATATAAAAGGCTTTAGCAAACAAATAAAAGCAAATATAAGACGAGGATTTAGCTTCTTTCTCTTGACTATTTTAATTGTAGGCCCTGTTGTGGCAATTGCCTTTAGTTTGTCTGCTATTTTGATTTTTTTAATTGTTGGAATCCCTATGTTATTATTAATTGGGCCATTTAGCGCATCCGTTGTAGCCATAGCCTACTATGAATATGTGATTCGAAAACAAGCGTTCTTTACATCGTATCAAACAGCTTTTCAATTGATTAAAGTTGATTTCTGGGGTATCTTGGGAAATAGTTTTATCTTGATGTTTATTATGCAAGCCTTAGGATATTTGACATCTATATTGCCAAGAATACTTTATATCTTCGGTTTCTTTACCTCATCACTTAGCGAATACGAAATTTCGGAAATGGGATTCTATAAAGTGATTATAGCACTATCCTTAATTATAGCAAGTGTTGTTTCTTTTACCCTATACACTATCTTCTTGGTCAATCAGGGATTAGTTTATTTTAGTTCAAGAGAGCACTTGGAAAGTTATCAATCAATGTTGGACATCGAAACTATAGGGCAAAACAATGAATAAAGTACAACTATTTATTTTATTTCTGTTGTTTGGTTGTGTCTCTCATTCCATAGCTCAAACTACAGAAAAACATACGGAACAAACAGAAACGACTTCCTCTCAAACGGATGAGGAAGAGTATGACGATGAGGAAGAGTACGTAGAAGACGAAGAATCTACTATTCAAAATGATAGTATAGCAAACGCAAGACTATTTGATTACAATGCTGCCTTAATAGAACAATTAAAGGCTAAAAAGGCATACACTGTTGACACAGATACTACTTTGGTTAACAAAAAATTTGTTGCAGGGTTTAAAAAGAAATACCTAAGCGACGATGCGTTTAACTATGAAGAAAATCAAAGTAAATCTGCTTGGCAAACGTTTAAAGAATGGCTACAAAAAGTACTTGACAACTTTTTCCGTCAATTTAAAACTGACCATAAAACAACTAAAGATATTTATAATATCCTTGAAATAGGCGGTTATCTTGTAGTGGTTGCGTTTATCTATTTTCTTGTACGTGCTTATTTGCAAAAAGATCTACAATGGTTCTTTAGACGTAAGCCAAAAGGAGTTGTTATTGAAATAGATGAAATAGAAAAAAACTTAGACAAGGTAAACTTCCCTATACTTATTGAAGAAACAGAGCAAACCAAAAACTATCGTTTAATCATTCGTTATTACTACTTGTGGCTGTTACAACAACTGCAAGAGAAAGGACATATTAAATGGCATTTGGAAAAAACCAATTCAGACTACCTACGCGAAATAACGAATGCAACAGTAAAAGCAGATTTTGAGTATTTGTCTTACATCTACAACAACATTTGGTATGGAGAACACAGCATAGGTATTGAAGAATACAGTAAAGCAAAAACATCATTTGAAACTATCATAAAACCGCGTAACAATGAATAATTTATACAAGAAATACCTCTTCTTTATAGCATTGATTGTTGGTTTTATATTTATAGTTGAAACCAACAGAAAAAAACCTATTAACTGGTCCCCCTCTTACGAAGTAAATAGCAAGAGCCCCTTAGGTTTGTATGTGTTAAATCAAGAAATTGACAGTTTGCGTCTAACAAAACAGAAAGTTATAAGAAAAAACTTATCAACCTATCAATTGTTGGACACGCTGATTAAGCAAAAAACGGGACCAAAAAACCTATTAATTATTGAAAACTACATTGACGATTATAGTTCATTAGTTCCCAACTATAAAGATTTTGTAGCTCAAGGAAACAATGCTTTTGTCATCGGAAATATGTTCTATGATTCGGATGTATTGAATATTGTTAATATACAAGGACATATGGACGAACAAGAAAGCATAAACAATGATACAATACAAGTGTCCTTGACAAATACGAAACTTTCGAATGCTAATTTTACAATCTCTCAAAGTTCTAACACGGCTTTATTTATTCCAGATAGTTTACGCAACAAAATAGAAGTATTGGGATATGGAATATATAAAGGTCAAAAGTTTCCCAACTTTGTAAGAGCTGCCTATGGTAAGGGATACTTTTATATTCATACAGATCCTTCTGCCTTTGCAAACATCAACCTTTTAAATAGTAATAATCATTTGTATGTTGAGGGTGTATTGAGCTATTTGAAAGATTTGCCAACGTACCTAAAAACGAATATAGAAGACAACGAAGAACAAGAATCGCAATCTATGTTTCGTTACATCTTACAAAACGATTCGCTGCGATGGGCTTGGTATTTATTCTTAATCTCGGTAGTCTTGTTTAGTTTGTTTCATGCAAAACGCAAGCAGCGCATTATACCAATTATCAAACCATTGGAGAATACAACGGTACAATTTACACGTACTGTTTCAAATTTATACATCAACTACAAGGACTATGAAGATATTATCCACAAAAGTATTATCTATACCTTAGAAAAAATGAGACGTGTGTACTACATAGATACAATGGTATTAGATGAAAAATTTGTGCATCTATACCAGAGAAAATCAGGTAAGTCCAAAGAAGACATTGAAGCCTTTGTAACTTTTGTAGAACGATTTAGAGCTTATCCGAAAATAGCAAATGAGGAGAATCTGATTAAAATAAATAAAATAATAGAAAAAATAATTGACTAATAAAAAGAATACAACATATGGAAATAGATAACACTCCAGAACAACCACAAAACAATATGTCACAGCATACTAACGGTCATACTCCTCCTCCTTTACCAGGAAAAGATGTAGAACAAACAGAACAACAGGCAGTGGAACAACCCATAGCAGCTGTAGAAGAACAAATAGTGGAACAACCCGTAGCAACTGTAGAAGAACAAGTAACAGAACAAGCACCACAACAAAAGAACTTGCACTTTGAATCTCGTTTAGACTTGAGCTTGCTACAACAAAGAATAAACGAAATACGAAATGAAATACACAAAGTAATTATTGGTCAAAACAAGACAATTGATCAATTACTTGTTGCTTTGTTGGCCAATGGGCATATCTTATTAGAAGGAGTACCTGGAGTAGCCAAAACACTATCTGCAAAACTATTGGCACAAACTATATCTATGGATTTTAGCCGTATTCAGTTTACTCCAGACTTAATGCCTTCGGATATTTTGGGGACTTCTGTATTTAATATGCAAACCTCTAATTTCGAGTTTAAACCAGGACCTATCTTCTCTAATTTAGTTTTAATTGATGAGATTAACCGTGCACCTGCCAAAACACAAGCTGCCTTGTTTGAGGTAATGGAAGAACGTCAGATTACAATTGACGGAAAAACATACCCTATGAGTGAGCCTTTCTTAGTTATAGCAACACAAAACCCAATTGAACAAGAAGGAACTTATCGTTTGCCAGAAGCACAACTTGACCGTTTCTTATTCAAAATATCAATTGAGTATCCATCATTAGAAGAAGAAGTAAGCATCTTACAACAAGAACATGCCCTTTTGAACAAAAAGAAAATAGATCAGATAAACAAAATACTTACCCCTGCTGAAATTATATCGTTTCAACACTTGATTAAGAACGTTGTTGTTGAAGCGAACCTGATCGAATACATTGCTAAAATAGTAGCAGATACGCGTAACAATGCATTGTTGTACTTAGGAGCATCTCCACGTGCGTCTATCGCTATATTAAATGCGGCAAAAGGATTTGCGGCAATTAACAACAGAGATTTTGTAACACCAGAAGACATTAAAGAAGCTGCTATACCTGTATTAACACACCGTATTATTGTTTCTCCAGAAAGAGAAATGGAAGGTTTGACAAGCAATGATATTATCCACCAAATTGTGGAATCGATAGATATACCACGTTAAGAGAAAATTCGTATGATTCAATTTTTCAAACAACTCTATTTAAAGCAACGCGTATTTTATGGCTTTGGAATACTTGTTATTCTATTTGGCTGTAGCTATGTATTTCCCCTACTTTACCGTGTAGCTTGGGGTGCTTTGGGTTTGTTTACTGCTTTGATTATTGTTGATATACTCTTGTTGTTTGCTAAGAGTAGCCATTTGCATGCAGATCGAATTTTGCCAGAGAAATTATCTAATGGAGACAACAATCCTATTGGTATTGACTTAAAAAACAAAGCTGCCTTTGCCTTGCACTGTGAAATAATAGATGAGATTCCTTTTCAATTTCAAAAGAGGGATTTTAATATACAACTTCACTTAAAAGCAAAAGAACAACGCAGTATCACATATAGTTTATCACCTAAAGAGAGAGGAGTATATCAATTTGGTAAGTTAAACATTTACGTATCTTCTCCGCTACAACTGATTTCAAAGAGATACATGTATGCTGAAGCAGCAAATACAGCTTGTTATCCTTCATTTATACAAATGAAGAAGTACGATTTAATAGCCTTTTCGAAGAACAAATTTGCCTACGGATTAAAAAAGATTAGAAAAATCGGAAACACAACAGAATTTGAACAAATCAAAGAATACGTCATTGGCGATGATATTCGTACGATAAACTGGAAAGCTACAGCAAAAAAACAGGAGTTGATGGTTAATCAATTTCAGGATGAAAACACCCAGTCTATATACTGCTTGATTGATAAAGGAAGAGCTATGCAAATGCCTTTTGATGGATTGAGCCTATTAGACTATGCTATTAATGCTACTTTGGCGCTGTCTAATGTTATTTTGAAAAAGAATGACCGTGTAGGGATGATGACTTTCTCTAATACCATAGACAACAAATTACCAGCAGAAAACAAGAAAACACAATTGCACAAAATAATGGAGCAATTGTATCATGTAAAAACTAACTTTTTTGAAAGTGATTACAGTCGTTTGTATGCCCAAGTAAAGCACCATATTACGCATAGAAGTTTGCTGATTTTGTTTACCAATTTTGAAGCAATGGCAAATTTAGAAAGACAACTACCCTACCTAAGAGCCTTGGCAAAAAATCACTTATTGGTAGTTGTGTTCTTTGAAAATACGGAACTGAGTAAGTTAGCTTCTAAATCAGCAAAAAACGTAGATGATATTTTTGACAAAGTAATTGCAGAAAAATTTACCTTTGAAAAACGTTTAATTGTAAACGAATTAACAAAGTATGGGATTCAATCTGTACTGACAAAACCAGAGGATTTGTCTATACAAACCATCAATAAATATCTACAAATCAAAGCCAAAGGCATTTTATAATATGTTTAAACGAATCGATAGTCTACAAAATCCAACCATCAAATCACTTATTCAATTACAAGAAAAATCTCGTACAAGAAAGCAAACGGGGACTTTTTTGATAGAAGGAATGCGCGAAATAGAGTTGGCAACTAAGGGAGGATATGAATTGACAACCTTGTTGTTTTTAGACGAAATCATTTCAGAACAGGAATTAACACCCTATATTACCACTTCTACAGACTTGATTAGTATTTCTAAAGAAGTTTACCAGAAGTTGGCCTATAGAGATACAACAGAAGGAGTGATTGCAGTAGCAAAGGTAAAAAAGCTATCTCTTGCAAACTTAAACCTATCTGACAATCCTTTTATTCTGATTGCAGAGGCAACAGAAAAACCAGGTAATATAGGTGCTATATTGCGCACTGCTGATGCGGCAAAAGTAGATGCAGTCATAATTGCTAACCCAAAATCGGATATATACAATCCTAATGTTGTACGTTCAAGTGTGGGATGTGTTTTTACAAATCAGATAGCAGTAGATACTACAGAGCGCATTATTGCGTTTTTAAAAGAAAAGAACATCAATATCTATTGTGCCACATTACAAGATTCAACATCTTATCACACGATAGATTATACACAACCGACAGCTTTTGTTGTTGGAACAGAGGCAACAGGACTAACACAGGCATGGAGAGATAATAGCACACAAAATATTATAATTCCAATGAGTGGTGTTATCGATTCGATGAATGTGTCTGTAGCCGCAGCCATTTTAGTATTTGAAGCTAAAAGACAAAGAGGATTTGAGTCTTATTAAGGAGAAAACACCATCAATTTGTAATCCTTTGAAAATTTAGCTTGTAGAATATTTTTTTTGGTTTATATTTGAAAAACATTAAAGTTTATTTAACATTTAGTACAACAAAACAATTCATTATGAAAAAACGTAGCTTGCTAACCAAACTATTCATCCTTACTACGATGTTTTCACTTTCACAACTTACGTATGGTCAACATAATCAATATGATCGTTACAGAGGGACATACCCTTGGAAGGTAAACCTTCAATATAGTATGATTGACACAAACTATAGTCCGAAAGAACCGACGAGTTTTAATGAACTTAATGCAGCTTCTTTGCCAAAACTATCTTTGGAGTACTATGCTGGGCACGATGTAAGTTTTAAACTTGCTACTGTAAAAAACACAGTAAAAGTAGGTCAAATAGTGAATGGAGAAACTGTAAAAGAGAAGTTTGATGTGCTTTCTGTAGACGCTTCTATACTTTATAGCTTAGGAGGTGCACTAAATATTCCTATCGTTGATCCTTATGTAGAAACTGGATTTGGATACATGAATTTCAATGGAGATAGCAAAGCTACTTACAACTTAGGTGGTGGAGTTAATATTTGGTTGTCTGATACTGGGCTTTTCCGTACAGGACAATACAACAGAGACCTATTGGTTAATCGATTTGGTCTTAACTTAAGTGCAATGGGTAAAAAGAACTTGAGCAATGGTCCTGGTAGTTATATGGAACTATCTGCAGGAGTATTCTTTGTTTTTTAATTCAATAAAGAAAAATATCAACGGTTATCTTCATCAGGTAACCGTTTTTTTATGTCTAAAAGTATAATACAGCTCTTTCCTTTCCTTCAAAAGTCGCATTTATTCCTTTATTTAGAAGTATTAAGACTAACTAAAAGACATTTTGTAATAAATAGTTATTTTCTATTCGGCTATAAGCAAATATTCCCATTCTACTTGCTTTTTTAACGTACTAAGGCTGTATATTTGTTTGTATAATTTCGTAAAAAAGCATACATTTAGAAGACATCTAATTAAGAATATATATGACAGCGGAAGAGATTGAATTAGAAAATAAAGCCATTGCCAAAGAGTACAAAGAATTGCTAAAAATCAGTTATCAGACCTTGAGTGATGATGACAAAAAACTTATACGCAAAGCATTTGATGTCGCTGTAGAAGCACATAGACCTCAACGTAGAAAATCAGGAGAGGCCTATATATTTCACCCTATAGCAGTTGCAAAAATTGTTGCCTCAGAAATTGGTTTGGGCGCAACGTCTATTGCTGCTGCCCTAATGCATGATGTTGTAGAAGATACAGATATAACTGTAAAACAAATTGAAGAGTGGTTTAATCCAAAGATTGCTAAAATTGTTGAGGGATTAACAAAGATGGCTACATTGGAACCAGATCCACATATCTCAATGCAGGCGGAGAATTATCGCAAAATGTTATTAACCTTAAATGACGACGTACGCGTAATTCTGATCAAGATTGCTGATCGTTTGCACAATATGCAAACGATGGACAGTATGGTGGATTACAAGCAGGCAAAGATTGCATCAGAAACGTTGTATATCTATGCTCCACTGGCACACAGATTAGGCTTATTTAACATCAAAACTAAATTAGAGGACCTTGGTTTAAAATATACTGAACCTCGTGTATATGCGGATATCCTAAACCGCATGAAAGAAACAAAAGAGGAACAAGAAGAATACATCAAAAGTGTAACTGATATACTGAAACAATCCCTTGACGAAGAGCAAATAGAGTATTCTATGAAAGGAAGACCTAAGTCTATTTACTCTATTCGCCGTAAAATGAAAACGCAGAACGTTACTTTTGACGAAGTGTACGACAAATTTGCGCTGCGCATTATTTACAAAGCTGATCCACACGACGAGAAGTTTTTGGCGTGGAAGATTTATTCTATTGTAACGGATCATTTTCGTCCCAGCCCAAGTCGTTTGCGCGATTGGATTTCTTCCCCTAAATCTACGGGATATGAAGCATTACACATTACAGTAATGGGCCCTAAAGGGCGTTGGGTGGAAATACAGATTCGCAGTGAACGCATGGACGAAATAGCTGAAAAAGGATATGCTGCTCACTACAAATACAAACAAGGCGTTACAGAAGAAAATAGCTTAGACAAATGGTTGAATCAGTTAAAAGAGGCGCTTGAGAATACAGAAACAGATGCTGTAGACTTTGTTGAAGATTTCAAATTAAGTCTGTACTCTAAAGAAATATACATCTTTACGCCTAAAGGTGAGATTAAATCGCTGCCTAAAGGAGCTACTGCCTTAGACTTTGCTTTCTCCATCCACTCAGAGGTAGGATTAAGAACAAGGGGAACTCGTGTAAATGGTAAGTTAGTACCTCTAAACTATGTTTTAAACAGTGGAGATCAGGTAGAAATAATTACATCTGAAAATAAAAAGCCAAGCACCAGCTGGTTGGAATACGTTACAACATCTAAAGCGCGCAATAAAATTAAAAGTGCTTTAAATGACAATACGAAAAAAATTGCAGATGATGGTAAAGAGCAGTTAATCCGAAAACTGAAACATCTAAAAATTAACTTAGATGAGAAGGTAGTCAATGAAATGGTGAGTCACTTCAAGTTAAAAACAAGTCAAGACTTATTCTATCGCATTGGAGCTGGAATTATTGAAAATAGTCAATTAAAAGAATTTGCTGCCAACAGAAATAATATGTTGTTCAACTTCTTTAAAAAGACGATTAAACGTGCCCCATCACCTACTGTTGCAGTAGATGATCCTGATCATAAATCAGTAGATCTTTTAGTATTTGGAAAAGACAAAGAAAAGCTTGATTATAAACTGGCAACTTGTTGTAATCCTATACCAGGAGATGATGTTTTTGGTTTTGTAACAATCAATGAAGGAATAAAGGTTCATAAATTAGACTGTCCAAATGCTATAAGCATGCGTTCTAACTATGCATATCGTGTAATGCCAGCTTATTGGGTTAACTCTTCAACAGATTTAAACTTTGAAGCAACAATCAATATTACAGGATTAGATTCGGCAGGATTAACAACTGAGATTACAAAAATCATTATGGAAAGTAAGGCTGTAAACATTCGCAGTATATCACTAAGTGAGAATGCGGGGATCTTTAAAGGATCAATCACAGTAATTGTTCCAAATAATGATATTTTGAAACGTATGATTTTAAATATCAAGAAAATAGAAGGGGTTGAAAAAGTAACACGAGTAAACCCATCATAAAAAATGTAATAATTATAAATAAAGAAAATGATTGGACAACAATCGACTTTTCTTTTTAATTCAATAGAAAATACTACTATATTTGCACCTTAGTATAAAGTTATGGAGAGCGAAAACAATCAAGAAACAGTAAAAAACGTCTTTACGAAGTTTTTAGAAGAAAGAGGACACCGTAAAACACCAGAGCGTTTTGCCATTCTACAAGAAATATATGATAGTGAAGAGCACTTTGATATCGAATCTTTGTATATCAAAATGAAAAATAAAAACTATCGCGTAAGTAGAGCTACGCTTTATAATACAATAGAAATCTTATTAGAATGTGGTTTAGTAAGAAAGCATCAAATGGGACAAAATCAAGCACAATATGAGAAGTCTTATTTTGACAAGCAACACGACCACATTATTCTTACAGATACTGGTGAAATTATCGAGTTTTGTGACCCTCGTATTCAAACAATCAAGAAGACAATTGAAGATATTTTCAATATAGAAATCCACAATCATTCTTTGTATTTTTATGCAACAAGAAAAGCAGAAAATACAGAAGATTCTGTAGATAACAACTAATTTCAAACTTTTTAACAACACAAATAATGACAGTAGACTTACTACTTGGCTTACAATGGGGAGATGAAGGTAAAGGTAAAATCGTTGACGTTTTAACTTCAAAATACGACATCATTGCACGCTTCCAAGGAGGTCCTAATGCAGGACATACCTTAGAATTTGATGGGATCAAACACGTATTACGCACAATTCCTTCTGGTATATTTCACAAAAATGCAGTAAACGTAATTGGAAATGGCGTTGTGATTGACCCTGTTGTTTTTATGAAAGAAATTGAAGGATTAGAGAAATTCAATATCGATGTTTTCTCAAAACTTTTAATTTCAAGAAAAGCACATTTAATTTTACCTACTCACCGCTTACTTGATGCTGCATCTGAAGCTGCTAAAGGAAAAGCAAAAATCGGTTCTACTTTAAAAGGTATTGGTCCAACTTATATGGATAAAACTGGTAGAAATGGATTAAGAGTTGGTGATATTGAATTAGCTGATTTTGCTGAACGTTACCGCAGCTTAGCTGACAAACACGAGGCAATGATAAAATTTCACGATGTGGATATGCAATACAACCTTAAAGAAATGGAAGATGAATTCTTTATGGCTGTAGAACAATTAAAAAAACTTACATTCATTGATAGTGAAGAATTCTTTGCAAAAGCAATGAAAGAAGGTAAATCAATATTGGCAGAAGGAGCACAAGGATCTTTGTTAGATATTGACTTTGGAACTTATCCTTTTGTTACTTCATCAAATACAACTGCTGCAGGTGCATGTACAGGTTTAGGAATTGCACCAAACAAAGTAAAAAATGTATTTGGTATTTTTAAAGCATATACAACACGAGTTGGTAGTGGACCATTCCCTACTGAATTAAACGATGAAATCGGTGCTACAATGGCTGAAGTTGGTCGTGAATTTGGTTCAGTAACAGGACGTGCAAGACGTTGTGGATGGTTGGATCTTGTAGCTTTAAAATATGCTGTACAAGTAAATGGAGTTACAGAACTTTATATGATGAAAGGTGATGTATTATCAGGATTTGATACTTTAAAAGTTTGTACAAAATACAAATACAACGGAGAAGTAATCGACTACCTACCTTACAATATCGAACCTGAGAATGTAGAGCCTGTATATGTAGAGAAAAAAGGATGGAAAGCTGATTTAACAGGTATGACATCTTATGATGAACTACCAGCAGAACTTAAGGAGTACATTGAGTTTATAGAAAATGAACTTGAAGTGCCTATTAAAATTGTTTCTGTAGGTCCAGATAGAACACAAACAATCGTTAAATAATATAAAAAAAGACACTTTTAAAAAGTGTCTTTTTTTTGATATCATAAGGCAATCTTTCTAATTAAAAGAACAAAAAAAAGATGTTATCTAATGATAACATCTTTTTTATATAGTACTACTACTTATTTTTTAGCATCTAAAGCTTTTAATTTATCGTTCATTTCTAATGCACGATAGATATTTCTAAGTGTTTGAATAGCCTCTTGGTTATTTGGGTTAATCGAAATCACTTTCTCTAAATCATTCATTGCATCGCGATAGATTGCATGTTTTTGTTTTTGGAATGCTTCGTATTTCTTGTTATCCGCAGCAGACATTCCTAATTTGTTCATTTTATTAGTAATATCTTCGTCTGGTTGTAATTTCAAGAAAGCCATATTCAAATAAGCATTCTCTGATTTTGGATTGATACGAATTGCTTGCTCATAATATTTCTTAGCATCATCATATTTACCAGCTTGGTAACTTGTAACTCCTAAATTGTACAACAATACATCATCATTAGGGTTTTTAGCTAATGCTTCTTTTGCTAATTCCTCATATTTCCCCATATTATTAGACTTTAAATATAAGTCCATATGCGTTAATAATAAGTTCATATCATTTGGATTAACTTTTCTTGCTTCCACAATCATTTTCTCTACTTCAGCAGTTTTACCTTCTTGGTTGTATAAGAAAACTAAGTTTTTGAATATTTCAGGACGCTTAGACTCTTCTTTTACAAACTTAGGATCTTTATGAGTTCCTTGTTTTACCATTAAGTCACGCATCTTTGAATCTTTTCCGAAGTTTTGACTCTCTCCTGAAGTTTTTTCAACTGCTGTATAGTATGACTCATTACCATTATACCCTAAATCAATTAGTTTTTTATAGTAATCAGAAGCTGTACCATAATCTTTTGAACTAATTGCTGTAGATGCAGCGTAATATAAATACACTGTATCTTTTGGTTGCATTAAATACGCTTGGTTGAAACGTTTTGTAGCTCCTTTATAGTTTTTAGCATTATTATATTCAATTGCTTTATTTACAACTTTAGAAGAAACAACACTCATTTCTTCGTCAGCTACTTTCAACAATTTACTTCCTTTGTTAGTTTCAACTTTTCTAAGGTTTTTGTGTGCCTCAATAATAGCATCAACGTTGTCATCGAACTCTTGGTTTTTCTCAATTTGAGCAAAAGCTAAATTACCTTGTAATGCGTAATATTGTGCTTTTTCTGCATCAGAAGCATTAGCTAAAACAGCTTCTACAGTTTTTAATGCAGCTTTTGCTTCTACTACATCACCTTTCTTAACTGCTTTCTCTGCTGCTTTTAACTCTTTTTTCTGAGCCATAGAAACTCCTGAAATCATTAATGCAGCCAACAAATAAATGTGCTTATTATTCATTTTCTTACTTAATTTATGGTTTACTTTATTCTTGATCTTGTGATTCTAAATCTTGTCCAGCTTCAGTAGAAGTATTATCGTCTGTAGTTTCAACATCAGTAAATAAATCTGCTTCTGTATCTTCTATTTCTTCATCATCTTCACGCATTACTTTACAAACAGCTGCAATAGAATCGTTTCCTTTAATATTAATCAAACGAACTCCTTGAGTAGCACGTCCCATAACTCTTAAATCAGAAACTTTTAAACGAATAGTTAATCCTGACTTATTAATAATCATCAAATCATCCGCATCTGTAACAGCGTTAATAGATACTAAAAGACCTGTTTTGTCAGTAATATTCATTGTTTTAACTCCTTTACCTCCACGGTTAGTTTCGCGATACTCATCTAAAGCAGAACGCTTACCATAACCATTTTCAGACACTACAAGGATTTCGCTTTCAAGATCACTTACAGATACCATTCCGATTACTTCATCTTTTTCATCAGCTAATGTAATACCTCTAACTCCTGAAGCTGTTCTTCCCATAGGACGAGTTTTCTCTTCATCGAAACGAACTAACTTACCTGAACGAAGTGCAATTAACACTTTGCTCTTACCATCAGTCAATTTTGCTTCTAATAGTTCGTCATCCTCTTTAATTGTAATGGCATTAATACCATTTTGACGTGGACGAGAATATTGTTCTAAAGGTGTTTTCTTCACTTGACCTTGCTTAGTTGCCATAATCACAAAGTGTTCATTGATGTACGCTTCATCTTTAAGATCCTGAGTACAAATAAATGCTTTTACTTTATCGTCATTTTCAATATTAATCAAGTTCTGAATAGCACGTCCCTTACTTGTTTTACTACCTTCTGGAATTTCGTAAACTCTCATCCAGAAACACTTACCTTTTTGAGTAAAGAACAACATATATTGGTGATTAGTAGCCACATACATATGCTCTAAGAAATCTTGATCTCTTGTACCAGCAGATTTTTGTCCTACTCCTCCTCTATTTTGTGTTTTATATTCAGAAAGTGGTGTACGCTTAATATAACCAGCATGAGAAATAGTAATTACTACCTGCTCATCTGCAATTAAATCAGTAATACTTACATCACCTCCAGCATATTCAATTACTGAACGACGCTCGTCACCATACTTTTGTTTTACTTCAATTAACTCCTCTTTAATCAAGTTCATTCTTAGCTCTTTACTTGCTAATAACTCTTTTAAATGATTAATTAATTTCATTATTTCTTCATACTCTGCACGTAATTTATCTTGCTCCAGTCCTGTTAATTGACGTAAACGCATTTCTACAATTGCACGTGCTTGTATTTCAGACAATTTAAATCGCTCAATTAAATTCGTTCTTGCTTCATCAGCATTACTTGAACCACGAATAATACGAATAACTTCGTCAATATTATCAGAAGCAATGATTAATCCCTCTAAAATATGCGCTCTTTCTTCTGCTTTTCTTAACTCGAACTGAGTTCTACGCGTTACAACATCATGTCTATGTTCAACAAAATGATAGATTAATTCTTTTAAATCTAACATTTGTGGACGTCCGTTAACTAATGCAATATTATTTACACTAAACGAAGACTGTAACTGTGTATATTTATACAATGTATTTAATACAATATTTGGAACGGCATCTCTTTTAAGAATATAAACGATACGCATTCCTTTTCTATCTGATTCATCACGAATGGTAGCAATACCTTCGATTTTCTTATCATTTATTGCATCGGCAGTCTTTTTAATCATTTCTGCCTTATTTACTTGATAAGGAATCTCTGTTACAATAATGCATTCTCTTCCATCAACTTCTTCAAAACTTGCTTTAGCACGCATTACTACACGTCCTCTACCTGTTTTGAAAGCCTCTCTTACTCCTTCATAACCATATATTACACCTCCTGTTGGGAAATCTGGAGCTTTGATGTAGTTCATCAACTCATCGATTTCAATATCATTATTATCAATATAAGCTAATGTACCATCAATTACTTCAGATAAATTATGAGGAGCCATATTTGTAGCCATCCCTACAGCAATACCAGACGCACCATTTACTAATAAAGTAGGTATCCTTGTAGGCATTACTTTTGGTTCTTCCAATGTATCATCAAAGTTTAATTGGAAGTCAACCGTTTCTTTATCAATATCCGCAAGAATATCTTCCGATAATTTCTTCATTCTTGCTTCAGTATAACGCATTGCAGCCGGACTATCACCATCTACAGATCCAAAGTTACCTTGACCATCTACCAATAAATAACGCATACTCCAATCTTGAGCCATACGTACCATTGCATCATAAACTGATGTATCTCCGTGTGGGTGATACTTACCAAGAACTTCCCCTACAATTCTCGCTGACTTTTTATGTGCTCTATTAGCCATAACGCCAAGCTCATACATTCCGAACAATACTCTTCGATGAACAGGTTTTAAGCCATCTCTAACATCTGGAAGCGCTCTCGATACAATTACAGACATTGAATAATCAATGTATGCGGATTTCATTTGCTCCTCAATGTTAATAGGAATCAACTTTTCTCCTTCAGACATAAGTATATAAATTAAAAATTCTCAAATATTAAACGCGCTAATATACGCTTTTTATCCCGTAATAGATAGCAATACTCCTACTATTTCGCGTTTTTTGTACAAGTTTTTTAGAAAAAAAAGATACCAAAAACACAAGTGAGTCTTCCGTACTCTTCTTGTAATTTAATTCATACATAAAAGAATTGATAAAGAGTAATTTTCTTTCCTTTTTATGAGATACACATTTAATAAGAATTGCGAATATTTTCTCTTTCGTTCTCTTAAAAATTAGACTACCCAATTTATTTGAAACAAAAGTACTCTTTAAAAACTGTTCTGATAGCAGATCCCTTTGTGAAGTACATCAATAAATACAAGTCAACTAAATAGAATTAACAGTGTTTATTTTTCTATTTACTCTCATAATATAAACAAATGATAATCAATCATTCTAAATACTGCCCTTTTCACTATGATATTCTCTAATCAAATAACTCCTTATACTTATTACTACTATGTAGAAATAATTTAAAAAAGCATGTCATAAAATTTTTTTATATCCGTTTTTTTTTGTCACTTAGCTATGACACGTTATGTGTAGGTATGCTTTTTGACAAGTATAACTTAGAGTTTAAATATTCACCTTTAATTGTATTAAAATGGACGATAATTTTTCACAAGATGTAAAAGATGTAATCTCTTACAGTAAAGATGAGGCACAACGTTTAGGGCACGACTTTATTGGTACAGAGCATCTTTTATTAGCTTTATTGAGAGTTGATCAAGGTGAAGCAGCAAATATATTACATCACTTAGAGATTGATATAAATTTCTTACGTCATAAATTAGAAGGCTTAACACCGAAAAGTCAAGAGCCTACAACTATAAACGACAAGGCTTCATTGCATTTAACTAAGCAAGCAGAACGTGCGCTTAGACTAACTTATTTGGAAGTAAAACTATTTAAGAGTTCAGAAATCAACACAGCACACTTGCTTTTATGCATGCTAAAAAACAGTGATGACCCTGTAACTCAAATTCTAAATAAGATGCGTGTAGATTATGATGTTGTAAAAGAAAAATACTTGGAATTAGATAGTGATATCTTAAAAAACGATGAACTATTTAGTACGCCAAAAGCAGAAACTTTCGATGAATCAGGACATAATGACAGTCAAGAGACTGAGAAATCTGACACACAAGCCACAAAATCAAACAAAAGAAGTAAAACACCTGTTCTTGATAATTTTGGTAGAGATTTAACAGAGATGGCAGAAAACGGCAAGTTAGATCCTGTCGTTGGTCGTGAGAAAGAAATTGAACGTGTATCTCAAATCTTAAGTCGTAGAAAAAAGAACAATCCTCTATTAATTGGAGAACCTGGTGTAGGTAAATCTGCTATTGCAGAAGGCTTGGCATTGAGAATTGTTGAGAAAAAAGTTTCTCGTATTCTTTTCAACAAACGTGTTGTTACTTTGGACTTAGCCAGTTTAGTAGCTGGAACTAAATACAGAGGACAATTTGAAGAACGCATGAAAGCTGTTATGAATGAATTGGAGAAAAACCAAGACATCATATTATTTATAGATGAAATTCACACAATTGTTGGCGCAGGAGGAGCTACAGGCTCTTTAGATGCATCAAATATGTTTAAACCTGCTTTAGCAAGAGGTGAAATCCAATGTATTGGTGCTACAACACTTGATGAATTTAGACAACATATTGAAAAAGATGGGGCTTTAGAACGTCGTTTCCAAAAAGTAATTGTGGAACCTACATCAGTAGAAGAAACTATTACAATTTTAAATAACATTAAAGACAAAT
The DNA here is from genome assembly GCA_031277535.1 of Flavobacteriaceae bacterium. Taxonomy (GTDB): domain Bacteria; phylum Bacteroidota; class Bacteroidia; order Flavobacteriales; family Flavobacteriaceae; genus Flavobacterium. Next base: position 69,050 of record JAITMD010000001.1, read on the forward strand.
ATGAGAGTCATCACAATGTAGAATATACACCTGCAGCTATAGAAGCTTGTGTAAAACTAACAAATCGCTATATGTCTGATCGTTTTTTACCAGACAAAGCTATTGATGCTATGGATGAAGTTGGTTCTCGTGTACATATTACCAATATCAATGTTCCACAAAACATTATTGAGCTTGAACAAAAGCTTGAACAATGTAAAGAGGAAAAAAATGAGATGGTGCAAAAGCAAAAATATGAAGAGGCTGCTCGTTTAAGGGATGATGAAAAGCAAATTGAAAAAGATTTAGCTGTTGCTCAAGAAGAATGGGAAAAAGAGGTAAAAGACAACAGAATTGTTGTTACAGAAGATAATGTTGCTGATGTTGTATCTATGATGACCAGTATTCCTGTCAACAGAATTGCTGAAAAGGAAACAACTAAATTAGCTAATCTTCCTCAATTAATTAAAGGGAAAGTAATAGGCCAAGACGAGGCTGTAAATAAAATAGCAAAAGCAATCCAAAGAAATAGAGCTGGGTTAAAAGACCCAAATAGACCTATTGGTTCATTTATTTTCTTAGGACAAACTGGAGTAGGAAAAACGCAATTAGCTAAAGTAATAGCCAAAGAGATGTTTGACTCTGAAGATGCTCTTATTCGTATTGATATGAGTGAGTATATGGAAAAATTTGCTGTTTCACGTTTAGTTGGCGCTCCTCCAGGATACGTTGGATACGAAGAAGGTGGTCAATTAACTGAGAAAATTAGACGCAAACCTTATAGTGTTGTTTTATTTGATGAAATTGAAAAAGCACATCCTGATATTTTCAACATGTTGCTGCAAGTATTAGATGATGGTTATTTAACTGATAGTTTAGGTCGTAAAATTGATTTTAGAAACACAATCATTATTATGACTTCAAATATTGGAGCTCGTCAATTAAAGGATTTTGGACAAGGTGTTGGTTTTGGTACACAAGCTCGCAAAGAACAAGTAGATCAAAATTCAAAAGGAGTAATTGAAAGCGCTTTGAAAAAAGCATTTGCTCCAGAGTTTTTAAATAGAATTGATGACATTATTATGTTCAACAGTTTAGAACGCAAAGACATTGATTTAATCATTGACATCGAATTACAGAAACTGTATTCACGTATTGATGATTTAGGATACAAGTTAATCTTATCTGATGATGCAAAAGATTTTATTGCTGAGAAAGGATTTGATAAACAGTATGGTGCAAGACCTCTAAAAAGAGCGATTCAAAAATACATTGAAGATCCTTTAGCTGAGGAAATAGTAAATGAAAATCTAAAAATTGGAGATAAGGTAGAAATGAAACTATCTGAAAACAAAGAAGATTTGATTGTTTCTGTTACTCCTCAAACATTACTGTAATAGTTCAAAAAAGAAGTTGAAAATACTTTTAGATAAAAAGGTCGTTTTTATAGTTAAAAACGACCTTTTTTTTCGATATTCAAAAATAAAAAACGTTCTACTCTTTTATTTATCATAAAAAGACTTCTATTTACACAAATTTCATATTAGATAATAAAAGCATTATCTTTAATGTAGTACATTCGCAAAAGAAATTAATTGTTATGCTAAACAAAGTTATAGTAGGTAGCGAAGAATGGTGTTCATTTCCTACCCTAAATATTCCAACAATCAAAGCACGTATAGATTCAGGAGCAAAAACTTCTGCCCTACACGCTGTAAATATTGTACCTTTTGAAAAAGATGGTGAGAAGTGGGTAAAATTTGATGTTAATCCACTACAGAATAGTGGAAAAACAATTATTCATTGCGAGTCTAAAGTAATTGATAAAAGAATTGTCAAAAGTTCAAGTGGTACAAGAGAATCTCGTTATGTAATTAAAACAGAATTAAGTTTAGGAGAAGGTGTTTGGGAAATAGAACTAACCCTTACTAATCGCGATTCTATGGGTTACCGTATGTTACTGGGAAGAGAAGCTATGAGTGGTAGAGTATTAGTAGATCCTGAACAACACTTTTTATTAGGTCAACCTACTGCCGAAAAACTTGAAGAATATTATACTAAACCAGCTACTGAAAAAAAAGGATTACGCATTGGTCTGTTGGCAAGTAATCCTGAATTATATAGTAATAAACGAATTATAGAAGCAGGTGAATTAAGAGGTCATGAAATGCACTTCTTAAATTTAAAATACTGCTACATGAAACTTGATGCTAACCAACCAGAGATCCATTACCGTGGAGGAAGAGTATTAAATGACTTTGACGCTGTAATTCCACGTATTCGTCCAAGTATGACTTATTATGGTTGTGCCTTAACAAGACACTTCGAATCTCTTAAGGTTTTTAGTTTAAATAGTGCTGCTGCCATTGCTCAATCAAGAGATAAGCTTTACTCTTTACAACTATTACTAAATAATGGAGTAGATATTCCTACAACTGGTTTTGCTAATTCTCCTTTAGATACTAACGATCTAATCAAAATGGTTGGAGGAAGTCCTTTAATCGTTAAACTTTTAGAAGGAACACAAGGAAAAGGAGTTGTGTTAGCAGAAACAAAGAAAGCAGCAGAAAGTGTTATTAATGCGTTCAAAAGTTTAAATGCAAATATTTTAGTTCAAGAATTCATTAAGGAAGCTAATGGAAAAGACATTCGTTGTTTTGTAGTAGATGGTAAAGTAGTTGCTGCAATTCAACGTGAAGCAGTACCTGGAGAATTTAGAGCTAATATTCACTTAGGAGGAACAGCTTCTATCATTAAACCAACCCCTGAAGAAAAGAGAATTGCAATCAAAGCTGCTAAAGCAATGAATTTAAAAGTAGCTGGAGTAGATATTATACGCTCAGCCAAAGGACCTTTATTATTAGAAGTAAACTCTTCTCCTGGTTTAGAAGGAATCGAAGGTGCTACTAATAAAGATGTGGCTGGAGAAATGATTAGATCAATTGAAAAACACTTTAATTTTAAATAATAGAAAGAGTCTTACAGACTCTTTCTTGTCTTTATAACAAAGAGCATAATATGAACCCTTCAGTAAACGGTTGGATTAAGAAGTACTTTTCTGACAAACAAACCTATCAAATATTTCTCGACAATACAGATACTTATATTACAACGCGAATACGTGAAATTGGTTTTAGTTATGGTATAATTGATACTTCTACTCTACCTCACTTTTACCAACAATTTAAACTTACACAAGAAGAGTTATCAAAAATATGTTTCTTACAATTACTGGAAGGAATCTATCTACAACACAACCCAAACAGTACAACGGACGACTTTTTACAAGATGTTATTTGCTTTTACGAAGTTATTGTACCACAAAAAAATGGTTTCTTCAGTTCTCTTTTTACAGAGACAAATCACTATATCAAATTAGAAAAAATACTTGCCTTGCGCTGGAAAGAACATTTCTTTTCTCAATCAAAAAGCAATGACTTTATTTTGAATATGATTTTATTCTCTATAGATACCCTAACTTATGAAGCCTATTTTACTAAAAAAATTGAACCAACTACATATAATAGCTACTTAATAGAGAAGCTTGTTGAGATTCTAATTGCTTTTAAGGAAGATAATACTACTCCGAATACACAAGATCTAAATTTGATTCTATTTTTAAAAAAAATAGCTTCTGTAGATAATTTACCTATCGAAAACATAGTCCCTTCTTATTTGGAAACGAACTTTACTTTAGATTTTATCACTTGTAATTCGTGGAACAATGATACAAAAGAACTTGAGATACTTCCTTTAAATGCTAAGCAATTTGAAAGGGTTAATGCAAGTGAAACTCTATTAAAACAAAGTGAATTAAGTTTTTTAAAATTCATCCATAAACAAAATGATGAATATTCCTTTTTCAAATCAACCAACTTATTAAACAATATTATAAATAACTCTACAAATTATATTGAGTTTTTGTTAATTCGAAACAAAACACGTTTGGTAAAGGAGATACAAAAGAATACGCAACTAATGAAGCTATTAGTTGACTCTACCTATAGAGATTTAAACAAAGAAGAAAAAAAGATGGTTAAGAAACAAACGATAGAAGTTATCAAAACCATCCCCTCTCTTGCTATATTTTTACTGCCTGGAGGTACAGTATTACTACCTATAATATTAAAATTTATTCCTTCTTTGTTGCCTTCCTCTTTTAATGAGAATACAGAAGAAACAAACTAAATCTTTTTAAATCGCAATTGATAAACTTCATCAAGATCTTGATTACTCATTAAGTTTAGATTCAAATCTGTTACATATCCAGAATTTAGTCCATACACCCAACCATGAATACTCAAATCTTGATTACGAGCCCAAGCTGCTTGAACAATTGAAGTTTTTGCCAAGTCATATACTTGTTCCTTTACATTCAATTCCACAAAACGATTAAAACGTTCTGTTTCATCTTCTATCAGATCAAGTTCATGATTATGTAATCGGTATACTGTTTTAATATGCCTAATCCAATTATCAATAAGTCCATACGAATGATTTTTCATAGCTGCCAACACTCCACCACATCCATAATGTCCACAAACAATTATATCTTTAACCTGTAAAATATTTACTGCATAATCCAATACACTCAACATATTCATATCAGAATGAATGACCATGTTAGCAATATTACGATGCACGAAAACATCACCAGGTCCCGCTCCAATAATTTCGTTAGCTGGTACTCGGCTATCAGAGCATCCAATCCATAATACAGGTGGTTTTTGCTCTTGAGATAAATGTTTAAAGTAATTGGGATTATCAGATAGTTTATCCTCTACCCATTGCTTATTATTATCTAACAGCTTCTTATAAAAATCACTATATCCCATAGTCTTATTTTTTTTCTCTAAACATTTCTTTTACGAAATCAACTTCTCCAGTTTCTACTTTATAGAAAGCACCTACAATCCCTATTTCACCACCTTCGTACATTTCTTTTAACACACTACTGCTATTCAAAATATGATCAATTGTATACTCTACATTGTGAAAAGCTACTAAATCAACTGCTTCTTTAGATTCTATATTCAAATCCTTATGATTTTCTTTTACATAAGCAACAGAAGGTTCTACTTTAGCCAATAAATTGGTTAAATGTCCTAATTTAGCTCCTTTACATGCTCCAGTAATTGCTCCACAATGTGAATGACCTAATACCATTATTAATTTTGATCCCGCCAATTTACAAGCAAACTCCATTGAACCTATAATATCTTCATTCAATACATTTCCTGCAATACGCGTACTAAAAATATCTCCTAATCCTTGATCAAAGATTAACTCTGCTGAAGTACGACTATCAATACAACTTAATATAATAGCAAATGGAAACTGATTTTCTTTTGTTGAATTCACTTGTTCTAACAAGTTACTGTGTGCCTTTAAATTTTCTACAAAACGCTTATTTCCTTCTTTTAAAAACGATAGCGCCAATTGAGGAGTTAATGACTTTTGATCTTCTATGTTGTGTAGTCTCATTATTTTTAGTTTTATCAAAGTTCTAAACTGTCAACAAAAATACAAAACAAAGAAGCAAAAAGTAAGAGATTACTATTTTTTGATTCAATTTTTATTAATCATTCAAACAAAAAACAATAATTAACACTTTCTTTTACTTCCTTTATCTTCATCACTTTAATTACTAAGGCAAACTTCCCGATATATTATCAAATGCCAAATAGTTAACTTTTACATAAAATGAAGAAAAACTTGCATTGAATATAAATTAGTTAATACATTTGCATCACAAATAATAGGAGGAAGAATTTGTACTGATTGCAACCTCGGTAAAAAATGCTAAAGCAGAAATTCATACTTCCCCTTTAGCCATTTCCTCTATTTTTAATCTAAAAAAATAATTATTATGGCTTATTACTTTACATCGGAGTCTGTAAGTGAAGGACATCCAGATAAAATTGCAGATCAAATCTCTGATGCTTTAATCGATAACTTTTTAGCTTTCGACAAAGATTCAAAAGTAGCTTGTGAAACATTAGTAACTACTGGTCAAGTAGTATTAGCTGGTGAAGTAAAATCACAAACATACTTAGATGTACAACAAATCGCTCGTGATGTAATCAAACGTATTGGTTACACAAAAAGTGAATATATGTTTGAGGCTAACTCTTGTGGTATCTTATCTGCTATTCATGAACAATCTGCTGATATCAATCAAGGAGTAGATAGAAAAAGTCCTGAAGAACAAGGAGCTGGTGACCAAGGTATGATGTTTGGTTATGCTACCAAAGAAACTGAAGACTATATGCCTTTAGCTTTAGATCTTTCTCACAAACTATTGCAAGAATTAGCAGCTATCAGAAGAGAAAACACAGAAGTTACTTACCTAAGACCTGATGCTAAAAGTCAAGTTACTTTAGAATATGATGATAACAATACTCCTATCAGAATTGTTACTATCGTACTTTCTACTCAACATGATGATTTTATTCAACCGGCTGATAGTTCTTTAGAAGCGAAAGAAATTGCTGAAAAAGCAATGCAAGCTCAAATCGAAAAAGATATTAAAGAAGTATTAATTACACGTATATTAAACAAATATCCACAGTACAAATACTTGTTTGAAAACAACGAAGAGATTGAATACTTAATCAACCCTACTGGAGTATTTGTTATTGGTGGTCCTCATGGAGATACTGGTCTAACAGGTAGAAAGATTATTGTAGATACTTATGGTGGTAAAGGTGCTCACGGTGGTGGTGCATTCTCTGGTAAAGATCCAAGTAAAGTTGACCGTAGTGCAGCTTACGCAACCAGACATATTGCAAAGAACTTAGTTGCTGCAGGTGTTGCAAACGAAGTTTTAGTACAAGTATCTTATGCTATCGGTGTAGCTAAACCAACAGGTTTATACATCAATACTTACGGAACAAGTAACGTAAATCTAACTGATGGTGAGATTGCTAAAAAAGTAAGCGAACTATTTGACTTAAGACCATACTTCATCGAAACAAGTCTTAAACTAAGAAACCCTATCTATAGCGAAACTGCTGCTTATGGACATATGGGACGTAAACCACAAACTGTAACAAAAGTATTTACAAGACCTGGAGGAGAAACTAAAGAAATAGAAGTAGAATTATTCACTTGGGAGAAATTAGACAGAGTTGAAGATATTAAAGCTAAATTTAGCTTATAATCGTATCTAACTTGATATACTAAAGGAGCTGTTTTATAACAGTTCCTTTTTTTATACATTATATTCAAATTACAAGCGAGTTGTTTTTCACCACTTCGTTCTTACCCTTATAATTGTATCTAAATATTAATCAAACTACTACTATACAAAACAGAAAATATACCAAAATAACAACAATACCCCCTATTCATTACCTAACCTTAATTGTAAAACAACCAAGTCGATATACTACAAAAAAAATGTCCAGTTAATTAACTGAACATTCCTCTATTTTATCTAAAGTTTCAAAACGAGAGTTTTGTGATTTAAACTCTGGTACAATTTCTTTTAATTGCTTTACTAACAAAAAAGGATCTTTAGGTTCTTCTTCTATACCAACGTATTGGCAAATCACTTCTAAATTATTTCTCAAACTAAATAAATCAGCATCGCGAACTTTGGCAATCATAATCTTTTCATGATGTGTTTTCACTGTATTCTCATCATTTGCCAATAGCTCTTCAAATATCTTTTCTCCTGGGCGTAATCCCGTAATCTGAATATCAATATCCTCAGGGTATTTATAACCGCTTAAACGTATCATACGCTTTGCCAAATCAAATATCTTCATAGATTTCCCCATATCAAAAACAAAGATTTCCCCTCCTCTTCCCATTACAGACGCTTCTAATACTAATTGACAAGCTTCTGGTATAGTCATAAAAAAACGAGTAATATCAGCATGTGTCACTGTTAACGGTCCCCCCAATTCAATTTGTCTTTTAAATAAGGGAATTACTGAACCATTTGAACCCAAAACATTTCCAAAACGAGTTACTATAAAATTAGTTACTCCATTATCTTTTAAAGTAGAAACATAAATCTCTGCTGCTCGTTTAGTTGCCCCCATCACATTTGTTGGATTAACAGCCTTATCAGTTGAAACCATAACAAATTTGCTAACACCATATTTCACAGATAAATCAGCAATGACTTTAGTTCCCTTAATATTCGTATGAATTGCCTCATAAGGAAAAGCTTCCATCAAAGGCACATGCTTATATGCAGCGGCATGATATACCATATTAGGTTGATACTTAGCGAATATAGCCTCCATCTTCTTTTCATCACGTATATTTCCAACAACAAAAACAATATCATCCATTTTCTTCGAAACGATTGTTTGTTGCACATCATATAAAGGAGATTCAGCATGATCCACAAGAACTAACTTTTTAAAATTAAACTGTGCTATTTGTCGTGCTATTTCACTACCAATAGAACCAGCAGCGCCAGTAATAACAACAATCTTATTGTTAATTTCATTTGCTACAATCTCATTTCCCAACTGAATTGTTTCTCTACCCAACAAATCATCAATTTTTAAATCTTTAATTTGCTTATTTGTGTAGCTACCATCCAACCAATCAGTTGCAGGAGGAATAATCTTAATTTTAACAGGTAAAGTTTCTAATACTGCCGATATATCATTTAGACGTTCCCTACCAACATTTTGTATAGAAATAATAATCTCATCAATACGATTACTTAAAACATATCCTTCATCTAAAATAGCTGGACTATATACTTTATATCCCGCAATTCGATTACCAATTTTAGAAACACTATCATCAACAAATCCCAAAATAGTAGTATTAAACTTAGTATCACCTTCTAATGCACCAACTGTAATAACTCCTGAATCACCGGCACCATAAATCATTACACGCTTATTTTTACGTATATCCAAAACATAACTACGATAAAATTGACTATAAAATAAACGCGCTAAAACTAATAATACAGAAGTTAATAAAAGATGCAATAAAATAAATGAATAAGAATATCTCAAGTAAGGTTCTAAATCATCTCCTATCCATTCACTGCGTTGGATAGTAGTAGTCAAAGTCAATAGTAAACCAGAAAACAAACAAGATGAAAATATTCTTTCTATATCTTTTGTTCCCGTTTGTCGAATCACTCCTTTAAATGGTTTAAAAAGAATAAAACCAATAATATAACAAAGAAGAACAACAGGAACTCTACTAAGAATTAGTTCTACCGAAAAATCACCAAAAAACTTCGTTAAAAACACACTTGATATTGTATAAGTAAATAATACAATTATCAAATCTATGCTAAAAATAATTCCTCTCGGAGTATCTCTTTTTAACTGTCTTTTAAGTACATCAATCATAGCTTATTCCCAATTTTATTTCTTCTCTTCTTCGCTGCAAATATAATGTATAAAATCGCATTTAGTCTTACATAACTAACAAAATTTATAACATTAAAATTAACATAACCATAGTAAATAAAATATTCACTGTTTAATACTGCCTAAAATTAGCATTAATACAAATAATGAGAATATCTAATAAATTGTAGAAAACCTATAAAAACAAAAAAGCCTGACTCTTTTCAGAATCAGGCTTTAAAAAAAGGGCAACGACATACTCTCCCACTAATAGCAGTACCATCTGCGCTAACGGGCTTAACTTCTCTGT
>JAITMD010000002.1 GCA_031277535.1 Flavobacteriaceae bacterium
CAGGAAGCAAGAAACAAATCTTGATTACAAATTCAAAAGGCGAAGTTGTATGGGTAGATGCGAGTGATGAAGTAATTATTGATGCAGTAAAGAACAATGAGACAGTTACTGTATTAGAGGATAAGGGAGATGGAACGTTTTTATACTACAATGAGAAGGCGATTGATTCAAACGGAAATTTAGTAGAATCACAAGCTACAAGATTTGATGCTAATACATTAAGTATAGAAGAGTATCAACCTGGAATTTATAGATTTTCTGATAAAAAAGGAGTTATTACAGATTTAGATATTCGTGCAAGTAATATCATTTTTGATGATAATACTATTGGTTCAGGAAATGATAATGTACAAGATGTTATAGAAACTATTTTTGAGAAATTCACTTATATAGATAGCCAAAGAGCAGCATTAAAAGGGAAAGGTATTTTAGTAAATGGTGAAGATAGTCTTGCAAAGACAGTTTTACAAGAAGTAGAGTTGTCTATCGCAGATAACGCTATTGAAACATCAAAAATAGTAAACAATGCCGTAACAACAAGTAAGGTGGCTAATCATAGTATTACAGAAGATAAGCTATGGGTAGGTGAAGGAAGAGAAAAACAAGTTGCAGTAGTTCAAACAGATGGTTCTGTGAAGTTTCAAGAATTAAATACTGTTGTTGCTGGAAAAATGTTAGAAGTAGATAATTCATTATCTATAGAAGGGCTTGCTGATGAAGCTTTATTAAGCCCTTTAAAGATTATGATTAATGAAGCAGGGATCGTTAATAAGCATATTGAGAACAATGCTGTAACAACCGATAAAATTGGTTCGGAAATAGCAGGAAAAAACTATGTGTTGACAGCTGATGGATCAGGAAATAGTACTTTTAATCCTATAAGTGGTGTTGTAGCTTCTGCTATACAGGGAGATCTTGTAAGTGATGATGCTATTTCAATAGAAGGAGGAGAGAATATTCTATTTGGTAATGAAAACAAGAAAACAATAGTTAGTTTAAATGATAGAGGAGTAAAAGGGAATCATATAGCAACTAAAACAATTGTAAATGAGAATATTGCAGATAAAACGATTGCTTCAAGTAAATTAACTGGTGGAGACAACAAACAAGGAGCTATTGCAACAGTTATTGATAATAAAGGAACAGTTGCTTATCAAACTTTAAAAGGAGAAGCAATCACTGATAAAGCAGCATTAAAAACAGATGGGATTATTACAATTGGAGGTGCTGATACACAGGAAGGAACTTTGTTGAAGGAAGCTACATTAAGTATTGTAAATAAAGGGATTAAAACGGCTCAGTTGGCAGATAATGCTGTTACTAATTTACAAATTGCAGATCAGTCTGTTACAAGTAATAAAATTTCTTCTGAAAATACTGGTTCAGGAAAAGTACTTATGAGCGGAGAAAAAGGAATTGCTGAGTGGAAAGATGTGAGTGTTGTTGTTAATGAAGGAGCTGGTAATTTAACATCAGATAGTATAATAAAAATCACAGGAAATGGTGAAAAAGCGCTACTAAATAATATTGATCTAAGTATTAGCGAAAATAGTATCACGATTGATAAATTGAACTCAACAGAAAATGGTGCGAATGTAGATAAAAACATGATATTGGCAGCTGATGGAGACGGAGGTTTTAAGTATTTTGATGCAAGAACAGTATCTCCTAAAACGGATGATTTAATTCTTGGAGACGCTTTAGAATTCACGAATAGTACGACAGGAAAAGATGCTGTATTGATAAAAACATCTTTTGATGTTAAGAATTTAGGAATTACAGAAGAAAAGTTAGCTAATCATACAGTTACAACTGCTAAGATGTCTTCAGTAGGAGCTAAGAATAACACTGTATTAACAGCAGACGGTCAAGGAAATGTAACATATAAAAAGATAAATGATAATGCTTTTGAAGGAGCTGGAGCAAATTTAGAATCAGATGGTTCTTTACAAGTTTTAACAGGAAAGAATGCGGTATTAACAGATGTAACAATTGGTATTGCTGAAAATGGAGTACAAACTGAACATATAAAAGAAAGAGCTGTAACAACAGATAAAATTGGTGCAGAAGGAATAACGAATAATTTTGTATTAGTTGCTAAAGATGGAGGAGCGGAGTTTAGTTCGTTGACAAAAGTAATTGAAGGATCAGGTAAAGAAATAAAGTCTGGTGCAGCTATTAAAGTAACAGGGGGCCTTCAGGCAGCTTTAAAAGATGTAACAATTGAAGTAGCCGATTTGGGTATTACTAATGGTAAAATAGCTACTAAAACAATTACAGCATCTAAATTTAATGCAGAAAAAAATGCAGCAGGAACTGTATTAACTTCTTTAGGAGATGGAGAGGCAAAGTATCTACCAATTAGCCAGTATGCTAAACCTTTGAAAAGTGACTCATCTATTGAAGTGTCAACAGATAAAGGAATATTGTTAGACAATGCTACCATTAAAGTAAAAAATGGAGGAATTATTACAAATCACTTAGGGGCAAAAGTAGTTACAGTAGATAAAATATCTTCTAAAGTAGGAAATGAAAATGTAGGAGGAAAGCAAATTTTAATGGCAGATGGAGATGGAGGTGTATATTTTGGAACATCAGAAAATGTTGTTACTAAAGGAGATGTGAAAAAAGGAGAAACAATATTTGCTAAAAGTGGAGGTGCAGGTGCTGTTTTGCAAGATGTAACTTTAGAGGTGGTGGAAACTTCTATTGAAACTAAACATCTTAAAGATAATGCTGTATCAGCTGCAAAGATAAATGCAAATGCTGTATTAACAGAGAAGATCAATCACTTGGCTGTGACTACAGATAAAATAGATACTAAAGCTGTAACTACAGATAAGATTGCTGATGAAGCTATAACTACAGCTAAGATTGGTAAGGGAGCGGTTAGAAACGGTCAAATTGCAGCAAATGCAGTAGGTAGAAATGAAATATATCAAAATAATATTGATGAAATTCATATGTCGGATAAGTCTATTGGTACAAGAGCTCTTATTAATGACGCTGTTACAGAGGTTAAAATCGCTAAAGAAGCAATTACAACGAATAAAATCGCTAAAGAAGCAGTAACAACTGATAAAATTAAAAATCTTGCAGTAACTAATATGCAGATTGCTCAGAGTACTATTTCTGGTGGAAAACTTGCGGATAAGGCAGTTACTCCAAATAAAATGGGTTCAGGAGGTGCTGAAGAAGGATATGTATTAACTGCTGGACTTAATGGTGAGGTTGCTTTTAAACCTGTTGCTGGAGGAGGAAATACTAATATTACGAAGAAAGATATTAAAGAGTCAAATACTATTAAAGCAACAAAAGGAGCTATAAAATCTGTTTTAGAAGATGTACAGTTGGATGTCATAGCAGGTAGTATTACAAATACTCATATAGCAAGAAATACTGTTATGAATGAGAATATGGCCAGTAAATCAGTTGATTATAATGTACTTGGAGATAATGCTGTTCATAGTAGAGTAGTACGAGATAAAGGAATTAGTGCAGCTAAGATTAGTTCAGAAAACGATAAAAGAGATTATGTGCTAACTGCTGATGGTAATGGAGGAGCATATTGGAAAGAGATGACAAATTCTGGAGGAGAAGGAGGTACTATTACAAAAGGAGACTTAAAAGGAAGTTCAGCCATAGATGTAAAAAATGGTTCTAATGCTGTACTTAGAGATGTAACTTTGGATATTAAAGGAAGTGGTATTGAAAGAAAGCATATTAGTGGTGGAGCTGTAAGTAATGTGGAGTTAGCAAATAAAGCAGTTCATCAAAGTAATATGAGTTCTATATATGATGGTACTAAGAATGCAAATCGTGGATATGTATTAACAGCAGATGGTAGTGGTGGTGTTTCGTGGGATAAAATAACAAATTCTGGAGGAGAAGGAGGTGCTATTACTAAAGGTAATTTGAATGGAAATAAATCAATAAAGGTAAGTGATGGAAGTAATGCAGTACTTAAGGATGTGAATTTAAGTATTGAAAGAGGAGGTATTGGTACAAATGAAATTGCTGATGAAGCAGTAGGAACTACTGAATTAAAGAATAAAGCAGTAACAAATGGGAAAATAAGTTCTGAAGGAGCTCTTATAGATGAAGTCTTAACATCAGATGGTAGAGGAGGAGCTTACTGGCAAAAAGTAACAAGTTCTGGAGGAGAAGGAAGTGTTATTACTAAAGGTAATTTAAATGGAGATTCTGTTATAAAGGTAAATGATGGAAGTAATGCAGTACTTAAAGATGTAACCTTAGAAATAAGAGAAAAGTCAATAGGAGAGAATCATATTCAGAATTATGCTATAAGAAGAAATCATATATACAATAATAATATAGATGAAGGACATCTTTCAAGTGATGCTGTTAGTACAAGAGTTATTGAAAATAGAGCTGTTACTAAAGAAAAAATAAATTCTCAAGGTTCATCTGAAGGAGAAGTGATGACTTCTGATGGTAAAGGAGGGGTTCGTTGGGAAACAGTTAAAGGAAATGAAGGAGGAAGTAATATTGCGGCTCCTAAGTTTTTCTATCTTCCTGCAATTTATGTAGATATAATATCTGGACAAAGTGGTTATGTAGAGCTTCATCGAGAATATAAGAATCAGTTTGGCTCACCTATGGTATCAAGTCTTGGAGGTAATAATTCAAATTTGCCAGTCTATGGAGAATCTGAATTGAATTATTATGTGACGTATTATGACAAAGATGTATTTGAAGGAGTTAATTTAGATAGTAAAGGTAATTTATCTTATAAAGTAAAAACGAATGCGAAACCGTCAGGTAGAACGTTCTTTAATATTGTTTTAGAGGTTAAGTAAGAAAATAATTAGCACTAAAAAGAGTGATTTCTTTTTAGTGCCTAATAAATCATGTATGAAGAAATACTATTATTATATTATTATAACGTTTCTTAGTTTTAGTGTTTTACAAGCACAACAGACTCAAGGAGGAACATATACATTGCCCCTGACAGGTACATCTAAACCAGCTGGAATTGTTGAAGAATGGGATAAAGGAGGGAGTGCTCCAGTGGGAACAGAACGTTATACAGAAGAAGGAATCGTTTTGAGTCATGATAGGGTTGGGTATAGTGGTTTTGCTATTGACGACTTAACAATTGATTTAAGAAAAGGAGCTACAATAGAGTTTGAGTATGCCATGAGTAAAATATATGGTACTGGATATGGTCCAGGAGGAGGAATGACTTTTTTTATATTTGATGCAGAGAAAACATTTAAGTTAGGATATGGAAGAAGTGCTTTAGGGTACGCTTACAACGAATCAAACTCTACGGCAAGATTATCTGGATTAGCAGGAGGATATTTGGGAGTTGGTTTTGATCTTAATGGGCACTTTAAAGGAACAGGAGGGATGACAGCTTATGAAATGCGTGCAGGTATTTCAGAAGAAAGATATAATGTAGCAGGAGTGATTCCAGGGGTATTTGGGAACAACTATGGTAGTCATATTACATTAAGGGGGGCAGTACAAGGGATGACTGGATTTAATGGAAATCCAGTACTGTTTTCGCAATATCAAGGAGGATCTATTTCTTCATCTGAGATTACCAATGCAAAATTAAATTATAATACAGGAGAATATGATTTTGGAACTATAAATACCAATGCTAATTTTGATATAGCAGAAGGAGGTAGTTCTAATGCAGTTAATTTCCAAAAAGTTATTATTGAGTTAGTTCCTAATCAGGAAGAAGGTATGTATGTAACTGTAAAAGGAAATAATGGAGGGAGTGATATGATATTGATTGATAGTTTCTACTATAAACATTCATTTAAAACTTACAGAGTAGATGGATATGCATCAGGAGGAAATTTAAAAGAAACATTATATGATTTTAAGACAACAATTCCTGAAAAGGTTAAAATAGGTTTTGTTGGTCTATCAATTGATTTTGCACAACAAAAAACGATTATTAGAAATGTGAAAGTGACTTCTCCTGATATCGAGGAGGTAGGAGAAAAATTAGAAGACACATATGAGGAAATATGTATAAGTGATAAAGCAAATAATTCAGGTGCAAATACTAAAGTTAAAATCCTGGAATCTACTAATTATAATGTGAATTGGGATAGTTTTCAGTTTGTTGATGAAAATGGAAATGAGTTAGGAAAGTATTTATATGAAAATACTTTTGCAAAATGGGAATATTCTAATTATAGTAAAGAAGTAACAATAACTATTAGAGATGGATCTTTCAGACCTAATGAAGAAGTTGTTGTTTATTATACTGTTGAAATAGATGGCATACGCTCTAAACCAGCTCAGATAAAAGTGAAAGGAATTACTTGTGGAGCAATCGCTAATCCACAACTTAGAGGCTAATCTATCATGTAGATCATAGATATTAAGAATAAAAAATGCCTTCATCAAGTAGCCAACTACTTGATGAAGGCATTTTTTATTAGCCTAATTTTCTTTTAAAATTAGTTTAGAAAAGTGATTTTTATAGACTATTTGGTAATGACTGTTCTATATGTATGCTTTTAAACTAATAATACTTGTTTGAATGTATTGTCTTGTGATAAATAAATTAAAATAGTTTAGTCGTTTACCTACTGAATTGTTTTTAATTATTACTTATTAAAAAATATTAAATAAATATGGTTTATTCTTATTGAAGAGATTGTTTAAAGTGTTATTAATGAGTTGGTTTTGTTTATTTTTTGTTAATGATAAAGTATATTAATTTTTTATAGGGTAAATACAAAAGATGTTTGGAATAGTTTTTGGATTATTTACTATATGTTTATTACAGTAGATTGTTTCAATATTTAATTTTTACATGTTTTATAATTGATTATTTATTGTTAATTTCATACTGTTAATTTCATATTTTTTTAAAAATAACATTGTTGTTATTTAATGTTAAAGTAAAAAGATTCGTATGAATAGAAGAAAAATAATGTTAGGTGCTTTACTACTTGTTTCAGGAGTAGCGTTTTCACAAGTTGGGGTTGGTATTAAAGAACCTCACAAGTCTACTCTTTTGCACTTAGAAAATAAGCAAAATGATTATAGGGGGGTACTTATACCTAATGTACCTTTAGAAGATAGTAAAGATGGAAAGATAATTAATAAAGGTAATATCTTAAACAGCTTATTAGTTTATAATACAACAGAAGGTAAGGGAGTAACTCCTGGTTTCTACTATTGGAAAGGGACAGAATGGGTACGTGTGATTGACAGTAAAGATATTTTGGATAATCTTGATAATTTTCCAAAAAATAAAACAATGGCAGTTAGAAAGGAAAAGAATATTGATGTTTTGTATGTAGAAGATACAAAAGGAAATGTTGTTTCTGTGCCTTTGAAAGATATAAATATTGTTACTACTTTGGAAGACAAAGGAAATGGTAAATATACATTTACAAATGAGGAGGGGACAAAAACAACAATAGATGTTACAGGATCAGTAGTTAATAATATTTCAGAGATATTAAATGATACTAAAGTACAGAATGATATCTATAATACAGTAGCCGCCCAGGGTAAAGCAGCTACAGCGTCAGATGGATCTATTAAGATTGACAATGGAGGACAGGCTGTATTAAATGCAATGCAGATAGCTGTAGCAAATCAAGGAATTACACCTGAGAAAATAGCACCAGGTAAGAGTACAAAACAATTATTAGTTACAGATGCTCAAGGGAAAGTACAATGGGTGGATGTGACAAGTGATATTATCAAAGATGCAATTAAGCATCATGAAAAGGTAACTGTATTAGAGAATAATGGAGACGGAACGCTAACTTATTATAATGAGCATGCATTAGATGAAAAAACAGGATTACCAATCATAGGTAAAGGGGTAAGATTTGATGCCAATACATTAAATATAAAAGAGCGAACAGATAAAAAAGAAAAAGGGATTTATGACTTCTATGATGGGCATACTTCTCTTACAAATCCATTAATGACAATTAGTACACGTGCTAATGCGATTTATTTTGATGATAGTACAACTGTTATTGAGGGAGATAACTTACAAGAGGTTATTGAAAATATTACTAAGAAAATAGAGATTGCTCAAGGGAAACGTTCTTCATTAAGTGGAGAGGGAATCTTAATTAATGGAGGTAAGGAAGTCAGTGAATCTGTTTTAAAAGAGATGAAATTGACTATTGCAGATGATGCAATTACTTCTGCAAAGATAAAGAATGGTGAAGTAGTTACAGATAAACTTAGAAATGAAGCTGTAACGGTTCAAAAGATAAAGCCAGGTATTGATAACTATTTATTAGTTACTAAAAATGGTAAAGCTGATTGGGTTCCTGCGTCTGATTCTGTTATAAAAGATGTGGTTAAACAGAATGAAACAGTAACTGTTGTAGTAAATAATAACAATGGTACCTATTCTTATTACAATGAAAAAAGTATTGATAAAGACGGAAACCCAATAGAAGGTCAAGGAACATTAATAGATGCAAATACACTGTCAATAACAGATGACTCTAAAGGTAAATATGTGTTTAATGATGGGAATGGTGAGATAGCAACAATTGATATCAAAGGGACTGTTATAACAAATATTGATGAAATATTAAGTAATAGTACAGTACAGGAAACCATTTTTAAAACTGTAGCAGCAAAGGGTAAAGATGTAACTGCTATAGATAAATCCATTACAATTGAGCATGGAAATAACGCAGCATTAAATACAATGCAAATTGCTGTAACTGATGGTGGAATCACGCCTACTAAGATAGAACCAGGTCCAGATAAATATTTATTAGTTACTAAAAATGGTAAAGTTGATTGGGTACCAGCTACAGATGAGATTATAAAAGAGGTTATTGACACAAATGAGAAGATAACTTTATTAGTTGTTGGTAAACATGCAGGAACAGATGAAGCTAATGGGACTTTTACATACTACAACGAGGCTGGGGTGGATGTAAATGGTAAACCTATAGATGGAAAAGGAGTTGCATTTGATTCTAATACTTTAAGAGTAGTATCGACAACAGATGGTAAGTATAATCTTTTTGATGGTAGAAGTAAAGATATACCTGTAGCTACGATAGACGTTGCAGGTACAGTAATTAATAATATTGATGAGATATTAACTAATACAGATGTTCAAAATAGCATTTATACTACAGTAGCTAATAAAGGAAAAGCGGTAACTTCTCCTAATAAATCTATTACTGTTGGAGGAGCAGGAGATAAAGCAGTATTAAATGCTTTAGAACTTTCTATTGCAAAAGGTGGAGTAGGTATAGATGAAATAGCTTCTGCTGCGGTAACTCCTGAAAAGATAGCACCTGGTGCTAAAGGACAATTGCTAATTACGAATGGAGCTAAAGAAGTTCAGTGGATTAACTCTGATGATGAGATTATAAAAGATATTTTAAAGCTTAATCAAGCTATTACTATCTTAGAAGACCATGGAGACGGAACATTTACTTATTTCAATGAAGCTGCTTTTGATAGTAAAGGTGTTTTTATTCCAGGATCGAAAGGTATAAAATTTAATGCCAATACATTAAGAATTGAGAATAATGGCAAAGGGAAATATGAGTTTTTTGATGAGTCAGACAAAGCAGTTCCTTTAGCAACTATTGATATCCAGGGTACTGTAATAGAAAATATCACAGAAATTTTAAGTAAAGAAGAAGTTCAGAATGAAATTTTTACAACAGTAGCAGCAAAGGGTAAAAAGATGGAATCAAATGATGGTTCTATGTCTATTACTGGTGGAGATAAAGCAGTATTGAATAAAGTTACTATTAATATTAGTCAAGATGGAGTAAAAACAGACCATATTAAAGATGGCGCTGTAACTACTGATAAAATCAGTTCTGAAGGTGCTACAAAAAATATGATTTTAACAGCAGATGGATTAAACAAAGCTTCTTTTGTTTCTCCTACTAATGTTGTTTCTTCTACTATGAAAGGTGATTTAGTAGGAGAGGATGGAGTTATTGAGGTTAAAGGAGGAACAGATGTCTTGTTTGGTGATAATAATAAGAAAGTAACTATTGAAATTAGACCTGGAGGGATTACATCTGCACATATTAAAAATGAGACAATTCAAAATGATGATATAGCAAATAAAGCTATAAAAGCAAGTAAATTAGATGCAGAAGGAGAAGAAGTAGGAGCTATTGCAACAGTAAATGCAGATGGAACGGTTAGCTATCAAACTTTAACACCTGCTGTTATTAAGGATAAAGGTGATATTATAGTAAAAGATGGTATCACAGTATCAGAGAATGGAAAAGAAAAAGTATTAGCTAATGTTACTTTAGGGCTTGGAGAAGGAGCAGTGGCTCCAACCAAACTTACTCCTGGAACAGATGGTAAGTTTATCTTAGTTACTAAAGGAGGAGTAGCACAATGGGTAGCTGCTACAGATACAATCATAGAAGAGGCTGTAAATAGTAATGAGACAGTAACTAAATTAGTAAATAAAGGAAAAGGAATTTATACTTATTACAATGAAGAAGCTGTAAAGAATACGACAGATGGAGTAGATATTGATGTAAATTCATTGAAAATAGATAGTAGTAAACCTGGAGTATATGTGTTTAATGATTTAACATCAGACACTCCATTAGCAACTATTGATATCTCGAGAGATGTGATTCATAGCATTGTAACGATTTTAGGAGATACAAACGTTAAAGAAGAGGTATATAAAATAATAGCAAATCAAGGAAAAGCAATTACTTCAAAAGATAAATCATTAGCTATTCCTGATAATAATAAAGCAGGATTAGAAGGATTAGATATCGGAATTGCAAATGCTGGAGTAAAGACTGCTCATATTGCAAATGGACAGGTTACTGCTGATAAATTGAAAGCAGATGGAGCTTCACAAGAGGGATTTGTTGCAACGGTTAATGCAGATGGTACAGTAAGTTATAAATCATTAACAAGTACTGAAGTATCAGGAAAAGCAGCCGCTCTAAAAACAGATGGTATTATTCAAGTGGATAATGCAGATGCAAAAGCAGGAACCTTATTTAAAGAAGCTACCTTAAGTATTAAAGAAGGAGGAATTGGAACGATTCAACTTGGAAAAGATGCGGTTACAAACGATAAAATAGTTTCTAAAACCATTACAGCAGATAAACTTTCATCTCAAGGAGTTGGTGAAAAGAAAATATTAATTAGTGGAGCTAGTGATGAAGTTGTTTGGGAAAGCTTATCGAATTTATCTGCTGAAGCAGCAGGTGACTTAAAAGGGGATGGTATTATACTAATTAAAAATACAGATAATACAACCAGTGGTGCAGGAGTGAAATCTTTGTTTAAAGGAGTAAATCTTAGTCTTGCAGATAAGGGAATAACTAATCAACAAATAGCAGATCAAACTGTTCTAATTGAAAATTTGAGTAATGCTGGAGCAGCAGGTGAGGATATGGTTATGGTTACCAATGATACAGGTGGCTTTAAATATGTAAGTAAAGCGGCTATTGTTCAGAATGGTGAAGACTTGGTTTTAGGAGCTGGATTAGAGTTTTTAGATGCAAATAAAGGAGATTCTGCTGTTTTTGTAAGAACAGAAATAGGTATAGCAAATTCTGGGATTACAGAGGCTAAATTAGCTAATGGATCGGTATCTACTGCTAAGATAACATCAGCTGTTCAAGGAGTAAATGCAGCAAATGGTGCTGTATTAACAGCAGATGGTTTAGGAGCTGTTACATATAAGAAAATTAATGAAAATGCTTTTGATGGAGGTGGTGCAAAATTGACGTCAAATGACAAATCTTTAACGATTCCTGATAATAAAGCAGTATTAAAAGATCTTGATATTAAAATTGCAGAAGGAGGAGTACAGACTAAACATATTGTAGCTGGTGCAGTAACTACAGAAAAAATTGCAGAAGAGAATGTTACAGCAGCCAAAATAAAAGGTGGAGTAGCTAAACAACTGTTGATTACCAATGATGGTGGTAAAGCAGAATGGGTAGATGCCTCTAATGCAATTATTGAAGAGATAATTCAGGCTAATGAGTCTATAACGCTTTTAACAGATAATAACGATGGTACTTTTACATATAAAAATGAAAAAAATATTGTAGAAGGTAGTGAAGGTGTGATGTTTAATGCAAACACACTGAGAATTGAAAATTTAGTGCCTGGGAAGTATGTTTTTTATGACAAATTTAATGATATTCCATTAGCAACTATTGATATTCAACAAACGATTATTGATAATATTATAGAATTACTAAAAGAGGTAAATGTCAAAGAAGAAATATATAAAACAATTGCAGCACAAGGGAAAAAGGTTAGTACAGATGCTTCATTAAGTGTAACAGGAGGTGATCAAGCAGTCTTAAATCCTATGACTATTTCTCTTAGAGATGGTGGAGTAACAACTACTAAAATAACTTCAACAGTACAAGGAAACAATGCTGTGGAGGGAACTGTATTGACAGCAGATGGACAAGGAAATGTAGCATTCAAGTCATTAGTTGATGTAGCTTCTACACAAGGAAAAGCAATTACTTCTACAGGAAAGTCTCTTGAGATTGTAGGAAACAAAGCTGCATTACAGAATTTGAATATTGATGTGGCAAGTGAAGGAATTAAAACCAATCACATAGCTGCAAAAGCAGTTACAGTTAATAAAATTGGAACAACAGAATCTGCAGGTAAGGTTCTGACTTCTAACGGAACTGGTGGTGCGGAATTCCAAAGCTTAGGTCAAGTAATAGGAGATAGTGGAAAGGCTATAACAGCTGGCCCTGCAATTAAAATTACAGGAGGAGAACATGCTGTATTAAATGATGTAGAACTTGATATAGAAAAAGGAGGAATTACAGAGGAGAAGTTAGCAGAGAATGCTGTTACCACTACTAAAATTAAAAACCGTTCTGTTACAGCTGAGAAAATAGTAGGAGAAAAAGCAAAGCAAATTCTTGGAACAGATGATAGTGGTATAACAAAATGGATGGATATAGAGGATGATATTTTAAAATTACTTATCCGTACAAATGAATCACAGACTTTTATAAAAGATAATAAAAATGGAACATTTACTTATTATGGCGAAGCTGAATTTGATTATAAAGGTAAATTAAAACCAAATGCAGTAGGAGTAACTTTTAACGCTAATACACTATCTATTGATAGTTCTAAACCAGGTATCTTTGTTTTTAAGGATCAATTTGATAAATCTGGGGAGAGAGTAATTGCAACAATTGATACACGTGCAAAGTCTATTATCTTTGAAGATAATTCTACTATTGGTTATACGAATGTAGAAGAGGCAATTACTAATATCAATCAAAAGATAGAGAATTTAGAAAAGCTTGAAATTACTAAGGCTCCTCTATCAGGTCAGGGGATATTAGTTAATGGAAAAGAAAGCGAAACAGATGTTCTCTTTAAAGATGTTACGTTGAGTATTGCTGATGAGGCAGTTACTCCAGCTAAGATTAAAGGAGGAGCTGCAAAACAGTTATTGGTAACGGATAACAATGGCAAAACAAAATGGGTAGATGCTTCTGATGATATTATCAAAGAAGTATTTAATACCCAAGAAACAGTTACAGTGTTAATGGATAATTCCGATGGAACATTCACTTACTTCAACGAAAGTAATTTTGATAAAGATGGAAATCTTATAGGTGCAGGAATTACATTTGATGCAAATACTTTATCTATTGTACCAGCAGACAAAGGGAAGTATAATTTCTTTGATAAATCAAGTACAGATCCTATTGCAACAATTGATGTAACAGGAACAGTAATTGAAAATATCAAAGAGATTCTAAATAATACAACGGTACAGAATGATATTTATACAGCTATTGCTAATCAAGGGAAAAAAGTATCAGGAGATGATGCGATAGAGGTAATAGGTGGAGATAAAGCAGCTTTACAAGAAATGTCTATTTCTTTAAAAGACAAATCGATTACAGAAGGCAAGTTGTTTGCAGGAAAAGATAAAGCAAATTATGTTCCAGTAGTACAAAATGATGGTTCTGTAAAATATCAACCAATGACAGCTGTTGTAACAGGTCAAATGTTAAATGTTGATACTTCATTAGAAGTAACAGGAGAAGCTGCAACTGCTTTATTAAAAGAGTTGAGTTTAAAAGTAAAAGAAGGCGGAATTACAAATACTCATATTAAAAACTTAGCGGTTACAACAAATAAAATTAGTTCTATAGGGGCTGAAAGAGGAGCATTACTTGTAGCTGATGGATCAGACAATGCGAACTTTGTTTCTGCTAAAGATGCAATTGCAACAGCTATGAATGGTGATATTGTAGGTAAGGATGCTATAGAGGTAATAGGTGGAGAGAATGTATTGTTAGGAGATGTAGATACATCTGTAACTTTAGTACTAAAAGATGGAGGTGTAAAAGGAACACATATAGCAGCTGAAACTGTTCAGAATATTAATATTAAGAACAAAACAATTGAAGCAACTAAATTAAATGCTGGTAACACTGGAGTAGATAATAGAGTAGCGATTGCTAATGGAACAGGAGACGTAGTGTATCAAGCTTTGTCTGCTAATGTACTTTCAAACAAAGGAGCAATTAAAACAGATGATATTATCCATGCAGATAACGGTGCTGATAAAGTATTAGCAGATGTTAAGTTAAGCATTAATGACAATTCTATTACAGCAAGTAAATTAAATGCAGAGAATGCCGCTTCAGGAGCTGTTTTAACAGTAGATGCTAATGGAAAAACAGTGAGTTATTTACCATTAACAGCTAATACAATTAGTAATAAAGGAAATATTACTACAGATGGAGTAGTAACTGTAGTTGATGGAGTAGGTAAAGTGCTATCTGATGTTAAGTTAGGAATTCAGGATAAAGCAATTGATACGAAGCATATTGCTGATAAAGCAGTGAAAAATGAACAATTAGCTCCTTTAGCTGTAACTGCAGATAAGATATCTTCAGCAGGTATTATGGCAAAAAGTGTTTTAATTAGTGGTGCTGAAAATGATGTATTCTGGGGAGAGTTAAAAGATATAGTAACAAATACAGCAGGTAATTTAACAACAGATGGTATTATTACTTTAACTAAAGGAACTGGTGTTAATACATTATTAGCAGATGCTGAACTAAGTATCAAAGCTAATAGTATTACAAAAGATAAATTAAGTTCAAAAGAGGGAGCAACTAATGTAGCAAGAGATTATATATTAGTAACTGATGGAAATGGCGGATTTGATTATGTTGTCAAACAAGCAGTACAAGCAGGTGGAGAGGACTTAAGAGTTGGTTCAGCTTTAGAGTTTACGCAAGGTGATGGATTAAACACTGTTTTAGTACCTACAACAATGGATGTGAAAAATGCAGGTATATCTACAGAGAAATTACAAGATAAAGCAGTAACAACGGCTAAAATCTCTTCTGGAGATGCTGTTGCAAATAGTGTGTTGACTGCAAAAGGTAGTGGAGTTGTAGCTTATGAATTGTTGAGTAGCACGGCTTTTGAAGGAAAAGGAGCAGCTTTAAAATCAGATAACTCAATTCTTGTTTCTGATACAGGTAAAAATGCGCTATTAAAAGAAGCAACTATTTCTATTGCAAACGATGGGGTAGATAATAAACACATTAAAGCGAATGCTGTAACTAACGATAAGATAAGTTCTAAAGTTGCTGATAAAAATGCTGGAAATGGAGCTGTTTTAACAGCTGACGGAAATGGAAACACAAAGTTCCAGTCTTTCTCAGAAGTTGCAACTACACAAGGTAAAGCAGTGACTTCTACAGATGGTTCACTTACTGTAACAGATAAAAATAAAGCAGCGTTGCAAGATTTGAATATTACTGTAGCAAAAGATGGAATTAAAAATAGTCATATTGCTCCATTACAAGTGACAGCTGATAAAATTGGTACAGGAGATATTACAGCAGGTTTGGTATTGACAGCTGATGGGCAAGGTAAGGCAAGTTTTACCACGTTAGAACCTGCTTTGAATCAAGTAGGAAAGAAGATGACAGAAGGAGCTGGAATTAAAATTGTAGGAGGAGATAAAGCAGCCTTGAAAGACGTAACAATTAGTGTAGCTGATGGAGGAATTAATACAGTGAAGTTGGCAGCTAATGCGGTAACAGTAGATAAAATTAGTTCAAAAGTAAATACAACAAATGCTAAAAATGGACAAGTATTAACTGCTGATGGTAATGGTAATGTAACATTTAAAGAAGTAGCTACACAAAGTGTTTCTACAGGAACATTAACAGGTAATGGTCCAATTAGTGTAAGTGATGGAAAAGATGTAGTTCTTAAAGATGTAACATTAGATATTAACGCAAAATCAATTACTGGAACTCACATAGCAAACAGAACAATATCATACCTTAATATTAAAGAAGGAACTATTGGTAATGTTGAATTAGCAACTGGAGCAGTTAGAACTGATAAAATATTGAATAATCAGGTTACTACAGAAAAAATAGCAGACGCCAATGTAACTACAGCTAAAATAGCAGATGCCAATGTAACAACAGTTAAAATAGCAGATGGAGCTGTTAGTAGAGTTAAAATAGAAAATCTTGCAATTGATAATAATAAAATTGCTAACAACACAATTAGTGGTGGAAAACTTATTGATAAAGCAGTTGTTCCTAAAAAGATGGGATCAGATAATGCTCCTGTTGGTTATGTGTTAACAGCAGAAGCAGGTGGTACAGTAGCTTTTAAAGCTCCTACTGGAAGTAGTGTGACTAAAAAGAATATTTCAAAGTCAGGTACTATTGAAGCAACCAAAGGAGCAACAGGTTCTGTTTTAGAAGATGTACAATTAGAAGTTTTAGGTAGTAGTCTTACAGGTGATCACATTAAATACAATACCATACAATATAAAAATATGGCTTCGAATGCGGTTCAAGGAGATGTTATAAAAGACGAAAGTGTAGTACCAGAGAAATTAAGTTCTGAAGATAAAAAAGGTACTATTGCCCCAGAAGGATATGTATTAATGGCTGATGGAAAAGGGGCTGCATCCTTTAAAAAGGCAAAAGGCGGAGAATCAGGATTCTTTTATGCTCCATCCTTTACTGTAGATATTAAAGCAGGAGAAAAAGGGGATGTTGATGTACACCAAATGTACGTAGATCAGTTTGATGGTGCATTGTCATCTCGACAAGGAGCAAAATTAAATACTTATGATTATAACGAATTAGATTTCTTTGTGGTGTATTATGATAGCGATGTATTTGAGGATGTAAGAATAGATGGAGGAGGAGTTTTGTATTATACAGTAAAGAAAAACCCTGTGATTACAGCAAAAACTTATTTTAATGTTGTAATGCAGTTACAAGACAATTAGTAAGCATATTTAAAACTTGCTTTTACCTGAATATATTAGAAGTAAAAGCAAGTTTTTATGTTGTATAAGTAAGCAATTTACTTGATAAAAAGTAGTTTTAAGTTAAAAGAAAAACAATGAGAAATAAGATTTTATTCTTTTTTACTTTATTATGTGTTAGTGTTGTTTTTGCACAAAAAAAACCTGCAAGAGCATTTCCATATTCATTGAGTTTAGAAGGAACTCAGAAGCCTTATCAAATTATTGAAGATATTGGAGCATGGAATGATTCTGATGCTGAAAGATATACGAAGGAAGGTTTAGTATTAACAACAACAAAAGGAGATAATTCAGCTTTTGCGTTGGACGAGATTCCTTTTACTTCTAATGATGGGGTTGTTGTAGAGTTTGAGTATGCCATGTACGGAGGAGATAAGTATAACGGAGGCTATGGAGACGGAATGAGTTTCTTTATCTATGATGAAAGTAAAAAATTCTCCATAGGAAGTCACGGAGCAGGATTAGGATATACTTACAGAGAATCTGATAGTCAATACCCAAGTTATAGAGCACCAGGTTTAGATGGTGCATATTTAGGAGTAGGACTTGACATTTATGGAGGATTTAATAAACGAGATTCTGCTATTAATGAAAAACGAGAGGGATTACCTGCTTCAGACCAATTGGTTAATTGGGGAAAACGAAGTGTATCTATTCGTGGAGGAATGCACGAAAATAACAGATATAAAGGATACCCTGTATTGTTTTCAACAACAAGAAGTTTTGGCATTAGTCCCAGTAAATCAGATACTACAGAAGCCGAATTAGATTTGACTACAGGTAATTATAAAACGAGTTATAGTTCCCGCTATAATGATTTTGATGTTAGAGGAGGTGATTCAGATTATCCTTATTTTCAAAAGTTTACCATAACCATATTGCCCAAAGGAAACGATGGAAGTCTTGTTACCATCTATTTTAATCGATGGCTGGTGGTGGATCGGTTTTTCTATCCCAATGAATTTAAAACATTGGATAAAGACGGCAAATTATACACCTTCAAAACAAAGTTTCCTAAAAGTTTTAAGATAGGGTTTGCAGGATCATGTGGATCGGCAAGTCAAGTTCAAATAGTGAAAAATGTAACAGTATCTTTGCCTTTTGGACCTCAAACCTATGATACAGATATATCTTATTGTAGTGATGCCAGTGAAGGAGCTATTACATTTGACCCTTTAGATTATGCTCGTTTTTATATAGGAACAATAGATAATCCAGACTATGGAGATAGTGATAAGTATATCGATAAAAATAGTTTTAGATTTGAAGATGAATATGGATACCCGTTGAGTAATCCGCATGAATATACAGAGCCAGGTGTAGGAACTTGGAAATATAATGCAAGTACAAGAGAAGTTACTTTTACTCCTGCCAGTAAGGATATAGACGAAGGAGAATATATAATATATTATTCAGCTAAGAGTGTTGGGGGGGTCAATAGCCCGTTTGGATCTGAAAATTACAGAAGTAGACCTACTCCAATAAAATTGACTGTTGAACATTGTGAGAAGAAAGTAACAATTAATCCGAATCTACCTATCAAGGTAAGAAAGAGATAAAAGGTAAGAAAGAGAAAGTAAACAAAGAAGATCGATGATAATTTGAATACTTTTTTGAGTTCGAAAAATAGAAAGCGGGAAGCCCATTGGCTTCCCGCTTTTGTTTAACTCCTTGTTTGAAGTGTGGTTATTTGTATGGATTTTTGTTAGGTTATATCGTTTTACAAAACAAGGCTTCCCAAATAAGTAGTAGTCGAAAATTGTTGTTGTTTTAGGGGGTAATCATAGGTGTTTTTGAGGTAGTATCCATACGCCCAGCAGTGTACTTCTTTGCCTTTCCATGCTTTGTCTAAACAAAATACGGCAAACCCTTCTCCTTGTCGTTCCACTTGTAGCTGATCGATATAAACATTAAGTGTCGGACAATAGGCAATAAGCGCTACAGCTGGAAGAGGTGTGATGTTTTTCGGATACGATAAGGAATCCCATTCCACAGTAATCATTCCTTCAAAATGCTTTTGAATGGAAAAAGAAGAATAGCAGGGAAGTGCTCCATAAAGCAGCACTAAATGGTTATAGTTCAGAAACGGTTGATCGTTGTGCACCTCTACATGGTTTTTGAGGAGGTATGAAGTAAATTGTTGAATCTTATTTGCATGATATGTGGACTGAAATGCTTCGAAGAGTGACCTAAAAGCATGGCTAACCTTTGAGGCAATAGCAAATTTTTGTTGTTGTAGCAGCTGTGCTTTCGTGGGAGGCGTACTTCTTTTTTGAGGTAAGTTACTTACAATTTGTTTTTTGTTTCGAACCGAAAATACTTTGTTTCCACATTTCCCATGTATTAAACCATGTTTATCTATATATGCCATATTTTATATTTTTTAAAGAATGAATGAAAAGGTTTAGTGCAAATCATCAGTTGTTTTTAAAGGAGTATGCCCTAAAAAATACTGTGTACTATTGGCTATCTTGACTGCTGGACAAGCCAAAACATATCTCGACCAAATGGCCCAGAGATAAATAAGATCGCCCTCCCATTGGTCATTAAGACCAATGAAGGTAAAGTCAACAGTTGTTTCGTCTGACACGTAATTAAATGCCTTGTGCTCTATCTCATTTTTAGACGCATTGTATAAAACAAAAGAAAGTTCGTCTCTAAAGCCTTTTTGATGCAACAAGTTGATAGGAGTCTCCCAATGCAATTGAATGTTGTGGTATTCGTCTAAAGAGGGCTCTCCTATAGGTAGAAAAATAAGGTCGGCACTTGCCTTGGCAAATAGAAGGTTGTCTAAACAAGAAATAGGCTCATGGACTGTTTCTTTCTCCAATTTTTTTTGCATAAGGCAATTGATTAGATGCGTATGGAGCTCTTGGTTGTATTCCAAGATAAGTGGTAAAAATTTAGCCAGAATAGCACTAAATTCAAAGGTTGGTTGTGTTGTTTCGTTCATGCGTTTTTTACGTTTTGGTTTTGATTGCTTGTGCAACAAAAGCAACCAAAAGAATTAGCGTTGAAAGTATTAGGCTTCACAGATGATCACATTAAATAGTTCAGTGAGCATTTTTCTAAAGGTTATACCATATTTTTTTTCAATTTCAATAGGCGTTAAGGTTGTAGTGATATGTAGTTTGGGAAACGACAAATCATACCTTTGCTCATAAAAGTGCTCAACAATGTTGTAAACCACATCGGAGGCATACCCATAGTGTTTGGCAATCATCTCTTTGCCCAGATTATCCAAAACTAAAGGCCTGGCATTAGGGGCAAAAAGAGGGGTAGTCATTTCAAATCCTTTGAGCGAAAACTCCTGCGACAAGATGCGACACGTTTTGATGTCATACTGTTTTTTGCGCGGAAAGAAAGATTTGATAAGGCGAAACATAGCCGTCTTACCTGTATTGGGCTCTCCCATCAGTAGAATGCCTTTTCGCGGGTCCAATTGATATTTGGCCATTTCTTTAGCATCTTCAATGGCATACACCAATAATTTGTAAAGCGTAGTTTTGTGCTGAGGAGAAATGATAAAGGTAGATCCGTAGATTAGTTTACCTTGTTGCAATAAGTATTGCCAACACGTTTTGATGTTGTACAATTTTTGAGTTCCCACCACATCAAAAGTATCTGTGATTTGTAGTTTACAAAGGCTCATAATAATTCTTTTTTAAAACAGTTAAATCTTTTTTGTTTTCGGTTTGTTGTTTATATGTTTTAATAGAGTGTCCCACTTGTGGTTCTGTAGTGGTCTTATTTGTGGTTTCAGAAGTAGTCTCGCTACTTGTTTGGGTTGTAGTAGGGCTACTTGTTGCTCTTGTAGTTTCTAAATACAAGGGCATAGCCGACTTGTTTTTCTCTCTTTTATGCTCTTGTTGTAGAGAAGCATCACTCCAATTGGCTAAAGAAACAGTGCTTGCACCATACTTAGAATTACTTGGCCGATAGTTTATCCAACCCCACCGATGCATATCACTCAGGCAGTTGCTATAGGTGGATGTACTGCCTATTTTACAGAGGCTCATTAGCTCTGACCGATTAATGATAAAATAGGGCGCAAATCGGCTCTGATTCCATAATTGAAATAGCACAATATAGATGGCTATGTGTGGAGGCTTTACCTCCTCATTGATTCGCAATAAGTCAAACCAATGGGTAAGATGTTTAATGTAATTCATCGTGTAATAGTTTTTTTAAATCACCTTTCAAAGGTAGAGGGAGGGAGGTGATGAAAATATTGATGTGTCTTTATATCAGTGTGTTAAAGTTTGTTTGGAAGCTGTTAAGCATAGATTAAACTTAAGTTATCAATCCATTTTAAACCTTGTTATTTATTTGTAAATGTTAATATTTGATGCGTAATTAATTTAATTTAGAATAATATGTTTGTAAAGTTTAAGAGTCTGTTTAAAAACTTTGATAAAGTGATTAATAGTGCAAAAGCATTAGAAAATTTGGATGAAAAAACACACAGTAAGTTGATATGTCGCTTCGAAGATTTGTTTGCCGAATTAGATCAAGTACTTCATCAGTATTTGTTTAAAACAAGTAAGGAAGAGGTTAAGTTTTTTAAAGTAATTCTCCCCAATTTACTGTATTCCTATTGGTTGCTTCATATTCAATTTGAAATGAGGCATGTGAAACCGATTTATACCGAAGAAGTAGTTCCTTTCTACAAGGATATGGTCAAGAGACTTCTCAATTTTAAGCACACACATGTTTTTTTGTATCGCTATTACAAATCAGAGAAAAAGAACAGAGATATCGAGTATTTTGACAATATAGACACAGCGAATTTTACTTGTTTGGCTACTGATCACAATTCCTATTATGTGGCTTATTTTAGAGTGATTGACGAGGTTGTAATTTCTATTCAAGAGACTTTAATGTTTTATGCTAATGAACCGCTAAACATACCCAAACTCGAATGGACAAATACTGCTACCTCTTTAGCGGTGTTAATTTATGGACTAAAGAAGTGTGGCTATGTCAATTATGGCAAGGTGACAATAAAAGAACTGTGCATTGGTTTTGAACAGGTGTTTAACACTTCTCTACAAAAACAAGTACACAGTTTAATGCATGAACACGCTAATAAAAAGAATACGGAAACAAGTATTTTTATAGAAATGAACAATAAATTAATGAAATAGAGTTCCTTAAAAAATACTGTTGACACGGTATCTATTCTTTGGATTGCTTTACGCGTTGCCGAATACTTTGAATGCTATACGACACCAAAGCACTTACCAAGGCTCCTATACTGGCCAAAATACAGGTACGAATAATATCGTGCCACTGCAAATGAGGGATAAGAGCAAAAGTGGTTCCTGTAAGGATACCACTTTTTAGTGTGCTAATGTTCTTCATCGGGTAGTTCTTTGGAAGATGAAGGGGATGTTTCTACTGTAATTTGACTTATAGCAGAGGCAATTCCGCCTGCTACAGCCAAATAAGTAGCAAGGGTGGTAAGGGCAGCAGGCAAGGCGATAGGGGCTGCCAAAATACCTCCACTTACAGCTAATAAACTTAAACCTACTGTGCGTAAGGTTTTAAAAAATTTGGGAGTTGGTGCTTTAGCACGTTCGATAATTGGATTCATAATTTTCCTTTTTTAATGTGTTGTATAATAGTTTCACTTGTTGCTTCTTGTATAGTTAGGGTTACTGTACCCAAAGGCAATTGCTGTTTGAGGGTGTGAAGTAGTTTGCTCATGGCAATTTTGGAATTATTGCCCCAACCCATTCCTATGATTTCACTTACAGGCGCAAGGCAACCGCGCAAATCGCGCTGGGCATTATTGCCAGGGTGAAACAAAATGAGTGAGCGATTGGGCACTTCCAGCACTTCTATGTGCTCTTTAAATCGCGAACTATAGCGATTGCGCAGAGGGTAAGTTCCTTCCGGAATACAAGAAATAGAGTGCTGATTGGCAATCCAAGGGAGCTCAATGACTAAGCTCAAATTTTTGCCATTTATTTGTAACAAGCCATGTGTAGCCTTGTCGAAATATATGCGGTGTAAACAAACTTTGGTTTCCATAATTTTTTAAGGTTAAATGAATAAATAAGCTCAACGTTGATTGATTGGTGACACAGGGCAAAGATCACTGCTCTAAAAATTTGTTTGAACCAAAGGGGAAATAATGTCCTTTTTTATCCCTTTTTTTCTCTTGTTGTTCTTTTAATGAACAACAAGGAGATAAGAAGGATACCTGTAAAAAGAGAATATTTTATGTGCTAAATTGCTTGTGCATAACCAAATAAGTATAGAGATGATAAACAAAGGAGTACATGGAAGAATGTGCGTGTTTGCACAAGATGTCGTATTAATTACTGGACGTAGTTACAAAACTTCCCTTCGAATTTTAAGAGAAATTAGAGCAGTGTACAACAAGCCAAAAAATGCCTTGGTTAGTTGTGTGGAATTTTGTGCTTATATGAATCTGGATGAGGCAGAAGTAATGGAGCGATTGAGGTAATGAAACCCTTTTTTTTCGGAAATATTGGGAGCAGTGAAGTAGCATCCTTCGGAAAAAGGGCTCTTTTTCCGAAGGATTACTGTTCTTTTCAGAAGGGTTTCCGAATAAAACTGTTTTTTAGTTGTGTTAGTTTGTTGTTATTCAGTGTGTTATTTGTTTTGTGAAGGACAAAAAAGGTAAAAAAGAGCCAAAAAGGGAAGAAAAGGGAAAAGGAAAGAAGAAAAAGGTAAAAACAGGCAAAAGGAGGAAGGGAGTGAGAAAAGCCATTTTTTGTAGGTGTAATTTTGCAATGAGTTCAGAATCAAAGTGTAGCTACCGATGAATAGAAGAACGAAAACCAGTAAACTGGGGAGACGGAAAGAGCGATAACGCTCTTTAAAAGCACAAGGGGCTTTTGAGCAAATAAAAACACAAAAAAAACAGAAATCATGGCAGAAATTGTACAAGGAATTTTAGGTGGAGTTAAAGGAAAAGTAGGAACAGTAATCGGGGTGACTTGGAGAGGAAAAAGTATTATTCGAGCACTACCGCGCAAAACAAAGAAAAAAGCGTCTGAAAAACAGTTGGATCAAAGACAAAAATTTAAAGTGGTTGCTCACTTTTTAAGTCCTTTGTTTGCACTGACAAGTAAGTACTTTGGACAATATCAAGGGGTGAAGTCAAGAACAAATTTGGCGATGTCGTACCACTTAGTAGAAACAATACAAAAAGTAGGAGGTGCTTTTGTGATTGATTACGCGAAGGTAGTTATTACCAAAGGAATCTTAAATGGAATTATAGCACCAAAAGCGGAGCGAAAAGACAATACAATTGCCTTAACGTGGTCTGATGGAGTAACTAATCCATTGAGTAAACCAGACGATGCTGTTACGGTGATTGTTTACAATCCGAATGAACAATTGTTCTACATAACCAATATGCAGAGTAAGCGCAGTGACAAAAAACAGAGTGTTGTTTTGGCGGAGTCATGGACCAACAAAAACAATGAAGTTTGGGTAGTGGTAACCAATGCAGAGCAATGCAGTACCAGTATGTACATTGGTAAGTTTTAAAGGAGCAGAAACCATTCGTTGTAGCAAGGAGAAGTTTTTCAAGTAATGAGGGAAAACAAGAAAGAGAAAAGTAAATTCTCAATCAATCTACCTGCTATAACGCAACGGAAATTCTGTAGTAAAAAGGAGCTTTTTCATCTTGTTGAAAAAGCTCTTTTTGCTATATGAAAAAGCAGATATAGTATTTTAATGGATGATCGTAGGGAAAGCACTAACTGTTTTTGAAGGCATAAATCTGCGCTCTGGAGTTGATGTCTAATTTCAGGTATATTTTACTGATGTGATATTTGCAGGTATGTATAGAAATACACAGTTCATCTGCAATTTCTTTGTTGGTAGCCCCTTCCCATAGTAAATGAAGCACTTCAAATTCGCGACCTGTAAGGTTGTACTTTTCTTTGAGTACTTCCATGAAATCAGTAGCCGTAGAATCGTCCAGTTGGATAGTGTTATCTGAGAGCGATTTGTTGAGTTTCTTTTCTAAAGTCAACTGTTTGTGATAGTCTTTGACCATATACATATATTGGTACAAATATCTTTTGTAGAGCACATTGCGCTCTTGTACTTTTTTTATTTCTAATAGGCTAATGATGCATGAACTGATGAGTAAAGGAATACTTAAGAGACGCAAGGTAGGCCAGTCTAAAAATAAATGACTAAGGGTATGATTTAACGAAGGAGTTAAAGCCATCGTTGTAGTGGATAAACAGATCAACAAAAAAGAAATATAGGTGATGTAACTATACTTGTGGTTGAGAATAAAGAAAAGGTAAAGCGATAATATAGCCAATATAATAGTGATGGGATGAATGACATTTCCCCCTTGTGTAGAACCAAATATAATGTTGATTATTAATTCTATAACAGATAAGGAGAAGAGGGCTATAATACCGAAGCGATAAAACTGTTGTTTGTGTTTAAATCTTAGAAATGGATATGGGAGTAAGAGCAACAATACTAAAGATACCGCGATGCTCCATGTTAATAAATATCCAATGGTGTTTTGATGTTTTGGAAAGAAGTATAAAATACAGTCTTTGGCAACAAAACTACACAATAGACTGAGTTGTAACAAGAGGTTAAAACTTAGCTTTTTGTATTTAAAGATTTTGTATAAGGAGGCATATATAATTAAGGTCACAAGAGATACTCCATAATACAATCCCATAGTAAGGTATTTTGTAGATTCTGTGAAGAAAGGAATATGACCTGACGGTGTATGAATAGGCATGTGAATAAACTACTTTTTGTTGTATTAATTATAACAGGTGTATGCTGTTTTGCACAAAAGTAAGAGTTTTCTATCTCCTTTGCTATTAGTAGTCCGTATAGGACAACGTTAAAAAAGGATAGGTTGTAGTAGGTGTACTTCTAAAAATAAGAAATGAGTATGGGTTCTTTCTTTTTTTGGTTTTAGAAGAAGGATAGAAAGAAATCGGATTGATTCGTACAGTACTTTTTGATTGTTTACTAAAGTAAGTATACAAATGAAACAATTTGCTGTTTTTTCAATGTGTTTTTATTTGTTTTTTTAATGCATTATTTGAATAATTATACTAATAAGTTCATTTATTTTGTGATAATATTGTTAATTTTGCTTTTAATTAAGTTAATTATTGTTTTGTATTTAATATTTGAAATACGTGTAATACGATTTTTGTTTAAAGAAAATTAAAGATTTATTGACACATAAAGAGAGCAAATAAGGATGCTTTAACAAAGAAATTGAATAGAGAAATGTTTATTAGTTTTTATAAAAATAGGATGAAGAAAAATAAATGTAAAAGAGGACTGTTAGTTATTTTATTACTGATAGGAATTGGTAATAGTAGTTATGGACAAATAGCAATAGGCGGGGATAAGTTACCTAATTTTAATACAGATTTGACTTTAGGATCAGATAATAAGGGAGTGCTACTTAATCGAGTAAAGTTGGTAAACGCAAACTCTGCATCGCCTTTAGATGCAAATAGCATAGTACCTGGTATGCTTGTGTATAACACTAATGTGGTTGACGAGTTAAAGGAAGGATTTTACTTTTGGACCAGTGCAGGAAAGTGGTCAAGAATGTATGTAAAGACTACACCTACCAGAGAGATGAATATGGTGTATTTTAAAGAAACGTCCAAACAATACAATTTACCCTATAGTCCCAGTAATGTTAACCCTCCAAAAGTAGTTGCTATTGATGAGTTAAATGTAGATTATGTAGCAGATGTCAGTGGACAAGTTTTTATAGAATTGACCATGTACGCAGCTTTCCAAGATAAAACGGCCATCAAGGCAGGAAATACATTTTGTTATACAACAGTAACTGAAGGGGGATCAAAAAATGAGACGTTTAAAGGAATTACAGCTATTTCTCCTTATAATGTTTTGGATAATGAAGGACTTATGCCTACTCAGGGATACTCTAATTTTGTATTTAATGTAGAAAAAGGAAAAACATATGCGATACGTACTACAGCTAATGAAACTTATGCTGGAGCTGGGTGGACTGTTTTGGCTGGTGATTATGTGGTTAATAATTTAAAACTTCATTCTTCTATTAAGGTAACTTTTCTGTCAGAACCTAAATTGTAAGGAGTATTGATTATAAGTAAGAAAATTAAGTATGAAAAGAACATTGTTATATAAAGTAAAAATGGTACTACTAATAGGAGGAATACAATTGTGTAGTTCTCTGATGTATGGTCAGTATGGTATTAATGAGAAGCACCCCAACAAAGCAGCAGATTTAACTTTAGGGTCTACAGATAAAGGACTTTTATTGAATAGAGTGAGTTTAGTTGATCGTAATTCAACCAAACCACTGTCTACTAATGATTTGCCTGTAGGTATGGTGGTATATAATATCAATGAAACATCAGAACTTTCTGAAGGACTTTACTTTTGGAGTAGTGATAAGAAATGGAATAAGTTATTTATGAAGACCGTTCCAACCCGACAATCTAATTACATTGGTTTTTTGGAATCACAAAAAAGCTATGCTTTAAGCGCTTCAAAATCTGTTAATATTTCAGATTTGAATTATACGTATAACGCAAAAGAGGATGGAACTGTTTTTTTAGATTATATAGTGTATGCACGTGTTGCTAATGCTCAAGTAAACCCTAAATTGGCAGTAGCCACAAAAACGGTATTTACCAGCACGGTAACAGGTAGTACTAATAACCTAATTTTTCAAGGGAATGTAGCTATTTCGCCTATGAGGGTAATTTCCATTGAAGGTTCAAATTCAGTAGCAGGAAAAGGAAGTTTCTTTTTTGATGTAAAAGCAGGAGAATCATACACTATTAAATTGGATGCTACAGATTATTATAATGGGAAAGCAAAAAATGATACGAATATTTCTGTAGGAGATTTTAAATGGGGGGACTATAAAGCACACTCTTCTTTAAAAATGACTTTTTTATCAAAACCTAATATGTAAGAAATATGAAAAAGCAAATAATGAAATTTAAGTACTATGTTTTGGGATGTGTGTTTTTGATTTTAGGAGGACATTCGTATGCACAGGTTGGATTTGGAACAAATAATCCCAATCCTTATGCAGATATGACATTGGGATCTGAGAATAAAGGACTGTTGTTGAATCGTGTAAAGTTAACAAGTCTTAATAGTGCAGCACCCCTCAAACAAGAAAGCATGGCGGTAGGTACTATGGTGTTTAACACAACAGTAAACCAAGAGTTACAAGAAGGAGTGTATTTTTGGACAAAAGAAAAAAAATGGTCGAGGCTTTATGTAAAAACAACTCCGACAAGAGATATGCAATTTGTTGTATTTAAGCAGACAAGCAAGACATATTCGCTGCCGTTTAAACCAGCTACGCTGGACATAACAGATTTAAATTATGACTATAAGGCAGAAGAAGATGGGCTGTTGTTTTTAGATTATGTGATTTATGGTTATATAGTCGGGGGTGTAGTAAAAGCAGGAAATACTTTTTGTTATACAACTGTTACTGATGATAGTAATAATCAGGTGTTTAGTGGGGTAACAGCTATTTCTCCTTATATTGTGATAGACTACCAAGGGAAGAACTCTTCTTTTGGATTATCCAGCTTTGTTTTTCCTGTGAAAAAAGGGAAAGTGTATAAAATACGCATGAAAGGACATGAAACTTTTGCTGATACATATACTGATATGTTTACTGATAATGGTAAGTATGATATTAGAATAGGAGATTTTAGTTTTTCTGGACAAACTTCACATTCTTCATTAAAAGTGACTTTTATGTCGGATCCAAGTTTATAAGATTAAAAAAAGAGTTATAAATAAAAAAGCAGTAGTAAATTTTGATTTACTACTGCTTTTTTATTTATAGAACACCTTAAGTTTCAATTTCAATAGTTTGAGTAGATAGTATTAAGTCATAGATACTGTTTAGAATTTGTAAGTGATTGAATTATTGTTTTTTATTTACTTGAGTAAATAGGTGTTAAGAAGAAGGGATAATTAGTTTTTGTTTTGTTTATATAGCAATTAGTAAGGATTTTTTTAACAAAATAGTTGTTTTTATATAGGAGTATTTGTTGTCTGTAAGTTTTTTCTTTGTTTTTTATTAACTTAAAACTGGTTATATGTGGTGAAAAATATAAATTAAGATAAATTAATTGTGATTTAATTAAAAATTAAAATATTTAGTACAATAATTATTGTGTTTTATATTTGATTTGAATAATAATCGTAGATTTGTTTTTGTTAAAATATGTTTTGTTAAAGTGGTTTATCTACTATAGTATTTTTATAAAAATTAAATTGAATGAAAAGGAAATTAATTTTATTAGCTTGTTTGTGTATTACTGGTATAGCCAGTGCTCAAAAAGTAAAAGGGATTGGAATAGGAATTCCATTACCTCACCCAAGTGCAGCTTTGCAGGTGGATTCAGATGATCAAGGGATATTGATACCTAATGTTGTTTTGACGGATTTAACAAAAAAAGATCCGATTGCAACAGAAGTAAAAGAGAGTTTATTGGTATATAATAAACAAGAGAAAAAAGAAGGAACACCAGAAAAGGTGGTGATTGCTAAAGGATATTATTACTGGATAGCTGCTACACCAACTACAGGTAGATGGGTACGCGTGTTGACAAGTCAAGATAGCGCTGAGATTTTGGCAGGACAAATACAAGAATCATTTATAGAAGAAACAGTAAATGATGGTACAGGTATAGTAGGTACTGGAGTGTTTGTATATAATCCAGACAAAACAAAAGTAAATGAGTCTGATGCAGATGCGCCTGGACGTTTGAAGTTAGATATTCCTGCATTGGTGAAGAAAAACCAAACGTTAACAACACTTGGTGTTAGTCAATTTAAATTATATCATTATTCAGATAAATCCAGTTATCGTGTAAAATTAACTCCAGAGGAAGAAAGTCAAAAGGGGATTTTCTTTTTAAGAGATTCAACAGAGATTGAATTAGTTTATACTGACGAACATGGCGCAATAAATAAGTTTGCTGTACGTGATTTGTTGGGAGCAGATAAGGAAGATGTATTGGCAATTACAAATTTAGTTGTAAATACAAGTAAAGATGGATTGACGTATACCAATGATAAAGGAATTGAGATACAGGTTCCATTAGAAGAAGTTGTGGCAAGATTAGAAACCAGAACTAAAATGGAGTTAACTTCAAATGGTGATTTGATTTACTATGATGAGAAAAAAGTACCAAGTACTTTTGCGTTGCGTACAATCATTAAAGAGCCTTGGTATGTTGCAGAAACAGGACAAGAAGCTCAAAGCAATAAAGAGAATATGTTTGTTGAAGGTTGGGTAGGTGTTGGCTTAAAAGCAGCAGATGCAGCAACTGCAATTAATAGTCTAAAACCAGATGAAAAATTACGTGTGAATGGTAGTATCTATGCGCGTAATAGTTATTATGCAGACTATGTGTTTGAAAACTATTTTACAAAAGAAGCTTCTGCTCTAAAATATGATTATAACTTCAAGGATTTGGCTACAGTAGAATCATTTATTAAATCGAACTATCACTTACCTGGTATCACACCTATAGCAGAGCTTGAGAAATCAAAAGAGAATGGATATTTGATTAATGTATCAGAGTTGTCTGTGCAGTTGTTGGAAAAAGTAGAAGAATTGTATCTACACACTATTGATCAACAAAAAATTATTGATCAACAAAAAGCAACATTGGATCAACAAGAAGCAAGATTGCAACAGATAGAAGCTGTATTGAAAATTGGTAAATAGTAAAAAAGTCAATTATGAAGAATAATAAACATATAGGAAAGTATATTGCTGTTTTGTTACTTACATTTTTTGGAAGTATTAGTACAGTGTTTGCTCAGACAAATAAAACAGTAGGAACACGTATAACAGATGTTACTACAGAAAAAGCATTAAAGGACAATGCTATTTTGGATTTGGATAGTACAACCAAAGGGTTCTTTTTGCCTCGTATGACTACTATGCAAAGAGATGCAATTAAGAAAATAGCTGGAAAAGATAATGGATTAGCAATCTATAATATTGATATTGATTGTGTGGAGTATTGGAGTGAGCGTACAAATAAATGGATGAGTGTATGTGGAAGTTTACCTCCTGCAACATTGGATTTAGTTGTTGGTGCATGTGATAAAATTTCTTTTGGAGGTTTTACAATGACTAATACTACTCCTAAGAAACCTATATTAAAACAAGGTGATGTATTAAAACCTGAAACAAATTATATATCTATAAAAGTAAAAGTAGAACAAGTAGGAACT
Organism: Flavobacteriaceae bacterium; assembly: GCA_031277535.1. Lineage (GTDB taxonomy): Bacteria > Bacteroidota > Bacteroidia > Flavobacteriales > Flavobacteriaceae > Flavobacterium. The sequence continues at coordinate 31,595 of JAITMD010000002.1, forward strand.
TATACTATTTCGGCAACAGGAGATAATGGATATTTCTTTTCTGCAGAAGGACAATTTCAATCGACAGGTACGTATGATATTATTATGAAGGCGATGGGAACTCCTACAGTAGGATATGATCAAAGTAATGGAGAAAAAGGAGACGTATTAAAATTTACAATTAATGGAAAAGAATCGACTGTGTGTGCTAATGTACAAACGGTTGTATTGCCAGCAGATTTAAAGTTTCAGATACGTTCTGCTATTTACAAGGCAAAAGGAAAGTACAATGTTAATGACGCAGCTACAGTAGCAAAAGGAAATATCGTTGAATTGGATGTTGATGTGGAGAATGGAGGATTAGCAACTATAACAGCTTATAATGCTATTTTAGGTGTGAAATTTAGTGGAACTAAAGATTTGGTATCAAGTACTACAGATAAAATTATTTTGGAGCCTGTGACAGGAGAAGCAGCTGCTTTGGAAAATAATTTGGCATCATATGATTTAACTATTGCTGTAAATGCGAAGGAAGCATCCCATGCAATTAATGGGAATAAGGTATTGATTACGATAGAACAAACAGAGGTAGAGGCAGATAATGCAGGGGCTACTTTTGGTACAAAACCTTATTATGAAGGAAGTACATTAGATAGTACTTATAAAATAACAGTACCAGTAACAGTAATTGGCTCTGGAAAAACAAATCTATACTTAAAAGGTGCAGGAAATGTAGAGTTTAAGGCAGAGAATGTAGTGCTGTTAATGCCTAAAAATGCAGGAGAGAAACAGAACGTAGAATTTACTGCTGTTGGAGGAACTTTACCTAATGCAAGTTCTTTAGCTTTGACTTTAAGTGGCGATGGACAACGTTTTTCGGTTAAAAATCCATCTGCATTAACTTTGGCAATAGGCAAAAAACCAGTAGCTTATACTATTGATTGTGGTAATATAAGTTCTAATCGAAAAACTGTTATATGGGATAAACCGATTAACGATACCTATTATATTATTGTACCAGTTGATGTGGAAGTGGCAGGAGAATACGAACTAAAAACAACTATTCCTGTACAAGGAATGTCATTTAGTACAACAGTTGGTGGTAATAAAGCTGTTTTTACAACTACAGGAAAACAAAATGCTATTTTATATCCAATTGATAAAACAATAGTTCCAACTACAAAAGGAGAGACACAAACTAAAATTACCAATGCAGATGGAAATTCAAAAGTATTGTGTGATGCACCATTTAAAATAAAAGTGGGATATCCTGACTTGAATGTGTTGTATTTAGCGGAGGAGTATTATGGATATAATTCTAATATGGATCAGTTTATTACAAATCAAAATCGCTTTGGTCAAACAGGAACATTAGTAGAAACAGGTGATGTAAATGTAACGAGAACTGCATTGACTATGAATGATACAGATTATATTAAACAAACCTATATTGATAGAAGAAAGAAAATAGCAGATGATATTAAAGCAAAAAAATATAATTTGATATTGTCAGATAACGCCTTAACGCTAATTCATGCTTTAGATGCTAATATTGCAAGTGCTTTGGAAGATTATATAACTGTACAGAAGGGTTGGTTTGTTGGAGCTACCAATAATATTGGTGGAGGTTATGATTATTTTGAAGGAATGAAACGAGAGTATGGGTTGTTTAGATTTGTTTCAACAGGAACTTGGAAAGTGGATCAGCAATTTGCTACTGCAAATATGTTTAAACGAATAGCTGGAGGAGACTTGAAACTACAGAATTATTATTTGTCTAATGTACCCGCAGGATTTAAAAAGGATACTAATCGATTTACATTGTTAAGTGGGTATCCAATATCGAATACAAAATCTATTTTGTGGGTAACTTCAATAGCAGCAGTTAAGCTTAGTGGTACTAATTTTGAAGCTATAGTTACACCAAAAGATAATACACCAGATGAAGCTATAGTTTTTATACATAAACAATATAACTGGGTAATGTTTAATAATTTAGATAATGGTAACAATAGGGCACTGATGAGTACTATGGATTTTGTAGGTTATGATGCTAAAAATGCAATTTTATCTCCATGGTCATACCAAGGAAGTGATACATTTAATGGAATTAAACGCCAAACAGGTGAATATATGTCAAACTTCATGAAAACAGTTGTTACAAAAATAATGAATGAATAAGGAGTGAAAATAAAAAGGCTATTCGAAAGAATAGCCTTTTTATTTGCTGGAAGACTTTTATTGTATAGTTTAACTTGTAAGTATTACTTTATAAACAACAAAGGGTATTTCATTTGAAATACCCTTTGTTGTTTATATTTAATTAAATAGCAGGTTTTGGCTCTACTACTTTGTTTTTATTGATTTCGTCTTGTAATTGACGTTTTATTTTTTGTTCTCTTTCTAAGGCGGCTCTGCGGTGTTCTTCAAACTCCTCTTCTGTTTCTTTGAGGTTTTTGATAGCATCTTTGGTTGTGGTATGGCTATTTTTAAAACGGTAATAGAAGATACCTATAAGCAATAGAAGTGCCGAAAATAAGGCTATAAATATAATTTGGAATAACTCTTTTTGCATAGATAACCCAAATACTTCAAAGTGTTCTTCTTTTGCTGTTAGTGCTTTTAAACTTTGTTCAGCTGTTTGTAGCTTTTGAGTTAAAGCATCTACTGTTTCTTTGTTTTGGGCGTTAAGTGAGCTATTAGCAGTTAAACTACTCTTGTATTTACTAATTGTGTCTGCTACATTCTGTTGTAAATTTTGTAGCTCTTGTTTGTCGATAACCTTGTATGTCTGATAGTTGGTAGATTTATTGATTAAAGTATTGAACTGATTATCAATGCTTTTTGATCCACCTTGAGCAGAAGCAAGACTTCCAAACAAGATTGAGGTGACGATGATAAGATTTCTTCTTTTCATTAATTAACTTTTAAAACTTTATTTTTCCTATTAGTTTACTAATATAAGTTCTTTTGTTTTAAGAAATCAAATATTATTGTTTGTTTTTTTAATAAAAATAGATAATCATGGTTGGTTTGTTAAGTTAAAAAAGTAAAATTATTGAAGTGTTTAATGTGGTGTAAGAAGAAGGAGAGTGCTAAAACGTAGAATAGTAGTTTTTTTTAGAGTGTTTTTTGTTTTATGAGAATAGAAAAACAAGTGTTAGCTTATAAATAGGGGTATATTTTTGTTTTAGATGGGTGTTTTTGTGCTATAAAGTGAGATAAACTGTGAGGTGCCTTGTTTTTTTGGTAGGTGCTGTAATTTTTTTTATCACATAGCAATCTCATTCTAAAGGTTATACGAAAAACTTTAAAAATAATGTAAAAATATTCTCGTCTTGTGCTTGCATAATATAAAAACTCCGCTTACTTTTGTCAAACAATTAGAGAGGAAATGACCTTCTTTAATTAAGGAGAGGTGCCGGAGTGGTAACGGAGCAGATTGCTAATCTGTCATCGGGTAACCGATGCCAGGGTTCGAGTCCCTGTCTCTCCGCAAATACTCGGGGTGTAGCGTAGCCCGGTCATCGCGCCTGGTTTGGGACCAGGAGGTCGCAGGTTCGAATCCTGCCACCCCGACAAAAAGGAATCACTATTTAGTGGTTCCTTTTTTTATTTCTTTCCACTATAATTTATTAAGTAAATTTTAAAACTTTTAATATTTACATCTGATTCAATTTGTGTAATTTAGTCCTAAACTATAACAAATACATTTAAGTATGAAAAAATCATTATTAGCATTAGCTTTAGTAGGAGTTTTTGCTGTTTCTTGTGGAGAGAAAAAAACTGAAAATAAAGAGGTACAAAATACAGATGCAGCAACAGAACAAACAACTGAAGTTGCTGAGCAAAAAGAATTGACACATACCTTGGAGTGGACAGCGTTTAAAACACCGAAGAAAGTAGGTGTAAAAGGATCGTTTACAGATATCCAGTTAATTGATGCTAAATCAGATGCTGCTACTTTGGCTGAAGGATTAAAAGATGCTAAGTTTGTTGTAAACACAGCGTCAGTAAGCACAAATGATGCTGGACGTGACGAGAAGTTGAAAGGAGAATTCTTTGCTAAGATGGTAGGGAATATCAATGGATTCTTTGGGGAGTTTAAAGATGGTAAAGTAAAGGTTAGTCTTACAATGAATGGGGTGACAAAAGAGAAAGAGTTTACTTATACTGAAGAAGGGACTGCTATTAAAATTAATGGTAGTATTGATATCGTAGCAGACTTTACAGCTAAAGAAGCTTTTGATAGCTTACATCAAGCATGTAAAGATTTACATGAAGGTAAAACGTGGTCTGATGTAGAGATTGCTGTTACCATTAGCAAATAAGTATAGACCAAACAATAATAGAGAACTGCCTAAGGGCAGTTTTTTGTTTTATTAAGTAAAAAATTAAAAGATATGAAAAAATATATTCATAACTTTATGGAGTTATTGTTTTGAATAATGTTTTTTGTTAACTTGTTTTAACTGTTATTTTAATATTTAGTTAATGATATTATAGGAAATTATTTATGTTATTTGTGTTGTAATAAATTGATTTATATACAAAACTATTGAAACAGAATTTTTTAAATTTTCTTTTGAGCTGGCTACTTAGAGAGGAATTTGGTTTGTTGTTTTGTTGTTCTGTTTGATAGATAAAAAGTATATAAATTAGCTGTGAGAAAGACTATCTGTATTGATAGTCTTTTTTTGTTATATAATATTTCATAAAGAGTTTGGTGATGGAATCTAAAGAGTAAAAGCTTTAGATGTTATTAAATAGTTTTGTGTAGTATTGAAGTGGTAAGGATATCGTTTAGTAGTAGGTGTTATTAGAATTAACAGTACGATAATGTAAGATCATTATTTATAAAGTATATTTAAATAGTTGAAAAAGAAAAGATGACGAGATAAATAGTAGAATTACCTTATGAGTAATTATACTTTAGTTATTCAAAGTAATTCATACCATTGAAAATTCTACTTTTAATCGTCAATAAAATATAGGTTAGGCAAATTAAGTAAAACATAAGTAAAGTAAAGAAGAGTTAGAGGTACAGTTAGGTACTATTTCTATTCGGATAGAAATAGTATTAGAGTTTTATGTGCCTTGACAGTTATGCTTAATTTGGTTTAAAGTGCTTATGGGAAGGAAATATCTGTTTAGGTATTTCCTTCTTTTTTATTGTTGAATACACAATTTGGAAATAGCTTCTTGAAATACGCTTTTTTTAGAAGAAAAAGCGCTTTAAACTTTCTGTAAAAACATTGAGATTTTATTGTTTTTACCTCCTTAAAGTCGCAAATAGTGAACAAATATTATTTTTTTAAAAATTAAGCAAAAAAAGGAGTGATTGTTGATGAATATTAGGCTACAGTAGGCTATTTCCTTATTTTTTAAACCGACAATTTGTGACAAAATGAGTGTGTTTACTCAAAATAATGCATGCTTCATGTAATTTTTAATTGTTAATTTTTAACAATATCGTATTTTAGCTATAAATTTAACTCAGGAAAATACATAATTGGGAAGAGTGATTTACTTGAGAATTTTAAAATTAAAAGTTTACTATGAAGAAATTACGTTACTATTTTTTAATCCTAAATTATCTACAAGAAAGAGGGGCTTTGTCACGGGAGGAATTGTTGAATCATTTGCGAGAATTCGATATTGAAATTAGCGAACGTACTTTTTATCGTGCATTGAGTGATTTAGAAACAGAATACAATATTGAGATAAAACACAGAACAGCACAAGGAGGTTATTTTATTATAGAATCGTGTAAGAATCAAGCGAAAGTAGTGTTAAGTTGTTTAAAGAATTTGATAACAAGTGATATTCTAATGACAGAGCATAACAATAAGTATGATTTGAATGATTTTGTTACTTTAGAGAATACAACAAATACTGTTCCTATCAATACATTGAGAAAAGTGTTGTTGGCAGTAGTAAGTAATAAGAAAATAAGTTTTGAGTATCACAATGTTTTGAAAGGACATACAAAGAATCATATTTTATCACCTTTCTTCTTTAAACAATACCAAGATCAATGGTTTGTAGTTGGAAAAGATGGGCAGATGCTTAAAAGTTTTTCTTTGCATCATATGAAAGATATTCAAGTCTTGACAGAAGGATTTAAGGAGAATATTAGCAAAGCGAAAAAGATTTATGAAGAACTGGTTGGAGTGCATCACAGTGAAGAGAAGTTACAAGAAGTTGTATTAGCTTTTGATCGTGGACAAGAATCTCATCTAAAAGCTTTACCTATTCATCATTCTCAAATCATAGAAAATGATCCAGAGAATGAATCATTAATTGTTAAGCTGGCATTGCGTCCTAATGCAGAATTAAAACAACAAGTTTTAAAGTATGGCTCATTGGTAGAAGTAGTGGAGCCTAAATGGTTCAGAGAAGAATTAATACATGAGTTAGAACATGCCCTATCTTTTTATCGTGCATAGTGATAAAAAGAATGTTTTTAATTCAATTAATAGTTAGTCCCTACAAGCAAGCATTCAGATAAAGCTAATATATGCAGAAGTGAAATCTATGTTTTTGTACATAGATTTACAGTTACTTAGACGTATAATTAGCTTGTTTGTCTGCTAAGGAATAACAACCATGATTTTTGCACAAAAAGAGAGAAAAGTACTTTTTTAGGACTTTCTCTCTTTTTATTTTTTTAAACCTTATCACATTTACCATAAACTTGTTTTAGTGGGTTGTAAAATTTACTTACTTTAGCATATTCAATTCAGGTATAATCTCAACATAGATAATGAATACGATTAAAAAGTTTTATCCGCATTTAGCAGTTATTATTGCATTTATTGCCATAGCATTATTTTATTTCTCTCCTGTACTTCAGGGAAAGGTTATTTATCAACAAGATATTGAGCATTACACAGGTATGGCTCAAGAACAAATAAAATATAGAGAGGCAACAGGAAATGAGGCTTATTGGACTAATAGTGCCTTTGGAGGAATGCCAACCTATCAATTAGGGGCAAAGTATCCACATAACTATGTAAAGGCTATAGATAGTGCAATTCGCTTTTTACCTCGTCCAGCAGATTATCTATTCTTGTATTTTGTTGGTTTTTATGTCTTATTGATTTCTTTAGGAATGAAACCTTTGCGCTCGTTTATAGGGGCTTTAGCTTTTGGTTTCTCTACCTATTTGATTATTATTTTAGGAGTAGGACACAATGCCAAAGCACATGCAATAGCTTATATGCCAATGGTTATAGCAGGAGTATTGTTGGTATTCCGCAAGAAGTACATTGTAGGAGGATTGCTAACTTTATTTGCTACAGCCTTGGAGATTAATGCCAATCACTACCAGATGACGTATTATTTGTTGTTTTTGTTGTTGGTGATAGGAGTGTACTATACGATTGATTACATTAAAAATAAAGATTTTAAAGGTTTAGGTATAGCAATGGCTATATTTGCTGGAGCAGTTATTTTGAGTATTGGAACAAATGCGACAGGTCTGATGGCTACAGCAGAATATACGAAGTTCAGTACTCGTTCTAATAGCGAATTGACTTTTAAAGCGGATGGTTCTGCAAAAACATCTTCAAATGCGATGACTTACGACTATATCACAGAATATAGTTATGGGCTTTTTGAAAGTTTGAATTTAGTTGTTCCTCGTTTAACAGGAGGGGCAAATGCTGAACAATTAAATAGTGATTCAAATTTATATCGCTTTTTTGTTGGCTTAGGAGCTAATCCAGAACAAGCCAAACAAAGTAGTGAATCGGCACCTACTTATTGGGGAGATCAACCTATTGTAGCTGCACCAGCTTATATTGGAGCAGTTGTATTTTTCTTATTTGTATTAGGTTTATTTACAGAATACCGAAAGATTAAATATATTTTCCTAACAGGTACAATTCTATCGTTATTTTTATCTTATGGTAAACACTTACCAGGTCTTACAGATTTCTTTATCAACTATGTGCCAATGTACAATAAGTTTAGAGCGGTGTCGTCTATTCAGATATTGTTAGAAATGTGTGTACCTGCTTTAGCTATTTTAGGTCTGTATAGTTATAGCAAAGCAGAGGAACAAGAGAAAATTAAAGCATTAAAACTGAGTGGAATAATTACAGGAGGGCTTTTAGTAATCTTGTTTTTTGCAAAAGGAATGTTGTCGTTCTCTGGTGCAAATGATGGGTATTTTATGCAGGCTTATGGACAAATAGGACCAGGGTATGTGCAAGCTTTGATAGAAGATAGAAAAGCAATGTATACCGCAGATATTTTGCGTTCATTTATTTTAATTGCATTAGCAGCAGCTGTATTATTCTTATTAGCAAAAGCTAAGATAAAAGAAAACCTTGCTTTAGTGTTGATTGGAGTGTTGATGGTTGGAGATTTAGTATTGGTAGATCGCAAGTATGTGAATAATGATGCATTTGTATCTGCTTATCGCATGACGCATCCTTTTGAAGAATCACCTGCAGATGCACAAATCTTGAAAGATAAATCAATTTATAGAGTATTTGAAGTAGAAGGAGGGTTGAATAGTGCAAGAACTTCTTTCTTCCATCATTCATTAGGAGGATACCATGCGGCGAAACCACGTCGTATGCAAGAATTAGTAGAGCATCAGATGGGAACAGGAAATCATATGACTGTGTTTAACATGATGAATGTGAAGTATGTGGTTCAAAATGATGAGGAAGGACAACCGGTACCAATGGCAAACAACATGGCGAATGGAAATGCTTGGTTTGTATCGACTATTAAAAAAGTAAATACAGCTGACGAGGAAATGAAAGCAATGGATAGCTTGGATTCTAAAAAAGTTGCTGTATTCAATCAAAAGATTTTTGCAGATGTAGCTCTTAAAGATTCATATGTGGTAGACTCATTGGCAACGATTAAGTTGACTTCATATGATCCTAATAAATTGGTTTACGAATCGAATAATACAGCAGATGGAGTAGCTGTATTTTCTGAAGTATATTATCCAAAAGGGTGGATAGCAAAAATAGATGGAAAAGAGACTCCTATCTTTTCAGTGGATTACGTATTAAGAGGAATTTCTTTACCAAAAGGAAAACATACAGTTGAATTCTCTTTTGAACCAGAAGTAATTAAAAAAGGAAGTATAATCTCTTTGATTAGTTTTGTACTTATGGTTTTAGTAACTATTGGGGCTTTGTATTACGGAACTAAAAAATGTAAAGAAGCAAAAGGAAATTGTTAGTCTATAGTTTATAGAGAAATGAAAGAGAGTAAAAAAGTTTTAATCGTATCTTACTATTGGCCCCCTGCAGGAGGTCCAGGAGTACAGCGATGGCTTAAGTTTGTCAAATATTTACCATCGTTTGATATAGAGCCTATTGTTTATATTCCAGAGAATGCTAATTATCCTTTGTTAGACACAAAGTTTGTAGATGAAGTTAGCAAGGATATTACAATATTAAAACAACCAATAAAAGAACCTTATAAGTTAGCAAAAGCTTTAGTAGGAACTAAAGCAAATAATCTGAGCGCAGGAATGATTCCTCAACAGCGTAAACAAACTTGGATAGAGAAATGTCTGTTGTGGATACGAGGTAATATGTTTATCCCTGATGCTCGAGTAAGTTGGGTAAAACCATCTGTAAAGTATTTAAAAGCTTATTTGAAAGCTAATCCGAGTATCCAAACAGTAATTACAACAGGACCACCACATAGTATGCATTTGATAGGAATGCATTTGAAAGAATTATTAAATATAGAGTGGATTGCAGACTTTAGAGACCCTTGGACAACAATTGGGTATCACAAAGAGCTAAAACTGTCTGAAAGTGCTGTTAAAAAGCATTTAGAGTTAGAGAGAAGAATATTAAATGAAGCGGATAAAATAATTGTAACAAGTAAGTCTACAAAGAAAGAGTTTGAAACAAAAACTTCTAAACCTATTTCTATTATTACCAATGGGTATGATGTAGTTCATTTAGGAAAGGTTGCTTTAGACGAAAAGTTTACTTTAGCACATATAGGATCATTCTTATCAAATAGAAACCCTCGAGTATTGTGGAAAGCAATTAGCGAGTTGCGTAAAGATAACCCTGCATTTAAAGCTGCATTTGAACTAAAATTAGCAGGAAAGGTCAGTGAAGAAATAGTTGAAACCTTAAAAGAGTTTAAACTGTGGGAATGCACAAATAACATGGGCTATATTGACTCTACAGAAGCATTAATTCAAATGCGCTCCAGTCAAGCGCTGTTGTTAATAGAGATTGATTCTGATGATACAAAGGCAATAGTTCCTGGAAAACTGTTTGAATATATGGCTGCAGAACGCCCAATCATAGGAATAGGACCAGAGGAAGCGGACTTTTTTGAAATTATTCAACAAAGTAATACAGGAAAAGTAGCTTTGTATAGCGAAAAAGATAAGATTATTGATATTCTAATGGCTTACTTTGAATTGTACCAACAAGATCAATTAAAAGTACATGGAATGGGCTTACAGTATTTTAGTCGTAAACGATTAACAGAACGATTAGCTTACGTCATTAATAGTTAAAAAACAAAAGGATTTGATTTACATAAATCAGATCCTTTTGTTTTTTAACTGTGTAGGCAATGTTACACAGCGAAATCTTTTAATTCTTCAATGTGATGAATACCATGTTTAGAACAGGTAATTCGAAATCTTTTATAATAGAAATCATCTTGATGCTTGATTTGCATGATAAAGTTGATATAATAGATTTTAGTACTGTAGATTTTACTGGTTTTTTCTGATCCATCGTCTTCTTTATTTAACGTAAATAAAGGTGTTTTAGGATTTGCCATTCGCTGAATCATACGGGTAAAGTTAAACTGTATGATATCGTTAATCCCCTTAAAAATGTAATCATTAGTAATATCTAATTTGTCTCTATCAATAGTTACTCGTTTGCGATAGAGTAGAATTTTCTCATCGTGTATTCTGTTTTCAAGTTCTACCAAAGAGGTTCTGTTTCTGATTTTCATAATTGATTTAGGTACTTTTAAATCTGTAATGAAATCCATACTCTCTTTGATATTTCCAATCTTTTCTTCTTTTAAGCTAAGTGTGGTATTGTGGTCAAAGTGTTTGTTGCTCAATTTTCCAGCAAAATAATAACGCATTAAGTCTTTGATGCGGTCTTTTAGCATATAGCTTACAACTAAAGCTACAAATAAAGGCATAGTGAAGTTGCCGTATTTTTGCTGAAAGGAAAATGCAATACCTGTAGCAAAAACCATTGATATACCAGCGGCCAAGCTATAGTAAATCTGCTCTGTCCAAACACCATCTCTTTTGGTATTTGCATTCACAGATAACACGCTTTCTACATATTTGTCCAAAATACTTTGTCTGAATATGTAACGTTGATTAGCTTGCTCGTCAGTATTAGAAATGATGAGATAACCTTTTTGTTCTTTATGTGCCCATTCCTTTTTTATCAGTTTTAGATTGGACTGTATAATTGATTCAAATCTTTTAGCATCCCACTTCTCTAAATAATTGTTTAGTGCAAAAGTGTTTTGTATGATGCAATTGCTTAAAAACTCATCTCCAAATAAGAATAATTCAAAGGCTTTAGAAGAAACTACAGGTGCATTGATTAACTTTTGTAGTAATCTAAATTTATTGCGGATAACTTTCATATTCTGAAGATAGCTGTGACATAGAAATTCTGTGTCCTCCTTCATCGAATTATCCGTAATATGTGCAATGGTATCTCTTGTTGCACTTTTGAAGATAGCTAAGAAAATTTGTAACTCATACTCGTAGTGTTTAAATGATGTACGAGTATTTTCATTTAACATCTTTTCAATGCTCTTTGCTAAGTTTGTTAAGGGAGAATTAAGTTCTCCAGCAATGTCATTTAGTAGATAAATAGGCGTAACAAGTCGTATAGTTGATTGTACATCACTATAAAATTGCTCTTTAGAATACGTTGATCTATTGATGTCAATACTGTTGGGAATAAAAAACCATGTATTGACTTCAAAGTCATTGTGTTTAAGCTTCTTTCTTGTTAAGAATTGTATTTTTAATTCTACTGAGTAATGATCATAAAGGTTTGCAAAGACTTGAATCATATTGTTTTAAAAAAATAAACCATTAGTATATCCTAACCATCTTAATACTGTTTCTCCCCATACAATAATCATAACCCAAGATATACACATCATAGCAAAACCGAATTTAAAGGTATCACTCCAGCTATACTGGTTTGTTGTGTAAAGTAGGGCAGCAGGTTTACTATTAAATGGCAATACGTAAACATGCTCGATTAGTAGAGCTACTGGAAACGATAAACTTAAAATAGGATATCCAAATTTTTGAGCAACACCTATAGCGATTGGTACAAAGATTAAAGCACGCATTGTTTTGGATTGAAATAAGATAGCACTAAATAACATTAGAGCGGTTAATATCATATACAATACCCAGAATGGAGTACTTTGATCTATAGCAAAATAATCGAATACTACTTCTACCAGAGTATTTGGAAGTCCTGTAGCGTCTAATCCTGCTCCTAATGTGTATGCTCCTGCAGAGAATAGCATTAAGTGCCAAGGTATATCTACATCATTCCATTTAACTACTCCAATACCAGGAAATAGTGCAATTACTGCTCCCATAAAAGCTACTGCTGTTTGGTTTATCCCATGTTGTTTATCTGTAGCCCACAGTATTAAAACACCTACAAAAATAGCAATTGCTTTGTATTCTGCCATGGTCATTTTTCCCATTGCCTGATATTCTACTTTAAGTTTCTCTATTCCTCCCTCAATTTGTGGCTGATTCTCTCCTTTTTTTAGCGGGAATATCAGCTTAGAACCTACAAACCAAGCGATAAAAATTAGAATAATAGCCAAAGGAAAAGCAGCAATAAACCAGTCTTGGTAGCTAAATAAGTCCCAACCCATGGCACCTGCAATTAAAGAAGCGGCTAATAAGTTAGCTCCCGACCCTGTCAAAAATCCTGAAGCTCCTATATTGATTTGAAATAGATTCTGTAACACTAAATTACGACCGAAGTTATTTCTATTGTCTCCTCCAGTTGCCCCATAAATAGCAGCAATCACCATAAAAATAGGTAATAGGATAGTTGCTTTGGCTGTGGTAGCAGAAATAAAAGCTGATAACACCACATTGATAATAATAAAGCTTAACGTTACCCAAAAAGCATTTTTTCCAAATCGGATTACAAACCATAAGGCAAATCGTTTGGCAGCTCTTGTTTTTACCAACATACTCGCCAATACGAAAGACAAGATGTTTAACCACATCACGGGATGTCCCAACTGAGCATAAGCTACTTTATCCGTGGTTACTTGTGTAAGTACCATGCCTAAGATTAATAGCAATGAGGTAAGGTAGTTTGGAATAGCTTCTGTAATCCACAAGATAATAGCAGCAATAAAAATAGCTAACATAGCATAATTGATACGAATAAATTGATCGTGTCCAATAGCCTCAAAGCGCTTTAAAGCACCATCTGCCAATGTACTGCTATCTATAGAATCTAAGAAGTTGATATTTGAAAAACAGTAGATAAATACAAAAGCAATAAAAGCCAGTGGAATTCCGACTTTTGCCATGATTTGCTCTACTTTACTTTTTTCCATTTTAGGCAATTTCTCTATCGAGTAATTGTTCATGTCTAAAAGATCGTTCGTGTTTTTATCTGTCATGTTGATCTTCTTTTTTTAGTTTTACTTGATGTAATATTCCTGTATAATCACAACCAATCCACAAGATTTTGTTTTTCCGATCAACAGTCAAAGCCTCAGCTTTCTGTACAAAGGGAATGTCCTGTTCATACAGTAGTTTACCATTTAAAGCGTACTGATAAATCTTTTGACCTTTTGAATTGGCAATCCATAGCGTATGATCAGTTGAGTCATAAAATAAATCAGACAAATAACCAACGTAATCTAAGTCAAAAGAGGTTAGTGAATTTGTTTTTATCGCATATTTAAATATACGTTTTGGTGCAAACTGATTGCCTATATACAGGGTGTCTTGTCCAAAAGCAATTGCTTCTAAACCTTTGTTTCTTTTGAGATTAGGAATCTTAATTTTCAGGTACGAATCCAGTTTTTTAGTGTCTTTGTTGTACTTTTTTACCTTCATCTGTTGCTCATCCACTACATAAATATCTCCTTTAATAGGATCAATAGTTATACCTTCTAAGTCACCTCCCTTTTTGTATAATCGTTCTAAAATATTGCCCTTTTGATCTATTTTATAGATTTTTCCATAATCACTTACAGCGTAGAAGTTTGTTTTGGTTTCGTCATAAATTAAACCACTAAATCCTTTGATTGCTGTTTGATAACGGGCAATTTCATCTTGTTGTTGAATAGCTAAATAACCTTCAAGAGCCTTTTGGGCTCTTGAAGGTGTATGAAATAAAACGAATAGCATAAGAAATATGCCACTCCAAGTTTTGTGAATTACCAATTTTTATAAGGGTTTTTCATTAACATTGAATTGTAGTATTTAACCTGACCTGTTACTTCTTCACCCAACCAAGTTGGTTTAGCAAAAACAGTATTCACATCAGGTACTTCTAACTCAGCAACAGTTAAGCCCTCATTGTCTCCGTGAAATTCATCTACTTCATAGACAAAGCCTTCTATATTTGCTAAGTGACGTACTTTATCTATTACTCCAGGCTCACATATTTTTAGCAAGTCATTAGCTTCTTCTACAGAAATTTCTTTTTCCCATTCATAACGACTTAATCCAGCGTCTGTTCCTATCCCTTTTATTGTAATAAAGCCTTGAGTATCTTTTACTCGTATACGCACTGTTCGTTCTGGAACAGAACTAAGGTACCCTTGCACAATACGTGTGCTCTTAAAAACATCTTTTTTAAAGTCTCCTTTTACTAAGAATTTGTGTTCTATCTCTTGTGCCATAATTAATTTGCTAAAGGTTTATTAATCATTCCAATCACTCGTTTGATTGCTTGTAGGTAGTTGATGTTTTCTACTCCTGTTAATCCGGTATCTTGTAGTGTTTTTTTAATATCTTCTATTTCAGTAGATTCACTATTGATACTTACTACTTTGGCTCCGTTGATTAGTACATTGGCAACTTCACATAAAGTATCGTTTACCATATAACCAAAGCGTTGCTTATGCACCTTTACAGCAGCTAAGTCTGGATGAGCTTCCACCATAGCAATAAATTCTTCATAAGTATAAGTGTCTTTTGTTAGGGTAGGGAATTCTACCATAAAAGCAGGAATTACTTCTTTTTCTAACACTTCTTTGCTAATTGGAAATTCTCCTTTCATCAATGGATTCCATTGCTCTAAACCATCTACAGCTTGTATAAAAGTTTTGATGTCCATTTTCCCATCTCTGATCTTGGTATTATTAATATCGTTCTTACTTGATAAGATATATATTTCATCGCTGTGGCGTTCCCAAACTTTTTCAGGTATAGGCATAGACAATCTTGCCATTCTTTGGTGAGCTTGATCAAAGTTTTGACCAAAGGATCTAAACTCAAAACGAGGTTTTGATATTTCTCCAATTTCAAATTTCTCTTTCTTTTCCATAGTAATTATTTTTGAGGGATAGCATCCCCTGTTTTAGCATTTTTTCCTCCAATTGTTGGAGTAGCAAGTTTCCATTCTCCATCTGCATTAGGTATGCGTTGGTATGAATTTGGTGCTGTGTCACTGATTGTACCTCCTAAGTTAGCTTCGTCTCCTCTTAAAAATATGCCTAAAGAAGCATTGTTTGGATCTGTTAATTCAAACTTTAAAGCTTGCTTCGCTGAGATACCAGCATTTCCTGATAAATTAGGATTATTAGGGTTTTTCTGAATAACAACAATGTATTCACCTGGTTTTATTACACCACTATCAGCAGTTCCTGTCCACCATTCTGTATTGTTTTTCAACAGTTTTAACCCTGCTAATGATAGAGTTTCTGTACCATTATTGTACAGCTCCACAGATTTACTATTACCATCTATTTCGTTTAATACTATTTTAGTGTAGTCAATAGGTGTAACCCCCACAGTATATGCTTGTTCTTTAGATTTGGTTTTTATGTTATTAACATTGATTACCGTAATGTAGAACTCCACATTTGTATTGTCTGCTTGTTTAGGTATAATAGCGCTATAAGTGTCTTTAGCTCCTAATTGCATAGGAATAGTTGTACCTACATTTTTTATAGTATAAGTTAATGTTACTGATGTAATTCCCTTTGCGTCTTTAATAATTGAAGTTACTTTTACATCGTCTTTTGAGGTAACTGTTTTTGGATCAATAGTTATAGATTCAATAACAGCAGGTACTTCATTAGCATTTTCCACTTTGTAAGTTTGCGCCTTTGATGTTGTTGTTATATTACTACTGTTGATTGCACTTACTGTAAATTCTACTTTTGCCTGACCTTTTTGAGCAGGAATAATAGCAGTATATGTGTTTTTTGCACTAAGTTTCATATCTAAACTAAATTTTTCAGCATCTACTGAATAGTTTAGTTTCACGTTTTGTACACCAATTAAATCTGTTACAATAGCCGTTACTGTTACAGCATCTTCAGAAGTTACTGTTTTAGGTAGGTAAGTTACTGATGCAATAGTAGCTGGTCCTTCAAAAACTTCATCTTTTACACATGATGATAGTCCAATTAGAATGAAGAATAGGATAAATATTTTTTTCATAAGAACAATTATTAGAATACAATTTCAACTCTGAAAGCCAACATACTATAGTCAACTCCTCCTTTGTTTTTTGATTCAACTACTTTAGTAGAATCTGTTGTAGGAATACCATTTACATCATGTCCTACTAATAGTTTTCCTTTTCCATTAGCATAGCGATCGTTGTTGTTGTATTGATAATTTAAAACTAACTTCACATTGTTGTTTACATAATAGTTAAGTCCTAAAGTATATGCCTCTGCAGAACCTCCATAAATATCTTTTGTATTTAGGTTAAGGTAATCATAGCGGAAAGCTACTTCTACATCTCCCCATTTACGTCCTCTTTCTACTTGAGAGAATTTACCTCCCCAATAATCATAATGTTGTTTACCTCCAAACAATAAGTAACTACCTTGGAAATAATGTCCTTTAAAGTTTTTAGTACTTTTATCTACTGTAGCTGGCGCATCAGACTTAATATGTGTGTCGTTCTGAATATAAGCAGCTTCTAAACGCAGTCCTTTGTATGACCCTGCCAATTCGAAAGTATAAAGTAAATCATAGTCCACATCAGAAATAACACCTGTATCTAAATACTTTTTGCGATTGATAGAAGTACTGTTTCTTGTGCTAAAACGAGAACCACCGTATTTTGCAGGATCCACATCTGTTTTAGGTTCACGATAAGAGAATCCAGTACCTATGTGTAAGGCAATATCTTTGTAGTTGTATAAAGGTTGAAAAGTAATTTTACCTGTATATGACATACCTTGGTTTCTACCGTAGTCTTTGTTGTTGTTATCTACATAATCAGCAATTTCTCCATCTTCAATTGCTTGAAAGAATATTCCTCCAGAGGCATACAACCAGTCTTTTTGATATTTTGCATTAAAACCTAACGAGCGAGAAGGAGCAAGAGCTTGTGCTGCCATTGGGCGTTCCATAAATTGTTGGTAACGAGAAGAAGTATTACGTGCCAAAGAGAAATTCTCTTTAAAGTTACCCGCTTGCAATTCTAAGTTAGAAAAACCTTCGTATCGAATAATAGCGTCTTTTAATTCTAATTTACCATCAGCAAAGTTAACGTCCAGCTCTCCATACCAATCTTTTGTTACATAAGTTTTAATAGCTGCTCTCGCACGTCTAATACGAGCCCCATTACCTATTGGATCATAGTCTTTGTCTTGTCCCCAAAAAGCAGCAGCATCCATATTAATTCGGAAATCAAACCATAGTTTGTATTGTTCATCTGCCGACTCAAAAGTTAATATACCATTTCGGGCTTCTGTGTGCAATGGTACTCTTTCTACTTCTATACCATACTGATTTAATCGGATAGAGTCTTTCGAAACTTGCGCGTAGCTGCATACCCCAGCAGCCAAGAGCGATAGTGTAAGTAACGACTTATTCATAGCTTTATAAGTATAAGAATATATGTAAGCAGCATTGGTCTTATTTTGCTTACTGACATGTATTTATTAATATTTAACTTAAAGTTACGAATAATTAGCGAATACTTTTTTTTGGTTTTATTCTAAAAAAGCTTTATTTTCTATAGTAATAATGTTTGTGTTGAAATAATGCATTCGATTTTTGTTGCTGAAAAAGTGTTTTTACTGTCTTTTTTATAAGTATTTCTTTGAAAAATAAACTTAGTAATTTTAAGTATATTCTATGGGTGTTTTAGAGGTGAGAAGTCTTTAGGTGTACAATCTTGTAGAGAAACTATATTTTCTATCATAGCTTGCTTAAAAGTGTTCTATATAAGCAAGTCTGATTAAAATATGGATATAGAAATAAAATATCATAGTAGTGCAATCTAATCTTTTTCATCCAAGGTATTGCAAGTCACCGGAGAGGAGTAACGTTAAATAAAATAAACAGAGTTTATAGTTTTTCACCAAGGGCTCTTAGCATTTCAATTGGAGATAAGAAAGTTACATTAAAATGATTACATGGTTCGGGTATTTTTATTTTATTCCTTCGTAAAGGTTGACTCACTTCGTGTGTTACAATAGTTAGCTTATGCTGTTTGGCATAAGCAATTAGCCAAGGATCAGCTAAATCTGTGGTTAAGAATTCTTCTATTGCACCTTGTGTAAATTGAGTGTTAGTACCAGTCCAAATAGCGATTTCAGCATATGCAGAAGCACAAGTGGTTGTGTTTGCAAAGAAGTCTTTAGGTAAAATATCTTCGCACCATTCAGACAGTAAATCAGGGTTATTGGTTTCACATAGTTCTTTTTTAACTTTATCTATACTACCGATAATTCCCTTATTAGATAGGTCTATTAATTTATTCCAAAAACTTGGTACAACATCAAATGGATAATGCATCCGATGGGCTTGTATAAAAATATTGCTGTCTAATAAATACTTTACTTCCATATTAATACAGATATTCAGTTACAAATTTGTTGTAGGTATCACCTTTCATATTCGTTAGTTTATAGGCATCTCGATATAAAAGTTTGTTCTCTCGTACAGCATTATTTACAAAAGTTGCAAAGCGTGGACTAATTCTTTTTTTCGTTGTAGCATAGAAATCACCACCAGGACCTTGTTTGCTCTTTTTATTTCTAAAAGCATCCATATATTGATTATAGAAGGTTAGAAATTGCTGGAAACTAATACACTTTAAATCGAGTGCACGACGACTTATTACAATGGGGCTAACTTTAAAAAGTTTGCTCAGTGTTTGAAAGTTTTGAGTTATTGCCCATTCTTGTAAAAATAGTTGCTCTGGAACTAATAGTTCTGCTGCTACTTTATCACATAATAGCTCTATAGGGTCATTAGCAGGTAGTAGATTACTATTGTCAAATCCAGCGCTTTCCCCTAACCAAATATGAGCTAATTCATGCATAATAGTAAACATTTGAGCTGCTTTGGCATCTGTAGCGTTGATGAATAGGAAAGGAGCTTTTTTATTAACTAAAACAAAGCCTCTACATTCACTTACATCGATTACACGATGCGTATTCGTTCCTACAATGCCATTAAAAGTAACGATGATGCCTATTTCTTCTATCTTGGTTGTTAGAAAATTGAGGGCTTCTTCCCACGTTTTACACTTGCTTGCCCAATCTTGTTTTAATTGCAATACCTCTCTAATGTCGGTTACAATATTTTTATAGCTATCTGTAACTTTATACTTCCCAATAAAGCTTAGATTAGGAAAACCTATATCGTCTAAGTATTCAGTAAGCCAGTTTTGTCTATCCTGAATAATTTGAATTGTATGATATACATTAAGACTTACCTTACTATTAGTTGTTTTTTGTGCAGTTCTAAAAAAAGGAAGAGGAATAGTTTCAAGCGGGGGAGTTGGTAAAAACATATATCCAAATGGAACATGAACTTTATGTGTAAAGCTCTCTAATTGTTTTACCGTAGGAAATTTATCTCCTTTTACCCAGCTTTCTACTATAGGATTTTGAATATAAAATTGCTCTAAGCTACTTCCACTACGTAGAATAGCCCATTCTATTAAGTCATTATTTATATTTTCAATCCTTGTAGTCATACTGCAAAAATAAGAAATATGTACATGTTTTTAGTCTGTTTGTAGTACAATATACTGATTTTTAATGAAATATTTTAATAAGGCTATGGAAGAGAGGTGTAGTAAATCGGTCGATTTAAGATTAATAATGCACGTAATTATTCCTCACTATCTGCAACTCTAAAGCTCCTGAATGATAGAGAATAGAAAATATTTAGTACCTTAGAGGTATTGCAATAAAGAAAGTTCATAGCAATTGAATTTAACTTTTAAAAAACAGACAAGATGAAAAAGAAAATAGCCTTAACAATTTTATTGATTTTTAGTTTTGCTTACAGCTATGCTTGTAGTTGTGGAATTAGTGGCAATTTTCAAACAGTTTCTAAAGATACAGAGCTTGTTGCACTGGTAAAAATCAAGAAGTATTTGACGTTTGATCGTCGTTATGGCGAAAGTACTCCCATGTCTATGGAAGTGGAAATTATAGAAACCTTAAAAGGGAATACTAAAAGTAAGCGAGTAGTGGTGTGGGGAGACAATGGCATGCTTTGTAGACCTTATGTATCTAACTTTATAAAAGGAGAGTATTACTTTATGGCTTTAAACTCTGGAGATGAGAAGTATGGGCATAAAGATGAAAAGAGCTCCGATTATGCTATTTCTATTTGTGGGGAGTATTGGATGCACGCCAATATAGATGCTAAATTGGCAGAAAGTGAGTTTAGTGGTAAAACGAAAAGCATACCATTTAAAGAAATCTTTTCCTACTTTAAGTAAAGTAGTTACAACGTGTATTAGTAATAGAAAAGAAATAACAAATAAGCTCCAAAATCAATTGATTTTGGAGCTTATTTGGTTCTGGAAGTACTTCCATTTCATCACTCACTTGCACAAGCCTACTTAAAAAGGAGTAGTTCTTTTTTGATGCTAAATTTTCAGGTAATAGATTGTTATTCAGTACCGTAGTTTTAATACTGGTTAAATAACTTATGTGTGAGATATTTTATGGTTTGTTGTCTCTTATATGGGGTGAATAGAGTGATTGTTATAGGCATCGTGTAATCCGTTTTTAAGGGAGGTATTAGTTGTATGGAAAACTACATCCCATTATTCACGTAAATAATGGCGCTTGGATGAAACTCTTTGTGATTAATACATACTTTTTTATGTTCGTTTTGTTTGCGGAAATACCATACCTCGGCTATCATTACGGTAAAACTATCTTCTAATGTTATTTCTGTTTCCCATTGTTGAGCAGGAATAAGATCATGATCAGTAAAGTGAAGAGAGAAGCTTTTGGTGTTGGTTCCTCCCGTTTCTTTGAGCGAAGTGCTGATAAGTGTAAAGTCTATTTGGATCTGGGAAGAGTACTCTGGAAAACAGAAGTGATTTTTAGCAGAGAAGGAATCAATTGTTAGCACTACTTTGTGTTTGTCGATGGTTTGTATCTGTAGCGGAAGCGTACAATATTGGGTATAAGGGCTGTGGGTGTTGAGCTCAAAACCTACTAAACCTTGCATATCAGTATTGAAAAAAGTGCGATTGCCTGCTTCAAATTCGCTGTTAAGTGCAAGAAGTTTCTTTCCTAAGGTAGTAAAGCGGAGAAACAAATTTTTATCGTGATTCTTATAAATCGTTTCACAAATAGCTAACCGAATCGTCTTACAATTTTTTGATGCATATCCAAAGTCTTTTGCCGTCTGTTTTGTTCTCTTTGTTTGTTTTGGATTTTTTGCTTTCATCTGTAGGATACATGCACCATTTACTACACGAGCAGATAAGGGGCCTATAAGTCCTTTAATATTTCCATTAGGATCAATTTTTGCCATAATTATTTCATTTTTAGATTGATATGCTATTTTTTAATTGGTTAATTATTGGTGTGACAAAAAAAAATCAGTTTGGATTCCATTCTAACTCCATTGATTGTGTTGTTTTAATAGACTCTGTATGGATTCAGAATGGACTTGCAATGGACTTACCGATAAGCAATAGGCTCTAATTCAATTTTAATACTTGAGAATTGAAAGTTTTGGTTCATCCTTGAAAGATTTTTAGGCGCTACTATTCTAACTTTTACAAGGGGAAATTAGACAGATTATTTAACTTTTTTTGTCCAAACAGGGGTTTTATTTGAATAGTGTAAGCAATAAAAAAAAAGATTTTAAAATGAGTTTATCTATTTGTTAATTAGTGTTTTAGGTTTGTTTTTTTGCTTTGAAAACAACTTTGATTTCTATAAGAATTGGAAAAAAAAGAGGGTTGTCGTCCATATATGAGACTACAAGTGAACTGGTGACCTGTTTGGAAGGTTTGGAAAAGGGAAGAAGCTGATATAAATCTTTACTTTTGTATGGTATTTAGGTACTAATTGATAGCTTTTTAAGTGAGTTTAAATTACTGTTTGATTTAATTTTCATGCATGCATTGATGAAAGATATTCTTTTTTGTAAAAAAAGTTTAGTTTTTAATTAGTTGATTTTTAATGGTTTGAAATATTTTTTTAAAAAAAATAAAAAATGTGATGCAAGGTTTCCTAAAAAGGGGATTTATATAAATGAGTGCACATCACAAAATAATGTTTCATAACAAGTTAAAAATTAAAATCATGAAAAAAGCAATCAGAATAAAATCGTTTTTAGTTGTATTAGGTTTAGTAAGTGCAGGATTTGCATCATGTCATAAAAGTGATGACAATGAACAACCAAATCAAATAGTAAAAGTTGAAGATGTAAATGGAAATTACAGCGGAAAAGTAATTACTACGCAAGGAAAAACTAAAAATGAAATAAATACAACATTTACTGCTAAAGACAAAGTAATTAATTACGTAGATCTACCAGTGAAAGAGATTGTAGGAACAGCAGTAAAAGATGCTAAAAAGGCAGAGGAGGCAATCAAGAAAATGGGTAAAATTAAATATGATTTAGATTTTACTGCTGCTTTGACAAGCACTAAAACAGCTGTTGAATTAACTTTTGCACCAAAAGCATTGGATTTAAAAATACCAGTAGACAATAAAACTATTGACGTAAAAGCAATTATCTCAGCAAAACAAAAAGGAGTTTATACACATAATAGAACAAGAAATTTGAAGTATGAGCTAAGTGTAGATAAAATCATAGTAAGCGGAACAGAAGAAGCTAAGTTTGAAGCAATCAAATATAGTTTCCCTCTTTCTATAAAAAAATAAGATGAAAGTACAAACAGGTTGTACTTCTTGGTATAACCTGTTTTTTTTAAAGACCTGATTTATTTTTTATTATGTTGATACAACAACGAAATCAAAAAGACAACAAAGAGCGAGAACTTGTCGATAGACTTCGATTAAAGGAACAAGCTGCTTGGAAAGAGTTTTACGAATTCTATTCCGGTCACTTGACGTATGTTTGTATGAGATATATAAAAGAGCAAGAAGACGTGAGAGATATTATGCAAAATAGCTTTATTAAGATATTTCACTCTATCGGATCGTTTGAATATAAAGGAGTAGGGTCTTTAAAAGCATGGATAACACGTTTGCTTATCAACGAATCCTTGAAGTTTTTGAGAGATTCTTCCAAGGTAGAATTTCCTACGTTAGAAGAAGAATTTCCGAATGTGCAAGAAGAGGAAGAACCTGTATTGGATGAAATACCAGAATCTGTAATATTAGAGCTTATTCGTTCTTTACCAGATGGTTATAGATTAGTTTTTAACCTTTATGTATTTGAAAAGAAAAGTCATAAAGAAATTGCTAAATTGTTGGCAATAGCAGAGAGTTCTTCTGCCTCTCAATTTCACAGAGCTAAAAAAATGCTCATGCAACAGATAAAAACGTATAACAAAATTAGAACAAGCGCCTTATGAACGATAAATGGACAAATGATCTGGAAAAAAAGATGAAGGATCATACAGAGATCGGACCAGAGGGGTTGTGGGAAGATTTAGAACAAACGCTTTTTGGGGAAGAAAAAGGGAAAATCATTCCATTATGGTCAGATCAAGTACAAGAAACAAGAAAAGTTGAAAAAACAGTAAAAAGTATTTGGAGAAAAAGGTTGATGAATATAGCAGTTGCGGCTGTGGTATTCCTTATAGGAGGAATTGGTTTTTATGTAAATAATGGACAACAATTGTTTAAGCAAACATCTACGGGTATAGATGATCAAGTGGTGAACTCATCACCAAAAGAAAAAGGTAGTAATTTGGTTGAAGATGCTGAAAACAGTGTTGCAATAATGCCTGCTGAAACAAAAGAAAAAGAGAAAGAAGCCCTTGTGCAAAATAAGGAAAGCAAATACTACAAAAAGGAAAGTAAGACAAATAACGGTGTTATTCAAAAAAGACAAGAACAATTATATACTGATTTATTAGCTGTAGATGCAGAATTAAATCAGTTGGTTGCCTCTAAAAGTAATAGTTCTAAAGAAGAACAGGGTTTGGTGAAAGAAACGATAAAAGATATTGTCGATTCATTTGTTGTAGAACAAGAGAAGAATACGGAAAATAAGGTTGTAGCTAATACTATTAGGGAAGTACCGCTCACCCCAGCAGAAGAAAAGAGTAGTAAACGCCCTTTTTCTTTTGGTGTTTTTTCTGGAAATACGTCTTCTAATGTCAACCAACAACAGAATGGCTATTCTTCAATGAATGGAGAAATTAGAGTAGGATCAAATGATCCAGATGTGAGTTTCGATAATCCAAGTTGGAAAGAAATTTATGCAGCTAACTTAGATAAGGATGTAAATACAACGATTGATCACAAAAGACCTGTGCGATTTGGAGCATCTGTTTACTATCAATTGAACGACAAATGGGGTATCAGTACAGGGTTGACATATACAAGATTGTCTTCAGAGCTACAAGCAGGTAGTGATGATTATAAAATAGTGAGCGATCGCGTACTACACTATGTGGGAATACCTATTCAAATGAATTATGAAGTTTGGAAAAAAGGGAGGTTTTCAACCTATGCCAATGGTGGATTTGCTGTAGAAAAATCAGTTGCAGGAACCTTAAAAACAAAGTATAAAATTGGAGATGTGGTAGAAGATGGAGGTAATGAAAACGTAGATGCCAAAGGAATACAGACTTCGGTTAATATGAGTTTGGGAATGGAGTATAAGTTGGGAAAAAATATAGGGGTATATTTTGAACCTGGCGTAAGATATTATTTTGACGATGGGAGTTCTATAAATACAATTTATAAAGAAAAGCCATTTGACTTTAATATTCAATTAGGACTTCGCTATTCTATTTTTAATAACAAAAAAATTGCAAAGAAAACAGAAGATATATAGATAGATAAAGATCAGTAGGTAATGGAAAATTGTATGACGAGTTGTAGAACTTTCTATTATTTATTAAATCAAACTAATTCCTCTAATTCGAAACCAAAGTTTTGATTTGTATGACTTACTATAAGGGTAGGAGGTTGTATTTTGTGATGAGCCGATAGTGAAAGCTATCGGCTTTATCTATTTATATCGTTTGGTATATTTTGACAAACATCCCCATATTAAGCACAAGTTAATTAGACATAAGCTCTCTTTGCTTTCTTCTGAAATCATGTGGTAATATGTTTTTTGACAAGTTTGGTGATATAGGTGTAATTTCCACTCGTTTGTAGGTCTATGACATGATTTGGGATAAAACCCTTTGTATTAAAAGATTTAGTTGTAATTCATCGTGTTTTGCAAATTGATATTATAAAATTAGTTCCAACAATTCTTTCACAGGAAGAACAATTGAGAATTAAGGAGGCAGTACAACTTTTAGATAGACCACAGATGAAATTAAAGCTTTGTGATTTAGTTGCACTAATATAGGTAATTACGATATAAGGAAGAGCTATTGTATAAAGATATGGCATAAAAAAAGATGGTGTAATTACTATCTTTTTTTTATGTTTCTATTGTATCTGAATATTCTTATTAAAGAGTATATATTAAAGACTAAAACAGCTGTATATACCAATGCTAAGTAGGGTTTGTTGAAGGTGCAAGAAATAGGGTTAAAAAGTTTGTATAGTGCCATTGCTATCACTAAACTAATAATGATTGTGAAAAAAGGTGTTTTCTTCTGAGTTTCCATAAGGTGTGTTTTATTTTTTTTCGAATATATGAAAAAGATTGTTATAGAATCTTTTTTTATAAAGAGTCGATTCATCTATTTATTTAGGATGAGGTAATAATACATTTTTTGGTGGTAATGTATGGTGTAATAAATGATTATAAACCGATGAGGTAGCCTATTTGAGAAAAATAAAAGGTGTTTTTAGTGCTATATTTTTTCATTTAAAGAAGGTTTGGCTTGTTTGTTGTATTCTTTAGTTAAACTTTGGGTAATAATTTTTTATTGTACCTCATTGGAAAATAGAATTATACAAATTATACTACTATTTTGTTCAAATTCCGTACTTCAATGCTGTTAAATGAGGAAATATAAATTATCTTTGCCCCTTAAAATATTTCAAAAATGACATTAATTCAGATTTTAACTCCGCAGATAGAAAGTGCATTGCAGCAGGTATATGGTGTTGCAGTAGATAAGGTGGAATATCAAGCGACGAGAAAAGAGTTTGAGGGTGATATTACTGTAGTTATTTTCCCGTTTTTAAAACAAATTAAAGGCAACCCTGTAGAGATAGGAACAAAAGTAGGGGAGTATTTGGTTGAGAGTACAACTGTAATAGAACGGTTTAATGTTGTTAAAGGTTTTTTGAATTTAGTAGTTTCAGATACTTACTATTTAGATTTCTTTGCGTCTATTCGCAATGAAGAGCACTATGGTTTTGTAACACCAAAAGAAGGAGATAAAGCTATTTTGGTAGAATATTCTTCACCAAATACGAATAAACCACTTCACTTAGGACACGTTAGAAATAATTTGTTGGGGTATGCTGTAGCTGAAATCTTAAAGGCATCTGGAAAGAAAGTATATAAAACACAAATTATCAACGATAGAGGTATCCATATTTGTAAGTCGATGTTGGCTTGGCAAAAGTATGGTAATGGAGAGACTCCTGAGTCTACTGGATTAAAAGGAGATAAATTGGTAGGAAACTACTATGTGAAATTTGACATTGAGTACAAAAGCCAAATCAAGGAATTGATGGAAGGTGGAATGTCAGAGGATGAAGCTAAAAAAGAAGCTCCAATCATTAAAGAAGCAAAACAAATGCTTGTGGATTGGGAAGCAAATAAACCAGAAGTAATTGAGTTGTGGAACATGATGAACCAATGGGTTTATGATGGATTTGCAGTTTCATATAAAAACTTAGGGGTTGACTTTGACAAAGTGTATTATGAAAGTAATACTTATTTGTTGGGGAAAGATGTTGTAGAACAAGGATTAGAACAAGGGGTATTCTTTAAAAAAGAAGATAACTCTGTTTGGATAGATTTGACAGAAGAAGGATTAGACGAGAAGTTAGTGTTGCGTGGTGATGGTACATCTGTTTATATGACACAAGATATCGGAACAGCTATCCAACGTGTAAAAGACTTTGGCGATGTAGGAGGTATGGTATATACAGTAGGTAATGAACAAGATTACCACTTTAAAGTACTATTTTTAATATTGAAACGTTTAGGTTTTGACTGGGCAGAGAGTTTACACCATTTATCTTACGGTATGGTAGAGTTGCCATCTGGTAGAATGAAGAGTAGAGAGGGAACTGTAGTAGATGCAGATGAACTAATGCAAGAGATGACTGCAACAGCTAAGAGTATATCTGAAGAATTAGGTAAATTGGAAGGATACTCTGATGAGGAAAAGGCAGCATTATACAAAACAATAGGATTAGGTGCTTTGAAGTATTATATGCTTAAAGTAGATCCACGTAAAGGAATGATGTTTAACCCTGAAGAGTCTGTTGATTTTACAGGGAATACAGGGCCATTTATTCAATATGCTTATGCTCGTATTCAGTCGATTTTGCGCAAGGCAGATTTCGATTACAGTGCAGCGATAACGGGTATTGTTTTGGATCCAAAAGAGAAGGAACTATTAAAGTTAGTAGAAGAGTTTCCTGTAGTTATTCAGGATGCAGCTCGTACGCATAGTCCCGCTTTGGTGGCAAACTATGTGTATGATTTAGTACGTGAGTACAATTCTTTCTACCAGTCTGTTATAATTTTGGGAGAAGAGAACATGACGTTAAAAGCGTTTAGAGTTCAATTATCTCAAAAGGTTGGTTTAGTGATCAAGGATGCATTTGCTCTTTTGGGTATTGCAGTTCCTCAGCGTATGTAATTTTTGTAATCAGTGAAAATAGTAAAATCATACATATTTCAGTCATTTGCCATTATAGTAATGGCAAGTGGCTTTTTTTTGTTTTTTAAAGGAAATCTACCAGATAAGATTTTTCCTGAAAACAAAGCAATGACGGAGAATGTGGTTATTGATAGCTTGTTGTTGGAAGCCTTTGAAATGGAGAAACAAGAAGTAGCCGCTGGTAAGGTAGAAGTAAAAGATACTAAGCCTGCTGTGGTAAACTCGTCTGGGGTGACCATTGTAGACGAAAATGTAATTGTTGTACCAGAAGATAAGGTGCTGTCAACAGAAGCAGCAGATGCTTTTGAAGGAATGGTATACTTAGAATCATTCTTTGCCCGTTTGTACGAGTATGAACAACAACACAACGGTCGTGTACGTATTGCGTATTACGGAGACTCAATGACTGATGGAGATATGATTGTACAAGATTTGCGTAAAAACTATCAGACAAAATATGGTGGTAGTGGAGTTGGTTATGTGCCAATTAATTCGGAGTCTTCACAATCTCGTGGTTCAGTAGTACATCGTTATTCTAAAAACTGGAAAAACCAATCGTATGTAAATGTGAAACGTCCAAGTAAACCTTTTGGTGTAAGTGGACAGGTTGCTTTTGTAAAAGATACGGTTAGCAATACATGGGTAAGCTATCAGGCAGGTCAGGTAAAAGGAATGACTACTTTGCATACACCAACTTTGTATTACGGACGATCAAGTAATGGTAAGGCAAGAGTGAGTATTTTAACAGATAAGGATACACTAAGTAAACACTTGGACGCTTCGGCTGAATTGAATAAATTGAAGTTGACAGATAAAAATGTACGCTCTGTTAAGATTACGTTTAAGCAAGCGGACTCTATTCCATTTTATGGCGTTGATTTTAGTTCTGCAGAAGGACTTCAAGTGGATAACTTTTCAAGTAGAGGAAATTCGGGTATGCCTTTATCGCTATTTAAAATTAGCTTGATGCAGAAATACCAAAAGAATTTAGATTATAGTTTGATTGTTTTACATTTTGGAACAAATGTATTGAACTACGGCTCGTTGAACTATTCGTGGTACACGAGTAAAATGGGAGCAGTAGTGAGTCATTTAAAACAATGTTTTCCAAATGCGAGTATTTTGATTATCTCTACAGCTGATAAGGCTTCTAAAGTAGAGATGAAAATGCAAACAGATGCAGCAGTAGTTCCATTGATGAAAGCACAACGCTTATATGCACAAGAAAGTCATGCAGGATTCTTTGATTTGTATAGCGCAATGGGAGGAAAAGGATCTATGGTAAAATGGGTAGAAGAATCTCCTGTAAAGGCAAATAAAGATTATACGCATTTTAACTTTAAAGGTGCATCAGAAGTGTCAAACCTTATTTTTAAACGCTTAGAGTCAGCGTATGGTGATTATAAAGCGAAAAGAGGACAATAAATTAATGTAGTAACGAAAAGAAAGAGTTTATTTTCAAATGCCTAAGAAGAAAATATCTGTTTTTTTGGCGAGTTTACTCTGTAGTATGGGGGCGTTTGCACAAGCGGGAAAAGAGCGTTTGGTAGGCGAAGTACAAGATGAGAAACCGCAGAAAGGACAAGACGAAGTAGAGATTGTTAATCAGATATATTATCCAGAACAATTAAAAAGCTTTTTTCGAAAACTTCAGAAACTGGAGCGAGAGAAGAAAGGTAAAGTAAATATTGTTCATATTGGGGATTCACATATACAAGCTGATTTTTTTAGTGGTAAGATGCGTTCACAATTACAAGAGAAATTTGGTAATGGTGGATGGGGACTTACATTTCCCTATAAATTAGCAAAAACGAATGGATCGTCG
Organism: Flavobacteriaceae bacterium; assembly: GCA_031277535.1. Classification (GTDB taxonomy): domain Bacteria; phylum Bacteroidota; class Bacteroidia; order Flavobacteriales; family Flavobacteriaceae; genus Flavobacterium. The sequence goes on from JAITMD010000002.1 coordinate 61,820, forward strand.
GCAATCAACTATAGTTCTAATGTAAGTTGGGAGAATAGGAGAAATATTTTCCCTGTAGCTTCAGCCAATGTAGGACTGAGTGGTATTGCTTTGTCTACCAGTCAACAGAATTTTGTGATAGAAATGAATGTGCGCAACCAAGAGAATGGTTTTTCTAAGATGCGTGTATTTACTCCTTCTAAAAAAAATCAATACGAAGTAGGTACCACAACCAAGAAGATAGAGTATGAGGAGAGTAAAAAGGTTAAGGTTACACACAAAGTTGTAAAAGGTGAAACACTTTCAAGTATAGCGCGTAAATATGATACCTCTGTTAATGCAATCAAAAGCCTTAATGGAATGAAAAGCGCTAATATTGGAATAGGGAAAAGCCTGGTTGTGAAAGAAAGTGTAGAACGTCGCGTTATTACTAAAGGTAGTGGAGACTTTACAGCATTGAAACCAACTAAGATGGATGGATATTTTGAATATAAATTTTCTACCCCACAGGAAAAGCTATATTTCTATCCTTCTCAAGATAGCGATTTGTATGAATTAAATGGAATTTATGTAGAGAATGATGCAGCAGGAGTAGTGTATTCTACTATTGGTGTAAATGGTGCTCGTTATTCTGATTTTAATAAGTACGATTTGTTTTTTGAACAATTAAAAGGATTAGAACCAGATTTGATTATTGTATCAATGGGAACAAACGAGTCGTTTGATCGCATGTCTGGTAAAGATTTTGGTGTACAAGTGAAGTTGTTTATGGATAAAGTGAAAGCTCAATATCCTAATGCAGATTTCTTATTGACAAGTCCACCACCGTCTTATTTTTCAAGAGAAACTCCAAATTTAGTAGCTACAGAACTTACAAATGAACTGATTATTTCAGGGATTAAAGGGAAGTACGCTATTTGGGATTTATATTATAGCTTAGGAGCCAGTTTGGGAGTGCCTAAGTTACAAGAGGAGGGAATGATGGCAAAAGACTTAGTTCACTACTCGATTAAAGGCTATGAGTATATGGGGACGCTTTTTTACGATGCTTTGATGAAAGCGTACTCAGATTTTAAACAAAAAGAAATAAAATAGGTCAATGAGTCTATTTAACATTGAATTGCCCTCTGTAACACCAGACGATGTTGTCGCTTGGTTTACATTTAACCCAAAAGAACCTTTATTGTTCAATTCAGGACTGTTTTTGGGATTGTTTATGGCGTTTTATCTTATCTATATTTTGATAAGAAAAACCTTTCATTTGCGTTTGTTGTATGTGGTATTGTTTTCAATATTCTTTTATTACAAATCAAGTGGTATCTACTTTGTGTTATTGCTGGGGTCGTCCCTTATGGATTACAGTTTTGCAAGTGTGATTCACAATACAACAAGTGAAGTAAAGAAAAGATTACTGTTGACAATCAGTGTGATTGTTAACTTAGGAATGTTGGGGTATTTTAAATATACCAATTTCTTTTTAGATGGTTTTAATGCCTTGTCTGGTAATGCATTTCACTTAGATAATATCATTTTACCAGTAGGTATTTCATTCTTTACATTTCAATCTATAAGTTATATTATAGAAGTGTATAGAAAGGAAATAGAACCAACTAAAAACTTCTTAGATTATCTATTCTTTATATCGTTTTTCCCTCAGTTGGTTGCAGGACCAATTGTACGTGCAAAAGATTTTATTCCGCAGATATACTCTAAAGTGTATGTGTCGAGAGAGTATGTCAATGAAGGGCTTTTATTGATTATAGGAGGTTTGTTGAAAAAAGCGGTAATATCGGATTATATATCTATTAACTTTGTAGATAGGGTGTTTGATGCTCCTAATAGCTATACTGCTTTTGAGAATTTGATGGCTTCTTATGGTTATGCTATTCAGATTTATTGTGATTTCTCTGGTTATTCTGATATTGCTATTGGTATCGCTTTACTAATGGGGTACCGTTTGCCAATTAACTTTGATGTACCTTATCAATCTACTTCAATTACAGAGTTTTGGAGAAGATGGCATATTTCACTTTCTACTTGGTTAAAAGATTTCTTGTATATTACAGTAGGAGGGAATAGAAAAGGAAGTTTTGGAGGATTCTTCTTTCCTATATTGTTCTTTGTAGGAATAATAGGATGGGGAATTTATTATATCAATGAGAGTTATATTCCCTTAGTTATAGCAGGTGGGTCTGTTGTAGTATTTTTGCTAACAATTGTTTTTGCAAAAGAGAAGAAGAAAAGTATGTTTACTAACTTCAACTTATTGACTACCATGTTACTTGGAGGTTTATGGCATGGAGCAAGTTTGCGTTTTATTGTATGGGGAGCTCTACATGGTATAGCCTTAGCTGTGCATAAGATAGTAATGGAATTGTTTCCACGTGCAAAAGGGAAAGAACCAAATTTTGTTTGGAGGATTTGTTCTATTATAATTACTTTCCATTTCGTAACATTTTGTTGGATTTTCTTTAGAGCTAATTCATTTGATACAGCTTTACAAATTATCAATAATATTGGAGATTTGACTTTAGATGTCAATGAATGGATGGTTATTATTGAAGGGTATAAAAATGCGTTCTTACTAATCTTAATTGGTTTTGTATGGCATTATATTCCTAAAAAATGGATGCTGATACCTAACCAGTGGTTTGAGATTGCGCCGATGTTTGTAAAAGCAGTTGTTTTGGGATTTGTGATGTGGGTTGTATATGCTACAGCTACAGCAGGACCACAACCTTTTATTTACTTCCAATTTTAAGATAGTAAGAATATACAAATAATAGAAAGACCAGTTTGTTTTATACAGACTGGTCTTTTTTTTAGGTAGATAGGTAAGGTTATCTTATGTCATCTGACAGAGGAGTAGATTTTAAGTAATAATATAGTTGATTACAGTTTGTGTTGAAAAAAAGGCTTGTTTTAAAGGTGTTTTACTGTATTATTATTTATTTTTTATATTAGAGTATATTTAGAAGGATAAAAGGGTATTACAGTTGATTTATGAGGTTTTTTGTGTTTTGAGTATGTTTTTAATCATGTAGTATTAGTTATAGGGCATAAAAAAATCTCAAAGTACCATTTTGTACTTTGAGATTTGATAGGATTAAAAAGTTACCAATCTTTTAATGCGAAAACCTGAGGTCTTGAACTTACATTAAGTTTGAGGTAAATATTGCTGATGTGATATTTTGTTGTGCTTAATGTTATACTGAGGTCATTTGCAATTTCTTTATTTGTTTTACCATCCCAAATAAGATATAAGACATCTATTTCCCGATCTGTTAGTTTGTACTCACTTTTGAGGTGCATCCCTAAGTTCTGTATATGATCTTTTAAGCTATTTGTTTCTTTTTGTTGTACTTGTTCTACTTGTGTGTTTTTTTCTTCTACTAATAATTTGTGATAGTTTTTAAGAAGCATAACATACTGTGAGAGATATACTTCATTTGCCTTGTGTTGTTTTTGCTGTTTTTGAATAAAACTATAATTGGTATAAATATTAAAAGCAATTAATAGTAGGCTTAATAATTTAAGTTGAGAAATGGCATTATTAAAAGCTTCCATATTCTGAAAACACAAGGTAGGTGTAAAGCACAAACTATAGAATATAGTTAATGATAGCATTAGTATAATATAGGTTCTATATCTGTTTTTGTTGCATAAAGAAAACATGAGATACTGCGTTAGTATAAGAAAAGCAAATGTTATCGAGTGAATGATGATAGCATATCTATCACTTCTAAAGTGATTTAAAGCAAAGAAAAATAGCGCTATAACAGATGTGATGGTGTAAATTTTACGTTCATAGATGAACATAAAACGTTTAATAAAATAGGGGTAGTAAGTAGATAATATAGCAATGGTAAGCATAATTAAGCTTACAGTAATTAATGATTCTATAAAGTTTGCTATGTATGCGGATACAGAACCTCTACTTAATACTATTTCAAAAAAGATATAACTGCAAATTACTAAGGCTTGCATAAGTAATAGCAATAACCATTTTTTAGGTTTGAAGATTAGATATACACATAGTGTAGATACAATAGCAAAGCATGCTAATCCATAGAAAATTCCAGATATGAATGAGTTTAATAAAATAGGAGGTAAAGTAATATTACTTAGTAGAGAAAAGCTTGTAAGTAATGTTCCAAAGCTTGCTTGATCAATTTTTATTGTATTACTGTGTGGTATGCTGTTTTTGATAGATGCTAAAATAGTATTAGTATCTATCAGAAGATCCTTAGAATTATAAGGAAAACAGCATATAAGACAAACAATTATCACCCCAATAATTGCGTAGGTTTTGTTTTTTTTCGAGCTCATTAGTAAAATGGTATTGAAAGGAGAAAACAAGTAATGTGTAAGTTTTATTGACATAATTACATATCACAAACAAGTCAATAAAAGAGGTAGGGTCAAAATACCTTGCTTTATATTACAAGGAGTGTGGCATGATGCAGAACATAGTGTCAATATGTTTCATCTTTTGTTCCAATAATTTGAACCAATAGTAAAAAGACCTATTAATTGTTTTTTCCTTAAAATAAACTTGTAAAAGCTTTTTTTGCTTAGTCACATAATTGGATGTTAGCGAAAAAACTTCAATAGTATGCTGGTTGGGTGTACATAATATAGAAGTTATTACTCTTTGTTTACTTTGTATATTATTGAAAAAGAGTAAAATTAGATGCTTAAACAAGTGTTTTTGTTGTTTTGTTTTGCGAGTGCAAGTTACATTTATTGTTCAAATTATACACATATAAATAATCGAATATTTGTTAAATATTAAGAGGATTTAGCAAAGGATAGGAGAGCTGGTGTTAAGGTATTATAGGGTTAACACTCTTTTATGTATTCGCAAATTGCAGTTTTATAAGTTAGTTCTATTTTAAGATTGAGTAGGAAGTGTTTTTAAGGTATATATATTTTTTAAGGGTATTGTGTGATTGATAGGTAATGTGGTTAATATTTTACATACTTCTCTATTATTTGGTGTTTTTTAGAGTTTTAGTAAGTGTTAAAATGTTCATTAACTAATCAAAATGCCTTTATGTTGTTTCTCTTCATAGTTTGAAAATAATACTTGTATAATGCTTTATATAGTAGTTTTAGGTATAAAATAGGTTAGTAGTTTTACTACTATGATGTTAAATGTAAAGTACTACACCTCTAAATTTTTTTAGATTTTTTATCCTTTTAAGTTACCTTATTTTAATGCTTTTTTTAGGGTAGGACAGGTACTGTTTTAACTGTTTTTATTTATGTAAGTTATTGATATGTTTTGATATAGTGTTTTAGTTGTTAGTAGTTTTTGGTATAAATGCTAAACTGTTAATAATTCAACTAATAGGCTATTTAAGAATAAAACCAACCCAAGGTATAGGTTTCCACCTGTCCCATATATCTAATTTTGAGTTATCGAATTGCAAGAGGAGCATAGTAGAAATGCTATTGTGTATATATGCATTACAAGTTCATTTTTGTGGGGACAGAATAGACTTTGTAACTCCCTTAGTTGGATGTTTTACTCGTAGTGAATGTGTAAAGATTTGATTGGGGGAGATTATGCATAATTACTTTAGATATGAACCTTTTCCTTTTGTCATTCCTTACTAACGAACCAAATTCTTGTGCTCTAACAGACATAAGAAAAATTGATTAGAACATTTGAAAATAAGTATGAAGAGTGATGGTGATTTAAAATGTTTTACTATTTGTGATTGATAATGATGTTTTAGAATAACAGTTTTTGTTAGGCTCTAATTGTGTTGTCGATTAAAAAAGATAGAAGAAGTATTGTAACAATGATACTTCTAACAAGAACATTTTAATTATCAAAACAGGTAATATATATAAACAAGAGAGTTGTGTCTTATTAGTATTGAGATACACTTTGCATTAAGAAGGTGAATAATTAATATAAAAAAGTTGGTATGGAAAAATTAAAACTACTAAAAAGCTAATCTTCATGTAAGAGGTAGTTTTTAAGAATCGATTAAAAACTACACATTGATCTGCAACCAGTCTTCAATGGTTTTCGAAAATAGACAGTGTGTTTTTTATAGCATTTGCTATGAGCTATTATTTATATAACAGTAGCCAAATAGTTGTATAATATTTTAGGAGCATAGTGTTTCTGTTTTTCATTGTTGGTTTGCTACTGCAGATTTTGATTTGTGTTGTTATGGACTATAAGTACTGGTTGGGATGTCTTATAGTTTATAAAACAGCATGTGTAAACTGAAAAAAATAATTAACAAAACAACAAATGAAACAAAAAACTACTTTTTCTCTATGGAAGAGGTTACTGCTTGTGCTCGTCCTGTTCGTACCGATAGTTCAGTCCTTTGGGCAGACTAAGGTTTATGCGGATTATTTTACTCATAGTTCTTATGGGCTAAAGGTAGGAGGAGTGATTACCAATACAGAAGCTCTTAAAAATACTGATAGAGAAGATTTCGCTACTATTAATACTTATGGAGGTTTAGCTCTTGGATTGGGAAGATATGGAGGGGCTATCGAATTACAATTTGCAAAAGAAATCCCTGCTAATCAGTGGTCTTATATCCGTATTGGAGGAGATCAAACGTTGCTAAAAGGTTTATTAGGAGGATCTTTAGGTAAACTTTTAGGAGGTGTAGTAGGAGGTTTGGCTATTGGTAATCAAGATATTAGAGTACAGGTTTATGATAGTAAAACGAATAAAGTTGTATTAGATCGTTCAAGTTTAGCTGGGTTTAATACAGACCGCGTTAAGATGATCGAAACTGGTGAGGGATATACTGTGATAGCCGTAAAACCTATGACTGCTTATAAAAAAATCAGTATTAGTAACGTTTGTAATACTTTACTGTTAGCTCTTGAAAACATGAAATTAGATGTTTATGGTGCATATACAATAGAGAGTAATGATAATACTTGTGGAAAACCAATAGGAACATCATTCGATGGTTCAGGTTTAGATTTAAAAGTATTAGATGTTGCAAATCAGGGGTTATTTAAAGCAATTGATGATTCTAAAGCGACTTATGCAACATTGAATGCAGGTAGTTTATTAGATGTAAAAGTTGGTGGAGGAATGTCACAAAACTTTTATTTTCCAACTGAAACAGGAGATAAGGGATCTGTTAATATTAAAGTAGCCTTAGGTAGTGAAGGAGTATTAAATCTTAATCTATTAGGTAATGTAGAAGTGTTAGCTTATAATGGACTTAGTACAGCTCCTGTGTATCAAAAGACATTGAGTGGAGGACTTATCTCAGATATTAATTTACTTAACCTATTGAAGTTAGGAAAAGAAGTTACCTTAACAGTAGCTCCTCAGAAAGCCTTTGACCGTATAGAAATACGTCTTAATTCACCTGTAGGTGTTGATTTATTAGGAAGTTCTGTTAAGATATATGATGTAGAGCGTTTTGATGGTGTTACTTGTATAAATCCAGCGTTAGTAATTCCTGATGCTACAGATCAACCATTCGAAAAAGCACAATGCTCTACAGCTTTAGGGGTATATAATAATGTAGAGTTTCCTTTTAATGCGATAGATGGAAATAATGAAAGTTATGCTACTCTATCTGCTTCTAATGGTAGTTTATTAGTTAAAGCTCCATATGGTGGTAGAATAGAAATGAAGTATGAACAAGCATTAGCTGCTAACAAAACATCTTATATCCGTATAGATACAGATAAAGAGGTTTTAGATGCTCTTTTAGGTGGTACTTTAGGGAAGTTAGTTTCTGACTTAGGAGGTCTATTGTTAGGTAATCATATTATAACAGTAGAAGCCTATGATTCAAAAGGGATGTCTATTGCTAAAACTTCAAGCAGTAATGGTTTTGATGGTTCTACTAATGGCTTTGTACGTTTAGTACAAGATAATATTGGTAGATATTATTTAGCTGTAACTCCAAATAAAGCTTATGAAAGTATAGTAGTTTCTAATAGTGTAAGTAGTGTATTACCTACAGGAGAAGTTAGAGAGTTAAAAGTGTATAATATGTGTACTGAGATTGGTACAGATATATGCTTTCCTGCTCAGTTTACATCTTATGACATTTTAGGAATAAACTTAGGATTAAGTGATTTAGCTAATGCAGGAGTGAAGAATGCTTATCATGCTATAGGAACTAATTCTTCAAATTACTCTGAGATAAATGTAGGTTTATTAGGATTAGGAAGTAAAGTATCTCAACGAGTTTATTTTAATCATCCTTCAGAAATTGACAGTAAGCTTACAGTTAAGGCTCTTTTAAATCCAAAAGATGTATTGAGCTTGGATATTCTTGGAAAGTATGAGGTGGTAACATCTTTAAATGGTATAGAACAAGAACGTTATACTTTAAAGCAAGGGATTTTAAATAATATAGATGTTCTTGGATTATTTAAAAGAGGTAGTGCTTATACTTTTACATTTGATACAAAAAAACAATACGATAGAGTTGATATTGTAGTAGAGTCTATAGTAAAAGTTGGTACAAGCCCTGCTCTTAAGGTGTATAGTATTAATCGTTATAGTAATGCTTGTCCATTACCTAAGACAGAAAATCCTTTTACACAATCTACTTGTGCAGCAACAGTGGTAAGTCAAGATCATGCAGATAACGCAAGTAATGTGGTAGATGGTGACTTTGATTCTTATGCAACTATACATTCTGATCCAGGTATTTTATTGGGAGGAGGAGCTTATACAGGACATATCGAGTTAGGATATGATCATACAGTAGTTGCAGGAAAGACTTCATATATCCGTTTTGATTTTGATGAAACAGTATTAAATGGATTATTAGGAGGAAGTTTAGGTAACGTTGTTACAGGTTTAGTAGATCACTTATTACTTGGAGCGCATTACTTTGATATAGATGTAAAGGATGAGAATGGAGTTAGTGTTCTTCAGGGAAGTAGTAAAGGAGATAATACAACTTTTGCAAAAAATGGAAACATTCGTATTGTAAGAGACAAAGTAGGTCGTACGTATATTGCAGTTACTCCATCAGTAGCATATAAATCTGTTCGTATTACAGACAAAACAGCTGCTATTACTGGTATTCTTGCTGCATCAGGATCAATGAATGTCTATGGTATGTGTTATGAAGCAAGTACAGATCCTTGTTTAACTTCATTTGCTACATCTTATGAGTTATCGGGCTTAGGTCTTGACGTAAAAGATCTATCAGGAGCAGGGGTTAAATACCCAGAGAGAGCCATAGATAGTAATACAACAAATTATTCTGAGATATCTACAGGGACTTTAAATATAGCAGGGTCTGTTAGACAGTATATTTACTTTAATACAGCATCTAATGTTGATGATGTTGTAATGATTAAGTTCAAAACACAAGGAGGACAGGTCAATGCATCGTTGTTAGGTGCAATTGAGATTAAGGCTTATTTAGGGAATAAAGAAGTTGCTACACTACCAATTAATAGTGGATTGATTAATGGAATCAATGTTGCAGATTTATTAACTAATAATAGAATGGTGGAATTGCCATTTGCACCAGGTGTTTCTTATGATCGTATTTCTGTAGGGATGAAGTCTTTAGTAGGTGTTACAGTAGGTGCTAATTTGCATTTATATGACGTGATACGTACATGTAAACCAATGCCTCAAAGTAAGAAATTGGTATCTTGGAAATCTTATAAAGTAAATGGTGATGCTACTGTAAAAGCTGTAGCAGGTAAAGAAACAGTTTTATATACTATTTACGTTCGCAACGAAGGAACAGAAACACTTACTTCATTTATCGTAAAAGATAAATTACCAACAGGTGTTACACTAAAAGGTAATCCTATAGGAGCTACTGTTAATAATGGAGAGCTGGTTTACAACTTCAACGGTGTATTAGCACCAGGTGAAGTAACTACTTTTGATTTTACAGTTACAGTAAATGAAAACTTAGATGGTATAGACGAAATTAAAAATATTGCTTATACACAATTAGATGCTACAAGTACTTTAGTGCCTTCTTATCCACCTGTAGATAACGTAGATCCTAAAAACCCAGATACTGCTAAACAACCAGGTACAATAATATTAGTTAATCAATGTTTAGTTCCTACTCCTAAGCCAAGTATTATTGGAGACTATACAGATGGTGAAATTTGTCAAGGAACATTTATTACGTTATCATCTACTGTAGATGCTGATGATTACCAATGGTATTTAGATGGAAATAAGTTGGAAAAACAAGTTTCAGATACAAAACAAGATAACGGAAAAACATTTATAACTGATCAACCAGGGGTTTATACGCTTATGGTGAAAAAAGGAAAATGTTGGTCTGTAGAATCTGATGTGTTTATTGTAAATATTAAACCATTACCTATTATCACTATCGAAGGTGAAACTGAGTTTATGGTAAAAATAGGAGAGACAGTTACATATCCTAATGTAACAAGTGCTGATGGATCGATTGAATGGTTCAATGTTAAAGGAGAATTATTAGATAAATTACCAACAAGTTTTACTACTCCAGGGGTATATCCGTTTACTGCGATTGTAGAAAAAGATGGATGTGCTGCATCGGAAACTATTATTGTAACGGTGTTTGATAATACAGCTTGTCCTCCAACGATGCAACGTGTATATGCACAAGGAACTGGTGATTGGGAGACAACATGGTATACTACCTTACTTGGAGGTGTTAGTAATAAGGAAAATGCAACAGATGCTAATCCAACAACGCATTCTACTATCACTTTAGGATTAAGTGTTTTAGGATTAGGTACTACATGGCAAAATATTTATTTCGGTGGTAAGGAAGTTCCTGCTGGTACACCAGTTAGTATAAAACTTGGACATGAGTATTCTTTATTGGCTGTAGGAGATGGTATTACTGTAGTAGGGCTTGGTAAAGATGGAAAGGACATAGGTGTAATTAAAGCTGTAGGTGGAGGTTTATTAAAACTTTTAAGCGCAGACAATGTCTATGAGTACACATTCGTACCTTCTAATAAGAAAGGGCCACAACCATATTATGGTGTTAAAGTTATCTACAGCGCTGCAGTAGGAGCGGGAGCAAGTATGAAGATTTATGGTGCTTACTATAATACGGTTGGAGATTCTTGTACGCCTAATGATTATAAACCTTCAGATAAAGTAAATATTCCTACAGGCGTACATCCACAGATTTTAGATATTCATCATGGTATTAAAGATATTGGGTTAGGAGTAGCTACATCTTTATCTCCATTTGTTAACCCTTGGAGAGCAGTTGACAATGATCCTGATTCTTATGCTTATATCAATAGATCAGTAGCGGTAATTAATGCAGCTTCTTTAACAGTGTTGTTTAAGCAACAGTCAATGCCTGGAGACGAATTACATATTGATATAGAAGATTCTGCTAATCCAGTATTGAGTTTAGACTTATTAAAAGGATTTAAAATTCAACGCTATTTAGGAGATAAAAAAGTAGGTCCTGAATTAGAAGCTGGAGGAACAGTTTTAGGGTTGAAATTGTTAGGAATTGGTAAAGGTGCAAGAAGACGTATAATCGTTACCCCTTATGACAAACCTTTTGATAGAGTTAATTTAATATACCCAAACTTAGTATCTGTATTAGGTGAAGAAACTAGAATCTTCGATGTAAGCCTTAATCCTCAGATTTTAAAAGAATCAGTTGATTTAGATAAATATTATGATATATGTGTTGGTGGTTTATTTACAATTGAGAATAATGACGGATGTACAGAATTTAAAGTGTTTACTGATAAAAGTAAGACTGTAGAAATTACATCTAAAAATGGTAAAGATTTTATTCTTTCTAACAAATTGCCAAAAGGACAACATAGCATTTATGTACAAGGCTATAGAAATGGGTGTGAAGTAGGTCATTTACAAGAAGTGAGAGTGAACTTACAGAACTGCGCTGTAAAATCAAACTTAAACATCACACACAAAATCAAATAATAAGAGACAACAATATTAAAATACAACAGAGATGAAAAAAATCACATTATTAGCGGCATTATTAGGAACAACATATTTTGCAAACGCACAGGTAGGGATCGGTACAGCTGATCCTGCAACCTCTGCAGAACTTGACATTGTAGCGAAAGCAGGAAATAAAGGTATTTTGATTCCTCGTGTAACGCTTACTGCGCAAAACGTATTTGCTCCTATTACAGGTGTTCAACAAGAAAGTTTATTAGTATACAACAGTACAGAATCTACAGCTATGCCAAAAGGTTTTTACTACTGGGATGGTGCAAAATGGAACAGAATCATAGGTAAATCAGAGTTAGATAAAGTAGTAGAAAACTTAGGAAACGATATTACAAATATCCAGAATGTAATTAACTACATCTTACCGTCTAACCCAGATAATACAGATCCTAATAAACCAGGTCATACAACTATTGTATATGATAATTCTACAGGAGATATGTATGAAGTAGTATATGACGCTACAACCAAAAAGTACATTACTAAAAAAATTGACTTACTTAAAATGATTCAAGGAAAAGAAACAAATACTTTCTTTACTGAAATCAAAGATGCTAAAGGAAAAGTAACTGGTTATGTTTACTTCAACGAAAGTACTATCGTAAAAGCTATTGGTACAGAAACTGATCCTGCTAAGATTAAAGCTATTTTAGATAAGTTAGATGGAAATACTCCAGGAGCAATTAGCATTGACGTAAAAGGAACTGTAGTAAACAACTTTAAAGAAATTTTAGAAGCACCAACTACTATTACAGTAACTACAAAAGAAGGAGACAGAACGTTCACAACTGTTGAGGAATATTTACAATATATTTCTCAGTCTGCAGATGGTAATGTTATCTACAAAAACATTAGTACAGATGCTACTAAACCAAATTGGGTATTCCAATACTACGACAAAAAAACTGAAAAGTATGAAACTATTAATTTACGCGATTTAGTAGCAGGTACAGAGTCTAAAACAACGATTGTTACTTATAAAAATAAACAATACTATTTATCAGAAGCTTATATCGTAGGTGGTGGAGAAATGGATCCTACAAAATGGACTGCTGTTCCAGCTGGAGCTATCCATGTAGATGTAGTAGGTGGAGTGATTAATAATATTGAAGAAATCTTAACGACTAAAGGTAATATTACTATTAAAGTAGGTGGTAAAGATAAGACTTTTACTTCTGTAGAAGAGTACTTACAGTATATCACTCAGTTCTCAGAAGGAAATGTTATTTACAAGAATATTAGTACAGATCCAGCTAATCCAAACTGGGTATTACAGTACTGGGACAATAATGCCAAAGAGTACAAAACGATTAACCTAACGGATCTTGTAGCAAGTGTAGAAACTAAAACGAATATCTTAAGATCTGAGGTAGATACTACAGGTAAATTACCTGAATACAAAGCAGTTGCTGCGCCAGTTGAAAAAAATGTTAAGAAAGGTGAGATCTTCTATAAGTATAATAATGAGGCTAAAGGTGAGCAATTCATTAATATGACTGCTGATATTATTTCTTCTATCAATAACAATGAGGATGTAAAGAATGCATTGACTAATGTGTTAAACCAAGGAGGGAACGTATATTTTGGTGATGTAAACGGAAAACAAGTATTCTATACAATGGTAGTAAATGGTGATGGTACAACTACTAAAACACCTATCGAATTACCTGCTTCATTTATTCTTGATATTATCAACAAGTACAAAGATGTAGTGAAAAATGCTTTAGGAGATCATATTGATAACAGCACTACAATTGTGAATACTGGTAATACATACAATGGTAAAATGGTATTCTTAGCTAAAGGTAAAACTACTGTTGGTAAAGAAGTAGCAGGAGAAAAACACCCTTCACCATTAACAACAGGAACTACAATTGATTTATCTAAGATAAAAGGATTAACTACAATTGAAGATGTATTAACGATTTCTATTTTAAATGCAGGTAAAGTAGTTGCTTCTTCAGTTACTGACTTAGTAATCACTAACAACAAATTAACTTTTGCTATTGGTACAGGTTCTTTCTATACTTCATTGCCTTACGGAGAGTATGAAGTGGTAATAGAGTTTACAGGTAATTTAGCGCCTTTGACTCCTATTGTTCCTCAACCATAATTTAAGAAACAATAAACAACAAATATTTATTCCTTGAGAGGGAGGGGCCAAAGCCAATTCAAACAACAAAACAATTGGCCCTTCTCTTTTATTAAATCAAAATGAACATTATGAAAAAGATATATATCAGTTTAGCTATTGCACTACTTAGTACAGCTGGGTTTGCACAAACAAAAATAGGTGTTGTAGGTAAGTCTAATCCAGATGTAAATACCAATGCGGTATTAGAATTAGAAGCAGAAAACAAAGGACTTCTGTTACCTCGTGTTGCATTAACTAAAACTACAGATGCAGCTCCTCTAAATGCTCATGTACAAGGTATGACTGTATACAACACAAAAGAAGGAGACAAAACTAAAGGAGAAGATGTAGTAAAAGGTTTCTATTACAACGATGGAACAAAATGGCAACAAATGGTAACTACTGACAACAAAGCGGTAAAGTTCTTCTATATGCCTACGATTACTTTTGAAACAGGGATTCTTACAAAAGATCAGACTGATAAAAGAAAATTTGAGAGTAAAGACTTATATGATGAGTATCAAAAACAGTTTAATTTAAAAAGTGGTCATTCAACTGCAAGTGCTGGAGCACCAGCTGTAATTCCTCATTATCCGGAAGCAACAGATTTATACTACTATGTAACAGATTATGATCCAGCTGTATTTAAAGATATAGTGATTACAGCAGATGGTAAAATGACTTATGAAATCATAGGTACAGGAACTCCAACTTCTATAATGAATATTGTATTCGTGGTAAAATAATTAACTATTAATAGTGATTCAAGATGAAAACAAGTAGAACACTCTTAGTAGCTTCAAGTTTATTTACAGTAGGTGCTATGGCTCAGACAGTAAATAAAGGAGAAATGTATATTAGTCCGCAAGCTGTATTTGCATCTCATTATACATTTGAAAATAAAGACGAAGGGAGCTTTAAAAATAATGGGCTTTTTTATGCCTATGCAGATATTGTAAACAATGGAGCATTCTTTGATTTTAAAGGAAAAACTCCGCAAGGAAAAACAATTCTGAGTAGTGATAAAGTACAAACGGTGAGTGGAAAATCGTTGATTACATTTAATAACTTGGAGTTGAATAACTCACAAGCAACTAAAGCATTTGATATTCAAAATGCAGTAAGCGTTGCTGGGGAAGTTGATTTTAAAAATGGAATAGCACTCATTGACGAAAAAACAGGGTCTTTTACTTTTCTAAGTGGAGCTAAGGCAAGCAATGTAAAAGATAATAGTCATATAGAGGGTTCTGTTGAAAAAGAAGGAAATAAAGAATTTATATTCCCAATTGGAGATCACGGAATGTATCGTTATGCTGCTATTTCTGCTCCTAAAGATGAAAACGATGTTTACGAAAGTAAGTATCGTACAGAGGATGCACAATTTTTTAAAACGCATAATGTAAAATCGGGTGTTATTGAAAAATTAAATGAAAGCGAATATTGGTTAGTCGATCGAGGAAATAATAACAAAGGAGATATTATCCTGACTCTGCCATGGGATGAGCGTACTACACCAAATGAACTTTTAAAAGAGGCTGAAAAGAATTTACATATTGTACGTTGGGACGAAAAACAACAATTATGGGTTGATGAAGGAGGTATTGTTGATATCGATGCTAAAACAATCACAACACCAACAACGGTAAAAGGATATGGTTTTTTCACCTTTGCAACTGTTAAAACAGATTGGTTGTTAGATGGAGATGTAGTTATTTATAACTATGTATCTACTACAGGAGATGGTAAAAATGATTATTTCTTGATTGACAATATTAATAGATTCCCTGATAATAAAGTTGAGATTTTTAACCGTTGGGGTAAAAAAGTATTTGAAACAACAAGTTACGATAGTCATGGTAACGTGTTTAGAGGGTACTCAGATGGTAAGGGAACTATTAATAAAGGAGAACAATTACCATCAGGAACATATTTTTACGTGCTTACTTATGAGTTCAAAGACGCAAGTGGAGCACGAACAGTGAAGAAAGCAGGTTACCTACATTTAGAAACAAACTAAGAACAGAGAGATGAGTTATAATACAATAGTTAAAAAAATTAGTTTAGGAGTACTATTAGTAGGTGGATTGCATCAAGCACAAGCACAGCAAGATCCACAGTACACACAATATATGTATAATACGCAGGTAATCAACCCTGCGTATGCTGGAACAAGAGGAGTATTAGGTATTTATGGACAATACCGCAACCAATGGGCCGGACTGGAAGGCGCTCCTAAAACAGCAAATATTTCTGTAAATGCTCCTATTGGGGATTCTGGATTAGGGTTAGGTGTTTCATTTACAAATGATCGCATTGGAGCTATGGATGAAAATAACATAGCAATTGATGTGTCATATGCTATTGATTTGAACCGCGAGTATAAACTTGCTTTTGGTTTAAAAACAACTGCCAATTTATTTAGTGTAGATTACACAAAACTGAGAATACATCATCCAATTGATAGAGAGAATATAAATAATAAATTTTCACCTAATGTAGGAGCAGGATTATATTTATATTCAAACAAGTCATATGTAGGTTTATCTGTACCAAATTTCTTGACTACAGATCGATATGATGATAATATTGAAACTGCAATGCGTCAGAAAGCTCATTTCTATTTGATGGGGGGACACGTCTTTGATCTGAGTGATAATTTGCAGTTTAAACCTGCTTTTTTAGCAAAGGCAGTGAGTGGTGCACCTCTACAATTGGATCTTACAGCTAATTTCTTGTTTGCAGAAAAATTTACAGCAGGAGTTGCGTATCGTGTTGATGCTTCATTTAGTGGATTAGTAGGATTTCAAGTAACAAACGATTTGTTTGTGGGATATACTTATGATGCCGAAACAAGCAAATTGGCTAAATACAATTCAGGATCACATGAAATCTTTTTGCGTTTCGAATTATTGAACCGTAAACAGAGAATAAGTGCACCGCGATTCTTCTAACCTAAACCAAACATCGTATGAAAAAAAAGATAATTAAAGTTCTTTCTATTGCCACTTTATGCTTGGTTGTTACCGCAGGGTACAGCCAAAGTAGTAAAGAGAAAAAGGGAGACAAGAGCTTTGACTATTACGAATATGTCAATGCCATTGAAATATATGAGAAAATTGTTGGCAAAGGGTTTAAAAGTGTAAATACACTTTCTAAACTGGCTGACGCATATTATTTCAAAGGAGAATTAAAAACAGCTCATAAATGGTATAGTGAGTTGTTTGCATTTGCATCTCAAGAAAATGCAACATTGCCATCAGAGTATTATTATCGTTATGCTCAAACTTTGCGATCAGTAGAAGATTATACCCAAGCAGACCAATACTTAAGTAAGTTTGCTGCTATGGAAAAAAATGATAGTAGAGGAATTCTGTTTGAAGCAAATAAGGATACTTATCTCAAAGAAATCAATGCTATGGTTCAACGTTATGATTTGAAAGATTTGTCTATTAATAGTCAATATTCAGATTATGGAGCAGCACTGTTAGGAGATAAATTAGTTTTTACATCAGCGCGCGAAACAGAGCATGGAGGCAAAGTACACAAATGGACCAATGAGGCCTATACAAGTATTTTTATGTCTACTATTGAAAAAGATGGAACATTTGCAACTCCTGAATTATTTGATAAATCTATTCGAACAAAGGTTAACGAGGCTTCTCCTGTGTTTACAAGAGATGGTAAAACAATGTATTTTACTCGTAACAATTCAAAGAAAGGAAAGAAAGTTGCCAATCAAGATGATTCTATTCTTTTGAAGTTGTATAAAGCAACATTGGGAGAAGATGGTAAGTGGAGCGATGCAGTGGAATTGCCTTTTAACTCGAATGATTTTAATACAGCACATCCAGCCCTAACGCCAGACGAAAAATGGATGTATTTTGTATCTGACAGAGAAGGAACAATAGGTCAGTCTGATATTTACAGGGTTTCTATTTATGACGATGGAACTTTTGGTAAGGTGGAAAACGTAGGATCGAAAATAAATACAGAAGGACGCGAGACTTTTCCTTTTATTTCAAGTGACTATTATTTCTATTTTTCATCAGATGGTAGACCAGGTTTAGGTGGCTTGGATGTTTACATGGCAAAGTTAAATGTAGATGGAACATTTGGAAAGGTAGTTAGCGTAGGCGCACCTATTAACAGTTCTTCAGATGATTTTGCTTTCTATTTAGATCCTAAAAGTAAAAAAGGTTTTGTTAGTTCAAATCGACCTGGAGGAAAAGGAGGAGACGATATTTATTTCTTTCAGGTAGTTGATTGCAAGCAACAAATAGAAGGTAAGGTGTTTAATAATAGTACAAAAGAGGTTATTGCTAATGCGACTATTACACTTTACGATGCTTCTTATAAAGAGTTAGGAGTACTTACAACTGATGCTAATGGGTATTATGTAACTCAAGCACTGGATTGCAACCACAAATTTAGACTGAAAGTAGAAGCTCCAACATATCATACCAATGAGATAGCAACTACTTTGGGCAAAGAATTTAATATTGCCAAAGAAATTAATATTGGATTAGATCCAGTAGAAGAGAAAGTAGAGAAAGACGATGACTTGTTCAAGAAGTTAAAGTTAGAGCCAATCTATTTTGATTTTGATAAACACAACATTCGCAAAGATGCTGCTGTTGAATTAGCAAAAGTAGTAGAAGTGATGAAGTTGTACCCAAATTTAAAAGTAGATGTGCGCTCGCATACAGACAGTAGAGGAAATGACGCTTATAATTTAAAATTATCAGAGCGAAGAGCAAAATCTACAGCAGAATGGATGGTAAAACAAGGCATAGATGCCAACAGAATTACTGCTAAAGGGTATGGAGAAACACAATTGATTAATCATTGTGGAAATAACGTATCTTGTAGTAATGAAGAACACCAGGCCAATAGACGAAGTGAATTTATCGTAATCGAATTGAAATAAAGGAGTAATCTCTTATTTCATATAATAAAACCCGTTATTCGAAAGAATAGCGGGTTTTTTTGGTTTGAAAAAAAGCATGCGTTTTAAAATAACTTGTTTCGATAGAAAAGTAGTACGCGATATATCATTTTATAAGTAAATAGAAAATAGGGCTTTCCACTTTTTACTCTTTATTGCTTTAAATTTCTTTTTTTGTCTCTTTTTTGTTTTTCAATATATTGATTAGTAGTGTTTTACTGTTTTTGTAAGTCGATTTGTTCGGAAGGTCTGCGGAAGAACTCTGTATTTCTTCGGAAAAAGAGCTCTTTTCCCGAAGAAATACACCAGCCTGCTACAAGTGTGCCCGAAGAAATTTGTAAGCAATTAGTTGTTTATGGAACACTTTGTTTGTCTTAAAACGATAAAATCTAACTTAAATAGAAGGGGAAAGTTTTCTAAGTGATCCAATTTTATGGTTTACTACTATCCTTATTATAGGTGGAAGATGTAAAGGTTAATAAAATCGTAAAGAAGTAGTGTGATAAGCTATTTGTTAGCATTTTTTCATGAAAAAGTAAGATTAACTTAGAAAATAGGATTCAAATTGAAGTCTATAATTCCTTTTTAAGATACGTATGAGAGGAAAAAATAGGTGTTTTTTTGATAAATATCATTTTTTTACTATTCTTTAAATTTGTTTGATTTTCTTGCATTATCAATTGTTAAAATATGTTTTTTATTAATATTTGTGCTTTTGTTTTAAATGTTTTTATGTTTTTTATCTTGTTTTTTTAAGTGTATTTTGTGTTTGTATCAGTTATTTTAACATAAATTGTTATTTGTGTTGTTTTTTTTATAGTTTTGTATAGAATAATTATTGCGTTTTCATAGGAGTATGTTAAGCAAGAAATTAGGAGTATTAAAATTTTTTAAGAAAAGAAAATAAATAAATACAAAGACATGAAGAAAAAAATTACTACACTGTTTTTATTAGCTCTTGGAGTGTCTGGAGCTTATGCTCAAGATGGAATTGGAGTGGGGATCGGTACTCCATTACCAAATAAAGGAGCTATGCTTGATGTAACATCAACATCAAAAGGGGTTTTAATTCCACGAGTTAAATTGTCGGATTCTAAAACTTGGGGATTAGATGGAGGAGCAACAGAAAGTATGCTTGTGTATAATGAAACTGCTGCTGGAGATATGAAAGTTGGTTTCTATTATTGGTCAAAAGCAATAGGTACGCCAGCAGTAGCTGGATGGGAATTAATAACTTCTCAGACAGAACTTACTAAGCATCTTACAGATGTTCGAAATGAGTTTAAAACACAAATTGACAACATTACTAATATTGGTGGAACTGATAATAGTTACTTGGTAGCTTTTGATCCGAATGATAAAACCGCAGCAGAAACAACAGGTACTTTTACTTATTTAATAGCTAAGAAAGATGCAGATGGTAAAATTACTGGTTACGACAAGAAAAAAATTACTTTCAAGGATATGATTTCTGGTTCGGAAACTAATACTTTCTTTAAAGAAAAAACAGTACAAGTAAAAGATCCTAATGATCCAACGAAAGAGATTAAAACTCTTGTTGGTTATTACTATTTCAGTGAAAAAGCAATTTCTGATTGGGTTAGTGT
>JAITMD010000014.1 GCA_031277535.1 Flavobacteriaceae bacterium
GAACCCGCACGAACATTACTGTTCACTGGATTTTAAGTCCAGCGTGTCTACCACTTCCACCACTCGAGCGTCTTGATATAGACTGCAATACTACTTCTGTATTGCGAGTGCAAATATAGCATGTTTTTTTATTATATGAAAAACTTTTTTCGCTTTATTTTTAATTAAAAAACTTAGTATTTGTCTATCAGTTTTTTAAGAGTAATTTTTTTTATTATTCTGCATCAAAAATACTATCTGGAGGTAAATTTCCAAAAATATCGAAAGATAAATCGAGAACTTCTGCCTGATTAAAATTCGTTTTAATCTCTTCCATTGCTTTTTCAAAACGCAGTTCTGTATTAAATCTTCTGCTGTTCGCATAAATTTTTTTGTCAATGGCCAATCTAAAATACGATTTACCTGCAGGGGTTTTAAATTTAATGAAGTTAAGAGAAGTAAAGTTGGATCTAAGAAATTCAATGTTAGCATGTACTGCTTCTATACTTGAATATTCTACGCTTGTCATCAAAGTTTTTCCTCTTCGATGTTCAAATGTATATTTATACTTTCCGTTCTCTTTAATACTAATTACAAATGCACTCATACTATTTAAGAAACAAAATTAAGAAATATAGTAGGGAAGCATCTAAGATAAGAATACTTCTGTAGGGGACAAAAAAAAATCCTAAGCGTTAACTTAGGATTTTGTACTCGAGGCGGGACTTGAACCCGCACGAACATTACTGTTCACTGGATTTTAAGTCCAGCGTGTCTACCACTTCCACCACTCGAGCGTAATAAAATTACTTGAGCGAAAAACGGGGTTCGAACCCGCGACCTCAACCTTGGCAAGGTTGCGCTCTACCAACTGAGCTATTTTCGCATTTTTGATGAACATTGCATTACTTCCGTATTGCGAGTGCAAATATAGAAGCTTTTTTTGTTTCTGCAAACCATTTTTAAAGTAAAAAATAGAATATTTTATAATTGTCTGATTGTCAATAAATACTTTTTATAAAAAAATGAAGCAACAAGCAAAGTATTTTTATTGATGCTTTTATTTTTTAATGAAAATCCCTAAAAATGGGAGAGTAGGAGTGTTTTTCTTTTTTGTATTGAAGGTAGATTTGGGTAAGAGGGAACCAGATATAGCTGTTGGGAGAAATATAAAAGGAGACGTGTTTTTTATGTTTT
Organism: Flavobacteriaceae bacterium; assembly: GCA_031277535.1. GTDB lineage: Bacteria > Bacteroidota > Bacteroidia > Flavobacteriales > Flavobacteriaceae > Flavobacterium. The sequence continues at coordinate 1,177 of JAITMD010000014.1, forward strand.
CTATGTAGAAAAGGTATTATTTATTGCATATCGTAGTATAAAAAGAAGACATTTTTTGTGTTCCACTCTTTAAAAAGTACTGATTTTTAAAGTTTTTAGTAAAAAAACAAACTACTTTTTTATAGTCTATTTATGCTTTTTTTTAATGTATTTATTTGATTATTAGTTTGTTATTTTGTTTTTTAAAAGTTGTGATTTAAAGATGAATTGGTGTCAGAACTTAGATACTGCGGTACTCAATATGGTTTTGTTCGGCTATTTAAGGGGTATTCATTAGGAATTGTAGGGGTTTTGTGCGGTTTTAGCGAATAAAACCTCACGAATACCTCTTTAATACCCTTCTGAGATAAAAATCAGTAGCGATTATTCCTCAATCGAATATAAAGTCTTTGTTGCAGAATAGTATAGAATGTAATAAATGAAAAGAGGAAAAAAAGAAAAATAGCAGAAGGGTTTAACCTAAAACAAAAAGGGTAAAACGTATTGCGTTTTACCCTTTTTATAACTTGTAAAGTTTGTTTTATTTTGAAGTAAGAAGCCTCTTCATTTCGTTTAGTTTCATTAAAGCTTCTACTGGTGTTAGTGTATTGATGTCAATGGCAGTTAGTTCTTCTTTAATTGATTCCACTATAGGGTCTTCTATATTAAAAATACTAAGTTGCAATTCTTGCTCTACTGGTTTTAATGGAGTATCGTTGTTTGAGTGATTTTTCTCCAACTGCTTTAGCATTTTTTGTGCACGTAATAGTACTGTTTGTGGCATCCCTGCCATTTTAGCTACGTGTATTCCAAAACTATGTGCGCTACCTCCAGGTACTAATTTACGTAAAAACAATACATTGTCTTTTAACTCTTTAACAGATACATTGAAGTTTTTAACGCCTTCAAAGTGTTCTTGCATATCATTTAATTCATGGTAATGAGTTGCAAATAATGTTTTAGGTTTAGCAGGGTGTTGATGTAAGTATTCTGCAATTGCCCAAGCAATGGAAATACCATCATACGTACTTGTACCTCTTCCAATTTCATCCAATAACACCAAGCTTCGATTGCTGATATTGTTTAGAATAGAGGCTGTTTCATTCATTTCAACCATGAATGTAGATTCCCCCATTGAGATATTATCAGAAGCACCAACACGTGTAAATATTTTGTCAACTACTCCCATTTTTACTGCTGTTGCAGGTACAAAACTTCCCATTTGAGCCAATAGCACAATCAGGGCAGTCTGTCTTAAAATAGCAGATTTACCCGACATATTAGGTCCAGTAATCATAATGATTTGTTGATCTGTGTGATTTAGATACACATCATTGGTAATGAATGGGGTATCATAGGGTAATTGTTTTTCAATAACTGGATGCCTTCCGTCTTTGATTTCTAATTCAAAAGAGTCGTTTATTTCAGGACGTACATAATTATTATCTATTGCTAATTGAGCAAAAGAAGTCAAACAGTCTATTTGTGCAATTAAATTAGCATTTAATTGTACTGGCTGAATGTATTGCGCACACCATTGAATAAATTGGTCATAGATATTAGCTTCTATCTTAGCAATTTTTTCTTCGGCACCTAATATCTTACTTTCGTATTCTTTTAGTTCTTCTGTGATATAACGTTCAGCATTAACTAAAGTCTGTTTTCTAATCCACTCTGACGGAACTTTATCTTTATGTGTATTTCTGACTTCTATATAGTATCCAAAAACATTGTTGAATGCTATTTTTAAAGAAGGAATACCTGTTTTGCTACTTTCTCTTTGTTCTATTTCTTCCAAGAAGTCTTTTCCAGAAAGTGAAATGTTGCGCAATTCATCTAATTCTGCATTTACACCTACAGCAATAGCATTTCCTTTAGATAAAGCTACAGGAGCATCAGGATGAATAGTTTTAGTAATCTGCTCTCTAAGCAATGCACAATCGTGCAATTGGTCCCCAATGGTTTTAAGAGCCTTATTACTGCTTTTAAGAGCAACTTCTTTAATAGGAAGAATGGCATCTAATGATTCCTTTAAGAAAACAAGTTCTCTTGGAGACACTTTTCCTGTAGCTACTTTAGATGTTAAACGTTCTAAGTCTGAAATCTGTTTGATTTGCTTCTGAAATGTATAAAGCAAATCAGGAGTATTTTTTAATTGTTCTACTATTTCATGGCGTTCTGTTATAGAGGCAATTCCCTTTAGTGGAAGTGCTAACCAACGTTTTAACATACGTCCTCCCATTGGAGAAATTGTACGATCAATAACGTCTAAAAGAGTAATAGCATTTTGGTTGGTACTGTTGTATAGTTCCAAATTGCGTATTGTAAATCGATCCATCCACACATAAGCATCTTCAGCAATGCGTTGGATATGAGTGATGTGTTGTATTTTTGTATGCTGTGTTTCTGATAGGTAATGTAGAATAGCTCCACTGGCAATAATTCCATCTGCCAAGTCTTCTACACCAAATCCTTTTAATGAGTTGGTTTTAAAATGATTGGTAAGGGATTGATGCGCAAAGTCTTCTTTGAAAACCCAATCTTCTAAATAGAATAGATTAAAGTCAGAACCAAAAGTATGTAAAAAGTGATTCTTGTTGTTTTTTTGTACTAATACCTCACTTGGAGCAAAGTTTTGTAATAACTTATCAATATAATCTTCAGAACCTTCTGCTGTTAAAAACTCTCCTGTAGAAACATCAAGTAGAGCGATTCCAATTGTCTTTTTAGCAAAGTGTATCGCACATAAAAAGTTGTTTGATTTTGACTGTAACACCTCGTCATTTAGAGCTACCCCAGGAGTTACTAATTCGGTAACCCCTCTTTTGACAATAGTTTTAGTCATTTTAGGGTCTTCCAATTGATCACAAATAGCAACGCGAAGTCCAGCCTTTACCAATTTAGGTAAGTAAACATTGATAGAGTGATGTGGAAAACCTGCAAGTTCTGTTTCACTACTTGATCCAGCACCTCTTTTGGTTAAGGTGATTCCCAATATCTGTGCTGTACGTACAGCATCTTCTCCAAATGTTTCGTAAAAATCTCCTACACGAAATAATAAACAAGCATCTGGGTACTTGGCTTTTATTTCGTTGTATTGTTTCATTAAGGGAGTCTCCTTTGTCGCTTTGGCTTTCGCAGACATATTTTTTGTGATTTTATATGATTTACAAATATAAGTTAAGATTGTGAAGTTTAGACTATCTTACAATATACTTACTACTTTGCTATAGGAATTTGATAATGCCTTTTTAGCTTTCGAATTAAGTGAGAAGTAAGGACGGTGATTCCCAAACCTATTACACATCCCACAGTAACAGATAAACATCTCAGTAAAGGAGTTTCTGTTAATGATCCTGTATGTGGTTGTACCATAATAATGACTAAGGCCACAAGGGCTACTCGTGCCATGTTTAAAATATTAAATAAGTAACAAACAACAATCGTTAACAATACTCCTAATAGGCAAGTGTATAAGTTGGGTTTGGATAACAATAAACAAAATAGTCCAACACTTGACCCCACTAAGTTGGATTTGAATCGTTCAATAGATAATTTCTTAGAGTTTTGTCCTTCAGGAGAAATTACTAAAATAATGGAAATTAACAACCACATAACTTCGTATTCAGGATATTCTATAAAAAGATAGTAACCAATAAGGAAACCTATGAAACATCGGATTCCATATACAATTACTTGGGAAGTTATTATTTTCTTTATTAAAGTATCTATCATCATCGTGTGGTATTCAAAAATTAGGGATACAAAATTAATACCTTTCTACAGGTTGACCAATCAAATCAAAGAAAGATAGTGTTTTTAACTTGTTTTGGCAAAATTGGTATTCACTGATTAATGCTTATTTTTGCATCAAAAGAAATATATCGTATGCGTAAGTTAGAGAATAGCGAATTAGATAGAAAAAATGTAGAAGAGTTTAAGGCATCTGAGAAAACACCTATTATTGTGATTTTGGATGATGTAAGAAGCTTACACAATATTGGTTCTGTATTTAGAACTTGTGATGCTTTTTTGATAGAAAAAGTATATTTATGTGGTATAACAGCTACACCACCTAATAAAGAAATTCATAAAACAGCATTAGGAGCAACAGAAACAGTAGCTTGGGAATATGCTAAAGATGTGTTAGAAGTTGTAACTAAATTAAAAGGGGAGGGAGTAAGTATCCAGTCTGTTGAGCAGGTTGAAAATAGTGTGATGCTAAACGACTTTAAAGTGGTAGCTGATCAGAAGTACGCGTTGGTGTTTGGAAACGAAGTAAAAGGAGTATCTCAAGCAGTGGTAGATTTGAGTGATGGTGTGATTGAGATTCCTCAATTGGGTACAAAACATTCTTTAAATATTTCTGTAAGTGCAGGTATTGTTATCTGGGACTTGTTTCAACAGATGTAAAACAGAATAGTCGTAATCACTTAGTCAGTATAGTGAAAACTGTATGAGTATTATATTCTTTTAGAGGTGCAAGTGGATAATGAAGAACTTTATTCTCTTTATTTCTTATTTCATTAAATGGATAGTGATAATCCTTGTTGTTTTTTATGTGCTATGATTGGATTGAAACTTCTGATGTACTGTATATAGAAACAGCGTTTTTAGTAGGATAGGATTCCCTTAAAGAGGGGTGAAGATTTAATAGAACAAACCAAACCTTGTATTTGTACCAGGTTTACTTTTTGAAAAAAGAAAAATCTTTAAATCATAAATAGAGAAGGATACCTGATAGTAGGTATCCTTTTTTTTGTTTCAAATATACGTTCTTAATATAGGTTAAGTGATTTAGGAGTAGAGTGATTATACCTTTGTATCATACAAAAGCTACTAAGAGAGTAAGCCTAATAATTTTAATAAAATAAATATGAAAAATACAGTTTGGACAATTGATCCTACACACTCAGAAATTGGATTTAAAGTAAAACACATGATGTTTACTAATGTATCAGGAAAGTTTAATGACTTTACGTCAACTATTAAAAATGATGATGCAGTGTTTGAAACTTCTGAAATTTCTTTTGTAGCAAAAGTAGCATCAGTAGATACTAATAATGCAGATCGTGATAATCACTTGAGAAGTGCAGATTTCTTTGAAGTAGAGAAATATGAAGACTTATCTTTCACTTCTACTAATGTACAGAAAAAAAGTGAAAATGATTTTATCATCACAGGAATGCTTACAATTAAAGATGTAACAAAAGAAGTGTCTTTTAAAGCTGAATACAGTGGTTTATTGACAGATCCATGGGGAAATACTAAAATAGGTTTGTCTTTAGAAGGAAAACTGAATCGTAAAGAATTTGGATTGACTTGGAATGCGGCTTTAGAAACAGGTGGAGTATTGGTAGGAGAAGACATTAAGTTGTTTGCAGAAGTACAGTTTGTAAAAGCCTAAGTAATCAAAATATTACAGTTTGTAATACGAATCATAGAGATTAATTTTGTATAAAGTAAAACCTCTAAAGTACCTTGTGCTTTAGAGGTTTTTTTATTGGATTGTAGATGTTTGATATGTTGAGAATTTTATTACATTTGCTTCAAGTCACTACGTAGTGACTTGAAGTGTTTTGTCATACTAATAGCTGTAAGAAGATGAACTGTAATACCTGTCAAATTGAAGTAACAACACCTTATTGTCCCACTTGTGGACAATCTCCTAAATTGAAGAGAATAGATGGTCATTATATTATTCACGAAATAGGACATGTTTTGCATTTTGAAAAAGGTATATTTTATACGATCAAAGAATTATTGACAAAACCAGGAAATGCTGTTCGAAGATTTATTACTTTGGATAGAAGTCGATTGGTAAAGCCTATTATTTTTATCATTATAGCTTCTTTGATTTATTCAATTATAGCACATTATTTTCATGTAGATAGTTTTGTTTCATACAATAATGCAAAAGAAGGAACATCAGACAAGGTGTTTAGCTGGGGAGATAGTCATTCAGGCTATATGAATATAATAATTGGGGTATTTATAGCAATATGGGCAAAACTGTTTTTTAGAAAATATGACTTTAATTTCTTTGAAATCCTGATCTTAATGTGTTTTGTGTCAGGAATGTCGATGTTGATATTCTCTGTTTTTGCCATAATAGAAGGAATTGTAGGAAGTAGTTTAATGTCGGTTGCTGGAGTAGTAGGAATTGTTTATTGTACATGGGCTATCGCACAGTTTTTTGACGGAGGAAAAATAAGTAATTACCTCAAGGCATTTTTCTCTTATGTATTAGGAATGCTGACTTTTGTTTTTACAGTTATATTGTTAGGAGGGTTAATAGATTTAATTTTGAAGTAAACATAAAAATAAACCCCTCTTAAACACATCGATTTAAGAGGGGTATGTTTTATAAATAACTACTTAGTTTCATATAACCTAAGGTAATATGATCTTCAGGTAGGTCTTCTGTTGTTGCTGTAATTTGTATAGCGTATTGCTTTTTAAAATCTTCACTAAGTATCTCGCTTATTTCATAGATTTCATCTACATCTACACCATATTTGTTGTCTATGTGGCTATAGCCTTGAGGAGGTAGATTGTATTCTTGAAAGAAGGATGTGTTTTTAACTGTTTGTATGGCTTCTTTTTGACTTGGTGCTACCAGTAAATAGGTATAATGAAACTCGTCAAAGACACCTTGTTTGTATCCTCCAAGGTTAATAAAAAATAACTGCAAACCATTCTCAGTATAACTTGCTCGATCAACAATATCTATTTTATAGTTCCCTACTTTAGTTACTTCTCGCCAGGCATCCATATGTATTTTAGGACCTGCTTCTTTCCAAAAAGCTACCATATGTGGAGCTAAGTCTTTTATTTCAGTACCAATTCCAAAATAAATATCATGTTGTTCGATGTGACGACCTTGAGGTGTAGCCCCAAGCATTACCATAAAAAGTTTGTTAGTCATGTTTGCCTAATTTATTTTTAATTGTTTCCAAAATACTAATGTAGTCCTCTTGATTGGCAACAAAGTCCATCGTAGAGATGTCAATAATCAATACTTTATCAGTAGGTAGTGTTTTGATATAATTGAAATACCCTTGGTTAACCTTTTCTAAGTAAGTTCCTGGAATATCGCTTTCGTATGAACGACCTCTTTTTTGAATATTTTCAAGTAAGCGTTCTGTATTTTGGTATAGATAAACGTATAAGTCAGGTTTAGGTGTTTCTTTGTACATAATCTCGAAAACTTGTTTGTATAATCGAAATTCATCTTCTTCTAAAGTAATTTGTGCAAAGATTAAAGATTTGAAAATATGGTAATCAGCAGTTACAAATTCTTTGAACAAGTCTAATTGTGCTAAATCATCAGATAACTGAGAGTATCGGTCTGCTAAAAATGACATTTCTAATGGAAAAGCATAACGAGCAGCATCTTTGTAAAACTTAGGTAAAAAGGGATTGTCTGCAAAACCTTCTAAAATAAGTTTAGCATTAAAATCGTCAGAAATACGAGTAGTTAATGTTGTTTTACCAGCTCCAATGTTTCCTTCAATCGCCAAAAAGTTGATAGAGGTAAGTCCGTATGTTGCAATAGGAGCAGGAATACGTCCTACTATTTCTGCTTTAGACTGATCCGGACATGTTTGTAAAAGCTCTTTAAAACTTTTCTTTAAAATAGGGTGTTCCCACTCTAAGTGTAAATTTACAGCAGGTAATAAAACAAATTGTCTTTCCTGCATTAAAGGATGAGGAATAATCAGCTGAGGTAGATTGTAAACTTCTTGATTAAAACTGATAATATCAATGTCAATAATTCGTGCAGCATATCCTGGTTGATTGTTGCGCACACGACCTAATGATTTTTCTGTTTCAAGAACTTGTTGAATTACTTTTTCGGCAGAATAAGTACTATTTATCAAGATAGCACAGTTAAAAAAAGGGTCACTATCAAAACCCCATGAAGGAAATTGATAGATTGGAGAAACTTTGATAACCGTTCCAATAGATTTGTGAATCAGGTTGATAGCCTCTTTTAAGTTGGCCATTTTGTCTCCTTGATTGGTGCCTAATGAAAGTACTATTTGATTTTGTGTATACATAAGAACAAAGTAAATAAAAGAAATTTGAATAAGTGCTACTTTTGTAGGAGTTATTGTTCACAAAAAGGAGTGGCATTTTTGTAACAAATAGTATTATCTTGCTACTAATTTAGAAAAAATAATGATATGAGGTTTTTAAGAAATGTATTAGCAACTATTGTAGGGTTGTTTGTCTTTTTCGGAATTCTTTTTTTTGGATTGTTGGTGATTGGCGTTGCTATGGGAAGCAGTTCTGATGCTGTAATAGTAAAAGACAATTCAGTGATTACAATGGATTTGAGTACCGTACAATACGACTATGGAGGGAAGTTCAACTTTAAGGATATGAACTTTAAAGACTCAAATAATGATGGTGTTTCAGATATTATTGCAGCCTTAGAAAATGCAAAAACAGATGATCGCATAAAAGGGATATCTATATTGAACAATACAAGCAGTTTGGGAATTGTTCAAATGAGAGAAATTAGAAAGAAACTTGATGAGTTGAAAGCAAGCGGTAAGTTTGTTGTTGCTTATGCAAATGAATATACACAAGGAGAATATTACTTAAACTCAGTAGCCGATACAATTTATATGAATCCTGTAGGGGCAATGGATTTTAAAGGACTGTCTTCTGAAATTCTATATTTAAAAGGACTTCAAGATAAGACAGGAGTGCATATGGAAGTAATTCGTCATGGAAAGTATAAGTCGGCTGTAGAGCCTTTCTTACAAGAATCGATGAGTGATGCCAATAGAGAACAAGTAACTGTATTTTTAAATTCTATTTGGAATACCGTTGTTGCTGATATTGCAAAAAGTCGTAAGATTTCAGTAGATACATTAAATACAATTGCTGATAATTTAGATGCACGTACACCAAAGTTGGCATTACAACATAAACTGGTAGATAAGGTGGTTTATGAGGATGAATACCATGCTGGAATTAGAAAGAAATTAGGAGTAGATCAATCAAAAGAATACAATAAAGTAAGTATTTTGGATTATACCAAAGACTTCCGCTTGAATGGTAAAAAACCAAGTTCTAAAGATGAGATTGCTGTTATATATGCACAAGGACAGATTAATAGTGGAGAAGGAAGTGTGAGTTATATCGGAGAGGGATCTATCAATAGAGCACTTCGCAAAGCACGTTTAAATGACAAAGTTAAAGCCATTGTACTTCGCGTAAATAGTCCTGGAGGTAGTGCACTTACTTCTGATTTGATTTGGAGAGAAATTGAATTGACTAAAAAAGTGAAACCTGTTATTGTATCAATGGGGGATATGGCAGCATCAGGAGGATATTATATCTCTTGTAATGCAGACCGTATTTTTGCAGATCCTGCAACTATCACTGGTTCTATAGGAGTATTTGGCATGTTGCCAAACTTTAAAGAAGTAGCTACAAAGTATGGTGTAAATGCTGAAGTGGTAAGTACACATAAAAATGCAAGTGCTTACAGTCCTTTTAGAAATGTGGATCCTAAATTTAAAGAGGTACTTACAGAAGGAGTAGAATCTATCTACAACACATTTGTTAGTCGTGTAGCAACAGGACGTAAAATGACATTTGAACAAGTAGATGCTATAGCACAAGGACGCGTATGGACAGGTGCTGATGCAATTAAAAATGGATTGGTAGATGAATTAGGAGGGTTGGATAAAGCAATTGCATATGCTGCTAAAAAAGTAGAGTTGGATAGCTATAGAGTATCTAATTATCCAGAGTATGAAGTTGATCTTAGACAGATGTTGAGTATGTATTTTGGCAACTCAATGGTAAAAACACAAGATGATATCTTAAAAGAAAAAATAGGAGAAGAGAATTTTGCGTTGATGGAGAAGTTAAGTTATTTCAACAAAATGAAAGGAACACAAGTTATTTTACCTTACGAGATTACAATCAAGTAGTAAAAGCACTTTAAATAGATAGGAAAGAGTCACTTATATCATGTTATAAGTGACTCTTTTTTTGTTATTTTGTATAAAATACGTGAATTATGAAAAAGAAAGTATTGTTATGGGTAGGGGGGACACTCTTAGCATTATTTGTTTTGCTTTTGACTGCTCCTTTCTTGTTTAAAAGTAAAATTCAAGAAATGGTACTAAAAACCATTAATGAGAATTTGACAGCTCATGTAACCTTTGATAAAGTAAATTTAAGTTTATTGAAAGGTTTTCCGAAAGCTACAATTACGATAGATAACTTATCAGTGGTAAATACAGCTCCTTTTGAAGGAGATACCTTGTTTCGTACAAATCAATTAGGATTAAAAATGTCTGTTCTGGAATTGTTTAATGGAACAGATAAACCAATGAAGATTGAAGATATTTTAATAGCTAATGCTAAGGTAAATATTCTTGTCAATGAAGAAGGAATAAACAACTATGATATAGCTATTAAAAAAGAGGATGATGAAGATGATAGTGATTCAGAAGACAAACCATTTGCATTAAACTTAAATCATTATAAGTTAGAAAATCTAACCTTGGCTTATAAGGATTTGAAAAGTAAAATGTCTTTTGAAATAGCACAATTAAATCACCAAGGGACAGGTAATTTATCAGCTAATGTTTTGGATTTGAATACAGAATCTAAGGCTAATGTTTCGTTTGTAATGAATGAAACGAAGTTTTTAAATCAGGTAAGTCTTTCATTGAAAGCTGTTATTGGTATGGATATGGACAAACAAATCTATACGTTTAAAGACAATGAATTGTTGATTAATCAATTACCACTTAAGTTTAATGGAAGTATTCAGTTGGAAGAAAATAGCCAAACTTATGATTTGACTTTTGCAACACCTACTTCAGATTTTAAAAACTTCTTAGGTTTAATACCAGAAGCTTATGCTGGAGATTTGAAAGGAGTAACAACAAATGGGAAATTTGAAGTAAGTGGGAAAGTAAAAGGCAAACTGACAGAAACAACTATTCCAACACTCGCAATTAAAATGGTTTCGGATAATGCATCGTTTAAGTATCCAGATTTACCAAAAACAGTACAAGATATAGCATTAAACGTAGATGTAATGAATGATACAGGGTTGATGAATGATACGTATATAGCAGTCAACAAATTATCGTTTAAAATAGATCAAGATGTTTTTCATGCGAGTGTGAATATTAAAAACATCATGGAGAATGCCTTAATAGCAGCACAATTAAATGGAGTGATTAACTTGGCTAATGTAACCAAAGCTTATCCTGTAAAATTGGATAGTCCTTTATCAGGAGTATTAAGAGCTAATGTTAATACTTCTTTTACGATGGATGCAATAGAAAAAAGTCAATATCAAAATATTAGAAATTCGGGTAGTATGTCTTTGACTGGTTTTAATTATACCAGTGAAGCAATGGCTAAGCCTTTACAAATCCAAGAAGCGGCATTGACATTTAATCCGAATCATGTTAGTTTAAATACCTTGAAAATACAAACAGGGAACACAGATATAGCAGCAGATGGGAAATTAGATAATTTGTATGGCTTTTTGTTTAGTAAGCAAACATTGAAAGGTAATTTCTTTTTGAAGTCTAATAATTTTGTAGTTGCTGATTTGTTGAAAGAGAGCAAGGTTTCTCAAGAAACTGAAAAAGAGAAAGCATCTAAAGAAACATCAAAAACAGCGCCTTTAAAGATTCCAAGTTTCTTAGATTGTACTATTACAGCAAATGCAAACACGGTTGTTTACGATAATTTAAAACTTAAAAATGTAAAAGGTCGTCTTATTGTAAAAGATGAAACAGCTAAGTTAGAAGATATGTCTACTAATATTTTTGGAGGGGCTATTGCTTTTGGAGGAAATGTATCTACTAAAAATGCTACACCAAGCTTTGATATGAATATAGGTTTGCAAGGTGTAGATATTAAACAAACGTTTACTGACCTTAGTTTTTTAAAGGCTATTGCGCCTATTGCAGATGTGATGTCTGGTAAAGTAAACGCTGTTATTGGAATGAATGGAAATTTGAAAGCTTCTGACTTATCACCTGAATTAAATAGCCTAACAGGAGATATAAAAGGAGATCTATCTAATGCGGTGATTAATGCACAAAATGCTAAACTACTTTCTGCATTAGACGGCGCTTTAGATTTTGTAGACTTAAAGAAAATAGACCTGAGTAATAAGAAAATGCACATAGTGTTTAATAATGGACGTGTACAGTTTAAACCATTCGATATAAAATCAAAAGATATAGCAGTAACTGTTTCTGGAGAACATGGTTTCGATCAAACTCTAAATTATGTATTAGATTTTAAAGTACCTGCTAAAGTACTGGGAAAAGATGTAGCTAACTTATTGGCTACTTTAGGTCCTAAGTCGAGTAGTAAGTTTGAGGAGATACCTGTGAAAGTAGGGTTAACAGGTAATTTTGCACAACCTAAAGTAGCAGTGAATATGGCTGAGGTTATTAAGAATATTACAAATCAGATAGTAGAAGAGCAGACAAATCAGTTGGTTGATAAAGGAACTAATGCTTTACTGGATTTATTAGGTGGTAAAAAGAATAAGGGAGAAGGAGATAGTGCAGAAGGAACAAGCAATGGGCAGAAAGAAAAAACAGAAGATGCAGTTAATAAATTGAGTGAAGGACTAAAGGGAATCTTTGGCAAAAAGAAAAAAGAAGAGTAAATAAGTTTTATCTTTAACACCTCCAATCATATTTGGAGGTGTTTTTTTATATGAGAATTGCAATTATAGGTATGGGAAATATGGGGAGTACCTTTGCGAACGGTTTTATAAACTCTCGATTTATTAGCCCAGAGAATGTGTTGATTTATACGCGTTCACAACATTCATTCCAAGAAAGTAGAAATATACATCAGTTGTCTTATCGCTATAAGATGGATAGCGATATAGGAACATGTGATATTGTTATTTTAGCAGTAAAGCCTCAAGATTTTTCTGCTTTAGTGTCTGATTTGAAGCAGTATATTAAGCAAGAACAAATTGTTTTATCTGTTATGGCAGGTATTTCGATTGATAGATTAAAACAGCAATTGCAGATTGATAAAATAGTGCGTTCAATGCCTAATTTACCTACTCAAATCGGAAAAGGAATGACTGTTTTTACAGCTTCCGAAGAGTTAGATAGAAAAGACTTGTTTATTATACAAAATCTGATTAATACAACAGGGAAATCAGTATATGTAACTGAGGAGGAGAAGATAGATGCTGCAACAGCTATTTCTGGTAGTGGACCAGCTTATGTGTTTTACTTTATGGAAGCGATGATACAAGCTGCTATTGATTATGGTTTTGAACCTTCTCAAGCAGAGTTGTTAGTCAAACAAACTATTTCTGGAGCTTTAGGACTGTACGAGTCTAATGCTCTTTCTACAGAAGAGTGGATTGCCAAAGTGTCTTCTAAGGGCGGAACCACAGAGCAAGCGATTCAATTTTTTACAACAACTGCATTGGCAGAAAAAATAAAAGAAGGAATAGAAAAAGCAAAAGAACGTTCGGAACGTTTAGGAAAGGAAATTATGTAGAATAAATAAGCAAAAAGCGAGATAGTTTTCTATCTCGCTTTTTGCTTATTTATTCTACGTTTAGACGAACAACATAACCTTCGTATGTACGAATATTAAATACAGTTCCATCTTCAAATAAGAGGTATTGTCCTTTAACTCCTTTTAATTTTCCTTCGTAAAAAGGTGTTTTATCTAAGTTTAAACTTTTAATCTTGTCAGGAAAAGAAAGCACAGGGTACTCCAAATTATACGTGGTATGGTCTGTTGTGTCAAAATAAGGTTGTACTTCTGTAGGTAGCAAATCTTTTAACTCTGCTCTTATTGCTTGAATATTAGCTGGGGTAATTTCGTTTTGCAACATTTTACGCCAATTAGTTTTATCTGTAAATTTATCTTTAAGTGCAACCTCTGTAATTCCTGCTAAGTAACGGTTAGGTACTTCAACTATTTCTACAGCTCTGGAAGCCCCTTGATCAATCCATCGTGTGGGTACTTGAGTTTTTCGAGTGACACCTACCTTAACATCACTGGCAGCTGCCAAATAAACAATATGTGGCTGTAATTGTACTTGGGTCTCGTACACCAAGTCACGATCTTCTATTCCTAAATGAGCTTTACTAAGTTCTGGACGCATAATCCAGTCTCCAGCATTAGCACTACTATTAAAACATTCGTAACAAAAGCCTTGACGAAAGATTTTTTTAGATTGCCCACAGTTTAAACATTCGTATCCAATAAAGTCAATCGTAAGTGTTCGATCTAATATCTGATTTAGATTAATGAAATTGTCTTTGAAAATTAAATAGTACTCAATCGGAGTGTTAATTTCCGTCTGCATTTTGTTTAAAACTCCTTCGTATTGCATAGATAAAATTGTTATTTTTGGGTAAGTGGTAAAAATACGAAAACATTTCGTACCCACTATCTATCTTATGTTTAAAGAATGTGGGATAGTTATTACTTAATAAAAAATATATGGCCTTTACGATTATTAATTCTATTGCTTCTTGGATTTTAAAAAAGAGAATTCATCAAATAGATTTATTTAGAAAGTACCCCAATGAAGTTCAGAATGATCTTTTTCTGAATTTGATTAAAACAAATGAGAAAACTTTATTGGGAATAAAGTATGATTATGCAAGTATAAATAGCTACGAAACTTTTGCAGAAAGGGTTCCTGTTTACCGTTATGAAGAGTTTGAACCATTTATTGAACGTGCTCGTCGAGGAGAAAGTAATATCTTTTGGCCAGAACCAATTCGTTGGTTTGCAAAATCAAGCGGAACAACCAATGCAAAAAGTAAGTTTATTCCAGTTAGTAATGATGCTTTAGAGAATTGTCATTATAAGGCAGCTAAAGACTTGTTATGTTTGTATTTGAATAACAATGAGGATTCTCAATTATTTACAGGTAAGAGTTTGCGTTTGGGAGGAAGTAAACAATTGTATGAAGATAATAATACTTTCTTTGGAGACTTATCTGCTATTCTTATTGATAATATGCCTTTTTGGGCGGAGATGAGTAGTACTCCAAGCAATAAAACATCTTTGATGTCGGAGTGGGAAAGTAAGATGAAAGCTATTGTAAATGAAGTACGCAATGAGAATGTAACAAGTTTTGCAGGTGTGCCTTCTTGGATGTTAGTTTTATTGAATAAAATTATTCAAGAAACAGGCAGAGATAATTTGTTAGAACTATGGCCTAATGCAGAAGTATATTTTCATGGGGGAGTAAGTTTTGAACCTTATAGAGATCAGTATAAAAAACTATTGCCAAGCGATAAGTTTAGATTTTATGAGACGTATAATGCATCTGAAGGGTTCTTTGCTATTCAAGATCAGAACGATTGCAATGAAATGTTGCTGATGCTGGATTACGGTATTTTCTATGAGTTTATTCCAATGGATACTTTTGGAACAACAAGAGAACGCGTAATTCCTTTGTCTCAAGTAGAGTTGGGGAAAAACTATGCAATAGTTATTACTACTAATGCGGGGTTATTGCGATACTTGATTGGTGATACTGTTCGATTTACAAGTCTGTTACCTTATCGCATTCGTATTACTGGGCGTACCAAGCATTTTATTAATGTATTTGGAGAAGAGCTAATGATAGAGAATACAGATATGGCCTTAGCAAAAACGTGTAAAGATTTACAGGCTGAGGTAGCAGAATATACTGTAGCTCCTATTTTTATGGAAGGAAAAGAAAAAGGGGCTCATGAATGGATTGTCGAATTTACAACTGCACCAAAAAACATGGAAGAGTTTGCTAAACAATTAGATCTTAATTTACAATCGTTAAACTCGGATTATGAAGCCAAACGCTTTAATAATATGACATTGAATCCTCTTAAACTTCATAAGGCAAGAAAGAACTTGTTTTATGATTGGTTGAAAGATAATGATAAGTTAGGCGGACAACACAAAGTACCTCGCTTAGCAAATGATAGAAAAATATTAGAAGAATTACTTTCAAAACAATAAGTTACGAAAGTATAGGACAAAAAAAAACCTCGCCTTGCGAGGTTTTCTTTTTTATTAGCTGAGCTAAAATTATTTAGCTGGAGCAGCTTCAGTAGCTGGAGCTTCAGTAGCTGGAGCCTCAGTAGCTGGAGCTTCTTCAGTAGCTGGAGCAACTTCTTCAGTAGCTGGAGCTACTTCTTCAGTTGTTGTAGTTTCTTCTACAGCTGGTTCTTTTGCAGTATCTTTACAAGAAACGAAAGATACACCCATCATAGCTACTAAAGCAATGCTTAATGCGATTTTTTTCATTTTACTAAATTATAAAAGTTAATTATTAATTCGATACAAAGATATACATTTTTCATTACGTAGTATTCTTTTTGTAAAAAAAAAATATATTTTTTATTTACTTGTAACTACCTGATAATTACTTCTTTGTATTTTGTTTTGTTTTAGGATGTACTAATTCCATCTCATTTATTAGATGTTTAGCGTCGGCAAATTTATCAATTATGAATAAAACATAACGAATATCTACCATAATATTTCTACAGATCGATGGATCATAATAAATATCACTCATTGTTCCTTCCCATACTCTATCAAAATTCAAGCCAATTAAGTTTCCTTTTGCATCAATTGCAGGACTTCCTGAGTTTCCTCCTGTTGTGTGATTGGTTGCAATAAAGTTTACGGGTAGTTTTCCATTATCTGCATACTGTCCGTAATCTTTCTTCTCATATAGTTCAATAAGCTTTGCAGGCACGTCAAATTCGTAATCTTTAGGAACATATTTCTCCATAATTCCTTCTAAATGTGTTACAGCACCATATGTAATCGCATCTTTTGGAGAGTATCCATCTACTTTTCCATAAGTAACACGTAAAGTACTATTTGCATCTGGAAAAATACGAGCATCTGGATATAATTCCAATTGAGCTTTCATATAAGTGCGCTGTAATGCCTCAATCTGTGTATTTAATTCCTCATATTTTGGGGAAATAGTGTTGATGTAGTTCTCAATAATTCCTTTTGCAAATACATATCCTTTGTCTGCATTTAATTTTTTGATTACTTCATCAGAACTTCCTTCTACTAATGATTTGAATCCTTCGTAGTTTGTCAATTTACTTTCGCTATAAATACTTTTTGAAGTCGCTAATACATCTATATCTTTTAGTTCTTTTGGCAAGAATTCTTTTGGTGCATTCTTGCTGTATAGATTTACAGTTACTTCAAATACTTTCTGATCTACATTTTTGTTGTAGTTTTTGTAAAAACGATCTTGAGCTTCAATTAGGTTATCTCTTCTATCTTTAAAAGATTGTTCCATTTTTGCGCTTCTTTCTAAAGCGTAAAGTTTGTAAGCCACAGAAAGTAATTCTGTATTTCGCAAAGTTACTTCTGTATAATAATCTCTACTTAAAGCATACGGAGCAATTTGTTTGTATAACTTTTCAAACTCAGGTAATAACTTAGCATACTCTGCAGTTTTTTTGTTTTTGTTTGCTCTTTTTATAAAGTCAGCTTCAAATTTTTTCTTAGCAGCTACAGCATCTGTCTTTTTCAATCCCAAACTTTCTCCAATCCATTTTTTCCAGTAGTTTGCTGTACCGGCATACTTAGAGGCGTATTGAATTTTGATAGCTTGATCTGCACGCATAAATTCGTCAGTTACTTTTAATGCAGCATCTCTAATACCAATTTTTGCAGGATTCAAATCATTTAAGATTTGTTCAACAGCAAAAGAAGGTAAGTATTCTTGTGTTCTACCAGGGTAACCAAATACCATTGTGAAGTCACCTTCAGCAATTCCATCTAAAGAAATAGGGAAGAAGTGTTTTGGTTTGTATGGCACATTGTCTTTTGAGTAAGGAGCAGGCTTATTGTTTTTATCTGCATAAATACGGAATAATGAGAAATCTCCTGTATGTCTTGGCCAAACCCAGTTGTCTGTATCAGAACCAAATTTTCCAATTGATGAAGGTGGAGCTCCTACTAAACGTACGTCTTTAAATGTTTCTGTAACAAATAAAATGTACTGATTTCCTTCGTAGAAAGATTTAATTTTATTGTCTTGCCATGTTTCTTTTGGAAACGAAGCTACTGTTTTAGTTATATTCTGAGCAATTTTTCCTTGTTTTACTAATTCAGAATCTGTTGCTAATACTCCTTCCATAATAGATTTAGTTACATCTTCGATTTTCACAATAAATGTTACTTCTAAATCTTCGTTAGGTAATTCGTCTTTTAATGTTTTTGCCCAAAATCCATTAGCTAAGTAATCATGCTCTACACTTGAATGAGCTTGAATTTGACCATAACCACAGTGGTGATTTGTCAAAAGTAATCCTTGATTTGAAATTACTTCAGATGTACATCCTCCATTAAAGTGAGGAACAGCATCTTTCATACTTGAGTGGTTTACATCATAAATGTCACGTACAGACATCTCCATCCCAAGGCTTTTCATTTCTGTTTCATTCATTCCTTTTAATAGGGAAGGAATCCACATTCCCCCTTGCTGAGCATAAATAGGGAACGCTACAAACAGTACTGCGGCCTTCAGTAAGTTTTTAATACGTCGATTCATAAAATTGTATAGTTTGATATAATTTTTGACCAAGATACGATTAATAGTTCGAACAGACTTTTAATCTTCTGAAAGCCTTTTATTTTTAACTCTTTATAATCATACTTTAATGAGGTGATTAGCATGTTTTTAATAAGTTGTTTTATTTGTGATCTTAATTCTAATAATAGGTGTTAATTCTTTTTGTTTCTTGTGGATAAGAAGCAAATAGGTGTTTCTGTAAAGCATGAGTTCGTTTGCGTTGTACAGTATTATAAGAGTACTATGTGATATCGTTCATTTGTAGGTTTTATTAAATATGAATAGAACTATTATAATATAGGAGTGCAACATAAAATGTAAAACTGCTTATTGTTGTTAATAACTTGACTTACTTTTTAATTAATTGTGCCCTAAAAACTGTTTTTAGGCATAGAAAAAGTAGAATTGGAACAGCTTTTTTTAATTCAGATTGTGTTTTTTAGTGTATTTAGTTGTCTTTTTAGAAAAAAATGATACACTTTTTTTCTTTATTTTCGTATAATTAAAATTGTAATCGATTGATTATTAGTTGTTAATTGTTTTTTGTGATGATTTTGAATTTGATAGTTAATAGCTTGGAAGGCAGTAGAATTGGATGTTTTGGGTAAATGCTTCAAGGATTCTTCAACAATCCCACAAGAATGCTCTACCAGAGAAGGTGTTTACTGAAGCATTGTTGAAAGATTGTTGACGTATTGTAGAGTGAATTGGTTATTAATTCAGTAATAGTATCTATACTGTTTGATACACGAATGTTTTTGCGTTGCTTTTATTTCTGTACTATGGAATTGGGAGTAGAGGCGAAGTACTTTACTTTGAGTACGCACTTAAAAAAGGAAATAATAGAGAGGGCAAAAGAGAGAAGTATGTACTATTGTAAAATTACTTTTTTTTAGAAGTTAAAAATCGTAATGAATTATTTATGAGCTAAAATGCCTTATACAGGCATAAAAAATACTTTGTTTGATGCTAAAAAAGAAGATTTATTCTGATGCATGATTAAGAATGTGATGGTGATTGCATGCCAAAAATAGGAAAATGACGAAAAAAGGCTAAAAAATAAAGAAAAATGATAGTAGGGTAAAATCGGAAATAGTAATTTTTTTTTGATTAAAAATCGCGTAAATAAAGGGGTTTCAGTAGGTTTACTTCTTTAATGCTACCAAATGTGAGATATAATTAATTATCAATTAGTTGATTGTATAAAATATTTGTTATATCTTGCACCTGTGGAAAAAATCTACAATCAAAAGTTGATGTATAAAAGTCAACCTATATACGAGTAATTATTAATTCATATAACAAGAGGTAAAATCATTATGTAGACTTTACCTCTTTTGTTTTTTATAGCTTAGCCATTATTCTTTTGGTAGCATCTTTATTTTTTAAAACAAATTGACTGCTTATATCCCCTAATTCTTTTTGGTATGATTGATCGTTTAATAAGCGATTCAAGGTTTTGTTTAATTCTTCTTGTGAATGAATAACTAAACAACTACCTAAGGTTATTAGGTCTTTTGCTTCTTGAAACTTTTTGTAGTTTGGCCCTATTAATATAGGTACACCGTAAGTAGCAGCTTCTAAAATATTGTGTATTCCTGCTCCAAAACCTCCTCCAATATAGGCAACCTGTGCATAACTATAGGCTTTAGTCAATAAGCTATAGGCATCGATAATTAGTACGTCGTATGCTGCTAAGTTTTTTCCTTCCATGGTTGTATAACAAATTGTAGGAAGCTGTAAACTATTTTTTAAGTTTTCTATTTGTTCTTTTTTGATGTTGTGTGGTGCAAAAATTACTTTTACGTTTTTGGGAAGCTGATTATTGATATAATTAGCCAGTAACTCCTCATCTTGTGGCCAAGAGCTACCTATTACAATAGTTTGGTATTGTTTGTTATTTGTAAATTGATCTAAGAAATCAAGAGAGTTGTTGTTTTCTAATATTTGTGCTACACGATCAAAGCGGGTGTCGCCAACAATTTCTACTGTTGTATATCCCAGCTGGTTTAGTAAGTTTTGAGAAACTTCATTTTGAACAAAGAAGTAAGTAAATGCCTGTAGTGCTTTTCTATAAAAACCGCCATACCATTTGAAAAAGATTTGATTTGGTCGGAAGATACCTGAAACCAAAAAAGTAGGGATGTTTTGCTTGTATAGTTGATTTAAGTAGTTTGGCCAATATTCATATTTGACAAAAAATGCTTTTTCGGGATGAGCAATTTTTAAAAACCTTTTAGCATTGCTTATGGTATCTAATGGTAGGTATATTGTTACATCTGCAATTGTATTGTTTTTTTTAACTTCATAACCAGAAGGAGAGAAGAAGGTCAATACTATTTTGTGAGTAGGAAACTGTTGTTTTAAGGCTTCCATTAAAGGCAGTCCTTGCTCATACTCTCCTAATGAAGCTACGTGTACCCAAAACACTTGATCTGATTTTGAAATACCTTGTTGTAAAATAGTAAATGATTGTTGTCTACCTACTACGAATAACTTGATTTTAGCATTAAATAATGCAATTAAGTATAGAATAGGGAAACTTAGATAGGTCAGTATATTATATAGATATAACATCGTTGATAATTTATGTAGCGAAATTACATTTCTTTTAAATAAGATAACAGTTTTGCACTTAATTAATTCTTACTTTTGTGGAAGTAACTGATTGTAAAATTAGAGAGAATAGAGTGATGTACTTATTTGAAATGTAGCTCTGTAAAACTTTAAAACAGTAAAGACAAGAAGATGAAAAAAATTCAAATGGTTGACTTAAAAAGTCAATATGAAGGTATTAAAGAACAAGTAAATCGTTCTATTCAAGAAGTATTAGAAAATACAGCGTTCGTTAATGGACCAGAAGTGCATACTTTTCAAGCTAATTTAGAGAAGTATTTAGGTGTAAAACACGTAATTCCTTGTGCTAATGGTACAGATGCATTACAGATCGCTATGATGGGATTAGGGCTTAAACCTGGAGATGAAGTTATTACAGCAGACTTTACTTTTGCTGCTACTGTAGAGGTAATCGGATTGTTGCAATTAACTCCTGTATTGGTTGATGTTGAGCCAGATACATTTAATATTTCTATTGAGGCGATTAAAAAAGCAATTACTCCAAAAACAAAAGCAATTGTTCCAGTACATTTATTTGGGCAAGTGTCTTATATGGAAGAGTTGATGAAATTGGCAGAAGAACACAATTTATATGTAATTGAAGATAATGCTCAAGGAATAGGAGCAAGTTATACTTACTCAGACGGACGTAAAGTAAAAACAGGTGCTATGGGACATGTTGCAGCAACGTCTTTCTTTCCATCTAAAAACTTAGGTTGTTATGGAGATGGTGGAGCTATCTTTACAAATGACGATGAATTGGCTCACGTATTAAGAGGTATTGTAAACCATGGAATGTACGAGCGTTATCATCACGATGTAATTGGAGTAAATTCTCGTTTAGATAGTATTCAAGCAGCTGTTTTGAATGCAAAATTGCCTAAATTAGATGTTTATAATGCAGCAAGACGTAAAGCGGCACAAGATTATTCAGCTGCTTTAGCAAATCATCCAAATATTGTTACACCTGCAGTGGTTGGAGATGAAGATAGTCATGTGTTCCACCAATATACTTTGCGTATTGTAAATGCAGATAGAGATGGATTAATGGCTCATTTGCAATCAAAAGGAATTCCATGTGCTATTTACTATCCAATTCCTTTACACAGACAAAAGGCTTATTTAGATCCTCGTTATAATGAGGCTGATTTCCCAGTAACAAATCAATTGGTACAAGAAGTACTTTCTCTTCCAATGCATTCTGAGTTAGAAGATGATCAAATTAAGTTTATTACAGATGAGATTAAAGCTTTTTTAGGATAAGCTATCACAATATAAAAT
This sequence comes from Flavobacteriaceae bacterium, assembly GCA_031277535.1. Lineage (GTDB taxonomy): Bacteria > Bacteroidota > Bacteroidia > Flavobacteriales > Flavobacteriaceae > Flavobacterium. Next base: position 23,654 of record JAITMD010000014.1, read on the forward strand.
AGAGATTAAAGCAGGTTATTTATAAAAGATAACCTGCTTTTTTATTGTTTAGTGTTCTCCTACGGTTATACTTTGCTTTGTTTGGTGATGCAAAAAGATAATAGTGCACAAACAAGTAAGGCAATAGCTACGATGTTCATAGATCCATCGTTTAAACTGTTGAGAAGTATAGATGTTATAAACGTAAATAATAGCTGAGAAGCTCCAAAAAGAGCTGAGGCAATACCTGACTCTGCTTTGAAAGGAGCAAGTGCTAATGTCGTTGTTGTTGGAAATAATAAACCTAAAGGCATAACAAAAAAGAATAGAGGAATAAGCTGTATGTAGATATTCCAATTCATTTCAATACCTAACCACAATAGTGCAGCCATAATTATTTGTACAGAGGTACCTAATTGGATGATGTTTTGTGGAGTTAAGATTTTGCGTAGTACAGTTGATGTTAAGTACGATCCAAGCATTAAACCACAAGAGTTTATCATAAATACAAAACTAAATTGTGTACTTGTTAGCCCTCCTTTTTCCATTACTAATACAGGAGAGTTTGAGATGTATAACATTAAACAACTAAAAGAGATACTTCCAATAATGGTGTAGGTAATAAATATTTTGTTTTTAAATAGCTTTAAGTAATTACTTATAATTCCGCTGATGTTGAGATGCGGAATTCTATTGTTGTAATCTTCTTGTAAACAAAAAACGGTCATACCTATACTTAACGTAGCAAATAAAGCCATCGTTGTAAATACTTGAGGCCAATCAAAGTATTTGAGCACAATGTTTCCTAAAACAGGTGCAATAATTGGTGCAATGCCACCTATAACAGCTAAGATGCTGAATATTTTTAAGGTCTGATCTTTGTCAAAACGTTTATTAACAATTGAACGAGCAATAACAACTCCACCACTACTACCAAAGGCTTGTAAGAACCGATAGCCCCACATTATTTCTATTTCTTTTACAAAAATGATTGCTATAGAGGACAGGATAAAAATAGATAAGCAGATAATGATAGGTTTTTTACTTCCATATTTATCTGATATGGGACCCCAAAATAATTGTCCAATAGCTAAACCACCTAAAAAAGTTGAAAGAGATATTTGTACTTTGTTTATCTCGGTATGTAAATCGGATGCTATTTTAGGGAAAGCAGGTAAATACATGTCTATTGCTAAGGGACCTAATGCTGTAAGACTAACTAAAGTGAATACAAGTATCCACTCGTGATAGGTAAGTTTTTCCAAATGATAAGGTTTAAAAAAATCCTTGGAAGAAAACAACCAAGGATTTTTTGTCAATATATACTTGTTTAAAGAATAAATAGAATCTTAAGCTGAATGAGTTTCAGCATCTTTATTTATCTTTTTGATTAGTCCTACTAATACTTTTCCTGGCCCTACTTCTGTAAATAAGGTTGCACCATCTGCAATCATTTGTTCTACAGACTGCGTCCATTTTACAGGAGCTGTTAATTGAAGAATAAGATTTTTCTTGATTTCTTCTGCATTGATTACAGCATTTGCTGTTACATTTTGATATACAGGGCAGATAGGAGTGTTGAAATGAGTAGCTTCGATTGCAGCAGCTAATTCTTCACGAGCAGGCTCCATCATAGGAGAGTGGAAAGCACCACCTACAGGTAGTAATAATGCTCTTTTTGCTCCAGCTTCTTTTAAAGCTTCACATGCTTTTTCTACTGCTGTTGTTTCTCCTGAAATTACTAATTGACCAGGGCAGTTGTAGTTTGCAGCTACTACTACACCATCAATAGTAGCACAGATGTCTTCTACTATTTTGTCTTCTAAACCTAATACAGCAGCCATTGTAGAAGGAGTAATCTCACAAGCTTTTTGCATGGCCATTGCTCTTTGTGATACTAATTTTAAAGCATCTTCAAAAGCTAATGTTCCATTAGCTACTAAAGCAGAGAATTCACCTAATGAATGACCTGCAACCATTTCAGGTTTGAAATCTTCTAATGTTTTAGCTAATATAACAGAATGTAAAAATACAGCTGGTTGAGTTACTTTTGTTTCTTTTAATTCTTCAGCTGTTCCTTCGAACATGATATCTGTAATTCTGAAACCAAGGATTTCATTTGCTTTTTCGAACATCTCTTTCGCAAGGGGAGAGTTTTCGTATAAGTCTTTTCCCATTCCTGTGAATTGAGCTCCTTGACCTGGAAATACGTATGCTTTCATAAGTTTAGTTTTAAATTTTGTAAGGACAAAAATAAGGTATTTTTATTAGTAAAACGAAGATGACGTAGTATTCCTTTTGATTTAGTATTTGGATGATGAGTAAACAAATCTTCTATTGTTTAGCTAAATATAGGACATAAAAAAAGCCACTTGAATATTCAAGTGGCTTTTTTTTAGTTATTTGGAATCTTATTGGATTAAACCAATACGATTGTCTTTAATTTTAGCTTGGTCTTTTAATGCTTTTAAAACTTGACCTTGTGCCATTCCTCTTGATGAGCTTTGAGCTTTGTTTTTATATACAGCATAACTTTCTAAGTTTGGCGCTTGAGCAACACTCTTAGTTTTTACCATATAAACTCCTTTGTTACCATCAATTAATTTTGAATTAGCATTGATTTTAGTAGCAAATGCAGTACCTACTACTAATGGTTCGTTACCAATATTTGTTACTAAAGGATTAGCTCTTGTTACATCTACTACGTTTGCAACTGAAGCTTGAGATTTAGTGGCAACTTCTTCAATTGTAGCACCTACCATTTTCTCTCTAATCATTTTAGCCTTTTTCTTATTCATTAAGATTGGCTCAACAATTGTTCTTGCATCTTTAAGAGGCATTAATCCTGTTTCGTTTTTAGCAACTAATTTAGCAATGATGTATCCATCAGTTGTATCAAAACGTTTAACATCTCCTTCTTTAGCTTCTTTGTTGAAAGCCCAAGAAATAACTTGTCTTTGAGATCCTACAACTGGAAGGTTTTCTTCGAAAGGATCAATAGTAACATCTTTTTGTACAGTAGCTTGAAGTGCTTCCGCTTTAGTAATAAAGTCTTTTCCTGCAGCAGCAACTTCTAATGAACTCGCTTTAGTAAAGATTTCATCAGATGTAGTTTCAGATGGTTCAATTTTACGAGCGATAGTAGCTATCTGCGCACCTTCTGATTTACCTAAAACTTCAATAATATGGAAACCGTAATCTGTTTCAACTATACCAATTTTACCAGTAGGATTGTTAAAGATAAAATCTTCGAAAGGTTTTACCATTTGTCCTTTAGCAACATCTTCGTATTTACCACCATTTGTTTTTGATCCTGGATCTTCAGACTCTTCTGCAGCAATTGTAGCAAAGTTAGAAGCATTTACTTTAGCTAAGATTTCATTTGCTTTAGCTTTAGCTTCTTCTTTTGTTCTTGTAGTTGTAGCATTTGGAGCACCTTTGTATCCAATCAAAATATGAGCAGCATTTACTTTCTGTCCTGCTTTTTTACCCATCATTCTTGAAATACAGTAGTAATCATTAAAGATATAAGGACCAAATACTTCTCCTGCAGGTAAATTATAAAGTTGTTCTTGATACTCAAGAGGTAAATCTTTTTTCGCGTAGTAAATACTATCAAACTTGATGTCAGAATTAGCATTTACAAATGTTTCTACATCTTTGATTGATTTGAATCCAGGGATTGTATCATTCTTTCTTGTAGTAGCATTATATTGTACTGTAGGGTTTAAGTAACCTAAAACAGTTTCTTTGATTGTTTCTTTATCTTTTTCAGATGGTTTGTTAGCGATGAAAGCAAAGTCTAATTCACGAGTGTCATCATGTTTGAATTGATTTTCATGTTTTTTCATGAAGTCAATAATTTCAGAATCTTCTACTTTAGCTTTGTCATCATTGATTGTTGTGTATGGTACAGTAACATAGTCAAAAGAGACTTTGCTGTTTTCTGCTAAGTACATCATCTTTGCTTCCATTTTAGTAGTATAAATACCACCAGTTACCATAGAACTATACATTTGTTGTAAAGCAAACTTTTCAAGTTCTTTTTCATAGTTTAACCAAGCATTCCATTGCTCTTGACCACCAGCTTTTAATTGTAAAACCCAAGCATTGAATTTATTCATATCAAACTTTCCAGCAGCATCTAAAAACTGAGGATTGTTTGCAAACATAGGGTTTGTTTTAACAACATTAACCAATTGGTCTTTTCCGATTTGTAAACCTAATTTTTCAAACTCAGTGTTTAATAGAATAGAATTAACCTCGTTATTCCAAACCATTAAACTTGCTTGAGTAGAACTCATTTGATTACTTTTCTCTGCCTGAGATACTTTGTTTTGAAATTCTTGTGTATTGATGTCTTCACCATTTACACTTCCGATATTTCTTGATTGTCCACCTCCCGTGCTTCTCACTACGTCGCCAATAACGAAAGCTAATAAAGCTAAACCAATTACTGCAATTAACAGTGCGGATCTTTGTCTAATTTTTGATAAAACTGCCATGCTTTTTTATTATGTGTAATTTTTTTCAGTGAGCGAAAATACAATTATCTATCTAATAAAAAAAGGAGTATAGGTATTATTTTACCTTGTTTTTGGTATTGATTAGTGATTTTGTGTAACTAATGTCAGTTTTTAATGCATTGAATATATTTTGTCTTCACATTTTTGAATAAAAAAAGCGTACAGTTATACTGTACGCTTTAACATCATTTTTATTTTTTATTGTAATGATCAACCATTCTTTTGGAATATTTTCTTCTAAAGAAGAACATAAAAATGGCCACTCCTGCAATTAAGAAACTAATCCAAAAGTTTTCTTCTATACCTATTTTAGTTACACCATCATAGATGAATAAAATACCTATAAATAGATAGAAGAAAGGGATAATGCGTAATGCCTTCATTTAATCTGCTTTTTTAATACTCTCCGCATAACTGTTTTTTGCTTTGACAATACTTAGTTTGCTGTCAAAGTCAAGTCTAACACCTTGAGTAAAATTATCTTTATCTGTTGATGCTTTGTATTTACCTTCTGTATAAAACCAATCATTTCTTTGATCATAATACAATTGGTCTGCAACTAATTTCTTTCCATCATGTGTTGTTATAACTACATTGCCTCGCAAGTCGATTAATTCTGTTTGTGTATAACTGATAGCATAGTCTGCTACAACCGTATTTTTTAAATTATTCGTATCAAAGAAAGTTAGATGTATTCCTTTTGGAAATTCTGTAAACTTATATTTGACTGTTGAGTAATCTAACATAGATTTACTAACTAAAATAGCTTTTACACGCCCAGAATCTGTATAATGCAATGTTATGTTTTTTGCTTCACCAGCAGGATAAAAAGAGATTTTATTTATGTTTTGAATTTCTTTAAACTTACTTTCACATGAAGTAAAGATTAAGATAAAAAAAATAAAAACACTAAAATAAGTTAGATTTTTATTTAGCTTAAACATATGTGTTGCTTTGTTATTATTCAAATCGTCTTTTCTTGAACCAGAAATCATTAAGTGATATTCCTACAGTAACATTAAAGTAATTTTCTTTAATTAGTCCTTGTTTTGAAGTACCTCTTTGTCCATATTCTAAACCAAGGTTTATGTTTGTGAAGTTTCTACCAATTGGAAAACCAAAACCTGCAGTTACTGCATAATCATTGATAGATTCATTTTTTAATACTAAACCTGTATTTTCATAACGTAACCCCGCTCTATAGACAACTCTGTCAAAATAGCTTGTGAAAGAATTGTATTTAGGAATATAAAATCCTCCAAAGCTAATACGCTTCGAGTCTTCATAACTTGCAAAAGTTGGAGAACTTTGTGGTAAGGTTAATTTGCTGTTTTGTGTATATGCGAATTGACCAGATACAAACCATTTAAGTTCTTTTCCAAATCCAGCTCCAAGAGTTAGCTCTTGAGGAGATTTAATTGATTGAGAAAGTTCTGTAATAGGACCTTTTTCTACAGTGTTGTTTAATAAATTAATATTGGTGATTTTACTAACAAAATCACTGTCAAGATTATTCTCAGGTTTATAAGTAGCATTAGCTTGCCAATCATACTTGTTTATTTTTCCAATATACTGAGTTGAAAAACGAGCAGAATAACCTTTGTAGTCTGTACGCATAGCTTCATTTGTGGTGTTTGCAGAGCTAAAACCACTACCATTGTCAAGTAATTGAAGCATTGTATTGTTGGTAGTATGACCAAAGATATAGCTTGCATCAACTCCTACATACCAATTTGGAGTTATTTCGTAACCTATTCCTATGAAAGCATTATTTACTCCTCCATTACCTTCAGCTGTGATGCTTTCTTTCATTTTTTTGTCGTTAGTACGAGTAGAGAAAACTTTATATCCAACATTTGAATAGGGTTGTAAACCAAATACTACTCCCACCTTTTTAGCAACAGGAAAACCAACAGCAACATAATCTAACATCAATCTTTTTGTGCTTTCTGTGCTGTAATCAGACTTGAAATTATAATTTTTTGAAGTTGCACCAATAGCTAAAGTAGTTGCTTTTAATTTACCTATAGCTGCTGGATTATTAAGGTTTAAGTGAATACTGTCAGCATAAACACTTGTACCTCCCATCATTTTATACTCATTTGTACCTTGGAATTTTTTGTCTCCAAGTCCATAAAATGAATATGGGGAAGCAGTACCTTGTTGTGCAAAAGACTGTAAACTAAGTAGAAAGCCTATGCTAAGAAATATTTTTTTTACCATTTTCAATTGTATATTGATATAAAAGGTTTAAACTTTCCAGTAAGAAAGTTGAATTAGCAAATATGATGTTTTTTAATCTTTTAGCCAAAAAAAGTGTATCTCCACCTGTTAAAATAATTGTTAAATTGGGATATGTTGCTTTGTACTCGTTTATAATTCCATCTATTTCTTGAACCATTCCGTTGATTACCCCTGAGTGTATTGATTGTTCAGTGGAGTTTCCTATTAAGTAATCGATGTTGTTTAACTGAAGAAGAGGAAGTTTAGCGGTGTAGTCATTCAATGCCTTGTATCTAAGTTGAAGGCCGGGAGATATTCCTCCACCCAAATATTCCTCATGGATGTTTACAAAATCGTAGGTAATACAGGTTCCTGCATCTATGATTAGTTTATTTTGATTCGGATAAAGTAATGTTGCCCCTGCTGCTAAAACAATTCTATCAATACCTAAAGAATTTGGAGTTGCATAATTGTTTTTAAAGGGGAGAGGGGTTGTATGTGTTATTATCGTTAGAGCAGTGTTTTTTTGCAACCAAGTCATAGCTCCTTGATCCATATTGATGACAGATGATAGGACAACAACTGGTTTTTCAGGATAATTAAAAAAAAAAGTTGATATTTTTTTTTCAAGATTAGAATTGTCGAAAATATGTTGTTCGATTAACGTATTTGTTTCAAACATAGATAGTTTTGTTCTTGTGTTTCCCGCGTCAATTGTAAAAATCATAGTTGTAAAGGTTTGTTTGCAAAGTTATGAAATGATTTTTTCTTTAAAAAGTTTTGGAAGAATGAAAATCTGTTCTATATTTGCAACCGCTTAAGAGAACAAGATTGTTCGTTACTAAAGGCAGACGGTGCCTTAGCTCAGTTGGTAGAGCAATGGACTGAAAATCCATGTGTCCCTGGTTCGATTCCTGGAGGCACCACTAAAAAACTTTAGTAAGCCCTTAAATTGGTGCCTTAGCTCAGTTGGTAGAGCAATGGACTGAAAATCCATGTGTCCCTGGTTCGATTCCTGGAGGCACCACTAATAAACTTAAGCATCGGGTGCCTTAGCTCAGTTGGTAGAGCAATGGACTGAAAATCCATGTGTCCCTGGTTCGATTCCTGGAGGCACCACTCGTAAAAGCACAGCTAAAAGTTGTGCTTTTTTTATTTATACTGTTCTCATCCTAGAATGGATCAATCACAAAAGTTATGTTTATGCGTAAAGTTTTGATAATCTGAATAGAAAGAAATCGAAATCTCTTATCCCTCTGAATTGAGCTCTGAAAGCTTTTATTTGAATCAATGTTAAGCATAAATTTAGTCAACTGAAAAAGAAAAAAGCTTTATCTCGAATAGCTGTTATAGATCAATTTTAAGTACTTTATTTTTGTATGAAATGATTAAATAGAAGTGTTTGTGCCTCTATCATTGAAGTAGTTGATAATTTCTAAGTAATGTATTTTAAAAGCTTTAAAACAGTGTTAAATAGTTTAAAAGAAGTATTCCATACATTATTGTTCATTTATAAGATTGTATATGTGCTAAGTTGGTATAAAAAAAGACTGCACTATGGCAGTCTTTTATAAATATTTATTTCTTTAACCCTTGTAAAGACATTTCGTATTTTTTTAAATCCAGTTCTAATTTAGAAATAGCTGTTTGTTGTTTAACTAATTTTGCTTTCGCTTTTAGTTCATCCATTGGAGTTAATTTCCCTTTAGCTATTTTGTTTGCTAATTTAGCCTCATCTTTAGTATATTGCTGTTGAGCTTTTAGAACTTTTTGATTTTGTCTATCAACTTTCTTCTGTGCTTTTACAATATTATTTTGTCTTTTTAATTCTGCTTTTTGTTTTTTTTCAAGTTGCTTTTGCTTTTTAGCAGCATCTTTTTGAGCTTTTTCAGCAGCTTTTTGCTGTTTTTCTAATTTTCTTGCAGCGTCTTTTTCGTTTTTTGCTTTTAGTTTTTCTAATTTTTGTTGTTGCTCTAAAGCTTTTTGTTGTTGCTCTAAAGTATTAGTTGTATTAGTTAAATTATGAACTTCAGTTGCAACATGAGTAGTTCCTTCTTGTGCTTGTGCTCCTAATGCGAAAGTTAATAAGAAAGCACTAATTAACATTTTTCTTTTCATTTTTTTGTTGTTTATTAATTATATTATTTTCTACCAATCATTTATTTTGTTTGCATCTAATTTTAAAAATATAAATAAGAGTACTGTAAATGCTATTAAACTTGATCCTCCATATGAAAAGAAGGGTAATGGAACTCCAATAGTAGGGAAAAGTCCAATAAGCATTGTTATATTGAATGCGAAGTGTATAAACAAAAAGCTTACCACACAGTAACCATATACTCGATTAAATCTCTTTTTTTGGTTTTCTGCTAAATAAAGTAATCTAAAGAACAAGCAAACAAATAGGATAATTACTACAGAAGCACCTGCAAATCCCCATTCTTCCCCGACTGTTGTAAATATATAATCTGTATGTTGCTCTGGTACAAAACCTCCTTTGGTTTGAGTACCCTCTAAAAAGCCTGTCCCTGTCCAGCTACCAGATCCAATAGCAATTTTAGATTGATTTAGATTGTATCCTTCTGCTTGTAAGTTTACTTCTTCTCCTATAAGAACGTTTATTCTGTCTTTTTGATGGGGTTCTAATACATTGTCATATACGTAGTCTACTGAATATACAAAAGAACTCATTACTACAGCTAAGATAGTGTAAATAATAGGATTTCTATTTATTTTTTTGTTAAAATAGAAGTGAATTAGCGATACTATTATTATACAAGAGATTATAATGTAAGGTTCTATTATTAAAGAGGATACAAAAAGTAAGATTGTGATAAAACCTGTCCATAAGTACCATGATGGAAGTCCTTCTCTATATAAAACAAAGATTAGTGATACGAAAAGCATCGCACTTCCAGTATCGTGTTTTAAAATTAATAAGGTTGGAAGTCCTATGATACCAAGAGCAATGATTTGTTCTTTAAGTGTATTTAAAGTTCCTTGATTGTCAGCTAAATATTTTGCGAGTAAAAGAGCGGTTGTTGTTTTTACAAATTCAGAGGGTTGTATTCCAAAACCACCTATTTGATACCAGTTAGTTTGTCCTTTTACTGATTTACCAAATACAAATAGTCCTAATATGGATAGTAGCCCAATGATGTAAAAGATTAAGGCATATTTTTCGTAAAATTTTGAATCAATAGATAATAATAAAATAATTAAAGGTATAGTAATACCAATGAATATTAATTGTCTACCATATATTTGATTTATGTCAAAGATGGAGGTTGTTTCTGCAGGTAAGGATGCAGAATAAATATTTAACCAACCAGCAATTACAAGTAAAGCATATAGTAAAATACTAATCCAATCTAATTTCTTTTGTACACTTACGTTTTTCATTACTTTTTAGGTATATCGTATACTTGGTGTAGTTTTACTACTTTGTCATATTCACCTTTTAAACTACCTTCAATCATTCTTGTTTCCAAGTCTTTTCTTGCTATTTCTGGTAGTAAGTATTTTTGTATCATTAAACTTGTGATTGGCGCTGCCCATTTGGCGCCCCATGAACCATTTTCAATAAATACAGCAATAGCTATTTTAGGATTCTCTTTTGGAGCAAAAGCAACAAATACAGAATGATCTGCCAGTTGATATCTTTTACCATTGATACGAGTAAAGTTTTCTACTGTACCAGTTTTCCCACACATTTCTAATCCTTCTACACGTACAGATCGACCTGTACCAAAATTAAATACGTCATTCATTCCTTGAATAATAGGAGTAAAATATTTAGGGTCTATTGTCGTGACATGTTTAGTTGTGAATTTATTGTCAATTTTGTGGTGGTCAATTTTCTTTATAATATGAGGTGTATAATAATAACCCTTATTCGCTACAGCAGCAAACATGTTTGCTAATTGCATAGGGGTCATAATTACTTCACCTTGTCCAATAGAGTTTGAGATTGTTGTAGTACTTCTCCACCCTTTGTTAGGATACCATCTATCGTAATAAGCTGAATTAGGAATGTGTCCTTTTCTTCCTTCAGGTAAATCATAACCTAAGAATTGACCAAGACCAAAACTTTCTAAGTGAGCACTCCATCTATCAATTCCTTCAGCAGGTGTTTTGTATTTTTCTATTACTCTTTTATAGGCATTGGCAAAATATGTATTACATGATTTAGCAATAGCATTATTTAAACTCCAATGTCCTGCATCGTGACATCCCATCCATGCACCACGACCATAATAAAAACCTCTATTACAGCTAAAAGCAGTATGTTCATTAATTACTCCCTCTTGTAATCCAATTAAAGCAGTTAATATTTTGAAAGGAGAACCTGGTGAATACTCTCCAGACAGTACACGATTGTATAAGGGCTTTGCTAATGAATCGTTATATAGAGCAGTATAGTTTTTAGATCTTTCTCTTCCAACTAATAGGTTAGGGTCATAAGAAGGGGCATTAATTAATGCAAGTATTTCTCCACTTGAAGGTTCAAGTGCAACAATTCCTCCTCTTTTGTTTTGCATCAGTAGTTCGCCATAGGCTTGTAGCTCACTATTTATGGTTAAAGTAATGTCTTCTCCTTTTATGGCTAAAGTATCATACATTCCATTTTTGAATGATCCAATTTCTCTATTAAAACGGTCACGTTGGATATATTTAACACCTTTAGAACCACGTAAAACTTCTTCATATTCTTGTTCTATACCTTGAATACCAATTAAATCTCCAGGTTTATAGTAAGGATTCTTTTTTACAAAATCTTCATTTACTTGTCTTATATACCCAAAAAGATTGGCACCAGAAGTTACTTGATAGTCTCTCAGTGATCTTTTTTGAATATAGAAACCATTAAAATGTCTAATTTTTTCTTGAAATGCAGCGTACTCTCCTTTACTTAATTGGGGAAGGAAGATAGATGGTAATCTTGGACTATAAACTTTTGCTTTTTCTAATTTTTTATGAAAATCTTCTAAAGGGACATCTAATAATTTGCATAAAGCAAGAGTATCAATATCTTTAACTTCACGAGGAATTACCATAATGTCATAAGAAGGTTGATTTGCAATTAATAATTTATTATTACGATCAAATACATACCCTCGCTCAGGATATTCATAGACTATTTTTAAGGCATTGTTTTCAGATTTCTTAATATAAGTATCATCGACTATTTGTAGATAAAATAGCCTTGACAAAATAATAAGTGTAACACCTATAATGATGAAAGGTAATAATAACTTTCTCATTTTTTAGATGGTTTAATTAAGTAAATAATTAAAATAGAAGTTAGTATTGTTGCAACAGTGGTTAATACTGTGCGTAATAGAATATCTAAAAAAAAGTTGAATCTAAAGATTTCTAAACTAAATAAAACAATGTGTTGAATTACAATACATAGAATTAAGTAACCAAAAGATTCTGTCGATTTGAATAGTTCGTGTGTAACTTTCTTATTGAGGTTTAAGTTGTGGTAGTGATAACTTATACCAAAAGAAAATTTCAATAATGAAGGGCGACAGAAAGCTAATATTAAACATGCAGCTGCATGAATTCCTCCTGAATTCTCAAACATATCAATTGATAAACCTAATAAAAAACTTGAAAGGTAAAATAGTGGTTTATTCGATTCTGATGGATATAGAATAATGAATAATATATAAGGATAGGGAGTAATAAAAGAAAAAAGATTAATATTGTTGAATACTAATATTTGAGCAGCTAATAAAGCTACAAAGCGCGTAATATTTGATAATACAATACTATTCATTTTTCGTTTGCTCTTCTAATTCTTTTATTTCAATGATATCTTTGTTTTTAATAACATATACATACCCTAAGTTAGTCATGTCATTAAAAAGTTTAACACTAATTGTAAAGTAATTGGAACTTTTAGTAGTGTATGCTTTTTCAATAATCCCAATAGGAATGTTTTCTGGAAATATTGTTGAAATTCCCCCAGTTACAATAGTATCTCCTTTGTGTAATTCTGCTAATCTTGGAATATCTACTAACTGTACGTAACCTGTGTTTTTACCATCCCATTTTAAAGCTCCAAAATGATTAGAACCTTTTATTTTGGCATTTATTTCAGATTTGACATTTAAGATGCTCTGAACAGTAGAATAATTATCAGAAGATTTTTGAATTATACCAATTACTCCATTGCTGTTTATAACTCCTAAGTCAGTTTCTATACCTTGTTTTTTTCCTCCTTTTATAGTTAGAAAATTTTCTTTGGTATTAAAACTGTTACGGATTACTTTAGCAACTGTTATGGAGTAAATATCGTTTTCTTCTGGTTTTAGTTGATTGATGTCTAAAGAATCTTGTTGAGTAATAGCTTGATTAAAAAGTACTTTTTTCAAATTAGCATTTTCAAGAACAAGAGCATCATTCTCTGTTTTTAAATGCATATACTCCTTTAAATCATTTACATTTTCATAGACATAACCTGTCACACCATTTGCAGAACTAATAAAAGAACTCTGATGAAAAGTATGAGTTCGTAATATTAGTGCAAATGATATAACTAAAAGCAGCAAAAACAGTAACTTAGTACTGTTTTTTATAAAGAAATTAATTACTTGCTGCATAAACTATTTTTATTTGATCAATACGCTTTTGTATTTATCAATGTTTTTGATTGCTAAGCCTGTTCCTCTTACAACAGCTCTTAGTGGATCTTCTGCAATGTATACAGGTAAATCAGTTTTTTGTGAAATACGTTTATCTAATCCTCTTAACATTGATCCTCCACCTGCTAAATAAATACCAGTGTTATAAATATCAGCTGCTAATTCAGGAGGTGTTTGAGATAATGTTTCCATAACTGCATCCTCAATACGTTGTATTGATTTATCTAAAGCTTTAGCAATTTCACGGTATGATACAGTTACCTGTTTTGGTTTTCCTGTTAACAAATCACGTCCTTGTACAAGCATATCCTCTGGTGCAGTTTCTAAATCTTCTGTAGCAGCACCTATTTGAATTTTAATTTTTTCGGCTGTACTTTCACCAACAAATAAGTTGTGTTGTGTACGCATATAGTAGATAATATCGTTAGTGAAAACATCACCTGCAATTTTTACAGATTTATCACATACAATACCTCCTAAAGCAATAACCGCAATCTCTGTAGTACCTCCACCTATGTCAACAATCATATTACCTTTTGGCTGCATAATATCTACTCCAATACCAATTGCAGCAGACATAGGCTCATGTATTAAATAAACCTCTTTACCATTTACTCGTTCACAAGATTCTTTTACTGCACGCATTTCTACTTCTGTAATTCCTGAAGGAATACAAACAATCATACGTAAAGCAGGTGTAAACATTTTTTTTCTTAGTGCAGGAATACTTTTGATAAAGAGGCTTATCATTTTTTCTGATGCATCAAAATCTGCAATTACTCCGTCTTTTAATGGGCGGATAGTTTTGATATTACCATGTGTTTTACCCTGCATCAAGCTTGCTTCTTTTCCAACAGCAATAATCTTTCCTGTTGTCCTATCACGAGCAACTATAGACGGGTTGTCTACAACTACTTTTCCATCGTGGATAATCAAGGTATTCGCTGTTCCTAAATCTATAGCGATATCCTCTGTCATGAAATCAAAAAATCCCATATAATTAAAAGGCTTTTAGAGTTAATTTTTTATTGAGTTACAAAAGTAATAAATTAATGTTTAAAATGACGCGTTCCTGTGAATACCATAGCCATATTATTTTTATCGCAATAGGTTATACTCAAATCGTCTTTAATCGAGCCTCCTGGTTGTATAACAGCTTTAATTCCTGCATTATTGGCAATTTCTACACAATCTGGAAAAGGAAAGAAAGCGTCACTCGCCATCACAGCACCTTCTAAATTCATTTCGAAAGATTGTGCTTTCTCAATTGCTTGTCGTAATGCATCTACTCTTGAAGTTTGGCCAGTACCAGAAGCACAAAGTTGACCATCTTTTACTAAAACGATTGTATTTGACTTTGTATGTTTACAAATTTTAGAAGCAAACAATAAATCGTCAATTTCTTGTTCTGTTGGAGCCAAGTTTGTTACTGTTTTTAAGTGCTCTCTATTATCAGTAATATTGTCTTTATCTTGTACTAAGATGCCATTTAAACAAGTTCTAACTTGTTTGGTTGGTAGAGTTATATCTTGTAGAACAAGTATAATTCTATTTTTCTTTTCTTTCAATATTTCAATTGCTTCTGAATCATATGCAGGAGCAATAACTACTTCACAGAATAATTTGTTTATTTCTTCGGCAGTTGCGTTATCTATTGCTCCATTAGCAATTAATACTCCGCCAAATGCAGATGTAGGATCTCCTGCCAATGCATCTAAATATGCTTCTTTCATAGATGCTCTTTGCGCTACACCACAAGCATTGTTGTGTTTTAATATAGCAAATGTAGGTTGTTGTCCTTTAAATTCATTCATTAAATTAACAGCAGCATCTACATCTAATAAATTGTTGTACGAAAGCTCTTTACCATTTAATTTTTCAAATAAGTATTCAAAATCTCCAAAGAAAACACCTTCTTGATGAGGATTTTCTCCATAACGTAATGGAGTCGCTTTTTCTTCACTTATTTTTAAAATGTTTTTATCTGTATTGAAATAGTTAAATATAGCCCCATCATAATGAGATGAAACATGAAAAGCTTTAGTGGCTAATAATCTTCTTTGTTCTAAAGTTGTAGATCCCAAGTTTTCTTGAATCATAGTTAAAAACAAATCATACTCATTAACTGAAGCTACAATTACAGTGTCTTTAAAGTTTTTAGCAGCAGCTCTGATTAATGAAATACCTCCAATATCAATTTTTTCAATAATATCAGCTTCATTTGCTCCTGAAGCAACTGTTTTTTCAAAAGGATACAAATCAACAATAACTAAATCAATTTGTGGAATTTCATATTCCTTCATTTGTGCAATGTCTCCATCATGATCTTGTCTGTTTAAGATACCTCCAAATATTTTTGGATGTAAAGTTTTAACACGACCACCTAATATTGAAGGGTAAGATGTAACATCTTCTACTGGAACGACAGGAATTCCTAAATCTTTTATAAAAGTTTCTGTACCTCCTGTTGAGTAAATGATAACATTGTTTTTGTGCAATTCTTGTACAATTGGCTCTAATCCATTTTTGTCAAAAACAGAAATAAGTGCTGATTGAATTTTTTTAGTTGTGTTCATTGTGTTATTTTGTTTAAACGACAAAAGTAACCAATCATAGGCTATTTGTAAAGGGCTATTAAAACTTTTTAATTTAATTTTAATTTCTTGTTTTAGCTTTAGTAAATTTATAGAAAATAAAGAATTAATGACATCTACAGATGTTCTTGTTGTTTGAATGATTTTTAATCGTAAATATTATACTATGTTGTATTTAAGATTGTTGTTTACAAGTTTTAATTTCGCAATAAATGCATTAAGAATAAATAAACTACGAACAACTTTATCGCTTTTAGGAGTTACAGTTGGAATATTTTCAATTATTGCTGTATTAGCTGCAGTAGATTCAATGGATAGAACTATTAAATCTGAATTAAGTGGTTTTGATCGTAATATGGTGTACGTGTTTAATCATTCTTTTGGTCCAACTGATGTGCCAAAATGGAAAGCTGAACAGTTTCCAAAGATGAAGTATGAAGAATATGATTATTTAAAGAGAAATCTTAATGATGTGGAATATGCTTCGTTTAATTATTTTACTAAGTCTGAGACAATGAAGCATGGGCCAAATTACGCAGAAGTGAATATGCGTCCTTGCACATCTGATATGCAATATCTGGATAATATAAAATTGACTATTGGTCGTTTTTTTAACGAATCAGAGGCAACTAATGGAGCTGCTGTTGCTGTTATTGGTTATGAAGTTGCTAATACATTATTTCATTTAAGTAATCCAATAGGGAAGGAGGTACGTTTGTTTGGACGTAAGTTTATTGTAATAGGTGTAATTGAAAAACAAGGTTCAATAAGTATTGGTGGAAACCAGGATGAGAGTGTATATATTCCTGTTAATTTAATGCGTCAGATGTATGGTGATAATAGTTTGGTTTCAGTACCTGTAGTAATTTTAAAACCTTTTAAAGGGACTGATATGGTTCATTTTGAATCAGAAATAACTAACAAGCTTAGAATTTTTCGAGGACTAAAAGAAACAGATGAATCTAATTTTTTTGTCAATATTTTTGGAGGAATGATGGATTTTATAGATAATATTATTGGTCAAATGAATGTGGTTGGTTGGATTATAAGTGGTTTTTCTTTATTAGTAGGTGGTTTTGGTATTGCGAATATTATGTTTGTATCAGTAAAAGAACGTACACATTTGATAGGTATTCAAAAAGCAATAGGAGCTAAGAGAAGATTTATATTATATCAGTTTCTGTTTGAATCTATTATTTTGTCTTTGATAGGAGGGGTTGTAGGTTTATTATTAGTGGGATTAATAGCTGTTTTAGTTAGTTCAATTGTAGATTTTGATTTTTCTCTTAGTTTGATGAATGTTGTTATAGGATTAGGTTTATCAATGATTATAGGACTTATAGCAGGGCTTCTTCCTGCACAGTCGGCAGCGAAATTAGATCCTGTAGAAGCGATTCGTTCTGGAATGTAAGAATATATAAAAAGAGGCACTTTAATTTTTTAAAGTGCCTCTTTTTATATTCATAAAATTATCGAATAGGTCTATTTAATATAAGATCTAAGTATAAATTTACATTTTTCTTTAAGTCTCTACGATGAGTAATAAAATCCAGGAATCCATGTTCTAATAAGAATTCTGAAGTTTGAAAACCTTCAGGAAGATCTTTACCTGTAGTGTCTTTTACAATACGTGGGCCTGCAAAACCAATTAAAGCTCCTGGCTCAGCAATGTTTATATCCCCTAACATTGCAAAAGATGCAGATATTCCTCCTGTTGTAGGATCTGTACATAGTGAAATGTAAGGTATTTTAGCATCACTTAATAATGAAAGCTTAGCTGATGTTTTAGCCATTTGCATTAATGAAAAACCTGCTTCCATCATACGAGCTCCTCCAGATTTCGATATCATCAAGAAAGGTACTTTATGCTTTAGAGAATAATCAATTCCTCGTGCAATTTTTTCTCCCACAACAGATCCCATAGAACCACCAATAAAAGCAAAGTCCATTGCAGCAACCACAAGTTTTTGCCCATTAGAATCACCTACTGCAACTTTTACGGCATCGTTTAATTGTGTCTTAGCAATAGCTTCTTTTAAACGGTCTCCATACTTTTTAGTATCTTCAAATTTAAGAACGTCTTTTGAAGTTAAGCTTTTTGCAATTTCTTTGTAATCGTTGTTGTCAAAAAGAATTTCAAAATATTCTTTACTACCAATACGAACGTGGTATCCATCTTCTGGACTAACCCAAAGTTTTTGAGCTAATTCATCAGAATCAATAATTTTTCCTGTAGGAGATTTATACCACAACCCTTTAGGGATGTCTTTTTTATTTTCAGTTGGTGTTTGAATTCCTTTTTCTTTTCTTTTAAACCAAGCCATAAAATGATTGTTTTGTTTATAAAATGTTCAATAAACAAGGAGTTTATGATTATAACGTGTTTACGTTATTTAAGTCTTCAAAAGCTTTCTCTAAACGAGCAACTAATGTCTGTTCTCCTTGTCTAACCCATACGCGTGGATCATAATACTTTTTATTCGGAGCATCTGATCCTTCTGGATTACCTATTTGAGTTTTTAAATAGTCTATTTTTGATGTCATATAATCTCTGATACCCTCAGTATATGCAAATTGAGTATCTGTATCAATATTCATCTTAATTACTCCATATCCAACTGCTTCTTTAATTTCTTCAACTGAAGAACCTGAACCACCATGGAATACGAAATCAACAGGATTATGTCCTAAATTGAATTTTTTAGAAACATATTCTTGTGAGTTTCTCAATATTTTTGGAGTTAGTTTTACATTTCCTGGTTTATAAACCCCATGTACATTTCCGAAAGCTGCAGCAATTGTAAAGCGAGGACTTATTTTAGATAATTCTTCAAATGCATATGCTACTTCTTCTGGTTGAGTATATAGTTTAGACGAATCTACATCTGAGTTGTCAACCCCATCTTCTTCACCTCCAGTAATACCTAATTCGATTTCTAAAGTCATTCCTAACTTATCCATACGAGCTAAATATTGTTTAGAGATTTCTATGTTTTCTTCTATTGGTTCTTCTGATAAGTCTATCATATGAGAACTAAATAAGGGTTTCCCAAATTGTTTCATATATTCCTCTCCAGCATCTAATAAACCATCAATCCAAGGTAATAATTTTTTAGCACAATGATCTGTATGCAAAATTACAGGTACACCATAAGCCTCTGCTACTGTGTGAACATGTTTTGCGCCAGCAATTGAACCAAGTATAGCTGCTTTTTGATTTTCATTAGACATTCCTTTTCCTGCCATAAATGCTCCTCCGCCATTTGAAAATTGGATAATTACTGGAGAATTTAATTTTGCAGCAGTTTCTAAAACACTGTTGATAGTGCTTGAACTTGTTACGTTAACTGCAGGTAAAGCAAACCCTTTTTCTTTTGCATATTGGAAAATAGCCTGCACTTGATCTCCAAATGCTACTCCTGGTTTAATATTATGTGCCATCTTTCGTTGTGTATTTTATTTAGACAAAAGTACTAATTATTCTTGTAATTAGAATGGATAATTAATACCAACATTAATTACTGATTCTTTAAAATTAAATTCTTTAAACCATTTTCTTCCTGAAGAAACAGCTGGATTATATGTTTTGAACCCCCAATCTAATCGGAAAACAAAGAAACTAAAATCATAGCGAATTCCCAAACCTGATCCAACAGCTAAATCTTTTAACGATGAAAGACCATTGAAAGTATAGTTTTTATCTTCTATTTCATCAAAAACATTCCAAATATTACTGGCATCAATAAATAGAGCACCATACCATTTCCCTGCAAAATTAAAACGATATTCTGTACTAAAAAATAGTTTCATATTGGCTTCGTTAAAGTCTAATTCTCCTCCGCTACTTCCTGGTCCTAAGCGATATGATTGCCAACCTCTATTATCATTTGATCCTCCAGAATAATAACTTCGAGAAAAAGGAATAGAAGTAGAGTTACCATAAGGAATGGCTAATCCTCCAAAAGCTCTGATAGCAAATACTTGTTTTTTAGTTAAATCCCAATATTTTACATAGTCTATTTCTCCTTTTACGTATTGTGAAAACTCAACGTCTAATATGGTTTTTTTGCCAGTTGGTCCATATTTTGAACTTGTTGTACTCATTATAACATTTGCTAAACCACCTGCAGATTCAAGTTTTGCTTTTAAAGTATAAAAACTATTGTCATAAATATTAGTACGAGTAGAAGTGGTGAATAGAAGATTTGTAGCTAAAATTAAATTATTTTCTGATAATCTAATTTTTCTTTCTTCCATACTTTTTATTGTCTTGTAATCTCTGGCATCATAATTTTCAGGGTTTTTCATAACATCACGTATAAAACCATTAGTTCCTGTTTCAATGATTAGATTGCCATCAGCATCATAAAAAGAAGGATCTATGGTGTCATAGTTGTGAGCTATGTTGTTTAGTCTATCATATGATGATTTATAAACTCTAAAATAGTTTGATGGGTTTGTATTCTTTATATATTGAATGTTTGCTAAATCTAAGCTGAAATTATTTGTTCTTGAAGGACTCCAGTTGTAATTAATAATTCCATTAAAGTTGTCTTTGTCTAATCCAATATTGCGTTGTTTTGAAACTCCAAAACTCATCGAAGTTCTTGGTAACATTGTTTTTGGGATAATTCGGTCAGAAGAGAAAGGAAATAAAAAACGTGGAAAAGTAAGTTTAATATCTGCTCCATATTCTGTTACATTAAAGAAAACATTATTTGGATTACTCATTTGGCGAGAAGATCCCATTGAACCTCTTAATCCTAATTCAAGTATTTCAGCTCCCCTAAAGACATTTCTAAACATAAAACCCATACTTCCTCCAATACCAAAGTCTTGTATATTTGAGTGGGTAACATCTAAAGATGGATTAAATGTCATTTTTTTACGTGATGTTAGGTATATATTAGTGATTAATGATTGACCTAATGAATCACGTGGGTCTTCAATATATTCAATAACAGGGTAGTTGAATGTTCTTAAGTTACTAATAGAACGAGTTGTTAGTAATTTTCGTTGATCACTAAAAATAGAACCCTTATTGATAAATATAGCATCAGTAATTGCTTTAGGTTTATAAGGTAATTTAGTAGAACTATAGATATGAAAATTATTATATTGGATACTATCTAAAGCAAAGGTTTTGTTTTTTGAATCATTGTCTACAAAAATATTTACATTACTAATGTTGTATAGCTTGAATGGTACTTCTTTTAGTGTGTCAGAATCTGTTTCTTTAATTGTTCGTCTATCAATGATTAGTGCAAGATTTGCTCTATTTTTTTTATTGACGATAGTATCTACTTCATATCTAACATATGTTTCTTGAAAATGGTAAGCTCCTTGATCTCTAAAGTTTTTAGCTAAACGCTTGCGTTCTTCTTCTAAGTTTTTAATGTTATATATTGTATTACTTTTTATAGCACTTCTTTTTTGTGAACGATTGTATAGATTTTGTATTTCTTGATCTTGAATATGGGTTGTTATACTATCAATAATGTATGGTTCGCCTGTTGAAACGGTATAGGTGTTTTTAACTTTTTTTGTAGCAACTGTATCTAATTTCGTAACAATTTTTGTTTCAAAATAGCCTTTATTGAAATAATAGTTTTTTAGTCTTGTTATTGTTTTTTGTGTACGAATTGAATCGTATAATACAGGAGCCTCTCCACTTTTTATTAAGAAATTGTTGATTCCAGCTATAGCAAAAGATTGTCCTAATCGATTAACTTGTTTTTTAGATAACAATGCAGTTAATGCTTTTTCATTTTTAGGGTGTCTATATAGCCAAGCATGGTAACTTGAATCTGCATTAGGTTTAGCTAAATTATACATATGTAAACGCAAATGCATTCCTAATATAGGAATTGTACTATTGGGATGTTGATACAGTAAATCAGTAATTTCTTCTTTACTTGTTTTTTTACCATTTTCATAGATTGTATTTTCAACTAACATAGCACGCTTTTCAGGTACTCGTTTAGTCAGCGAGCATGAAAAAAAAGTTATGCAGGTTAAAATAATAAGTGCTATTTTTGATAAAAATTTCCCCAAAGTAGTATAGTTCTAAATATCGTTCAAAAATACAGTTTTTTATGGTTACGAAAAACCAAATCAAATTAATTAAAAGTCTTCATCAAAAAAAATATCGCAAAGAGCATCAACTTTTTATTGCAGAAGGAGTTAAAGTTATAAAAGAACTAATACAATCTGCCTTTGTCTTAGAAGCAATCTATGTAACTGAGACAATTGATTTTGGGAGTAATGGAAGTAAAATACATCAAGTTTCTATTGCAGAGATGGAAAAGATGTCTGCCTTAACATCTCCATCAAATTGTTTGGCTGTTTTCCATTGCATTAATCAAAAAGAAGTTGATTATTCTGATTTAGTTGTTGCATTAGATGATATTCGTGACCCTGGTAATATGGGAACAATTATTCGTTTGTGTGACTGGTTTGGAGTAAAACATATAATTTGTACGAAAGAAACAGTTGATATTTATAATCCTAAGGTGATACAAGCAACTATGGGTTCTATTACTCGGGTAAATATTGTTTATGGAGATTTAAGCCATTTTATCCATTCAAGTGAAGAAATAGCTGTTTTTGGAACTTTTATGGATGGTGACAATATTTATCAACAA
Source organism: Flavobacteriaceae bacterium (assembly GCA_031277535.1). Taxonomy (GTDB): domain Bacteria; phylum Bacteroidota; class Bacteroidia; order Flavobacteriales; family Flavobacteriaceae; genus Flavobacterium. Next base: position 46,273 of record JAITMD010000014.1, read on the forward strand.
CAATTACCTACAAAAGGTATTATTGTTTTTGGAAATGAGGCAAATGGAATCTCTAAAGAAATTGAACAGCAAGTTACAAAACGTATAGCAATTCCTCGTTTTGGAGATTTACAACAAACAGAAAGTCTAAATGTAGCAATGGCATCTTCTATTGTATTAAGTGAGTTTCGACGAAATACAATTTAATATTTTAATGGAAGGTAAAGTTTACAAATATTCCTCTTGATTTCATTGAACCAATATTTCCTGTCCACGGACTGTTTGGATTTTCATCTCTTATCATAGCATCATCTAATCCAAATACACCGCGAATAGATGGACTAAATTTGAAGTATTCAAAGTATATATCCATTCCTAAACCTAGTTCATAGTTAGATGTCCACTGTTTGGTTCTCCATATAGTAGGGTTTTCTTCTGTGGATTTACTATTACTTGTTAGATTTAAGTCTGCCGAAACTCCGCCTACAACATATGGTCGAATATTACCTGTACGTAGGGCAGAGAATTTTAGAAGTAAAGGAAAATGAATATAAGTTGAACTATCATTTCTGGTAGAATAACTATTTAATGTAGTAGGATCTATTACTGGTACACCAGATTGATCTAAGTGATTAATGATTAAAGCCTGTGGAATTAGTAAATCTCTTTTAGTATAAGCTAATCCTGGTTCAAATCGCAAATCTAAATATTCAAACAAACGCAAGTTACCAACTAAACCAACATTAAAGCCTATAGAATTTTGAACCTGAACTTCTGTCGCAGTGTTAGGGTATTTTTCTTTCAATGTTTGTAGACGAGTATAATATTTTTCGTCATAGTTGAACTTATAATTGAAAGAATTGAAACCTAAGTAGTATCCCCAATGTACACGTTGCTTATCCCAATCAGGTTTGTTAAGCAAAGGGTTTTTTCCAAAAATTGTCTTGTGTTGTCCAAATGATTGGAATCCAAGTGCTACTGTAAAGAATACTACTAATAGTTTTTTCATAATTATTTTGACGAAGAATAAATCGTTGCAATTCCCATTGTTTGTGGCTTATGTTTTACATCTTTAAACCCAACTTTACGCAAAATATTGTTTAACTCTTCTCCAAAAGGAAAGTTTTTTGCCGAATCAGATAAATATTTATAAGCCTTCTGGTCCTTAGAAAACATTTTTCCCATAAAAGGCATGATGTTTTGTGTATAAAAAAAGTATCCTTGTTTAAATGGAAATTTTCTTGGAACCGAGGTTTCTAAGATAACAAAAATTCCATTAGGTTTTAATACTCTTAAAATTTCTGTTAAACCTTTCTCAAGATTTTCAAAATTTCTTATTCCAAAGCCTACTGTGATAGCGTCAAATGTATTGTCTCCAAAAGGTAAATTTTCAGAATCACCCTGTATCATTTCTATTTTTTGATCCAAATGAAGTGCTTTTACTTTTTGTTTTCCCACTTCTAACATTCCAGCTGAAAGATCTAATCCTGTGATTTTTTGTGCATTAGATTTAGATAATAGAATAGCAAGATCTCCAGTACCTGTTGCAATATCTAAAATGTTTGTTGGATTGGTAGCAGATACCATTTTTAGTACTTTTTTTCTCCATCCTTGGTCAGTTCCCAAAGAAATCATACGATTTAGATTGTCATAATTGCCAGAAATCGTATCAAACATTTGCTCTACTTGCTGTTTCTTTCCTAATTCTGAGTCTTTATATGGTATGATATTTTTGTCCATTTGTCAAATTTTTAGCAAATATAAGTAATCTGTACTAAAAAGTAAGTTTACCCTATTTTTATTACCTCATTAATAGTGGTATTTACTGTTGTTGTTTTATTCTTAGCGTATTTATAGAGATAAGAAGAGTTGCGTTTAATATGTTGTATAGATTAATAACAGCATTTTGAGTAAAAAGTAAAGGGAGTTACAAAATAGTTGTAACTCCCTTTATTCCTTATAGTCTGATGTACATATGGTAGTATTCACCACCTACAAGTTCTATTTTTTTTCCTAATTCAAATCCCAATCTACTGTATAAACGTTTGGCATTTGGATTTTCTAAATCAACTAATAATCCCACCTGTGTATAGCCTTGCTCTTTTGCATGGTCAACAATGTGTTTCAATAAATGGCTACCAACTCCTTTTCCTTGTACTATGGGAGAGACAGCTACAGTATCAATATAGTATTCTTTTCCTTCTGTTTCAGCTTCTGGAACTAAGTCATTTTGATAATGCTTTTGCATTAAGTCTAATAAAGGTTGACGTAATTCTTCAAAGCGATCCCCATTGTATCCTGTTACAGAACCAACAATATCTTCCTCATCATTGATTGCAACAAAAGTATTTTCATAACTATACAACGTATTAGGTTGTTTGTATAACTTAGTTAAGAAATTGATTGCTTCTTCAATATCTACTTGATTGATAAAGCTGAAAACAATGTCTTCCATTGCTTGTAGCATTAACTCTGGTACTACATCAAAATCGGCCTTTTGTGCAGGTCTAATAGTAATGTGCATAATATATTATTTTTGTTGAAACAAAGGTACTAAAGTAGAGTCAGTTCAAAAAACACTATCTTTTATTTGTGTGGATGATATTTGTTCCATACTTCGGAAGCATTATCAATACCAAGTTCTTTTGGTTTGAATATTGGATCAAGACCTTTTTTACGTTGTGCTACATAATCTTTTAATGCCAACATCGCCGGTTTTTGTAAAATTAGTATAGCAATAATATTCATCCAAGCCATAGCTCCTACGCCAATATCTCCGATTTCCCAGGCCTTACTTGCTTCTTGAATTGATGCGTTAAATACTGTAAGTAGGATTAGAACACGCATAGCCCAACGTAAGATTATATTTTTTTGCTTGCTTAAGTAGTCAAAGTTCGACTCTGCTATAAACACATAAGACATAATTGTCGTAAAGGCAAAGAAGGTTAGTGCAATAGCAATAAACTGCGAAGCAAATGAAGGGAAATGTGTTGCAATAGCTTTTACTGTAAAGGCTGCTCCGGCATCTGTGTCAGGTAGATTGTGAACAATATAAGTGCCTGCTTCATCAATTACATTATATTGGTTGGTAAATAATATCATTAATGCAGTAGCAGTACAAACAAATAAAGTATCTACATATACAGAGAATGCTTGTACTAATCCTTGTTTTACAGGATGAGAGGTCTCAGCAGCAGCAGCAGCATGTGGTGCTGTACCTTGACCTGCTTCATTAGAGTATATTCCTCTTTTTACTCCCCAAGCAATAGCTGCCCCAAACACGCCACTGAAAGCTGCTTCCATATTAAAAGCGGAACGGAATATTAATCCAAAGATAGCAGGAACTTCCTGAATATTAAAAGCAATAATAATTAAAGCCATAATAATGTAAGCCGAAGCCATAAATGGAACTACTACTTGTGCAATCTTACCTATTTTTTTAGCACCTCCAAATACTGTAAATGCCAAGAGAATACATGTACCTATTCCTGTTATCCAAGTAGGTACTTGAAAAGCTTGGTTAATACTTACAGCAATACTGTTACTTTGAATGCTTGGTAAAAAGATTACACAACTAATTATAGTTATTATAGAAAATGCAACAGCAAATTTTTTGCTTTTAAGCCCTTTTTCTATATAAAAAGCAGGACCTCCACAAAACATACCATTTTTTTCTACTTTATAAATTTGTGCTAATGTCGATTCTATAAAGGCAGATGCACTACCTAAAAAAGCAATTGCCCACATCCAAAAGATAGCACCTGGTCCACCTGCTGCAATAGCAGTAGCAACTCCCACAATATTACCTACCCCAACTCGACCAGCAATGGCTATGCTAAATGCTTGAAAAGGACTTACTCCCTGTTCAGAAGAACCTTCTGTAAAGAGTAATTTGATCATGTGACGAAAATAACGAATTTGTACAAAGCCTGTTTTTAGAGTAAAAAAAAGACCTGTACATAGGCATAAACCTATAAATACATTTGACCAAATTAATGAGTTGGCAAATTTGATGATTTCTTCCATTGTGTTGTTGTTTGTTATCGTTGTTATTTAGGTTTATATGTAGTTGTATAATATTTTGGGATAAAAAGTAATATTTTTTAATGACTATCACTACATTTACTTTACTTTTTTAGGTATATGATTTAGATCTATCCTTTTTTTATAGAAGCAAAAACAAAAAGAATATAAAGTAATTAACTTTGTTTTTATAAGAGGATGAATACCTATTGAGTTGGAAGTAAGATGTAATAATAACTATAAAAACATAAATTATGCCACATTCAGACTATATTAAATGTTCTTTAGATTATAGTGTGGAAGAAGGACTATTAGTTCGTATTCCAATTATTGTAAAAGTATTAGAGCAAGTAACTGCACAAAATAAGTGGGACTATTCGTATGCAGAAGGAAAATGGACAGTAAAACAGGTCGTACAGCATTTAATAGATTGTGAAAAAATATTCAGTTACAGAGCCCTTCATATTGCTCGTCAAGATACAAGCGAATTGTTTGGATTTGAAGAAGATGCATATGCTATTACTTCAATGCAAGAAGAGAAAAATGGAGAAGATATGATTCATGAATATACAGCATTACTGCTTTGTATTTATTATCAATTCAAAGGTTATACAAAAGATATTTTGCAACGTGAAAGTAAGGTTGCTAACTATGAGATTTCTATCGAAAATATTGGACGTGTGATGTATGGTCATAGTTTACATCACTTGGATGTTTTATTGGAACGATATTTAGATTGAAAATGTATTTAAAAAGAAAAGCCACTCGTGAGAGTGGCTTCTTTATTAGTAACGGATACTGAATAATCCTTCTGGTTTATTTTCAAGTGCTTGAAAACGTTCTGTACATTCTTGGATCATTTTGATAGCCGCAGCTTTATCTCCAAATCCGTTTGTAGTAACAGCTTTATTTTCTAAGTCTTTGTAAACTTTAAAGAAGTGTTCAACTTCTTTTTTGAAATGTTCGTTTACATCATTGATGTCGTTTAATTTATTCATCAATGGATCAGAAACAGGAACACATATGATTTTTTCGTCATTTCCTTTATCATCTGCCATGTAGAAAATACCAACTGGTTTAACTTCTACAACCATTCCTGGTAAAGATGGTTCAGTAAACATAACTAATACATCAAGAGGATCTCCATCTAAAGCTAAAGTTTCTGGAATAAATCCATAGTCTGCTGGATATCTCATGTTTGAATATAAAAGACGGTCAAAACGCAATCTTTTTAAATCAAAATCATACTCGTATTTGTTACGGCTTCCTGCTGGAATTTCAACGAAAGCATCGAATGTTTCAAATGTATTCATAAACTTTATTTTTATCGTATTTTAAAAACTGTGCAAAAATACTCTAAATCCTTGTTTATAACAAACTTTATAGATCAAATATTAGAAGTAAATACCTACAGAAGCTCTTATTGCAAATTTTCTTGCATCAGGCATATCCATATAATTCCCTCTCCAACTCAAATCTATTCTCAGTACTTTAAAGATATTTGCTACAGCAGCATAATATTCATAATATACATCTTGAGGAGCATTGTAAACTAAATTTGATGCATTTAAATCTTTGCTACCTTGAGAAATATTTCCATATACTCCTCTTACCCCTATAATTTCTCTTAAGTTAGCATCCCTCAATCCTGGTATTCTTGACAATAAACGTCCTCCAAAATCATGCTCAAGGTGTAATGTGGTATATTCATCAGTTACAAACTCATAATAATTTAAGTTTGCAAAAGTGTTTTGAATATTAAACCACGATTGATTCCCAGGTATAACGTTTAATAATCCTAAAGGAACATCCCCAAATGTTTTACCTGCTTCAAATATAGTGGTCAGTGTTCCAAAACCTCCTATTAGTACTGGTTTTCTTGCATAGAATTGTAGTTTGCTATATTTGAAGTCGCTATCCATTATTCCTTTCATTCCTTGACTATAACGCATATATAAACGCAAATATCTTTTATCAATATCTTTTCTGTCTACTCCATAGCCAATAGTACGTCTACCAGGTGTATAATCAACAGCAAATTCTAATTCAGACTGTTTCGTTTCATTGCTAATAATATTGTTTTCTTTATCTACATAATAATCCAAGTTAAAGCGATCAGATGCAGGTTTAAGGGTTCTATAGCTAAACATAGTACTAAACTTTAAGTTCTTCAGAGGTTCTATTTCCATTCCTAAAGTACTTAGATTAATTTTAGTCAGTTTAGAGTTATCACCACTTGCAAATAATGAGTTGGAAGCAAAGCTTCTTCCCAATACATCATTTGATTCTGTTAGACGAACACCAATTTGTTCAACATCACGTCTGTTTCCTCCAAACAAGATTAAACGGGAGTCGTTGTCTAACAATACTTTCCCACTAATACCATATTTGAATTGATTATCTTTCAATCCATAAGCTCCATAACCTTCTATACGCCATTTGTCATTAGGCCCAAAATATGTTCTACCTCCTGCTCTTAAACGTATTCCTTCAATATCATTGTATCCAAATGTAGAGAAGATAGGTCCAAAGTCAAACTTATACTTATCTATGTTGTAATAATTACTCGCAATCATAGAGGTAAAGTCAAATAAGAACTTAAACTTAGGTACAGTCTTTAAAGTATCCAACATTTTGTAAATACCTAACTCATCTTTACTCAACGACTCAAAGCGGTTTTCAGCCCAATATTCATCAGATTTGGTATAAACTGATTCATCGTATTGGTTGACTGTTTTTTGATAATAATCTGAAGAACGTGGAATATTAAATTCATGGTTTTTATAAACTGTTGTACGCTTTCCATACATTCCTTTTGATTCTTCTTTTTTAGAAAGAGCAAAATCAGACATAAAGTGGTCGCGTTTTAATAAAAACACAGAGTCATTGATTACATCAAATTCCTGTTCAATGTATATTTCTTTTACCCAGTTAATATTAGCATCTCTACTTCCTTGCATATTAATTTTCTTAATTGCAAAAGTAGAATCATTCACCCAAAAGTCTCCTTTAAAAGTAAGCTCTCCTTTTCTACGAGGATAATAGACAATGTTGTAGCACAACTTATTGTCAATGTATGCTGTATCAGCTAATACATAGTTGTAAACATTAATTCCTGTACGAGATAAAGGGCTAACAAAGTCTTTGTCAAATATTTTAATGTAGTTGTTGTAGATGTTGTATTGTGCATACAAATCTTTCACAAATTCAATGATATGTTGATTGGTATCAAATCCAGAGTTTTTATTTGCAATTGGTTTTTCAATCTTTTGATTTGTTAGATTGTTACCGTATACTCTTGCAATATTTTCGTTAATGAAAATAGGTAAATATGTTTTTCCAGTTACTTTATTCGTATCTATTTGTTTAAAGATAAATTCCATCCCTCTAAACAATTTCTTTTTTTGATACGCACTGTCGATTGTATTTAAGTCAAATTCAATCTTTTCATATTTATCGTATTCATATTGAGAGAACATGTACAAACCATTTTTTCGTTTGCGCTCCCAAATTTTACGTAATATATCTAAAGCAGGGTTGTTCTTCTTAGAAGTTTTCCCTGTGTAGATTTTTACCTCTTGGAGCATATTGTCCTCTTTTAACACAACTTTCATATCAAGGTTAACCCGTTGTGTTAATTGAATATTTTGTGTTTTGTAACCAACAAAACCAACCACAAGAGTTTCGTGTGTCTCTGGTGATTCAAGATAGAACTTACCATTTTCATTAGCAATTACTCCTGTTGTAGAGTTTTTGAAATAAACGCTGGCATATGGAACTTCTATTCCATTTTCGTCAATAATAATTCCACTTACCTTAGTTTGTCCCCAAGAGAGTAGGGGAATAAACATAAATAATAGTAAAAACTGTATTTTAATTTTCATAGCAAGGATATTAAAATAAAAAAACTCCATCTAAATGCTTGATAAAGCTTAAGATGGAGTTAACAAATATAATTAAAATATCTTATCTATATAGTGTTTTTTTAACTGCTTTTACAACGTCTTGTGCATTTGGCAACCATTGTTCTAATAATACTGGTGAATATGGTGCTGGCGTATCTGCAGTAGTGATTCTTTGAATTGGAGCATCTAAGTAATCGAATGCTTGATCTTGAACCAAATAAGTAATTTCTGAAGAAACACTTCCAAATGGCCAAGCTTCTTCTAATATTACTAAGCGATTTGTTTTCTTAACAGAGTTTAAAATTGTTTCTTGATCCATTGGACGAACTGTACGTAAGTCAATTACTTCACAAGAGATTCCTTCTTTCTCTAATTCTTCAGCAGCTTTTAAAGCCTCTTTGATAATTTTACCAAAAGAAACGATAGTTACATCTTTTCCTTCTCTTTTGATATCTGCAACACCCAATGGAATAGTGTATTCTCCTTCTGGAACTTCTCCTTTGTCTCCATACATTTGTTCAGATTCCATAAAGATTACTGGGTCATTATCACGGATAGCCGCTTTTAATAATCCTTTTGCATCATATGGTGTAGAAGGTACTACTACTTTTAATCCAGGTGTGTTTGCAAACCAGTTTTCAAATGCTTGAGAGTGTGTAGCTCCTAATTGTCCAGCAGAAGCTGTAGGTCCACGGAATACAATTGGAATATTGAATTGTCCTCCAGACATTTGACGCATTTTTGCTGCGTTATTTATAATTTGGTCGATTCCAACTAAAGAGAAGTTGAAAGTCATAAACTCTACGATAGGGCGATTACCGTTCATTGCAGAACCAACTGCAATACCCGCAAATCCAAGCTCTGCAATAGGAGCATCGATTACGCGTTTAGGTCCGAATTCGTCCAACATACCTTTAGAAGCTTTATAAGCACCATTGTATTCTGCTACTTCTTCACCTATTAAATATATTGATTCGTCGCGACGCATTTCTTCACTCATAGCCTCGCATACGGCCTCTCTAAATTGAATCGTTCTCATAATTTATCTATTTTCCGTAATTAATTTACAAAAGCAAAAATAGAAAAAAATATCTTTATCTATAGTATCCAGTTTATTGTTTTATCGCTTTTGACCTCTAATCTACTTTTTTAATATTCTTTTATCTATGTATTAAAGGATTGTTTGCAAATTGTTTAGATTTAGCAAACAAATATTAATAAGATATAAGTTGTTTTTCTATATGATTGTCAGTTACTAATAGTACTTCTTGATTGCTAAGCGTTAGTAAAGGCAGCTGTTTGTGATAGGTATCAAAAATATTATCTGCTACTTCAGTAAAAGGAAAGCTTTTGTAGTGAACCAATGGATAATAATCTATTAGGTTTAATCCTGTAGTACATGGTAAGTTACGTGCTTTAGTTCTGTCATCCATTGTTTCTATATATTGTATGTCAGGAGCCATTACAATACTTCCGGCAGATGTTCCAATATATATTTTTCCTTTGTTTATTTCCTTTACAATAAGTTGATCTACGTTTTTGTTTTTTAACTCTTGTAGCAGGTAAAACGTATTTCCACCCGAAACAAAGATATAATCACAAGCGTCTAAGCTTTCAGTGATGCGTTCTATGGTAGCTGTACTTATTTCTAATTCATAAATCTGCACTCCTAAGTTTTGAAATGCTTTTTTATCATTAACAACATGACCTGTATATTCTTCAACAATACTCGCTGTAGGGATAAAACATACTTTTTTAGCAGTCATTTCTTCCCTTGCAAATTTTGGAAATAAAGAGGCTACATCACTAAATGAAGCCGATAGAAAGAGTTTTTTCATTGGAGTTAAAATAGAAAAACAAAGATAAATCTTTCTTTTAAAGAATGTAATCATAAGCGTCTGTTATTATATAGTGGAATAATATAGATGCGTCTGATATCCTTCACTTCTTTAAAAAACAAAAGAGACTGAACTATTAATTCAATCTCTTTTGTTTTACAGTTGGGTTCGCAACCAATCTTCGTATTTTAATCTTGTAATTACCTCTATACGATCATCTTTAAAATATTTGTCATATCTATTTTCAGATTTGTATGCAAAGGTAAAACCACATTTAGATTGTGCACGTAGGGATTTGATATTTTCCTCATAAAATCCACACCACAAATCAGTCATTTTTAAATCGACAAAAGCGTGTTTGATTAATGTCTGTAATGCTTCTGGAATATAACCTTTTCCCCAGTGAGGAACACCTACCCAATAGGCTACTTCTGCTTCTGTTTCTGAGATGTCGAAGTTGCTGTTTTTGCCAATTAGTAATCCTATACACCCGATTGCTTCATTTGTTTCTTTTAGTGCTACGGCGTATATTTCAGGATGATTAAATTCATTCTGGATCACTGCTTTGCTTTCTTCCACATTTTGATGTGCTGGCCATCCAGCAGGAGGGCCAATGTTTTCGTCTTTAGCATATAAATATAAATGCTCTGCATCTGACTCTTCCCAAGGGCGTAAAATCAATCTTTCCGTAATTAGTCTCATTTTTTCTTATTTGATGTATTCCTACTTTAGTTTTAGAAATACTTGTTATTTTCTGTGACAAAAGTAGTTCGGCTTATTGAGAGGTTATGTATGAATATTTAAGGTAAAAATGTAATTTTGGAAACTAAATAAGGTTTTTGATAAGTGAATTAATGTTTGAAGTGTAATTTTTAAAACTAATAGTGTCTTGTGAGTAATCGGATTTATTAGATTAAGCTGAGATAAATGATCAAGTAATAGCAAAATATGGATATAAATAACAAGCTTTCTTTAACGTGTGGAGTAGTCTATGGGATTTGTACAAATGATACTATAGGAAACTACCCTTTACAGTTATCTTATTTAACGCTTTTTTTTGTGGAGAAAGGGGTAGGAGTTGTAAGTATTGATTTTAAAGAATATCCCATAGCTAAAGGGAGTTTTATAGTTGTAGGAGAAGATAATATAGTTAGTTTTAAACGAGTTAGTAAGGGGTTTTCAATGCATTGTTATTTTATTAAACGAGATTTAGCCAGTGAAATAGCTTATGTGTTACCCAATGAATTGTTTAGTTATTTACACTATTTCCCTATTCAATATTTTAAAGTAGAAGATCAAACAAGTTATGGGTTATGGCAGTCACTTACTCTTTATCTGATGACTCATTCTACTTCACATATTAAACAATTGTTGTGCAACCAGTTTCAAAATTTATTTTTAACGTTAGCAGAGTTTATTACATATGAGGCATTTGTTTTAGAAAAACATTACAGTCGTCAAGAAGAGCTATGTTGGAAGTTTTGGGACTTAATCAGTATATATGCAAAAGAACATAGAGAAGTGTCTTTTTATGCAGAGAAGTTATTTGTTACACCGTATTATTTATCTCAAGTCACACAGCAGTTTTTAAATTATAGTCCTAAAGAATTAATTAATCGTCAAGTTATTTTAGAAATAAAACATTTCTTAAAAAGTACAGATTTAAGTATTGGGCAAATAGCAGAACAACTTCACTTTGTAGATCCTTCTTATATGGGAAGATTCTTTAAACGAGAAGTAGGTATCAATCCATTAGAATATCGAAAGAAATAAGTGTATATGAATAAATAAATTGTTTGAATATTATTATAATTTAGTTTAAAATACTTTGTTTTTTGTAATTAGTGATTTATTTTTATGAGTATAAAACTAAATTATTATGAAGAATTATTACTTATTATTGTTTTTTGTGTTGTCGTGTACTGCTTTTGCACAAAATTTAAAGCCACCTACTTTCTCTTCTGAAAGTGGTTTTTACAACCAGGGATTCTCTTTATTGTTGAGCCACAACAAAGCAAATGTCAAGATTATTTATACAACAGATGGGTCAGAGCCTTCTTTGGATAATGTAAATGGCAAGGTGTACAACTATAAGGTAAAGTATCCACAATATGGGGGACAACAGCCTTTTGAAATGCACCAAAACACGTTGTATTCTTATATCTATTCTGCTCCAATATTGGTGTATGATCGCACAAATGAGCCGAATAGAGCTGCTAATATTTCTACAACATACGAATTCAATCAGTATTTTCCTTCCACTAAAATTGATAAAAGTTTTGTTGTGAGAGCAAAAGCTTATATAGACCAGAATAACTATTCAGAGACAGTGACTAAAGTTTACTTTATAGATAAACAATATAAATTTCCAGTCTTGAACGTTAGTGTGAATGAGGATGCTTTATTTGGTTATGAAAATGGGCTTTGGGTAGCAGGTAAAACTTTTGACGATTGGCGCATAGCTAATCCTCAGGTTAATGATTATGAAACGACTGTAACGGCTAATTATTGGGCAAGTGGTTCAGCGTCAGAAGTGCCTGTTAATATTGTTTATTTAGATAAGCAAACAGAAAAGATTAATCAAACGGTAGGTATTAGAAATCATGGGAATGGCTCTCGTTTTTTTAAGAATAGATCTTATCGTATGTATGCTAAATCTGATTATGGTGCTAAGGATCTCAAGCATAGTTTCTTTAAGGATTATCCTTATGACTCTTTTAAGCGATTAATTGTAAGAAACTCTGGGAATGACACATATAGAACAATGTTTAGAGATGCCTTTATCCAAAAACTAAATGAGCACTTGAATTTTGAAACTCAAAAGTATCAACCTATTATAACTTTTGTAAATGGGGAATATTATGGATTAATGAATTTGCGAGAACGATATGATGAAAAGTATTTTGAAAGAGTGTACAATATCAAAGAGAAAGATTTAGACTTCTTAGAAAATCAAGGTTTAGCAGATATAGGAGACAATGTAGAATATCTAAAAGTAGTGGATTATTTTAAAAACAATAGTTTAGCAGGTGATGCAAATTATAAAAAAGGTTTGACCTATATTGATGAAATCAACTTTACAGATTATCAAATAGCTGAAATATATGCAGCTAACTTTGATTGGCCTCATAACAATAATACCTATTTTAGAAAAAGAGTTAGTTATACACCAACGGCACCTTATGGGCAAGACGGTAGATTCCGTTGGGTATTAAAAGATATGGATGCGGGTTTTAATGGAATAGATGAATGGATAAACAATTCATACAATCACAATACTTTAAATGCGGCCATTCAACACGATGATTATATCTTGAAAGGACTTTTAACGAATAATGCGTATAAAAACTATTTTCTAAATCGCTTTGCTGATTTAATGAATACTTCTTATAAAGAACAACACGTGATTGGTGTAATCAATGCAATGCAAGACAATATTCGTGCAGAAATGCCTAAGTATATTGAACGCTGGAATTTAATTAAGTCAATGCAAGATTGGGAAAATAGAGTAGAGCAGTTAAGAGAGTTTGCTCGTTTAAGACCAAATAACCAATACCAACATTTACAAACCTATTTTAATATTAGTGGTAATTACCAGTTAACTGTTCAAACAAATGATACACTTAAAGGCTTTGTAAAGGTAAATACCATTGAAATAAATAATACTACAATAGGGATTGATGGCAACTATGAAAGCTGGGAAGGGCAGTATTTTAAAAATATTCCAATTACATTGGAAGCAATTGCTTTACCAGGATACAAATTTTCTCGTTGGGTAGGAGATGTAAAATCTACAAAGCAGAAAATAGTAGTTCAGACCAATACAAAACAAAAAGTAAAAGCTATCTTTATTAAAGAACATCAAACAAATGATTTAGATAAAGTAGATTTTATACTTTATCCAAATCCTGCAGTTGATGTATTACATGTTGCTTCGGCATCGAGTAGTTCTATTGCTTATAGAATTTTTGATAGACAAGGGCAGATGGTACAAGATAACAGTACGTTGAATCAACAAATAGATGTAAGTCAATTCAATAAAGGAATTTACATCATTGAGTTGAAACAAGACAATAAAAAAGTAGTGAAGAAATTTATTAAAAAGTAAAGTAAAAATAGCTTGGTCAAAATGACCAAGCTATTTTTTTAGATCTTACTTCCTCTTTATTATTGGTTATTGATGTTTTTAAACCATGAGCTAAGATGCTTAGGTGTTACTTCTGTAAGAGTAATTGTATCACAAGAATTAAACGTGCTAAATCGTTTGATAAGTGCTATAAACGGAGCAACCCATTCCTCTATTTGTATGTTGTGATTTTCGATGTGTAGGTTGATGAGTTCAAGCCTTTTTTCTTTGCGATGAACTTTACAATCTACTCTGCCTATAAAATTCTGTTTGTACAAGATAGGTAAACAGAAATAACCATATTGTCTTTTTTCTTTTGGGAGATAGCACTCCAATCGAAAGTTAAAATCAAATAGTTGTTGTAGTCTATCTCTATGAATAATTAAATTGTCAAATGGCGATAGTAACAAAGTTGTGGGCTCTGTGATTAAGGAAGTGTTGTTTAGTAATTCTGTTAGAATATATACAGGAGGCATATGTTCAACAACTATTTGTTGTACACTGCCTTGTTCACACATTATTTCTAACACTTTTGCTACATTCTTTTTTAGGACACTACCCGTTTTTAAATGAGTGATTTGTCCCATTGTCGTAAATCCATAAGCTTTTAAATACGTTTTGGTTAGCTGTTCTGCAATTTCAAAAGGAGTAGGCATTTGTGTATTAATGACAGAAGGCAATACACGTTCAGTCAAGTCAAAAGTTTTCTGCATTGCCTCTCGTTTAGCAATCATCAAATCTCCTTGTAGAAATAATCTTTCTAAAGCTATTTTTGCAGGTTTCCATTCCCACCAAGTTCCATTTGTTGGTTTTTTACTCTCAAAATCCCTCGCTCTTTTAGGTCCTTCTTCTCGAATGGTGTCCAGTACATAGCGCATTACTTTAGGATCTACTTTGTAGTAGTGTTTTTTGTCTTTTTTGATTTGCTCCATTTGTGGAAGAGCAAAACGAAAATCATCTATGGGTAGATAAGATGCCGCATGAAACCAATATTCAAATATTTTTTTCTCTTGTACCAGCTCGTCCAAAAAGGTGCTTTTGTAATCAGGTATTCGAGTCCATAAGGTATGATGATGTGCGCGTTCTACAACAGATATTGTATCTATTTGAAGGTACCCCAAATTAGAAATAGCTGTTAATACCCCGCTTTTAGAATCCCCAAAAGACGACTCAGTAGATAGGCCTTGTTGTTTTAATGTGATTAACCGCAATTGTGCTGAGGTTAGGTTTTCCTTCATATACTTGGAGAATATTTAGATATAACAATGTTATAAATATATGAAATATGTTGCTGTTGTAGATTCGTACCCATCGGATTTAGTTGGAAAGAAAACTGAAAAAACAAGAGTCAAAAATTCTGTTTTTATTGATTAATAGTCCCTTTAATGTATGATTAAAATAAAATAGGAGTGTTTTTTTGATGTAGGCTATTCATTTAATCCTTTTTTATTGTTCTTTTTGAAAAAAAGCATCACTTTTTTTGGAATTATTTTTAGCTATTTTTTATATTAATTTACTTTAAATCAGTTTATTGCTTGTTTTTGTGCTTGTTTTTAATTTTTATTACGAATGCTTTGAAAGCCTGTTTTTACCTGAGTTGTTCTGAAATCCTTCAAGGATTGTTCAACAATAGCCCATAAATGCTCTATCAGAGAGGTTGTTTGCTGAACAATTGTTGAAGCATTGTTGAGGTATTGTTGAAGTATTTGTTGGTAATGCTCTATTTATTCTTTGTTTGTCTGTTTTAATAAGTTCAAGAAAAGGAGGGGAGAATATTAAAGTTGGTAAGCATACTATAGAAGTACACAACAGAAAAGCTTTGCAGAGAAATAATTAAAAAGAAAAGTGTTGTGTACCAGTCAGACTAAAGTAGAATGGTATACCACTTATCGTATTGTGTAAGAGAGTATACTGTCAGTGTATTATATTACATTACTAAACAAGAACTATAAAAAAAGCCGATGGAATGCCATCGACTTAAAGTATAATTTATTTTTATCTGTGTGTAATATAGTCCATTCGTTTGCTGTAATGGGTTATTCCATTGGGAAGTTCGAAAGCACGTGGAACATCATTTGTAAATGCAAAACCTATTTTTTCGTAGCATTTAATAGCTCCAATATTCCAATCAAATACATTAAGTGTTACTAAAGGACTGTGTAGTTCTTCTATGCAATAATTCACAAAAGCTTGCATCATTTTTTGCCCGTATCCTTTACCTCTACTATTTCGGTCACCAATTACAATACGTGCCAATTTGGTAGATTGATCTTCCATTACTACAATTTCACCTACACCTATCACCTGATTTACCTGTTGATCTATTACTTTGTATAATTGAGAATTAGGTGTATTTAAGAAGCTGACTATTTGTTCTTTAGTTAGAGGATAAGTAAAAGCATCTCCTCCAAATTGAACTAATTCATCCGCAGTAAAATTCCAATCCAACATTATTGCAATATCATCAAGGGTAAAAGGTGTTAGTTTTATCATTTGTAATTTTTTAATTTATGCAAAGGTAACAGTTTTGTATCGAAGTGCCTTAATAAGTGAGAAGCTATGAAATTACAGATAGTATGATATTCTTTGCTGGTTTTTAGGTTGTGAAAAGAAAGTAACTAACAAGTATTGAGTATATTTATATTATTTTAGTACTTCATTGATGATAAAAATATTCAGTCGCTGTTGAATTGATAGATTAGGTTATATTTTTTTGAGATAAAAGTTGAGAATATTTTCTTTGAGAGTGTATTAGATTGTATCTTAAGTGTTGATATAGAAGAGAAGTGTAGTTAAGTATTTGATGATTAAGTAATATGGGGAAGATAAAAGAAATAATAAATAGAATAAGGAATAGAGACGTGCTTAAGAGTAGTTTTTCGCATTCTATTTCTACAGAAGTACCATTGGAGGTATTATTAGAGCAATTACAAATTTCCCCTGCATTAATTGATTTAGTTTTAGAAAGAGTAGAAATACCTAATAATGTAGGACAATATAGTAGTGTAGATAACTATTGGTATCCACATCCACCTGTATTAGTTCCTTTTTTCTTAGATAGTGGCTCTTATTATAGAGGAGTATTAAAGCATTTTTTTTGTTCAAGGCAAGTAACGTTTGTTGACTATTCGTTGGAAGTTGGACATTTTTGGGAAAAGGCGAGAAGTTCAAAACAATTTATAACAGAGCTTATATTAGACATCATTATGTTGGAAGACGGTTTAAGTGCTACAATAGTAGATTTTTTTAAACAAATTGATTTTAAGGAATATAATGAGATTGATACGTTCACTTTAACCTATGGAAATATACCAGAATACTATGATAAATTGATAAATTTTGAGGTAAATACGCCTTTAATCTATGTAAAGAGTATAGAACAATATGATGGTGATTTTCCTTCTACTGAGAGGTTATTTAATAAAGCACAAGTTTATAATGCATGTTCATTTGAAATAGCTAATCAAATGTACTTGGAAGATATAGTAGATTTACCTGATTGGTTAAAACCAAAGGTAAATCAACAAGAATTATTTAAACAGTATATAATAGAAAATAAATTAAAAGAAGCTTGGTTGACGCTTAATAGCACAGGGTGGGAGTTAGGAAATGTTAGAGAGGCATTATGTCTATTAAAAACAAAAACAGATGACAAATTATTTCATTTAGTTGCTGATAGATGGATTAATAGATTTGAACTTTCTACTTGGAAAATTGATGATGTGTATTAGTATCTGGAATAGAAGATAATTAGAAGAATCTATAAATATTATCTCTGAAAAAAAGTAATGGTTTGTTATTAGTGTGAAACTTGAAGATTTCGGATGATATAGTTTGACAACCAATAACGTAAATTAATAGAAAAGTAATTAGTTGATTTTTAATGTAATTGTTGGTTCAAAAAAATATATATATGGAAGAGAATTTAAAAAAGATAGAAACTTGGCTATTAGAGCATGCTAATAAAATAGCTGTTTATTCGTTGCAGAGTGCTGCTACTGTACAAGAGTTGAAGGAGCTTGAGGAGGTGTTTGGAGGTATACTTCCAGATAATTTTAAACAATTGTATTTGTGGCATAACGGAATGTCTAATGATGAAAATATGGGGAACCTTTTTTATGGTATGGAGTTTTGTAGTTTGGAAAAGGTAATAAGGTATTTTCGAGATAATAAAAGTCAAAAACAACAGAAATATCCTTTGCAACAAGTAGATGAGGAAATTGATGCTTCTGATATTTATAATATAAATTGGATCATGTTTGGTCATGATGGGTCTCGTACCAAATTATATATCGATTTGAAACCAACTTCAGAAGGGATTTTTGGACAAGTTATCTTTATTGATGAAGAAGCTGAGGTAGGGATTTTGGTAGCTAATTCTATTGAAGAATTAATAGAGAAGTTTGTGAGTGATTTGACTGACGGATTGTATGATTTAAATGAAGATGCTTTGGAAGATGATGAGCATTTTTTGGAAGTAGACCAAAGTATAGATTTAGTCAATTGGTCAATGAGTGAGCAGTGGCAAAGGTAATAGCTCCACATGCTGCTTGAAGGAGTGAAATAGTTAAAAAAGATGTATCGAAAGAAAAGTACAGAATTACATTTTTAGGAGCATATACTTTAGATTTTTAGTAAAGGTCATAAGGAGTAAGTTAAAGAAAAAGGGTTTATTTATAGAAGTAAGCGTTTCTATTTTTACAGATAAATATAAAATAGTGATATACGGATAATTTTATATGCACGCATATAAAATTATCAAAATAAATTCTTATTTTCGTTTCTGTAAAGATTATAATGTCAAACAAAAAACAAGATAGAATGAAAATATTAGTTTGCATCAGCCACGTGCCTGATACTACTTCAAAGATTAATTTCACGAATGGAGATACAGAGTTTGATACTGCTGGAGTTCAGTTTGTTATCAATCCAAATGACGAGTACGCTTTAACTCGTGCGATATGGTTTAAAGAAAAACAAGGAGCTACAGTTACTGTAGTAAATGTTGGTGGTGCAGACACAGAACCAACGTTGAGAAAAGCATTGGCAATTGGAGCTGACGAGGCTATTCGTGTGAATGCTAACCCAACAGACGGTATGTTTGTAGCAAAACAATTGGCTGAGGTTGTTAAAAACGGAGGTTTTGATATTGTTTTAGCTGGAAAAGAATCTTTGGATTACAATGGAGGAATGGTTCCAGGTATGCTTGCAGCTATTTTAGGATACAACTTCATTAACTCTTGTGAAGGGTTAGAAATTGAAGGAACTGCAGTTACTGCAATTCGTCAAATTGATGGAGGTAAAGAAACAGTAGTAGGACAATTACCTATCGTAGTTGGTGGTCAAAAAGGGATTGTAGAAGAAAAAGATTTGCGTATTCCAAATATGCGTGGAATTATGTCTGCAAGAACAAAAGCATTAGCTATTGTTGAACCTACAGGAGATGCTGCTGCAACAAAAAGCGTTAAGTTTGAGAAACCAGCTGCTAAAACAGCATGTAAGATGATTTCTCCTGACAATGTAGCAGAATTAGTAGAGTTGTTGCACAACGAGGCTAAAGTAATCTAATCTTAGTCAAACTATTGTTTAAATTTAAAAAGAAGAATTATGTCAATCTTAATATATGCTGAATCAGCAGAAGGAAAGTTTAAAAAAGTAGCTTTAGAATTAGCTTCTTATGCAAAAAAAGTAGCTGAATCTTTAGGAACAACAGTTACTGCAGTTACTGTAAATGCAGGAGACGTAAGTGAATTAGGAAAATACGGAGTAGATAAAGTATTAAAAGTAACGAACGATAAATTAGCGACATTCAATGCTAAAGCTTATGCAGATGTAATCAAACAAGCTGCACAAAAAGAAGGAGCAAAAGTTGTTGTTTTATCTTCTACAACAGACAGTTTATATGCTGCACCTGCTGTAGCAGTATCTTTAGAGGCAGGATTTGCTTCTAACGTTGTTGCTTTGCCAGTAAGTACTTCTCCTTTTGTAGTAAAAAGAAATGCTTTTTCAAACAAAGGATTTAACCAAACAGAAATCGCTACAGATGTAAAAGTAATCGCTTTAGCGAAAAACTCATTCGGATTGGTAGAAGCTACAGGTGCTGCTACTACTGAAGATTTTGCACCAGCACTTAACGATGCTGACTTTGCATTAAAAGTAGAAAAAGTAGAGAAAGTATCAGGAAAAGTTACTATTGCTGATGCTGATATCGTAGTATCTGGTGGACGTGGATTAAAAGGACCAGAGAACTGGGGAATGTTGGAAGAGTTGGCAGACGTTTTAGGAGCTGCTTTAGCTTGTTCTAAACCAGTATCTGATTTAGATTGGAGATCACATGAAGAGCACGTAGGACAAACAGGAAAACCAGTAGCTGCTAATTTATACATTGCAGTTGGTATTTCTGGAGCTATTCAACACATTGCAGGGGTAAACTCTTCAAAAGTAAAAGTAGCTATTAATACAGATCCAGAAGCTCCTTTCTTTAAAGTTGCTGATTATGGTATTGTTGGAGATGCTTTCCAAGTAGTACCTGAGTTAGTTGCTAAATTGAAAGAATTCAAAATAAAGAACGCATAATATCTTTTAAGCGTTATTAAATCAAAGCAACTAAAACAAAGATTTGTTATCTTTGTTTTAGTTGCTTTTTTTTATAGAGTAGAAATATGAAATTGATAAAATTGGCTGTAAAAGGCATATCTTATAGTCATTCGCAGAATGGCGCATACGCATTGATATTGGATGAAGTAGAGGGGGCTCGCAAGTTACCTATTGTTATTGGAGCTTTTGAAGCTCAGTCTATCGCTATTGCAATAGAAGAAGAAATAAGTCCACCTCGACCATTGACACACGATTTGTTTAAAACTTTTGCAGATCGCTATCAAATAGTATTAAAAGAGGTTATTATATATAAATTGATTGATGGGGTGTTTTATTCTCACATCATTTATGAACAAAATGATGAGGAACAAGTGTTTGAAGCACGTACTTCGGATGCAATAGCTTTAGCTATTCGTTCTTATGCTCCCATCTATGCTTATGATACAGTGATGGATAAAGCAGGAATTATTTTGAGTGGAGATCAGATTAATCATGAAGAGGAGGAAGATGACGATGATTTATATGAGCATTCAATTATTGACGATGAAAATGGCTTAAAAAAGTACTCGTTGGACGAATTGAATAAAATGATGCAAAGTGCTATTGAAAGTGAAGACTATGAAAAAGCAGCTTTGTTGAGAGATGAAATAACAAAAAGATAAACACAAAAGCACAGCTATAACATGAAACAATATTTAAACCTTGTGCAAGAGGTATTAGACAAAGGAGTACAAAAAGGAGACCGTACGGGAACAGGAACAAAAAGTATATTTGGACATCAAATGCGTTTTGATTTGTCAGAAGGTTTTCCTTTGGTAACAACAAAAAAAGTACACTTAAAGTCTATTATTTATGAGTTGTTGTGGTTTTTAAAGGGAGATACAAATATACAATACCTAAAGGATAATGGCGTTCGCATTTGGGACGAGTGGGCTAATGAAAATGGAGATTTAGGACCTGTGTATGGTTATCAGTGGCGCAATTGGAATGGAGAAGGAATAGATCAGATTAAAGAAGTTATCGATACATTAAAGAATAATCCGAATAGTAGAAGAATAATGGTATCGGCTTGGAATCCAAGTGTATTACCAGACACTACTGTTTCGTTTGAAGAGAATGTAGCTAATGGTAAAGCTGCTTTACCACCCTGTCATTCATTCTTTCAGTTTTATGTATCAGAAGGTAAATTGTCTTGTCAGTTGTATCAGCGCAGTGCAGATGTGTTTTTAGGAGTACCTTTTAACATTGCTTCGTATGCCTTGTTGACGATGATGGTGGCACAAGTATGTGATTTAGAAGTAGGAGATTTTGTACATACATTTGGAGATGTACATATCTATAATAACCACATTGAGCAAGTGGATTTACAACTTTCAAGAGAACCAAAAGCGTTGCCTAAGATGGTGTTGAATCCTGCTGTAAAAGATATTTTTGAGTTTACATTTGAAGATTTTACTTTGGAGGGATATGATCCACATCCAGCGATAAAAGGAACTGTTTCTGTATAAAATTTAATGCTATGAATAATCAAGAAGCCATTGAACAATTTGAATATGCTAAAACACAGATAAAACAGAAGAAGATGTTGTTCTTCCACTTTATTGTTTTTGTGTTGGGTAGTATTTTGATGATTTGCTTTAACGAGTGGGTACAAGATTCTGTGGTATCAGGTAATTGGTGGCCCTATACTGTATCGCTTTGGGCAATAGTTGTTTTTCTGCATGCAGTGAATGTTTTAATTGTCAACCGATTTATGGGTAAAAAATGGCAAGAGCAACAGGTTGCTAAGTTGATTCAACAACAACAGAAAAAGATTGATGAATTGCGTGCAAAAGTAGAGAAAGACTTTCCTTTAGTGGATGTAAAACGCGATTTGAAACAAGAGTAATACCATCTTTTACGATGGATAAAAAGATAAAAATTTGCTATGTTAACACTGATTGCTGCAGTAGCAGAGAATAATGCGATAGGAAAAGATAATGATTTGTTGTGGCATTTGCCAGATGATTTTAAGCATTTTAAAAGCTTGACAACAAATCACTATATTATTATGGGACGAAAAACATTTGAAAGTTTTCCAAAGCCATTGCCTAATAGAACACATTTGATTGTTACAAGACAAAAAGACTATCAAGCTCCAGAGGGATGTTTGGTGTTTTTAAGTTTGGCAGACGCTATTGCATATAGCAAAGAACAAGAAGAGGTATATGTGATAGGAGGAGGAGAAATATATACCCAAGCATTGCCTTTGGCAGATAAGATTGAGTTGACTAAAGTACATTGTACTTTAGAAGCTGATGTTTTTTTTCCAGCAATAGATGAATCTATATGGAAAATAACAAGAGAAGACTTTCATCCAAGTGATGAGAAACACCTTTATAGTTTTACATTTCAAACCTTTGTTCGTAAATAAATAAGTTATGATGAAATCTATTCTATTAGCAAGTGCTTTGTTATGTGCTACTTTTACGATTGCACAGCAAAAGAATACTGTGAAAACTCAGGGAAGTGCACAGAAAAAAGTAGAAACTAAAGTTTCTAATACAGAACCTCAAGACAAAAAAGAGGTGAAGAAAGTAATTGTAGATTTGCCAAAAATAGAAGCTAAACTACAAGGAACAGAACCTTTACAAAAGAACCAATTGTTTGTAGGAAAAGATATTTATGATGATATTTATTTTACAGAGAATAATATTTTGAAGAAAAAAGGGAAGTACTCTACAACCAGTTACTTTAGTTCAAAATTAGGTAACCTGGCTCGTGTAGATTTGCAGAACCCAATGCAATTGTTGCTTTTTTATAAGGATATGAAGTCATTTGTATTGTTAAGTAAAGAATTGTCAGAGTTAATGGTGTTGGATATTACAACTAAGTTTCCGTCTATGGAACCTACTTATATAGGAAGTAGTACTAAAAAGGAACTTTGGATAGCTAATGGAGCTAATGGAACTGTAACGCGATATAACTTAGGTACTTTAGAGCGTCATACGGTTTATACCATGAAAGAGAAGGAAGCAAAGTACTATAGCTCTACAATAAACTCTTTCTTTTTTGTAGATCAAAATAATTTGGTAAAAGGGATTGATATTTACGGAAAAGAGATTGTTTCTTACCAAATGGATAGTTCGTTTGATAAAATTCAAATATTAGATTACGATAAGATGTTTTATACTTTAAATGATAAAATGTATTTCGTTGATATGTTGAAAGCTAAGAAGTATGAAATTAATTTAGAGGAAAAAAGCATCGAAAGCTTCTTTTATAACACTCAAAAATTGAGTATTTTCGCAGATCAAAAAATAAACAATTACCTTATAAAATTACCATAATGCATATAGCTATTGCAGGAAATATAGGAGCAGGAAAAACGACATTAACCAATTTATTGGCTAAACATTATGGGTGGGAACCTCATTATGAAGATGTTGTAGACAATCCGTATTTGGACGACTTTTATCATCAAATGGATCGTTGGTCTTTCAATTTGCAAGTATATTTCTTAAACAGTCGTTTTCGTCAAGTTCTTCAAATTAGACAAAGTGGAAAGGCTATCATTCAAGATAGAACGATTTATGAAGATGCACATATTTTTGCACCTAATTTACATTCAATGGGATTGATGTCTAATAGAGATTTTCAAAATTATAGTTCATTGTTTGAATTGATGCAAGAGTTAGTAGGTGCTCCAGACTTATTGATTTATTTGAGAAGTTCAGTACCCAATCTTGTTGGACAAATACACAAGAGAGGAAGAGATTATGAAAACTCTATTTCAATTGATTATTTAAGTCGTTTGAATGAGCGTTATGAAGGATGGATTCAGGAATATGATAAAGGAAAGCTTTTAATTGTGGATGTAGATAATTTAGATTTTGTAGATAATCCAGAAGATTTAGGAAATATCATCACCCGTATTGATGGAGAGATTAATGGGTTGTTTGAATAAGAACGATATAAAAAAGGTCAAGAGTTACTCTTGACCTTTTTTGTTTTTTAAGACTGTTTTAACAGAACTATATAGTAATAAATCATGTTTTGTATTTAATAGCTATTATCTTTATACTTAGAATAAAATTTTAATCAGTCTAATGCGTTTATCGCATTAAATATATACCAAAAAAACTATGAGTATTAAGATTATAAGTTCGGGATGCTATATTCCTACCAAAGTAATTAGCAATAAAGATTTTGGTCAGTTTGACTTTAGAAATGAACAGGGAGAAACGCTGAAAGATAACAATGAGCGCATAGCTTATAAGCTTCAGCAAATAACAGGTATAGAAGAGCGTAGATACATTACAGAAGATCAAACTACAGCATCTATTGGAACTATAGCTGCAGAACGCGCTATTGAAGAGAGTGGAATAGATAAGGAAACCTTGGATTATATTATTTTTGCGCACAACTTTGGAGATATTAAGCATGGAACAGTACAGTCTGATATTGTACCAAGTTTGGCATCAAGGGTGAAGCAGAATTTAAAAATATACAATCCTTCATGTGTAGCCTTTGACGTATTGTTTGGTTGCCCAGGTTGGTTACAAGGGGTTATTCAAGCATATGCTTTTATGCAGGCAGGAATGGCTAAGCGCTGTTTGATTATTGGTGCTGAGGCATTGTCGAGAGTAATTGATTTACACGATAGAGACTCTATGATTTATGCTGATGGAGCTGGTGCTACAATTTTGGAGTATAATCCAGAAACAAAAGGCGGAATATTAGCTGTTAATAGTGCAAGTTATACGTTGGATGAAGCTTATTACATTCACTATGGAAAATCATATAATAAAGCATTAGACGAGAACATAAAGTATATTAAGATGTTTGGGCGTAAGATTTATGAGTTTGCGTTAACTCATGTGCCTCAAGCCATGAAAGATTGTGTAGATAAGAGCGGAATAGCAATTAAGGATATTAAGAAGGTAATGATTCATCAAGCAAATGAAAAAATGGACGAGGCTATTGTTTCTCGTTTTTATGAATTATATGGAATGAAAATGCCAGAAGATATTATGCCAATGAACATTCAGAAATTGGGAAATAGTAGTGTGGCTACTTTACCTACTTTATATGACATGATTGTGAAAAAACAATTGGACAATCACAGTTTTGAAAAAGGAGATATATTATTGTTTGCTTCGGTAGGAGCAGGGATGAATATCAATGCTTTTGTCTATGAGGTGTAAATAGTAAAATAAAATATAAAAAAGAAATCCCCTTTGTCTATTCGTTGATAGATAAAGGGGATTTTTATAGGTTTTACTTTGTGATTTCTTGAAATATCTTTTCTAAGTTTTTGTTTTTGATTTGAATAGAAAGAGTTTTTAGCCCTTGTTCTTGTGCAAAATCAAATACCTGAGCTCTAAAGTCGCCTTCTACAGGGAATACTAATTCCCATTGTGCATCGTGTATATGATTGGCGCGAATAAGATTGGGTATGCGATTGATAAACTCTATTTCAATTTTAAGATCAAATTCAACAGCTATCACTTGTTCATTTTGATTCTCTAAGATTTGGTTAAGCATTTGATCTGCTACTACCTTTCCTTTTTTGATGATGATAACACGCTCACATATAGCTTCTACTTCTTGCATGATGTGAGTGGAAAGAAATACGGTTTTATTCTTACCGATATTTTTGATTAAACGACGTATTTCAACTAATTGGTTAGGGTCTAACCCTGTAGTAGGTTCATCTAAGATTAAAACTTCTGGATCGTGAAGCAAAGCCGCAGCCAAACCTACACGTTGTCTATATCCTTTGGACAATTGCCCTATCTTTTTATGTGCTTCTGGCGTTAGTCCTGTTAGTTCTATTACTTCTTCTATACGCTGCTTGTTTACTTTGTATATATCAGCATTGAACTGTAGAAACTCTCTGACATACATGTCTAAATACAAGGGGTTGTGTTCTGGAAGGTAACCAATAGTACGCTGAACTTGTTTGCGCTGTGTTTCTACGTTAAAGTCGTTGACTAATGCAGTTCCTTCATCACTGTGTATATAAGTAGTCAATATTTTCATTAAGGTTGATTTACCAGCTCCATTTGGACCTAAAAAACCAACAATTTGACCTGTAGGGATAGAAAAACTGATATCGTCTAAGGCTTTTTGCTCGCCATAAGATTTACTTATATGTTGTACGTTTAAAGACATAACTATGTAATGTTAGAAAAACAAATGTAATTAAATTAGTGAGAAAATCCGAGAGACAAACTCAACACTATTATTCCAATAACAAGTAGTGAAATAAAGATATATAACCAATCTCTTTCAAGGATAAAAGAAACAAGAGAAAGCAAGAGTCTCAGAGTAGGTGTTAGAAATAAAAGAAGTACACCTAAGTATATGATAGACTCTCCATTGCCCTGTAAAACTCCAGAACTAATAGATTGAATTACATCTACAATATTATTGTTTTTTTCAGTGAATGTCGAAAAGTTGATTGTTTTATTACTTTGTGTAAACAAGAGAATAATTCCTCCTACTAATGAAATAGACAAAGCGGAATAAACACCATAACGCAGTACATTTCCAATGATAGTTTGTAAGTCTGCATCTGTAAATTTTTTTGTACTCATTGTCTTAGATTCTACCAGTTATACCATTATAAATCATATTAATCGCTAAGATTAAAATAAGGAAAGCGAAGAAGATCTTTAGTTTTTTAGTATTGGTTTTCACTAATACTTTGGCACCAAACATAGCACCAATTAATACACCAATAATTACAGGCATACATATACTTGGCTCAATATATCCTTTTTGAATGTAAATAACAGAACTTGCAATAGCAGTTACTCCCATCATAAAATTACTGGTTGTAGTAGATACTTTAAAAGGGACTTTCATGATGGTGTCCATTGCGATTACTTTAAAAGCACCTGATCCAATACCCAATAGGCCAGACATCATACCTGCTAATCCCATCATACTAAAACCACCAAGAATATTGGTCATTCCGTACTTTACTTTTTCACCAGAAGGAGTAGGGTATGTACTGTTTAGGTTTAGTTTAATAGCTAAGTTACTTGATGCTTCTGGTAAAACTAAATGATCTTCTTTTTTGCGCAAAGAGTTTAGGGAAGAAAAAATAAGTGTAGCCCCAAATAAAATAGCTAAAGCAGAAGTAGGAGCATTGGTAGAAATTAAGGCACCTATTACAGCCCCTGCAGTAGTACCAATTTCTAAAAACATACCCAATCGCATATTGGTAATACCTTCTTTTACAAAAGCTGCTGCTGCTCCTGATGAGGTAGCTATAACTGAGACTAATGCCGTTCCAATGGCATAATGTATATCAACACCTAAAAAAACGGTTAATAAAGGAATGATGATAATTCCGCCACCTAAACCTGATAATGAACCTATAAAACCTGCTAAACAAGCACCTAAGAACATTATTAGGGTAAATGTTAGTAATGTCATATTGTTTGATTTTTTATTTGAGAGATTGTAAATGTACTTATTCCATTTTTGAAAAAACTATCAATTGCTAATTTTAGCGTTAATAGAAAAAAAATTGCAACCTTTTAGAAAAGTAAAGAGTAATTTTAGTACTTTAATTATAGAATTCAAGTAGTTCTTCTACTCAATTATAACTTAGCATATTATGGATAAAAGTACAATGAATAAAGATTGGTTATCAATATTTCAAGGACAGCATCCAGCGATAATCGCAGGACCTTGTAGTGCAGAAACACCAGAACAGGTAATGACTATTGCAAGAGGTTTACCAAAATTAGTGAAGGTATTTCGAGCAGGAATATGGAAACCACGTACACGTCCAGGAGGTTTTGAAGGAGTAGGAGCAATAGGGTTAAAATGGTTGCAAGATGTAAAAAAAGAAACAGGAATGCTCTTGGCAACAGAGGTAGCTACTGCAGAACATGTACAGTTGTGTTTAGAACACGATATTGATATTTTGTGGATTGGTGCTCGTACAGCAGTTAACCCTTTTGCAGTACAAGAGTTGGCAGATGCCTTAAAAGGAACAGATAAAATAGTGTTGTTGAAAAATCCTGTAAACCCAGACTTGTCTTTATGGATGGGTGGCTTGGAACGATTGGCTACTGCAGGAATACAGAAATTAGGTGTGATTCATAGAGGTTTTAGCACGTATGAAAAAACTAAATATCGAAATATACCAGAATGGCAGATACCTTTGGATTTGAAATCGCAATTACCTAATATTCCTATCTTTTGTGATCCATCACATATAACTGGGAATAGAAATAAGATATTTGGCGTATCTCAACAGGCATTGGATTTGAATTATGATGGGTTAATGATTGAAACGCATTGTGATCCAGATAATGCATGGAGTGATGCGGCACAGCAGGTTACCCCATCACAACTAAATGATATTATTACTAAGCTACAAGTAAGAAATATTACAGACGATACAGCAGAGTTTTTACAACAAATAAAAGCTTACCGCATTCAGATAGATGATATGGATAGTAAATTGTTGGATTTGTTGAGAAAACGAATGCTAATATCTGATGAGATTGGGAAATTAAAGAAAGAAAAGAATGTAGCTGTATTTCAACAAGACCGATGGACAAAGATCTTGGAGAAAATGCAAGAAGAAGGACAACATATAGGTTTTACCGAAGAGTTTATTACAGAAATTTATACTGCAATTCACCAAGAGAGTATCTACAGACAAGATCGAGTAATCAATAAAGGAAACGAATAGCAGACCGAAAGAGGAAATTTACCATAACGTAAACTTCCTCTTTTTGTTTTTTGAAGTATATTTGCTCTATGAATGGTATAGTTTACAAATCAACAGGAAGTTGGTACTTGGTAAAAGGAGATGACAATGTTTTTTATGATTGTCGTATCAAAGGGAAATTTAGGATTAAAGGTATAAAGAGTACTAATCCAATTGCCGTAGGAGATCATGTACAATTTGAGTTAGAAACAACAAATGATAAAACAACGGGAGTAATCAATGAGATTAGTCCACGTAAGAATTATATTGTACGTAAATCCGTAAACTTATCTAAACAGGTGCATATTATTGCTTCTAATATTGATACTGTATTTTTAATTGTTACCATTAATAACCCTGTAACAACAACCAGTTTTATAGACCGTTTTTTAGTAACAGCGGAAGCTTATGGTATTAAAACAGTATTGGTGTTTAATAAAATAGATACTTATTCAGAAGATGCTTTAGACGAACAGTTATACTTACAATATATTTATACTCAAATAGGTTATGAGTGTTTGAGAGTATCGGCTTTGACAGGGAAAGGATTGGATGCTGTAAAAGAGAAAATGGAAGGAAAGGTGTCTATGTTTTCTGGACATTCAGGAGTAGGGAAGTCAACATTAATCAATGCAATTGAACCTGGATTGAATTTAAAGACTTCACAAATTTCTGAACAACACCAACAGGGACAACATACAACTACTTTTGCAGAAATGTATGATTTGTCTTTTAATGCAAGTATTATTGATACTCCTGGAATTAGAGGTTTTGGTATTGTAGATATGGAACCACAAGAAGTAGGTGATTACTTTCCAGAATTCTTTGCTTTAAAAGAGCAATGTAAGTTTAACAACTGTCTGCATAAAGAAGAACCTCATTGCGCAGTAAAAGACGCTTTGGACCGAGATGAATTAGCTTGGTCAAGGTATAAGACCTATATTCAAATCTTAGACGGAGAAGAAGAACATTATCGAACAGATATTTATAAAGATGGAAGAAACCAAGACGAATAGTCTTGGTTTTTTTATGGCGTGAAGAATGCTAAATAATGTTAGTATTGCCTAACATATTTTGTACTTTTGGATAGAATAGTATTAATAGATTTTATCGCATGATAAAAAAAGCAGTTTTATTGTTTTTAGTAGGAGTTACTATTACTCCAAGTATGGCTCAGGTGGCAGCACAGACCAAAGCAACTATTGTTACCCCTGTTTTAAGCAAAGATGTGATTGCTCAAGCTGATGCTGTAGTATTGGAGGAAGAGGGCATTATAGAATATGAGTTTTCTATAGAAAGTGGTTTTTCTATTATTGAAAAAGTAAAACGAAGTATTTTAATTAATTCAAAGAATGGAATAGAGCAAGCTACTCTGACAATACCTTTCTACTATGGAAAGTATGGAAAAGAAGAGGTTGAAATAAAAGATTATAAGATAGCTCGAAATGTAGCTAATGAGCAAATAATTATAAAGGTTACCAAAGCAGATAATCGAAAGGTAGACAAAGATTTTTTTCTCAAAGAAATTATTCCTACAGATATAAAAGTAGGAGACATTGTAGAGTATAGTTATATTAAACAACGTTTTATAATAGATGAAATACCAACGTGGTATTTTCAAGGAGATATTCCTAAACTAAAAAGTATTTATACAGTAAAAATACCTGAAAACCTTACCTACTTTATATCTACGACAGGAAGTATTGATATAGAAAAAAAAGAAACAGCTACCACTACAGGAAGGAGTCTGTCAACCAGAACTTTTGGAACATCTTATCGTTTTAGAGAATCTGTTTTAGAGTATAAGGCAGTAAATATTCCTGCTTTAAAAACAGTGCCTTATAGTGGTAATATAAATAATGAACGCAGTTCTATTCGATTTGATTTAGTGCAGTTTCAATATCCAGATTCTCCTGTGGTTAATATACCTTATAAAGAAGCGGATGTTGCTAAGGAATTATTTAAGAATAGAAATTTTGGAGGAGAATTAAAACAAGTAAAGTTTTTACAAAAAAATCTATTACAAGAAGAATGGAGTGCTTTGGCTCCAAAAGAAAGAATAGATAGAGTCATGAAAGCGATTAATGAACGAGTGCAATGGAATGGAGCATATGGTTATGAAGCACAAGAAGGAGTGAAGCAAGCTTTTTTGAAAAAAACAGGAAATTCGGCAGATATCAATTTAATGTTGGTCGCAGCACTTAATGGTTGTGGTATTGATGCCCAACCTGTTGTAATGAGTACGCGAATGAATGGACGACCACCAATATTGTTCAGTCGTTTTATGAATCAAGTTGTGGCGACAGTAATGTTAGACGATGTAAGATATTTTTTGGATGCAACAGATTCTAATGCCAATCTACGCGTGATGCCTATAGAGAATTTGAATTCGGAGGGTTGGATAATTGGAGACAAAGGAACCGTAACAAAAGTAGATTGTACACCTAAGTTGTTTTCTGTAAATCAAGAAAATTATACCATTGATTTAAGTGCAGATGGTAACGCAAGAGGAACCGTTATGAATAATAAAACGTTGTATGAAGCGTATTTATTAAAAGCAGGAGGCAATAAGGATTTACTCGATCAGTTTAGAAGAGATATTGAAAGAAGAAGTGAAGGAACATTTTTAAAAAATGGGCTTTTAAAAACATCTGAAGAAGGAGGCGTATCTGCTACTTTTGATATTCAAAAGTTCAGCTTTGCAAAAGCAAATGGAACAGCATTGTCATTTAGACCTTTAGAATTTTATAAAGAACAATACAATCCATTTACTGATGAGACAAGAGATGTATCTATTGACTTTATCTATCCATCAATGGATAGTTATACTATTAAGGTTAATCTACCAGTAGGTTATCAGTTAGAAAGTAAACCTAAACCTGTTTCATTAACTAATAAAGACTCTGGATTGATGTTGGTTTATGAAGTTGTAGAAGGAACAGACAATACGATTGAATGTAAGTTTAATCTTAAAATAGCTAAACCTTTACTAAACAAAGAGCTTTATCCAATGGTTAAGGCAATGTATAAAGAATTACAAAATATAGTAAGTCAAGAATTGATCTTGATTAAAAAGAAATAAGTAGAAAGTATATCATTTCTATACAAAGGATTAATATAAATAAAGCAATACATTGAAAATAGTAATACAAAGAGTAACACAGGCCTCTGTAACAATTGAGCAGGAAGTAGTTGGACAGATAGAAAAAGGACTATTGGTTTTGGTAGGTATTGAAGAAATAGATACTGTAAAAGATATTGAATGGTTGTCTGGAAAAATAGTGAATATGCGTATTTTTGATGATGAGAATGGTGTAATGAATAAATCGGTTTGTGACGTTGATGGGGATCTATTAATTGTAAGTCAGTTTACTTTACACGCATCAACAAAGAAAGGGAATCGCCCTTCTTATATTCGTGCTGCTAAACCAGATTTTGCAATTCCAATGTACGAACAGTTTATAGCCCAGGTAGAAAAAGATTTGAATAAAAAAGTACAAACAGGTCAGTTTGGTGCAGATATGAAAGTTGCTTTGTTGAATGATGGACCTGTAACAATAATTGTAGACTCTCAAAATAAAGAATAAATGAAATATGTAATCAAATATGCATTCTTCACGATTATCTATTTAATATTAACATGGATAATGTCTGATAATATGCAATGTCTTTTTGAAGGAAATCAATCGTGTTTGTTTGATTTTGCAATTCGCTATATTATTTTCATGGTGTTGATGGTGGTGTATGATGTATGGGTAAAAGATAAATTATTTAAAAAAAGTAGTACAAAATAATACAAAGAACAGATGGATATAAAAAATGCACAGTTAGCGGTAGATAATTGGATTAAGGAACACGGTGTTCGTTATTTTAATGAGTTAACAAATATGGCTCAGTTAACAGAAGAGGTTGGAGAAGTAGCACGTATTATAGCTCGTAGATATGGAGAACAATCAGAAAAAGAGAGTGACAAAAACAAAGATCTTGGAGAAGAATTAGCTGACGTTATGTTTGTTGTATTGTGTTTAGCAAATCAAACAGGTGTTGATTTACAAGAAGCTTTTGACAAAAAACTTGACTTAAAAACTAAGCGCGATCACGATCGTCACCATAATAATGATAAACTAAAATAGCAGCTACTATATGAACATTGTTTTTAGAAAGAGTTCTTTACTTTCAGGGCAAAACTTGATTTTGTCTGGTAGTAAATCAGAAAGTAATCGTTTATTGATTTTACAACAGCTTTTTCCTGAATTGAAAATAACTAATTTATCTAATTCAGACGATGTTCAGGCAATGCAGTTGGGGCTAAGTAGCACAACAGATGTAATTGATGTACATCATGCAGGAACTACTATGCGTTTTTTGACAGCCTATTATGCACTTTGTTCAGATAGAATAGTAGAGTTAACAGGCAGTCTGCGTATGCAAGAACGCCCCATTGCAATATTAGTAGATGCGCTACGTCAGTTAGGAGCACAAATTACTTATCAAAAAAAGGAAGGTTTTCCACCTTTGTGTATTCATGGTTGTAAAGCACAAGGAGGAAAAGTAGTATTGCCAGCAGACATCAGTAGTCAATATATATCTGCACTTTTATTAGTAGGAAGTAAATTGCCACAAGGAATTACTTTAGAGTTAATAGGAGATATTACTTCTCGTCCTTATATTGAAATGACGCTGCAATTGCTACAACAATTGGGGTGTTCTACTTCCTTTGAGGGAAATATAGTGCAAGTAAATCCTATAAACATTCCTAATCAAATAGAGTTTACAGTAGAATCAGATTGGTCTTCAGCTTCTTATTTCTATGGTTTAATAGCTTTGGGAGAAATAGGAGATGAATTGACTTTGGCCTATTTTAAACAAGACAGTTTACAAGGTGATGCTCTTATTGCTACCTATTTCAAACAGTTTGGAGTTGAAACAACATTTCATACAGACTATAGCATTAACCTTAAAAAAGTTAGAAACGCAGTTTCTTGTTTTGAGGCTAATTTGGTAGAAACACCAGATTTGGCACAAACTATTGCAGTTACTTGTTTTGGATTGGGCATTTTGTGTAAGCTCACAGGATTACATACCTTAAAGATTAAAGAAACAGATCGATTAGTTGCTCTAAAAAAAGAGTTATCTAAGTTTGGAGCTGAAGTAAGAATAACAGATAATAGTTTAGAATTAACAGCTACTGGTAGTCTAAAAACAGCAATCGCAGTAGATACTTATCAAGATCATCGCATGGCTATGGCTTTTGCAATCTTATCTTTAAAGACTTCTTTGACTATTAATGAAGCTGAAGTTGTTTCAAAATCATTTGTAGATTTCTGGGATTGTTTTTCAGCTTTACAATTTGATTTTGACGTGATTGAGTAAGTATTATTGTAAAAAAATGCTTAAATACTTGACAACCCCTATTTTGAGATTGTATATTTGCAAATCGCAAAGATAAAAGCTGGTTTTTGTCTTTTTTAATTTAAACTGTTATCAATGAAGTTATCAAACTTTAATTTTGACTTGCCAAATGAATTGTTGGCAGAGTTCCCTGCAGAGAATAGAGATGAAGCACGTTTAATGGTGATTAACCGTAAGGAAGGTACTATTGAGCACAAGCTTTTTAAAGATATTGTTGATTACTTTGGAGAAGGTGATGTAATGGTATTGAACAATACAAAAGTATTTCCTGCTCGTTTATATGGTAATAAAGAGAAAACAGGTGCAAGAATCGAAGTGTTTTTACTTAGAGAGTT
The DNA here is from genome assembly GCA_031277535.1 of Flavobacteriaceae bacterium. GTDB lineage: Bacteria > Bacteroidota > Bacteroidia > Flavobacteriales > Flavobacteriaceae > Flavobacterium. The sequence goes on from JAITMD010000014.1 coordinate 81,207, forward strand.
AAACGCTGAGCAACGCTTATGGGATGTATTAGTAGATCCTGCAAGAAAGATTCGTATTGGAAATAAATTATACTTTGGCGATGATGATTCATTAGTGGCTGAGGTAATTGATAATACAACATCAAGAGGAAGAACATTGCGTTTCTTATATGATGGTTCGTATGAAGAGTTTAGAGAAAAATTACAAGAATTGGGAGAAACTCCAATTCCTAAGTATATCGCTCGTGATGTAGTACCAGAAGATGCTGAAAGATACCAAACAATTTATGCAAAAGAAGAAGGAGCTGTAGCTGCACCAACAGCAGGACTTCACTTCTCTAAGCATTTGATGAAACGTTTGGAAATCAACGGAATTAAGTTTGCAGAAGTAACTTTACATATTGGATTAGGTACTTTTAATCCAGTAGAAGTAGAGGATTTATCGAAGCACAAAATGGACTCTGAAGAGATATTTGTTTCTCAAGAGGCTTGTGATATCGTAAATAATGCAAAAGAAAATAAACAAAAGATTTGTGCAGTTGGTACAACTTGTATGAGAGCTTTGGAAAGTTCAGTTTCGTCTAATCAAACATTAAACCCTTATGTTGGTTGGACAAATAAATTTATTTTCCCTCCTTATGACTTTAGTATTGCCAATTGTATGGTAACTAACTTCCATATGCCAAAATCTACTTTGTTAATGATGATTTCTGCATTTTGTGGTCATGATTTAATGATGAAAGCATATAAAGAAGCAGTAGAAGAGAAATATAAATTCTATTCTTATGGAGATGCAATGTTGATTTTATAATCACATTAAAAATATAATGAAGGACTATCTTACAAGAGATAGTCCTTTTTTTATGCGCTTTTGTTTTATGTTTAGAGGGGAATGGGTGGAGTATACGTGGAGTATTGTTCGACAAAAGGGGATTCTCCCCAATCATTCTCCACTGATTGTCCAACAATTGTCCAAGGATTCTCGATTAGCTCCCTATTTTATTGACTTTAAATAGAAAATGAAAAAAGGGTTTAATATTTGTTTTTAATGTAATGTACTTATAATGAGTTGTTTGTGTTTTTGTGGTCTTAAAAAAAACAAGATGTTTTTTTGAAAAAATCACTTTTAAAACAATAGAATAAGGGTGTTTTAGAAAAAAAATGAACGGAATAAAATGTAAAACGTATTGTTTCTATATTGATTAGGGCAAGATATTAAAAAAAGTAGATCTATTTCTTGATGGAGTTATTTTTTATTAGCAATCGAAAGAAGAGAAGGGGATGGCTTTATAGAATAGATATTTTACAAAGTAATGTGTTATTGAAATAGGTGATAAACAACTTTGAAGAGTAGTTTTCAATGATGGAGGATTGATATTAAAATCTTATTTTTACCAACACAAACAGAAACAACAAAATGAACTTTCAAAACAGTTTAGCTTTTGCTCAGCAAATGGATGCGCAAGATGAATTAGCGCATTATAGAGATGCGTTTAATTTTCCAAAAATAAATGGGAAGCAAGCTATTTATTTTACAGGAAACTCTTTAGGACTTCAACCCAAATGCGCTGTTGATTATGTTAATGAAGTAATGCAAGATTGGGCAGAATTGGCAGTAGAAGGTCATTTTCATGCGAATAAATCTTGGTGGGATTACCATGAACGTTTTAATGCTCCTTTGAGTAAAATTGTTGGAGCAAAAGAAAATGAGATAACAGTAATGAATACATTAACTGTAAATCTTCATTTGATGATGATGACTTTTTATCAACCAACATCTAAACGCTTTAAGATTTTGTGTGAAGAGAAAGCGTTTCCAAGTGATCAATACTTAATTCAGACGCAAGTCAAGTTACATGGATTAGATCCTCAAGAAGTGATTGTTGAAGTAAAACGAAGAGCAGGAGAACATAATTTTAGAACAGAAGATATCTTAGCTAAAATTGATGAGGTAGGTGATGAGTTAGCTTTAGTACTGATGGGAGGATTGAATTACTATACAGGACAAGTGTTGGATATGCAATTAATTACAGCACATGCACATCAATATGGTGCTTATGTTGGATGGGATTTAGCGCATGCAGTGGGTAATATAAAAGTAGATTTACATCAATGGAATGTAGATTTTGCTGCTTGGTGTAGTTATAAGTATATGAATGCTGGACCAGGAAATGCTTCGGGTTGCTTTGTACACGAAAAACATCATACCAATAAAGAACTGGTTCGATTAGGGGGATGGTGGGGACATAATAAAGAACGTCGTTTTTTGATGGAACCAAATTATCAACCTATAGAGAGTGCACATGGTTGGCAGATAAGCAATCCGTCTATTTTAGCATTGGCTCCTTATTTGGCATCTGTGGAAATGTTTGATGAAGTGGGGATGGATAAATTGTGTGAGAAAAGAGATTTGATTACTGCTTATTTAGTTTATATTTTAGAAGAGGTGGCAAGTGAGGTTGGAGGAGATTTTGAATTGATAACACCTAAAGAAATAGATCAGAGAGGAAGTCAAATATCGGTTCTGTTGCACGGAGAGGGGAGAGAGTTGTTTAATTATTTGATGAAAAAGGGAGTGATTGTTGATTGGAGAGAACCTAATGTGATTCGATTAGCCCCTGTACCTTTTTATACTTCTTTTGAAGATGTATATTCTTTTGGAGTGTTATTAAAAGAAGGAATAAAAACCAAATAGAAAGTAGGAATTAGAGTAGTAAGAAATGCAGTAGAGAAGACGATTGACAAGTTTTTGTTATGTGTTTTTTCTTAATTTGGGTTTCAGTAATATAATTTTAAATTTGCAAAAAAAATATAGATATATGTCAACAAAACAAGCTAAGATAGAAAGCTTCGATCCTTCTCAACCAGGATTAGCAGATGCTACAATATATGGTTTACCATTTACAGCAGAAGAGAGCGAGATTGTTATTGTACCAGTGCCATGGGAAGTAACAGTTAGTTATGGAGCAGGTGCATCTGAAGGACCTGAAACAATTTTAGAAGCGTCGTATCAAGTAGATTTGTTACACCAAGAATATCCAGAATTATGGAAATTGGGAATCTTTTTTGATGAAGTACCAAGCCATTGGATGGAAAAGAGTAAAGAATACAAAGCCTTAGCACAACCAATTATTGAAGTGTTGGAAAACGGTGAGGCAGTGGAGGATTATCCTGCTTTAAAAGCTGATTTGGATAAAATTAATGCAGCATGTGATACACTACATAAAGAAGTAGAAGCACGTGTGTCTGAATGGATGGCTAAAGGAAAAAGAGTTGTTTTGTTAGGAGGTGATCACAGTACTCCTCTTGGATATTATAAAGCATTGGCAAAACATCACGATTCATTTGGTATTTTACATTTTGATGCACATATGGATTTAAGAGATGCTTATGAAGGATTTACATATTCTCATGCATCTATTATGTTTAACACATTAAAATTATCTCAAATAGAAAAAATCGTTCAAGTTGGGATTAGAGATTTTTGTGAACAAGAAGTAGCAGTAGTTCAAGGGTCTAATGGACGTGTGTTAGTTCATACAGATGCAGATTTGAAGAAAGATGAATTTGAAGGAGTAATCTGGAAAGATAAATGTGATCAGATTATTGCTTCATTACCACAAAAAGTGGCGATTTCTTTTGACATTGATGCTTTATTGCCTTGGTATTGTCCAAATACAGGAACACCAGTACCAGGAGGATTAACATTTGAACAAGCTACTTACATGATTACTAAATTATCTGAGAGTGGAAAAGATATTATAGGAATGGATTTGGTAGAGGTAGCTCCAGGAGAAGATGATTGGGATGGAAATGTAGGTGCAAGGTTGTTATTCCATATGTGTGGAGCATTTGCAAAAGCACAAGGCTTGGCAGTAGGAGAGAAACTTGTGTTTAAAAAATAAAACGAAGAATATAGAGAATCCCCTAAATAGGGGATTTTTTTGTAGGTATTAATTAAGTGTAAAATCTTATTTTTGGCAATTGATGACAAAAAGTTAAAAACAGAAACACACATGAAAAGTATTGGAATTGTTGGAAGTGGATTAGTAGGAATTACTTTAGCTATTGGATTAAAAGAAAGAGGGTATAATGTAGTGGTTTATGATAAAAGTAAAGATATTAGAACGATTGATTTTTCTGGACGTTCTATTAATTTGGCTTTGTCGCATCGAGGATGGCGTACGATGCAACAGGTAGGAATTGCTAAAGAGATTGAACATTTAGCGATTCCAATGTATCAACGTGAAATACATAAAGTAAATCAAGATTCTGAATATCAGCCTTATGGATTGAATGGTGAAAGTATTTGGGCTATTTCAAGAGGTGATTTAAACAAAGAATTGGTTTCTATAGCCATGAAGAAAGGAGTTAAGTTTCAGTTTGAAACGGCTGTTTATGATGTTGATTTAGAAAATGCTACTATATATATAGGAGAGAGCGAGGCAGGAGCGTGGCAAACTATTCAACATGATTTTGTTTTTGGAGCAGATGGTGCTTATTCAAAAATAAGAAATAGAATGCAACGCCATAGTAGATTTGATTATCAACAACATTATTTATCTATAGGATACAAAGAGTTGGTAATGCCAAGTAAGGATAATCAAGGCACACATCAATTAGCCCCTAATAGTTTTCATATTTGGCCAAGAAAAGATTTTATGTTGATTGCTTTAGCTAATATAGATGGATCTTTCACTTGTACTTTGTTTATGCCTTTTGAAGGCGATATTTCATTCGAAAATATTCAGACTCAGGATGAGATAGTGAAGTTTTTTGAGAATTATTTTCCTGATGCTTTAAGTTTGGTACCGAATTTGGTTGATATGTATCAAAACAATCCAGTGAATTCTTTAGTAACGATGAAATGTTTTCCTTGGATATATAAAGATAAAGTAGCTTTGATTGGTGATGCAGCACACGCTATTGTACCTTTTTATGGGCAAGGATTAAATGCGGGATTAGAAGATGTATATGTTTTGTTGAATTTATTGGATGAGGAAAAGTTACTTTCAGAAGATGTTTTGAAGCGTTATCAGAAAGATAGAAAAGAAAATGGAGATGCTATAGCAGAACTTTCTTATCGAAATTTTGAAGAAATGAGTACGCATACAGGAGATAAAATGTTCTTGTTGCGAAAGAAAATTGAAGTTTCTTTTGCTAAAAAGTACCCAAGTATGTGGTTACCTTTATATGATAGAGTTACTTTTAGTTCTAATTCATATGCAGAAGCCTTGAAATATGGAGACATACAACGACATATTATGGATAAAATTATGCAGATGAAAGATATTGAAATCTTATGGGAGCAGGCTAAAGAAGAGGTAGAACAAGCAATTGTTAGTGAGATTAAGCAGATTGAATTATTGTGATTTAGAATGGTGTTTGTTTTGTAAATTGAATAAAACGCAATAAAGGGTTAAAAAAAAGTATTTTGAATGCCTAATTAATAGTAAAGTATGATGAATTGTTCAGAATTATTGATAAATAGGTTTTTAGTTTAGAGTTAAGTGTTAAATGTAATGAACGGGAGAAATAATTAGTGATTTATTCGTTTAGACTTTATATCTTTACTTTTACTTAACAATTTCTTCATACTGTGAAGGTATAAGATTTTTTTAATGTTAAATCAAATGATGAGTTTTTAAAAAAAGCATTTTTAATTTTTTTATTTAATGTAAAAACATAAATTTGCGACTCTCATCATTAAGAAAAGAGAAAAAGTAATAAGTAATAATTGAAAAAAAAGAATTAAATTTTAAAAAGATGACAAACGTATCAAACGAATCAGTTGAAAAAGTAGGGTCAAGCTCAGGAGCAAGTAGATTATTTGCATCATTAGCAGTTTTATTATGTTTAGTATTTGGATTTATCATTTGGAAATTTGTGATGGGTAATCCAGCTAACTTCGAAAATGGAGACCCAAATAATCATCCTCTACCAGGAAACTTTTTAGGAATGGTTTACAAAGGAGGTATCGTAGTAGCAGCTTTGATTGGTTTATTGACTATGACAGTTGTTTTCTCATTAGAGAGATTTGCTGTAATTTCTAAAGCAGCAGGAAAAGGTGAAGTAGGTAAATTCGTTCAAGAGATTCAAGTGTCTATCAACGCTGGAAAAATTGAAGAAGCTATGGAAGCTTGTGATGCACAACAAGGATCAGTTGCAAATGTTGTAAGAGCTGGTTTGGTTAAGTATCAAGAAATGAAAAAAGAAGGATACACAAGCGAAGAAGCTACTGAAGCTATCCAAAAAGAAATCGAAGAAGCTACAACATTAGAGATGCCAATGTTGGAGAAAAATATGATTGTATTAGCTACTTTAGTATCAATCGGTACATTAGTAGGATTATTAGGAACAGTAACAGGTATGATTAAAGCGTTCTCTGCTTTAGCTACAGCTGGTACTCCAGATTCAACAGCGTTATCTGCAAGTATTTCAGAAGCGTTAACTTGTACAGCTACAGGTATTGGTACTTCTACATTAGCTATTGTAATGTATAATACATTTACTACTAAAATTGATAGATTAACTTATTCAATCGACGAAGCAGGTTTTGCAATCACTCAGTCTTACAGAAAGTTCAGAGGATTATCAAAATAGTTTTTAGAGGAATAAGAATAACAAGCTAATATTAATGTTAGCCTAAATAAATCAATCAATGAGTAAAGGTAAAATGAAAAAGAATAGTATGAGAGTGGATATGACCGCGATGTGTGACGTGTCATTCCTTCTTTTAACATTCTTCGTATTGACTTCTACTGCTAAAATGCCAGAACCATTGCCAGTTGATACTCCAAGCTCTACAGTACAAACTAAATTGCCTGAAAGTAATTTAGCTACTTTAACAATTGGAGGGGATAAAGGAAATAAAGTGTTCTTTGGGGTTTTAGGTAAAGAAGATCGTATTGCCACTCTTGAAAAGATGGGTGAGCGATATAATATCGATTTTAATGATCAAGAAAAAAAAGTTTTCTCTTATTTAGAAGGTATAGGTACACCTATGCAAGACTTGAAAAAATTCTTGAATCTTCCACCTGAAGTTAGAAATAAAGTAAGTGCAAAGGAACCTGGTGTTCCGATGGACTCTTTAAATAACCAATTGTCAGACTGGGTTGAGATGGCTCGTACCGTTACTAAAGAGAAGTATAACAGAGTTCTTGATGTTGCAATAAAAGGGGATGCTGACGCAAACTACCCTGCAGTCAAAAAAGTAATAGATATGTTACAAAAGCAACGTGTTAATAAATTCTTTTTAGTTACAGGACTTAGAAATGAAGAGTTTTAATCATTAAAAAAGGAAACTGTAAATGGCAGAATTAAATACAGGCGGTGGCGACAGCAATGGTAAAAAGGTAAGAAGTAAAAAACAAAACGCAGGAGTTGACTTAACAGCGATGGTGGATTTGGCTTTCTTATTGATTACTTTCTTTATGTTGACAACGTCAATGAACAAACCTCAGTCTATGAATCTTGCAATGCCTGACAAGGATGTTGAAAAAACAGAAGATACAGCGACTAAGGTTGATGAGAACCGTACGATGACAGTTTTGTTGGGCGGGGATAGTAAAATTAAATGGTATATGGGAATGCCAGGTACTCCATTAGAAGGTCCTTCTGACCAAACTTATGGTAAAGCTGGAATTCGCCAATTGCTATTAGAGAAGAATAAGAAAGCACAAGCTTATTCTGGTAAAGAAGATGAAGGTTTAATTGTTATTATCAAAGCAAGTGAAAGTGCTACTTACCGTAATATGATTGACATCTTAGATGAGATGGCTATTACAGGAATTAAAGCTTATGCTTTGGTTGATATTAGCAAGGATGACTTGAAAATATTAGGAGAAGAAAAATAACGTCCTTAAAAATAAAAATATGTCAAAATTAAATATCTTTAAAAAAGATTGGGTTGATATCATTTTCGAAGGACGTAATAAGTCTTACGGAGCTTATCAATTAAGATCTGAAAATCCTAAAGTAACAACAAGGTCTCTATTTGCAGGTATTGCTTTATTCGGATTAGCTATTGCATCGCCAATGTTAATTGATATAGCAAAAGGTACATTTGGAGACAATAAGGTGGATAAATTTGATGAAACTTTAGAAATGAAGGAAATTGAATTACCAAAAGATTTACCACCACCACCTCCACCACCAGTAGAGGATACACCACCACCTCCACCACCAGTGGAAGACGTGAAATCTATTAACGATACTAAGAAATTTACTGAACCTGAAATTGCTAAGAAAGAGGATGTAAAACAAGAAATCGCTAAACAAGAAGATTTTAAGAAAGACGTTGAAGTAGGAGGTAAAGATCAAAAAGGTGATCCGACAGCCGGTGAGGTGAAAATCAAGGACAAAACTGGAGAAGGTGATGCCCGCGAGAAAAAAGAAGGTCCAAGTGGAAATGGGCCTGATAATACAGTATTCATTGCGGTTCAAGTTCCAGCTGAATTCCCTGGAGGAATGGCGAAGTTCAATCAACAGTTCGTTTCTCGTTTCCGTGCTCCTGATATGGATGCAGGAACTAAGGCAATTAGAGTTATTGTTATGTTTATCGTTGAAAGAGACGGTTCGTTAACAGATATCAAAGTTGTTAGAGATCCAGGATTTGGAGCAGGTAAAGAAGCAGTACGTGTACTGTCTGGTATGCCAAAATGGAAAGCAGCTGAGCAAAACGGTCAAAAAGTTAGATCTCAGTTTACATTACCTATTACAATTCAAGTACAATAATATGCTTAGTAATAAGTTTAGACAGAAATCGCCTTTAGAGCGATTTCTGTTCGTTTTTGGGCTATTGTTTTTTGCCTTGTATTTAGGTTTAGGCATTATGTTTATAGTATGGAAGGACATGCCTTTGACTATTGATTATACGAATAGGATTTTGTTTGGAGTACTATTGATTGCATATTCAATCTTTAGATTTTATAGATTGAGAAATTAATATAAGAGTCGCTTTTTAAGCGACTTTTTTTATTTATACGAATGTTCTAAAAGTATAGCAAGAGGTGTATATGTTGTATTTTGTATTGTGTTTTATTGTTAGAATAGGAGTGTATCTGTTTTGTAGTATGTATTATAATATGTCTTTTGGTGTTTAATTTATATTATACGAGTGTTTTTTTTGTAGTTTATTCGATATTGTTAAAACTTCTTTCTTTTTTTCTTATAACAGTAATTTATTTACCTTTAGAGAATATAATATTTAGAGAATAATAAGTTTATTTTTTGAGATGAGAATTAATAAAAAAACACAAGTGCTTATGCTTTCTGCTTTATTGCTTGGGAGTGTTGTAGGCTGTAAAAAGAATGATAAGGTTGTTGTACAAGAAGAAATTCCTGTTGATGATACTCCTGTTTCAGGTCATATAGAGATGTTGGTAGAGGAATCTATATTCCCTATTGTAGAGGATGTAGCAAATGTGTTTAAATATGAATATTCACGTACAAAGATTGATTTGAAGGTGAAATCTGAGCAAGAGATTTTGCAATTATTATTCAAAGATTCTTTACGTGTAGCTGTATTACCAAGGGAATTTACAGCAAAAGAAATGCAGTTTTTTGAAGGAAGAGTTACACCAAAAATCACTCATTTTGCTACTGATGCAATAGTTTTCGTAGTTAATAAGAATTATAAAGATTCTGTCTTAGATATAGATAAAGTTGTTTCTAATTTGAAAAAGAAAGAAGTTGATGTTCAGAAAGAAGGTTTTTTAGTTTTTGATAATTATGCGTCAAATGTTTCATCTACATTTAGAAATACAACAGGAGAGAACAGTTTCCCCAAAGAGTATGCTTATTATTTAGGTAATACAAATGAGGTAATAAAATATATAGATAGTAATCCTAATGCTATAGGCGTAATAGGATTAAATTGGCTAAGTCAATCTGATAACTCTATCGAATCAATAAAGAAAGATTTAAAGGTTTTAGCTGTTAAGAATAGTAAAGATGGTAAATACTATAAACCATCTCAAAATAATATTGCAGAAGGCACTTATCCATTGACGAGAAAATTGTGTGTTATCGACTTACAAGGTAAGTCTGGTCTTGGAGTTGGCTTTGCTTCTTATATAGCTGGATATAAAGGACAGCGTATAGTGTTGAAGTCAGGTTTAGTTCCTTTTAAAATACCACCAAGAGAGATTCAGGTGCGTAAAGAATTATAATGTAACCAACCAACCTTAAATTATAATTATGAACAAAAAGTACTCACTATCTCTATTAGTAGCTGTTCTTGCTTCATCTGGCACTTTTGCACAGAATATAGACGAAGCTAAGCGAGTTATTAAAGAGGAAAATTATGACAAAGCAAAACTTATTTTAAAAGAATTGATAGTAAAGAAGCCTACTGAGGGGGCTAATTACTTTTATATGGGAGATGTTTTTCTGAGAGAGAATATTGCTGATTCAGCAAGACACTATTTTGATAAAGGTCTTCAACTAAAGAATAAGGGAACATTAAATTTAGTTGGATTAGGTCAATTAGATTTAGATTCAAAAAAACCTAAGGAAGCAAAGGCAAAGTTTATTAAGGCGATAGACGCGATGAAACGTAAAGACTTTGATGAACATTTGTTAGTAGCAAATGCGTATTTGAGTAGTAAGAATCCAGATGCTCCTGCAGCTCAGAAAATCGCTGAAGTAATCTTAAAAGATGATTATCAAAATGCGAGTGCATTTATGATTTTGGGTCGTGCTTATTTAATGCAAGATAATTTAGGAAAGGCTTATGCAGCTTATAGAAATGCCTACGAAATTGATGGAAGCCTATTAGATGCTAAGTTAGAAATGGCTCGTATTAATAAAAAAGGACGAGCTTATAAAGAAGCTATTTTAGGTTGTGAAGAGTTGATTGCAAAAGATCCAACGTATGCTCCAGTGTATAAAGAATTGGGTGATCTTTATTTTTACTCTGTAAAATCTAATAGTACTCAAGAGAAAGAATTTTTAGGTAAAGCAGCACAGAATTATAAGAAGTATTTCGAAACTACGAATGGATCTATGGATGCTCGCATGAAGTATGCTGAGTTTTTGGTTCAAATAGAGAACTTTGAAGAGTTAGAAAAAATAACAAAAGAAGTTATTGATGAGAAGGGAATAAATCCACGTATTTACCGCTTCTATGGTTATTCTCAGTATGAAATGGGTAATTATAGAGCAAGTATGGAGGCATTTGAGAAGTTTTTATTAGCTATTGATAAAAGCACTATAATTCAAGCTACCTCTCGTGATTATATGTATGTTGGTTTATCTGCCATAGCTGTAGGGAATAATGATAATAAAGCACTTTACGAAAAAGGTTTAAAATATTTGAGGGATGCAGTTAAAATAGATCCTTCTATTGCAACTTATTATAATCGTATCGGTTTAGTATTTTTTAGAGAAGAGAAGTTTCAAAAAGTAATAGATATTCTTAGTATATCAGCAGATGTAAAAGAATCAGATAATTATTTTTATGATAATTATTATGTAGGTTATTCTTATTATTTTCTTGGAAAAGAAGATGTGAAAAATGGACAAGTGCTTTTGAATAAAGCAAGTGAGTATTTGTCAAAAGTTATTGAGGTGTCTCCTAATACTTCTGAAGCGTATTTCTTTAAGGCACGTGCAAATCGCTATATCAACTCTAAAGAAGCTCAAAAAGTTATGTTTGATGCTTATCAGGGATATATCAAAGTGCTAAGGGATAAAAAAGAAATTAATGACGCAGCTAATAAAGATAAAGTGATTGAAGCACATACTTCTATTGCTACCTATTATGCGAACAATAATGAGAATGCAAAAGCTTTAGAAGAATTTCAAAAGGTATTAAACTTAGATCCGAATAACGACTTTGCCAAACGTACAATGGCTACAATAAAAAAAGGGAAATAACGCATTTCTACATATTTTTAAAACTTCCTAATTTGAATAGAATTAGGAAGTTTTTTTTTGAGGATATGCTATTGATTTTATTATGTTTTATCTTTGCACCCTTAATGATTGATATTATGAAGAACGAACAAGATTTAATAGCTTTAAAAGAAGGTAGAGTTTTGCCTTTAATGGAAGATTTTTATACAATACAAGGAGAAGGTTTTTATAGTGGTAATGCTGCTTATTTTATTCGATTAGGAGGATGTGATGTTGGTTGCCATTGGTGTGATGTGAAGGAAAGTTGGGAGGCGGGAAGTCATCCGAATACGGCAGTGGAAGCAATTGTAGAAAAGATAGATCCTCAGACAAAACTTGTTGTCATTACAGGAGGTGAACCTTTAATGTATAATTTAGATTATTTGACAACCCAGATAAAAGAAAAAGGTTTTCAAACGAATATTGAGACTTCGGGTGCTTACGAAATGTCAGGTGTCTTTGATTGGGTATGTCTATCTCCTAAAAAAATGAAGTTACCTACGGAGAGTGCTTACAAAGCAGCGGATGAATTAAAAGTGATTATATACAATAAACACGATTTTATATTTGCAGAAGAACAGGCAGCAAAAGTTAATCCTAATGCACTACTGTTGCTACAAACAGAATGGAGTAAAAATAAAGAAATGATGCCTGAGATTATAGAATATGTAAAACAGAATCCTAAATGGAAGATATCATTGCAAACGCATAAGTATTTGGATATTCCTTAATAACCCCTACCTTTACTACTATTAATAATATACGATATGAAAAAGATATTACTAAGTTTTATTTTAATTCTTGTTGCGCAAGCTTCTTTCGCACAGGATGCATTTAAGAAAGATTTTAAAAAGTACTTAGCATTAAGCGGCCAAATGAAACCATTTGAAATGTTGATTACTCAATTAACAGAAAAAGTAGCAGAAGAAAAGAGAGCCGATTTTAAAAAAGAAATTACAGCAAGCGTTAACCTATTGGGAGATAAAATGGCTGAATTATATATGACTGAGTTTACACATGAAGATGTAAAGCAAATGATTAAGTTTTATGAAAGTCCTGTAGGTAAAAAGTTGAATGAAAAAAGCGGTATTCTACTTGAAAAAGGAGAATTATTAGGTGAAGAATGGGGGATGGGATTACAAGGTCTGTTGATGAAATATATTGATTTGACTCCAGAAATGGTAGATGAATATTAAAAAAATAGAGTGTAAAAACACTCTATTTTTTTATACATATAACTTAGCTAAATAATCATAGTTTTCACCTTCTTGAATTAACTCACAGCTTAAACCGTTTGCATGTGCTGCATTTTGTAAGGTGTTATAATCAAGATATAACCAATCAAATGGAACTTCTGTTTCTCCTTTATAATGCATAGTAAATTCTAATTCTCCATAATAATCCTTATTTTCCATAGGGATCCATTTTCCTCCATCTTCATCTTCGTCAAACATATAGATAAGATCAGAACTATCAATTAGAATTTGTCCTCCTTCTTTGAGTAATGTTTTTAAATGACTTAGATATTTTGTACTATTAATTAGGCGCCCAAAAATTCCAGTACCATTCATTAATAAAAGTATGGTATCATATTTTTCATTTGTTATCTCAAGTAAGTTTTGAACTTTTGCTTGTTTAATACCTCTTAATTTACAAGTTTCAATAGCTGTAGGAGATATATCTATAGCAGTTACATCATACCCTTTTTCTTGTAGATATAAACTGTGAGCTCCTGCTCCACATCCTACATCTAATACTTTTCCTTTACAAAGCGTAAGTGCCTTTTGTTCTAATGCTGGCATTTGTTTGTATGAACGAAACATATAGGAAATATCCATTTCTTCTGCTTCAGAAATATCTGTTTCAGTTGTTAGTATCTGGGGATCATTGTTGGTTTGAAAATCAAGAATAGCTTTTCCTAATAGATCTTTCATTATAAAAAAATTGATAATTAATAGAGAGATAGTACTAACTTTGCATCAAAGATTAAACAATGGATAAAGTATTAGCACAGCTCTCAAAGAATGCCAAAGATAAGCATAATGAAAATAAAAAGTTTTTTGATAAGCTAAAAAAGAAGGCTCCTAAAGATTTAGATTACACTATGCAAGACATACATGATTCTGTTTTTAAGCGAACAGATTGTTTAGGTTGTGCTAATTGTTGTAAAACAACAGGACCTTTATTTACTAATGCTGATATTGAGCGTATAGCAAAGCATTTAAAAATGAAGCCTCAGCAATTTATAGATCAATACCTATATATTGATGAGGATTCAGATTTTGTATTAAAATCTCTTCCGTGTACTTTTCTTGATGCAGAGAATTACTGTATGATTTATGATGTAAGACCTAAGGCTTGTCGCGAATATCCACACACAGATCGCAAGAAATTTCAACAAATTGCTAACTTGACTTTAAAGAATGTAGCAATATGTCCTGCTGCATTTGAAGTAGTGGAAGAAATGAAAAAACGTATTGTACTAAAATAGTATTTAAATAAAGAAATGCTCTTCTTCAAGTAATGCTGCATCTTCTTCTGTTAACTCGTCAATATCTAAATCGAGTTGATCAGAAAAGTAATCAACTACTTCAAGAATAAGTGCTTTTAACTTTTCGAAAAAACCTAAAGCATCTTCTAAATAACCTTTTATGACATTGAATATATCTAATATTCGATCCATAAATTTAATAATATAATCTCCTATATTCATACTTTGCAATTTGTTATTTTGGTTTATTTCAGTTGCTGTGAATATAGGATTTTTATTTGAAATTTGGAATAGAACAAGGCTTTAATTTAACCAGCTTTTCAATTCGGATATTTGTGATTTACTGACTAAAATCGGCATCTCATCATCAATAGCAACTGATAAAGTAAGTTCAATTTTTTGACTATTGTGCTTGATGATATTCTCTACTGCATTTCGATTAATAATAATCTTTCTATTAACCTTAAAAAAACTACTTGCATCTAATTTTGTAATGATATCCTTAATGGTATCGTCATAGATGTACCTTTCATTTTTATAGGTATGTATAAATAAGTGCTTGCCTGAAGCAAAGAAATAGGCAATATCTGCCAGTTCTAATGATTTAAGTTTATAACCATCATGAACTAAAAAACGATCCTTTAATTCGCTTTTTTTGTCATTTTCTATATGAGTAAGTTTAGATAGTGTCTCTTGATTATTGTTTAGCTGTTTTGTAATGTTTTTATACTTTAATAAAGCATCTGTAAGATCGTCACTTGTAAAAGGTTTAAGTATGTAGTCAATGGTAAATTGTTTGAATACTTGTATGGCATATGAATCGTAGGCTGTTGTAAAAATAATAGGACTATTTACTTGTACTTGCTCAAATATTTCCAAGCTTTTACCATCTCCTAAGTGAATATCCATAAATATCAGATCCACTTGATTTTGAAACAAAAAGGAGGTAGCCTCTTTGACTGAGCTTAAAATAACAATAGTTGATACAACAAGTATGTCTTGTTGTAGAAGTAATGTTTTTAAGTAGTTTGAAGCAAGGGCTTCATCTTCAACGATAGCGATTCTCACGTTTAAATATATTTTTTACAAAAGTAGTTAAAATATATTTTACAATATTCGTACCAATCTGAAACGAAAAAAGCCATTAGATCAACTAATGGCTTTATCTCAAAATTTAAATTGGCTACTATAAATTTGGGTTGTTTTTTCTTGCTGTTATAGGGAAAGGTAAAGTATATCTTGGATCATTTTGTCTTAAGATATATTTTGTACCTGAGAAGTCATGTACTATTTCTTTTTGAGTAGTACGTCTTAGATCAAACCAACGGTGTCCTTCAAAAGCAAATTCTCTAAAACGTTCATCAAGAATAAAATTAATTGTTTCTTGTTGCGTGTAGTTTGCTATTTTTTGTTTTAATTGGTTTGCTCCAACTTCAGTGTATCTATTGTCAATTAATTTTCCAACAGTTTCTTTTGCATCATTTATTCTGTTCAAATTAGCTAATATTTCAGCTTTGATTAAATACATGTCAGCTGTTCTAAAAGAAGCCTTAGCATTTCCTGTTGCTGTTTTATTATTTACGTAAGTATTTCCTTTTTTAATAAAGAAAACGGTGAAACGTAAATCTTGTTCTTTGTCATAAGCTGCAAGTAATTCTTTTGATACAGTAGTAGCTCCATTATCACCAGGTCTCATACTTTGCTCTAATGCTAATATAGATTCAACAGATCTGAAATCTGCTACAGAATAAGCAGTAGTACTACCTATTGATTTCTTTAAATCTTGTAATTGATTTTTTAAGGTTAATGTTTGCTCTACACTTTTTAAAGCATTTTCGTAGTCTTTTTGATATAGATATACTCTTGCTTCTAAAGCAGCTATTGCAGCTTTTGTATAGCGGTAGTTTTTACCAATATCATAACTACTTACTTGTAGATAACCTTTTGCATTATCTATGTCAGAATGAATTTGAGCATATACTTCAGCCATCGTTGACTTAGCTCTTTTGTTTTCAATGTCTAATTCATTTTGAATAACAATACAAGGTTGAGTAGCAGCAGTAGCTTTGTCATACGGTTTAGCAAATAAGTTTGCTAAATCAAAATATGCCATAGCTCTTAATGCATGTGCTTCACCTAAAATTTGTTTTTTATCATTTCCTTCTTCCATTGTACTTGCACCATTATTAATCGTCTCGTTGGCATAGTAAATGACTTTGTAGAATTGATCGTATGCAAATTCTCTTGAATCTTTACTTGGGTTTGCATCTTGGTAGATGTAAACGTCTTTAAGTTCTATTGCAGCACTTTTTTCTGGATCAAGTATTAATTCATCTGTTCTGAAATTACTTAATGATTTGTGTTCTGGGTATCCTGCATAAGCAGCAGTTAATACTTTTCTGAAATCTTCTACCGTTTTTGGAATAATCTTTCCTTGTGGTTCAATATCTAAGTATTTATCACAGCTAACAGTAGTTAATGCTACAGTTAGACAGCTTAAAAATAAAATGATTCTTTTCATGATTCTGTTGAATTAGAATGTTACGTTTAATCCTAATGAAATAGATTTTTGAATTGGCTGAGTATAGATGTTACCATATGTTTCAGGATCAAAATAACCATTGTAGTCTGTTCCAAACACAAATAAATTACGTCCTTCTAAAGTAAATCTTACATTGTCCAATCTCATTTTGTTTAAAACATCTTTCGGTAAAGTATATCCTAAACGAATACTGCTGATACGTAAATAGCTTGTTTCTTTTGCCCAAATATCTAAGTAGTTATATGAACTTGCTGGATCTTCTCCTGAAAACCATTTAGATACCATCCAAGAACCATCTGTTACTGTAGCATTTCCATTATAGTCATCAGGTAATAAACCTGGCATTGTACCATTTGGATTGATTGGACTCCACATGTTTAAAACATCTCTTGTGTAGTTTTTTCCTGGATCAATATCTGCCATCTTGTAAGAAGGAGTTTTTACTACAGTTTGCTTTAAATTGAATGCTGCAGACACAGTAATATCAAAGTTTTTGATTTTTATTGTATTGATAATACCTCCTGTAAATTTAGGATCTTTATCTCCTGCATAAGTAAATAGATCTCTATATTCTTCAGGTGTTAAATCACTTGTAGCCATATAACCTGGCATACCCCACTCAGCCATTGGATCACGTAGTTTAAAAAATTCTTGACCAGATACTTTTTCTCCGTTTTTCCAATATAATAAGTTACCATTTTCATCTAATCCAGCTGTTTTAATGACAAAAACAGAATTTACAGGCAATCCTTCTCTTGATGGTAAACGATCATTTTCATTAATCTGAATTTTATCTACATTACTTTTATTATGCGCAAAATTGAATGTTGTAGTCCAAGAGAAATTTGGTTTTACAATATTTCTTGTAGTTAAAGAAATCTCATATCCTTTATTTGTTACTTGAGCCCAGTTCATATTTGTCCATTCAAAACCTGTTTCAAGAGGTAAAGCTCTCAATCCAATTAAGTCTGTACTTTTTCTATTGTAAACATCAGCGCCTACTAATATTCTATTCTTGAATAATCCTAAGTCAAAACCGAAGTTTGTATTAGTTGTTTTTTCCCAACGCAATGTTCCATTTGGAGCATTATTGATTTGTATAGTCCCTTCTGGGTAACCTGGTAAAACAGATGATGTATTGTACTGTCCAATTGCATAAGGAGATGTTGATCTATCAATATTTCCTTGTAATCCATAAGATGCACGTAAACGTAAATCACTTAAGAAGTCTACATCCTCTAAGAATTTCTCTCTTTTAATATTCCACGATCCAGATACAGCCCATAATGGTAAATATCTATATTTAGGATCTACTCCAAATAAGTTTGATCCATCATATCTAACACTACCAAACACAGTATATTTTCTGTTATAAGTGTAAGATGCTGTAGCAAAGAATGAAGCATATGCATCTTCTACTTTCGATTGTTTGTATTGTTCATACTTTTTATCATTTGTACTTGTACTTCCATCAGGGAATATAAGTGGTTTTGTAGTTAAAGTATTTCTATCGTATCCAAAACCTTTAGAAGTAATAAGTTTATTGTTAGAACTTCTCAACTCCATACCTGCCATTACATCTATTTCATGCATATCATTAAAGATTGCATTATAAGTTGCTTGTGTTTTCCAGTTGTATTGGAAATAATTAGCATTGTAGTTTTCGATTATTCCACCATCTGGTAAGAAGTAATGATTTTCTCCATTCTTAGAATATCTTGTCCCTTCTCTAAATTTACGAGTGAAGTATGTATCTTTTCCTAAGTATTTTTCTGTATCACTATTATCTAATTGCAAACCTAATTGAGAAGTGATTTTTAAATCATTTAATATTTGGTATTCAGCATCAAATACAGCTTTAAAAGATTTGTTAACCAATTCATAGCTTGTATTATTTCTTTCTTCTACAAAGTTAAAAGGAATGTAAGCATCTTTAGTTCCCTCAATATCTTTGTCATACATATAACTTCCATCTTCATTGTATGGTTTAAGATATGGGTTAGCATTTCTTGAATAGTTTGAAGGATTGATACTTGCATCAGCATCAGATACAAAACTGTTTTTCTTTGATTGTGTACCAAATAAGGCAACACCTACTTTAAATTTATCTGTTACTTGGAAGTTGTTTTTTAACGTTAAGTTGAAACGTTCAAAACCAGTTCCAATAGTTGCTCCTTCTTCATTGTAATATCCTAATGAGAAGTAGTAATCTGAATGATCTGTTCCTCCAGATAAACTTAAGCCATATTGTTTATTAAATGTTTGACGGTACAATTCTTTTCCCCAATCTGTATTTGTATTTCTTAGATTGTTGATAGCATTTTGTGTGTTACCAGATAATCCAGCAAAACCATTTGTTCTGTAAGCATCTAATTCGTTTGCCGAGTTTAAAATACGCATTACTTCACCTTGATTACTTCTTGTGTTCTGAATATCAGATCTACCAGCAAGCATTAATTCGAAATCAACTTTTTCAGAAGAATTCATCAAGTTTAATTTAGAGAAATTAGGTCTTTCGTTAATGAAAGTATTTGCTGTAAAGTTCACTTTCATTGAACCTTTTTTCCCTTTTTTAGTTGTAATCACAATTACACCATTAGCAGCTCTTGCACCATAAATAGCAGTTGCAGAAGCATCTTTTAAAATAGTAATATCTAAGATATCATCAGGGTTCAATCCTGCTATTGAAAAGTTTTGCAACTGATCAATATTATCTTTATCATTAAAGTTAGGTACATCATTTCCTTCTAATGGCATTCCATCCAATACCCATAATGGATCTTGAGGCCCGTTTAAAGAAGCAGTACCACGGATTCTAATTTTTGCAGGTCCTCCAGGTGCTCCTGTAGGTGTTGTTACAGCTACCCCAGCAATTTGCCCTGCTAACATTTGATCAACACTGGCTACCCCAGTTTGACTGATTTCTTCCATAGCAATTTGCGCTACAGATGATGTTAGTTTTCTTTTTTCAATTGTTTGATAACCTGTTACTACAACTTCATTCAACACGTTTTCGTCAGTACCTAAAGCTACTGAGTAATGTGTTTTTGTAGTTAAGTTAATTAGTTTTGATTCATATCCAATAAAACTAATACGCACAGCTTTAGTTTCTTTTGGAATTTCTAATGTAAAGTTTCCATCCAAGTCCGTCATTGTTCCGATACTTGTACTCTCAACAATCCCTTTTTGATTTGAGGCAGTTGATAGAGTTTGTGTTTCCACAATAATTGATGCACCAGGTAAGGCAGCCTTATCTACGGCGTCTTGTACAAAACCGGTAATCACTCTTTTCTCTTGTGCAAAGGCAAGAGTTACTGTTAAGAGCGAGAATAAAAGAAATAATTTTTTCATTTTGTCCTGTAAAGTAGGGGTTAGGTATTATAAGCTTAATGCTTGATTTATTCTATTTAGTAAGTCTGCGTAATGTGCTTTTGTTGCATCGTCTCCAGAGTTTTTCTTCTTGCTTACAATCTTTTGTATTGCTATCAATTCTCCTTTTTTATAACTCGTTACTTCCGATACACGTTTCATTACTGTATAATTAATATTACGCGCTTTCTTATCATCTAAAGTGATGTTACACAAAGTAGGTATTTGTAAAGATTGCTCAAGTATCAGGCCTTTTTTACTTGTCTTTTCAAATAGCTTGTTGACATCTATAATTAATGCGTCAACATAGTTCTTTTGTGTCATTCGTTCCAAAATAGAAAGTGACTTTCCTTTTTGAGTTTTACCAAATATTTCACCTCTAAGCATTGTAAACAAGTCATTGATTGTGAAGTTTTTCTCTGCTTTAGTTTCAGACGAAAGTACTTCATTCTCCAATAATCTCAATAAACGTTCATCCATTAATGTGTAATAGATTGTTGAATATTGTAATTCTCTTGCCAAAGAATAAGGTGTATATTCATACGGACCTACAGGAGAGTCTTTCAAGCTGTATGTTTTTTCAATAATATCATTGAAAAATAACCAATTAGGAATGTTTAAAGCGTTTTTAGCTAAATATTCGACCGCTCTTTTTTGTGTCTCGTAAGGTACTGGCTGATATGCTTTTTTGTTGTTTCCGAATACTGCATGATCTAAGTACACTCCCCCAATATTAGCTAATACATGCTGATTATACATTTGCCATTGACCAATAGCTCCCATATAAAGTTTACCAGCTTCATAATAATTCTCTCCTTTGTCGTAAGTCCAAGGAATGATATTGTTTACTACTATTTTTAAATTCTTAAGTCCATACTCACTCGCTTTCATAGCATCATCTCCTAAATCTTCTGATTGAGAACGAGGATCTATAATGTTTAATGAACTTTGTTGCTCTCCATAAAAATACATCGGATCATCTTGGTGATCTTCTATCATTTTACGCAATGCTTTTTTCTCTTCTTCTTGGTTTGGATACCAACGGTAACCCCATTCAATCGCATATTTGTCATATACACCGATTTGAGGTGTAATAGCTGTTACACCATCTTCTGGTTGTGCTACATAATTATAACGGGCATAATCCATAATAGATGGTGCTGTTCCACCCATTCTTGCTGTAAATTCTTTTGAGCGTAAAGAGTCAACTGGAAATGCAAATGATGATCCCATATTGTGTTTCAATCCAAAAGTGTGCCCAACTTCATGTGATGATACAAATCGAATAGCTTCTCCCATATGTTCATCACTAAACTTATTTGCTCTTGCTTTAGCATCAATAGGTCCAGTCTGTATACGCATCCAACTGTGTACAGATGTCATTACATTGTGCCACCAAATAATGTCTGACTCAATAATTTCTCCACTTCTTGGGTCAATTACTGATGGTCCCATAGCATTTGATTTTTGAGAAGCAGCATATGTAATTACTGAATAGCGTACATCATCAATGTCAAAATCTTTATCTTCTTCTGTTGGCTCTTTTGCTGTTATAGCATTTTTAAAACCAGCTTTTTCAAAAGCCGCTTGCCAATCGTGTACTCCTGCAATAATCTTTGCTCGCCACTGTGGGGGAGTAGCGGGATCAATGTAATACACGATAGGCTTTTTAGGCTCTACTAATTCGCCTTTTAAATATTTTTCAACATCTTCTTCTTTAGGCTCCATGCGCCACTTTGTGATGAACTCTTCTTCTTTCATTTTGTGTTGTGCATCACTAAAAAACCAGTGTTTTTCAGTAAAGTATCCTACGCGTTTATCTGCAATACGCGGTTGCATTGGCTCTTTTGAAAGAAGTACAATGTTTGTTGTTACTCCTAATGATACTGGTACATCTCCAGTTCCTTCATTCACACTTGTTGTCATTAATGATTTAACAACAATGTTTTCAGGAAACGTTTTTACCCCTTCTATATATGATAAATTCGTTTTAATCGATAGAGGTAATCCTAATCCTGTTAGTACATCATTAAAGCTTTTTTGATTTCCATCAAATACTTTATTTACTTTAATAACAGTTGCTGTAGAATCTGCATTTGATGTCTCAATATCAAATACTTCTAATACAGATTCTATAAAATTATCTTTCACAGATTGAGTGATAGCATCCTCTGCTGGAGATGATACTCTCGGTGTTTCCGATTTTACCCAAATCTTATTAGCGATAGTGTCTTTATGAAATGTAATTAGTTTATTCTCATAATTCATTCCCTTGTTCGCTCCTGCATCATTTACTTCTAATGGAACTTGAGATAATTTATTAACAAGCAAAAACTGACGGTTTAATAAACTATCTGGAATCTCAAAATATAAGTCTGTTTTTACTTGAATCGTATTAAACATACCTTTTGAGTATTTCCCTTTTTTTATTAACTCAGCATAGTTGTTTTTTTTCGTGTCTGTAGAATCTTTTGTTTTTGCTACATCTTTCTCTTTCACCGCCTTCGTCGTTGTCTTCTTTCCTTTAGCGTATATTGCTGTAGTTGGAATCTGAAGCAAGCACCACGATAACACTAAAGCACTGATACTTAGTCTAACCGTCTTTTTATTCATTACAATGTTAAGTTTAAGTTAAGTCGGTATAAACTTAGTGACCTTCTTTTTAAACCAAAAATTTTCGGGAGTGAGTGGATTGTAAACGGGAGTGAGTGGATTATTTTAACAATTAAACAAAGGAAGTACACAAGTAAAAACTTCTCCTTCTACTACTGCTTTATAATTGGGTTTGTTGTAATAGTTATATATTGAAAATAAGTAAGTTAGTCCAAACTTTTCTCCTTCTTCTTCTCGTTTTTTAGGTTGGTAGTTATTAGTTACAATTACTTCTTCATCTGTTAGAACTACCTGTACAAGTAACGGATTTTCGTTTGTTGCTATGTTGTGTTTTAAGGCGTTTTCTATGGTAATTTGTAAAGCTAAGTAAGGTATCTTTTTTGTCTCGTTTTTTGTTCTTTTGTCAGCTATTTCAAAATGTAATTCTTTTGAAAAGCGAATCTTCTGTAAGTCAATATATTGTTTAATAAACGCTAATTCTTGTTCTAATTCTACAATGTCTTCTGTTGGAGATGTAATTAAGTAACGATACGTTTTACTCAAGTCCAAAGTAAACTTTTGAGCCTGTGTTTTATCCATACCAATCAGCATATAAAGGGAATTTAAAGAGTTGAATAAGAAATGAGGATTAATCTGATTTTTCAATTGTTTCAGTTGCATTAATGCTTTTTCCTTTGTTACTTTCTCTTTTTCTACAGCTAATTTTTCTTTTTCTTTATAAGTGCGTTTGTTTTCAATGGTAAAGAAATAAAAGAGCAATAAGATTACAAAGATCGTTGTTGTAAAGATCAAGTAAGTATTTCGCTTTAAAGGTGCCAAGTTCTCGTCTACATTTATCTTAGGAAAGTTGACACTGATGTATCCTTTAAAACTGGTTGTTTCAAAAGGAGCTAAAAAGCGAAATACCTCCATTTGTAAATATTCAGAAATTACCACTGGAGGATTGTTTAAAGGGGTAAACTGTAAAGTGTCTGGTGTAGATAGACTGGTTTGACTAAACACATTGGTGCCTATTAATCCTAATTCAGGATGATAAATGCAAGTACCATCTTGCGCAAAGATATAAGCATAGTTTGGTGTGGTTACATCAGTTGTGGTCAAATGACTATGAAGTGCTTCCAAATCAAAGCTAAAGCCTGTAATGATTCTTTGTTTGTTTGGTAAGCGAATGTCTTTCCACAACAACCAATAGAGCTTATTATTGATTGTAATAAAATTGTTTCGAGGTTGTGTATTTTGATGGTGAATTATTGCTTGTATTGTTGGAGAGTCTAATTGAGGATTAAACCTATTGTCAAAATTAGAATCAAGGAGTCTATCCTTTTCATCTGTTAGAATATACCAATTGTACTTTACCATCTCACCGTGTTTGTACACTTGATTGAGTACATTGTATTTGGTGGTCAACTCCGATGTAGGAGTAGTTAGTACAAGCTGAGTTAGTGTATTGAGATGTTCGTCTATTTGTTCAAATTCTCCTTGTAAAGCTTTTGACTTGTGAAAAAAACTTTTAGAAGCAATATCTTTATATGTGTTTTCGTAGTTGTTGTTGATAGAAATACTTAAAGACAATATAGCAATAAGGGTAATGCATAATACAGCAATACCAATCATTAAAGTTGCTCGTCTGGAATAGTGATTTCTAAACATTCTGTTTTGTGTTTGATTAATTAGCTGAATAGAGCAAATAAGGTTTGCGCATCGCTTTAAATTGATCTAATCCTTTTTGCCATGTTAAACGGATTTCATCTTCTGTTTTTCCTGTTATGATTTGTTCTTTTAAAGCATCTGTTCCTGCTAATTTAATGAAAAAGTTATTAAAGAACTTGTCTTTATTAGTAGAGCTCTTGTAAGCTTTCAACAACCATTTTAAATCTAATTTGTTTACATCTGGTGTTTTAGATAAATTTTCGCCATAACACAGCTTTCCATTGTTCATTGGATCTTTTGCTCCAATATTTGGTTTTGGAGTAAATTGATAAGGCATTTGAGTTAAGAAGGGTGAACCATATACTTGAAATTGTAAATCAGTACCTCTTCCAGAACTTACATTTGTTCCTTCAAAAAAACAAAGACTGGCATATAGGTTAATAGCTTTGTCATTTGGTAAATTAGGAGATGGGGCAACAGGCAAACTATAAGTCATTTTGCGTGTATAGTGCTGTACAGGTACTACAGTTAGGTTGCACTGTATTTCTTTCTCCAACCATTTTTGTCCATTAATCATTAATGCATATTCACCAATAGTCATCCCATGCATCGCTGGTATAGTGTGCATTCCAACAAAGCTTTTATTTGCAATTTCTAAGGTAGGACCGTCAATGATTGAAATATTAGGATTAGGTCTGTCTAATACAACAACAGGAATATTGTTTTCTGCACAAGCTTCCATCACATAATGTAAAGAGGATATATAAGTATAAAAACGTGCACCAACATCTTGTAAGTCGAAAAGCATAACATCAATTCCTTCTAATTGTTTTTTAGAAGGTTTTTTGCTATTTCCGTACAAAGAGATGATAGGTAATCCTGTTTGAGTATCCTTCCCATCTTTAATTAGTTCTCCAGCACTTGCAGTTCCTCTAAAGCCATGTTCGGGAGCGTATATTTTGACAATGTTCATTTTGTTGTTCATCAAAAAGTCTACAACTGATAGTGTATAGGCATTGTTGTCTGCAGGATTGGAAACCACTCCAGTCTGATTGGTCAAAATACCAATTTTTTTACCTTCTATCAACGGAAAATAAACGGAAGTGTTTTCTGCTCCTACTTGTAGGTTTCTTTCTTTTTCTTTTGTGTGAATAGGTGTAGCAGCATGGCTTTCAAAATTTACCTGCAAAACCAATAGAAAGACAAAGAATAAAACTGTATTTTTGAACATTGAATTTGATATCATACTTACTTTGAATTTAGAATATTTTATAGCCAAACGTTTAGTCAAGGCAAAGAAACAAAAAAGTAGCGTATCCGCTCCTATCATCAAAATTGCAATTATAGCCATTGCATTGGGTATGATTATGATGCTTATTTCTGTTGCAACTGGTTTGGGATTGAAATACAAAATTAGAGATAAAATTTCAGCTTTTAGTGGTCATATTGTAATTACACATTATGATAATAATATTACAGATGTAACTTTAAAACCATTGGAGTTAAAACAGAAGTTTTTTCCAGAGTTTAAAGATGTTTCGGGTATTAAAAAAGTACAACCTTATGCCTCAAAAGCCGGTATTATTAGAACAGAAACTGCTTTTGAAGGGATTGTCTATAAAGGAGTAGACTCGTTATATGATCTAAAAGAGATTAAAGACTATCTGACAGAAGGACGTTTGCCTAAGTTTGATAAGGCAATGAGTAACGAAGTTTTATTGTCTGAATACATGGCTAATCGATTAGGTTTTAAGTTAGGCGACAAGATGACTACCTATTTTATGAAGGATTGGGGAAATAAAATGCCTAATGTTCGCCAGTTTGAAATAGTTGGGATTTTTAATTCAGGACTCCAACAGTTTGATGAAAATATTGTAATAGGAGATTTGCGTCACGTACAACGTTTGAATCGTTGGAGTGAAAATCAAGTAGGAGGTTTTGAAGTTATTTTGGATGACTTTGATAAAATAGAAGAAAAAGGACAAGAGGTTTATTTGAGTCTTCCGAGCACAATAGATGGCAAAACAATTATAGATAAATATGCTAATATCTTTAGTTGGATCGAAATGTTTGATTTCAATATCATCATCATCATCGTAATTATGATTGCAGTAGCATCTATTAATATGATTGTGGTGTTATTGGTATTGATCTTGGAACGCACACAAATGATAGGAATATTAAAAGCGCAAGGAGCTAATAACTGGAGAATAAGAAAGATATTCTTGTACCAAGCGTCTTATATTATATTTAGAGGCCTACTATTTGGAAATGCGATAGGTTTAGGACTGTTGTACCTACAAAAATATACAGGGCTTATTCAATTAGATCCTTCTGCTTATTATGTAAGAGAGGCACCTGTATTAATCCGATTTACGGATGTACTACTGTTGAATGTAGGTGTAATACTTATAGCTATGTTAGTGTTATTGATACCTTCTTATCTTATTACTAAAATATCACCTGTTAAAGCAATTCGTTACGATTAATGAATTGTATGATACGTTTTTAGATACATTAAATCACCCTTAAAAGAATAAACAAACTTTTAAGGGTGATTTTTTTATACCTTCTTTAGATTGATGTATCTCTGTGTAATAGAGTGAATTGATTTGTAAACTTATAAAATGATGGAAACAGTTCTTTTAAGAATTTAATTAAGAAGATGATTTTCTTCCTGTTGTATGTGAAAACAACTTATAGACTTACGCTATCAATTGTAATAAATAGAAAAAATATATCTATTTTTTCTTGATTTTTGCTCAATAATGCACTCTAAAATACCTATTAACTACTTAAAATTTCTTTTTTTCCCATTTTGAAATGTAAAAAGGCTTTAAAAGACTGTTTTTATAAAAAAAACAGTTCGTTTTTTTTCTGCTTTTATTTTTTGTTTAAAATGTAACTATTTATAGATCATTTATTTATTGTTTTTTGTGTTATTTCGATTGAAATATAGACCAGCTTTAATCCCAGTATTTACGGAGTATCTAAGAGAATTGTTGGACAATTCGTGGACAATACCTCGAGAATGGTGGAGTAGAGAGGTTGTTTGTCGAAGGATTATCCTCGTATTGTTCTCCTACTGTCCTCTTATTTCGAAATAATGGAACAAGGATGACAAATGATATTTTTTGCAAAGGCAATACAAAAGACTTTTCAGTTTCGTACTAATTATTTACTATGTCAGAAGGCTTGAATTTTAATAGTACTATAAAGTAAAGTGACAATAAAGTATTTCTAATTTTTATTTTGATTTGTTGTAAACAGACTTACTGTCCTTAATAAGAAGAAATAAGATGATGAAACCTCATTTTTCAGTGTTATAAGTAGATAAGTATAGTTCGTAATGTTGAATATTTTATAGTTATTTAGATTTATTAATGATAATAGTAGATAGATTGTGTATTTGTACTGCCGAATTTTGACGATGAATGGTTAATAATTTATCTTGTTTGTAATAATTCTAAACAATATTGTTTAGAATGTATTTAAATAATAGTTTTGCTTTTGTAAATAAAATCACGTTGTGATGCACTTATATAATAAACAAAACACTACTTTTTTAAAAACTCTTCTTTTTGTATTTACTCTATTTTACACTTCTGTACAGTATGCACAAGGAGGAAAAGTGGGAGTAGATTTTTTTATTACCAATAACAATAAGGAGGGAATTCCAGAGGCTACCCTTATTATAAAAAATGCACAACGTCAATTGGTTTACATTACAGATGAAAAAGGATATGAACATATTGTAATAGAACCAGGTGTTTATACTTTGGAAATTTTCCATATTTCGTATAAAGCACAAAGTGAATTGCTTACCATTGCTGCACCCATGCAAGTAACAAAGCGGTTGGAGGCAGCAACAAATCAGTTGCAAGAAGTGGTGATTACAGCACAAGAAGGCAAAGGGCTATCTACTAAATCGGTTATTAATAGAAAGGCAATGGAACACTTGCAACCATCAAGCTTTTCAGATTTAATGGAGTTACTACCAGGAGGATTGTCAAAAACACCTACGTTGACTTCTAATAATCGTATTCTAATACGCGAGTTTGGACAGAGTGGACAACAGTACGAAACAAGTTCTTTGGGCGTACAGTTTGTGATGGATGGAGTGGTGCAAAACTCTAATGTAGATTTGCAAACAGCAGTAAAAGATAAAAGTCAAAAAGGAGATTTTGGAAGTAATGGCGTTGCCAGTAAGAGATATACAAATGAGTCTGGAGTAGATATGCGTACTATATCTACCAACGATATTGAGAGCGTAGAAATTATACGTGGTATTCCAACAGTGTCTTATGGAGACTTAACTTCGGGGTTGGTTATCATCAATAGAAAAACAGGACAGACTAAATGGCAAGGACGTGTTAAGGCAGATGGCTTTAGCAAAATGGGGTATGTAAGTAAAGGTTTTTCTATCGATCCAACTTGGGACTTAAACGTAAGTTTTGATTACTTAAATGCTTTATCAGATCCCCGCGATTTGTTTGAAGTATATCAGCGTGTTTCCTCTTCGGTGCGTTCTACAAAGCGCATAAACTTTGGCGACGATAAGTTGGTATGGAAAACAAATATAGATTATAAAGGAACAATTGACCAAAACAAGTCGGATCCTGATTCAGGGTATAACTCTGTAGATTCGTATCGAAGCAGTCAGCACAGTATAGGGTTTTCGAACATTTTGGATTATACTTTTGGAAAAGGTAGTTTGTTCGATAAGATTAAGTTGACAACTAATGTTCGTCAAGGAATAGACGATATCAAACAGACACTTTTTGTACAATATAGTGGACCTCGTGCTGTGTCTATCGCACAAGAGGCAGGTGTGAATGAGGGATATTATCCAGAGTTGAGTTTTGTGTCTAATACTTTTACAGAAGGTCGTCCGATAGATGTAAATGCAAAGTTGGAAACTAATCTGAAATTCTCAACCTATAGTTTAAAACACGCTATAGAAGCAGGGATAGATTATAAGTATTCGTATAACTACGGTAGAGGGCAAATGTACGATTTGCTAAGACCAATTTCGGAAGGAGTAACAACTCGTCCAAGAGCTTTTAGTGATGTACCTGCCTTTTCTAATATAGCTTTGTTTTTGGGAGATAATGTAAAGTGGAATATTGGCAAGAATGCGTTGTCTTTTTATGGAGGAGTACGTGTATCCAAAATGTTAGGTATGGACAGTTCGTATGCTTTGAGTAATAAGGTGTATATAGAACCTCGTTTTATTACCCAATGGGAGTTACCTAAGGTAGTGATTGGAAGCCATGTTTTGAAAGCTGATGTAACACTTGGTTATGGAGAGTTGTATAAACAACCTACGTCAAGTATGTTGTACCCAAATAAGATGTATAGCGACTTTCAACAGTTAAATTTCCATCATATTAATCCTGAGGTAAGAACAGTAAACTTTATGACTTTTGTGGATGATTTGACCAATAAGAGTTTAGTAGCTGCAAAAAATACCAAAAAGGAGATACGCCTTGATCTGAGCTATGCAAAGCACGAATTCTTTATTAATTACTTTGATGAAGATATGCCTACAGGATTTAGATATAGCACAGAGTTTAGAAGATATGATTTTAAGCGATATGACACATCTGGATTGAACTTAGATGAGCTGACTACTAAACCATCTATTGAAGATTTACCCTATAGGGATGTATCTGCTTTTGGATTAAATACCTATCGTACTAACGGAAGTAAGACTTATAAAAAAGGGATAGAGTTTGGATATACTTCGCCAAGGTTCCCTGTAATAAATACTCGTTTTACGTTGAGTGGTGCATGGTTTAAAACGCTTTATACCAATACGGTTCCTTCTCATGAAAAACCAAATAAGACGATTAATGGAATTTCTTTTCCCTATGTAGGTATTTATGCCAACGATACTGGTTTTATAAACAGTGGGATGAATTACAATTTGATAGTAGATACCTATTTGCCAGCATTAGATATGAATATTTCTGCTTCGTTGCAAGGAATGTTTTTTAGAGACGAAGAAAGAGCACATAGAGAAGCAGCTCCTTATGCTTATTATGGAGTCGATAAAGTTGTACACCCATACTTAGATAGCGACTGTACAGATATGTACAAACAGTGGCTGGTTAGAGATGTGTCAATTTCAGATAATAGAGCAAATAATTACAAGTTTGATATACGTGCTAATTTGAAAGTAACCAAGCGTATTTATGAGAACTTAAGAGCTTCGTTATTTGTAAATAAGGTGTTCTCTTATATACAACCTTATTATTTTGACGGGGTAAAAGTAGAAAGAAAGGACGTGACAGCACCTTATTTTGGAATGGAACTTACATATAATTTTTAGTTAGATATGAAAAAACAGTTATTAATAGCAGGATTAGCTCTTTTGAGTTTAACGATGATTACTACTTCTTGTAGTAAGGATGACAATTCGACAGAGCAACAAATTGTGAAAAGTGATGTAGCAATTACATTGAAAAATGCAGATGTAAAATCATATAAGGCAGTTACTGTTGAGATTTTAGAGATAAACTCTGGGAAAAAAGTAGAGAAGATTGTAAAAGAAAACTCTTTGACAATACAATTAGACAAGGGATCGTATAAAATTGCAGTTAATGGTACTGTAGTATTAAATAACGGTGAAGAGGTACAAGTAGGAGGAAATAAAGAGATCAACATTAATAGTGCAAAACAGGAGGTTTCTATTGATTTATTTATCAAAGCCTTTAGTGAAGATTTTATTATAGAAGAAGTGTTTTTTACAGGAGTAAAAACATTGGAAGGGAAACAATATACAGGAGGAAGATATTTTAAACTGATTAACAATACAGAGAAAGTATTAAAAACAGGAGGGTTATTAGTTTTACAATCAGAGTTTAATACATCTTTAGATCACAAAGTTACTCCTAATATTGTGAATGAAGCTTTTGCTGTACAAGCAGTATTAATGATTCCAGAAGAGTATTCTAAAGAGGTACAACCAGGTGATTTTATTGTAATAGCTGATATGGCTACAAATCACAATAAAGCAAATATTCCTGCTTTTGATTTAAGTAAAGCGGATTATGAGTATCCAAATTTAGACAACCCAAAATTAGGACAAGTAGATAATCCTGCTGTACCTAATGCACAGGTGATTTATACAGCAATGGCATTTAATATGTTCTTTTTACATGATAGAGGATATGAAAGCTGGGCAATTGCTCGTTTTCCAAAAGGGATGACTAAAGAAGCATGGATGACAAGTTACAAATATGATTATTCTTATATCAATGCTGCTAATAGAGAAACGAAAAAAAGCTCATATAAGATACCTAATGAATGGATTATTGACGGTGTAAACTCTTGTGCAATTGAAAAATGGGAACACAATCCATTAGGCGCTTCAATTGATAGTGGATGGACAGGATGTGGTACTATTGAATCGGATCCAACAAGATTTGGAAAAACAATTAGACGTAAAGTTGTTGGACAAATGGCTAACGGTAAAAACTTATATAAAGATACGAATAACTCAACTGCTGATTTTAACCGTGATTCTCAGTCAAGTTTAGTTATGGGAATTGTACATTAATTTTCAATGAATAAAAAATTATACCATATTGTTTTCGGATTGATGTGTTTGTTGACAAGCTCTCCAATACTTGCTCAAGACAGCATACCTTTATTTCAATCACTGAGATTAAAAAGTCAGTCCGAAAACTTATTTTATTTACCTTACTATTATAACCCGGCAAATATGTCGGGTTATAGTAGTTATTCTACCTCTTTGTTTGAGGTGAAGTATGCTTCTCAAAATAATGCCTTGTATCTTTTGCAAGAAGGAAAAGAACAATCAGGATTTGAAGTTTATACATCGTCTTACAAAAAGCTGAAAAATAATAGAAGCATTTGGGGACATGCAAAGTATGTGAACCAAAGACATAAAGATGTGCAATGGAATGACAATATTGATACTAAGGAAATAGCTCCATATGTAATGGCAGATTCTACTGCTGGTACAATGAAGTATGAGGCTTATGAATTTGCTGGAGGATATGCTAAACAGTTTGAACGATGGAAGATTGGATCAGAGTTTAGTTATAATGCACACATGGGATATAGAGCTAAAGACCCACGTCCAAAGAATATATCATCATTGATGAGGTTGAAAGTTGGTGCAACTTATCAAATCTATAAAGATTGGGCTATTGGTGGATTTGGAGAGGTAAATAAATACACTCAAAATACTTCAGTTAATTTTGCTAATAAAACACAACAAGCTTCTTTGTATCAAATGCAGGGAATGGGAGAGTGGAACTACTATTTTAGTGGAAAAGTAAAAGATGTAATATATGAGCGATTTGGTTATATAGGAGGTGTTGAACTAAGTAATAAAGAAGGAAGAGACTTTATAATTGGTTTACAAGTAGAACAACACGACTTAAAGAGAAATATTACAGGTGCTAATATAGGAGGAAGTGATGCTTTAGAATTGAATAAGTTGATTACTACAAAAAAAAGACTTTATATTACAAAGTTTTTTGATATCAATGAATCTGCTCGAGTAGGACTAAAATATCAATATCAGACAGATCAACGCAAAGGAACAGATTATTACTATACCAACCTTGATAAGAAAGTTGAGAGGCTATTGGAAAAACAGAATTACCAGAATAACAAAACATCACACCTTGTAGAAGGATATTTTCATTTGTTGAAAGACAACTACACGATAAGAGCTAATCCGTTTGTACAAATTGAAGAGTCGAAAGAGAAGGTAAAGGAGTCAAATAAGTATCAAAATTATTCTTATGCTTATGTAGGCGTAAAAGGTGAATATAGTAAAGCGCTGAATAGTATTTCTCAGCTTAGTGTAAAACCTTATATCGCTTATAGAAAAGTAGTGAAAGAAGAGGTGAATTTAGGCTTGCAAGATACTAAAGAGTCAATACAAAGTTGGTTGTTGAACGACTACGAGTACTATAAAACAGACTATATTACATGGGGTGTTTCTACGATGTATAGCTTACAACAAAAGGGATTGCCTTTTTATGTTAGTGTAGATTATAATCAAGTAAAGTTTAAAACAGAAAAAGATAATAACTATATCGGGTTTACGGTAGGAGTTGTATTTTAATAGAATAAAGAATGAAAAGAGTAGTTTTTTTAGTTGGAGTAGGGAGTTTATTAGGGTTATTTAGTTTTACCTCTGTGTTTGAACGTGTACTTAGTAGTGATGATCCTGCATATCAAGAAATTGTAGATAGTTATAAAAAACCAATTGCAGAGTGGCCAAAACCTACTATAGATGAAGGAGTAGAATGGAATGAAATGGCAGCACTTAAGAGGGATTCTTTGTTTTTTAAAAAACAAGACGAGCCTGAAGTGATATTAGGTAAAATGTTGTTTTTTGATCCTAAGCTTTCAAAGTCAAATCAGATTTCTTGTAGCACATGTCACGATCCAGAAATGGGATGGACAGATAGAAGAACAGTAGCTTTAGGAAATGATCATCTACAAGGGATGCGTAATACTCCAAGTTTGTATAATATTGCCAATCGAAGTGTTTTCTTTTGGGACGGAAGAGCAAATAGTATAGAAGAACAAGCAAAAGGCCCTTTAACAGCTCATAACGAAATGGCAATGGATGTAGAGTTATTACCTGCCAAACTGAAAAAGGTAAAAGGATACAAACCTTATTTTGAAAAAGCTTTTGGTGATGATAAAATTACCTATGAACGTATAGTAGGGGCTATTGCAACTTTTCAGCGTACAATAAAAAGTCAGCCAAGTAAAGTAGATGCTTTTATAAGTGGGAACTACAAAGCCATGACAGACCAAGAAATTTATGGAATGCATTTGTTTAGAACAAAAGGGAGATGTATGAACTGTCATAACGGTCCAGATCTGACAGATGATAAGTTTCACAATATAGGTTTAACGTATTATAAGCGTAAGTTTCAAGATTTGGGAAGATATGAGATTACAAAGGATGCCAATGATGTAGGTAAGTTTAAAACTCCGTCGTTGCGAGACCTATTAAATACAAGACCTTGGATGCACAATGGATTATTTGATGATTTGACAGGAATTGTAAATATCTATAATAGTGGGATGCATATGATTGATCCTAAACCAGAACAAAAAACAGCTGATCCATTGTACCCTGTAACAGATCCGTTGATGAAACCATTAAAGTTAACGAAACAAGAAGTTCAGGATATAGTAGCATTTTTAGAGTCGTTGTCTGGTAGTCGATTTAAGATGAGAAGACCAGATTTTCCAAGAGAATAAAATAAAAGAAGTGATTATTTTGAATGAAGTAATCACTTTTTTTATGGATTGGTGTGGTATGACAGTCATGTGCTTTTTCTTTGTTGCCAATAACAACTAAAAGTAGTAGATATGAAAAATGACTTATTAGAAGATTTTTGGAGTGACTTTGTTGGTGGGTTTATCAAAGGGTTTATTGAAGGTATCGGATCAGACGATGATGAAGATTAATTGATCTGTTTTTCATTTTGATGATTATGATGTTTTAAATTAAAAATGATTGTTCTTTTTTTGTAGAAGGGAAGTTTGTAAAAGCTTCCCTTTTTTCATTGTAGTGGTTATTTATTGAGCTAATTGCCGTAAATTAGATACTTGTGAAAAAATAGATTTGTTATGCCTTTAAAGATATATCCAGAATACCCTATAGATGAATTAGAACAGATGCTGATTGATGGAGTTAAAATACCATATGGAGAGTTTTTAATTTATAAAGATCTGGTAGATAGTTTGTCAAATAGTGAAATTGATTGGTATGTATGGTATAGTATGCGCTTGCCTTTTCATGATAACTCAATGATAAAACGTGCAAAAGCAGATGCGGAAATTGACTTTATTGTAGTTTCTAAATTTGGTATTATTGTGATGGAGGTAAAAGGAGGAAATATCTCTGTTGATCAAGGACGCTTTTGTTTTGATGATGGTAGACATAAAAAATATCTACCACAAAATCCTTTTGAGCAAGTAAAAGGGTATAAGTATACTTTGATGAATAAGGTATTCCCAAACTTTAAGCATGTACAGTTTTGTGAAGCAGTGACTTTTCCAACAACAAAAATTCCTATTGAGAACACAATATATGATACGAAGATAATTTATAGTGAGTATACGAAAGAGGAGAAGTATAAGAATATAGAACACTTCTTGCTTCATATTTATGAGTATACAAAGAACAAACTGGAGAGTATTCATCCTATTCATTTTGGAACATTAAGTACAAGAGAAATAGAGACAATCAAACATACTTTTAGTCCTATTGTGTCAGATACTAATGTATTTCATAATGGCGATTCGTTAGAATGGCTGAAAGAACGAAATTTAGATCTCTTGTATTCATTAGCAGATAACCCTCGTTTGATGATTGAGGGGGCACCCGGTACAGGAAAAACAAGTATGGCTATTGGATATGCTGAAATGCGTGCAGAGCGCAAAGGGATATATCTTTGTTGGAATAGTTTGTTATGTGGTTATAATGATTTGCGATTTAAAGCAGATAAGGTGATGATTGATTGTTATACTGTTATTGATTTTGTCAGTGCATTTCATCCAGAGGCAGAGAATAAAATGTTTTATTACTTAGATCCTGATGAGGTAGCTTGTATAGTAAAAGAAACAATTGATTATTTACAAGAAAAAAGAGCAATGCCAAATTATGATTATATGATTATTGATGAGGCACAAGATCTTTTTGATAGAGGACTACCTTTATTAATGCATAAATTATGTGGTAATGAAAATGGATTAAAGCAAGGGAATATCATGTTGTTGTATGACTTAGATCAAGGTTTTTCATTGTTTGGAAGAGATGTGTCTAATTATGCTTATTTCTTAAAAGAATATTTTACTCATTTTAAATTGCACAAAGTAAAAAGAAGTGCTCAAAAGTCTCAGATACGATTAATTGCAGAAGATATACAGTCTAATCCAGAAGAGTGGGAAGATGTAACTGTGCATACGCAAGAATATGATGAGATTGATTTGCGTTTATTCCATAGTAGTGAGGAATTACAAGAGGCGATGGAAGAAGTGATTGCAAATATTCATGATTCTTTATCATCTTTAGAAGCAGAAGATGTAATTGTTTTGGTTCAAAGTAAAGTGTGGCAACGCAGAAATAATGTAGCAGATATTATCATTGATATTGGTATGGAAGAACTAACGATTGATAATTTAGCTTTAAAACCAACAAAGCTTCAATACACAACAGCTGTAAAGTTTAAAGGTTTAGAAAGAAAGAATGTAATATTGATTGTTGACGCACCTAATAAATTAACACCCTATGAATGGTATGTTGGATGTACACGCGCCATTGAGAATTTGAGTATTTGGCAGTTGCAAACATATACAGAACACGATAGTACAACATAAAAAAGAAGTTGTCCAAAAAGGTAGAATAGGATATTTATGTGTCTACTTTGGGACAGAACATATTGAAAATAAAAGAGGGTGACCTGTTGGGACACCCTCTTTAGTATTATTTTAAATGCTTTCTAAATTCATTAGGAGTCATTCCTGTATTCTTTTTAAAGAAACTGGAGAAGTAGGTTGGATATTCAAATCCTAAGCAATAAGCTATTTCAGATACACTCCAAGTAGGGTTTTTAAGTAATTCTTTAGCTTCTAATAGAATACGAGTTTGTATAATAGAAGAAGTACTTTTTCCTAATACATTGTTTAGTGTAAAATTCAAGTGATTAGTATGTACATCTAAACGTTGAGCAAAGTCTTGAGGTGTTCTCATTTTTAAAATGTCTCTTTTTTTCTTTAAAGGGAATTGTCTTTCCAATAGTTCTAAAAATTGAGAACAAAGTCTATTTGCTGCTTTTTTCTCTGCTTTGTATTGAAATAGAACATCAAAGCGATTAGCTTGATGTATAATAATCTCAATATAATTACGTATAATCTCAAACTTTTCTTCATAAGAATTTTGACTTTCCTCTCTCATTTTTTGAAACAAGTAAGATATCAACATATTCTGTTCTGAAGTTAAACTATAGATAGGATTGTTCTTTAGATGCGTTAAAGTTGTTTTTAATACATTTCCTTTGAACCCTAAAAAGTTGTTGTCAAAATAACAAACAAAACCTTTTTGTTTTTCTGAGTTTGTTTCTAACGAAAAAGAGGTAATAGAATTCGAGAAAAACAAGATAGGACCTTGAAATTCTTTTGTGACAGACCCGTAAAATATTTTACAATTTGATTCGATGTACGAAATTTTGTAATGTGTTTTACTTTTGTTTGGAACAACGTTTTTACTATCTTCCTGTAAAGTGAAGATATCAAATTGTTGCAGTGCAGAATTTTCAACTGATTCGTTGACATCCTGTTTTACTTCGATAAGATTTAAACTTGTCATAATGGTGAAGTTTAGAAGAAAAATCTGCTCATGTATAGGGATTAGAATAGATTCGTCTATGTTAAAAAAATAGTTTACATCATTTTCATATTAAGCCTGCTATTTTGTTTTTTTTTAAATTGATATTTGATTTGTTATATTGTGAAGTAAAATTACTAAAATTATATAAGCTTAAATTGTCTATTATCTTTTTTAAATGGTGTTATTTAGTGTATAATCGTTTTTTTTCTAAACCTTTCTTCAAATTAGTGGTTTTTTTATTTGTCTACATTATTATTGATTACAATATGTTACTAATACTTTGATAAGTGAATTTTTACGTGTTAAATCGGTGTTTTTACTGTTAAATGTTAATGATTTGATAAGGTGAAATTAATGCTTCAAATGGTCAGATGTCCTTTGGTAAGTCGTAAAAATGTATTATTGAAAATGGCTTTTTTGATATAAAAATAAAAGGCTATAAGTCATAGTGAAAAATTAGTTTATACTCTCCATGCTGTAACTTTTCTTTTGATTGAAACTTAAAACCTGTTTTGTAAAGTAGTTGAGCAGATGCTATGTTTTTTTCAAATAATTGAGCTATTACATTAGTGCGTTGAGGTACATTTTCATGAATATATTTTAGGGTAGCTAAGATTAGTTCTGTTCCTAATCCTTGTCGCCAATAAGTTTGATGAATAATGTAACCAATTTCTACAAATGCTGTGTTAGAAGCATAGTTTAGTAAGCACAATTCTCCTATGCACTCATTTTTACCTTCTTTTTTGAGGTAAATCAAATACAACCCTAAGCCATCTGTATATAGTTTTTGATTTATATTGTATTTGTCCTTAATGTCTTGTATTGTCCATGGTGTATCTCTTTTAGACGGAATGTACTGCATTGTTTTTACATCATTGTAAATAGGCAATAAAGGAGTTAGGTGTTCATTAGTCAATGCTTTGACGATTAAGAGCCGCTGTGTTTCGAACAATACTTTGAAAGACATATTTTTTTGTTTTATAGGATGTTACAATTTATGGTTTTTTTTAAGAGTAAATAAGTGATTCTTTTATTTGAAAGATACCTTTTGTTTTATATATAATGGAATAATTATTTACTATATTGTGCGATATTTATAAATTAAGCAGTATTTTTTTGAACAAAATATGATATTCCACAGGTGTTGGTATGTGTTTTGTTTAGGTATTTTTACCAAACCATTATAATTATAATAAATGAAAAGTAATAAATTCACAGATGCGCTTGTTATAGGCTTCGCTCTTTTTGCTATGTTTTTCGGCGCAGGAAACATTATTTTACCACCTATTATTGGACTTTTAACAGGAGGAGATTGGTACGCTGCTGTTAGTGGTTTTTCAATTACAGCTATTTTGGCTCCTTTTTTAGGAATATTAGCAGTTCTTTTTTCGGGTGATGAGTTCACTGATTTAGGAAAGCGTATAAATAGTAAATTAGGTTGGATATTAGCAACAGCAATTATTTTAAGTATTGGCCCATTAGTCGCTATTCCTCGTACTGCAGCAACTACTTTTGAAATTGGAGTTTTGTCAATTTGGCCAGACTTTAATCCAATTGTTTCTTCTATAGTTTTCTTTGGTGTTACCTTATTATTATCTATATCTCCGTCCAAAGTAGTTGATATTATTGGACAGTATCTTACCCCTTTATTATTAATCTTATTGATTACATTAGTTGTGATGGGGATTATGAATCCGTTGGACACTGCCGCTTTAATTGAACGTACTAATGATGATGCTTTTAGAAAAGGGTTTTCAGAAGGGTACCAAACAATGGATGTATTAGCATCTGTTATTTATGCAGGGATTATTATTTCAGCAGTTAAGGCCAAGGGGTATCTTAGTATTTCTGACAAAACTAAGGTAACATTTATGTCTGGAGCTGTGGCTATTTTCTGTTTATTGATCATATATGGTGGATTAGTTTATTTAGGAGCTACTTCAGGTTATGAAATAAGTGATAGTTTGAAACGTACAGAGTTATTGCTACATATCTCAAATGGGGTATTAGGAAAGCAAGGTACTATGGCATTGGCTTTGTGTATTGCTTTAGCATGTCTGACCACGGCTATTGCTTTGGTATGTGCAACAGGTACATTCTTTAATCAGTTAACAAAAGGAAAACTGAGTTACAGATTCATTGTTATAGTTACCTGTGTGTTTTCTGCAATTCTTGCTGTTAAAGGAGTAGATAGTATTATTGATTATGCAGCACCTTTTTTAGGTATCATATATCCAATCACGCTTACTCTTATTATATATATGGTTGCGTTTGGTCGTATTGTTAAAAGAAAAGCCCCTTTTGTAGGAGCTATTATTGCTACAACAATTTTTGCTTTGATACAGTTTAGTGCTTTTATAAGTTATAAATACGATTTTATTAATTATGCTACAAATGTTGATAAATTTATAGCATCACTCCCTCTAAGCGGTTATGATGTACCTTGGTTAATACCTTCTTTCGTTACATTCGTTGCAGTATATATAGGAGATAAATTATTGTTTAAAACACAAGAATAAATATAAAAACAAAGGGGCTGTCTCAAATAAAAAGAG
Source organism: Flavobacteriaceae bacterium (assembly GCA_031277535.1). Classification (GTDB taxonomy): domain Bacteria; phylum Bacteroidota; class Bacteroidia; order Flavobacteriales; family Flavobacteriaceae; genus Flavobacterium. The sequence goes on from JAITMD010000014.1 coordinate 121,703, forward strand.
ACAGCCTTATTTTTTTTTGTTTTAGTAATCTTGTATTTGAGATTTCAGAATTTTATAAAAGATTCTCATCGCGTTATTTTGAGGAAAAAAAGC
>JAITMD010000015.1 GCA_031277535.1 Flavobacteriaceae bacterium
GAACCCGCACGAACATTACTGTTCACTGGATTTTAAGTCCAGCGTGTCTACCACTTCCACCACTCGAGCGTCTTGATATAGACTGCAATACTACTTCTGTATTGCGAGTGCAAATATAGAGTGTTTATTTTTATAATACAACTAATAAATAAACTTTTTTAATAATAAAAAGCTTTAAAACTTCTTGTTTATTGATTAATAAGTAGTTATTGTGTATTCTTTTTGTGTAATATTTAATGCTTCTTTTGTCTTTATTGTTTGAAAGGACAAGAATTCTTTCAATTAATAAAGAAATTATTGATTGAAAATAAAATAGAAAAGCCTTATTACACTTGTATTCTAAGGTGTAATAAGGCTATGATTTATTCAGAAGTCTCTGTTAATTGATTAAAAAGAGTTATTGCTTCTGTACTCCAGCCTTGTGTAATAGAGGTATAGTTGTCTTCTAATCCAAAAGTGGTATACATCACACTTTCCCAACAATATTCTGCCATTTCTTCAACTTCAGTACCACTATCTTCAAAATCAGCAATATCTTCTTCAGAGAAGTAATAAGTAGCAAAGTGCTCTTTACTATCCAAAAGTAGTTTTAACGCTTCAATAGAAGTAAAGTAAGTAGCATATATTTCTTCATGCGGTTGTTCTTGCATAGACAGAACCCCTTGTATATATACTTTAATACTTTCTGAATCTATACCATATTTTTGTAAAAATGGTAAGGTATAGTATTGATGTATAGATTGATGTTCTCCATCTACTACCTGATAATAATTGATTAGAAGATCAAAATAACGTTTATCCCATAAACCTAATGCCATAACAGCAAAGGTAGAGGGCATTGTACAAACTTCTTCATCTATATTAGTGTACCATTCCCATTTTTTCATTACAGTATTGATATACTCTACCAGCAATGGGTGTAGTGATTCATATTGTACAGCAGTAGCAAATAAATATCTCTGACCACATTCAGGCAGGTTATCTACCTCTAAATCTTTTAAGTTTGGACCTGTAAATTCAATTGCATAACTTTTAGGGAAATCATCCTTTAAAAGTGTATTGATATAGGTTAATACTTTTCGATAGGTGTCTTCTGTGTCGTCTTGTACAATTATGTTTATTGTTGCTAATACATCATTGGCTGTACAATTGACTTGAGCATCTTGAAAAGTGATTATTTCTGACGCAATTGTTCCAGAACCATATTGATGCAATTCATCTACTCTTTTAGAACCAAGACGTTTGGCTAAATCAAAGTATTCATTGGCAGTAATAGTAGCATAACTGGCGTCATACTTTATATGTCCAATAGCCAAGTAACACAAGAAACGAAGTATTTCATCTTGTTCTTGGGTTAGGGGAGGAAGTTCTTGCTTGGTATCTATTTTTAACGAACTACCCTTAATATTTACTTGTGGAAATACTGTAGAGATTAGTTTTTTTAGTTTCTCGCCTAAAGTATAGTAATAACTATCGAACCCACTTAAAGCTCTTAATTTCTCAAAAAAGGCAGTGTATTTTTCCTCAGAGAAAGGAGTTGTTTGAAAAAAATAGTCAATTACAGTACCATTGTAAAATCGTTCACCTGATTCTAATACATAAGGAGAAGGATAATTATCTGCAACCAAACAAGTATTGTTGAATATGGCTTCTATAAAGCGGTCTAAGATTGCTTCGTTTCCTTCTATTTTTACTAAGTAGTCTAATTCTCTTCCCATTTGAATTTTAGATGTGGGTAATATAATGTGTTTATGGAACTAAAGGTAGTGTTATTTTAATTATCCAAATTGATAATAAGAAGGAGTTATAAATAAAAAAAATCCCAAAGGGACAAATATTGAACAATTTTATTAAAGATGTCGAATATTTTGAAAAGTTATTTGAGGTATAGATAAAATAGATATTTGACATAAATAGTTGTTTTTTATACATCTATATGTTGGATTGCAGTGTGTTTTGTGGTTTTTATCTTAATTATGTTCTCTTTTTATTGTTTAATTCATTTTTAACGAGGCTTATATCATATGTTACTCATTTAGGTTTTTAATAAATTTCAGACATTCCTCTTTTTTATTATCAGAAATTGAGAAATAATAGACCTGTGAGAGTGTTTTAATTTCTAAAAAAAAATTATTATTAAAAATATAAGCAATTTCATTTTTATGCTTTCTTTTTCCCCAACCACCAAATCTAGTTGTAAAATCAAGTGATACTAATTCTATTTGGATAATATCCTCCATAGGGATAAAATTTTTCTCAGTAAAAAATGACTTCAATTCATAAGCAATTCCCTTTTTAGAAAGATTAATGATTAAAGAAGTAGTATAAATCCAAAAAGCAGCAATAATTATAATAATAAATACACTTAATAGTAGCAAGAAAAATATTTTATTATCATAATTTACATATAATGAATAACATAGTATAAACATAAAAACAAGAGTCATTACTAACGCTATTTTTGGATAGTTGGTTTCATCACAGAATTTCTTTTCCATACGAATAGATTTTTAATTGAAAGTAATAAATTTTCTTTGATTGTTAATTAATAATCAAAAAGATACAATATTAAGCCTGCTAACATAGATATGAAAAATATTGGTAATCTATGTATAATTATAATTAAAAAGTGAAATATTACGGCACAAACAAATATAATATACAGCAGTACCATTACTCCATTCAATTACTTGTAACTTCAGAACAAATGCTTCAAAATAAAGATAACTCATTTGATCCCGTATTTACTAGCTAATAATCTCAGAAGCATATATAATTTAAAAATAAATAAATAGCTATGACTAAACTTGCTCATTGGTTTAATGACATTGAAAAGGCTTCAATCAAATATTTTAATACCGTTTTAAAGACTTTTAATGTACATTATAACGAAATCATTAATTACTTT
>JAITMD010000004.1 GCA_031277535.1 Flavobacteriaceae bacterium
CTACAATAAGTGGTTTACATCTTCCACCCAACATATTTACCTCAGATCAACAGAAAAATATTCAATCTCTTCAAAAGTTAGCGAATTTACATCCTCGTATTATCTGTTTTGGTCATGGATCTATTATGGAAAATAGAAATCAAGAGTTTGAGAAATTTGTTTTTAAGTATAGTACAAGTCTGTGAAAATTTTAGGTGGAGTAGACGTATGATATAAGCCTGTAGACTAAATTTAGGTTCAGGTTTTATATGCTTGATATGATTATTTAGAATTTGATAAGCTGAGTTATGGCGTTGTTTTTTTTCTTAAAAAAAGCAAAAAGTATCTTTTTTGGATAATGAAAAAGTGTTAAATTAGATTAATATTCTTTTTGATTAAATTAAGAAAGACTCGGTTTTCGGGGGGGATTTAATCAATAAACTTGATGTATTGCGTAATAAGAGTATGTCCCTCTTGTTCATATTATTTTCTATTTAAGATTTTTCTTTAAAAATAAAGTACGGTTTCAATTTTTCTATGGGTAGTTTTTCTTGTACTCAAAAGTATAGTTTTTATTTTTTTTAATATTCTTATTATTAGATTGTTATTGTTTTTTAGGATAGCTTTTAAAAAGGACAACTATTCTATTTCTCATGTGTTTTACTGTATGATTCCAATAAAATGAAACTGAATTAACATTTCGTTTTAAAAAATTTGTTCTAACAAAATAAAGCGGATGGACTTTGATTTTGTTGAGAACAATTTAGTCTAATACATACTTTAAGATCATGAAGAAAAAATTACTATCAGTAGCTTGCTTAATGGTAGCTATGGCAGCTAACGCTCAAGTAGGGGTTGGTACAACCATACCCAATAAATCGGCGGAACTTGCAGTGGTTTCAAACAATAGAGGATTGTTGATTCCTAATATTGCATTGGTAAATAATACAGATAGAACAACTATTACTGCTGGTAATGTTGAAAGTTTATTAGTTTATAATACAAATGCAACTAACCAACTGAGTATAGGATATTATTATTGGCATAATGATCTTTGGAATAAATTAGTTATAGAAAAAGAAATTCCTGGGATAGTCATTAATTATTTTGAAGAAATCACTAAAGGAGGCGACGTAACAAATATTATTAAGAATATTGTTAGAAATACAGAAGGTAATGTTTTGTATCAGAATAATACTTTTTATCACATCAATGAACAAGGGGGCAAAGTAGAAATTGATTTTAAGCCAATTGTCAAGGCTAATGAAACATTGACAATCTTAAATTATGAACCTATAACTGGAGTGATGACTTATTCCAATGAAAAGGAACAGATTGTTACTGTAGATATAAAAGGTGCAGTCAAGTCATTTGAAACATTGACAAAGATTGTACAAGATTTGAATGCAGGAACAATTACTTTTTATGATGAAAAAGGAGGTTTAACTGTTTTGAATATTTCAGATTTTGTTCATAAAAATGAAACAGAGACGACATTAGTTAAGAATAAACCAGGTAATTATACTTACACAAATGAGAAAAGTGTTACCTCAAATATTACTGTTATAGGTGATCTGACTGATGTAATATCTAATAAGTTAGATATATTGTTATATCAAACTTTAAAGAATTTTGTTGATACTGAGGAGACATTAACCAAGTTAGAGTACAATGCAACAACAAAAGTATTGAGTTTTACTGATGAAGATAGACAAGTACATCTTATAGATATTGCACAAATAGTTAAGGATAATCAAGATATCACACGTATTAATGCTGCGGATTCTAAAAACATAGTAGTTAGTAGCCAGATAAATGGGAATATATTGACCTACACCTTAGAAGTAAAACCTGCAACAAGTACTGAATTGGGAGTGGTAAAACCAGGCAGTGGTTTATCAGTAGACAATTCAGGAGCCTTAAATGTTGATATAGCAACAATTATCGGAGCAAAAACATTAAAAGGTAATGATAAGATTGTTGTAGCCAATGGAGTAGGGGCTGTTTTAAAAGAAGTGGATTTAGATGTAAATGAACCTGCTCTAAGCTTGCAAAATATTGGAGGTATCTTGAATCTAAACCAATTACAAAGTGGTCAGGCTGGAGATATTTTATTGGTTGATGCAACAGGAAAAGTAATTTGGTCAGCCTTGCAAAGTATTACCACCAATACACTAACTTTAAATCAAAGTGATTTAACCTCTACAGTTAATGGAGTACCTTCAACAATCAATCTTGTAGATAAAATTTCGAAAGAAATGATCCAATCTCAAGCAGTTACTCAAGATAAATTAGGGGCTACAGTTAGTCAAGAGTCTATGGTTCCTGTTGTTCAAAATGATGGAACTGTCAAATATCAAAAATTAAATTATAGTCAAATTGATGCTAAATTACTCGATTCAGCAAATAATTTATTAACAGTTAGTAGTGGAAGCGGAGTTGTTCTAAAAGATGTAACACTAACAGTTAATCAAGAAAATTTTGAACTTAATAAAATTGGAGGACTATTAAGTGTTTCAAAGATTGAAGCGGGTGCAAATAATACTGTATTGATTACTAATAGTACTGGTGAAGTAAAGTGGATCGATCAAAGTACTTTAGTTCCAACTACAACAAATGAGCTTGATTTAACAGGTAATAAAATTACCAGTACAGTTAACAATGTCTCTTCGTTTGTAGAACTTGATGATAGTAATGTACAATCTACTAAGAACATAACAGGTAGTGGAATTACAGTAACAGGAGGCTCTGGAGCATCCTTGAAAGATGTAGGTTTATCAATAACACCAGGAACAGAGAACCAAGTACTTGTTACAAAAAACAGTCAAACACAGTGGATTGACCAAAGTACTTTGGTACCTGATACAACCAATAATATAGAACGAGTTGGTAATCAACTTACTTCTACTGTAAATACAAAACCTTCTACTACAACTATTGTGGGTGAAGTAAAAAATACTTTAAACGGAACAGAGTTAGTAACGTCAGTGAATAATGTTGCTTCTTTAGCTATTGATTTACAGTCAGTAATTAATGTTGGACAAAAAAACTCTTCTGTAGAAGATGGTGTAAATACAACAGTTAGCAATTCAGTAACTAATAATCATACGACTTATAAAGTTAATGTTAGTAAACAAGCAATTCAAGACGCGCAACAAAAGACTATTGTCACACAAGGTACTGGTACAATAGTTACACCTACAGTAGCAAATGACACAACGACTTATCAAGTAGCTGTAGATCCAACTACAATTACACTTGTAGGTGATGTTGTAGGTGCTTTAAATAATAATAAAGTTGTAGCCATTCAAAATGTAAATGTAAGTAGTACTTCTCCAGTAGATAAACAAGTGCTTACTTATAATCAATCAGAACAGGTGTGGAAAGCAACTACTCCACAGATAGAAGTAGAGAATGTATTAAGTGCAAAGGCATTAACCTCTACTGATTTGGATTTATCTGCAGGTGCTTCTACAGCTTTATTAAAAGATGTTGTAGCTAATATAAAAACAGGAGCTGTGACATCAGCTAAAATATTAGATGGGACAATTTTACCTGAGGATATTGCAAATGCTGGTAATTCGGAGGTATTAGTGACAAGTGCTACAGGGCAACCACTTTGGACAAGTCAAACAACACTTGTACAGAATAATCAGAAAGTTACGCAAGTTACTGGTAGTGGAGGAGTAATTGTGGCTCCAACTATAAATCAAAATACAACTACTTATGATGTAAGTGTAAAATCTGCAATGCCTAAGTTCTTTTATATGCCATCAGTATTACTGCCAACAGCAGAAGGACAAACAACACAAAGTGGAGTTACTTTTAGTAATGCTACAAGAAAGGGAACTGTTGATTTGTATGCAATTTACCAAGCGCAGTTTGGTAGTCCTGTAATTGCAAATCGTGCAGGAGCTATTTTACCTGTGATTAATGTTACTGATTTAGATTTCTTTATTACTTATGTAGATAGTAGTGTGTTTATTAATTTACAACTTACTGAACAAGGGCTACTTACTTATGAGGTAAGTTCTACTGCTAATGTTACAACAGGATCGTTTATGAACATTGTATTTTCAATGCGTTAATTTTAAAAGTATAGACATGAGAGTGAAAATATTAATTGTATGTCTTTGTGTTTTTAGCTTTAACGCAATGGCTCAGAAAGTCACAAGTACGACTTGGGAAGATGAAAAAAAGAACTTGCCACCCAACGAATATAACGAATTAAACAAACAAGTTAAAGGGACATATTCTTTTACCAGTTTATACCAAGATGGGAGTAATGAGAATGTTTTAAGAGAATCAAGTACTCATATAGAAACGCTTTTTATGGAGGGTTATTTCTCTTCTGATGTAATAAAAAACAATCCTAAGTTATTAAAAGAAGCTGCTGATTATACAGTGATGGTAATTAATTTAAGCAAAGTTTCAAAGATAAATAATGTAGTCTTTGATTTATCGATATTTAAAAAACTAAAATACATTGTATTAAGTTCTTTTAAATCGAGTGATGTGCTTCAAGTTCAGAATGAGTTTATTAAACTGAATCAAGGAAAAGGTCAAGAAATATTTGTAGTAAGTAATATTATGGAACAAAATAGGTAACATGATGAACACAAAAAATAAATGGATAGGTAAAAGGACTCATTTTTTTACAATGTTGTTGCTCCTATTTATGGTAAGCAATGTTATAGGACAAGTAAAAAATAAAGTACCTTTTTCATTACGTACATCAAGCTTAGCACCCAATCCTTATACGAATAAGAGTATTTACAATCTTCGAGGTGACTTTACTATGATTGGTAATGCTAACTTATTTGATAGAAGAATATGGAGCAGTAATCCTTCTTCAGCAGCAGCAGATAATGGACGAAATGGTTATATGACTTTTTATAAATTACCAGGAGAGTTGTCAAGTATAAAGAATTCTTCTTCTTCTAATTTAGTTCATCCAACAGGTTATGAATTATCTTGTACTAAGATTGTCTATGTTGGACTTTATTGGTCAGGAAGAGGAGATAATAGTAATGCAAATGTATTAGGTAATGGATTAGACAAGTCTAAAGTAAAACTCAAACTACCAGGACAATCTACGTATCAAAATATCACAGCCAATGGTATCTATAAAGGTGCAGCAGCGGAGGATGGGATTTATACTTCATATGCAGATATCACAGATAAGGTATTGGCATTGGGAACTAATGCTTGGGGATCTTATAGTGTAGCAGATGTAGCTACTAGTGAAGGTGATGGAGATGCTGTAGGATACTTTGGAGGTTGGGGAATGGTCATTGTTTATGAAAATCCTTTAATGAAATGGAGAGATATTACTGTTTTTGATGGGTATAGTTATATAGAAAGTCAAGATAGTAAATATAAAACAGGAATCTTAGATGTTTCTGGTTTTAGAGCTGCTCAAAGTGGTAATATTAATATCAAGATGGGAATGATGGCTGGTGAAGGAGATAATCCTATTAAAGGAGATTCATTTGAAATTAAGCTGAGAAATACTACTGATTGGGAACTATTAAAACATAGCTCAAATACTTCAGATAATTTTTTCAATTCTTCAGTTTTGATTTCTCCTAATACAAGAATACCTAACTATACAAATAATTATGGGACAGATATAGTTATGTTCGATTTAGGTAATACCAATAATAAGTTTATTAATAATGGACAGACCTCTACCAGTTTTAGATTTGGTACCTCACAAGATACCTACATTATTTATAATATAACTTTTGCAGTAGATGCTTATGTTCCAGATGTTGAAGCAGAAAACAAAGTTCTAACAAGTAATGTTACTCAAAATTCTAACATTTCACCTAATCAATTATTGGATTTTGAAATAGCATTGAGAAATAAGGGAAGTGAGGCTATTAAGGATGGTAAATTAGAGATTAATATTCCTTCAACAATGCATTTTGTATCAGCAAATATTGATCAAAGTTTAGATGTGAAAGGAACTTTTACTTGGTCTCATCCTAATTCAGCTAATCCAACAATTACTCCAGGAGGAAAAATTACTTGGGTTTTTGATAAGAATTTAAGCGCAGGAAGTCTGACTAATATTTTAGGTAAGTTAAATTATAGACTAAGGGTTAGTAATGATTGTGTGTTATTAACAAGTTCTGTATCAAACTGTATGCTAAATGCGAGTTTAAATGGGAAAGTAACAGGTATTGGTTTAACATCAGGAAACACTGTAAATGCACCATTAGTTAGGGAATATACGCAAGGTTTATGTTCCGCTGCTGTGTTTGATGATTTGAAATTAAACATTGTGTTAGGTAATGATTTTCTGGCCAGTTGCCCAGCATTAAGCCCTGAAGGAGCAAAGCTGTTTAAAGTGTTTTGTGGTAGTGTTACAAATGCGATAAATAGAAGTGATATTGTGAGTTATTATCCTGCTGGGACAAAATTTTATAGTCAAGAACCTATAGTATCTGGATATGAAACATCTTTGGTTGTTGGAGATTTTCCAGTGAATACAACAGGACAATTATTTTATGCAATTGTACCAGGGGCTCAAGTAGGATGTTACTTAAAATTAAAAATACTCTTAGAGAACATTACAACTCAACCTACAGTTAATTCGATTAAAGTATGTTTGGGTGAATCCTATAATGTTAATGCTCAGATCTCTACTGGAGGACAACAAAGAGGTTTAATTTTATATTATTTTGACAGTTTAACTTCTACAACACCTTTAAGTAGTGTTCCAAATCCAACACAGGTTGGTCTTTATACCTATTATGTTGCAGAGGGAGTAGCAGGTGGTTCTTCAAGTTGTTTTGGCAGTAGAGTGAAGTTTACTATTGAAATTAGTGCTTTGCCTCAAGTTAGTACATTACAAAATAAATGGGAGTTCTGTCCTAACGCAGATGCAACACTTCAATATAGTGGAAGTATTGGGAACGGTGATACAATTAGTTGGCAGTATGCCTTAGATGCACAAAATTTAGTATGGCAAGATTTATTAAACACTTCATTTTCTAATAATGTATTGGTTTCCCTTAATAATGAGTTAAGAGTTTCTCACGCAAACACCAGTATTGATAAAGTATTTATTAGAGTTAAAATTCGCAATGCAGCTAATTGTATTGTTTATTCTAATACTATGCAATTATCGATAAAACAGTGTAATGCTATTAGTAATCCCGCTTTGCCAAGTACGGCAGGAAAATAGTTATAGATATGGAAGAGATTTTAAGAATAAGAATGCATGTATTGACTTTTTTTATAGGAACAATCATGTTATACGGGCAAAATTCCAATAATGAATTATTTGTAAATGCAGGGAAGATGAGTGTTGGATCAACAGGGGTATTAAGTACAAATTATAATTTTTCTAATCTGGAAACTGCCTCTGTGATATCTGATGGACAAGTATATTATTATCGTGATTTTCACAATGATGGAACATTTGCAATTACAGCAAATAAAAAGACTGGTACGACAGTATTTACTCGTATTGATAATGAACAGGGAAAACAACTAATTAGCGGAGATGGATTGAGTAGCTTTTATAATGTTGTTTTTGATAACCCTCAACCTAAAGTTGCGTTTGATTTAAAGAACAATATAGATATTTCAGGTCAAGCAGATTTTAAACAAGGAATTGTAAAGGTTGACTCTTTACTTAATAGTAAGACACAGTTATCAAATGGAATGATTAGTTTCTTATCAGAATCTAGTGTTAAACAAGTGAGTGATCAAAGCCACGTAGAAGGTGTAATAGAAAAAATAGGTAAAGATTCATTTGTATTTCCTAAAGGAGATAAAGGATTTTATAGGCCTGCATCAATTAGCTATGCAAAACAAGCAACAGATGCTTTTGTTGGGAAATACATTTTTAATGACCAATCTTTTTTTAGAAGTAGACCAACACTTTCAGGTGTAATTAATCAAATTAATAATAAAGAATATTGGTTAATTGACAAAGGAAATAATACTGTAAGTGATATTGTTTTAACCCTTAGTTGGGATTTACGTACAACTCCACCAGATTTATTAATTAACCCTGAAAAAGATCTACACATAGTTCGATGGGATGATAAGTTACAGCTTTGGGTAGACGAAGGGGGAATCGTGGATTTGAACACTAAACAAATCACTACTCCTACAAGTGTAAAAGGTTATGGCTTTTTTACGTTAGCTACTGTTAAAACAGATTGGATTATCGAAGGAGATGTAGTTATCTATAATTTGGTATCAACTAATGATGATGGTAAGAACGATTATTTTATAATAGATAATATCTCAAAGTTTCCAAACAACACTGTTCAGATTTATAATAGATGGGGAATTAAGGTTTTTGAAACATCAAATTATGATGCTTTAGGTAATGGAACAACTAACGTCTTTAGAGGTTACTCACAAGGAAGAGTAACAGTTGCCAAAGATGAATTGTTGCCAACAGGGACATATTTCTATGTTGTATCTTATGAATATAAGGATGCAAATGGTTCTAAAATGATTAAGAAAACGGGTTATTTACATTTAGACACCCACTAATTTAATAGCAGATGAAACGATATCAAATTATAAAAACTTGGAGTTTTAGCGCTTTACTTGGCTTGGGAGTCACTTCTGTGGGGTTTGCTCAACAAGATCCACAATATACCCAGTATATGTATAATCACGCTAATATAAATCCAGCTTACGCAGGTAGTTTAGATGCGCTAACTGTTTATGGACAGTATAGAACACAATGGGTAGGATTAGAAGGAGCACCCAAAACGGCAAATTTATCTGTTACATCTCCAATAGGAGATTCAGGTTTAGGTGTAGGTGTACACTTTTCGAATGATCAGGTAGGGGTGATGAAGGATAATAGTTTTGCAATTGATCTATCCTATGCTATTTACCTTAATCAAACGTATCAATTGGCATTTGGAATAAAAGGATCAGGTAATTTATTAGATGTAGATTATAGTAGATTACATGTGTTTAATCCATCTGATCCTGTAACGCAGACCAATGTTGATAATAAGTTTACACCTAATATTGGAGCAGGGGTATTCTTGTATTCAGACAAGGCTTATGTAGGTTTTTCTATACCTAATTTTTTAACAACGACTCGTTATGATGACAATACAATTAGTACTATGCGTCAACAGATGCACTATTACTTAACTGGGGGGTATGTATTTGATATAAATCCAACCTGGAAGTTTAAGCCAGCTGTTTTATTAAAAGCTGTTCAAGGAGCACCTTTACAAGTAGATTTATCCGCTAATGTATTGTTTAGGGAAAAGGTTACACTTGGTTTAGCCTATCGTTGGGATGCTTCAGTTAGCGCATTAGTTGGTTTTCAAATCACAAAGGGTTTGTTTATAGGATATAACTATGATATGGAGACTACTAAACTTGCTCACTACAATGGAGGATCACATGAGTTTTTAATAAGATTTCAATTGTTTAATTCACTTAAGCGTACCAATGCGCCGAGGTTTTTCTAAAAGTCTGTACTATGAACAAAAAACTACTTAATATAGGACTATGTGCTTTACTTTTTTTAGGACAGCAATCTCTTAGCTTTGGTCAAATTAGACAAGAGAAAAAAGCAAGTAAACAAATCGAAAAGTATGCCTATAGTGATGCTATTAATACTTATAAACGTATTATAGACAATGGTAGGGCTGATGCTACAGTTTATGCAAAATTAGCTAATGCTTATTATTTTAATGCTAAGTTGGTAGAAGCTCATCCTTGGTATGCAAAATATTTTGAACAAATAGAAGACAATAAGATAGAAGGAATTCATCTATTTAGGTATGCTCAAACACTCAAAGCTGTTGGACAAACCCAAAAGGCAGACGAACTATTAAAACAATGGGCAAATGATTTTGCAACAACTGATGCAAAATACTATGTTCACGATAATAAAGGATTAGCAAAGGATAAAAAAGTTGTTAGTTTAGCCCTTGCTCAATATAATAGCGATTCTTCTGATTTTGGAGCTGCCAATCTGGGAGATACAACGATATTTACTTCTTCTCGAAGTAGAGAGGGGAAGCAAATTGACCCTTGGACTAATGAATCTTTTACAAGTTTGTATCAAATAGATTCAGATCATACAAACAAGGTTGAACCTTTTGTATTACAAGGTGAATTAAACACAGTTAATTATTCGACAGCTATTTTTACAAAGGATGGTTCAGTGATGTTTTTTACGGCTAATAGTTTAAGTGAAAAAGGAAAGAAAAAATACAATAAAGAGAATAGTTCATTACTTAAAATTTTCAAAGCTAGCAAATTAGGAGAAGGCAAGTGGGGACAGGTAGAAGAGTTATCTATTAATTCAGATGATTTTAATACAGCTCATCCTAGTTTGTCTAGCGATGAAAAGTATTTGTATTTTTCATCAGATAGACCTGGAGGGTATGGACAATCAGATATTTACAAAATAGCCTTAGAGAATTTAAAGCCTATTGGGAATCCCATTAATTTGGGACCTATGATTAATACCAGTGGTAGAGAGACCTATCCTTTTATAACTGATGGTAGTCTATTTTTTTCTTCAGATGCTCGTTTAGGATATGGAGGTTTGGATATTTTTAAAGTGGACCTTCCTATAGATCAGACCAAAGCAATTACTAACGATCCAATTAATTTAGGAGAACAATTCAATAGTGCCTTTGATGATTTTGCTTATTATCAAACAAATACTAATAAAGGATACTTAAGCTCAAATAGACCTGCACAAATAGGATCAGATAATATCTATTATTTTAATACATGTGCACCAATATTTAAAGGATCTGTTAAGGATGAACTAAGTTTAAAAGCATTAGACAATAGCTTGGTTGAACTCTATGATAAGCAAAAGTCAAAAGTTGGTGTTTTGTACACTAATCAAATGGGGGAGTTCTATACAGATGATCTTATCTGTGAACAACAATATACAGTAGTGTTCAAATCAGAAGGATATAATCCTAAGACATTAGTCATTCAGTTTGAGGGAGATAATCCAGTAGTCCAACGTGATATTTTATTACAACTTAAGGATAAACCATGGCAGAATATTGTATTTGATCCAATCTATTTCAGTTTTGATGAGTCAGTTATTCGACAAGATGCTATAGTTATTTTAGATAAGATTCAACATGTATTAACGACTTATCCTACTATTAAAATTCAAATTCAATCCCATACTGATAGTAGAGGAAGTGCTGCTTATAATATGGATTTATCCCAAAAAAGAGCCCAACAGACTGCTCAATGGTTAATTAAAAATGGAGTAGATTCTCAACGAATCACTACAAAAGCTATGGGAGAGACAATGTTGCTTAATAGATGTAAGGATAATGAACCTTGCACAGCTGCAGAACATGCTTTAAATAGACGTAGTGAATTTAAGATTATAGAGAAGTAGAATAGCGTAGATAAACAACAAATATATTTTCCTCAGTCTAACTGAAAGACTTAAAAGAAATCAGGTAAGAGTGCTTTTATGAGAAAGCACTCTTTTTTAATAAATAAACGAAAACTATACTTTAGTTTTCTTTTTTAAAGACAGGGCTTGATTTCTACTTTTTATATCAAGTTTATTGTAAAGATTACTTACATGGTATTTAGTAGTGCTTAGAGAAATGTATAATCTCTCAGATATCTGAATATTGCTCATCCCTTGCCATAAACAAGTTAAAACTTCTGTTTCACGAGAAGTCAAATTGTATTGAATCCTCAATAAACTTAGTGTATCTGTTTGATTGTTTGTAGATATACTTTTCTTATTCTCTTGCGTTTTTTGCTCAAGCATAAGCAAATATGTATTAATTTCTTCTCTATAGTGATTATTGAGATTTTGAAGATCTCTTACTTTATAAATAATCGCAAAAGTGATAATAATAATTTCAATAGCACTAACTAATCTAAAAGCATTAATATTAAAGTATGTGAACTCTTGCATATTGCTATTAATGTAAAAAGTATAACCTATCCCAAATAAAACAATACTGCCAAAAGCAATCAATAAAAAGCGAGCATAGATATTTTTTCGAAATTGTGTTGCTGCTATTATCAAACAAAATATAGGAGCTATAAAGCTTAGTATAGTTGTAATATTTAGAAGTAATTCATAAGGATAAATATTATAGATAATGGTTATTACAAAACTCGATATAAATAGCGAAATAAACATAATCTTATATTGTTCAAAAATTGATTTAATATCTAAAAAGTAAATAGTAAACAAACATGCCAACATAGAGGTAAGAGGAATATTCCAAGATAGTAGGTATTGCATATGCCATTGGCTATTGGATAGATAATAGAACATACCATCTTCATAAAACAAAGAAATAAAAATACAGAACTGCAAAAGAGTATAGGTCAAGAATCGCTTGTCTTTAAATACAATATAAAAGACAAGATTTATAATCATTGAGATAATTGAAATACCGTAGTATAAACCTATAAATAATAATTGTTGCGCTTCATGGTAACCAAATTGACTTCTCTCAGTAGCTACTATTTGAAGATTTTCAACAGGGTATTGACGTAGATTAAGATAATAAGTCTGACTATCAGTTATAATATAGTGTTGTGCATATCTACCTCTAACAAATTCTTCTTGACTGTCTAAATTTGGAGGAACAAGGTGTAGTGTATTAAAGTTATAGATATACAAATCATACTCTGGTATATGAGCATTAGGAATTTGAAAAAGAATTGGGGCATAGAGGTAATTCTTTTGGAATTGCCCTTTTATCCAAGTATTGTTTAATGAGTCTGTTGCAATCATTAAATTATCCGAAGAATTAAGAGGTCTATATGCAAGAGCCTCTATCTGTATCTGTGTCTGCTTAGTGATTTGTGCTATTGCTGAAGTAGAATATAGAAATAGGGACAAAAACAAAAAGAGCCAGAATAGTTTCTTAAAGGAAATTAAACTCATTATTGCGATGTTAGTTTAGGGTGGTTCAAAGTTAGTGAATATTTAATATATTTCTGTGTTTTGTTGTATATATATATCAAATTTCAAGTATTTATGTTTTATTATTTATTGGTGTGTTTGTTTTTTATTAATATTTTAAAAGTTAGGTTAAATTTTTAAAGTACATTATGCGTATGTTGTGATAAGTTGAGGATGCCGTATAATATTGAGAGTTTAGTTGAATAATACCTTATTACTATGTCAAATAGTGGCATTGTTTTTAAAAGAAGAATCTTCTAAGTACAGTTTTTAATAGTCTATAGTTTCATCAAACCATGAGTTATATTATATACTAAAATTTGCTATGTATAATTCGACTTAGTATAAGTATAGAGATACTGTTATCTTGTATAAAATTGATATGTTTGTGTATTATAGTTAAAAAAATATATAGAGATGAAAAATAAGAATTATGTTACTACGAGTTTTATCGTAGGTTTTACTGTTTGGTTTTTGGCTACAATTGTCTTCCGTGTTGCAGGACAATATTTTTTTATTGTGGATAGCGTACCAATAATGCTTGCTTTGTATTTGGGATTAATACCAAGTTTAGGATTATTATCTATATGTATATTTAGAAGATTTAATTTAGGACAACTTGAGAGTTTAAAAGCTGCTGTTATAATGGTTTTACCAGGTATGTTATTAGATACGATATGTGTGAAGTTTTTTGCAGATGTATTTCCTAATATGTTAGAGAGTGATGGTAAAACATTTGGTTCATGGCTTATGTTTGCTTATTCAATTATATTAATTTCAGCACTTTTTAGAAAAACTAAAAAGGGAAGCCTATAAAATGAGCAAGTAATTATTTAGATAAAAGATAAAAATGATATATATATTGTCTTAAATATCATATGTAAGTTGGTTAAATGTTTATTTGTGCGTTTTTTCGTACTTTTCCTTAATTTAGAGGTAGTGAAACCTTTAAAGGCTTGCCTGAATTGTTGACAGATGCATTACCAGATCGTTCGGAAGAGATTTAATTAATGCTTGGTTGGCTCGGCAAGGACGTCCAGAATACTAAAGAGATTAAAAGTAATATTGTACCAATTAAAAAATGGATAAAGTAGTAGTAGTGGTTGGAAGAAATTCTAACCACTCTTTTTTATATAATCAAAAGATTTCCTCGAGGCTCGGCCTCGGGATAGTTCATTAGTAATTATTACTGAAAAATGATAAGTTCATTAATAGAATTGAAGTAGTTTAAAATACATAGTAAGAATGAATAAAAGTTATAAAATAGATTATAATGATATGGGTTTTTTTTACGCCTATTTCAGACAAATGACTCTTTCTCTTGATCGATGTAGATGGACATCTTGGACGGAGTTAAAGTTGTTTTATGAAAGAAGAAGTATTGATCCCATAGAAATTGTTACTTATATTAAAGGTTGTTATAATTTATCAGATGATGATATTGATGCAGCTAAGTGTTATGTTGAAAAAAGAGGATTTCTTAGCTATTTAAGAGGGAGTTTGTTTAATCATTATATTCTATCAAAGGAGGAATTGACCTGTTTTTGCAAATTGTTGAAAAAATTTAAGCAATTTTTGCTTTTGAAAGAAGAGCTTTTTACTAATGAAATGGGATTGTTTTTAAGCAAATGTTTTTCTTTTTATAGCAATATTTTTTGTAGGATTATTGGTTGTAAAGCATTAAGTGTATTAGATAGGGTTGATTGTTATGACCATTATTGTCCTAATGAGGCTATAAGTATATTTGATTATTGTCCGAGAGATTTTATTGCTCACAGATTTTAGTCAAAACGATGCGGTTGTGTTCAAAGAAGTTTAGTGCAGCTGAAAACGCCTTGACTCCATTGTAAGTCCATTTGGAGTCCATAGTAGCTCCATTAAAATACGGGAAAATAATGGACTCAATATAGTGGATCAATTCTTATTGTGTAGTCAGAGTAATATGTAGAGCAAACTACTTTAGGTATTGAACAAATCTATAGTCAATACTAAATTTAAGAGTAAGTGCTCTAATTTTCTAAAAATAGGGAAGACTTAATTGGTTCCTATAAAAGAGATTCGTTTCAGAGAATCAAAGTTAAGAAAAGAACTGTATATATTTTGTACGATATTGAAAATCAGAAAGAGTATTAAAAATCAGTTTACTTTATCAGCTTATTATTTAGTAAAAATGTTTTAATGTCATTAGCTACTTTGTTTGGATGCTGGTCTTTTACGCCATGCCAGGTATTTTCATAAACCTTGTGAATGATAAAAGGTTGGTGCTCTTTAGTAAGTTTGGTATTTTCTTCTTCAAAATCAAACCAATCATTTTTACTAATAGGGTCAAAAAGGAGTAAAGGTTTATTCAGATTGCGATAAATAATTTTTGGGTTTAATTGGTGTGTTGAAGCCCCAAAAGCTGTTTTGGAAGTAAAAGGGGTGTAGATAATTGCGATATTTTCTTCCGCAGAATTTTCACCAGTGAGTTCCTCTGCACCAGGGTTTATTTCGTATGTACCATTCACATTTTTCTTTATGCGGGCGTAAGAAGTAAAGATTTCTTTCTTCAGTTTTGTGTTTTCTTTTCCCTTTATCCCCCAATTGTTGTACATAAACCAATAAGCGTCAAAAGCGGTATTAAAAATCAGTGTTTTTTTGTTGCTATAATATTCTTTCGTTTCTGCTATATCTTTTTCAATAGTAGCTGCTTTGGTTTGAAAGTCCCAGGCAACAGAACCTCCATCTTCTAAAATGAGAGCTTGAACCATTTCTGGATAAGCATCGTAAAAGGCAGAACTTATTGTACCTCCTCTTGACCAACCACCTATAATTGCTTTTTTGATATTCATTTTGTCTAAAAGAAATTTGATATCATCTGCCACGTGATAGATTGAAAGGTTTTTTTGAGAAATGGGTGTAAAACCATGTCCATAGTAGTCAATCGCAACAACGTGCAACTTCATTTGTATCAGTTGATCTATAATTTCGTATAGTTCATAGCCATTGCTGTAAGTGCCATGAATCCAAACAAGTGTTGGATTTTTTTTATCTCCCCATTCTAAATAATGCATTTTTACATTATTAGTTTGAATATATTTTCCATGCTGCTCTTCGTATTTTTCAAATTCAGATTTAAGATCGAAGAACAGTTTTTGCTGCGTTATAGAGTCTACTGAAGGGGGGATTTGTGCTTGTGTGGACAAATACATAATAAAACAAATAAATAGAATAAGGTTCTTTTTCATAATCTGTATGGTTTTATTTCGTTTTAGTAATTAAAGCAGTGCAACAACAGATGTAGACCTATACACCTATACTGTAATACATAGTGAATAACGTGTATGTGGCCATATGGTTGACCTTATAGAACCCTTTTATTTTAATGCATTGACTTTATTCCTTTTCTTCTTTTGTAGCAGGCTATTTTAATGTAAGAGTTATACTTAAGTTTCAAAAAGAAAATCATATATACCTAAGTGAATGTCTTTTTTGGGATAAGTATTCATTTTAGTTTTGACATTGTTATAGATATCAAGTGTATTGATCTTATCTACAACAGGTAGGATATAATTTTCAAAATCAACCTTAAGTTCGTCGTTTAATAGTTGGTCGCAAGCGTTCTCTCTAAAGATTACATACCAACCTAACCAGCCATGATTGTTAAACTTGAATACTTTTCTTTCTTTAGATAGTACGTCTTCAAATTCTATAGCATAAGATTGTTCATTAAAGATCCAATCCATTGCTTTATTGTCAATAATTACCTTAGTGTTTTGAATACCATCAGGACAGATATGTAGATAAAAGCGAAAAGATACTTCTTTTTCTACTCGACTTTTGGACTTCTGAATAGTGATTCTACTAAAAATATCTCCATTTGTTCTGGTCCAATTATTTCCTCTTCCTTTAGTAAAACCATTTGATTTTAATAGAGGAGATAGGTATTCAGAAACTATTTTGTCAAAAAATAGTTTAGGGATAAATTCATTATACACTTGTTTTCTTTTAAGAGTTGGTTATATATGGATGGAAAGTTACATTAAATTTAGTAATAATACAGAGATATTTGAAGATGTATTATTTGAGGTTTTATAGCTATAGTAACTAAAATCAACAGTCTAATGAATTGTTTGGTCTAAGATGAGAGTGACAATGGGTAATAGATGGAGAATATTGTTGGCTTGTATAAATATATGGATTTGTGTTGTTGTATTGTTGTATTGTTGTATTACTTGGAGTAAACGAAAATATAGGGGATTACAAAATATATACATGATTGTATATATATGTTTATAATCGTTTGATTATATCCTAATCTATTGCTAAAAAGTTTTATGTTGATTGGTAATTGATATCAATACTTAGATAACTGTATTCTCATTTTGTAATTGATATTCTCATTTTGGCTTACTTGGCATAGTGTTTGTGAATTTATAGTTAATGAAAGTAAGTGTTTTTTAGTATTAAAAATGCAATAAAACCACTTTGTATTCTTTGTATTCTTTGTATTTAGAAGAATATATAATTTATATGATGATTTGTTGAGAAATCAATAAAGTAAATAGGTAATGCTATTAGTACAAAATGAATAAAACTATGTACTGTGCTTACATCTCTTTTGAGTAAAGTGTATTTATTCAATCATAATCTACAAGACTTCCTTGCTTTTATTTTTATAAGAAGGAATAGCCATCCTTCTATCAAGAAGTAATTAAGAAAGAGAATATCAAATATCTTAAAAGCCAAATTAAATGAAAAGAAGTATTTTACCGATTTCACTCTTATTTGTGTCAAGTTTCGCCATGGCACAAGTAGGGGTCGGTACTAAAGATCCAGACAAATCAGCGATGCTTGATGTACAAGCAACATCTAATAACCTTAAAGGAGTTTTAATTCCGAGGGTTCCTTTAACATCATTAACAGACAATAGTAATATTAACAATGGGAAAACAGCTAATAGTTTATTAGTGTTTAATATAACAGATAATGAAGAGTTAAGAGCTGGTTACTATTATTGGTTTGAAACAAGTTGGATACGCTTGATGACAGATCAAGATAATATTTCTAGAGATATACCGAATAATGACGAGTTTGCTGTAAACTTTGAAGAACAGACCTTATATCTTAAAGATACAGATCAGAATATAGTTTCTGCTCCTTTATCTGATATTAATATATTGACCACATTAGAGAATAAAGGAAAAGGAAATTATGTTTATACTTCTGAAAATAAAGATCAAACTTCTATCGACGTAGTAGGTGATGTGATTAACAATTTTGAAGACATTATTACTAATGAGGATGTACAGAATACCTTAAATCAATATTTCAACACAGCTCTTCCACTTGGAAACGTTACGTATGTAAAAGAAGGCGATAGCTATGTATTTAAATATTTAGATGAAAAAGGAGATAATCAAACTATAGATATCTCAGCTATTGTAAAGTCTTTAGAGACTATTACTACCATAACTGCAGAGCAAGTAGAAGGTAAAAACACGGGTAAATACGTATATAAGAATGAGGAACTTGCAGAGGTAACGATAGATGTAGTAGGAGATGTAATCAACAACTTTGATGAGATTATTAGTAATGAGGATGTACAGAATACCTTAAATCAGTACTTCACTAATGCTCTTCCACTTGGAAACGTGACGTATGTAAAAGAAGGCGATAGCTATGTGTTTAAATACCTTGATGAAAAAGGAGATAATCAAACTATAGATATCTCAGCTATTGTAAAATCTTTAGAGACTATCACTACCATAACTGCAGAGCAAATAGAGGGTAAAAACACAGGGAAATATGTGTATAAGAATGAGGAGCTTGCAGAGGTAACGATAGATGTGGTAGGTGATGTGATTAACAATTTTGATGAAATTATTAGTAATGAAGAAGTACAAAACAATCTATATCTAACCATAGGAGCAAATGCAAAAGATTTATCTTCAGATACTTCTATTGTGGTGACTAAAGGAGATAAGGTATTACTAAATGAAGCAAGTATTGCTATTGCTGAAAGTGGTATAATTACTAAGCACATACACAATAAAGCAGTAACTACAGATAAAATTAGCAGTGAAGGAATTACGACAAATGATAAGGTGCTAACGACAAATGGTATAGGTGGTGCAGAATTTAAGGATATGAGCCTACTTGTCGAGTCAGTAAGTAAAGGAAATATAGAAGGTAATGAAAGTATTGCAGTAGAAGGAGGGATAGATGCCATCTTTGGAGGTGAAGATAAAAAAGTAACATTAGGGCTAAAAAAAGGTGGAGTAAAAGAGAATCATTTGGCAGCAACAAGTGTGAGTACTACTAAACTACAAACAGGTGCGGTGACTACAGATAAAGTAGCTAATGCAAATATTACAGCAGCTAAGTTGACAGCAGATGTAGGAAAAGAGAATCGCGTAGCTATTGCTAATGAAAATGGAGTGGTTACATATAAGCCAATTGATAGTAGTGTGATAGATGGTGTAGGGTCTATTGTGACAGATGATATTATCCATGTAGTAGATGGTAAAAACAAAACGTTAGGAGAGGTTAGTTTGAGTATTAATGATACTTCAATCCCTGCAAGTAAATTAACAGCAGAAGGAGCTGAAATAAATGCGGTAGCTACTGCAGGTGTAGATGGAGAGGTAACTTATAAACCTATTACTACATCAATTCTTACAGGGGCAGGTGATATTACAACGGATGGTGTAGTAACTGTAGATAATGGAAAAGGTAAGGTGTTGAATAATGTGGTTTTAGGACTTGCTACTAATAGTATAACTAATGATCATTTACAAAAAGACGCTGTAACTACAGATAAGATAAAGGGACTAAATGTAACGATTGACAAACTTGGTTCAGGAGAAGAAGAAGAGAATAGTGTTATTACTACAGATGGTCATGGTGGATTTAGATATGCGACTGTTGCTCAATTACAAAGCCAAGCTTTTGATTTGACTACTGATGAGGTGATAGAAGTGTTAGAAGGTGGAGAGAATGCTGTGTTGACTGAAACTAAAATTGGTATCAAGAATAATACTATTACAAGAGAGAAGTTAAACTCAAAAGGACAAGAAGTAAATATGTTATTAGTTACTGATGGTCAAGGAGGTTTTGATTATGTAAAAAAAGAAGCAGTACAAGCAGGAGGTGTAGATATGAAGTTAGACCCTGCATTGACTTTCACAAGTGGAGATGGTCTAAATGCTGTATTAGCACCTATGACTATCAGTGTAGCAAATCAAGGGATTCAAACGAGTCATATCGCTGATGCAAGTGTAACTACAACTAAGATAAATGCAGAGAAAGCGGCTACTAATACAGTTTTAACGGCTATTGGAGAAGGAAAAGTAGCGTATAAGAGTATGAATGATCTTGTATTTAATGAAGGAAAGGACTTAAAAGCTGATGGCTCAATTACGGTTGCAACAGGAAATAAGGCTTTATTAAAAGAGACAGCTATTGCTGTAGCAAATCAAGGGATTCAAACGAGTCATATCGCTGATGCAAGTGTAACTACAACTAAGATAAATGCAGAGAAAGCGGCTACTAATACAGTTTTAACGGCTATTGGAGAGGGTAAAGTTGCTTATAAGAGTATGAATGATCTTGTGTTTAATCAAGGTAAAGAGTTAAGCTCTGATGAGTCTATTATAGTTTCTACAGGTAAGAAAGCAGTTTTAAATGAAGCAAAGATAGCAGTAAGAGAAAGTGGTATAAAAGCAAATCATTTGGCTAATGCAAGTGTGACAACAGACAAGATTAATTCTGGTGAAGCTACAAATGGATTTGTACTTGTAGCTGATGGAGACGGAGGTGTTAAGTATGAAGATATTAATACTCATATAAGTATTGAAGGTCAAGAATTAGAAGGAGTAGGAGCAATAGAAGTGAAAAATGGAGAATATGCTCTATTATCTACAGCTTCAGTTGATATTAAAAAAGGAGGTGTTACCACAGATAAACTTGCTGACGGAGCTGTGAACACAAGTAAAATAGAGAATAGAGCAGTAAAAGCAGGTAAGATTAGTTCAACTGTGATAACACAAGGTGTAGAGAAAACTTACGATAAAGGATCGGTGTTAGTGGCAGATGGAAAGGGTGGAGTTTCGTATGAGTCATTATCTGCTCAAGGTAAGAAAGTATCTACTGATTATTCTATTACTGTAAAAGATGGGGATAAGGCTGTGTTAAACGATATGACTATTTCAGTTGCTACTAATGGAATTACAGAAGAAAAAATTAAAAATGATGCTGTGACATTTACCAAATTAAGAGCGAGTTCGGTTTATGGAACAGTAGTGAAAGATAAAGGAGTTACTGCCGCTAAGATTTCGTCTGACACAGCAACTGAAGGAGATGTGCTAACTGCAGATGGAAAAGGAGGGGCGTCTTTTAAAAAGGCTTCAGGTACTGATATTGATTATAGCAAAGTAGAGCAGATAAAAGATGTAAAGTGGTTAGATACAGATAAAAAAGTAGCTCAACGCGTTTTTGAAATAGAATTGACTAAAGCAGAGAATAAGATTACGGTAGATGGAGACTTTGCATCTGTTATTTTGGATGCAAGATTAATTAACCAATCAACTAATTCTGTTACTCGTGGTTTAATTAGAAAAGAAGTGTCTAATGGAAAAACGATATTAGTATTAGGTACACCAGGAACAGTAACAGTAAAACATCCTAAAGGTAAGTACTATTTAATAGTAGAGTATGTGAAAAAATAAATATTAGAGTGATTACTTGTTGAGTAATCACTCTAATTCAACAAATAATAAAACACCATGAGACAGAAGATATTTATACTAATGGGACTGTTTGCTTCCTATACTGCGATAGCACAAGTAGGAGTAGGAACAGAGAACCCAGAGAAAGGCTTTGAAGTAGAAGGGAGTGTTAGGTTTAGAAATTTAGAGGAAGGAGATTTAAAGACATTTAATAGAGAGGTCTTAATGAATAAAGAAGGAGAATTAGGTTATTTAGAAATCGAGAGTGATCGTTCTTATTTTGTAAAGATGCTTTCTCATGAAATGGAGAATAAAGTTGTTTTAGATAAGACAGATGAAAACAAAGATTTGTTTTTAAATATTGATTTGGAACTATTACCTAATACAATTTCAATATTTGAGATTCATTATAACGTTCCCTTTTATTTTCAGACTTTAAATAAGAATAGTTATCAAGAAGAAACATTAGTGAGTGCCGTAGGAGTTCGATTAATGAAAAAGCAAGTGAACTTAGATCGCGACTACGTTAATGTAATAGATGGCAATAGATCTCTATCCATAATAAGTGAGTATGAAAGAGCCTATCCTGATTTTGAATTTAGAGGTTCTTTTATAGAAGGAATGAGCATACAGGAAGTTGTAAATGATGGATCTGAATTAAAAAAGATATCCTACAAGTTGATGACTTATACCAAAGATAATGATGGTATTGTACATTTTGGATCTCATGCAGATCAACATGAAGGAGTAGGTAGAATATTAGTTAAGGTGTACCATAAACCTTATTATGGAGAAACACATAAAAAATAAGGATATGAGAGGATTAATTAGTGTTTTTTTAATACTTAGTAGTTTGTTTTCTATGGCTCAAGTAGGTGTAGGTATAGAAGATCCTAAGGCTGCAGTACATATAGGAAAAGATGTTAGATTAAAAGATGTAAGAAATGTTGAAGGATCAATGGAGGCATATCCAAAGCATTTGATAGCTGATGAAAAAGGTAATCTTGCTGTTTTTACAGGTTTACCAACTGACTTGGTCTTTAAAAATGTAGTGACAACAAAAATGAATAATATCGTAAATATCCCTAACGATAATACTAAAGATAGAAATGTTGAATATGAAGAAGCTTCTTTAGAGCTAAGTACAAAAATTGTAGTGCCAGCACATAAAACTTATGTATTAGAGGTTACTTATAGTATTCCATCTATGCATCCATTCTCAGGTACCCCTAAAGGAGAGTTTGGAGTTTTTGTAAAAAAGAAGCAAGGAAATACTGAATTTGAAAAAATAAAGAAGTCAGTGCGTAGTTTTTCTACCAGTTATAAGAATGCGAATACTACTACTGCAAATGGTAGAGCTATTGGCTATACTTATGTAGATACTGTTGAAAATAATACAGACAAACCTTTGGAAGTAATTTATGATTTATATGGTTTTACAAACCGAATTAATCTGCGAAATTATAGTATTAGGTTTGGAACTTACACTGATAATAGTAATAATTATAATTGGGGTAAAGGTCTTGTACTAGTTACTATTAATGAATTAATAAAATAGGAATGATGAGAAAGATTGTAATGATATGTTTTGCATTAATAAGTATTTCAAGCTTTGGGCAAGTAGGGATAGGTACTGAAGATCCACAAGCGGCTTTAGATGTAGATCCAAAGGGAGTTAAAGTAGAGCAAGAAGAAGATAAATATATCCGCATAGAAGGTTTAGAAAGAAAACCAGACTATTTGCGAAAAATAGTGTTAGATGATAAAGGCAATATGGCTACTATGGATTATGATTCGGATAATTTTAATCTAAAGACACTAAAATACGTCAAAAGTAAAAAAACTATTTATACAGCGAAGAGTGCGAATGTTATGGATAATTCTAAAGAAAAACTTAGTTTAGAGTTAGACTTAGAGGTTATATTATCGCCATACACAGATAATATCCTTTTCTTAGAATATGATGTTCCTATCTATATTTATAATAATCATGATAAGGACAATGCTAAAATCGTTATTGGTTATATGGGAGTGACTTTAACTAAAGTAGAAGACAATAATACAATCGTTGAATTGGATCAGGGATCACGAAAAATGACTAACTATGAGGGTAGATCGAGTGCCAATAGCAATGATTTTATGGGAGTATCTATAGGTGGAAAGGCAGTTGATCAAGTGAGTAATACAGGAAATACAGGAAAAAAAGTACTGTATAAATTGTATGGGTATGTGGAGAAAGGATATTACGAACAGATAGATAAAGATATCTACTTTTGTAATGCTAATGGAGAGATAGAATCATTAGGGATCGGTCTTTTTAACATAGCAGTATATGAAAAAGTGAACGTAGGTATTAAGTAATATAAAACAAGGAGTTTATCATCTGATAAACTCCTTGTTTTACTGAATGTTTTCGACAGTATAAGGGGGAGGTTGTCTTATTTTCAGGGTATTAAGTGTCTTTTTTTTTGCTGTTATACACCTTTAAATGTAAACAAATAAAATATGGAGTTAGTTTTAATCATTTGAAGGTATTGTTTTTGAAATCCATCATATTACTGTTGACACTATTCTTTTTAGTTAGCTGTGAAGAGGATTATACAAGATATCCTTTTATATTAGATCTTATAGAGTATTTCCTTAGTTTAAGTAAAAGAAATAAAAAAAGACTACTTTTTCATAGATTGTATTTGCTAAACGCTCAGAAATCAGACAAAAACGAATAGAAGAAGTAGCTGTATCTGCAAGTCAAAATAAAAGACCTAAGCAGTTTAGTTAAGGTATTGTTGTTGATAGCTATTATATTTAATCTCCCAATTATAATTGTTTTTCTTTCTCAGAAGGTGGAAAGAATTAAGTTTAAGCAATAGCTCGCGATTGTAAATCACCAGAAGAATGATATTGTAATTGTTAATTAATAAAATTACCTACAAAAACTCTCTGATGTGAGTTATTTGTAGGTAATTTATTTTTTAGACTAAGCTATACTATCAAATGATTAATTGCTTTTTTCTAAGATTAAAGATAGTTTATTAAAATCTGCAGCTGCATTAATTACTTTTCTATATTGATTCCAATAGGTAATAGGTAATTCTACAAAATTGTATCCTTCTAAGTTTTCAATAGTTAATGTATTATCTTTTAGTTTATATGTTATAGTAAAGTAAGCTAATTCTTTGTTCTCTTGATCTAAGTAGAAAGTCATATCTAAATCCTTTAAGTTTTTAATTTGGTATCCTTGAGGGATTTTTACTGTAAGGGTTCGTTTATATGATCTTGCAGAGTTAACTTGAATAGGTAGCTTTCTGGTTTTGTCTGAATAAAATTCCATTTGTTTACCAATAACAGCACCAATTTCAAAGATAAAATTAGTTCCTGCCTTTTTAAGTAGATTAGTCGCATTGTATTTAGTATCTACAATAAGAGGATTAATTCCAATACTTTCAATATCTATGTTTTTTATGGTAGCTGAAATAAATTCGGTTTTAGTATTATAGTTTTCATAAAATTCTTTTTCTAAAGTTTCTCTTTCTTGTGGAGATGAGAAGTATAAATAAGCTTGAGAAGTATAAGCCATATCCCCAGTAAATTCAATATGAGAAGAGACAAGAGGAGTCTCTAAATGACTTAAATCAATATGGATATCAGCGATGTCTTTAGAATAGAAATAAGGTAAATCAATTTTTTTAAAATCAGAAACTCCCATCTGTACGCCAGCATATATTTTATTTTGAATAAATAAGGCGTACTGATTGTGGTAAGCAATTTCTATAGCAGGCGTACGAGTATACATATTAGATGGATCTAAATAAGTTTTAGTCGTTGGAAAGTAAAACAAAAGATTTGTAAGACTTACATAACTTACAAATTCAGGATCAAAAGGATATTGATAAGGATTACTTGTAAATACAATTTCATAAGGAATCTCGTAGGTTTTGAAAAGATTGATATAAAGTAAAGCTAAGTTAGATAAAGTACCTTGTTTTGATTTTATTATGTCTGTAAGTGTATTATTAGTGATGTATTTGTTGAACTGAATATTATTTTTTACTGAGCTTTCAATGGCTCTAATTTGTGTAAAAGCATCAGTTGTCTTTTTAATTGTTTTTGAGAAAGCCAGTAAAGATTTTTGTTCATTTTTATCTAAATCTCGATGAAGGTTGGCATGGATGCGAGCTGTAAATTCTTTTTCTCCATAAGGATCTGCTGTTGCTGAGTAATTATTGCTATAAAAACGAGTATGAATATATTTGACATTTTTATACCAGTTTGCATATCGTTCATCATCATCAAGTCCAGATATATTTGTACTTTCTGCATAAAGTGAAATCTTGTCTTTATACTTATCTTTATTCTCAACCAATTCAGGTGCTCCATTGTAAGAACGACTAACAAATTTTAGGAAATTCGGGTAAATAAGTTCAATAGTTCTTTTCTTGATGTAATTTTCATTTTGCATTAAAAATATTTTACCTGTTATTTCAGCTGATCCTATTAATACATAGCGAAAATCTATAATAGAACCTATTTCTAAACCCTCAACAGGGAAGTAATTATACTCCATTCCTGTTTGTGTGTTTTGCTCTGTTTTAATTGATTTTTCATCTAAAAATGTGATTTTACCGTTTTTATGGGTAATTCTTAATTGTATATCAAGTATCTTTACTCCATTGTAAAATGGAATATATATTTTATTATTGCGTTCAATAGCCTCTTCTGAGTTGATATATTTTTTGGAGTAATGTGATAAAATTTCTTTAGAATCAGTTGTTTCTGGAATATATTCAATCTGTGTACTTAATAGAAGAGTTATTTCACTTTCTAAAGCCAGATCTTTTGTCACTTCAAATGTTGAATTATCAAATTCAAATTTTTTGTACTCATAATCTTGTGCACAGACTAAAAGGGGAAGTGAAAATACAATAAACAGTAAGATTTTTTTCATAGTTTTTCTAAAATAATGGATTCTAAATAGTTGGTGTTTAGCTTTTTTATGGATTCATTCCAAGCAGAAAAATCTTCTGGGTACAGAATTAATTTTTTAGAGCTAATAACATAATGTAATTCGACAGTTCGATTTATTTCTTTAAATTCAAAAGTAGCTTCCATATAAGCGTCAGAGAATTGCTTGTTCGAAGGAAGATATTTGACACGATAGCCTTTGGGAATAGAAAGAATAATTTTATTGTTATATTGTTCTAATTGCTCTACCTCATAGGGATTGTATCGTGGTAATGTTAGGTTACTTTCTTGAAATGGCTTGTAGAGATTTAAATCAATGTATAATTCATTTCCTGCTGCAATTACAGCATTAGGAATGCTATAATCAAACTTAATCTCTACCGCTTGATTAGATAGGTCTAAATGATTAATAGTATGTACTTTTTCTAATTTTAAATTAGCAATGTTTTTGTTTACAATTTTCTCTACAATTTCTTCTCTGTTCTTTCTCCCACTATAAGTGAAACGAGCATTGATTAGTGATTTAAAATAACCTGAAGCATAGAGTTCACCTTTTCCTTTAAGTGCTAAGTTAGAAAGTTCTAAATAGTCAATTGTTTGTAGTTTATTTTCTGATGCTGAGGTTATAGGAAGTTTTTGAATCTTATATGTTGTATCATTTAATGCAATCAAAAGTTCTTTTGTTTGAATATGACTTGGAACCATGCCAAAAGGTAAAAAGGAATCAGTAGCATCTAAACAAACACTCTTAGTACCCTTATTATAATAGGCAATCATGTGATTGTCTACTTGTGGGGTAGGTAGTTGTTCATAAGTATAAGGAATACTTCGCGTACCTACCCAAGCCAGATACACATTATTTACCTCTACAATTTGACACATGGCTGTGATGATACTCGCCATATCCTTACAATCACCATAACGTTTTGTGAATACTAAGTCAGCTTTGCGTGGAATAAAACCATCATATCCTGCTTCAAAAGCAATATACTTAATATTTTGTTGTACCCATTGGTAGATTGTTCTGACTTTTTCTTCCTCTGTAGTCACATCTTTTGTTAGATTCTTTGTGAAATCAATAAAATCTTGACTTAAGTCGGTGTTTAATGAATGTATAAAATTAGAATAATAAGTATATAGCTGATCAACTTCTCCTAATAGTTGAACAGGTTTGTTTTTTGATAGATAAGATTTTACCCAAAAATAAATTGCTGGAGTATAATAAGCAGGAGATAAACTGTTTTCCTCAAATTTCAAAAGAGGAGCATTAACTAACTCCCAGCGGTGTATTGTTTTTCCACGTTTTATTTCTTGGCTATAATTAAAATCGTTTTGTTCAGTATTAAAGGTCTTAAACATAATTTCTATGTCTTTATCCAAAATAATTTCAAAAACAGCTTTTTCAGTAGGAATATGAGATAATATCTTAAAAGGATGTAGTAAAAAAGGATCTGTAAACTCGTGTTTAAAAGACAAAATTCTTTTAGACCCAGGAGTTAATTCAGTAAAATTTATAATCTTCTTTTTTATATCTGAATGAAAAACAGAATTGCGATTTACTGTTGATTCACTAATCCCTTTTGGTTTGATTCTCTTGTATTTTCCTTCATTAAAACTTAGCGTATATGCATCAAATGATTGAAGTGGATTTAATTCAGAAAAAACAATGAAATCAGACAAGGCATGATTGTTTTTGTCATTCTGTAATAAAAAGTATTCTTCCCAAGTATCTCTTGTTATAGTTAATTTTTCATTGTTTTTTGAAATGATGTAAGTTTGCTTGTATTCAAGTAAAATTTCACTATGTCCATGGTATTTTTTAGTTAATTGATCAATAGTTTGCCCTTGTATAGACCAAGAAATTAAAAAGAACAAATAACCAAGACTTACTTTATTTAGATAAGTAATCCGAATCATAGTTAAAAGTTTGTTTAATAGTATTATTTTCAAAAATATGGAAAGCTCCATGAAGTTCTCCTTGATTATAGTTTAATTCAAATTGCTTTAGTCCTGTTGGTGTATAAATAGTATTTGTTCCTGTAAGATTATCTTTTTTGAATGTTGTAGTAGAATAAACCTGACCATTAGGATAATAGATTTTTTCTACTCCATCTTTTTTACTCATAAAAAATGTTTGACTATAAGCACTTTTCCCATCAGTATTATATATAAGTAACTCGCCATCTAAAGCTTGTTTTTTTAGTGAAACCTGAGCAGCTAATTGCCCTGATTTATATTTAGATGTTATTAAAGTATCTTTAGATGTAATTGAAAAAATAGTACTTAATCGTTCTGAATCCGTTAAGGTTTTATAACCAATAGGAACGTTTGTCTTATAAATTAAAACTAATACAGGCGTACCTTGTGAATTGTAAAAAGTTTCCTCTCCGTCTTGATAATTTAATACGAAATTAGTATCACTAACTTTTTTTCCATCAGGGAAATAAAGTACTCTACTTCCTGAACGATTTCCTCCTAACGCATTGAGTCGTACTCTTAGTTTTCCATCAGGGTTATAATTTTCATAAGCACCATACATTTTGTCTAAAATTAAAGTATAACGCTCATTTAAAGTGCCATTAATATAATAATTTAGATATTCCCCATCTAATTTGTTATTTATCAAATGATAGGAACTTAAAATGATTTTACCTGTTGAATCAAATCGTTTTACAGAGCCAGTAAAAGTTCCTTTCTCTAACGTATAAATTGTTTTGGAATTGAACTGATTTAAGGTAAATAGGCTTTTTTCATTGAATTGATCTAAGTGTAAATATTCGGTCTTATGATCATTGATAAAATCTATTCGGGCCATAGATTCATTTTCATAATTATCTATACGGTAAGGTGTCCCATTTTGTAAATAATAGATATCTTTTCCACTTTTTACACCATTGGTATAAAATTGTTTATTTTTAATAATTGGATAATCGTAATAATAGTTTGTAGGGCCATGTAATTCTCCCTCTTTGTAATACGCAGTGTAGTTTAATTGTCCAGAAGCATAATAACTATATAGCCCAGTCATTACATTATCTGTTACAAAGAAATCCTCTTCTAATTCTCCAATGCAATTGTATTTTTTAATTTGCCCATTAGGAATACCAGCAACGTAATTTATTTCACTTAGCAGAGGTCCATGACTATAATAATATTTCCAAACTCCTTCATACAGACCATTAATTGTTTTCCCTTCTGCATATAGAATACCATTTGGATAATAAAAAGAACCATAATCTTTCAGAGTAGTAACTTCAAGTTTAAGTGTTTTAGGGTTAATGCTTTGACGTTCAATGATTTTTTTACCCTTATATTTTTCACTAAAATAAATCTGTTCAGAATCATATAAAACAGATGATACTAAATCTCCTTGTGTATTGAAAGTTCTATGATCGGTTAATTTTCCATTAAAATCATAAGATTTGTTATCTTTTAGTTGACCATTTTCATATTGAGAGTAATTAGAAATCTGACCATTTTCATAGAATTCTTTGTAATAAATATATTGATCCTCTTTAAATAGGGATTCACTTTTAATATTCCCATTTAAATAATAGGCTGTACTTAAACCATCCAACAAATCAGCTTTATAGGTGTTTTTATGTACAATAGTACCTTTCTCATTATAGATGATTATTTCTCCTTCTTTTTTACCATCTATTAATTGATATTTATATTCTTCTTGTCCTGTTGGAAAAAAATAATTTATTTCACCAGTAGGTTTATTTTCTTTGTAAGTCAAAGATGCTTTTTTATTAGTAGCAGGATAGTAAATAGAAGTTGCACCATCATAAAGTTCCCCTTTCATATGTTCTTCCATATAAACCTTTCCAGTAGAATAGTAAGTAGAAACAACACCATTTATCTCATCATCCTTATAATTTGAAATAGTAGTTAATGTTCCATTTGAATTATAATGTTTTAATATCCCGTCTAACTTATTAGCTGTGAAATAACCTTCACTTTTTTTATAGTAATTAGTAGAAAACTCAATTGCTAAACCATTGAGGTTATCTTCTTCACCTTGATAGTATAAATACCCCGTATCTAAATTTGAAATATGGAATAGCTGTCCGTCTATAGTTGCTTTGTATAGCTTAGGATAGATTTGAGTATATAGGCTATTTGTGAGATAATTAGTAATAATTGCAGCATTTTTTTTGTATTGCTTCTTATATGCATCCTTAGTCAAACGCATAGAAACGTATGTAAATGGAACAATTAGATTCTGTTGAACTACTTCTTTCATCCAAGGAGTCAATCTATTTTCGAAAAAACCATTTTTAACTTGGTGATCATTTGCATATTCTAAAAGAGCTTGGATTACTCTACTTACACGATGATCAATATCTATCTTTAAAGGATAGTTTTTGTGTTGTGCTAAGTTGTTTTTTAAAATGATATCTAATTCAGAAAAGTCATCTCCTTCGTTCGAATAGATTAGTTTAGGAGTAATGGAATAAACTTCTGCTAAATTGCGATTAAGTTGATTTAAACATTGTTGAGCCGCAGCTGTATCAGGGTTTAGCGATAAATAAGTTAACAAAGATAAAAGACCTATAGAACCTTTACCATCTTCTATTGCAATAAGCCCAAGCATGTAGTAAGCTTTAGGATAATTAGGAGCAAGGGTAATGATTTCTTTTAGAAGATCTAATCCTTTTTGCTTTTCTTCTTGTCTAAAATAGACAAGAGCTTCGTTATATTTAACAATAATGTTTAAACTGTTTTTATTTTTTGCTTTACCTAAATAGTGTAAAGCTTCATCATATTTTTGTTGATCACTTTTTAAAATACCATAAGAAAGAAAGCAATTAGATGGTAAGTCATCTCCATATTGATCAATTAATTTTTTACACAATTCCTCTGCTTCTGCTGTTTTTTTGAGCTCGATTAAAAGCAAAATAATTTCCTGTTGAGCTTCAAGATAATTTGGATCTGACTCATCAATTTTTCTATATTCAGCGATTGCTTGTTCTATTTCATTATTACCAACATATTGATGGGCTTGTAACTCAAGTGCGTTTGTATCATAAACAAGATTAGTTTTATCTTGTGCGTAAGTATTCAATGCAATTGTTAAGAAAAGTAAGGGGAAGTAAAGTTTTTTCATTACAAATTTTTGTTAATGCCGCAAATATAGTAAACTCAACAAGTAGTTAAAAAAATATTAATATCTATCTATAGAAATTAAATTGAAACTTTTACGATTTTATATTAGGTGAAAGTTGTTATAAAGTTTGTGAAAATTAAGAATAATAAGCTTGCTGCAGAAGTAGTAAACAATCTATTCTCGAGTAGAGAGAATCAAAAATAGTAGGTATAAAAGATAGTACTTCATTAACTTTAGGGTTAAAGATTAGCCAATATTTTACTCTCAAGAGATAAGAACGCTATTCTATTACAATCAGTTGTCAATAGATTTTTACCAATGGTCAAATCCTTTTTACTCTTCATCTTATTTTCTATTGGTTTGCAGTAAAATATAGGACATGAAATTAAAAGCGTTATTGATATGCAATTCATTGGTATTGAGTTGTGTTTCTGTTTTTTCTCAAAGTAAATTGAATACAGAGGTCAAGGTTGACTATGTTCCCTTTTCGAATTATATTCGCCCAATAGATAGTGTAAAAACACCTGCCCAAACTGATTTTAGACGAATAGAAGTAAACTTAGATATCCCTTTATCTGTTAGTATAGATAAGAGAAATAAACCTCGTGTATGGTCTGTTATCGCTCAAGGTGCTTATGCCAAAATGCAACACCGCTTGTATGAAGAACAACTCTTTCCAACCGAAATTTTAAATGCCAGTATTGGAATAAAACATTTTCGTTCAATTAGTAATTCGTGGTCTATGTATGTAATGGGAACAGTAGGGATATACACAGATAAAGAAACGATAAATAGTCAGGCAATATTGGGGCAAGGAGGTGTTTTTTTTATCAAACACTTTAATAAAAAAGTAGCTTTAGGAGCTGGTCCTGTATTGACTAATAGTTTTGGGGTACCAATGGTTTTACCTGGAATCTATTTTAATTGGGAAACCTATGGCGATTTTTATGTACATGTTGCTTTTCCACAAGGAGTAGAATTAGGGTATAAAGCCACTGAAATGTTAGACCTAAAGTTAGCTGTAGATATGCAAGGTATGACAGCAGTAGTTAAACGAGAGGAGAAAGATATGTTACTTGGGTTTCAGCAAATCATAGCTGGTTTTAGACCTGAGATAAAATTTAATGATCACTTTACAATGTCGTTAACAGCAGGAAGTTCCTTGTTGCGTTCTTTTTCTTATAATGAACGCAAGGTTAAGAATATATTTAAAGAAAAGAAAGAAGCTGATCCAAGGTTTACTTCCACGTTTTATGGAGCAGTAAAAATAAAATGGAGCTTATAGAAAGAGTAATATTAAAAGTAAGTCGTTTATTGTAAAAACAATAAAGGACTTACTTTTAATATTAACTACTTAGAAGGGAACTAAGAGTGTATATTAGCTAAAAAAGTATCCAAATGATTTTGTTTTGAGGCTATTTGCTCAATAGGTTTTTATAGATAATATCATTTAGCAAAGCTTCTTTTCTTAATCGTGCAATAGGTAGTTGGGCATTGTTTATTAAAACCCTATTACCTGAAATAGAACAGATGTGATTGACGTTAATTAAGTATGATTTGTGAATCCTAAAAAAGTATTCTTTAGGAAGCAGTTCTTCTATAGCTATCATCGTTTGATGAATCGTATAGCTTTTCAGTGTTGTATGTATTTTCAAATAGTTTTGCATAGCCTCAATGTACATTATATCTGTCCATTGAATTTTTACAAAGCTGTCATTGTATTTGATGTACATAGAACAGTCTGAAATATTCATTTCTTCTTTACTATGGTTTTTAAGTAAGTACAATTCTTTTGCTTTTAGTGCTCCCTGATAAAATCGTTTGAAGCTAATAGGTTTTAGTAAGTAATCTACAATTTGTAAGCGATATCCCTCCAAAGCATGTTCAGAATAGGCTGTCGTAAAAATTACCATAGGAGGTTGACTAATTGATTCTAAAAAATCAATACCAGACAAATAAGGCATATTGATATCTAAAAAAAGAAGATCATAAGTTTCATTGCTTAATAATTCTTGAGCTTCTAAGGCAGAACTACAAGAATCCTTTGCTATTAAGAAATCAACTTTATGAATGTATTCTACAATAGCCCTTCTTGCCAAAGGTTCATCATCAATCACTAAGCATTTTAACTGAATTGTTTTTTTATCTATAGACATAATTAGTTTAAGGTAATTTGGAGAGACACAGTAAATTTTTCTTCTGTTTGTTCAATTTGAAAACGATGCGTATCAGGGTATTGTATCTTTAATCTTTCAACCACATTTAGGATGCCAATACCTCCTTGTTTATTGGTCTTGGGATATTTATCACTATAAGAGTTTTCAAGATATAAATTTAAAATATTTTGTTTTTCAACACACTTTATTATCACGTATCCTTTGTTATGTGGTAATCTTGAAACATGTTTAAAGGCATTTTCAATTAGTGGAACAAGTAGAAGGGGAGCTATTTGCAGTTGTTTATTTTCTGTTTCCCACAAACATTGAACTTCTAATTCGTCCTGCCAACGTATTTGTTCTATTGCTACTAACCGTTGTAAGTATTGAATTTCTTGATATAAAAATACTTCCTTTTGATTGCATTCATATAGTTGATATCTCAGAATGTCAGAGAAGTTGAGAAGTACTGTTGAGGCCAGTTCTACATTTGTTTGCATCAGTATATGGATGTGATTAAGAATATTAAACATCAAATGGGGGTTTATCTGATCTTGCAATAATTTAATTTGTGCCTCTAAATGTTCTTGTTTTAGTTTTGCATTTACTTGTTCTATTTTGTTGTGTTCTTCATAAAATCTAATACCACATGTTGTTGTAACAATTGCTATAGCAGAAGGCAAAGCACTAAATACCTTTGTAAAATAGAGTTCTTTCCAAGAAACTACATTAGCAGAAGTCAATGCCTGTGTGTTATTAATGAGATAAGGAAATAAGGTGAAACACAGGGCAACAAGTGCATCAAGAATTATGACACCTATAAAGAAGAGGAATAGAAAGTGTTTCATTCTTCCTTCTTTTAATGCTTTAGGCAAAGCTATATCACTCAAATAATGAGCTATGACTATAAAGCACGACATAACGCAAACAACATGAAGAAACCAATACAGTGGATTGCGGTCTAAATTAATATATGGCCAAACAGACAAAGTTAGAATACTCCAAAAGAAGATGAAGAATAGTCGTTTGTGTTTTGGAATATTAGTATTCATTTAATGATAAAATTTGATTTAGTAAAGGTATGGTATTGAGATAAAAAGTAAATAAAAGAGAATTAATTGTTGGGAGGTATTTTATTTGACGAATCTCTTGTTTTTTTTGACCAATGGAAAAATAGAGTGTTTGACCAGAAGTATAATAGGTAAGAGCATAGAAGTTTTTACTTCTATGCTCTTTTTAGTTATTCTTTGATTTATAGGAAAAAGTAACTAACGCCTAATTGAATATTATTTGCTTTGGAACTAAAATCTTTTGAAAGATCATTTAAGCTACGTGAATAAGTCAGATCAAAGGATACTTTACCTAAGCTAACACCTGCACCTATTTTTGCTTTGATGTTCTTTTTGTTGAAATTGGTATCAAAAGCTTCTAAGTTCTCATTGAAGTTTAGTTTCTCATCAATAACTTGAGAGTATATACCCCCAGCAACCACGTGAACTTTAAAGCGATTTAAGTCTAAAAGAGTATACCCTATAGCTATGGGTAAATCAATGCTTTTCCATTTAGCTTGTTGAATCAAAACGTCCTGAACATCAGATTTAGCTTCGCTATATAATAATTCTGTTTGAACAAAGAATCGATTGATGTTGTATTTTGTAGTAATTCCTGCAGAAAACCCTAAGGCGTTAGTTGTACTCAAGTTTTCTAAATTGCCAGCAATATTGGAGTGATTAGATGTTACTTTAACTCCCATTTCAAATGGACGTTGTGCCAATGTTTTAGTACTTAAGAATGAAAAAGTAAGTAGACACAAACTAAAAATAAATGATTTCATATTAAAAATTTTAATTAATGCCGCAAAGAACCAATGCTTTCTCCAAGTAGTATATTTTTTTTGATAAAGGAATCAGAACTATTGATTAGTAGTAAGTAAAGTGTGATAAAAAATATCTATTTTTATTGTTTGGCTCATAATACTATGATAAGCAAGCAATAAATTTATAAAATGACAAAAATAAAAAGAAGTATAGCTCTTGTCTCCTTGTTTGCTCTGCTTATAGGAAGTGTTTCTGTAGGATGTAAAAGGGCTAATGAATCTTTTCCTCTTTTGAAACAACCTCAGCAGCACGATAGTAAAAAACAAGAGAATAGTCGTGCATTTGAAGAGTTAAGTCATATTGTTGATCAGTATGTGGCAAGTACACTACAAGAAGGGAATATCAATTCGTTGGCAATTGCAATTTATAAAGAAGGTCAGGTTTACCAACAATACTATGGAGTACTTGATCCTAAGTCAAATCAAAGACCAACAGATAGTACATTGTACGAAATAGCTTCTATTTCAAAGGTATTTCTTGGTTCTTTAGTAGCACAAGCTGTTTTGGAAAAAAAGATAGCGTTGAAAGATGATATTCGAATGTACTTAACAGGAGAATACACAAATCTTCAATTTGAAGGTACTCCAATCACTATTCAAAATTTATTGACACATACACTGGGCATAAAAGGCAAAGCACCCAAAGAATTAGATCAAGTTTACAGACAGGTTAGAAAGGGATATTATGAAAACAAACCTTTTACTTATCAAATGACTGATTTGTTAAGGGAACTAAAAACAGTTCAGTTAGATAAAAAACCAGGAACAGTTTATGAGTATAATTCTGTAGGTCCTGAGTTGCTCGCTTATATTTTAGAGCAAGTATATCATAAGCTATATAAGGAATTAGTACAGGATTTTTTAAATGAAGTAAATTTACCACACACTCACTTGGGAGACTACGAAAAATATAAGCAACAGTTAGCAACAAGTTTTGATGAAAATGGAAAGGTAGCTACACTACTTAAGAATCCTTTGTTAGGTGGATCTCATAGCATGATTAGCACTTTACCAGATTTGACCAAATTTATGCAATTTCAGTTGGAGAGTAATAATCCTTTGATTAAAGAATCTACCCAGTTACTATTCAAAGATGAGATAGATGGAGATAATAAAGGATACTTATGGGATGTAGGTTATGGTCAAAAAGAAGGAGCATACTATGGAAAAACAGGAACATCTAATGGCGTTCAAAGTGGTATGTTGATTTGCCCAGATTCTAATTATGGAATGATTTTGGTGATGAATAATACATCAGAAGCTGCCCAAAACGATTGGCTAAACCTATACAATAGAATAGAAACAGAACTTATTCAATATCCTAAGATCAATTTAGTTTATTTGTTGGAAAAGGAATTTACAAACAATTTAAAACAAGCCAAAGAAAAGTATAATATCCTAAAAAAAGATACTGTACATTATCGATCAGGAGCTTTCTATTTCAATAGTTTGGGATATGAATTAATTCAGTCAAATCAAATAGAAAAGGCTATTGCGCTATTTGAATTTGCTATTTCAGAAGATGTAAACAATGCTAATTTATATGATAGTTTAGGAGAAGCTTATTACTTAGCAAAAGAGTATAAGAAGGCATTGAACAACTATGAGAAGTCTTTGGTATTAAATCCTAAGAATGAGAATGCCAAACAGTATATAGAAAAGATAAAGCAATTGAAACACTTGAATTAATCAATGTAGCTTTTGAGTTATAAACAAGAGAAGAGAGAACCTACACAAGGAATAATAAAAAAAGAAGAACCTTGCGAATTTCGCAAGGTTCTTCATATATAATCAAAACGTGAAATCAGCTTTCACTAATTAAGTCTCCAGTTGTAACCTACTCCTATAGCAATAGGAAGTATTTCGTTGTCCATCTTTATGAGTGGATTATTTTTAACAGCATCATAGTTGTCATTAAATTTTTGAGAACGGATAGGAACATTAAGTCCAGCAGTGATTTTGTTTCCTTTTTTACCAACGTAAATATCAAAGTTAACACCGAAAGTTACTCCATAAGAAACCATGTCAAATTCAGATGCACCATCTACTTTTAAAACCCCATTATACCCATAAAAAGCAGTTGGATTAATCGATAATCGCTCACTTGTTTTTATTTTGTAAGAAGCTCCGATATTCCATCCAGCTTCAGCTAAATTGTAACCTAAACCAGCAAAAAGCCCTATATTCTTAACGGGTAAATATTCAATTTTAGCGCCCAATCCACCGTAATCAAGTCCAAATCCCAATCCCATATAAACTTTATTAGGATCGTTGTAGCTTGGGGTAGGAGTGTCTTGTGCAAAAGCAGGTAGGGCCATAGTCATAAAAAGAAAACCAAGACTTAGTTTTTTAAAAAAGATGTTCATATAAGGTGTGTAAAATGATTAAATTATTTTAGAGTCAGAAGATGAACACTTCCGAAGGTAGACTACTTACAGCGTTGTCAAACCATTGAGCCTGCAATAATAGGGATTTTAACGCATTTATAAAAAAATTAACTATCAAAAAAGTTAA
This sequence comes from Flavobacteriaceae bacterium, assembly GCA_031277535.1. Classification (GTDB taxonomy): domain Bacteria; phylum Bacteroidota; class Bacteroidia; order Flavobacteriales; family Flavobacteriaceae; genus Flavobacterium. The sequence goes on from JAITMD010000004.1 coordinate 38,237, forward strand.
TAAAAGTATTATTGTACGAAATACTTAATTTTTAATGAACCTCTTAATTAAGTCATTTTACAAAGGACTTAATTATAAGATACCAAGCAATGAGAAAATTTTTATTTTATTTAGATTCCATAGTTATTCCATTAATAAAGCAGGTTTGATGGAGGTACTATGGAGTCAGAATGGATTAGGTATGGACTCATACATAAGAAGTAGTATAGAAATATCTTTTCAATTCTTTTTATTGGGATATTTGTGAAAAAAATAAGGTAGTAAAAGTGCTCTAAACGAACGAGCTAACAAAGGAGTGTGTGAGTAATTAAAGATTTAAGTGATTGATTGTTAGTTTTTACTTAGGGCAAAGGTACAAAAAAACGAGATGCCTAAAATAAGGTAGGTAGTTTTGTTTGAACAATTTGTTAGATTGTTTCTTGCTGCTGAGTATTAGAAAGGTTTTCATAAGGTATAACTTCAGCAATGGGGTGTATTAAAAGAATTAATGCAATTTTTTTAATGACAATTACTTTAAATACTCTCAAAATGAGAATAATATAAATTACTTTTGTTAGAGGTTGCATGATTAAGAATTTTTAGAAAGATGTTGAGAATTATTTCTTTATTATTTATTGTTGCTTTATTACTGGTTAATTGTAATAGAGCAAATCAAAAAAGTACGACAGATTATGATCAGTTATATGCTTTATGGCATGATGACCAGTATCGAGATAGCCTGATGGAAAAATTAAAACCCTCTGTAGAAAATGCTTTGCAATGGGGTAATACGAAAGAAAAACGTGACAAAATAGATAGTTTATTATCTAAACTACGTTGGACAAGGGATTCTATTTCTTTTTTGGGGTTAAGTAGAAAGGCGATTGATTTTTCAAAAAATGCTTTAGATGATGATTTATTAGCTAATACTTACAATAATATGGGAATGTATTATCATGATAAAGGTATATTAGATAGTACTTATTATTACTATGTTAAAGCTGAGAATATCTATAAGAAATTAGGTGATTCTCTAAAGGTAGGAGAGATGGAATTTTTTCAAGCTCGATTATTATATGAACAAGGTTTAATCATGGAGAGTGAAGTTAAAGTATCTAATTCTTTGAAAATACTTCAAAAATACCCATTAAGCCCAACACCCTTTGAAGCAAATCAATTAATGGGGTTGTGTTTAGCAGAGCGTGGGGAATATGCTAAAGCTAAGGAGTATTTGCTAAAAGGGTTAGAATTAATGTTAGAGGATTGGGGTAAAAATAAAAAATTAGATTCCACTTATCTTTCTTATGCTTTAGCCATGGTATATAACAATTTATCAGCATTAGAATTGTTGTTAGAAGATTATCAGAAGGCATCTCTATACGCACAAGAAGGGTTAAAATATATTCATAAAAAGAATCCACCACTTATATTTGGGTTTTTAAATACAAATAGGGTAAGGGCGGAATTTCTTATGAAGTATAAAGCAAAGAATTTTAAAATAGAGCCTTATATTTCAGTTGTAGAGCAAGCTTATGTACAAGCAAAAAAGGTGGGGAATAGCTATTTTGTGTATGATTTAGCCATGATGATTGCAGACATGTATTCTCAAGTAAATAATAAAGAAAAAGCACTATTTTGGGGAAAGCAAGCTTATTTGTTAGCTTTAGATAAAAATTTAAAAGTTTTAAAACGCGATTCATTGGAATTCATCCTTTCTTTGGAAGATTTTAAAGATAAAGAACAAGTAAAAGAAGCTATCGAGCTGAATCATGTATTAGCTAAAGAGGATAATACAACGAGGAATAGATTTGCGCGTATTGCTTATGAAACAGAGAAGGTGATTTTAGAGAATGACCAGTTAAAAAATACACTTTCTATACTATTGTTTAGTGGGATATTATTAATAACAATTTCTGGTTTGGTAATTTATGTCATCCGTTTAAAGATGAAGAATAAGGAGATTAAATTAATTAATAAACAACAACAAGCAAACGAATATATTTATCAATTAGTTTTAGAAAAAAGCGAAGTAATTAGTTCTACTCAAAATAGAATTGCAAAGGATTTACATGATGGGGTAGTCAATAATATATTTACTATTCGATTTAATTTGCAAAAAATGAAAACAGAAGAGATAGAGTTGCAAAATGATTTAATTAAAGAACTACAATCTCTGGAAAAAAACACAAGAGATATTACTCACCTATTATATCAAGAGAATTTATTGAAAAATAACACTTTAATTAGTTTGATAAGTGACTTAGTTTCTCTGCAAAAAAACGAATGGAATACATTATTTCACTTTGAGTTTGACAAAAGTATGGATATAGATAGAATAAGTACATTAGATAAAGTGAATATTTATTTTATAATTCGAGAAGCTATACACAATGTAAATAAGCACTCTAAGGCAACAAACTGTACGATCATTCTGAAATCTGAAGAAAGAGGTATTTCTATTCGAATAGTTGATAATGGAATTGGTTTTGATCCAAAGTTAAAACGCAGTGGAATAGGACTTAGTAGTATGAAGGAGCGTGTTACAAGTTTAAAATCAAAGTTAGTTATCAATTCGAATGTTAACGCTGGAACGGAGTTGTTTTTTAAAGTAGAATAATACCGATTAAAACTCATAGGTTTATAGGTATAGCATACTGTATAAATGTTAAGATCACTTTAATGATAAATAGAAAAGAGATGCGTGTTTTTTTGTTACCAGAGGATACGAAGAGAATTACACTATTATTTTACTCTTTTGTGCTGTGTAGGTAGTAAACACTAAAGTGCTTACTACCATTTGTTTATTTGTTTCGGATTTCCATTATTCTAAAAAGAAAACAATTGTGCTTACTACGCGAGCTTTTTGAACGTATGGTTCAGTAAACTCATTGTTTGCATCTTCTGGATCAAAATAATATTTTCCTGCAATAGTTATCTGTCCTTGTGAAGCTGTTTTTATCTTCCCCAATTTTGCTTGTGAATCGTTAGCAAATTGCTCACCTGCAATACGTGCATTTTTTGTACTTTCCGCAATTAATTGTGGTTTCACTGAGTTTAGATCAGGAAAAGAATACAAGGGTTGTACGTTGGAAGTTAAATCTTGACTTATTAGATCTAATTTTATTTGAGCAATTTTGTTTTCAGTCTCTTTTACTTCTTTCGTTTCAATGGTTAGTTGTTGTGTAATCGTATATCGATCTACTTTTACGGATACTTGTCGTCCATCTTCCCAGCGAAGCTCGTGATATTTTCCCAAGTCACTTATATCTACATTAGCTATTTTAATTTCACCTTTAGGAAACCCATTAGTAGTTAAATAAGCAATAATGGTATTTTTCTTATTCTCTGTTTGCTTAATTATTTGTTGTAAATCATCACCTGAAAATGAAAAATCAACGACAATGGTAGCAGAGGTTGCGATTATATTCATTTCTGCTAATCCTTTGACAGTAACAACACGGTCTTTATCACTGAATGTCTTTAGTCCTTTGAAGATAAAAAAGCCCAATAGAGTAAAACTTAGTAAGAGTGAAAACCCCAATATAAGTGGTTTGGAAATAGTCTCTTTTTGTATAATGATAAAGTTTAAGTGTTATTTGTTTAGCTTATTTAATTTATTACTGCATGTAGTTGTACTTTTCTATTTTGTATAAGAGTTTTTCTTAGGACTAAATCATATCGTATTATACTGTTCTAAGTGCTTTACTAATATAATATATTAAAAATGAATAATTTAGTTTTAAAAAAAAATGTGAAGTAGAATAAAAAAACAAAAGGACTTTATTTACTATAAAAAATAAAACCCACCTTTTGTAATGGTGGGTTTAGTTTGGGTATTAGTTGTAACTAATTGTATAAGTTGTTGTCGTTTTCTGTGTTTTATCAGATAACTTTGTTTTTTCAATATTGATTTTTTCAATTAGACCTTTTGCATTTGTACTAAAATCATATTTATAAGTAGCAATACCTGTGTAGTCATTCATAATTAGGTATTTTGCTTTTTCTCCCAAGTTATTGCTATAAATAGCATATCTTGGATTTGTATGATTTGGATAAGTACAAATTAATGTATTTAAGTCAAAAGAAGCATTATTTAAAAATAAACTGGGTTTAAAGGTTACTACTTCTTGTCCATAATTGTTAAGTATGGCAATTGGGTAAATATCATCATCAGACCAAAGAATAGTCTCTCTGTCAATAACGGTATTATTACTGTTGAAAATGATTGATTCTAATTGATTCTTTTCAGTATACTCAAAAACGTTGTTATCTAATGGATTGTTTTGAAAACCTTGCTGTTCTGTCTGTAAAGACTGAGCACTATTCGTTTTAGGGTTCAATGTGAAGGTGTGTTTATTTATTGCTCCTGTTACTTTGTTTGTAGCACTTACAACTAAACTGGTTGCAGTGTATTCATATTTTAGGTTTTCGTTGTTTAGGTTTTTGATTTCTGTTACTCTATTTTTAGAGTCATAGCTAAAATCAACTTTGTTTTTGGTAACAGCACCTTGATTTTGTTCTGTAATTTCAATAGATTTTATTAGATTCTCTACGATTGGTTTTTCTGGTGTTTGATCAGGAGAAGTATCATCGTTTTTAGTACAATTTGTAAAAGTGATAGCTACTGCAATAAAAGCAAAAAAACTCTTTAATCTGTTATTCATAGTATTTATATTAATTTAACTGCAAAAATATTGCATTTTTCTCTTTTTTAGTTTTTTTAAAATTTATTTAACTGATAAAGGGAAATGAAAATTTGAAGTTGTAAAATCAATTAAAACGATAGAGAGGGAGTATAGCGTTAAAAAGTTTTGCTTATCCGAGTAGTTTAAACATACAGTGTTGAGGTCCTTTTATCCCTTGATAGGTTCTGCCAGAATCTTGATAGTCCGTTTTGATGTATAGGTTATAAGCTAAGGTGTTTTCGTAATTGACACCAAATACGATTTCTTCAACTGTTGGGAAATATTCCTTCACAAAAGTAGGTAATAGAAGCATGGTAGATTTTGCAATACCTTTTCCTTGAAACTGAGGCATAATAGAGAAAGCACGTAATAAAATAGAAGCTTGGTTTGTGGTATATATTAAACGATCAGCGGATAAATCCAAAGAGAAGAAACCTACCGTTTTATCCTGATAGAAAATGACATATTGTGTGCGCAGCTTGTTAACCATCACTTCTTCATTGGTCAATATATATTTGGGAACCAAGGAAAAGGTAGCTTGTTGTTCTTCTAACTCATAAGAAGTTAGAGCGTCGAAGTATTTAGTTTCGTAAGGTTTTATTGTTACCATTTTTCATATTATTCAGTTAGCAATTTATAGAAATAAAGGGAGTTAACCATACCACAAAGCACAGTTTTTATTATATTGCTATTAAATATATTGTTTTGAAGATTTCATAAAATTACAATCTGCTTTAAGTTATACTTCATTACAAGGTGTTGTTTTTAGTGCTACTTTAGGGAGACTAAAAACCTAAGAGTATTAGATAAGAATAAGTAATATCCTAATCTATTGAGGGGATAAAAAATAATAAAAGATGAATAGACTCAAACTTAATGATGGCCGTCTGATTCCATCTGTTGGATTTGGAACGTATAAAGCAACAAAAGAAGAAGGTATTGCAGCAGTAAAGAACGCATTACAAAAGGGGTATCGCCTTTTGGATACTGCGGCAATCTATAAAAATGAAGAGGAAGTAGGGCAAGGGATAAGAGAGAGTGGAGTTGCAAGAGAAGATATTTTTGTAACTACAAAGGTTTGGAGGGAAAACATGGGGTATGAAGAAACCAAAAAAGCGTTGGCTATTTCTTTGGAGAAATTAGGGTTAGACTATATTGATTTGTACCTTATTCACTGGCCTGCTAATTATAAGAACTTTGGAGCTAATTGGCAAAAAGTGAATGCAGAGACATGGCGTGCAATGGAAGAGTTACAAGCACAAGGTAAAATAAAATCAATAGGAGTAAGTAATTTTTGGGAAGAGCATTTGGAGGCTTTGTTAGAAACAGCAAAGGTAGTTCCTGCTATTAATCAGATTGAGTTTCACCCAGGATATTGGCAACCTGATCTCAAAGCATATTGTGAAAAGAAGCATATCTTAATTGAAGCTTGGTCTCCTTTGGCGAGAGGGAAGGTTTTTGAAAATGAAGTATTGATTGCTATTGCTGAAAAGTACAATAAATTAATTTCTCAGGTGTGTTTAAGATGGTGTTTTCAACATAATACGATAGCAATACCTAAGTCTAATACAGAAGAGCGAATTATAGCTAATCTGGATATCTTTGACTTTGAACTAAGTATAGAGGAGATGAATCAAATTAATAACTTGCCTCAGATGGGATTCAGTGGGGAAGTTCCTAATGAATGGCCAGATTATGTGAATAGATAATTGTTGGTGTGTAGCTGTCTGAATAAGGATTTGTAAGATTAGAGGATTAAAAGATCTGGTTGTATGGTTTGAAATCTTATTAATTATAAAATCCTTTAATCCTAATTCAGACAAATGCATTATATAGAGTATAGTAATCTTTATATGATTGCGTAGAATAGGCGTATTATCATCTATGTGTATCTTATTAATCATTAAATTCTAATTCAGACAATAGTCAAATACAGTTGTTCGGATAATAAATTGATTATAAAGAGCTTTTAAATAAGATTTAAAAGCTCTTTATAAATGTTATAGTTCTCATCATCAAAACAGACAAACACTACCTTTTTTATAGTATTTGAAGTAGGGGTATAGGTCTTTATCGTTTCTATAGCTACTGTTGCAGCTTGTGATTTAGGAAATTTATATATTCCAGTACTTATATTAGGGAAGGCAATTGTTTCTACATTATTTTGAACCGCTAAATCTAAAGAATTTTCATAGGCTGAACGCAATAGTTGAATTTCATTTTTAGCTCCATTATTCCATACCGGACCTACAGTATGGATAACAAACTTTGCAGGTAATTTCCCTGCTTTAGTAATTACGGCTTCCCCAACATTACATTTTCCTTGTCTATTTCTTATTTTTTGACATTCTTCCAAAATTTCTTTGCCACCTGCTTTGTGTATTGCACCGTCGACTCCACTTCCCCCAAGTAGTGAACTATTTGCTGCGTTGACTATTGCATCAACTGGAAACTTTGTGATATCTCCTTTGATAACCTCAATAATAACTTCCATACCTTTTTTAGGTAAAAGTACATATAAAAATAGTTTTAACTTGTAAGTAATATAGTTGTTGATTAATATACGAGTGTTTAAGCGAGTTTAAAAGTAATTAATTAAATTAGTGTATGAGTTAAAGGTTAGATAGTCAAAAATATAGTTCATATGAGTATATAATGTTAATCATCCAGATAATTCAGCATATAAAAAATAAGTATCTGAATTAGTTGCTGGTGTGTAGATGTCTGAATTAGGATTTGTAAGATTAGAGGATTAAAGGATCTGGTTGTATAGTTTGAGATCTTATTAATCATAAAATCCTTTAATTTTAATTCAGACAAATGAATTATAGAGACCCTATATGATTGCGTAGAATAGACATATTATTGTCTATGTATCTTGTTAATAACAAGTCTCTTAATCCTAATTCAGACAATAGTCAAAAATAGTTCATATAAATAAGGAAGAGGGTATGGATATAAATGATGTAACAAGAAAAATAATAGGCTGTGTAATGAAAGTGCATAGTACATTGGGAAATGGTTTTCAAGAAGTTATCTATCAACGTGCTTTAGGTATTGAAATGAGAATACAGGGCTTAGCTTTTCAAAGAGAAATGGAGATGTTTATCTATTACCAGAATATAAATATTGGTACAAGAAGGGTTGACTTCTTTGTAGAAGAGAAGATAATGGTTGAGTTAAAAGCTGTAGTTACTTTGGAAGAAGTACATTTAGCACAAGCAATGAATTATTGTCGGGCATATAATCTACCTACAGGGTTATTGATAAATTTTGGAGCTAAGAGTTTGGAGTTTAAAAGAGTCTATAACCTTAATCATCCAGATAATTCAGCATATAAAAAATAAGTATCTGAATTAGTGCTGGTGTTTAGATGTCTGAATTAAGATTTGTAAGATTAGAGGATTAAAGGATCTGGTTGTATGGTTTGAGATCTTATTAATCATAAAATCCTTTAATCCTAATTCAGACAAATGCATCATAGAGAGTATAGTAATACTACAACTAAATATCCCCACTAATTGGGATTGTGTTATCGATTACTTTGTTATAATATTGGAATATAATGAATAAGAGAACGAAGTATGAAAAATATAGTATTAAGTATGCTTTCTATGATAGTTACAATTACAGGGACTGCGCAAGAAAAGAGTGATAACAAATCTATGGATTCCATGGTTGGAAAGATGGATAATAGTATTCCTTTTTTGACTAAGGACAATAAGTATATCTATGTAGATAAAATAACTTTAGCCCCTATAGATGGGCGTAAATATAAGAGAGCGTCTCTATATACTTCTACAGGTTATGCTATTGTAGATAGTGAGCAAGAAAAGTCTATCGTGATTGATACTAATGGCAGGGAAGCACTAAGATTTGAAGATAGTAGTATAGAATTAGAAATTGTGAATGGGCTTACTTTTTATAAGAAGAATAGAGAATATAAGAAAAAAATGCCTTTTTGGAGATGGGAGTGGAATATCTTAGGAGGAGGAATTAAAAAAGAGCAAACCTACCAGAGTGTAGAGATTGGTGTAGTAGAGACTAAACAAATATTACTTCAAAAAGAGATTCCTCGTTTTGGGGAGAGCTACTATTTAGATGTAATGAAGGTAGATAAAGACCATGTAATTTGGAATGAGACAATCTACGTAATCAAAAATAAACATTTAAAGAAAAAAGACTCTGATATTATAGCTGTATTAGAAGGTAACCGCTTTATCAAAGAAGAAAAAGATAGTTTTAGTATCTATAGTTTAAATGAAAAAAAGGCTCTTCAGAAAGGATTACAAGGTTGTACACCTTTGCCTATATTATTTAATGGGGAGATTATTACTTTACCTGTTGAAATAAATATGCAGCGTTATAAAATAGGATTGCCTAAAGTATTGATAAATAATGATACAAAAGCGATATATGCTTTTCCAAAATATGATAAAGTATTTCCTAAAGAGATAAAGAAGGCTACTGCTACTCAGATTGATTTTATCAAAAAAACTTCGTTGGTTTATTCTATAACCAATACCCCGTATTTTTTATTAGGTGTCTTTAACTACGACCAGGATGTTTGGGCGTACTCTTGGTTATATATTGATATAGAAGGCAATGTGTTGGATACTTTAAATATAGATAATTTTAAGGTTGAAGATCAATTTGGTTATATGGTTTGGCCTAATAAAGAGATGATTTTACCTAATCAGTTTATCAATGATGATTGGAAGGTAGGCAAGATGATGTACTATGGAGGAAGTAAGGAATTGTACAAGGTGACAGTAAATACTAAGGAAAAAAAAGGTGTTTATGGGATGTGGAATAGCAAAAATCAACAATGGGATATACAACCTGAATATTATAGCATTCGTATATTAGATAAAGAACGAGATATTTTTGCTTTACAGCAAAGTGAGGATAGTTTATATATCCTTTATGATAATCAAAAGAAGCAAGAAATAGGAGTGAGACCGTATAGTTATATTAATTCTGAAGGGATGGTACAAGTGCGTACTGAAGATGGGGATTTGCTGAGTTATTATATCGATATTTATACAGGAAAAGAGTATAAGGAAGATTAAATATTTGTCACAGAGCAATACTTTCAATTGGTTAGGGATACTAACCCGTTGAAATAAATTATAGATAAGTTTGTAAAGAAAACAATGAACATCAAGATAATAGATATAACAAACATAGAGAATGCGTTAGCAACTGTAGAAAAAAGTCAACACAATTTTCCTAAAGCATTAGATTTTCCCTTTCCTGATTTATATAGAAAGTGGGTTACTCAGATAAAGACGGTTGAGATCACAGCTGATTTTATTTTATTTAATGCAGTAGCAGCTGTGAATGAGAACAAAGATTTTGACTTTAAAGAATATTGGATATTTGCAGGAACAGGACAAGGAGATTGCTGGTTGTTAGATAAGTATGGAATGGTGCTGTTCTATTGTCACGATACAGAAGAATGTTTACCTATGCACATTTCTTTTGAACAGAGCTTACAAATGGCTTTCTTATTGCGTCAGTTAGAAGAATATCTGGATCAAGAAGAAGAAATAACTCCAACAATTAAAGCGACAATAGAACAGTGCTTAAATGAGTTACACCCTGACTTGAGTAGTAACTATCCTTTTTTATTTATGTAATAATTTAAAGTATTTAGTCTTTAGTTGAGAATCTATTACTTATTTTTGGATTTATGAATAATAGTGAAGTTTATGGATAAGATTTCAATATGCTGATGATTATGCTACAGCATGTAACTATTGGAAGTATTTTAAAAATAGATTAAAGAAAAAAAACAATTAGTAGGTTAGTGGTACTAACCTACTGAAATTAATAACTCCAGTAGGAAAAAATGCTTGACAGTATATAAGACCTTTTTATTCACAGTAAATAAAAAGGTTTTATTATTTAGTTTTTATAAGAGAAAAGTATTTTAATTTAAAGATTATTAGCAATTAAGCTATAATCATACTTTATTAATTATGAATAAAAAGTATTTAGATTTAATTTATAGAGAGGCGGAATTTATTAAATCAAAGGATAAAAAATTTGAATTCCATCATTTAGTAAAAGCTATTTCAAAACTTGATAATGTAAACTTAAAAGAAGCTATAGAGGAACCTGACTTTATATTAGATTTTAAAGGAATAAGTATTGGTATTGAAATTATAACATTAGTGAATTTTAAAAAAAGAGAGCGTTCTGGATTTATACAAAATGTACTTGATAAAATCTCTTATGATATTGCTCATAAGTATTCAACGCAGTATCTTCTAACTATTTATTTTTATGATGATATTAAATTTGATAAAACTCAAATGTTTGAAGAATGTAAAAAAGTTATTGAATATTATCTTGAAAACAATGAGGTCTTAGCAAATGATTTTATTGAAAACATACTTAATTGTGGTAGAAAAAGAGATATGAAGTTATTATATAACCCAGGAGGTTTTCTTGTTCCACAATTGACTGAAGATATTTTGAACAGTTTTGTCGATAAAAAAAATCAAAAGATAAAAAAATATAAGGAAAATTTAAATGGAAATGATTGCTGGCTTCTTTTAGTTACTAGTACTAATGAGTATCAATATGATCTATACGATAGTTTTCCTCCAAGATTGACTATTAAACATGATTTTGACAAAGTATTATTATTACATGATTTCAATAATTTATTATTTGAGTGGAATAAAAACAAATGGAAATTAATATAGAAATCTTTGTAAATATTTAAAATAAGTAGAGTAAAACCACTGTAATTAGGGATGTTTACTCTTGATTTCTTGTACTACTTTAGAAAAATGAAATACCTTATGATTTTAGCGTCTATATTTACTTTATTTGGTTGTAAAACAAAGGCTCAAACGTTACAAATAGCAACGATATATACTGAGCCTAAACAAGTGACAAGGGAAGTGCCTGAAACAGGTAAACAGCATACTTACACCACTTTTCAGGAAGTTACTGAGAGGTTAGTACCTGCTGTTTCTTTAGTATCAAAAGAGGATAAAGTCTTGCGATTCCGCATACAAGGGAATATCAGTTCAAGAGGAAGTCAAATCAGAAAAGTATCTAAGATACGCTTTGAACAAGGAGAGCAATTTGGGAATAGTATTATACTGAAGTATTATGTAGTCGTTAGACATATACCAGGTAAAGAGGGAGCTACTATAGCAGGCTATAATTATACTAAAGAAGAGAAGTATAAGATACCTGCTCATGTGAAGGTGATAAATATAGAAGTATATGAGGAGCATCCTAATCAAGAGCCTAAGTTAATAGCAAAACAAAAGTTTGACTTCTTTGCTAAAATGTAAAAACATGAATAAAGAATTAGTAAATCCACCTATAGAAGATAGAGAGCGTGAATTATGGATGCAACATGGTGCAGGATATCTTATTTTTGAAAATATTAGAAAATACGCTATTAGTCAAGTCCCTTCAGGAGTAGAGAAATCAATAAGACAAGCTCATTTAGAAGCAATTGATCATACGATTTACGGACTGATGATGCAAATGGATGGAGTGTTCAATGGTTTAGAGAATGAAGAATATAGTTTAGAGTTACAGACTAATATCGTGCTTTCTCAGCATAATCAAGTGATTCAAACACTCAATACTTTGGATGGAGATGGAATGTGTATGGCTTTTCACGATTGGAAAGATGAGGATTTTGGAGATACACCTCTTGTAAAAAACAATAAATGAATATAGATTTTAACGCATTAGCGATTGATATAGAGTTGGCTACACGTAAAGCATTTCAAGAGATGGTAGCTAATCACGGTAGTGAGGAGATATACGGATTTGCTTTATACAGTGATGAAGGGGCAATGACCGTTTGTCCTTCTACAAATACTCAAACATACTTAGAGACCAAACCTAAGCAAGATTATGTCTATTATAAATATGAACCTGCAGAGTGGAACTATGAAGGAGATGGAGCAGACGAAGACTTCTCAGCTATCTGTAATACGCTTTACAATACCCTTGAAGGTGATTTTTGGTCAGAGGATGAAATAGAAGACTTAGATGATGAGGATGAAATAGAAGACGAAGAGTTTGAAGTTTTTCAACAAACACTATATCAGACTTGCATTGCTGTATTGATCAAATTAAAAGAAGAAGAGTTCTTTAAAAAGTTGGTAGGAAGAGATATTTTTTTGATGTTCTCTGTTACTGATTATGAATATGATCGAGAAGAATTGAAAGAGATGATTATTACCTTAAATGATAACTCTTATCGCCAAGAGTATTTGGATTGGATGAAAACTTGGCGTAAATAAGAGACTTGATAACAGATAAAATGAGTGATTTAATAAAACTATTTCCAGCATACGAAAGTGTATTCTACGATGATATCGAAAACCATAAGAAGTATTTCTTACCTATATGTTCTTTTAATCTAAAGCTGATAGACCCTACTAAAGACCAGTGGTTACATATAGTATCTGTCAAAGAGATTTTTGATGGTTGTGTAGGAGAGGATACACCAGCTTACCACACGGCCTTTACTAAAGCAGATATGTTTGGATTTGACATAATAGAGGGTAAGTATAAGTTTGATGCAGATTGGAATTTCTTTTCTGTAGATACAGTGATCACAGCGGATGACTATCAGAATAAGTACTCAGAGTTAGAGATAGAATACAATAAGAATGAAGCTATCTATCAGCTCAAAAAAGCGTATTATCAGAAACATGGCAAGTTATGTGATAAGGATTATGACCGACCAGGTCTGCATGTAGATGGTATTCGAAGTTTAGAACGCATGCGTCAACTCACAGTTGAAGACATGGAAAAAGGCAAACACTCAGACTATTTAGTAGAGCGATTAGAGCAAAAGATTTACGGTCTTTTTGAGGAGTTAAATACAGCTGGTTTACCTTTAGAAGATTGTAAGTTCGGAGGAGAAAACTTGATGAATAAGCCTTATCACAATGATGTGTTGTTTCTAAATATTGCTACAATAGAAGGATATGATTTTCAACAAAGTGCAGCAGATCAACTCTTTCTTTTTTACAACGAAGAGATTAGCAAAGCTGTGATATGCTTGGAATACACGTAAAACTATTAAACTAAAACTTTAAGCAATAGTAAGATTATGGAAGAGACTAAAGTAAACTGTTCTATTCATGGAGAGCAAGAGTTTGGACTACTATGTACACATTTGGCTCATAGTTTATTAGATAGAGTTTCTATAGGATTTTATGAATACGATGCAGGTGATACAGGGAGACCTGATGCCTGGTGTGATACTTGTGAAGCTCGATGGGAACTTACTACAACAGAAGAGGAACGGGAGCAATGGTTTTTAGACTGTGATCATAAACTGGTTTGTGTGAACTGTTGGGACGAAGCCAAAGCATTAAATAAATAACCTAATTACTTTATATTTGCTATCTATTTGAAGGTGGCTTAACGCAAACAATTTTGAAGATATTTTTAACTCCTTTATCGCACTTACAATTCAAAGTATCCAAGGTTACTCTGTTAATAGCTATGTTGTGTATGGGAGCCGTATTGCCTGCAGAAGCTCAGTCTTTAGAAAACTGGGAAAAGCAGTATAGAGCACAAACTAATACAGGAAAACTACAAAATACATTTGTTGTATCTTATGTGTCTGCTCTATATCTCAATAAGCAATATGAAAAGGCAAAGCAAATACAAAATCAGTATGTAACCACAGCCCTTAGTAAAGGAGATTACAGTAGTGTAAGTATTTTATACTGTATAGAAGCGATGAGCTTGCGTTTAAAGGAAGATACAGTAGGTGTAGAGAAAAGTCTTGACCTGGCTAAGCAATATAGTTTAAAAGCAAATGATAACGAAACAAAGGGATATGTATCCTATTGCGAAGGTTGGTTAAACAGTAGAAATGGCAAACAAGACAAAGCAGTGCAACATATTATTACCGCACTTAAATATTACGACTTAGCATCAAATTCTACTACATTAAACAAGCGAAAGTCTATTGCTAATAATGAATTAAGTGTAATATACAATAACTTAAGAGAGGATGAACTCTATGAGAAGTACGCTAAAACTTCTTTACAATATGCTTTGTTGCAAAGTGATCCTCAGATTAAGTTTTCTGCGTTTATGCAGATGGGAAATCTGTATCACCGATTGCATGATACTTATCCAAATAGTGACACTTACCGCAATTTGGCAGAACGTTACTTTTTGCAGTCTATAGATATATTCAATCAGAACAAAGAGGTAATGAACAACCTTTCTGATTTATCTTTTGCTAATAATAATCTTGCCAGTCTGTACTTGTATTCTTTTCCAGAGAACTATCGTTCAAAGGCATTGGAATATGCAAAACAGGCCAATACAATAGCATTAAAAATAGATCGAGCAGATCATATTGCATCGTCTTATGGGATTATGTCTTCTATTTATCAAGTAGAAGGAAATACAGATAAGGCCATTTATTATCTGTTAGAGGCCAAGGAGGCTATTTATAAATCGAGTATAGTAGATCGCAATATAGAATTGAATATTTATGAGTCCTTGGTTGATGTGTATGTAGAAGAAGGAAATTACAAAGAAGCTTTTCGCTATCAAAAGGAATATTTAGAATTGTTTAAAACGCTTTTTAATCATGATAAATTAGAAATTATCAAAAAGTTAGAAGCTAATTTTGACAAAGAGAGACAACAACAAAAGTTAATTAAACTACAATACCAGTCGGATAAGAATGCGCAACAGATTGTATTGATGCACGCATTAGCACAACAACGAGAGCAAGTGTTGAACAACTTAAAACTGACAGAAGAGAATCAACGCAATCAACTTAAATTCTCTGAATTAGAGGCACAAAAAAAGGCACAACAGCTCCAGTTATCACAATTGGAAACAGAGCAAAAGAGCAAAGACCTTTTGACCTATAAGAATATTGTAGCTTATAAAGAGAATTTGAATACATTTTATGTAGCCTCTATAATCTTTTTTATTGTATTAGTATTTGCCTTATTATATGCGTATAGACAACGTGCAAAAACAATGAAGCAACGCGATGCCTTACATAAATTAGCTATAGAACAAGAAAAGCAGCATTCCAAGATTTCGACCTTAACGGCTTTGTTGCAAGGACAAGAAGAAGAAAGAGGTCGTTTGGCTCGTGATTTACACGATGGATTGGGAGGATTGCTTTCTGGGACGAAACTACACCTAACACAATTAAACGATAAGGTAGAGGGACAGGCTAAACAAGGACTTGATAAATCTATTGATCAAATAGATGGAGCAGTGGCAGAGTTGCGAAAAGTAGCACATAACTTAATGCCAGACTTATTAGTAAACTATGGCTTAAAAGAGGCTTTGGAGGAGTTCGCTATTCGTATGTCTAATGATTTGTTAGATATTCACATTGAATTTTTAAGTTATACAAACTCTTTGTCTCAGGAGCAGCAATTGTTAGTGTATCGCATTATTCAAGAATTGGTTAATAATGCTATTAAACACGCAGAAGCTTCTCAGATTATTATTCAATTGGTAGAAGAAGAAACGGATATCATTGTCACAGTAGAAGACGATGGAAAGGGCTTTGATATTAATAAAATAGATTTAAAGAAATCAGCAGGTTTTCACAATATACAGTCACGAGTACAGTTTATGAAAGGATCACTTGCAGTACATTCAGAAGAAAAGGTAGGAACGAGTATAGAATTTACATTCCCTAAAAAATAATTATGATAAAAGTAGCAATTACAGATGATCATCCTTTATTGTTAGAAGGATTAAAGAATATTTTGAGTAATGAATCAGCTATTGAGGTTGTGGCTTGTTTTTCAAATAAAACAGCGATGTTAGATGGGTTGACTAAAACAGAGGTAGATGTTATTTTATTAGATATTAATTTAGCTGATATTAATACCTTAGAATTAATTAAACCCTTGAAACAGAAGTTCTCTTCACTGGAGATTATTATGTTAAGTGTACATAATGAGTATGCAGTGATTAACAGTAGTCTGACGGAAGGAGCAAAAGGATATATTCAAAAGAATGCTTCTGTAGAAGAGATTATTGCTGGAATAAAAATAGTGTATGGAGGAGGAAGTTATATCTGCTCTCAATCTAAAGTTGTTCTTGATAAAAAGGAGGAGATAGGATTGAAGCAAATACCAAAACTAACGCGTAGAGAGAAAGAGATTTTAGTAGAGGCAGCTTCTGGTTTAACAACAAATCAGATTGCTGAAAAGCTTTTTATTAGTCATCATACCGTAGAGAGTCACCGCAAAAACTTGATAGAGAAATTTCAAACGTCTAATCTGAGTACAGCGATTAAGATGGCGATGGAGTATAATTTGATTTAAGAGATATAGTTTACAGTTCACGTGTGTGTCTTGGGTATTATATATGTTCTTCATTCTATAGAACTTATCCATGAACTTTATCATCATCCCGATAAAAGAGGAGCCTGCACGCATAACTTCAGTAGTGAAGATTTATCAGATTTAATTAATACAAAAATAAAAAAGCCAAATTCAAATGAATGAATTTGGCTTTTCGTTTTTGAGTGGCTTCCTTTTTCTAATTGAACTTTAATATTATGTTAGACAGAGTAATTACTTTTGTTAGATTGTATTCATCGTCATACACAGGTGAATAGAAAAAAACATATACAGTGTCTTTGAATTTTGTTAGAGGGATATTTTTGTAGTTAGCTAAATCGTTAAGAACCTTTATAGTTCTACTTCCAACCCAATGTTTTGCATTTCCTTTAGGATTTCTATCAAATCGATGGTCACTTGCATTTGTGTAGAACCAATAACTTGGAGCTTCATCTGAGACAATTAATTCTTTATTCGGATTGAACATTTCATCTGCCACAGCAGTACTTTCAAACCAAGGTACTTCTAAATCTGCTTCGCCAAGAGCAGAACGATAAATGTCTTTGTCAAAAGTAGCACCAATTAAAAAGCTTTCTATATTATTTGAGGTTACTTCAAAAACAAAGTCATTGCTTTTTAAATGGACAACACCATTGTTTATAGGAACAATTGCGCCATTTTGTTTAACTTGTATTTGAATGCTTCCTTCTTGTGCCCAACTGCTTATTTGTGTAATGAATAGTAACAATAAACTAAGACCTAATTTTTTCATACCTATTTTGCTTGTGTTAAGTTTTCTGAATTCAAAAGTAATATAACAAGGCTTTAAAAAGATTAGCTGTAAATAGGGATATTTATGGAATGAGAATAGTAAGACCTTTGAATTAAAGTAAAAGAGTGTATTAAGTATGTATATAGGTACAACAACACCCGGGCGTAGAGAACGATTTGTTATCGTAGAAAAAGGGGATTCTGCTCAATCTCTATTAGCTTTTAGTCAAAAAGAGCAAATAGCTAATTTGATTATATCTGGTCAAGAAAGCGGTTTAGAGGTATTGTCAGATGAGTCCTTTAGTTCCTTATTTAGTAGTATAGAGATCCTTCACTTAAGAGATATAAGTATTGATAAGAATTGGTTATATCAGTTTGTAAACCTAAAACACTTAGAGGTTAAAAATTGTAAGTATAAAGGGAAAGAGCCTTTAGATTGGTTAATGTTTACAGCTTTAGAAGAATTGTTTACCCCATATTCTAAGCTATTTGTGAATTTGTTTGTACATCCTACATTAAAAACAATCTTTATAGAAAACTTTGACAAAGAGAACTTTATTTTTCCTCTAAACAGCATAATAGAGACTTTATCAATAGAAAAGAGTGAAGAATGTACTTGGAGTAGTTTAGTTAATTTAAATGCCTTAAAAGCGCTCTATTTAGTAAAAATACCTACATTGATAGATATTACCTGGCTAAGTAAACTTACACAGTTAGAAGATATAGAAATAAGCTCATGCAAAGAGGTAAGTAACTTGATAACATCTATTGTAGTTGTAAGTACTTTAACTACTGTTTATCTCTCATCTATAGGAGATGTTAAATCATTAAGTCCACTTCAAAAGCTTCAAAATTTAAGGGAATTAACGATTGAAACAGGAGGAAGGCTTATCGATAAGGAAAGTAGTGTTGTCCTTGATAGACTAAGTAATTTGGAGTACAGTATAGAAATGAAGAATTTTGTGGAAGGAAATGGAACGTAAAGTAATTAAGGGTATATTTTAGTTATTCGTTATTTTGAAAGAGTTCATGGAGTTTTCGTTGCAGTGTTTTTTTATCAGGTAATTGCATTTTGTATTCTGCTACCATGGTTGGTGAGAGACTTCGACTCATAGAATATTCGACTACCTCAATGTCTTTGTCTTTACAAAGTAAAATACCTATGCTGGGGTTTTCATTATCTCTTTTTACATCTCTGTCTAAAGCTTCCAGATAGAACTCAAGTTGACCTGTGTGTTCAGGTTTAAATTTGTCTGCTTTTAGTTCAAAAGCGACTAAGCATTGTAATGCGCGATGGTAAAAGAGTAAGTCTATATAAAAATCGCTATTTCCTACTTGTACTTTGTATTCTTGTTCAATAAATAAGAAATCTTTACCTAACTCTAAGATTAGCTTTTTCATTTGGCTGATTAATCCTTTTTGTAAATCATTTTCATTATGAGTATCTGGGAGTTGTAGAAAGTCGAATATGTAACTGTCTTTAAAGACGGCATTGATATCAGTAGAGAGTTTGTGAATAGAAGGGGAAGAAGATTTAGAGCACAACATTGTTCTTTCATATATAGAGCTATTGATTTGACGTTCTAAATCTCTAACACTATATTTCTCATTGATACAAAGATTAATATAAAACTCTCTTTCTTCAACTATTTTACACCTTGGAAAGATAGTGCGGTGATGTGTCCAACTTAATTGAACAAGAGGAGTTTGTCTAATGTTTTGTAGAGAAAATTTAGAAAGGATGATTTCTTGGGAGGTGTTTGTAACTTGCTGTATATTAGTTTGTTCTAATTGTGTCCCCACTGAGGACACAATTAGAGAATCGCAATAAGTTTCATAGAATTGTATCATTCTGTACAAGCTTCTTTTATTGAAGCCTTTGAGCTCTGGATTGTGTTCTTGAATATAGTCAGCTAAGTCATTTACTGTTTTGTCTCCCCAATCAGCAGTAGAAAGCTTATGGCTAATATAATAACCAATATTCCAATAAAGGTTTATTAATTCAATATTTACAGCTTTAACAGAGTTGTTTTGAGCATCTTTAATAATCTGAATGATAGTGATGAAATTCTGTTCCATTATTGTGCTTAATTAGTTGTGTTAGCACAAGTTATATCTTTTATGTAATGTGGAAATATTAAATAATTGTAATGTTTGAAAAGTGAACGGAATAATCAGTAATTAGAATATCCCAATCTTTGGGAGTTATTTGGAACTTATTGATTATTAGGTTGTTGCAATTGTGTCCCCACTGAGGACACAATTGCACTCATAATGAGAATATGTTTATATCTTATACCTCATAACCGTATGTACAGGTTCGAAGTGTTCTTTTAAATATAGCTCATAAGCACGTTTGTTTTGTTCCACTACCAATAGCTCTATATAGTCCACCTTTTTGTCTTTTGCCCATTGTTTAACAGCATCTATTAATTGCTTGCCAATGCCTAAACTTCTGTATGTTGGTTCTACATAAATATCGGCAAAGTTGAGGTGTCTATGTTGTACAAAACATTCATAAGGTAGGGTATGTTCTATAAACAGCGCTACCATACCGATAAGTTGGTCTTTATCTACAGCGACTAAGAAGTCCCATTCATCAGATTGTATGGTTTCTTCTAAAAAGTCTATAGCAGGAAGGTCTGCTTTAAAGTACTCGGGTTGGTATTCTTGCATGACTGCGAACTGCTTCTGATAAAGCAGTTGTAGTTGAGGGATGTCCTCTAATATGGCAGGGCGTATGTGTATCATATTTTTTAGGGAATAGGAGATGGGACGAAGTAAATAGTCTGTTAACCGTTAATCGAAAGCTGTAAACTATATACTACTTAAACCATTTGCCTAATATCTTTTTTAGGAAACTCTTTTGTTGTAATTCTTCTGGAATATAAATGTCGTTTTCTCTTGCTAAGGTTAAGTAATGCGCTAGTTTTTCACTGTTTTTAAAACCTTCATCATAAGCATAAATATACAATAAATCTGTAGCTGCATGTACATATCCTTTTTCCACTGCCTGTTCAAAGTACTCGATTGCCTTAGCCGTGTCTTGTTTTACTTCAAGACCTAAATTATAGAATTTACCCATTAAGAAAGAGCCCAAACGATCTTCTTCTTTCAGGTCTTTTTTGATGTATTTAAGAGCAAGTTTATACTGTCCCAATAAGTAATAGCAATCTGCAATATAATTAGCCACGTAAAAACCCCAAACCTTATCTAAGGGCAAGAAGTATTGAATTGCCTCTTCAAAGTTCATCTCTATGCCTTCTGCTCCTTCATAGTATAAGTAAGCTAAGTTTAGTTTCGCTTGATTATTTCCTCTTTCAGCTCCAAGTTTGTAATATTCTACCCCCTTTTCACTATCATAAGCTACTCCTAAGGACTCAAAATACATATATCCAATATTGGTAGCCGCATAGTGATTACCAAGCTCAGATGCCTTTAAAAAGAGTTTCATTGCTTTGGGATAATCAAGGTATGCTTCTTCAGTTAAGTGTCTATATCCTAAGTCTTGAAGTAACTCATCATTGTTTAAATCTTCAGCAAAGGTCAATATTTGTTCATACAGTGCTGTATAATCATGCGCTAAGTAATAGTCCTTAATCTTAGTGATATAGTAAGGTTCAAGATTTTTATAGTCTTGTAGTGTAAAGTGTATCCCTTGCTCTTCAAAGTAAGGTCTAAATAACCCTACTTCTCCTTCTGCGTTATAATGCATACGGGTAGCTAAGGCAATTAATTGCGTATTAGGTAATAGTTGTAAAGAACCATCAGTCCACGTATATACCTTATCATCTTTATATACAATGATAGCTTGAGGTGTATTGTCTAAAGGGTGTAGAGCTATGTAATCACAATTTCCCATAACAGGAGTTGTTGTCTCCATAGGTGTTATAGTCCATAGATTATTCTTAATGGCATAAACATCCTCAGATAAGATGATTAAATCTATAGCCACCTGTAAGGGAATAGCCCATAGACGTTTAATACAGTCATACACTCCTTTCTTTTTACCAGAGCTTACATAGACTTGTCCCACTTGAAGATTAACATTCATCAAGATGTACTTCTCTATGCGTCCTTTGATCGGTTCAAATAAGAAGGCTTTAATCTCTATATCATAAATAGAGGTTCCTTCTTCTGTAATGACTTTAATGCATTTATCTGTTAAGCCTTCTGCTGTTTTGATATTATCTAAAACAAGTTCTCCTTGAGCATTGATAATTTTCTTTAGTTTAGGACCATTAGCAGAAGGAACCATTAGGCAATTACCAGTGTAGATTTCTGAGATATCACTAAAATCATAGTTACCCATAAAACCAAACTCATTAGAATACATGATATCCTTGTTTTTGTGTTTTCCACAGAAATAATGATAGTAGTACTCAAATGGAGCTGTAGAAGTGAAGGGAATACACTCTTTTCCTTTATAATTAAATACGGCATATAGATTACCCTGAAGTACATTAAAGTATTCTTCACTTAGGAGTTCTATGTCATCGTAGATAAAGTCTGTTAGATAAGTCTGTGTACTGAGGTTATATAAAGCATGCTTTTCATCCTTTTTTAAAGAACAAGTAATCACAGTATCATAGGCGTCAAAATTGTTCTCATCCTTTGAGATATAAGATATAGTAGTGTCACTCACATAATCCCAAATGGGCTCTAAGACAATCTTTCCAGTTTTATCTATTAATCCACATTTGTCATTTAAGATAATATAAGCCAATCCGCTTTTCTCAAACTCTCCTATGCCTTCATAGATAGGAGGTAGGATGATTTCTCCTTCTAATGTTTTAATTCCCCATCGCTCGTTTTCTTCGAAGTGTAAAAAATCATAGTTAGGTTGGAATGCAACTTCTAACCAATCCCAACCATAGTTTGCGTCATCATTGTTGAGGTACTCTTGGAATGTACTATGAGGGAAAAAATAACTCGCTATATCAGATTGATTGAATTGATCTACACTCACATTGTTATTTAGTAATTCTCTAAACTCAGCCGCTAACTCTTCTAAAGTAGCTAAGTATTCTTTGGCTAAAGCCTTATGACCTCCTTCACTCATATTATAAACATCAGAGCCATCTAATAACAAGCTATCTCCTTCTAAATGGTTGAAGTAGTAAAGTTGCTTTTTATAAGATTCTATATATAGAGGTTGATGCTCTTGAGGGATTAGTTCATCTATATGGTCTTGTATCCACTGATGAAACTGCTCAAAAATAGGCAGTGCCTCTTTCATTTTAAAGTATAAAAGGTAAGACGGCTTTAGACTATAATTTTTTAGTTCTTTAGATTGTACTGGAATACAGAACAAAGGAAAAAAGAATAGAGGTATTTCGTATTTCCACTCTCCTATATAGTGATGTTCTACTTCTCCTTGTGGTGTTAAATCTATATTCGTTACTATATGTCTATGTCCCATGATCCTATTTATTGTATTGTCAAAAATAGGGTAAAAAACGAGAAGATTGAGTAGCTGTTTACAGCTATTTCAGGAAGAGAAGGCAATGTTTTGAACAGTTTTTATAGAAATTGCTTTACTTTGTATTTCTTAGTCATATATTCAATGAATACCATTTCGTTTTTAAAAGACCTTACAGCTTTACCTCTTAGTCAATTAGCTTTAATTAGTTTAGGACTTAATTTGCTATTGTGTTTAGCTTCTATTGTTTTCTATTTGGTAGTTCATAAAATTGCTTCAAATCAAAAACTATTAGCACCTTATCAAATATGGAGGGGAAGCGATATTTTTCAGGTCGGGATAACAGTTCTTTGCAATGCTTTTGTACTGGTGTTAGGTGTTTATTTATGGAAATATCAAATCGTACAAATCAATTTTAATGCTTCTTGGGGTACTGTACTATGGCAAGTCATAGTATTAGTCTTGGTGATGGATTTTCTAATGTACGTGTTTCACCGTTTGGCACATATGCCAATTATTTATTCTTTTATTCATCGCAAACATCATGACCACACGCATGTGAATGCTTTAAGCCTATTTGTGTTAAGCCCTTTTGAAGCAATAGGTTTTGGACTATTTTTGATTGTTGTTTTAGGTTGTTTCTCTTTTAGTTATCAAGCTATTATGCTGTATTTGTTAATTAATTTGCTTTGGGGAACTATAGGTCATTTCAATATTGAATTATTCCCTGCTTTTGCAAAGAGTATGGTAGGACAATTGATAGGAACGGCACGTTTTCACAATACCCATCATCAAATGCCACAGGCGAATTATGGTTTTTATACTACACTATGGGATAAAATAGCAGGTACGTTTAGTAGCACACCCAAAGGAGGTGAATAATGAAAAAGATGCAAATAGCCTCTGTTCTTTTAGTGTTTGTTTTTTTATACCTTAAAGGTATAAAGTGTGTTTTCTTTACATACCTTTTGATTGTTTACTCTTAAAAATGTTGTGAATCTTTGTTTTTTGTAGTAAATAATTTTGCTAAATGGTTTGTGTTAGCTGAAATTTAATTTTTTTAACTACTTGTTAACATTTTGTTTTTTGCTGTTTTTTATGATTTTTTGTAATTTATTCTGAATAAATATTTGAATCGTATAAGTATATATATCTATAATGTGTTTATTGAATTATCTTCAAAAATGTATCATAAAATATAAAAAAATAACAATATTTTACTGTCTGGGTTGAGTGGGTGTCTTGTGTTTATGATTTGTGATTTTTACATAAATAATCTTTAAAAATTAAGGAACATTGTTTAATATTTATTTAAAAATAACATTGTTTGATAATTTAGTAATGAAAAAACACAATGTCATGAAAAGAAAATTATTATCTGTTGCTTTACTTATGTGTGGATATTTATCATATTCGCAAGTAGGGGTTGGTACACTTCAACCAAGCAATTCTGCTATTTTAGATTTGAAATCAAACAATAGAGGGCTTTTAATACCTAAAATTCCACTGAAAAGCCTTTTAGATGCACAATCAATTAATGGTGGTAGTCCAGAGTTAGGATTATTAGTATTTAATACCACTAAAAATGATAATATTCGTCCAGGATATTACTATTGGGGAAAAGCATATGACGGTACAGGAGCAGCTGAGCATTGGGTAGCATTAGGAGACGATTTATCTGCTGTAATGAACAAAACAAAATTTGTGTTCTCAGTAGAGAAAGAACAGTTTATTTTAAGTGATCAAAATGGGAAACTTGCTGCTATTCCTTTAATAGATTTACAAATTGTGACTAATCTTACGCCAGATCCAAAGGAAGCAGGTACTTATACATATGTGAATGAATTAGGGAAAGAAAGTAAAATTACAGTTTTACAAGATGTTATTAATAATTTTAAAGAGATTATTACGAATGATAAAGTAATCAAAGAGATTGTTAATGCTTTAAAAGGGAAGTTTGGAAATGTCGTATATGATGTAAGTGATAATAAGTTTTATTATTTAGATGATAAAGGGGTTAAACAACTGATACAGTGGTCTGACTTAGACACAACAAATAAAACCTTCCAAATAGAAAAATATAATGGAATAGAGAGTTTAGTTGTTACAGATTCTAAGAATGGAAAAATAGCACTTCCTGTAGCAGACATTGCTAAAAACTCAACATTTATTACAGAATTAGTTACAAATCAAAAGTTTGTTGACGAAATTACTAATAACCAGAAGTTTATACAGAATATCATCAATAAATTAAAAGGTGTTTATGGTAATGTAGTATATCAAGGGGGAAGTTTCTACTATTACGATGCAAATGGAAAGTTAGAACCTATTAAATGGGAAGACTTAAATGCTATAAATGAGCGTTTTGAATTGTTGAAAACACCGAATGGAGACTTCTTAGCAGTAACAGATTCTGATAGAAAAACGGTTCAAGTAGATATTAGGGAAATAGCGAAAAGTAGTTTCTTTGTTAATGAGTTATCTGAGAATAATTCATTTATCACCAACATCGTAAACAAGTTGAAAGGTAAATATGGAAACGTATATTACGATGGAAAAGACTTCTATACGTTAAATCCAGAAACAGGCGCTAAGACACTAATCTCATGGAAGGACTTAGATACAGTAAATGAGAAGTTTACTATTGAGAAAGCAAAAGATGCTTCAGGAAAAGAGGTTGATAGCTTAGTGATTACTGATAGCAAAGGGGAAAAGGTATCTATGCCAGTAGCTGATATAGCTAAGAATGAGACATTTGTAACAGAGCTTACAGAGAACAAGTTTTTCATCAATAAAATTACCAACAACAACGAGTTTGTAACCAACATCGTAAACAAGTTGAAAGGTAAGTATGGAAACGTACATTACGAAAACAACAAGTTCTATACCTTAGATCCAGAAACAGGCGCTAAGACACCAATTTCATGGAAGGACTTAGATACAGTAAATGAGAAGTTTACTATCGAGAAAGCAAAAGATGCTAAGGGAGTAGAAGTAGATAGCTTAGTGATTACTGATAGCAAAGGGGAAAAGGTATCTATGCCAGTGGCAGATATCGCTAAGAATAGTACTTTCATAACAGAGCTTACAGAGAATAAAGAATTCATCACTAAGATTACCAACAACAACGACTTTGTAACCAACATTGTAAACAAGTTGAAAGGTAAGTATGGAAATGTATATTACGAAAACAACAAGTTCTATACCTTAGATCCAGAAACAGGCGCTAAGACACTAATCTCATGGAAAGACTTAGATACAGTAAATGCGAAGTTTGCTATAGGGAAAGGACCAGATGCTGCTGGTAAGGATGTAGATAGCTTAGTAATTACTGATAGCAAAGGGGGAAAAGTATCTATGCCAGTGGCTGATATTGCATCAAATCAAATCTTTATTGATAACATAACAAACAATGAAAGTTTTGTTACAAACATTAAGAAAATACAAGCGTACGGTAGTATCGTAGATCAGTTAGATACTGAAAATACAACTAAAGTGAAGTATGCTAAGAAGTTTAATAATGGTAAAGCTAATAGTGCAGATGTATTGTTAACTGAAACACTAACAGTTATTAGTAAAGGAAAAGACAATGCAAATGATAAGTTATTAGCTTACAATTACCAAGATGAAACAGGAAAAGTAGCTAAGGTTCAGATTACTGTAGCGAGTGATGTAATTAATGATTTCAGTGAAATTATTAAAAATGAAAACGTTAAAAATGAGTTGAATAACTTTATTACCAATGCAACAGGAAGTGTTACTGTAAGTAAAGATGCCACTACAGGTAATATAACAATTACTTATAAAAACGGAAAAGAAACAGCAACGTTAGATTTAACCACTGAGATTAGACGTGTACAATATTTCGGAAGCATTACAAACACAGAGGCTAATGCAACAAATAAGAATGGAAAAGGGTTCAACTTTAATAATGGTAAAGCAGAAGCAGGAAGTTATTCAGAATCAGTAACAGGGTTTACAACGGATACGAAAAAAGTAACTTTAGACGATTCAACACAGGGAGATGCTATTGTTTACAAATATAAAGATGAAGCGACAAATACACACGAGTTAAATATTACAGAAGATGTATCTAAAACCTTCAAAACAATAATCAACAAAGATGGTAATAAAACTTTGATTGAAAATCTTGTAACAAAAGTTGCTCCTACTGTAAGTATGACGAATATCGCTGCTAATAAGACAAGTAAAAATGGAGCTGGTTTCTCATTAAGTGATGGCAAAAAAGAGATTGGGAAGTATGGAGAAAGTGTAACAGGAATAACTAAAAATACGGTTAAGCTTGATCTTGCAGATGGAACTAAAGGAGATGGTGTAGAGTATGAATATTTAGATGAATCTGGAAATACACAAAAAATTTCTGTGACTCAAGATGTTGCCAATACATTTCAAACAATTATTAATCAAGGTGGTAATAAAACTTACATTGAAAATATAATTAAGAATTTAATCAAAGTAGAAGGAAGTAAAGTAACAGTTGAGGATCGTAATGGAGATAAGTATTTAATTGTTGTAAATGGGAATGACAAGAAAGAAGTAAACTTATCACAAACAGCAAAAGATAACTCTTATTTAGCATCTTTAGTGTTAAAAACAACAGGTAATGTAGGCAATGTCAAAGGAGGATTTATTTTCAAAGATGGTAAGAATACAGCAACAGTTGATTTTGCAGAAACGCTAACTCCTATTGAACGAAAAGCTCCTACGGGAAGCCCTGTAACAACACCAAGTGGAGATCTTACTTATTATGTGTATAAAGATGAAACAGGAAAAGAGAACAACATTACAGTATCGCAAGATGTAAGTAATGATTTCAAAACAATTGTTAATCAAGTGAATAATAAAACTGTAATTGAAGAAATCTCTCAAGGAGCTAATCTGTATTCAACTACAAAAGAAACTGCTATTGGTAAGTTTAATGACAAAACGGTTATGCGTTATGTTGTAGAAATGAAACAACCAACTGCATTTACAACCATCGAATTGCCAAAAGCAATTGACGGAATGATATTAGAAGTTACGCTAATCCAAAAGGATACAAACTCTATTACAAGAGGAGTAATTTCAAAACAAGTAAATGGAGATAAAACAACGTTAGCAGTAGGAATGGTAGGAACAATTATTACAAGTAATCCAGCAGGAGATTACTGTATAATTGTGGAGTACGTGAAGAAATAGATATTTATAATAACCACTCCTGGTTTTGTTAAGCAGGAGTGGTTTTAAATCACAAGGGCAAATGAAATATTTTTTTAATAGTATAAAAAATAAGCTGGGCGTCATTCTATTGTTATTCATTTTAGGATTGCCACATGTTTATGCACAATATATTACTCCAGGAGGAGTACCGGGTGTTGTCTTTTGGATTGATGCAGAAGAAAAGAGAATCGATAAAGACTATGATAATAGTGTAAATATGTGGTCTCCCAGATATGGTGCATATCCATTCACTGTTAGTGCTGTTACAGGTTCAAAAATTACTTCTCCTCAATATGTAAAAGGTTCAGCTCAAATGGCCTTTAAAGGCGCTTTGCAATTTTCTAAAACAAGTTATTTAGCAAGTAAGCAAGGACCTCTTTCATATACTCCTGACGATGTCTCTATGTTTGTAGTGTATTTTAACACTCGAGGAGTAACAAGGGATCAAAGGATGTATTATATGGGATTTGGAGGGACAAACCCCAATAATGGTACTACCAGAAAACCAGCTGTAGGATTTAGTCCAAGGTATAGTAGTGGTAGAGTGTTTTCAGGAATAGATATTGATGGAAAAGACAAAGGGTTAAAGCAATATACTACAGCATTGCAAACAACGCAAATGGGACCAACTTCCGACACCAGTTTTTATTTTGAAGGAGATGGGGAGAGTATAAGTAAAAGTGTTAGAAAAAACTATTTTACTTTTACAAATGGAGCAACAATTGGAGGAGCCAGTTTATCTACATCTACAGGATCATCATTTGATGGAATGATTGCAGAAATCATCATTTACGATGGTTATCTAAATGGAAATGATAGACATAAAGTAGAAGCTTATTTAGCAACTAAATATGGTATTACTTTAAAAGAGGGAGATTACAGCTTGTCAAACAATAGAATGGTTTGGCCAAGTGAAGGGCGATTTTACAGTTCAAGAGATCGCTTTAATTACCACAATCTTGTAGCAGGTATTGTACGAGATGATAGTGGGGTAAGTAACTATGTTGCTCGTTCTACAGGTGATGGATCAATGATTTCAGTTAGTACACCTGGTACTGTATATGATGAAGGAGTAGGTATTGGTTATCAAGCTCCTTTACCAAAAGACAAAACAGCATTGTATTGGGGAGTTAGTGCTCCAGGAGCTCCTATTAAAACACTAACTGGTGATACCTCATGTGGAGCAGATTATATCATAAAAGATCGTATTTGGAAGTTCTATAAAACAGGGGATGATCCTATGGATGTAGAAATGAGAGTAGGTGGTGATTTTTGCCCATTTCAAGGAGCAGGTTATGAGGTGTTTATGAATATGGCTGCTTCTGAAGACGATGCAATAGCAGGAAGATATTATGCTGTTATACCTGCAAAATACAAGGGAGGAAGCTTGTCAGAACACGTATTGAAAGCTACTTTTAAGTATCAAAGTACTTATGTTACTTTTTCAGCCCAATCAAAACCAGGTAGTTGTAAAGCTTGTCAGAATACAGGACAAGGTTACTTCACTTTCCCTTCATGGAAAGCTGGTGAAAAGTCACAAGCTTTTACAGCTTCTAATGGAATCGCACTAAAATTTACGGTTAACGGTAGTACTGTGAGAGCCAAATCTCCTTCTATGGGAACCAAAGGAGTTTTGAAAATTCAGACGCAAGGCTCAAGAGCAAAAGTTGCAGAAGAAACTGTCACAACTACAATTGATTTGCCAAATGGTGCTGCAAAAGGGAAGTTTAAAATTTACAATATTGATACCAAAGGGTACCGACAAGATAATATTGAAGTCATTGGATACTGTGGAGGGGAAAAAGTTATACCAACTCTTACCTATTCAGATAAGAACCCAAGAAATGACGATATAAGATATAGAATCTTTAATATTGTTGGAAACAAAGCCAGTGGAAATAGAAGTGCTTCATTTACCAATAAATACGGAAATGCAGTAGTAGAGTTCTTTAGTGGAGTTACCCGTATTGAAATCAAACACACAGTAAAGTATAGAAATAACAGAGCCTATGGTTCGCAAGAAATAGGGTTAGGTAATTTTGAACTACAATGTGAACGTGAACCAATGCCTAATCCAGATGGAATTGATTTCTCATTACAAGCTAAAAAAGAGATTTACTCTTGTGAAGAATTAACCTATAAGTTTATTGTTACAAATTATGCTTGTGAACGCAGAAATGCATACTTGTATGACAAATTACCAGAAGGTTTAGAGTGGGTGCCAAATAGTTTAAAAGTATCTAATAGTACAGTGTTTAATGCCAATACAAAAATCAATGATTATGGGAATAAAGATATTCTAAATATTGAAAATCTATCACTTGGTACATTTAGAGATCCGATCTATATAGAAGTAAAAGCAAAATTAAAAGCTAATGCTCCTTTTAAAGTTTATGAAAACAGAGCAACGTTGAAATACAATCTAATTGAGACAGGCTTAATTGCCTCAACAGAAAGTTGTGATTACGAAAGTACAAGTCAATGTTTGCCAACAAAAACAAAGATTATAGAGGGAAAAGAAGTACCAAAACCAACAATAAAAATGACTCCAAGTCTTACGAAATGTTATAATGAGAGTACTCAGATTGCCTTGAATGTAGAAGTGAAAAATAACGCAAATCTGCAATTGGACAATTTAAGTTTAAACTTTGCTTATAACGACGACTTTAAGTATATCTCTTTTACTACTGGTGGAACAATTGAAAAAGATGATGGTTCTGTTATTGTGAGTGATTTAAAAATAGCCCCATTGGGTAGCGCAAACTATACATTAGTAGTAGAAGCAAAGAATTTGTTAGACTTAGTGGAATACTATACAGGCAATAAATATACTTCTGCGAAGCAAATAACAGATGAAGATATTGCAGCTATTGGAGTGTTTGATGCTTCTGTTTACATGAGTGCAGAAACAAATGATGTATGTACTAATATAGCATTTGACGACATTAGCGCAGAGATAGATGCTATTCCATTCTGTGGCAAGTCTAAAGTTTGTTATGTAGATGGAGCAAAAGGAAATATAATTAAAAAAGACACAAACTTTGTACTGATTAGCACATTAGATAAAACCAATGCAGCACAAGAAACGTTTGATAAAGTCAATGCATTTTTAAAGATCGAATCCAAAACAAAAGGTTTTGTCTTGACCAGGTTGACTACAGCTCAAATCACTGCTTTAGCTAATCCTGTGATGGGGATGTTGGTTTACGATACAACAGAGCAATGTTTAAAGATGTACAATGGAGTAAAATGGGGTAGATTGAAACAATCTTGTCCAGATAACTAATTAAAATAGAAGTTTATGAAACGGTTGATCAAGATTAGTTTAAGTATAGGTCTTGTTGTTGCAGCAAGTAGTACATCTGCTTATGCACAACAACAAATAATCATAGGGAATAAAACCAGTTTTTCCTCACCAAGTTCTATCATGGAATTTCCAGACAACGATACTCGAGGAATGGTACTTCCCCTGGTTGATATAAATAACTTAACTCCCAATTACGTAGAAGGGACCCTGTTATTGGATAGCAATAGCAAAAAGATTAAATATTATGCCAATAAGCAGTGGATAGAGTTATCTCCCACTGATGGTGATATATCCAAGGTAGTTGTAAGCACCCAACCCGAGTTAGCAAATATGCGTACACTCATTGGAAGCAATCCAAACACATCAACTATAGGAGCTTTAGTTTTGGATAGCACAGACAAAGCAATGGTTTTACCCAGAGTCGAAAATCCCCAATTGACGATGATGAGTCCAGAAGCAGGAACTTTAGTATTTGATACAAAATCAAAAATGCTATGCGTTTACAATGGTAAAGAATGGGCATTTTGGGAAGTTGAGTAGTAGTAATTCTCTTTTCATATTTTTGGAAGCTGTCGACTGAAAAGTCGACAGCTTTTTTTATGCAGAAAAAAGTAAGGCATAAAGAGGAAAAAGAGTGAAGGGGGGTGAAGAGTGATATGTAAAGAGGTAAAGAAGTGAAGAGGTGAAGAGGAAAAAAGGTGAAGAAGTAAAGAAGTAAAGAAGTAAAAAGGTAAAAAGGTAAAGAGGAAAAAAGGTAAAGGGGTGAAGGGGTAAAGAGTAAAAAGGCAAAGTAACACAGAGCATCCTACAAATCATTCAATCCTTTCATCCTAATTCAGACAAAATACACAAAGAGAGTAATACACAAAGAGGTAAAGAGAAAAAGGTGAAGTAACACAAACATCTTACAAATCATTTAATCTTTTAATCCTAATTAAGACAAAATACGCCAGATAAAATACACCAGACAAAAAAAGGGCTATCTAAAAAGACAGCCCCTTGAAAGGTTGGTGTGTTGTTGTTTTAAAAGGTAAGGAAGCCAAACATTGATATTGTTGTGTTGTTGTGAAAAGCAAAATGGAGCATTTAGTTTTACATCAATCGTTAGGAAAAAAGGTGAAGGCTTCCTTATATTATTCTATTATTTTTTTGAAAATAGTTGTGTGCGCAAAGCAACATCCTTTTTGTTTTTTAGGTCAACTACTATATTTATATTCCCCTTGTTTACAAATTTGAAAGCTGCTCCGCCCAAATTAGTACAGTTAACTTCAACCTCTCCTTTAATCTGATCGCCACTTGGCTTTGCAGCAAGTTTAAAAGAAGTTGAAATTCCTTCAAAAGCTATATTCTCTGTTTCTACTTTTCCATCAGCTGCTTTCTGCAACACAATTACAAAGACATTAGAAACATTTTTCTCATCTGGAAGGGTATAGTTATATTTTCCACTACCCAAGTCTACAGCTGGTGTATTGAAAAACACAAAAAACATTTTGCCCAATTGCTCATTGATTCCAACAAAGCTCCAAGCAGAAAGCATGACGTCTTTTTTCTTTTCATCAGCCCACTCAAATTTGTCCAATTGCAGTAAGGTTCCATCCAAGGCAATAGCTTGTCCTTTGTATGAAACCGAAGCTTCATCTTTTACAGGAGCAGCCACTACTTTTATCTCTACTTTATTGCTTAAGTTATACTCTGCTTTAAGAGCCGTAAACGTATATACTCCTTCTTTTGTAGGCGTCCATTTATAGGCCTTTAATTGTTCCCCAGTTGTCATTTGTATTACAGCGCCTACTACTGGTTTTTTGGCAGAAGTAACTGTAAAAGTCACCTCAGTACCTATTGTTACTTCTTTAGCAGAAGACTGTAAAGTCAATTCGGGCTTGTCTACAATAACAGCAGAATCATCATCTTTTTTACAAGAAAAAAGTAAACCTACCAAAATCGTAGAAAATGTAATTAGTAAGATTTTTTTCATTCAATGTGTGTTTTTATATACTGTAAATTTATTAAAAAATATTAAATAATTACGAATAATTTAATTATTTATTGAAATGTGTAAATAAAATCAAATTATATTTATTGGATATTATGGTTTTCAAATATTTTTCATAAAATCGTTATTTCAGAAGAATGAAAAAAACATTTCAAGACCCTCATCAAAAGATGACAAAACCAATTTATTAGACGTATAAGAGAAATATAATAATATCCATAAAATAGTTGATAGTCTGTGTGTTACAGCTGTTTTTCTTCCTCCAAAACAATAGGTTATGCTTTTTCTCATGGAAAAACATAAGTCAAAAAGTAAAAAGGGAGCACAATGGCTCCCTCTTTCACATCATCCTTCAAACAAGGTATTCTTCTTGTCTGTTACATCACTCCCAGGTACATACTTGTACTGTTGATGTTTGCTTGTGCGTTGGCTACAGCCATCCAAATAACATTGTCTTTGTCTTTCCAACTATTAGGCAATTTGAATGTTAGTTTGGTATCTTGTCTTGTCGCTTTATCACCGTAAAAGAAAAACTTGTTTAAGCTTTTCGAATAACAAAACACAGTAACCGCATCCGTTTTCTTCGCCTGACCTTCTCCGCTATTGTCCACCCAACTTACAGTGACCTCCAAGTTAGTTGCCGTAGCTGTTGCATTAGCCACAGGAGATAGCACCCCTTTTGTAATTAGAACTTTGCTGTAATCCAAAGCCATTTTACCATTTTGCATTACAACTGCATCCGTCAAGTGATAAGCCATAGCCAAATTGGTAGAAGACTTAGCACCTTGCCCAGGTCCGTAATACTCACGAGTATATTGCTTAAGCGGTTGTAAAAATTTTGCTGCAATTGTAAAGCGTTCACGTTGTGCCAACTGCTTTTCTGTTGGTTTCTTTTTAGATTTTTTGGGTACACTCCTCATAATGTCTTTCCCTCTAAAATTTGCCCCCACTACGGTTCCAACTTTTCCACTGAATCCACCAAGAATTCCTTTTGTAATTTCTGCCATGATTTTAAAAATTTAATGATTAAACAAATCGTACGCATCAAAATGTAGCTACTCCTCTGTGTTGTACAAGGCAAACATAGGCAGAGTTTTAACGCTCTTTTACTGCAGTGATGTATTATGAAAGCAAATGAGGGAAAGTAACCCCAAATGGTGCAAAGTGATAGATAATGGAAGAAGCCCCCAAAAAGGGGGTAAAGCAGTTATTTGTTGCGATACTGTTGCTTGTTGCTTGCAGTTTCATTAAGGTTCTTGCGGTTTTGTGCAATAAAGGTGGCGCAATATAGATGCAATATCTTGCGTCTTTGCATGCAGGCATGCAGGGATGGCATATAGAGACGCAATAGAGACGCAATATCTTGCGTCTTTGCATGCAGGGATGCAGGGATAGCATATAGAGACGCAATATCTTGCGTCTTTGCATGTAGGGATGCAGGGGCACATATATAGACGTATATAGAGACGCAATATTTTGCGTCTTTGCGTATATATTGCGTCCGCAATATTACCATTACATTAAATTGTTAAAAAACAACGGAATAGGAATGTTTTTTGTTTGTGTGAATTAAAACAAAAACGATGAATAAAAAATTTAAAGGAAAATATCACAGTGGGTCTATGCGCGCTGGTTGGTGGGATTATGCGGGTAATGGAAGTTATTTTGTAACAATCTGCACAAAAGATAGAATACACTATTTTGGAACAATTCAAGAAGGGAAAATGATCTTGAGCGCTTTAGGACAAGCTGCTTATGATTGTTGGGAAGAAATTCCCAAGCATTATCCTTACGTAGCGATAGATGCCTTTGTGATTATGCCTGATCATATGCATGGCATCTTGTTAGTGAATAGATACGAAGAACCACCAAAAGAAATCTCCAAGAGTACTGCCAAAAGGGAGTTCAAAGTCCAGTCTGGGAGTTTAGGAGCGATTATTAGGGGATATAAAATCGGGGTAACTAAAAGAGCCAAAGAATTAAATATTGATTTTAAATGGCATCCCAATTATCACGAACATATATTCCACACAATAGAAGCGTATCACAATATTGTACGTTACATCCATGAAAACCCTTCGAAATGGAAAAAATAACAGTATGTATCGCCTCAAAACAATCACCCTAATTGCATTAAAATATCTTCTTCGCGCAATCCCATATACAGGCAAAATTCGTTGACGGTTATATTGGAACGAGGAGGTTTGTTGTTGGCATCTCTTATTTTCTGCATCAAACGCAGGGCAGTGTTGTAGGCCTTTCCTGTGATATGTACCACATCATAGGGATAGATAATTAAACGTTGTGGTTTTCTTTTCATGATTTTTCTTTTAGAGAGTGGGTTTATTTATTGTTTAGGAAACACCTATTGGTGTTATTTTCTATTGTGATGCTATTTGTAATAGCTGTTGGTTTAAGTAACCTCCTCATCAGGATTATTCTTTTAATTTTCTCATCCTGTATCTTCCTTAACTTCATTATATGGCATCTTCTTTACTCTTTTCATTCTGCATCTTCCTTAACTTCTTCATATGACTTGTTCTTTTATTCTCCTCATCCTGCATCTTCCGTAACCTCTTCATCATATGACATCTTCTTTACTCTCCTCCATACCGCATCTTCTTTAACTTCATCATATGACTTGTTCTTTTATTCTCCTCATCCTGCATCTTTCTTAACTTCATCATATGACATCTTCTTTACTTTCCTCATCCTGTATCTTTTTAAATCACCTCATATAATCCGTTCACTTGATCTATTGATAATCTCTTCGTACAGCAATTAGTCTTTCCTTATTCCTCTGCTAAAGTACATCACTTGGGGTGTTTTTGTGAGGTAGTACAAGGCAGGTATCACATTATTTTACCATTTGTAGGTACAAGACAACATTATCATTCATTATCCACCATTTTACATCAAATCAGGTCATTATCTGCTTCTCTCCAAAAAGCATGAGGTCAATTCAACATCTTTGCCATGGAATTAACCTCAAGTGTGGTGTGTCAGATGACTTTGGTTCATTGGGCTTGTACAGCACCGGAGGCAAACACAGTGTTTGATTCAATGATGTTTAACCCCGAAGAGCAAAGACGTTTGTTTTTTGATTAATTCAACCAAGATGAGATTAGAATTGTATCGAGTGTATGGAAAAAAAGCGACTCATGGCGCCTTGTACTGCGAAGGAAGGCTTTTTTGTTTCACTTTAGAATTGCCCTATGTGAGTAATCAGCGATCGATTTCTTGCATTCCAGAGGGAGTGTATCAACTGCAAAAGCGATTTAGCTCTCGGTTTAAGGAGCACATCGAATTGCTAAAGGTTCCAGATCGCTCCTTTATTTTGTTTCATCCGGCCAATAATGCCCAGCGCGACCTCAAGGGATGTATTGCTCCTGTGAGTGAGTTGTTGAGCGAAGGATGGGGTGCCAAGTCCAAAGTGGCTATGGAGGCACTTACGCGATTAGTTTACGCTGGTTTAAGTATTTCTACGGTAGAAATAGAGATAAGTGAAGCAACGGATATTTCAATGATTAATAAAATTAAAAAAGGAAAATTATGAATGCACTTGTAGAACGCGCAACCAAGCCTACACCTAAGTTTTTTAGGATTTTGCGCACGGTAGGAATTTCGCTATTAGCAGGTAGTGGAGCTATAATCGCCAGTCCTGTGGCAGTACCCGTATTGTTAACCACTATTGCGGGGTATTTGGCAGTAGCAGGTGGAGTACTCACAGCGGTTAGTCAGATTACAGTGGACGAATCGGCACAACACAAGTCTCAAAAGTCAGCGGATGAGTCCTACGAACACGAATTATAGCATATTGGCAGGAGGAACGCTGTTTGGATTGATTCCCGTTGTTCCTTGGGCTACCATGTTGCAAACCGTTTTAATGGCAGCCTTAGGGACGTGTGTTAGCTGGGGTTTCACCCGA
Organism: Flavobacteriaceae bacterium; assembly: GCA_031277535.1. GTDB lineage: Bacteria > Bacteroidota > Bacteroidia > Flavobacteriales > Flavobacteriaceae > Flavobacterium. The sequence continues at coordinate 75,886 of JAITMD010000004.1, forward strand.
TTGCTCAATCGGTGGGGACGACTAAAAGAGAAGTAAGTACAGGGTAATAGGAACGGATAGGGTATTCGTTCCTATTACTGGTTATAGTGCTCTATCTTTTGCAGAATAACATTGTACATCGTTTTGGTAAAGCACTTTTCTGTGTTTTTACGCCTTTTGATGTCTGTCCACTGGCTGTTGAGGCTTGAGTTCGAAAAGTCGAGGTTAAACACTTTGCTCAGGTGAAGAGTCAAACTCGACAGTTTGACTTTTTTTGTATCAATAGCCCCACTGTAGTATAAGGCATATACGATTTCGATAAAGTTTACTTTCGATTTTTTCCAAGTGATTGCCTTGACGTTCTTTGACTTATTGGATAAAAGATAAAGTTGTTGTTTAAAGTAGTGCAACCCCAAGTCGATGAGTGAAAAAAGAAGCTCTTGTAGGGCAATAAGGGGGATTTGGTGTAGAAAGGGGTGTAGCAGTTGCAGAGGAGGAAGAAGTGAATACATCGCCTCAGTAGTGTTTTCGGGAGATGCTTTCATTTGTATCATTTTTCTCAAATGCGTTCGATAAGAGTCTTTGGATACTTGGAAGTAAATTAACTTGTTTTCACACCTATAGTGTTGAAATGATTCTATTAATTCTTGGTAATATATCTTTGCTTTTTTTCTTTTTAAAGGGACTTTTAAGGCGATGGAGGTGGCATAATCATAAAAAAAGTAGTATTGAAAAACAGAAGAAAAAACGTCTTCATAAAACTTTATTTCTTGTTTTTTGGAAGAAAAAGAAAGTTGTGGAAAAAGCTGAAGTAATAGCTTTACCTCTGGGGTCATTTGGATTAAGTTTTTACCCATTTCAGAAACGTTCAGCAAGGGTAAATCCTCCTTACTCGGTTGATGTTTCATTTTCTTGCGCCAGTATTTCTTAGTTATCATAAATAGTTGAATAATAAATGTTTAATACTTTGATTGTTGCAACTTAACGACTGTAATTTACGAAAATTTTATACATAGATGGACAAGGTTGTTAAAAAGGTGTTTGGAAGTGCTGTTCCTTTGTCTCGTTTCATTTTAATACCAATTTACATGAATTACATTAAACACATCAATGGCGTATTAGAAGCATATGTCAATCAAAAAAAAGCACGCCCACATCATTTGAGTTTGTATCTCTCTCTTTTTTACGTGTGGAACAAGCAGCGTTTTCCAGAAGAAATTTCCGTTACACGAGCCGATCTGATGCACCGCAGTAGCATAGGTAGTACCAACACGTTTAGCAATTGCATGCGCGACTTGGTCGGTTGGGGTTGGATTGGCTATACGGCAACGCGGAATATCTACGAAATGAGTAAAGTGACTATGCATCCGTTGGATCAATTCAACGGACAAGAACAACAAGGAATTGTTAGGGAGAGGAGTACAGAACCCGTTTTTGGAAGTATAGGTGAGGTATCAGAAAAAAGGTATGATGGGCGCAAAAGCGATACATCGAGTTGTACTTCGGAAGGTACATCTGCTACACCCGAACTGCGATACAATAAACAAACAGTAGATAAACAGCATCGAACAGAAAAAAATAATATAATTAAAAATACTTATTCTGAACCGCTATGAAATTAACCATTGAAGACACTTACCTTGTGGATCAAGGACGAAAGATGCACGACTTGTACAAAGTGCAGTTGTATCTAACGCAAAAAGGCAAAGAGATCTACGGTCCTGATTTCTTTATCTCACCTGCACAAAACAATGTAATCATCAGTTTGTTTGTCTATGCTAAAAACGTTGAGGAAGAACTACAGAAAAGAGGGATTGATCCTCAAAAGGGACTGTTGCTGATGGGGAAATCGGGTTGTGGTAAAACATCGATTTTTCACCTGCTGAAACCCTTTTTCAATTCCAAAATGAAGTACGACATCAAGAGTTGTAAAATAATAGCGCAAGACTTTTCGTACAAGGGATACGAGGCTTTGCAACCCTTTTGGAGCGAAAACGCCAGGGTAACTGTTTTGGACAATCTGGGAGCAGAACCTCAAGGACGACATTATGGTAACCTATGCGATGTGGTACCCACATTGATAGAACGGTATTACGAAAATCGCACAGAGCAGAAAATTCCCAAGTTGCACATCACCACACAACTCAACCCCGCCGAGTTGGAGAAAAAGTACGGCATAGGATTTAGACGCATGCTGAAAGAAATGTTTAACGTGATTGTTTTTTAAAGGGTGATGCGTGATGAGAGTGAAGAGTGAAGGGTGAAGAGGGGAATACGTGAAGGAAGTGACAGGTGATGCGTGACGAAACACAAGTATCTTATCAATCATTTAATCTTTCCATCCTAATTCAGACAACTTACACGAAGAGGGGAATACGTGAAGAGGGGAAAGGATATTTATACATTATAAAAACCATAAATAAAATAATAAAATGGCAAGAGTAGTAAAAGGAATAATTGGATTATTCACAGGAAAAGTAGGTGGTATCGTTGGAGTTATTTACAACGGCAGACAAATTATTCGCAGTAGACCAAAGAAGAGTACAGTACCTCCTTCGCAAGCGCAGGTGGATCAGCGCAACAAGTTTAGAGAGGTTAGTCAATTTTTAAAACCTTTGCGAGGCATACAGCAAAAGTTTTATGGCAATCCTACCCCTACCAAAACAAGGATTCATTTGGCGATGTCGCACCATCTTAAAGAAGCGGTGGAAAACAAAGGGAGAGAAGTGGTATGGCACTACAATCGGGTGCTGATTACCAAAGGGGATATGGGCTTTGCTATAGCTGTACAAGCAAAGATTACCAGTGGATTGTTACGCTTGCATTGGGCAGCACCTGCAAAACAACACCTCAAAACAGGCAAAACTGATGTTGTCAATGTGGTGGTTTATTGCAAAGTAAACAAGCAATTTTTTATAGGAGAACACGTAGCCACAGTAAGCGCCACGCTTTACCAAGTGCCTTTACCACCCGTTTTTAGTTCGTCTGTTGCTGTGTGGGTGTTTATAAGTAATCACGCAGGAACACGATGCAGCAGTAGCATGTATGTACCTGTAGAACGCATAAATTAAGAACAATGCAGTTTCCACGTATTCATGGGCCACCACTGATACTTTGTGTAATTTGTCTGAATTATTAGAATTGGATGCTTGTATTCTTTTGTCTTCTTTTGTCTGAATTAGGATGAAAGGATTAGATGATTTGTAAGATGTTTGTATTTTCTGCTTATTATCTTCTCGTGCACATTACGCTTTACCCTCTTCACATATTACCCTCTTTGTGTAATTTGTCTGAATTAGGATTAAAGGATTGGATGATTTGCAGGATGCTCGTGTGTTTTCGGTTTATTATCTTCTCGCGCACATTACGCTTTACTCCCTTCACGTATTACCTTCTTTGTGTAATTTGTCTGAATTGGGATGTTTGTGTTCCTTCGTTCATCACGCATCACGTCTTATGATTTGACGTCATTACGTGTTACGCATTACTCAACAAAACAGCTTCTTTACCAATTTTGTACAAAACCTTTAGGGTAATTAAACCAAAGCACTTACTTTTGCGTGATTCTCAAAAAAATAGTACAAAAATGGAATATTGTAACCGCAGAGTGATTGGCTATTGGGTGGAGAAGATGGAACGAATAATGGGGTAAGATTATCGGATATCTGAGGAAATAGTACAAAAGAGGATTTCCTCCTTGGGGTTTAAGAAAGATGAAGTATTTTTGCCGGCTTATTGTAAAAGGAAGGTGAGAAAAGCATATAGTAAGCGATGCGAGGAGAGTAAGTTCCTTTTGAAGGGGGAGTAGAGCAGAGAAAAGGGTTTTGTAATAAATTGGCACTTTTGTGTGTTTGGTTGTTAATAAAAGAATAAAAAAGCATGGCAAAAGCTTACTCTTGTTCGGAAAGAAAAGTGTAAATTCGCAAAAAGTAAAAGAAAGAGAAAAAAAGTGGTAGAGCAGGTTAGCATTCCGTTAGCAATGGATACGGTCAATCAATTGGTCAAACAGATGGTACAACACAAGATTGATGTCAGAACAGCGAGAGTATTATTGTATGGGATAGGCTATTTACATAACCCAACCACAGTAAACCCAATGTTGGTAGAGGTATATCACGAACTTTTGTCTTATGGCATGGAAGTGTTGGTGTATGACGAGAAGGTAGACGCCCTACAAGTAAGAGAAAACTACCAACTAACAGTTATGCAAACAGAAGCGGCGTTAAAGGTAAGAAGACCTTTAACGTATGATCATCGTTTGCCTGCTACAATAGCTTGTTTTGATGGGGTTGTTTTACAATGATTTAGGGAAAGAGAGGCTGAATGTGAATAAGTACTTAATTGCTTAATTGCTTCTGTATTTAAATTAGTAGTTAATAGAGTTTCAGAATAGTTATAGATATGAATATATTAAGTTTAATAGGAAGAGAAAAAGAGCTTTTTACAGAAGATATTACGAAGTATGATTCTGAGTTAAGAAGAATTGTTTCATCGTCTAACTTTTTAGTTATTGGAGGAGCAGGGTCAATAGGTCAGGCAGTTACTAAGGAAATTTTTAAACGCAATCCTAAAAAATTACATGTTGTTGATATTAGTGAGAACAATATGGTTGAGTTAGTAAGAGATATACGTAGTTCTTATGGATATATAGATGGAGATTTTCAGACTTTTGCTTTAGATATTGGTTCTATCGAATATGATGCATTTATAGAAGCAGATGGGAAGTATGATTATGTGTTAAATTTATCTGCCTTAAAACACGTTAGAAGTGAAAAAGACCCGTTTACATTAATGCGCATGATTGATGTGAATGTGTTCAATACAGATAAAACTATTCAGCAGTCTATAGATAAGGGAGTTAAAAAATATTTTTGTGTTTCTACCGATAAGGCAGCAAATCCAGTAAACATGATGGGGGCATCAAAGCGTATTATGGAAATGTATTTAATGCGCAAGAGTACTCAAATAAATATTTCTACTGCACGATTTGCTAATGTTGCCTTTTCAGATGGTTCATTACTCCATGGCTTTAATAAACGTATTGAGAAAAAACAACCTATTGTAGCTCCAAATGATATTAAAAGATATTTTGTTGTTCCCAAAGAATCAGGAGAATTATGTTTGATGTCGTGTATTTTTGGAGAGAATAGAGATATTTTCTTTCCTAAACTAAGTGAGCATTTGCACTTAATTACTTTTGCTGAGATAGCAGTTAAGTATTTGAAAGATTTAGGATATGAACCTTATTTGTGTCAAACAGAAGATGAAGCAAGAGAGTTAGTACATACATTGCCACAAGAAGGAAAATGGCCATGTTTATTTACTGAGAGTGATACTACAGGCGAGAAAGATTTTGAAGAGTTCTTTACAGCTAATGAAGTATTGGATATGGAGCGTTTTGTGAATTTAGGTGTGATTAAGAATGAACTTTTCTTTGAAGAAGAAAAACTGAATAAATTCACTTCTGTAATCACGAAATTAAAGACAGACAAGAAATGGACTAAAGACGAGATAGTAGATTTATTTCATCAAATGATTCCTAATTTTGGACATAAGGAAACAGGTAAATATTTAGATTCAAAAATGTAGTACTATGAAAAATATTAATAATACAATCGACTTTGTTCGTAATATTTATAAAACGGATCAATTTATTCCTTTGCACGAACCTCGTTTTAGAGGAAATGAGAAGAAGTATGTATTAGATACCATTGATTCAACATTTGTTTCTTCTGTGGGAGCTTATGTGGATAAATTTGAAGTAATGATGCAAGAGATAACTACAGCTAACAAAGCTATTGCAGTAGTTAATGGTACAGCATCTTTACATATTGCAATGCAGTTGGCAGGTGTAGGATATGGTGATGAAGTACTTACACAAGCATTAACATTTGTAGCTACAGCTAATGCAATTGCTTATATTGGAGCTAAACCTGTTTTTGTTGATGTAGATTTAGATACGATGGGATTGTCGCCTAAAGCAGTAGAGCAATTCTTAGAAGAGTTTGGAGAATTAAGAGATAGCCATTGTTTTAATAAAAAAACAGGTAAAAAGATAGCTGCTTGTGTACCGATGCACACTTTTGGTTTTCCAATGCATTTAGATGAATTAATTGCAGTGTGTAATAAATGGAATATTCCAGTTGTTGAGGATGCTGCTGAATCTTTGGGAAGTTACTATAAAGGACAACATACGGGAAGTTTCGGTTTATTGGGAACATTCTCATTCAATGGAAATAAAACAGTAACCTGTGGAGGTGGAGGAGCTATTGTTACGAATGATTTAGAAATAGGAACAAGAGCGAAGTTTATTACTACAACAGCAAAACGACCACATGCGTATGAGTTTTATCACGAAGAGTTGGGATATAACTATAGAATGCCTAATCTTAATGCAGCCTTAGCTTGTGGGCAATTAGAACAGTTGGATGTTTTATTAGCTGATAAACGACAAATCGCCCAAGAGTATGCAACATTCTTTAAAGGAGAGGGAATTAAATTTAGAGAAGAAACTAAAGACACCCAAGCAAATTATTGGTTGATGTGTGTGGAGTTGGAAGATAGAGCAATGCGTGATGCATTTTTGAAAGTAACTAATGAGGCAGGAGTAATGACCAGACCTATTTGGCAGTTGATGTATAGATTACCTATGTATCAAGATTGCCAGAGAGATGCTCAAGTAAATGCAGAGTTTTTAGAAGATAGAATCGTTAATATACCAAGTAGTGCAAGATAATATTAAAACTATACTTGTTGGATATTCGGGGCATGGGTATGTTGTAGGAGAAGCAGCCTTATTAAGTAATTTAAGGCTAATGGCGTATTGTGACATATTGGAAGCTTCATTTAATCCATTTCAGTTAAGCTATTTAGGAAGTGAAAAGAATGAGAGTTTTGACTGGAATATAGAACAGAGTTATATTTTAGGTATTGGAGATAATAAACTACGAGTTAAAATAGGTGAATTCATTTTGTCAAAAGGTAGACAGGTGCTTCGAGTGATTCATCCCAAGAGTACTGTTAGTCAATTTTGTTCTATAGGAGTAGGTAGTTTTATCAATGCGGGGGCAATTATCAATGCTTTTGCAATAATAGGGGAAATGTGTATTATTAATTCCGGAGCTATCGTAGAACACGAATGTGTTTTAGAGAAGGGAGTGCATATCGCTCCTGGTGCTGTATTAGCAGGAAATGTGATAGTTGGAGAACAAACATTTATAGGTGCTAATTCAGTAGTGCGACAGGGTATTAAAATAGGAAAGAATTGTATCATTGGTGCAGGATCAGTTATTGTTAAAGATATTCCTGATGGTAGTGTGGTATATGGAAATCCTGCTAAATAAGAAAGACAAATGAGTAAAACGATAATTATAGCTGAAGCAGGAGTAAATCATAATGGCGATTTAAATAATGCATTTTTACTGATAGATAAAGCTCTTGAGGCAGGAGTAGATTATATTAAATTTCAGACTTTTAAGGCAGAAGCTTTAGTATCAAAAAAAGCAAAAAAAGCGGAGTATCAAATATTAAATACAAAAGAAGATAATGATTCTCAATTGGATATGCTTAAGAAATTAGAGCTCTCTAAAGAAGATCATGAGAAAATAATTTCATATTGTAGTCGAAAAGGGATTAAGTTTTTTTCGACAGCTTTTGATTTAGAATCATTAGTATATTTAAAAGAAATAGGACTTAAGTTAGTAAAAATACCTTCAGGGGAGATTACTAATTTACCTTATTTACGTTTGGCTGCAAATTTATTTGACGAGGTTATTCTTTCGACAGGAATGTGTTCTTTAGAAGAAGTTCGAGAGGCATTAAATGTATTTGTGTTAGAAGGAATTGCTAAAGAGAACATCACCATTTTGCATTGTAATACCGAATATCCAACTCCTATGGTAGATGTTAATTTATCTGCGATGAAGACGATAGAAGAAGAGTTGGGAGTTGCAATAGGATATTCTGACCATACAATGGGAATAGAAGTTCCAATAGCAGCTGTAGCTTTGGGCGCAACTGTGATAGAAAAACATTTTACTTTAGATAGAATGATGCCTGGACCTGATCATATAGCATCATTGGAACCTAATGAGTTAAAGGCTATGGTTAGTGCTATTCGAAATATAGAGTTAGCTATTTCAGGTAATGGATTGAAAGAACCAAGTGAATCGGAGCAAAAGAATATTGCTATTGCAAGAAAGAGCATTGTAGCAAAACGAGATATTGTGATTGGAGAAGTATTGACTGAAGAGAATATTACTGTCAAGAGACCAGGACATGGAATCTCTCCAATGAAATGGGATGATGTTATAGGTTCTATTGCAAGTAAGAGTTATGATGAAGATGATTTAATAGAATTGTAAGATGAAGAAGATATGTATTACCACTGCAACTCGAGCAGAGTATGGTTTGTTAAGACCTTTGATTAAGGCCATTCATGAACATCCAATTTTTCAACTACAATTATTAGTTACAGGTGCACATTTGTCTCCAGAATTTGGATTAACAAAGAATTTTATCTTACAAGATGGTTATACTATTGATGAAGAAGTAGAGATGTTATTGTCTTCAGATACTTCTATTGGTATCAGTAAATCAATGGGATTAGGATTAATTGGTTATGCAGAAGCGTTTAATCGATTAAAGTCTGATGCTGTAGTGATTTTAGGCGATAGGTATGAGATGTTAGCAATGGCTTCAGCAGCAATTATAGCTAAATTACCAATTATACATCTTCATGGAGGTGAGATTACAGAAGGAGCTTATGACGATGCCATTCGCCATGCTATTACAAAATTGAGCTATTTACACTTTACTTCTACAGAAGACTATAGAAATAGAGTTATTCAGATGGGAGAGCATCCAGATCGAGTGTTTAATGTAGGTGCCATAGGTATTGATAATATAAATACATTATCCTTATTGTCTAAGGATGAATTAGAAAGCAACTTAAATGTAAAGTTTAAGAGGTTTAATTATCAAATTACTTTTCATCCAGAAACATTGAGTGAAATTAGTTCAGAAGAACAGTTTAATAATCTTTTAGAATCTTTAGATAAAGAAGAAGATAGTTTTTTTGTTTTTACTAAAGCTAATGCAGATACTGATGGTCGTATAATAAATAGTTTGATTGATGAATATGTTTCTAAGAGCAAAGAGAAGGCAGTTGCTTATCATAGTTTAGGAGCTTTAAGGTTTTTGTCCTTAGTGAAAGTATGTGATGCAATTATCGGAAATAGTTCTTCAGGTATTTTAGAGGCTCCTTCACTAAATACAATTACTATAAATATAGGAGATAGACAAAAAGGGAGAATACAAGCTAAGAGTATTATAAACTGTAATAATAGCATACAATCTATTTCAGAAGCGATTAAAAAAAGTAAAGAAACTGATTTTAAGGAGGTAGTGAATTGTGTTTCAAATCCTTATTATAATGGAGGAGCAGTAGATAAAATTATTCAGACATTAGAAATTCATAAAGATAAGTTCAAAGTAGTTAAACATTTTAATGATATTGTATGAAGAGCATAGTAGGAAAACATACTATATGTGAAAATCAAGGAGTCAGAGAGGCGTTGATAAAATTAGATCAAAATGCTCCAAGTTCTATTCTTTTTGTTACAGATGAAGGTAATAAATTAATAGGTTCTTTAACAGATGGAGATTTGAGAAGAGGATTTATTAAAGGATTGGATTTTAATACAAGTCTTATTGAATTTATTCAACCTAATCCTGTATTTATTAATGATGGGGAGTATGATTTAGGTATTTTGGAGGACTATAGAAAGAGAAATCTAAAGGTAGTTCCTATAATAAATGTGAATAAGCAGATTGTAAATATTTTAGACTTTAGTATTACTTCTACTTTGATTCCTGCAGATGCGATTTTAATGGCTGGTGGAGAAGGAAAAAGACTTCGTCCTCTGACAGAGAATACGCCAAAACCATTACTAAAAGTAGGGGATAAACCTATAATTGAATATAATATTGATCGTTTAGTTCAATGTGGAATCAAAACAATTAACTTAAGTATTAATTACTTAGGTGATCAGTTGATTGATTACTTCGGAGATGGAAATGAAAAAGGAATATCAATACAATATGTTAAAGAAGATAAACCCTTAGGTACTATTGGATCAATCTTATTAGTAGATGAGTTTCAGCACGATGATATTATTGTGATGAATAGTGATTTATTGACAAATATTGATTTTGCAGACTTTTATCAGCTGTATAAAGCTTCTGGCGCAGATATGGCTGTAGCAGCTACTTCTTATCATGTAGATGTTCCTTATGCAGTGTTGGAAGTGAATAGTGAAAATAGTGTGAAATCATTAAAAGAAAAACCCCGTTATACTTATTATTCTAATGCAGGAATTTATATTCTAAACAAGTCGTTATTAAAAATGATTCCACAAGGGGAGTTTTTTGATATTACAGATTTAATGGAACGTATTTTAGAAATGAATCTGAAGTTAGTTACTTATCCTATCAATGGATATTGGTTAGATATTGGTAAACATGAGGATTTTAAGAAAGCTCAAGAGGATATAAAGCATATTAAGCTATGATAAATAAACTTACTGAAGCGTTGTATGCTGATATCTCTAAAGAGAACTTGATTGAAAATTTAGTGAAGAGGTTGTCTAATTTTTTTGACATTTCAACGGATGAAAAAAAGTTGTTAAATGATACGGCTGACGTTGTATTAAAACGTTTAGAGTACTGTATTTCTAATATAGATAATAAGTATTTTCAAAGAGAAGGCAATCCTTTTTTTAGTAGTCTTCATTCTGGACAATATTTGATTTTTTTATACTACTATACAAATGAAGTAAATAAAGTAGATACACAATTAATGGATAAGCTTTACTATCTTAATAAGATTTTGCATTCAGTAGATATTTATGGAGCTGTACAATTACCTGATGTTTTCTTCTTTGAACATCCTCTAGGTTTAGTTTTAGGAAGAGCTGTATATGGGGATAATTTTTTTGCTATGCAAGGGTGTACTGTTGGAGGAAATAAAGCAGCGTATCCTGTTTTAGGAAACAATCTTAAGATGTATTCTAATTCTAAAATATTGGGTAATTGTGTTATAGGTCATAATGTAATTGTTGCTGCAAATACGTATATAAAGGATCAAAATATTCCCGATAACTCGTTAGTTTTTGGTAGCACTCCAAATTTAATTATAAAAGAAAATAAAGCAAAATGAGAGGATTGATTACGCTTTGTGCCAGAGGAGGTTCTAAAGGAATACCTGGTAAGAACATTAAAATGTTAAATGGAAAACCACTCATTGGTTATTCAATAGAAGTGGCTATGGAATTTGCTAATTTATATCAGTGTGATGTTATATTGTCAACTGATTCTGAAATAATTAAAAATGTAGTTAAAGAAATTAATAGTAAAGTAGATGTATCTTATGTTAGACCTGATTTTTTAGCAACAGATACTGCTGGTAAATTAGATGCTATAAAAGATGTAAAGAAGTATGCAGAGGATAAGAACACTATTAGTTATGATTATCTTATTGATTTAGACGTAACTTCTCCTTTGCGTACAATTGATGACTTAAAGATATCATTGGATAAGTTGATTGAGAATGAGGAGGCATTAAATCTTTTTTCAGTTAGTCCTGCTAATCGTAATCCTTATTTTAACATGGTTGAAGATAAAGGAACTGGCTTTATTGAATTATGTAAAAAGGGAGAATTTTTGACAAGACAATCTGCACCAAAAGTTTATGATTTGAATGCTTCTTTTTATATTTATAAGAAAGAATTCTTTAATAAAGAAACAAAAACTGTTATAACAGGTAATACTATTGTCTATGAAGTTCCTCATCTATGTTTTGATTTAGATCATCCTATAGATTTTGAGTTTATGGATTTCTTATTGAGTAATCAGAAATTAGACTTTCCTTTTAATTATTAAGATTGCATGAAAGTACTTATAGTAGGTTTAGGTTCAATAGCAAAAAAACATATAGTAGCAATTAATCAGGTAGTAGAAAATTGCGAGATATTTGCTTTGAGAAGTTCAAGGTATTCTGAAAATATTACAGGAGTTATTGATTTATATACAATAGAGGAGTGTGAGAATATAGGATTTGATTTTATTGTTATTTCTAACCCTACCAGTGAACATTATAATACAATAAAAGAACTTATTAAGTTAAAAGTACCTTTGTTTATTGAGAAACCTTTGTTCTCTCAAATTAATAATGAAACAGATGACTTGGTAAGATCAATTAATGAATTAGGAATAGTTACTTATGTTGCTTGTAATTTACGTTTTTTAGAATCTCTTCGTTTCTTAAAAGGGATTATTAGCAACGAACGTATCAACGAGGTTAATGTTTATTGTGGATCTTATTTACCTGAATGGAGGCCCAATGTAGATTTTCGTAAAGTATATAGTGCTAATGCAGAAATGGGAGGAGGGGTTCACATTGATTTGATTCATGAATTAGATTATGTTTATTGGTTATTTGGCAAACCGTGCAATACAGTTTCTAACTTTTCCAATCAATCTTCTTTGTGTATTTCGGCAAATGACTACGCAAATTATTTGTGGATGTATGATGAGTATAATGTAGCTATAGTATTAAATTATTATCGGAGAATAGCTAAAAGGGAGATAGAAGTAGTTACTGATCAACATGTTTTTAAAGTTGATTTATTAAAAAATACTGTAATAAGTGATAATGAAATTATTTTCGATTCTGATAGTAGAATAAGTGATACTTATTTGAGTCAAATGAATTTTTTTATTGAAGAAATTGTATTTAAAAATATTAAAATGAATGATATTAATGAAGCTAATGAGATACTAAAATTATGTATGCAGGAATAGAAAATAAGGTTATATTATTAGTGGGGGCTGGAGGATTGATAGGAAAAGAAGTGTTGTTACACTTAGTTAAAAATGGTGCTAAAGTTGTTGCCGTTGATTTAAAAAGGTTTGAATCAGAAGCTGATTTATTTATTGAAGCTAACGTTACAGAAAAAGATGGTATTGATTATATTGTTAGTACTGTTATAGATAAATACGGACAAATAGATGGCTTAGTTAATTTGGCTTATCCTCGTACATCCGATTGGGGAAGAAAATTTGAAGATATAGAATTTGAGTCTTGGCAACAGAATGTAGATATGCAATTGAATGCAGTATTCTATTTATGTCAACAGGTTCTAAAAATAATGAGACAGCAACAGTACGGATCGATAGTAAACATAGGTTCAATTTATGGCGTTGTAGGTAATGATTTTAGTCTGTATCAAGAATATGGAGGAACTTCTCCAGCTGCTTATACAGCTATAAAAGGGGGAATAATTAATTTCACAAAATATTTAGCTTCTTATTATGGTGAATATGGTGTACGAGTAAATTGTATGTCTCCAGGAGGAGTTTTAGATAAAAAAAATCAACACAATAGCTTTATAGCAAGATACAGTGAGAAATCACCTTTAAAAAGGCTTGGTAATCCTGAAGAAATGGCACCAGCAGTAACATTTTTGTTATCAGATGATGCTTCGTTTATTACAGGACATAATCTAATGGTTGATGGTGGTTGGACAATAATTTAAAAAAATGAAGGAAAAAACTTTTTTAATACTAATAAATAATGCTTTTCGAATGGCAAGTTATCATATTGCTATTGGTGATAGTTTAAAGAGAAAAGGGAATAAAGTTATTTATGCATTTACAGATAAGATGCCATTTTATATTGAAGATCTAAATTTAGGTGGAGCAGATTATTACATCTTTTCTGAAGAATTTGAAAAAAAATATAATAATGATAAGCTAGATTTAGATGTTAATATCAATTATAATAAAACTTTTTTTTCTGAGTATGATCGTAACATTGTCTATGGGAAAATGAAATATGAAGGGAATGAATTTTACCAAAAGTTAATTTCTAATCTTTCTGTTTTTTTTGAAGAAATATTTCAAAAATATAAAGTAGATTTCTGTATTTATGAAACTATATCTAATAGTTTTGCTTATATGGCTTATGAAATAGGATTAAAATATGATGTTCAATATTGTGGTTATGCCGGATCTAGGTTAAAAAATAGATTTGAATTGTATACTGATGAATTTGGGAGTATCAAGCTTTTTGAGGAAATATTTGTAAATATGTCATACGATAGTCTTGATATTAGTGAAAAAAATGAGGTTGAGGATTATTTGACATCTTTTAATAGTCCAGTTATTCCGAGCTATCATCCCAAAAATACAGTTTTAGATTGGAATTTCTCGTTCTATAAGAGATATTTTAATAAAGAGAAGTTTAATCTTTTTATAGGTTCATTTAGGTATTTTATTGATCATAGAAATAAATTAAAATTTGGATTTCAAACGGGTAATCCAGTAAAAGAGCAATTAAAAAGTGTTATTAAGCAGATTAGGAAAAGAGCTATTGTTGCAAGATCAAGAGGTTTTTTTGATAAACCCAATTATAAGGAGTCGTATTTTCTTTATCCTCAGCATTTTAAACCGGAAGCGTCAACTTCAGTTATGGCAAGGAATTATTGTAATGATATTAGTGTAATTGAAAATATTGCTTTTAATTTACCATTTGGAAGTTATTTATATGTCAAGGAGCATTTTGTTAATTTTGGAAGATTACCGAGTAGTTACTATAAAAAATTAAAGAATATCCCAAATGTGAAGTTGATTAGTTGCGATGAAAACACAAAAGAATTAATAACTAATTCAAAAGGAGTAGTTACGTTGACAAGTACTGTAGGGTATGAGGCTTTACTACTTAATAAGCCTGTATTTGTTTTCGGAAATGTTTTTTATCAATGTCATCCAAACTGTAGAAAGTTAGATAGTTTTGAAAATCTTTTTAGTGAGTTAAATAATTTAGATCTTGATTTAGATGAGTCTATAAATAAAAAATTTGTGGCAACATATAGAAAAATAACTTTTCCAGGGAATATCTATTATCACATAGCAGATGAGAATTACACTAAAGAGGATTTCTCGACATTAATTATTAATGCATTATATGAAAGATTTAATTTTAAAGTATAGGGTTTTTATTAAATATATTGGTATTGGTTATGTAGGTGTTATTCTTAATGTAATTCTAAGTATTGTCTTGATGAATTTTTTTGATTCCAAAAGTTTTGGAAAGATAACATTGGGGAAATCAATTTTCCAGTCTTATGAGTTTTCTCATTTTGGAACGAGGTTTGGTTTGGATAGAGTTTTACCTCATACAGAAAGTTTAAGAAGAAAATCATTCATTTTTTCTGCAAGTTTTTATTTTTGTCTATTGACATCGTTAATTTTGTCACTTTTTTGGATTGTATATGATGTAGAGAATATTTATTTCTATTCTTTCTTTTTTTTGGGAGGATTTTTGTCAGGATTAACTACCCTTTATAGAGTATTTTATAGAAGTGAGGAAGATAAAACAGTATTTATTTCTATTTCTATTTGGCTTTTGATTTTTCCAATTGCTACGCAGATTATTGCTGTGTATTTTTTTGGAATGAAAGGATTGTTATATAGTAACTTCATTACTTATTTAATTGGTTTTATAGTTTGTTTTGTAAAATATAAGATTAATCTTGTTATTAGTTATTCAATATTTAAAAAATATTTGGGGAAGATATTTTCAATTGGTTTCTTTTTGTTTTTATCTTCAATTATAAGTTTTTTATCTTTGATAGGAGATAGATTTATTATTGCTAAATACTGGGGGTTTAGTAGTTTAGGTGATTATGGTGTTGTTATGTTTTTTTTTACAGCATTTACTACTTTGTCTGTTAGTTATACAGAGTTAATTATGAATAAAATTATTTTAAATCCAGGATTTAATTATTTAAGTAAACAATTATTAATAATTTTTGGACTTTCGTTGCTTTTTGTTTTAGTATCATTTCCAATTTTACCATATTTTATAGATTATTTCGTTCCAAAATATTCTCATTTAATTTCCCTAATGAAAGAAATTTTAATAGGTGGAATTATTTATTCTGTTTTGCCTATATTGAATTATTATTTACATGCTAAGGACAAAAGAAGGGAGTTGTTAATTGTCAATGTAGTTTCAAGTTTGATTTATTTTGTAGGATTGTATATTGTATTAATAAATTTTAATTCTTTACAGTACTTAATCTATTTGAAAATTTTTTCTTTTTTTATTCTAGTTGGAATGACCTTTGGGTTATTTATATTTTTTGAAAAAATTAAAAAAATATGAGTTTTATATTTATTCTTTTAGCTCTTTTTTATTTCTTGTTTTTTTGGTTTAGAAATAAGGATATTATGAATCCTAATATGATTTTTTTAGTATTTTGGAATTTAGCATGTGCAATTTCTTGCTTAGATGTTGGAATGTTTAGTCCTTGGAGTGATTTAATGTATTTTGTTACGATAATTAGTGGTCTATTTTTTTTTATAGGATCTGTTTCAAATTTTCAAAGTATAAAGATAAAAATTGGAAGTAAAAAAGTGGAGAAAGTTTACATTGCTAAAAAGTATTATGGCATTACATATTTTCTTTTTTTTATATGTTTTTCATGTGCTATTATTGAATGGTTAAATGTAGGTGCACCTATATCTTTTCAAATAGATTCAATTGGAACAGATATTAAGGCTGAATTAGATGGTGCAATTCCAGGGGTACATTATGGAACTATTTTTTTTCCTTACGTTTCTTTATTTTTATTTTTTATATTGATGAATAATGGGAAAAATAGAAAAGTACATATTTTTATGATTCTATTTTCTGTTTTTTTTTCAATCATTTCTAATCTTTCTAGAGGAGAGCTGCTAATTTATATCCTTTCTCTTTTTTACTTGTATTACAGATTTAACAGGATATCAAAGAAAATGAGTTTAATTACTTTAGGTATAACGATTACGATGTTGATAGTAGTTATGATTTTTAGAGTAAATACTGAGTCTGTTGTACTTAATATGACTGAAAATGTGTATTTAAGTGTCTTTTATAGTTATATAGCGCCTTGTTTTGCTAATATGAACGATTTAATTAATAGTGATCTCCCTTATCATTTATATGGGAATGCTTCTTTTGCACCTTTATGGACTATTATAGGAGAACATTCTCAAATGAAAGTAGTTAGATTTGAACAATTTGGTGTTTTTAACGCCACTCCTTATGTATATGGTTTCTATCATGACTATAAAGTGTATGGCGTGATTTTTTTTCCTTTTGTTTTTGGTTATTTAGTTTCAAAGATTTATAGTGCTTCAGTATTGAATTCAAGTTATTGGATACTTCTTTTAGCTGCTCTTCAAAAAGGTTTATATTTGTCTTTCTTTGGTAATTATTTCACAGGAGAGATGGTTTTGTTGTTCCCATTTTTATTTATTGTCATAATAATATTAAAATTACCTAAATCAAAACGTATAGAATATGAAAGTTTTCCAAATAAGTAGTGAGGTTAATACAGGATCTGTTGGTAGAATAGCAGAACAAATTGGAGAGTGTATCTTGGAGCAAGGTTGGGAAAGCTATATTGCTTATGGTAGAGATAAACGTAGTAGTGCTTCCAAGATAATAAAAATAGGTAATCGGTTAGATGTTTTAAAACACGTTTTATTAACTAGATTAACGGATAGACATGGTTTTGGGGCAAAAAGTGCGACATTAAGATTGATAAAAGAGATAAAAAGATTTGAACCAGATATTATTCAACTTCAACATTTACATGGTTATTTTATTAATATTGAACTACTTTTCAATTTTTTATCGAAAGCTAATATTCCTGTAGTATGGACTTTTCATGATTGTTGGTCTTTTACAGGTCATTGTTCTCATTATGAATATATTGATTGTAATAAATGGAAGTCTCAATGTCAGAAATGCCCTCAGTTGAATGAATATCCCAAGAGTTCACTTATAGACAATTCTTATCGTAATTATAATGACAAGAAAAAACTATTTAATTCTGTTTCAAATCTTACGATTATCCCTGTCTCAAAATGGTTAAGTGATGAAGTAAAGAAATCGTTTTTGAGAAATAATTCAATAACAGTAATTCAAAATGGAATAGATTTAGAAGTGTTTAGACCTGTTTTAGGTTCAAGAATAATAAAAAAATATAAAATTGATTCTAAATTTGTAATTCTTGGGGTTGCAAGCCCTTGGAATGAACGTAAAGGGTTAAATTTTTTTATAGAATTAAATGAATGTATTGACCAAGGTAGGTATCAAATTATTTTAGTAGGATTAAACGATGAACAGTTAAAGAATATTCCCAAAAGTATTATTGGTCTACAAAGGACTGAAGATGTGAATGAGTTAGCTGAATTTTATTCTATTGCAGATGTTTTTGTGAATCCAACATTAGAAGATACGTTTCCAACAACTAATTTGGAAGCATTAGCTTGCGGTACTCCTGTAATTACTTTTAGATCAGGTGGTTCTCCTGAGGCAATAGATGATAATACAGGGATTGTTGTTAAAAAAGGAGATGTGCAAGGTTTAAAAAATGCAATTTCCATAATAAAGGAAAAAGGAAAAAGTTATTATCAAGAAAATTGTCGAAATCGTGCTGAATTGCTTTTTGATAAAAAGAGAAATTTCTTGAAATATATAGAATTGTATAAAAAGATTAAACAGTAAAAATTGTAAACAAAATATAGTAATGGATAAAAAAGATATTCAAGTTTGTGTGAACTGTGTAATGGACAGTACAGATCCTACAATTATTTTTGATGATAAAGGAATATGTGATTATTGTCACAACTATTATGAAAATATACTTCCTAATTGGCATACTGATGAAAGAGGACGTGTTGAAATAATGAAGGTCATTAACAAGATTAAAGAGGAAGGGAAAAATAAAGATTATGATTGTATGATTGGTATAAGTGGGGGGTTGGACAGTAGCTATCTTGCCCATGTTGCTGTAAAGGATTTTGGCCTTCGTCCACTTTTTTTTCATGTTGATGCAGGATGGAATTCGGATGTTTCAACACATAATATTCAAAAATTGATGGATGGTTTAGAAGTAGACCTTTATACGGAAGTTGTGAATTGGGAAGAAATGAAAGATTTACAACGTGCATTTATAAAGTCTCAAGTTCCAGATATTGATACACCACAAGATTTAGTTTTCTTCTCTTCTTTATATAATTATGCAGCAAAACATGGACATAAGTATATTATTACAGGAGGGAACTTCTCTACAGAATGTGTGCGAGAACCTTTAGCATGGGGAGCTTATTATCAGACGGATATGCGTTATGTAAATGATATTCATCGTAAATTTGGTGAAAGAAAATTAGAATCATTTCCAAGGTGTGATATTTTTAAATATAAAATTCAATATCGTTTGATTAATGGAGTTAGAGTTGTAAAGCCATTAGATTTTATTCCTTTTATTAAGGAAGAGGCAGAAGTTTTATTGAATGAATTATATGGATGGCAGGGGTATCAACATAAACATCATGAATCTCGTTTTACAAGATTCTATGAATCTTTTTGGTTACCAAGAAAATTTGGTTTTGACAAAAGAAAGAATCATTTATCAAGCTTGATTTTAACTGGACAAGCAAGTAGAGATCAGGTTTTAGATAGAATCTCCAGACCTGAGTTACCTGAAGAGGAGTTAATAAAAGAATTTGAATATGTTGCTAAAAAATTAGATTTTACAACTGAAGAATTATGGTCCTATTTTAATGGTACCAATAAAACATTCAAAGATTATAAAAGTAATTATAAGTTAATCCAGTTGGGAACTAAAGTAATGCAATTTTTAGGGTTAGAAAAAAGAGCTTTTAAATAGTATGATAGGAATTATTAATTACGGTGTAGGTAATATAAGTGCTTTTATAAATATTTATAAGCAATTGAATATACCTATTAAGATTGTTAGCACTGCGAATGAATTAGATGATGTTAGTAAAATAATCTTACCAGGCGTAGGGCATTTTGATTATGCTATGACAAGATTTCAAGATTCAGGAATGGTAGAACGTGTTAACCAAATGGTGCTACAAGATAAAATTCCTGTAGTTGGTATTTGTGTTGGTATGCAGATGATGGCTAAGAGAAGTGATGAAGGAAAGTTAGCTGGATTAGGATGGATTGATGCGGAAGTAAAGAAATTTGATTCTAATCTTGTAATAGGAAATACACAATTACCATTACCTCATATGGGGTGGAATGACATTGAGAAAAAAGGGAATTCTTTAATCTTAAATGAATTAGATTATAACTCAAGATTTTATTTTCTTCATTCATATTATTTCGTGTGTAATAATCCTAATGATATTATTGCAGAGACTAATTATGGAAGTACTTATACAAGTGCTGCAAATCATGATAATGTATATGGTATACAATTCCATCCAGAAAAAAGCCATAAATATGGAATTCAACTTTTAAAAAATTTTGCTGAATTATGTTAAGACCAAGAATTATCGCAAGTCTACTGATACAAGACAAAGGCTTGGTAAAGACAACAAAATTTAAGGATCCAAGGTATTTGGGAGATCCAATGAATGCAGTTCGTATTTTTAATGAAAAAGAAGTTGATGAGTTAGCCATATTTGATATTTCTGCAACAGTAAGAGGGCAAGGACCAAATTTTAAACTAATTGAAAACTTAGCAGAGGAATGTAGAATGCCATTATGTTATGGGGGTGGAATTACCAAAGTAGAAGAGGCTCAAACTATATTTTCTTTAGGTGTAGAAAAAATCGCTTTATCTTCTGCAGCTCTAAGTAATCCAAAATTAATTACTGATTTATCAGATAAAGTGGGTGCACAATCAGTGGTTATTGTTTTAGATGTCAAGAAAAAAGTGTTTGGCGGTTATGAAGTATATAGTCATAATGGAAAAAAAAGTATAGGTAAAAATCCTTTTGAATTAATTAGTAAATTTCAGGAATTAGGGGCAGGTGAAATTGTTATTAATAATATTGATGAAGATGGAATGATGAAAGGATATGATCTTTCATTAGTTGATAAGGTAAGAAAGGCAACAACTTTACCTTTAACAGTTCTTGGCGGTGCAGGAAATTTAGATGATATAGGTAAACTTATCCAAAAATTTGGTATCATTGGTGCAGCTGCGGGTAGTCTTTTTGTTTACAAAGGAAAGTTGAAAGGGGTTTTAATTAACTATCCGAATATAAACGAAAAAGATCAATTAATCAATCAATATTTTTCAATGTGATAATGGAGATAAAAGATAAAGTCCTCTTAATAACAGGAGGAACAGGTTCCTTTGGAACAGCAGTATTACACCGTTTTTTAGAAACAGACCATTTTAAAGAGATTCGTATTTTCTCTCGTGATGAGAAAAAACAAGATGATATGCGTAACCTTTACCGAAATAGTAAGATTAAGTATTATATTGGTGATGTACGTGATTTTAGTAGTGTAGAACCTGCAACGCGTGGAGTAGATTTTATCTTTCACGCAGCGGCTTTAAAACAAGTGCCCTCATGTGAGTTCTTTCCAATGCAGGCTGTAAAGACGAATGTGGAAGGAACACAGAATGTAATTCGTGCAGCAGCTTCTAATGGAGTGAAGAAGGTAATTTGTTTATCTACAGATAAGGCAGCCTATCCAATTAATGCGATGGGAATTTCTAAAGCAATGATGGAAAAAGTTGCAGTAGCCGAGGCACGTAATCTAACGGAGACTGTTGTTTGTCTAACGCGTTATGGTAATGTGATGGCTTCTCGTGGTTCTGTTATTCCTTTATTTTTGAACCAGATTCAAAAAGGTGAACCAATTACGATTACAGATCCTAATATGTCTCGATTCTTTATGTCTTTAGAGGATGCAGTGGATTTAGTGTTATTTGCTTTTGAGAATGGTAACCCTGGAGATTTATTTGTAAATAAAGCACCTGCAGGTAGTATTGGAGACTTAGCTCAAGCTTTAATTGAACTGACAGGTAAAGAGGTTCCTGTGAAGGTTATTGGTACACGCCACGGAGAGAAGTTATATGAGACTTTATGTACCCGTGAAGAGATGATGAAAGCAGAAGATATGGGAGATTTCTATAGAGTTCCTGCTGATAATCGTGACTTGAATTATGCAAAGTATTTTTCTGAAGGGAATGAAGATGTATCTGTAGTGGAAGATTACCACTCTCATAATACGGAGCAACAAGGAGTAGAAGGATTAAAAAATTTAATTAGTAAGTTGCCATTGATTCGCAAAGAGGTATTCAGAGAGGATGTACAGCAGTATGCACAGTAAGCTTTGAGCAGTCAGGAGTCAGCTTTCAGGAATCAGTGGTCAGCTTTGATAGCTGATAGCTGTGAGCAGTTAAATAGATACTGAATGCTAACAGCTAATCGCTGATAGTTGAAAACTATTAAATTACAAACATAGCTGATAGCGGAGTGCTAAAAGCTAAAAGCTATAAAATATGCTTTTAAAAGGAGATAAATACAGTGATGTACGTGGTACATTGACCTATAATAATGCGTTTGATGCTTCGGCTATTAAGCGCATTTATACCATAGAGAATGCTTCTACTGATTTTGTAAGAGGATGGCAAGGGCATCAGATAGAACAACGTTGGTTTGTGGCGATGACTGGTAGTTTCGAGATTACAGTGATTGTGGTGGATGATTTTGACAAGCCAAATGAAGAGTTGGAAGTAGAGAGGTATATACTTACTGCTAACGAATTGACATACTTATATGTAGGAGCAGGTAGAATTACAGCTATACAAGCGTTAGAGGAGCATAGTAAATTATTGGTATTAGCAGACTATGGTGTAGGTGAAATACAAGATGAAGTACGTTATCCAATAGAATATTTTAAAAACGCAGTTTTCAACACAACAAAATAGTTATGATTAAAGTAGGGATTACAGGACAAAATGGTTTCGTAGGAAGTCATTTATACAATACTTTAGGTTTATACCCAGAGCAATTTGAAAGAATTGCTTTTGAGCGTTCTTTTTTAGAAAATGAAGATCAATTAGATCAATTTGTAGGTCAATGTGATGTGATTGTGCATTTGGCTGCGATGAACAGACATGAGGATCAACAAGTGATTTATGATACGAATATTGCTTTAACAGCGAATCTAATTGCATCCTTAAAGCGTATAGGTAGTAAAGCTCATGTATTGATTTCTTCTTCTACACAAGAGGAAAGAGATAATCTTTATGGGCAATCTAAGAAGATAGCAAGAGAGAGTTTAGTGGAGTGGGCTAATACTGCTGGTGGAAAAGTTACAGGAATGATTGTTCCTAATGTATTTGGGGCTTTTGGGAAACCATTCTATAATTCATTTGTAGCAACTTTTTGTCATCAATTAACACATGGAGATACACCTACTATCGCAACAGATGGCGAAGTTAATTTGATTTATGTACAAGAATTAGTTGAAGCTATTATTGCTGAAATTAAAGAAGGAGTATCAAAATCGTCTTTAATTATTCCTCATACAGTAAGTAAGAAAGTATCAGAGGTATTAGCTTTATTAGAAGATTATAAAGAGAAATATTTAGATAGAGGAGAGATGCCTTCATTAGATACAGTATTTGAAGTAAATCTATTCAATACCTATCGTTCATATATTGACTATAAGTCTTTTTTTCCAGTGAAATTTACACAACACACAGACCCACGAGGAGCTTTTGTAGAAGTAATCCGTTTAGGGATAGGAGGACAAGTATCTTTCTCTACTACTGTACCTGGTATCACAAGAGGTAATCACTATCATACCCGTAAGATAGAACGCTTCGCTGTAATTAAAGGAAAAGCTTTAATTCAGTTGCGCAAGATAGACTCTGATGAAGTATTGAATTTTGATTTAGATGGTGCAGAACCTGCTTATGTAGATATGCCTATATGGTATACACATAATATCAAGAATACTGGTGATGAGGAACTATATACTATTTTTTGGATTAATGAATTGTACAATCCAGAAGATGCAGATACGTATTTTGTGGAGGTGTAGTTTATAGCGGTCAGCTTTGAGCGGTCAGTGGTCAGGTATCAGTCCTAAAAGCAGAAAGCTAAATGCTAAATGCTGAGAGCAATCAACAGTCAGTTATGAGCTATCAGTGGTCAGCTGTGAGCGGTCAGTATAGTGAAAGCTAAATGCTGAGAGCTATGAGCGGTTAGAATAGTGAAAGCTAAATGCTAAATGCTGAGAGCTATGAACGGTCAGTATAGTGAAAGCTAAATACTGAGAGCTAAAAATAACCTACAGTTAACCCCAGTATAATTTCTTCATAGTATTTTGGTTAAAAAAGATTATGAAAGATTTTAGAGAGTTGATTGTATGGAGTAAAGCTCATTTGTTAGTGAAAAATATTTATGGTATTACTAAAAGTTTTCCAAAAGAAGAATTGTTTGGATTAACATCTCAATTGAGAAGAGCGTCAAGCTCTATACCTACTAATATTGCAGAAGGTTGTGGTAGAGGAAGTGATGCTGATTTTAAAAGATTCTTACAAATAGCATTTGGATCTGCAAGTGAAACTGAATATTTGTTATTACTAAGTTATGAGTTAGGCTATTATAGTAAAGAAGAGTATATAAAATATAATAATGAGTTGGTTGAAGTAAAAAAAATACTTTCTGGCTTTATTGTCAAATTGAATAAAACATTAAAGTGAAGTGTTGAAAGCTGAACGCCAAGCGCTGACAGCTGACAACTAATCGCTGAAAGCTTATTAAATATGAAAAAACTAAAAGTTGTTACGGTAGTAGGTACAAGACCTGAGATTATTAGATTGTCAAGAGTATTAGCTGCATTGGATGCGTCTGAGGCAGTAGATCATATCATTGTGCATACAGGTCAGAACTATGACTATGAGTTGAATCAAATTTTCTTTGAGGATTTAGGGTTGAGAAAGCCTGATTATTTCTTAGAAGCAGCTGGTAAAACAGCTACTGAAACTGTAGGAAATATTTTGATTAAGATAGATCCATTGTTGGAAGAGTTACAACCTGATGCGTTTTTAGTATTGGGAGATACAAATTCATGTTTATGCGCTATCCCTGCTAAGAAAAGACATATTCCTATCTTTCATATGGAAGCAGGAAATAGATGTTTTGATCAGCGTGTACCGGAAGAGACAAATAGAAAGATTGTTGACCATACATCAGATATAAACTTGACATACTCAGATATCGCAAGAGAGTATTTGTTAAGAGAGGGGTTACCTGCTGATCGCATCATTAAGACAGGTTCTCCAATGTATGAAGTATTAAATCACTATTTGCCACAGATTAAAGCATCTGATGTATTAGATAAATTAGGATTAGAAAAAGGAAAGTTTTTTGTGGTATCTGCGCATAGAGAAGAAAATATCAATTCGGAGAAAAACTTTAGGGGATTGATGGACTCATTGAATGCGATTGCGGAGAAATTTGGTCATCCTATTATTGTATCTACACATCCACGTACACGTAATATGATTGACAAGATGCAAGTAGAAGTGCGTTCAGAGGTACAGTTCTTGAAACCGCTTGGATTTCACGATTACAATGCGTTACAAATGCACTCTTATGCTGTATTGTCGGATTCAGGAACAATATCAGAAGAATCGTCTATCTTAAACTTTAGAGCTTTAAATATTCGTCAGGCGCATGAACGTCCAGAGGCAATGGAAGAAGCATCTGTAATGATGGTGGGGCTATCGCCAGAGCGTGTAATGCAAGGATTAGTTCAGGTATTAAGACAGGAGGTAGGAGAGAGTCGTAATTTCCGTCCAGTAGCGGATTATTCTATGCCTAATGTATCAGAGAAAATGGTAAGAATTATTCTTTCTTATACAGACTATGTGAAGAGAACAGTTTGGAGTGAAGAAATATAGATAGTAATGAAAAAGCTTTTTATAGTATCAGAACTATTTTATCCAAATAAGACTTCAACAGCATATATTATGACAGAACTTGCAAAGCATTTTGCAAGTTCTTATCATATATCTATATTAACTACAGATATTACCTATGATAATAATGTTAGTGGTGATTTAGAAAGATTGTCATTTGAGGTTAAAAGATGTAGAGTTAGTAAAGTAGATAAGAATAACTTCTTTAGCAGAGTTAAAGGAGCTATCGGAAGTAGTTTTTCATTAACTAAGGAGTTAATGAAACAAGTTCAAAAAGGAGATAAAGTTTTAGCTGTAACAAATCCTTTCCTTATTATTTTCTTTCTAGCTGTTTTGAGAAATTTTAAGAAATTTGATTATACTTTATTAGTACATGATGTTTTCCCTGAGAATACGATTCCTGCTGGGTTAAAAAAGAAGAATAGTTTTAGTTATAAGATTTTAAAAAAGATATTTGATTGGTCATATCGTCGTGCAGATAGCTTAATTGTATTAGGCGAAGATATGAAGCAATTACTATTAACTAAAAATGTGACTTCTAGTAGAATTAATGTAATCACTAACTGGTATGATGCTGATTTAAAGTATGATTCAAGTATTGAAGTAAGCAAGTATTTGGGAGTAAATGATGTTGAAAATAAGATTGTTATTGGTTTTGCTGGAAATGTTGGACGAGTTCAAGGATTAGATAGATTTATTGATTGTTTTATAAAAGCTAATAATGATAATCTTTACTTTGTTATAATAGGAGAAGGTGCCCAATTAAGTGAATTGAAAGAACAGAGTAAAGGGTATGAAAATGTTTTATTTTTAGGTAGTAAACCAAGGGAAGAACAATCAGTTTTTTTAAATGTTTTTGATATAGGCTTAGTTACATTAGCAAAGGGCATGTATGGTTTAGGAGTGCCATCTAAAAGTTATAATTTACTTCATTTAGGTAAACCGATTCTTTATATTGGAGATACTAATTCTGAAATAGATTTAATGATAAAACAAGGCACCTGTGGATGGAGTCTAAATTGGGATAATGAGGAAGAATTAATTACAATACTTAGATCATTAAATTCTATTGATAAAGAGGAGTATTATCATAAAAATAGTGAATTAGCTATAGAAAAATATAGTATAGATAATGTGATGAATCAGTTTGAAAGAGTAATAAATGAAAAATAGAGTGTTGGTTTTTGGAACTTCTGGTTTTATAGGTCAGAATTTATTGTCCTATTTAGGTAATGAATATGCTATAGAATCGAGTTCTTTACGTGACTTAAGTAATTTGAGTAAAATCTATCAGAATGATATAGTTATTAATTTAGTAGGTAAAGCACACGATCATAAGGGCGAAGCTACAGAGCGTGATTTTGATTATGCTAACTATGAATTAGTAAAAGAGTTATATACTGTATTTATAAAATCTGATGCCAAGTTATTTATACATATTAGTTCTATTGCAGCATTAGAAGAGAATGGAAGTAATCATGCATTAACTGAGGATATGGATTGTAATCCTATATCTTGGTATGGACAATCAAAGCGTAAATCTGAAGAATATTTATTGAGTCAAGATATTCCTAAAGGAAAAAAGGTAATTATTCTTAGACCTACTATGGTTCATGGACCAGGGGATAAAGGAAATTTAACGTTGTTATATAAATTGATAAGTAAAGGATTGCCTTATCCTTTAGCTAATTTTGATAATCAACGTTCTTTTTTGTCTATTGATAATTTTAATTTTATTATAGAAGAGATTATTGATAAATCAGAGCAAATTAATTCAGGTATATATCATGTTTGTGATGATGAGACTTTAGCTACATCTTCTATTATTTCAGTTATAAGTAAAGTAACAGAAAAGAAAATATTTAATTTTTCTTTGCCAAAAAGCATTGTTAAAGGAATTGCTAAGGTGGGAGATGTTGTACCTATTCCTTTGAATAGTAAAAGATTAGTGAAGATGACTTCTAATTTAGTTGTATCAAATAACAAGATTAAAAAAGCATTAGGTATTGATAAATTGCCAGTAAGTGCAGAAGAAGGATTGGAGAGGACGATTATGTCTTTTAAAGATAAATAATCTTTAGTAGGGAAGGGATGTAATCGTGAAGCGTGATGAACGTGATGGGTGATGATATCTTACGAACGTAACGCATCACGAGCGAAGCGACTTACGCATTACGACTATAACGTCGTTAAGATTAAAAAATAAAAAAATGGAATACATTATAGTTTTAGCAATATTATTTATTGCGGAGTTAGTGTACTTTAAGATAGCAGATAAGTACAATATCATAGATAAACCCAACGAGCGTAGCTCGCATACACAAATCACTCTGAGAGGAGGAGGGGTAGTGTTCTACTTTGGAGCGTTGGCATACTTTATTTATTCTTGTTTTGAATATCCTTATTTCATTATAGGATTAACAGCTATTACTTTAATTAGCTTTTTAGATGATATCTTTACGTTATCGAATAAGATACGTCTGTTAGTTCATTTAGGATCTGTATTGTTGATGTTTTATCAATGGAACTTATTTGAGTTGTCTTGGTTATGGATAGTACCTGCTTTAATTGGGGTGATTGGTACTATCAATGCTTATAACTTTATGGATGGAATCAATGGGATTACAGCCTGGTATAGTATAGTAGTATTAGCTTTATTAGCCTTAGTGAATCAAACAGTTGGATTTATAGCGATGGATTTGATTCTATTTGCCTTATTAGGTGCTGTAGTATTTACCTTTTTTAATTTTAGGAATAAGGCGAAGGCTTTTGCAGGTGATGTGGGAAGTGTGAGTATGGCGTTTATAGTTGTGTTCTTATTAGGACAATTAATTATTACGACAGGTAATTTTAGTTATATTTTATTTTTAGCAGTATATGGTATAGATGCTGTGTGGACTATCGTACATCGTGCATTGAATAAAGAGAATATCTTTCAGGCACATCGTACACATTTATATCAATATTTAAGTAATGAGGCAAAAGTGAATAAACTATATGTGTCTTTTGGCTATGGGGTATTGCAGTTCGTAATTGGTTATGGTGTGATAGATATGGCTTCTAAAGATGTTGTGACTCAAGTTATTTTTGCGATATCTTTATTGGTGTTGATGAGTGTGGTGTATTTGGTTGTGAAGAAGAAGGTAATAGAAAGATATGTTTCTTAGAGAATAGGAAATGGGAAATAGAGAATGGGGAATTAACGATTTGTTAATATTATCTTTTGTTGTTTGGTATATTATTAGTTGATGTTTTGAAATAAAAACATCTTGGTATGGAGTATATTAAAGCACACAAAAAGTTAGATGCTTGGATTAAATCAATGGATCTTGCAGTTGAGTTGTATGATATAACAGAATCTTTCCCTAAGAAGGAACAGTATTCTTTAGTATCTCAGTTGAGGAGAGCGAGTGT
The DNA here is from genome assembly GCA_031277535.1 of Flavobacteriaceae bacterium. Taxonomy (GTDB): domain Bacteria; phylum Bacteroidota; class Bacteroidia; order Flavobacteriales; family Flavobacteriaceae; genus Flavobacterium. Next base: position 105,102 of record JAITMD010000004.1, read on the forward strand.
ATCTATCCCTTCAAATATAGCTGAAGGTGCAGCAAGGAATTCTAACAAGGAGTATGTTCAGTTCTTATACATTGCTTTGGGAAGTTGTTCTGAGATAGATACACAAGTACATTTGTGTCAACGAATAGGATTTATATCAATGGATAAGGCTAATAGTCTTATATTAAAAATTGATGAAGTATATCGTATTCTAAATGGGTTAATTAAGTATAGAAAAAGTAAATTGTAAGAGGAAAGTATATTTCCATTTCCTACTACCTTTTTTCTATTTTCAATTATAAAAAAGATGGGCAATAAATATTTAATATACGGTAAAGGTGGTCATGGTAAGGTGGTAGAAGATACAATTTATCAGTTAGACAGAAATTATAGTGTGGAGTACTTTGATGATGCGTCTAATCCTTATAATGAGAATTATGAGAAGGATGCAGAGTTGATTATAGGGATAGGGAATAACGAGGTACGTAAACGTATAGTAGGTGAGGTAAAGCATAGTTTTGCTACAATTATACATCCTACAGCTTATGTGGCTCCGTCTGCTGAGATAGGTGAAGGGACTGTGGTATTAGCGAATGCTGTGATACAGGCAGATGCAAAAGTAGGTAAGCATTGTATTATTAATGCAAATGTGACTGTAGATCACGATGCTATAGTAGAGGATTATGTGTGTACTTACCCAGCTGCTTATGTAGCTGGATTTGCTCGGATTACAGAAGGGCAAACATTGAAACCTGGGCAGGTGGTGTGGAAGAGTGAGGTTTTTTAGGGAATAAGTAGAACTGAAGATATAGAAAAAGGCAAAGATGATAGTAGTTATGTTTGCCTTTTTTATTTGTTATTGGAAGAAGAATAGGGAAAAGGAGTAGGAAAATAGGATAGTTTATAGATATAAAAGAGTGAATCATTTTTATATCTTCTATATTTGTTTACAAATTGCGAATATTATAAATAATTAAGAGGATATAGATGGTTAAGAATTGTATTTATTGTGGGCAAACTATTAATGAGGATGCTAAACAGTGCCCCAGTTGTAAAGAGTATTTTATTTTACCGAAGCATAAAGGTGTCAAATCTGATATAAAACAAACAGATGTAAAGGAGGTTGTTGAAGTGGATGTTGTATCTACTGATTCGAAGTTTTCGTTTCGATTAATGATGTTAGAGGTGTTAGGGTTGCTTTTATTCTTATGGAGCAAACAGCAATGGGAATGGTGGGTTCCTCTTGTTTTATTTGTGTTGATTTGGATTGTTTTACAAATGCAATATATGCGTATGCTTTATGTTTTTGGAATTTCTATTGCTTGGACGTATGGTTGTTTCGTCTTCTTATTTGAAGATAAAAACATAAGACACAGTTGGCTCCTTATTTTGGTGTTTCTTGTTTCTGTATTGATTCATTATCCTGCTGTGAAACGAAGAAAAGTAATGAGGGAGGTAGAGAGGTAGTTAGGATTAAATGATTTACAAGAGGGATGTGATTTTGTGATTTTGTTTTTATGTAGGATGTGATTCCGTGATTCTGTTCTTTTGTAGGATGTGATTTTGTAGGGAGTTACTAAGTGACGAAACAACGACAAGACGAAATAGCAAATATATTAGAAAAGCTGTTACCTTTGGGTGATGGCTTTTTCTTTTCCCCTCATCACCCCTTTTACTTTTTTTCTTACTCCCTACTTTTTACCTTTTATTATAGTAAATCTCTATTCCTTTAGTAATACAATAATCTTTGGCAGTGAAGTTTTTACCTTTGTATTCTTCTCCAATGATACGCACATCTATTTGAAAAGAACGCATAATATCTTCTAAGTCTTGTTCTGTAATATAAGGAACAATTTCGTCAATATATTTGCAAGCACTCAATTGGATGTATTTTTCTACAACTGTTTTGGGTGCAATTACTTTATAATCTTTTTTAGAATTAGGATTGGTTTGTAATCCGACAATTAGAAAATCACATTGTGTTTTTGCTTCTTCTAACATTTGTATATATCCCGCATGTAGATGATCAAATGCAATAAAAGTAATTCCTGTTTTCATTATGTTTTTGTTTGTAAAGGGGCAAAAGTACGATTAAAATTTGTTTTTCTGTGGGATGTGATTCTGTGATTCTGTTTTTTTGTGATTCTGTTTTTTTGTGGGATGTGATTCTGTGATTTTGTTCTTTTGTTTTTTTGTGGGATGTGAGTTTGTTATTCTGTTTTTTTGTGATTTTGTTATTCTGTTTTTTTGTGGGATGTGATTTTGTGGGGAGCTTCTAAGTGACGAAAAGACGAAACAACTTGATTGTGATTCTGTGATTTTGTTTTTTGTAGGGAGTTACTAAGCGACGAAAAGACGAAAAACCAAAATAACGAAAAGACGAAACAACTTGATTGTGGTTCTGTTCTTTTGTGGGATGTGATTTTGTGGGCAGCTACTAAGTGACGAAAAGACAAAACAACGAAAAAACAAAAAGCTAAAACAACTTGATTGTGATTTTGTGATTTTGTGGGATGTGATTTTGTAGGGAGTTGTAACAAAACAACGAAAAAAACAAAACAACGAAAAAACATTGTAAGAATGTCCCCTCATAAAAAGTGCACTTTTACAAATTACATATTGTGAACCATAAAAAAGGAAAGTATCTTTGGATAAATTTGTAAAAAAGAGAAAAAGGATATGAAAATAGTTGTTACAGGAGGTTTGGGATTTATCGGATCGCATACAGTGGTAGAGTTACAACAACAAGGGTATGAAGTTATTATTGTGGATGATTTGTCTAATTCGTCTATTACTGTGTTGGATGGGATAGAAGGGATTACGGGGATACGACCAGCTTTTGTGCAATTGGATTTGAGGGATGGTGTTGGCGTTAAGGAATTGTTTGCAGCATCTAATGCTATTAAGGGAGTGATTCACTTTGCAGCCTCTAAGGCTGTGGGGGAGAGTGTAGAAAAGCCATTGTTGTATTATGAAAACAATCTTGTGCCTTTGATTAATTTGTTGAAAGAACTGGAACAACAAGAAGAGGCTTGTTTTATTTTTAGTTCGTCTTGTACCGTTTATGGACAGGCAGAACAGATGCCTATTAATGAAGAGGCACCTATACAGCTTGCTTTATCTCCTTATGGAAATACCAAACAGATTGGAGAAGAGATTTTGACAGATGTGGCTAAAGTGAGTTCAATCCGCACGATTTTATTGCGTTATTTTAATCCTGTAGGATCTCATGAGAGCGCTTTGATAGGGGAATTGCCTTTGGGAGTACCTCAGAATTTGGTTCCTTTTATTACGCAGACAGCGATCGGGTTAAGAAAGGAGCTTTCTGTATTTGGAGATGATTACGATACCCCTGATGGAACTTGTGTACGCGATTATATTCACGTGGTGGATTTGGCTAAAGCGCATGTGGCTGCCTTGAAACGATTGATAGATCAAAAGAATACAAGTGCTGTGGAAGTATTTAATGTAGGAACAGGAAAAGGATCTTCGGTGAAAGAGGTAATAGAGACTTTTGAAGCAGTAAATGGCTTAAAATTACCTTATAAAATAGTGGAGAGACGAGCAGGAGATATTACAGAAGCATATGCTTGTACAAAAAAGGCAAATGAAGTTTTGGGATGGGAAGCTAAGTACACGTTAAAGGATGCTTTGCGTAGCGCTTGGAAGTGGGAGCAAAAAGTGAGAAAACAGAGTTAAGAATAAAGCAGGTATAGCAGAATATTGTGTTAAAATGTGTATTTTTGTGCCTCTATTGTTTGAAAAAGAGAAGGAAGATTCCCTATGAATAAAATAAAAAGAATTAGCTTGGGTGTAGGTTTGTTTTTGGTTATGTCGTTAACCTCTTGTGAATCGACCAAAAATATTGTGTATTTCCAACAAGATCAAACGGCGTTGGATACTTCGTATGTGATTAATGCGCCTAAGTTGAAGGCTGGTGATGTATTGACGATATCTGTTACAGGAGAAGATGTGAAAACAGTGGCTCCTTTTAATCAGATGAGTCCTTACCAAACTGGAACAGCTGGAACAGAGAAGTATTTGCCTACCTATACGGTGGATAAAAATGGTGAGATTTGGTTTCCGAAATTGGGTAAAATCAAAGTAGGAGGGTTGACACGTTTGCAAGCAACGCGTAAGATGGAAGATTTGTTGGCGGTGTATGTGAATACCCCTGGGGTACAAATGCATTTGAAGAATTTTAAGATAACGGTGTTGGGAGAAGTCGCTTCACCAAGTCAGTACGCTATTGATGGAGATCGCATTACGGTGTTGGAAGCTTTGGCTATGGCGGGAGATTTGACGATTAATGGGGTGAGAAATAACGTATTGGTGATTCGTGAAGTGGATGGAGTGAAAACGGAATATCGCCTGGATTTGACCAAGCGAGAGAGTTTGAATTCTCCAGCATACTATTTGTCGCAAAACGATGTGGTGTATGTAGAGCCGAATAGCGCAAAGGTGCAGTCGTCTAAGTATTCGGCAAACTACCCTTTGTTTATCTCGATTGCCGGGATTGTGATTACGATTATTTCCGTGCTGGTGCGTTAGGTGTACTTGTAATTGATACGATAAAGAAATAGCTTTTCTACACTTGGTGTGGAAACAAAAAGATAGAAGCCTATTCCGAATGGAGTAGGCTTTTTTTATGAAGTTGTGTGAAGAACTGGAGGATGAAATAGAGAATTTGTGCTATAGGATTTAGATAAGAAAGTGAAAATGTTCAATATTCTAATATTTTAACTCAAATACGTATACCTTTAACATATTTTATGGTTGTTTTGTATAAAGTGATTACATTTATCCTATAAAACAACACGGTATGAAGAAAATATTATATTTTTTAATTGGATTTGTTGCGATACTATCAGTTGGAATAACTGCTGTGGTAGCGAGTAAGTCTTCTTTGATTTCTTGGGTTGGAGGGGAGGAAGTAGCAAGTGCTGCTTGTGGAGATCCTACGGCTTTGGGAGTTAAAAATATACTGAGCAATAGCGTTGGGATCTATTGGGATGATGCTACGGGACGCGAATGGGAGGTTGTGGTTCAGGATTTGGGTGGCAATTTACCACTGAATACAGGTGGAAACTATCCAAAGATGCAAACAAGTAGTGCCGTTGTAACAACCACTTTTACTGGTGTAGCTTTGCAAGCTAATAGTTTATATGAATTTTATGTGCGCAGTATATGTAGTGGGGGGACGAGTAATTGGGTGGGTCCTATTACTTTTCGCATGCAATGTGCTCCTATTGCTGTTTTGCCTTTTGCTGAGTCTTTTGACCAATTGTCAAAAACGCGTGACTGTTGGACTATCGTGGATAATGATAAAGACGGAAAAGACAATGCAGGTGGGTTTCTGGATAACAAATGGGGATATAGTCAACAAGAAGTTTATAAAGGGAATGGAACTGCTGTTTTTAACTCAGACAAAACTAAAAATGACGATTGGTTGATTTCACCTCAGTTGACTTTGAATGGGGGATTGTATGAATTGATTTATTACTACAAAAATGGAAATTATCGATCAACGAATTATGAGGTGAAATTGTCTAATTCGACAGCTGACCTGAATAATTTTACTATAAATGTGGTGAGTAAAAAGGTAGTATCTGAAACAGATTATACTAAGGTGATTGCCTATATTACAGGAGTATCTGGCCCTGCTTATTTGGGGTGGCATGTTTTGGGAGGAAAGAACGATACACGCTTTTTTGTTGATGAAGTGAGTTTGACGCCTATTTCGTGTTATCCACCAGAGGAGTTGTTGAAGTTGGATCAATTGAAAAAAGACAGTGCAACAATTTCTTGGACAGATGGGAAGAATACGCAATGGGAATATTATGTTGCAGTACAAGGAAGTAATGGACCTGTGGGATCTGGAATTGTGGCATCGAAGCCAACAGTAACAGTGACAACATTGAATGGGGGAGGAAATTTACAACCTGCAAGAACCTATGATTTTTATGTGCGCTCAGTTTGTGGTGCAGGAAAATCCAGCAGATGGGTTGGTCCTATAAGCTTTAAGACTTTGTGTAGTGATCAAACGATTCCTTTTATGGAGAGTTTTGATTCTACTTCTTCTACGCGATCTTGTTGGACGATTATAGATAAAAAAACGAATAAAATACCAGGGATATCTGGAGGAGAATGGAATATAAGTTCTATTACCAAAACAGGAGATGGGTCTATGTATTACGCTGCACAAGAACGCAGTGATGATTGGTTGATGAGTGCGCCAGTGACATTGAATGCAAATAAAAATTATCGCGTAAAATATGACTATCGCACAGTAGGAGATGACTTTTCTAATTTTGAAGTGATGCTGTCTGATTCGGGAGGTGTACTTACGCAATTTAAAAAGAAGATTTTAGAGAAAAAGGATTTTAATGCGGGAGATTGGAAAACGGAGACTTTTATTTTGTCTGGTGTAGGGGGATCTGTTAGTATTGGATTTCACATGACAGGGAAGTATATAAATTCGTTGTATCTCGATAATTTTTCTATAGAAGAAGTGGGGTGCCCAGAACCTTATTTTTGTGGGGTACAAGAAGAAAAGCAAAATCAAGTAACACTTTTTTGGACAGATGATGTGAATGCTTCTTGGGAGTATGTGATGCAAGTACCTAATGGAGGAAAACCTACTGGTGGGGGTACGGCAACCACTAAAAAACAAGTGGTGGTTTCTCAATTGGCATCCGGAGGGAATTTGACAAGTAATACGTTGTATGAATACTATGTGAGAAGTGTGTGTAAAGGTGGTTCGTTTAGTGAGTGGCAAGGGCCTTATGCTGCAAGAACGGCTTGTGATGCGTTGGCGCTACCTTTTGTAGAGGGCTTTAATACTAATTCGAATACAAGGTACTGTTGGAGTATTATTGATGGGAATAATGATGGACGTGGAGAGGAAAATAAATGGTTTAGATCTTCTGAATTTAAGTATGAAGGAACGCATGGTATGAAGTATCAAGATAGTGATCCGATGTCTAAAAGCGTAACAAATGATTGGTTGGTTTCTCCTTCTTTTACTTTTGTTCCAGGTAAGATTTATCGTTTGACCTATCAATATGTTGTGAATGATGAAAAATTGTTGGAATTGTATGCTTCCAATAAGGGCACAGATATGAAAGATTTTACGATTCTATTGGAAAAGAATCATTTGCCACCAGACGAGAATTTGGAAGATGGACAGGATGAAGATGAAGCGATGTGGCGAAAAAATAAGTTGTTTCTTTCTACGTTGTCTGGAACAGTGAATTTGGGGTGGAAAGTAAAAGGAAAAACAGAAGGGAAAGAAGTAGCCATTGATTTAGTGAAATTGGAAGAGGTAGTGACATGTCCAGAACCATTGAGTTTGGATGTTTCGGGAATTACTTCTGATGGGGCAACTTTGAAGTGGAAAGACAACTTTGGTGCAACACAGTGGAATTATGTAGTGCAGGCGAAAGGAGGTGGAATACCAACTGGAACAGGAGTTACAGCAACAACAAAAGCAGTTGCTATAACAACTACTGCAACAGGTACAAAATTGGACTCTAATACTTCTTATGAGTTTTATGTTCGTACAGCTTGTGGCAATGGAACCTTTAGCGATTGGTCGGGTCCCTTTGTTTTTAAAACACTATGTGGTGTGTATAAGGTTCCGTTTTGGGAAGGATTTAATACAAACTCTAAATTAAAAGACTGTTGGACAACAGATAGTAGTGGTGGAGGAGATTCTGGATGGTCTCCTACGGATAAAAATACTTATGAAGGAGATGGAGCGAGATTTATCGATTTTTGGTCAGATGGTAGTACAACTGATGACTGGTTGATTTCTCCAGCATTTGATTTAGAAGCAGGACAATACATTTTGAAATATCACTATTTGACAAATACAAGTTCTGATAATGAGTTTGCGGTAAAATTAGCAACAGGAAATCGCGCAATTAGCTCGTTTACTCAAACAATAGTCCCTCAAAAAGTATATCACAATGGAAAGTACGTGGAAGAGGTGGTTGTTTTTACTGTACCTAAAGGGATACACTATATTGGGTGGCAAGTAATTTCAGATGATAGAACAGAGTTGTTTGTAGACAATGTGTTTTTGAAAAAAGTGGAGAATTGTCTTGAACCTTATAATATTGCTGCTACAACAACAACTAATGCGATGTCTTTGACTTGGAAACAAGATGGACAGGTGCAAAATTGGGAAGTGAAGGTGGTTGATTATGTTGGAGATGAGAATAGTCCTGCTTTGGCATCTGCTACAGTAAGTGGTAATCCAATGACAACGATTAACGGACTTTCGAGTGGACGTGGGTATAAAGTTTATGTTCGTTCAAAGTGTATGAATAATCAGTACAGCGATTGGTCAACAGGAGTGATTGCAAGTACTAAAATAGTAAATGATGAGTGTGCTCAAGCGGTGACTGTACCTGTTAATGCAACAAAAGAATGTGTACAAGTGTTGTCAACTTCACTGTATGGTGCAACTGATAGCCAAGTGGTAAAACCAGATTGTCAGGATCGTATACAGAGAGATGTGTGGTATGAATTTACAGCAACTAATCGAACACATATTCTTTCGTTTTTAGATGTTAAGTCAACAGATTCTTATACAACAGATAAAAGTTTAGCTATTGTACTATATGAACAAGGATGTAACGGAATTACCACAACAGCAAAAGGATGCTATTCAACAACTGAGGAGACCAATTACGTTTCATTCAAAGATTTGACTGTAGGACATAAATATCTTATTCGAATAGGCTTGGAAGATAGGAATAGTACCACAGAACTATTGTTTAAGTTGTGTTTGAGTACGTATGAATATATTGAGGTTAGCGAAACAAAATACACGCCAGAGGAGTTGGTGAAGAAAGTTTTGGTGGAGTCTACATGTGATTTGATTTCTAATTTTAAATCAATCACAGGAACTGCCTTTGGGGAGTCAAATGGAATAGCTTATTTTGATAAGGGGAAAAGTGATTTCTTGTTTAAGAAAGGTGTAATATTAGCTACGAATAGGGCGAAAGATGGAGAAGGACCAGGAGGTATAATTCCAGATGGTGATTCGTCTGCTTGGCTGGGAGATAATGATTTGGAGAAAATATTGATAGCTAATGGTAGAGAAGATGGGAATTTGAATGCTTCGGTTATAGAGTTTGATTTTATACCTATTTCGAATGATATGCGCTTTAACTTCTTATTTGCTTCTAACGAATATGGTCCTCAGTATCAATGTGAGTATAGTGATATTTTTGCCTTTTTATTGACTGATTTAACGACAAATGAAGTTAAAAATTTGGCTGTAATTCCTAAGACAGATATTCCTGTTTCGGTTACTACCATTCGCGATGCAAAGTATCAGGGAAGACAAAGATGTGGAGATACAAATAAAGAGTACTTCGATCGTTATTATGGAGAAGCGGGGTTGAAGGAAGTGGACAATGCTATAAACTATGCAGGTAGAACTATCCCAATGGAGGCTTTTGCGAAGGTAGTACCAGGTAGAAAATACCACATTAAAATGGCTATTGCGGATTATCGTGATTCGGGACTTAACTCTGCTGTTTTTTTGGAAGCAGGTAGTTTTAAGATAGGCGATATTAACTTAGGGAAGGACTTATTGGTTGATACTGGCACAGCGCTATGCTCTGGAACAACGAAGGTGATCGACTCACAGATGGATGAAACAAATCCAGAGTTGACTATTAAATGGTTCAAAGATGGACAGCCTTATTTTGCTGGAGATAAAAAATCGAAGATTGAAGTGAAAGAAGGTGGGGTTTATGAAGTAGAGATTAACTTTAAACAAATTAATTGTCCAACCAGAGGAAAGATAAAGGTTGAAATATACCCTGATCTTGTTTTGGAATTGAATAAACCAACAGATATTCCTGTTTGCCGATTCTCGAAAAAAGAATTGTTGGTAGACTTGACTGTGGCAACAAAACAGATGATTAAAGATGTGAACAAGAAATATGACATTGCATATTATACCAAAGAAGGAGAGCAAGGTAAGGTTGAGGATCCGACAAAATTTGTTTATCAGACTCTTGGAAAAGAACAGCTTATTTATGTAGTGGTAACATCTGAAAAGACGAAGTGTAAGGCAACGCAAATGTTTAAGTTGATTCCAACACAGGGAATAACACCTGAGAAGCCTAAGGATGTGGCGGCTTGTAATAGTTATGCTTTACCTCAATTGGGAGAGAACCAGTCTTACTATAGCGAAGCAGGTGGAAAAGGGAAACAGTATAAAGCTGGTGATGTATTAGGACCTGGAAAGTATGAATTGTTTGTATACCAAGATAATGGTGGAGGTTGTTATGAAGAAGTGTCATTTAAAATTGAAGTCACTCGACCTGTAGGATTAAAACCATTTGAAGATGTGCGATTGGAATGTAGTTATTACGTTGTTCCTAAGGAAGATAACAAGCAGACGAAGTTTTATCGCGTGGTGAAAAATGAACTTGTTCCTTTGACTGCGGGTACTATAATTTATGAGTCTGAGACGGAGATTGTTGTGATAGCTGAGACAGATAATAAGGTGTGTAAAGAAGAAGCTCGCTTTGTGATTCGCTACAACGATTGCCCTATTCCTAAAGGTATTTCACCTAATGGAGATGGACTAAATGATGTCTTTGATTTGAGTCAGCATGGCGCAACGAAAGTACAGATCTTTAATCGCCAAGGAACAGAAGTATATTCTTATACAGGGAATTATACGAATCAATGGAATGGAAAAACAAGTAGTGGAAAGGATTTACCATCAGGTACATATTATTATGTGATTCATGCGTTTGAAAAAACGCGCACTGGATGGGTAGAAATTAGTAGGTAAATTAAGTCATAATAGAGGTTTGGAAAAGGGCTGCTCAATTTATTTGAGTGGCTCTTTTTTTTTGGAGGTTAATCGCATGGTATGGTATAAAAAAGGAGAGCTGTTCGGATGGAACAGCTCTTGGTTTTTTATACTTGTTTTGAAGAGAATGTAATGCGTTTGGAGAAGTGCATTAGCAAGGCAATGATTGCAAACAAGCCTATACTACCAACGATTAGGGCTGCTTCTTTTAATTGTAATAAGAAGAATAGGAAAGCGTATAAAATAGTTAGTAAACCAAAGATTGTGGCAGCAATGCGTTTGTTTTTGCTTAAGCCATAAATAAATGAGCTAATGAGTAGGATAGTGGCCATGGCTGAAATACCATACGCTAATGTAAAACCTACATATTCAGCAAAAGAAAGGAGCAAGACAAAGTTGATGCAAAGTGCTAAACCTACTAATGTATAATGCAGTATATTGATGGTTAAGTTTTTGATGTTTTCCATAAAAAAGAAGGTCGCAAATGTAAGCCCTATAAAGAGCAAGGCATATTTTGTAGCACGGTTTACTTTACTGTAGAAATCGTTCATTTGTAGGAACTTCATTCCAAAGCTATAATCGTGTAATTGACTGATTGTATCTAAGTTTGAATTGATAGGGATTGATTGAAAAATAGTCCATTTAGAGTTTTCGGTAATGGTTTGTTTTTCATCTGTCTCGGGTAAATAATTGCCAATGTATTTGATGTCTTTGTAATCAGACTTGATGTCAACATTTGTTTGCTTGGCTGTTGCCAAGAAGTTTAATTCTGTTGATCCTTTTAAGAGAATAGGAAAACTGATGTGTGCTAAGTCTATGTCTTTGTTGAGTATGTCATAACTTAAAAAGTTAACGTTTGGATTGACTTTTAGGTTTCGGTCTTGTTCAAAAGATTGCTTAGGGTCTTTGTTTATAAAGATTTCTTGTGTAAAACCTTTGCTGTCAGAAACTGAAAAAATGATTTTAGCACTTCTGAAAGATTCTTTATCTACAAGGTTCAATTTGGTAGCCAACTCATCCAAAGAAGGGAAGCTTGCTTTGACTTGTAGATTGGTGTTGTATAAAGTGACTTCGTATAGACTTCTCTTTTTGATTTGCGTTTTTATATCGCCTGTGAAATCTTGTTTGCTTGGAGGTTGCAAATAACTGTGTAGTTGACGCATTACTTTTCCATCTTCTGCAATAAAAGTAGTGCTGTATTCTACTAAAATAAAGGGACCAAATATTGTTTGACTTTGTCCCCATTTGGAAGTAACCTCAGTTGTTACTTCTTCTTGAAAAGTTTCTCTTTCTGAGATAAGACTTGTAATAAAAGGAAGTGTAATTAATAACAATAAAGATAATACAACGATTATCAGTCCTTTAATAATAGGTTTTTGATTTTCTTTTATCATAATACATGGTTTTAAAAGCACTTTGTTTTTCAAAGTGTTTGGGTAAAAAAAATTATTTCAATGTTTTAATTAAATTTTCAAGATAAGCTAAGTGTTGTTTAAAGGCTATTTTGCCTTCTTCTGTAACTTGATAAGTGGTGTTTGTTTTTCGTCCAACAAATCCTTTAGAAACGGTTATATACTCGCTTTCCTCTAAGTTTTTGAGGTGAGAGGCTAAGTTGCCATCTGTTAGATCTAAGTATTCCTTTAAGTCTTTAAACGAAAGTGATTCATTGACCATCAAGCCGCTCATAATTCCAACACGGATGCGATTGTCAAATACTTTGTTTAATTTTTCTATATTAAATTTCATAAAGGAATTATTTTATTTTGTCGTACTTATTCCATAGAATAATACCATAAAGCAAATGTACTAAACCAAAGCCAATAGCCCATAATATAAGCGTGTAATCGATAAAATAGAAAGCTAAAAGTCCTAATAATATTTGCAAGGTTGCAATAGCTTTTACTTCTTTAACCGTGTCTTCTTGTACCGTAAATAAGGCTAACCCATAAAATAATAGGGTAGTAGGTAGGGTAAACTGCAATAGGTGATGTTTGTATAGTATAAGACAAAGTAGGCCTGCAATGAATAATGGAATAGAAAAACGGATTAATAAGCGCTTGGTAACTTTGTTGATAAAGGATTTACCTTGTGCTTTTGTTTTTCGAATAGTAAAGTAGAAACCACCTGTAACAGCAACAAGAAACGTAACAATAGCTAAAGATAGGAGCATTCCTGCTGTATAATAGTTTTGATAAGGATCTGTATCTGTTAAGGGCTGATAACTATAAGTAGAAGCTGTTTGCCAACTATATAAGATGGCCGCTGCTGCTAATCCGCATAAACCTACCCAAATGCCACTCCATCCACTAAGGCTTAAAAACTTAGTAGAACGTTCCATAATAGACTTGATTTGATTCAGATCATCAATTGCTTTGTTTGTCATAGTAAAAGTACTTTGAAATACAAAGTTATAAAATAAAGCATAAGTTGTATCAGTTATTTTGTCTTTTCGCAATAAAAAGGAATAAGAGAACTTGTTTGTAAGGTGTAGGTAGTTGAAAAATAGTTATTTACGTGTATTTATTTTGTATAATAAATGAAGAACTGCGAAGATAATAATAGTTGTAGTGATTACATCTATCAAGGGCATTTGTGCTTGGGTATATTGGTAAAGGGGGTAAATAGCACTAATTAGTAAAACAATAAGGGCGTAAGTAATCTTTTTGAGTAACATAATGGTCAGCGTTTGTTGGGCTTAAAGGTAGGAATTCCCAAGGAAGAGACAAATTGTTTTGCGTTTTTGTTATGAGATTTTCCAAGCGGAAGAGATGAAGTGAATTGATTTAGAACCAACCATGATGAATTATAAACGTAAAACGACAAATGCTTTATCGTTTACAGATGGCCTATTAAAACTGATAACTGGGAATCCCAATGATTTATTTGATATTGATATCTACTTTGGAAATATGACAAATCAATTAACTACCATTGAAATTGCTCTAAGCTTATAAAAATGTGGAGTGCTAAAAATATAATAGCAATAGGGCATAAGCATATTTTATCATTTGTCTTTCTAATAAAAAAGGGAATATAATTTATGAGATAACGAATAATTATGTGTAACAAAAAACGGGGTAATTAGTAGTAATTCATTAAATTAGAGTATAAATAGCAGTAATTATGAGTAGAGGTGCTCCAATAAGAATAAGAAGAGTTATTGTTTTTTCGGTAGGAATAATATTAATATTAGCTTCATTGGTTTGGTTTACTGACTATTTATAGTGAAATGAATAATATAATGTTGAAATCAAAAAAAATATTTATGAAGTACCTCATTGGTGTAATTCTAATTTTAGTGAACTATAACTGTTTAAACGCTCAAAATTGTAAATCTATTGGAGAGAATCTCATTAGTAAAATTAAAAAAACAAACTACAAGGATTTGCTACCTTATTATGATTCAAAAGTAAAAAAATGGGGGTTAATGGATAGGTATGGAAATGCTTTAACAGAACCTTTTGAAGAGTCTATATATATATTCAAAACCAATTTACATATGACATATTTTATCACGAATTACAAAGGATGTGATATTAATATTAGCTATGTTGATATGAAGTTTAGTGCTAAAAAAACAGAAAAACAAGATGATGAATATTGTATAGGGGAATTTTATAAAAAGCCTACTTCAGATTATGAGACTTTAAAAGGTTTTACAGTTGAGCCTGTATCTATCGTAACTTTGAAGACTGAAGAAGTAGAAAAGAGAGGAGAAATTTCGAAGTTTTCAAAGCAATTTAAACAAGTTAACGATCTTTTTTATTTTAATGAGAAATGGTATGCTTTAGCTGTATTAAAAGATGGTTCATTAATGGGAATTATTGATCAAAACGGAGAAGCTATAAAACATTTTAATTTTAATTATAAAAAATTAAAGCAGTTAGATTATTATAGAGGTATTGAAAATAATGAGATATGGTATTATTATGAAGATTTGTTGGGTAATAAAGGATTTATAAACTTGTTTGGCGAAACAATAATGAAGGGAGAATTGTTGTCCGAATGCCTTTTTTATAAAGATTATTTCTGTGTTCAAAAAAATGATGTAGAATCTGGTGTTCTTGATTTAAGAACTCTAAAATGGATAATTAAACCTCAAAAAGAAAGAAAATTTCAAAATATTATAGAGTTTGGTGATTATGGAAATGATTACTGTAATTACTATTTTATTGTAAAAGAAGGAGAAGAGCAATATTTAATGGATGTAGATATGAAAGTATATAAACGAATTAATACAAACAAAAAATAATAACTTAAAGCTATTTATTACATAAGTATAAAATAGTAGTTTATTGGTTGCATATATCGAAGATATTTACGTTGTTTCAGAAAGTGTGAAATTTTTTGAAGATAGTTTTTCATGTGATTTTATTGGTTTTGACTTTACTGACAGTCATCAAGATTAATTGAATACTTGTAGCAGAGGCAGTAGCGAAGTGGAAAGTATGGCGTCTATAGAAGCAGATGATAAAGGATGGTATATAAAACCAGAGTTTCAGTTTATGGGAATAAAAGTAATTTTGACTGCTAGAGTAGAGGCTACATTAAGAAAAAAGGACTCAAGACATCAAACTGGTGGAAATATAGGAGAAGTAACTAAGTGGCAAGCTATATATAAATCTGAAAAAACATAGGAATTAGGAAGATGTTATTTCATTTAAAAAGTAAGTATGAATAGAGTTTTAGTTTTAATACTGAGTCTTGTCACCATGAGTGGCTGGGGACAAACATCAGAAGAAATGGATAATAAAGTAAGACTAATATGGAGAGATCTCGATAAAAATGTAAAATACAGAGATGAGCAAATTAGTTATCACGCTCAGATATTTATAGGTGCGTGTAATTATGAAGTATTGATTAATGATTTTCCTATTGACATATACTTCGGACCTGCTAATGGAGCTTCTAATGGAAGCCATGCTATAAATACTACCATATTAAAATCAGGAGTGCAGACCTGGAAGATCAGAGTGTACCCAATACACGATAGAGAGAGAATTGATGGAAACCCTTATGATATTTCGAGACCCTTGATAGAAGAAGGAGCTCGAGTAGAGTTCAGTGTAGAGGCATTGAGATTTAGAGATGAAGGCGGAGTAGATATTTTAGATAACAAGGTATTTGCCTTCTCTGCTCCTTTAGTGACAAGTGAGAAGAATGGGAGTAATGTATTCGCTGATGCAGGTAAACCTTATGTGGAATACAGTGGAACCTTTATCGCAAAGGTACCTTATGAGCTTAAGGGCTGGAGTGAGAGCGTAGATCTTTCAAAAGAAAAGATAGAGAAATTAACAGAAGAGGTAGAAGGAGTCTATAACAAATATAGAAACTGGATGCAAAATAGACAATTAGACAAAATAGCAGAGTCTAAATTAAATGCTGAGAAAGAGCGGGCTCAAGTGTTGTTTTATACGCGAGCAGATAATGAACAGCATACAGCATCATTTATAAAAATGGCAGGTCAGAGTGGGATACAGATGCTACCGATAGAAAAGTCTAAAATAAAGTTTTATGGTAATGGGAGAGTTATTGCTTTAGAACGTTCAGATGTTTTAGAGTTGCCATCTCTTATAGGAGAATATGAAGAAAATGGTAGGATGAGGATGAGGTATCTTTATATATACTTTCACCGTCCTAATCCAGGGGCGCCATTAGAAGTAATCCGATAATCATGATAACATATATAATAGTTCTTTTATTTATGGTTAAGTCTGTGATTGGATGATGGTTAGATAGTTCGTCAGCCGTGTTACCCAAGTTATATTACTTTGACAGTATATGAGTTATTGATTAATTATTTTTCAAGTGTAGTTTTAGTAGAAGAAGATACAAAAAGTTTTTTATGGGGTTGTGTAAGAGTAGAATTTCAGGATTGCTGTGTTTACTGTTTTTATTTAGTTCATGTTATAAAAAACCTAAAAAGGGAAGAGAGGATTTTATAGATTACTATCATGGTGTAGTAATAGGTGAGAATAAGGAGTATTTGAAAGAAGTAGAGGTATGTATATATGAATCATTTGATGAACGAGATTTAAAAACTAAAGATAGTCTGGTTAAATGTGGTTTCACAGATAAAAAGGGGTATTTTAAAATACAAGATTCGACTTTCACTAAAGATAATTTAAAGAGTGAGTCAAGGAGTATAGTATTTAAAAAAGAAGGCTATGAATTGTTTCGAATGCCAATAATATTTCCTGAATCTGGTTATAGACCTAAGGTAAGTAAAACAGAAGGAATGTTCTTTATATTTGCTACACTTGACACAGTAGGCTTAAGAAAAGAAACTGTAATAATAAAGTAGTTAGGGAATATTTTGTGTTATTAATTTAATTAAAATACACATAAAATGATAGCAATTAGATTAGTTAATATAGTGTTTTTTACTTCTTGTTAATATTTTAACAAATCAAGATGCTTTTTTGTGTTTTTAAATGCTTATTTCGAAACATAATCCCAATGTTTTTAGGCTGTCTGAGCATTTTTTACTGGTTTTGTTGCAGTGTTGTTTGGGCATTGTTCGGGAAAAGTGCAAAAAACAGAGGTCTTTCCGAACAACATTTGAAGAATGGTGTAGCAAATGCGTATGTATTAGGGATTGTGAGAGAAAAATAAATGTTAAAAATATTTTAAAGAGTTAAAAAAAAATTTAAGCAGTGGTGTTTTTTACTGCTTAAATTTTTAGTTTTTTTCTCTTAAAAGACAAGACAAATATAAGAAAAAGAAGTGTAA